>NZ_JAPNLJ010000020.1 GCF_026627445.1 Streptomyces sp. H27-H1
GTGGTTTCCCCTGGGCCGGGGGGGGAGGGCGGGGGTGCGCCGAGCGGCGGGGCGGGTGGTACGGATCAGCGCTCCGGCACGGGGACCACGTACGGCTGGTGGTCCTCGGTGCACTGGCCCTCGGTCGGTACCTCGACGGCCACCGCACACGTCTGGCCCTGGATCTGTTTGACGTAGTTGCCGGGGCCCGAGATGGATGCGGTCAGCAGCCGGTCCAGGTCCTCACCACCCGCGCCGCAGCCCGTGAAGGCGGGGATGGTCACCTCGCCTGTCAGCGGGCCGCCGGAGGTCAGGACGTAACCGGTGGCGTCCGTGCCGTTGATGAGCTGCCCCTTCCCGAGCATCACCAGGTGCGGGCCCGGGTACGTGGCCGGATCGGGCTCGGGGGAGCTGAGCGGGGTCTGCGTGCGGCACGACGGACCGACGTCCAGGCGAGTGCCGTTGACCTCGACGTCCAGTACGCGCAGGACCAGTGGGGCGCGCACGTAGGTCTCCGCGATGTTGTCGGGGAAGACGAGCAGGACGTCCGACGCGACAGTCATGGGCCCCGCCTGCTCCAGGATCATGGTCGCCGTCGTCGGGGTGAATCCGAAGGTCAGGAAGGTGGACTTGAACGGCGGGGTCTGTTTGCGGCCCTGGTAGTCGAGATAGGCGGCGGATTTCTGGAGCAGGTGGATGCTCCCGTCCGGTGGGAAGGAGATGTCCGGGTCGCCCTGTTCGATCTGCACGCACGACACCGGGATCAGGGAGGCGCCGCCCAGTTTGCGGACGTTCGAGTAGCCCGTGATGTACGCCGTGAGTGACTTGTCGGTCGGGTTCTGCTTGACGCAGGGCGGCGCCGGCGGCCTGGCGGCCGACGAGCCGGCGCGGGATTCGCCGACCTTCGGTGCCTTGCCCTTGGCCCCGCCCGCGCCCTCCGCGGGAGTCCCCGGCCCCGTGGACCCCTTCGGCGTGCCGGGGCCCTTCGGGGGCGCGGAGCCCTTCGGGGACGCGGAGCCCGCCGGGGACGCGGGGTCCGTCGGCCGCCCGGACGCCGGGGCCGACGGCGAGGCCGAACTGCTCGGAGTCGGGGTGGGGGTGGCCGGGCCGACCGGCACGGTGGCCAGCCGGCCGTGGTCGTCCGCGTCCTTCGCGAGGGTGCAGTCGAGGGAGAGGGACGCGGGAGTGGTGGGCGCGCCGTCGGCGGTGCCGAGGGAAAGGTCGACGCCCAGGTCCGTGGCCGTGAGGGTGAGGTCGCCGTCGGCGACCGCCGTCACGGTCGGGGCGTCGCCGGTGGTGGTGAGGGACAACGGGCCTGCGGCCGGAACGGCCACGGGCGGGGAAGCGCCGGTGCCGCGCCAGAGGGCCTGCGCCTTCGCCCCGTGCTGGGCGATGTCCAGGGACAGCCTGGTCTCGGGCACCACCGTGGTGGCCCCCAGGGTCGTCAGATCGGCGACGGCCGCGACCGGGAGTTCGACCGTCGTGGTGACCCCGGTGGGGTGAATCGTCTCGCCGGCGGTGGCCCGGTCGGGGAAGGTGGCCGTGACCCGTACCGCGACGCGTTGCTGTCCCGAGGGCAGCGCGCAGTCGTAGGGCAGCTTCGCGGTGACCTCCTGCGAGCCCACCGCGGCAGCCGCCGAGGAGATCAGGGGGGCGAGCGCCACGAAGGCGGCGATCGCCGCACCGCGTGCACGCACACGCGGCGTCCGCAGGGCGGGACGGTGGCCTCTCATCACTTGCTCCGCTCGGGGATCGTCCGGGGCACGACGGCCGGCGTGGCCGGTCGGCGTGCCTGGTCGGCGTGGGTCGGCGAACGCCCGGCCGGTCCTGCCGGTCGGGCGTACGGACCCGCGGGAGTGCCAGGGGCACTCCCGCACGCCCTACGGGTTGGTGCCGACGATGGTCGGGATGATCGTGGTACCGGTCTTCTTCACCAGGTAGGCACCGGTGAAGATCGGCTTGGCGCCGACCGGTACGGCGCTGCCGCAGTTGGTCGACGAGACGACGTTGAGCTGGCCGGCGGTGCTGGCGACCGCGAGCTTGCCCGTGGAGTTGGTGTACGTGGCGGACGCCTTGCCCGTCACGCGGAAGACGCAGGCACCGACGGTGACCTTGGCGTCGACGTTGCCGATGTAGCCCTTGGTGACGCCGGTCGCGGCGGTGTAGTCCTGTGCCACCACGGTCCACGGGGTGGTGGCGACGGTGGTCACGTTGCCCAGGACGCTCGTGCAGGGCGAGCCGGTGGCACCGAAGTTGATGGCGTTGATCGAACCGACGGTGGCCGGGTTGCCGGTCGCGCTGGCCATCGAGCCGGACGCGCCCGACGTCGTACACGTCATGGCGATGCCGTTGACGCTGAGGACGATGTTCCCGCTGTTCGTCGCCGTGTAGGACGCGGGGGACGGGTTGACGGTCCAGGTGGTGGACGGCAGGGCCGATGCCGAGCCCGCGGTCAGGGCGAGCGCGGCGGCAGCGGCGCCGGTGACGACGGCGAGGTTTCTGATGGTGTTCTTCATGACTGTGGGACTCCTTGGGGATTGACCGGCAGAGGTGGGCCGCAGCTGTGTGAGGGGGAGACACAGACGGCCCGCGGCTCGGTGTTCCTCGGCCGCGACGCTGACGTTACTTGCGGGAAACTTGGCGGAACAATGGCGTAGTTCAAGATTCTTTGAACTGCCCCCAATATCTGTTCACGGGGTGAGCGGTCCTCGACATCGCATTAGCCGCCGGGTGCGTAAAATCGATAATTCCGGTCGATCGAGCGCCGCTTCGCCTCGTTTTCCCCTCGGCCGGGGCGTATGCATCTCGATGGGGAGCGCGGCATGCTCTCCGCCGTGACAAACAACGGCGCCCATGTGTAATCCATGTGACAAGGAGTGCGGGTCGCGGGTCGTCTCGCGAAAAACTCTGACCCCGCTTATTGCCGTCGGATGTTACCCGGCCGTAGCGTTCCGGGTGCGACGCTCGACCCCTGGTTGACGGCCCCTGCGGGCAGGATTCCTGACGGACGAGACAAGTGGCGCATCCGACTTTGTCCACGTGGTGACAAGTTCCCGGGCGCCGGGTCGAATGGGTGTCACACCTATTGTCCGGTGATCGCGAACGACCTAACGTGCGGCCCGCGACGCACGCGTGGCACGCGACTGCTGGAGGTGGAGTGGGAATCGAAGTGGTTGTTGAAGGTCTGACCATGTCCTTCGGCAAGCAGAACATCTGGCAGGACGTGACCTTGACGTTGCCCGCAGGGGAAGTGAGCGTCATGCTCGGCCCTTCCGGTACCGGGAAGACGGTGTTCCTCAAGTCGCTCATCGGCCTGCTGAAGCCGGAACGGGGACGCGTCCTCGTAGCCGGCGTCGATATGGTGAACAGCCCCGAGCGCGACATTTACGAGGCCCGTAAACTCTTCGGGCTCATGTTCCAGGACGGCGCCCTCTTCGGGTCCATGTCCCTCTTCGACAACATCGCCTTCCCGCTGCGCGAGCACACGCGGAAGAAGGAGTCGCAGATCCGCCGGATCGTCATGGAGCGCATCGACGTCGTCGGGCTCCTCGGCTCGGAGGGCAAGCTCCCCGGCGAGATCAGCGGCGGCATGCGCAAGCGGGCGGGGCTCGCCAGAGCGCTCGTGCTCGATCCGCAGATCGTGCTGTGCGACGAGCCGGACTCCGGCCTCGACCCCGTTCGCACCGCCAACCTCTCGCAGCTGCTGATCGACCTCAACGCACAGATCGACGCGACGATGCTCATCGTCACCCACAACCTCGACATCGCCGCGACCGTCCCCGACAACATGGGGATGCTCTTCCGGCGCAACCTCGTCACCTTCGGCCCGCGCGAACTGCTGCTCACCAGCGATGAACCGGTCGTGGCACAGTTCCTCGCGGGACGGCGCGAAGGGCCCATCGGGATGTCCGAGGAGAAGGACGCGGTCACGCTCGCCGCCGAGGCCGCCGTGCCCGGCGTCGTACCCACCACACCCCGGGTCATCGTCCCGCAACTGGAGCCCTCGCCCGGACTGCCGCCCCGCCAGGCGGCCGTCAGGCGCCGCGAGCGCGTCCTCGGCATGCTCCATACACTGCCGCCCGCCGCCCGCGCCGCCATCGAGGACACCTACGCGCGCGGCGCGCAGGCGCCGACCCTGCGGCTTCCGGCCACCGGGACCGGCTCGTGATCACGGGCGCACTGCGGCAGACCGGCCGCCTCTTCGCCCTCGCGGCCGAGGTGGGACGATCCATCTTCAGACGGCCCTTCCAGTTCCGGGAGTTCGTCGAGCAGTTCTGGTTCATCGCCAGCATCACGATCCTGCCCGCCGCGCTCGTCTCCATCCCGTTCGGCGCGGTGATCGCGCTCCAGGTCGGCTCGCTCACCCAGCAGTTGGGCGCGCAGTCGTTCACCGGAGGCGCCAGCGTCCTCGCCGTCATCCAGCAGGCGAGCCCGCTCATCGTCGCCCTGCTCATCGCCGGCGCCGGCGGCTCCGCCATCTGCGCCGACCTCGGCTCGCGCAAGATCCGCGAGGAGCTCGACGCGATGGAGGTCATGGGTGTCTCGCCCGTCCAGCGCCTGGTCGTGCCGCGGGTGCTGGCGACGATGGGAGTGGCCGTGCTCCTCAACGGCCTGGTCTCCGTCGTCGGCACGCTCGGCGGCTACTTCTTCAACGTCATCCTCCAGGGCGGCACCCCCGGTGCCTACCTGTCCAGCTTCTCCGCACTCGCCCAGCTGCCCGACCTGTACATCAGCGAGTTCAAGGCCCTGATCTTCGGGTTCATCGCGGGCATCGTCGCCGCCTACCGCGGCCTCAACCCGCGCGGCGGCCCCAAGGGGGTCGGCGACGCCGTCAACCAGTCCGTCGTCATCACCTTCATGCTGCTGTTCTTCGTGAACATGGTGCTGACGGGCATCTACCTGCAAATCGTCCCGCCGAAGGGAGGCTGAGGTCGATGGCCTCCCCGTTCCTCTGGCTCGACCGGTCCGGCGACCAACTCCTTTTCTACGTCAAGGCACTGGCCTGGATCCCGCGCACCCTGCGCCGCTACCTCAAGGAGGTCCAGCGGCTGCTCGCCGAGGTGGCCTTCGGATCCGGCGGGCTCGGTGTCATCGGCGGCACCATCGGTGTGATGATCGCGATGACCCTGTTCACCGGCACCGTCGTCGGCCTGCAGGGGTACGCGGCCCTCGACCAGATCGGCACGGCCGCGTTCACCGGGTTCGTCTCCGCGTACTTCAACACCCGCGAGATCGCGCCCCTGGTCGCCGGGCTCGCCCTCTCCGCGACCGTCGGCGCGGGCTTCACCGCCCAGCTCGGCGCCATGCGGATCAACGAGGAGATCGACGCACTCGAGGGCATGGGCATCCGCTCCATCCCGTATCTGGTGACCACCCGCATCATCGCGGGCGTCGCGGCGATCATCCCGCTCTACGCGATCGGCCTCCTCTCGTCGTACCTCGCCTCCCGTTACGTGACCGTCCTGTTCAACGGCCAGTCCCAGGGAACCTACGACCACTACTTCAACCTGTTCCTCTCCCCGACGGACGTCGTGCTGTCGGTCCTCAAGGTGTTGATCTTCAGCGTCATGGTGATCCTCGCCCACTGCTACTACGGCTTCCGTGCCTCCGGCGGCCCCGCCGGGGTCGGCGTCGCGGTGGGCCGGTCCGTGCGCAACGCCATCGTGCTCATCAGCGTCACCGACTTCTTCCTGTCGCTGGCCCTGTGGGGCGCGACCACGACCGTGAAGGTGGCGGGGTGAGATGAGCAGCCCACGGAGTGATACCTTGCGCCGCCGGTTCGCCGGCCTCGTCTTCCTGCTGGTTCCCGCCCTCCTCGTCTGGCTGGCGATCGCCGTCTACGACAAGCAGTTCACCGACAGCGCCCCGATCACCGTCGAGACGAGCAGCCTCGGAAACGAGATGCACCCGGGCGCCGAGGTGAAGATGCGCGGCGTCGTCATCGGCGAGGTCCGCTCCATCGACGCCACCGACACGGGAGCCCGGCTCACGCTCGCGATGGACCCCGACACCCTCGACGAGGTCCCCGCCGACGTACGCGCCCAGATGCTGCCGACGACCCTGTTCGGCGAACGGTTCGTGGCGCTCGTACCGCCGACGTCGCCCTCGCCCCATCCGATCGGGGCCGGCGCCGTCATCCCCGAGGACCGCTCCAGCAGCGCCGTGGAACTCCAGCAGGTCCTGGACAACGTGCTGCCCATGCTCTCGGCCGTCCAGCCGCAGAAGCTCTCCGCCACCTTGTCCGCCGTCTCCCGGGCGCTCGAGGGACGGGGCGACAAGCTCGGCGACACCCTCGCCCAACTGGACGCCCACCTGAAGAAGTTCAACCCCGAACTGCCCACGCTCAACCGGGACCTCCAGGAACTCGTGAAGGTCGGCAACGTGTACGCGGACGCGGCCCCGGACATCGTCACGGCGCTCACCGACTTCACCACCACCAGCGGCACGCTCGCCGAGAAGGAGAGCGAGCTGGCCGGCACCTTCGGGGCCACCACTCGAACCGCCCAGGACATCACCACCTTCCTGCGCCAGAACAAGGACAACATCATCCGGCTCAGCGCCACCGGCAGGCCGACCCTGGAGCTGCTCGCCGAGTACTCCTCGTCGTTCCCCTGCACCCTGCGCACCCTCGCCGAGTTCGTGCCGGCCATGGACAAGGCGCTCGGCAAGGGCACCGACCAGCCCGGGCTGCACGTCAACGTGGTCACCGTGCCCTCGCGCGGGGCGTACGTACCCGGCCGCGACACCCCCTCGTACACCTCGGGCGGCGGTCCGCACTGCTACCCGGTGCCCTACCTCGGTGTCCCGGTGGCACCCGCCGCGCGGGCCACGGCGGCAGCCGAGCAGAACCTCGGGCCGGCCAACTCCGCGCAGGAGAACGACCTCCTGAACGAGCTCCTCGCCCCCGCCGCCGACACACCGCCCGGCGACCTGCCCGACTGGACCAGTCTGCTGGCCGGACCCGCGTACCGCGGAGCGGAGGTGGTCCTCAAGTGACGAACGACCTCGCCCACACCCGACGACGCCCCCTGACCGGCCCGCTGGTCAAGTCCTTGATCTTCGTTCTGGTCACCGCCCTCGCCACGACCGTGCTCGCGCTGAGCATCGCCAACACCGGCGTGGACGCGGGTACGCGCTCGTACAAGGCGCTGTTCACCGACGTCACCGGGCTCATCGACGGGGACAGCGTACGGATCTCGGGCGTGAAGGTCGGTGAGGTGACGGACGTCCGCGTCGTCGACCGGCGCACCGCCCAGGTCACCTTCCGCATCCGCGACGACCGCACGCTCCCCGACTCGGCGACCGCCGCGGTGAAGTACCTCAACATGGTCGGGCAGCGCTACGTCGCCCTCGACCGGGGCAGCGGTGACGTGGGCGCCGCCCTGCCGCCCGGCTCCACCATCCCGCTGGACCGCACGACGCCCGCGCTCGACATGACGCTCCTGTTCAACGGGTTCAAACCGCTCTTCGAGGGCCTGTCGCCGAGTGACGTCAACGACCTCGCCGGGTCGCTCGTACAGGTCCTCCAGGGCGAGGGCGCCACCGTCGACAGCCTCATCCGGCACATCGGCTCGCTCACGCAGACCGTCGCCGCCAAGGACCAGGTGATCGGCCAGGTGGTCACCAACCTCAATACGGTCCTGGACACGCTCAACACCCGCGAGGCCGCCTTCGCTGATCTCGTCGTCACCCTCCAGAAGCTCGTCACGGGCTTCAACGACGACCGCAAGCCCCTCGGCGAGGCCGTCCAGGCGATGGGCGACCTCACCACCGTGACCGCAGGACTCCTCCAGGACGGGCGGGCCCCCCTCAAGCAGAGCATCGGCGAACTGGGCCGTCTCTCGAACACCCTCGGCGACCACACGCCGCAGATCGAGGACTTCCTCACCAGGACCCCGGCCAAGATGGCCGCCCTGGCCCGTCTGTCCTCGTACGGGTCGTGGTTCAACCTCTACCTCTGCGAGGCCCGTGTGAGCGGTGTGAGCACCTCCGACGGCTCCAAGCCGCCGACCGGCATCATCGTGACCGAATCGAGGTGCCGAGGATGAGCCGCCCGCCCAGGTTCACCCCCGTCAAGGACCGCAACCCCGTCGCGGTGGCCGCCGTCGGGCTCGTCGTGCTCGCCCTGATCGCCGTCCTCGCCTACAACGTGGACCGCCTGCCGCTCTCCGGCGCGGGCACCACCTACAGCGCCGACTTCACCGAGGCCGCCGGACTCGCCACCGGCGACGAGGTGCGCATCGCCGGCGTCAAGGTCGGCTCGGTCACCGGGGTCGCCCTCGACGGGCCCAAGGTGAAGGTGACGTTCGGGGTCGGCGCCGCCTGGGTCGGCGACCGCTCCACCGCCGCCATCGCCATCAAGACCCTGCTCGGCGAGAAGTACTTGGCCCTCGACCCGCTGGGCGGCGGACGCCAGGACCCCGGCAGCCGCATTCCGTTGGCGCGCACCACGTCCCCGTACGACGTGACCCAGGCGTTCCAGGACCTGAGCGGCACCGTCGACGCCATCGACACGAAGAAGCTCGCCGAGAGCTTCGAGACGATCTCCGACACCTTCAAGAACTCGCCGCCCAACGTGCGCAGCGCCGCCACCGGCCTGTCCGAACTGTCCAAGTCCGTCTCCAGTCGTGACGTCCAACTCTCCCAACTGCTCCAAGGGAGCCGGACGTTCACCAAAACCCTGGAGGGCAAGAAGTCCAGCTTCGAGACCCTCATCGAGGACGGCGGTTCGCTCCTCGGCGAGTTGAAGGACCGACGCGACGCCATCCGCGCCCTGCTCAAGGGCAGCCGGGAGCTGGGTACGCAGCTCAGCGGCATCGTCACCGACAACGACCGTCAACTCGGCCCCACCCTCAAGGCCCTCAGCCGCGTCACCGAGGTCCTGGAGAAGAACAGCAGCCAGCTCGACAAGACCCTCGCCCTCGTCGGCCCGTACTACCGGCTCGTCGGCAACACCCTGGGCAGCGGTCACTGGTTCGACAGCTACCTGTGCGGAGTCGTGCCCCGGAACTACCTGCCCGCGGCGTCACAGCCCAAGACCGGATGCCAACCGCCGCAGCAGACGGCGGCGGCGAAGGGGAGCGGTGCCCGATGACCGAACTCAGAAGACCCCTCGTCATCGGGCTCGCCATGGTGGTGCTCGCGGCCTGCGGCCTCGTCGCCGTACGCGCCCTCGGCTCCGAAGGCACCCGTGTCACGGCCTACTTCGACCGCGCCGTCGGCATCTACGCCGGATCGGACCTGAGGATCCTCGGGGTGCGCGTCGGTGAGGTCGAGTCCGTGGAGCCCGAGGGGACCCGTGTACGCGTCCGACTCCACATCGACGACGGTGTACGCGTAGCGGCAGACGCGCGGGCCGTCATCGTCGCCCCGAGCATCGTCGCGGACCGGTACGTCCAGCTGACCCCGGCGTACGCCTCGGGCCCCGCCCTCGCGAACGGCGCCCGGCTCGCCGCGTCCCGCAACCGGACCCCCGTCGAGATCGACCAGCTGTACGCCTCGATCACCGACCTCGGCAAGGCCCTCGGCCCCGACGGTGCCAACGCGGACGGAGCCCTGTCCCGCCTGCTCGACACCGGCGCGAAGAACCTCAACGGCAACGGTGACGCGATCGGTACGTCCATCCAGGAATTCGGCAAGGCTGCCAAGACCCTCGACGGCAGCAGCGACGACCTGTTCGCCACCCTGGGCCAGCTCCAGACGTTCACGACCATGCTCAAGGACAAGGACGGCGACGTCCGCACCGCGCAGGAACGCCTCGACGACGTGGTGACCTTCTTCGCCGACAACAAGGACGACCTCGCGGGCGCCCTCACCGAACTCGGCAAGGCCCTCGCCCAGGTCAAGACCTTCATCCAGGACAACCGGGGCCAGCTGAAGCAGAACGTCGACCGGCTCGTCCCCCTCACCCAGGCCCTCGTCGATCAGCGGGCCTCCCTCGCCGAAGCCCTCGACGTGGCCCCACTCGCGGCGGCCAACGTGGTGGGCGCGTACAACAAGGACACCCGCACCCTCGACGGCCGGGCCAACCTCAACGAGATCAGCATGGGCGGACCGCTGCTCCCGCTGCCCGTGACCGGCGGCTCCGCGGCCGGCAGTGGGAAGGGGGACCGGTGAAGCGCCGCAGACCCCTCACCGGCAAGGCCGCCGGGGCCGGCATCGGCGGGATCGTCGCCCTGGGCGCGGTCGTGGTCCTCACCGTGACCATGCTCCCCGCGGAACTGCCCCGCTTCGACGGCATCGAGGACCTGCCGCTGCCCGGCGGCGCGGACCTCGGCTCCCACCCGTACACGGTCACCGCCGAACTCGCCGACGTCCTCAGCCTCGTTCCGCAGTCCGCGGTCAAGGTCAACGACGTCGCCGTCGGCCGCGTCACCGAGATCCGCCTCGGAACCGGCGACTGGACGGCGCACGTCACCATGAAGATCAACGGCGACATCCGCCTGCCCGCCGACGCGGGCGCCCGCCTGCAGCAGTCCAGCCTGCTCGGTGAGAAGTTCATCGAGCTCACCGCCCCCGCCAAGGACGCGGGGGGTGCGCGCCTCACCAACGGCAGTACGATCCCGCTCGCCCGCACCAGCCGCAACACCGAGGTCGAGGAAGTCTTCGGCGCCCTGTCCCTGCTGCTCAACGGCGGCGGGATCAACCAGCTCAAGACCATCACCAAGGAGCTGAACTCCGCGCTGGGCGGACGCGAGCCCGAGGTCCGATCCATGCTGGAGCGGGTCAACACCCTCGTGAGCGACCTCGACGCGCACCGGGACGACATCACGCAGGCCCTCGACGCGGTCAACCGGCTCTCCGCCACCCTGGCCGAGCGCAAGGAGGACGTGGGGAAAGTCCTCACCGGCCTCTCGCCGGGCCTCAAGGCCCTGGAAAACCAACGGGGTTCGCTCCTGACCATGCTGCGCGCCCTCGACACGCTGTCCGGCGTCGCCGTCTCCACCATCAACGCCGGCAAGGACGACATGGTCGCCGACCTCAAGGCCCTGGCGCCGACGCTGAAGGCACTCGCCGACGCCGGCGCCGACCTGCCCGACTCGCTCCAGGCGCTGCTGACGTACCCCTTCACCGACGAGGTGATGCGGGGCATCAAGGGCGACTACCTCAACACCTACCTGTACATCGCCGCCGAACCGGGCACCCGGGTCATCCCGCCGCTCGTCCCGCAGGCCACGCCCGGCCCGACGCCCACCCATCCCACCGATCCGGGCGCCACCGCCCGCGGGGGCGCGTCCGGCAGCGGGCCCGTGAACCGGACGTCACCGCTGCCGCTGCCGCCCGTCCAGAACTTCACCCCGCCCGGCTCGTCCTCCTCCCCGGGCGCGCGGAGCACCGCCAACGGAGCACAGGACGGAGGGAAGACCCGGTGATCACCCTCGCCGTACGGCTGAAGAACCTCGCGTTCCTCGTCATCTCCGTCCTCGTCCTCGGTCTCCTCGGCATCCGCTACGCGGACCTCGGCCGTTACGTCGGCGTCGCCGACTACTACACCGTCGACGTCCACCTCTCCCGGACCGGGGGCCTGTTCCCCCACTCGGACGTCACCTACCGGGGCGTCTCCGTGGGACGCGTCGGCGCCATCGACCTCACCGCGGACGGGGTCGTGGCCCGGCTGCACATCAAGAAGGCGGCCGCCCGCGTCCCCGCCGACGCCAAGGCGGTCGTCGCCGGGCTGTCCGCCGTCGGCGAGCAGTACATCGACCTGCGGCCCCGCAGCGACCAGGGCCCGTACCTCGCGGAGGGGGCCCGTATCGACCAGGCCGACACCGAGGTCCCCGCACCCGTCACCGACCTCCTGGCGAGCATGAACGACCTCACCCGGTCCGTTCCGCTCGACTCGCTGCGCACGGTCGTCGACGAGCTGGGCAAGGCGTTCGAGGGCCACGGCGACGACCTCCAGGCCCTGATCGACAGCGGCAGCGCGTTCGTCCAGGCCGCCGACCGCTCCCTGCCCGAGACCACCCGCCTCATGAACGACGGCGAGGTCGTCCTGCGCACCCAGGCCGAGGAGGCGACAGCCATCCGCGACTTCGCCAGCGGCGCACGCGAACTCGCCGTCACCCTCAAGGGCTCCGACAGCGACGTGCGCCGCCTGCTCGCCGTCACGCCGGACGCGGCCACCCAGGTCAGCGGCCTCCTGCGCGACCTCGATCCCAGCCTCGGCGTGGTCCTCGCGAACCTGCTCACCACCTCGGAGATCGCCGTCACCCGGCAGCACGGCCTGGAGGAGCTCCTCGTGAAGTTCCCCGTGGCCGTCTCCGCGGGCGCCACCACCGTCGACGGAGGGCGGATGAACCTCGGCATGGCCGTCACCTTCTTCAAGCCCCTGCCCTGTACTTCCGGCTACGGTGGCACGCGCTACCGCAACGGCTTGGACCTCGGCACCGCGCCCGCCCTCAACACCGGAGCCTCCTGCACCAGCCCGGCCTCGTCCGGGACGAACGTGCGCGGCTCCGCGAACGCCCCGAAGGGCGGTCCCGTCCCCACCCCGGCCCAACCCGGTTCGCTGCCCTCGGGCAGCGCCGGCTCCGCCACCGCACCGGCGGCGCGGGCCCTGCCCGGCGCACTCGCCCTGCCGGGCCAAGGCGGCGGGCCCACCGACCTGGCCGGGCTGCTCGGCCTCGGTGCCGGGAGCGGTCGATGAGGCGAGCACGCGTCCTCGCGGGCGCGGCGCTGGCCGTGGCGCTCGCCTTCTGCGGGACCGGCGCCTGGACGTACGCACAGGCTCGCACCGACGACGCTCTCGCCTTCGGCCGGGACCGGGACGACGTCCTCGCCCAGGGCCGCGATCACCTCGTGGTGCTCAACACCCTGGACGCGTCCACGCGCGAGCACGCGGAGGCCGGCATCGAGGCGTGGCGCGACGCCTCCACCGGGCCGCTGCACACCGAACTGGGCGCCGCCCGGCCGGTGGTGGGCGCCTCGGCCCGCGCCACCGTCACCGAGGCGGCCGTCACCGCGCTGGACACCCGGGCGGGTACGGCGAAGCTCATCGCGACGGTCCGCGTCGACGTCACGCCCCAAGGCGCCTCGAAGGCGACGAGCGACCGCAAGCGCCTCGAAGCCGTCCTGGAGCGTACGGGCGACGACACGTGGAAGGTCAAGGCGCTGAGCGCCGTACCGGTGGCCGGCGCCGCCGGTTCCCGGGCGGCCACCGCAGGAAGCGAGGCGAGGTGACGGGGCTGCCGCGCAAGGCGATGAACAGGCTCGCGGAGACCGAGGGACCGGCCGCGCAGGACACGACGGCCGGACCGGCCGGACCGGCGGCCGGCTCCGGAGCGACGGCCACGGCCGACCCGGACGACGCATCCGCACCGCCCGACACCGGGACCCGGGCGCCCGGACCCGTCCGCGTCCCCGGTGGGAGTCGGCCCGCCGGGGACGCGGACGAGGACGGCGGTCACTGCGATGCCGAAGGCACCCCGGACGTCCGGGGTTCCGGCTCCCGCTTCGCCGGCCGGTGGCACACCGCGGCCGCCGCGGCAGCCGTCGCCCTCCTGCTCCTGGGCGGGAGCGCCTTCTTCTACGGCGCACACCAGCTGCGCGCCACCCCGTCCGCCCGGAACCGGGCCCTCACCGACACCGCGACCACAGAGCGGGTGAGCGGCGAGGTCAGTGACGGCCTTGCCAGGATCTTCTCGTACACCCCCGCCGGCGCCGACGCCACCGCGCGATCGGCGCGGACGGTGCTCGGGGGCAAGGCGGCCCGGCAGTACGGCGACCTGTTCACCCAGCTCCGCGCGAACCTGGAGACGCAGAAGATCACCCTGAACACGCGGGCCGTCCGCACCGGGGTGATCGAACTCGACGGGGACACCGCACGGCTCCTGGTCCTCCTCGACCAGACCTCGAGGCGGGACGAGGGCGCCACCACCTCGGCCGCGGCCCAACTGACCGTAACCGCCCAGTTCCAGGACGACCGTTGGCAGATCGTCGACATCAAGACCCGCTGAAAGATGAGCGGGAGACGGGAGCACCCCATGACACTCGCGGTCCGCGCCCTCGGGGGCACCCGGCCGATCCTTGCCGTCGCCCTCGCGCTCACCCTGGTCGCGGGCGGCTTCGCCGCGTGGGCGGGCCAGGGCTGGTACGGGGCGAGCCACGACGAGTCCGCCGCGTACGCTGCCCAGCGCGACCAGGCGCTCGCGGCGGCGGAACAGGCCGTGCAGAACCTCAACACCCTCGACCACACCGAGGTGGACCAGGGCCTGGATCTGTGGGAGTCGTCCACGACCGGCGACCTGCACGACCAACTCGTCAAAGGGCGAGCCGAGTTCGCAGAGCAGGTCAAGGCGGCGAAGACCGTGACCACGGCCCGGGTGTTGTCCGGCGCGGTTACTGAGCTGGACGACCGCGCGGGGCGGGCCAAGGTGCTGGTCGCCCTGCGGATCACGGTGAAGGCCGCTGACGACAAGAGCAGCGAGAAGGACAGCCGCATGCTCGGTGAACTGAGCCGCACCGGGACCCAGTGGAAGCTCAGCGCGCTGGGTCAGGCCCCCGTGGGCGGTACGGCGACCGGCTGACCGGCCGCCGTACCGCGAGAGCCATCCGCAGCCGAGAGCCGCCCGTACCCGAGAAGGACAGGCACGATGTCGACGACCCGCCACCTCATCAACCGCCAGCGCCGCCGTCAGGCCGTCGGCAACCAGACCGTCCCCACCATGGGACCGGCCGACGACACCGGCTCGCAGGAGCCCCGCGCCGGCTCCTCCCGCCCAGTGAGCCCCCGGCCGGCGCCCGCGCGGGCCAGGACCTCCACGCGGAAGGCCGCCGGCGCGAAGTGGCAGGAGGCGGCCGAGCCGGACGAAGGGGCCCAGGCGGCCGACTCCACGGGCAGGGGAGGAAGGAGACACCTCGCCCCCCTCCTCGTCCTCTGCGTCCTCACCGTGCTCCTCGGCTCCGGCGCCGGATTCGCCCAGAACCGGGCCGCGGCGCTGCGGGCCGATCCCGTACGGGCGAACACCGCGCTCACCGACCTCGCCCGCACGAGCGAGATCAAGGGCCAGACCGCCAAGGCCGTCGCCTCTCTCTTCTCCTACGACCACGCCCGGCCCGCCGCCTTCGAGAGCGCGTCGAAGACCTTGCTCACGGGAAAGGCCGTCACCCAGCACCGGGCGCTCTTCAACGACGTCCTCGCCCAGGCGGAGAAGCAGAAGACGGTGATCACCACGACGGTCACGGACAGCGCGGTCGAGCGGATCGACGGCGACCGGGCGCGCGTCCTGATCTATGCCGACCAGAGCAGCGTCAGCACGGCGGGAGCCGAGAAGCAGGGCCCCCAGGACCAGGGCGTCTACGCGGGAGCGATGTTCGCCCTCGATCTGGTGGATCGTGACGGGCACTGGATCGTGGAGGGGATCGACACCTTCGGTCGCTGACCGGGCGTTCGCCCGGCGGGTCACGGCGTGTGCAGGGCGAGGGCCGCGCGGTGGCCCTCCGGGACCAGGACGTCCGTCAGGGTCCATCCCGGCAGGCGGGTCGGCACGGCACCCGAACCGACGTAGTCCGCCGCCGGGTTCCCCGACAGGCCGACCCCCAGGCCCTTCAGGTAGGCCTCCTTGCGGGTCCAGACCCGGGTGAAGGCCGCCGAGCGCTCCCCGGGGGACAGGCTCGCCAGCTCGGCGGCCTCCCGAGGGTGCAGGACGTCGGCCAGCTCCGGGATGGTCCGCGGTGCTGCGCGCGGGCAGCCTCGGGTCCGACCTGGAAGCCCCCCGGATCGAGGGCATGCTCCGCGCCTGCCGACGCTACTACTCCACCCTGCCGCGCTGACCCCGGTCGGCCGGGGGGCCGCCCGGGAACGGGCGCCCGGCCTCACCGGGTGCTGTCCGCCAGGACCGGGGGTGGGGCGTCACGCTGCTGGGGGAGTGGCGAGGGTACGGCGGGGACGGGTGGCCGGGGGGTGTCCTGCTGGAGGGCGACCGTGCGTGTGGGGGCGGGGATGGAGATGCCCTCGACCCGGAAGCGGCGGTGCAGGCGCTTGATGAACTCGTGCTTGATCCGGTACTGGTCGCTGAACTCGCCGACGCCCAGGATCACCGTGAAGTCGATCCTGGAGTCCGCGAACGTGTGGAAGCGGACGGCCCCTTCGTGGTCGGGGACGGCGCCGTTGATGTCGGCCATCACGCTGTCGACCACCTCGAGCGTCACCCGCTCGACGTGCTCCAGGTCGCTCTCGTACCCCACTCCCACCTGGACCATGATCGACAACTGCTGTTCGGGCTGCGTGAAGTTGGTCATGTTCGTGCGCGCGAGGCGGCCGTTGGGGATGATCACCAGGTTGTTCGACAGGTTGCGGACCACGGTGTTGCGCCAGTTGATGTCGACGACGTAGCCCTCCTCGCCGCTGGTGAGGCGGATGTAGTCGCCGGGCTGCACGGTCTTCGACGCGAGGATGTGGACTCCGGCGAAGAGGTTGGCGAGGGTGTCCTGCAGCGCCAGGGCGACCGCCAGGCCGCCCACGCCCAGCGCGGTGAGCAGGGGTGCGATGGACACGCCCACGGTTTCCAGTGCGACGAGCAGGCCCATCGCGAGCACCACGACCCGGGTGATGTTGACGAAGATGGTGGCCGATCCGGCCACTCCCGTGCGCGCCTGGGCCATGGACTGGACGAAGCCCGCGACGACCCGGGCCGCGCTGAGCGTGGCGATGAGGATGAGCAGGGCCGTCAGGGACTGGTTCACGTACCCGGCGACCCGAGTGCCGAGCGGCAGGGTGGAGGCGGCCGCCGCGGCGCCCGCGATGACGGCCGCCCACGGTGCGAGGGTGCGCAATGAGTCGACGAGGATGTCGTCCCCGCTCCACCGCGTGCGCAGGGCGTGCTTGGCCAGCCACCGTACGAGGGCGCGCAGGAGCAGCCCGGCCAGGGCGCCTGCGGCCAGCACGATGCCGGCGACGATCCAGTCGTGCAGGACGAGGTCCCGGTTCACCGGACCCCCGCCGCTCCGCGCCGGACCGGGGAGGCGGCGGCGGTCGCTGCGGGCCGCCGTATGAGGGGTGTGCTCACCTTGTCACCTGTCAGTTCGTCGTGAGGGAAACCGCGTTCGGGCGCATGTGCGCATCCGGAACGGGCTGCCATCCTGCCTCATGATCACGACAGTGGCTCAGGGGGGATGGTGCGTCCCCTCAGGGAGCCGTGGAGCCGGTCGTGCGGACGATGCCGTCGAGCCGGCCGTCGAGCCGGCCGTCGCTCCACGCGCGCCCCGCCGCGTCCCGGGCGGCCGGGGATGCGCGGGGGTGCCCGGGACGGGTGCGGACGTTCTCCACGACCGCCCAGCCCTTGCCGCCGTAGGAGGTCTCGAGCTCGACCAGGTGGTGGTCGAGGTGTCCGGTGATCATCACCGCCATGAGGGACAGGTAATCTCCCCGCAGGCCGCCGGTGAGCCCGTCCTCCGCCGGTTCCCCCAGGAGGACTTGGTGGCCCTCGGCCAGTAGCGCGCAGGTGGTCTGGACGGCCCGGACGAGCGTCTCGAACCGCTCTGCGCCCAGGCGGATCCGCGAGAACTCAAGGTAGGAGCCGAGGACATCGGCCTCCTGGCCCTCTCCCGCCTCGCCGGGATCCGCCCGCCTTCCAGAGCCTGCAGGGCCTGCAGGGCCTGCAGAACCTCCAGGGTCCGGCGGAAGGTTCTCGGTCATGCCTCCGCCCTCCCCCGACGGCCGTGGTCCTGCGCAGTGTAGGCAGCGGCCGGCGTTCCGACGGCGCTCTTCGGCCACCGGGCCGCCCCCGTGGCTGCCCCCGACTGCCTCCTGTACCGCCCTCCCGGGTCCTCACGGGTCCCGGGCGCCCCACACGCAACCGACTATGCCAATTGCACATTCAAAAAGAATGCGATTTCGGCAATTCCGGGATGGATTACCCGCGTTCACTCCTCCTACATTGACAGCGCGCTGCGTTCTGAGGGTAAATTAGTTCATGGGTGGCCTGATGTGGTCACGCATGGGCAGGATCAGGCCACTCGGCGACCGGTTCATTCCGGTCGTCACACGGTGTGGCCGTGGCGATGCCGCAGTAGAGGGGCGTTCGGGTCGCGGGTGGACAGCGTGATCGTGTATTGAGCGGGTATTGACCAATCCGACTCTTCCGTGGGGGATCAATGGCCCAGCTCAGTTCTTTCTCCGTTCCCGATTTCCACCTTCCGTTCGGGAACTCCAAGCATCCTCAAGCTGCCCGGGCGAACGCCGAAGCGACCTCGTGGGTGTTGCGTCACGAGCTCGTGACCGCCGCCGCCGAGCAGTTCTCGGGCATCGGCGTGGGCCATCTCGCCGGCCGGGTGAGCGGTGACGTCCCCTACGAGCGGATCGTCCTGCTCGCCGAGTGGATGGCCTGGTCGTTCGTGCTGGACGACCAGCACGACCACCTCATCAGGACCGGGGAGGTCGCGGCCTGGCGGCCCATCACCGACGCGATCACCGGCTATCTGCGGACGGGGCGGATCGAGGGGCCGGCAGCGGGCCGAAATCCGCTGGTGACGGGATTCATCGACCTGTGCGACCGGATCCTGGCCGGCATGTCGGAGGGGACCGCGGCCCGCTACCGCGCCCATGTCCCCCTCATGCTCCACTCCTTGGACCAGGAGGCGGGCAACCGCGCCGCCGCGGGACGCCCGGCGGTCCAGGAGTACGTCCTCATGCGCCGCCACAGCTCCCAGATCCTTCCGATGATGGACATGGTGGAGGCCGGGCTCGGGATCGACCTCCCGCAGAACGTCCACGACCTTCCCGAGTTCCAGGCTCTCGCCGCGAGCGTGCTCGACGTCATCTCGTGGGGCAACGACGTGTTCTCCCTTCCGAAGGAGCACGCCTGTGGGGACACCAACAACCTCGTCTCCCTCATCTCCTTCTGGGAGAGGTGCTCGCTCCCCGACGCCGTCCAGGCGGTCGAGGGCCGCATCCAGGAGCGCATCGAGCAGTATCTGACCGAGGAACGGCGTCTGATTCAGGCCATCGGCGCCCTCCCCGGGACGGATCCGTCGCTGCTCGACGCGGTCACCCGCTGCGTGCGCAGTTACGAGGACTGGATGATCGGCGCCGATCTGTGGCAGCGTTACGAGTGCACGCGGTACAGCGACGAACGGTTCGCGGCCGGACTGGAGTCTGCGTACACCCGCCCGGATCTTGTCTCCGTGGCATGACGGGGAGTCGGTTCATGGCACATGCGCAGCATCTCGGTCCCGAGGTCCACGCTCCGGTCGCCCCTGGGCGGTTACCGCTCCTGGGCCACGCCCTGCAACTGTGGCGCCGGCCGATCGCGTTCCTGGAGTCGCTCCGGGAGCACGGCGACATCGTGCGGCTCGACATCGGCACCTGGCCCGTCCACGTACTGACGAGCCCGGAGCACGTCCACTCCGTACTGGTGCAGCGGGCGCAGCAGTTCGGCCGGGGGCGGATCTTCGACAGGCTGCGCCCGGTGTTCGGCAACGGGATCGTGACCACCGACGGCGACTTCCACCGCAAGCAGCGCCGGATGATGCAACCCGCCTTCCACCGGAACCACATCGCCGAGTACGCCGAGGTGATGTGCCGGCAGGCGGAGGCGATGTCCGGGTCGTGGACGGCCGGCCGTGAGATCTCCATGGTCACGGAGGCGCGCGGGTACGCGATGGCCTCGGTCGCCGAGATGATCTTCTCGGGCGACCTGAGCCGGCCCGCCGTCGAGGAGGTGCACCGCTCGCTGCCCATCGTCCTGGAGGGCATGCTGGTGCGGGCGGTCATGCCCAAGTCGCTGGACCGGCTGCCCATTCCGTACAACCGGCGGTTCGACGGCGCCGCCGCCCGGCTGCGCCAGATCATCGACCAGGTGATCGAGCAGTACCGCGCCGAGGAGAAGACCGCGCGGGGCGACCGCCACGACCTGCTCTCCCTGCTGCTGGCGGGCGTGGACTCCGAGACGGGCTCGACGATGGACGCCGAGCAGGTGCGGGACGAGGTCATCGCCATCATGTTCGCCGGCACCGAGACCTCGGCGACCACCCTGTCCTGGATCTTCCACGAGCTCGGCCGGCACCCCGAGGTGGAGGCACGCGTCCACGCCGAGGTCGACGCGGTGGTGGGGTCCCGCCCCGTGCGTCCCGCGGACATACCCGCGCTGACCTACACGAACAACGTCTTCCAGGAAGCGCTGCGCCTGCACTCCCCGCTGCTCTTCACCCGAAGGGCTTTGGCCCCCCTCACCCTCGGTGGCATCTCGATCCCGGCCGGCGCCGAACTGGCCTACAGCCCCTACGCGTTGCACCGGGACCCCGTGCTGTTCCCCGATCCCGCCGTCTTCGACCCGGACCGCTGGCAGCATGGGGCGAGCGAGCGGGCCCGCACCCACAGCTACGTCCCGTTCGGGGCCGGCCAGCACAAGTGCATCGGCGACTCCTTCGCCGTGGCTGAGATCCTTACCGCGGTGGCCACCGTCGCCTCGCGGTGGCACCTGAAGCCCGCCCCGGGTGTCACCGTGCGCGAACTTCCCGCGGGGATCCCGCAGCCCAGCGAACTGCCGATGATTCCTGTGGCGCGGAAGGTACAGCACTCTTCTCATATGAGTGGTGAGATGCCGCAATAGTGCGCTGAAACAGCATCAACTCCTCCTCCGGCCCGTACACTCGGCCGCACGTGCTTGAGGGGGCAAAAGATGTCACACGTCACCGAACCGAGAGGCTGGGACACCCAGCCCCTGCTGGAACGGGAAGCCGAAGTCCTGGCGATCCAACGCGCGGTGGACGTGCTCTGCGGCATCTCGGGCAATGGTCCGGCCAACCGCCTCGGCGGTGTCCTGACCTTCGCGGGATCGGCCGGCATAGGCAAGACCACCCTGCTGAACGAGGCACGTCGGCATGCCGCCGAGCGCTCCTGCACCGTGCTCTTCGCACGCGGCGGCGAGCAGGAGCGGCAGGTTCCGTTCCACGTGATGCGCCAGCTCATCCAGCCGGCCCTCGCCGCCATGGGCGAGGACGAACGGCGCGACGCCCTCGGCAACTGGTACGGCATCGTCGCCCCGGCCCTCGGACTGACCGCGGCCCCGAAGGGGCCGACGGGACCCGACCCGCAGGGCGTGCGCGACGGACTCGACTGGGTGGTCACGCATTTAGCGGTGCGCAACGCCCCCGTCGTCCTGATCGTCGACGACGCGCACTGGGCGGACGCGGAGTCCCTGAGCTGGCTCACCTCCTTCGCGGCGCGGGCCGAGGAACTGGCCATGCTGATCATGGTGGCCTGCCGGCCCGACGAGATCCCCGCCGACGCCGGCGCGCTGCGCGCCCTCATGGGACGCCAGGGGGCGCGCCCGCACGAGCTGGCTCCCCTCACCACGAGCGCCGTCGCGCGCATCGTGCGCGACGCCCTCGGTGAGAACGCCGACAACGTGTTCTGCCGCGAATGCTGGGCGATCACCGGCGGAAACCCCTTCGAGGTGGTCGAGCTGGCCATGAAGGGCCGCGACCGGGGGCTGAAACCGCACCAGGACAACATTCCCCAGCTGCGCGACCTGGCCTCCGCGGTCAAGGGCAGCGGCCTGATCGACCGGCTCGAACAGCTCGGCTCGTCCACCGTCCGGCTCGCGTGGGCCGCCGCCGTGCTCGGCACCGCGGTCCCCCTCGGCATCGTCGGGGGCGTGGCCGCCCTCGGTGAGGCGCAGGCCGCCGAGTCCATCGACCGGCTGCGGGCCGCACGCATCCTGACCGTCCTCACCGACGTACGGCGCAAAGAGGTCGTGGAGTTCTTCCACCCGCTCATCGCCACCGCCGTGTACCGCTCGATTCCGCCCGGTGTGCGCGTCGCCATGCACGGGATGGCCGCCCAGGCCCTGGTCGATGACGGGCAGGGTTCGGCGGCCGCCGCCCGCCACCTGCTGGAGATGCACCCCGAGGGCGACCCGTGGGTCGTACAGCAGCTGCGCCAGGCCGCGCGCGAGAGCTTCTCCGCGGGTGCTCCCGACGCCGCGCGCCGCTACCTGGCCCGTGCCCTGCGCGAGCCCCCGGACGTGGAGGACCGCGCCGAGGTCCTGTTCGAACTCGGATCCGCCAACCTCCTGCACGATCCCGCGACGACGATCAACCAGCTCAGGGCCGCGCTGGAAGAGCCCAAGACCGACCAGAACCTGCGTGAGGCGATCACGTACCGGCTCGCCCAGGCGCTCGCCCACACGGGGCAGCTGGGACAGGCGGCCGGGCTCCTCGCGGACGAGGCCCGGCACGCCACGAGCTCCCGTACCCGGCTGCGCATGCAGGCCGAGCAGTTCAAGTGGAACTCGGTCCGGTTCGACGAGGAGAACTCGCCCGCCCGCTCCCGGCTCCTCGCCCAGTTCGCCAAGCGGCTCACCGGCCGTGGCCTGCCCGAGCGGCACATCCTGGGCCTGCGGGCCTGGGACGCCGCGATGCGCGGCGAGTCCGCCTCCACCGCCCTGGAGTACGCGGAACAGGCGCTGGACGGGGGCATGAGCTGGACCGACCAGGACTTCGGCTTCGAGGTGCCCGCCGTCCTCGCGGTCACACTCATGTACTGCGACCAGCCCGGCCGGGCCGAGGACCTCTTCAACACCGCGATCGTCGAGTTCGAGGCGAAGGGATGGCGCGGCGCGCACCTGTCGTTCGTCTACACCCTGCTCGGCTACGTCCGCTACCGGCGCGGGCAGCTCGCCGAGGCCGAGGACTTCGTACGCAACGGCCTGCAGATCGCCGATCGCGTCGGACACGGGATCCCGGCGCAGTGGTACGCGGTCGGCACCCTCATCGAGACCCTGCTCGCCCGGGGGAACACCGCCGAGGCCCAGCGCGTCGCCAACGCCTACAAGCTGGCGGACGGCTTCCCCAAGGCCGTGGTCTATCCCGACCCGCAGGCCGTGTGGGGCAAGCTGCTCCTGGCCCAGGGCAGGATCGAGGAGGCGGAGCACCACCTCACCGCAGCCGGCCGGCGCCTGGACCTCCGCGGCACGCGCAACCCCTCGTGGAGCCCCTGGCAGCTGGACCTCGCGCTCGCGCAGGCAACGCACGCGCCCGAGCAGGCGCGGGCCACGGCGGCCGAAGCGGTGGCACGCGCCCGCGCGTTCGGGACGTCCAGCGTGATAGGCCACGCCCTGCGCGTCGCGGCGGCGGCCACGGACCCGTCCCAGGCGACGGGCCTGCTGCAGGAGGCGGTGGAGCACCTCGAACAGTCTCCGGCCGCCTGCGAGCTCGCCCACGCGCTCATCGACCACGGCACGGCCCTGCACATCATCGGCGACCCGCACCAGGCGGCGCAGCGGATCTACCGGGGCATGGAGGTGGCCGCCGCCTGCGGCGCCGACGGGCTCGCGAGCCGGGCGAGGACCCAGCTGGCCTCGGCCGGTCTGCGGCCTCGCCGTCTGCGCACCTCCGAGCAGGACAGCTTGACCGTCGCCGAGCTCACGGCCGCCCGTCACGCCTCGGTCGGCATGGACAACAGGGCGATCGGCGCGGCGATGCACACCGACGCCCAGGCGGTATCCGAGCTGCTGTCCGCGGTCTTCACGAAACTGGGCACCGACCGGCTCGGACTGCACCGGGCCCTCGGAGCCTGATCGCACGGCCGGCCTCCCGGACGGGGGCCGGCCGCACCGGGGCGGGGCTTCCCCTCCGGCCCGGGGCCACCGGCGGCTCGCGGGTCGAGTGCGGCTCCGCGGCTCTCAGCCGTTGAAGCTGTCCGGGTCGGGTCCGGTCCGTTCGTCGCGGTTCAGAGCGGAGATCTCGCCCATGTCGGCCGCGGTGAGCTCGAAGTCGAAGAGGCCGAAGTTCTCCGCGATGCGTTCACGGGTCACGGACTTCGGGAAGACGATGTCCCCGCGCTGCAGGTGCCAGCGCAGGGTCACCTGGGCCGGAGACTTTCCGACGCGTTCCGTGATGCGCTGGAGGGTCGGCGCGTCGAGCACCTTGCCCTGGGCGATGGGCGACCAGGCTTCGGTGGCGATGGCGTGTTCGGCTCCGAAGGCCCTGACCTCGTCCTGGGTGAGGTAGGGGTGGACTTCGATCTGGTTGACCGCGGGTACCACCGGACTGCCTTCCATCAACCGCCGCAGGTGGTGGGGCTGGAAGTTGGAGACACCGATGGCCCTGGCCCGCCCGGAGCGGTAGATCTCCTCCAGGGCCTGCCAGATCTCCACGAGATCGCGGCGGGTGGGCAACGGCCAGTGGACGAGGAACAGGTCGAGGTGGTCGAGGCCCATCTCTTCGAGGCTGCGGTCGAAGGCCCGCAGGGCGTCGTCTCGCGAGTGGGCGTCGTTGGCGAGCTTGCTCGTCACGAAGACATCGGAGCGGTCGAGGCCGGAGTCGCGGACCGCCTGGCCGACCTCCTTCTCGTTCCCGTACATCTGCGCCGTGTCGATGTGGCGGTAGCCGACCTCCAGGGCGGCCAGCGTCGTAACCCGGGTCTCCTCGGGAGGGATCTGGAAGGTGCCGAAGCCCAACTGGGGGATCTTCACGCCATTGTTGAGGGCGATGGCGGGTACTGCGGTCATGGGTGCTCCTGATGTCGTGCAGGTATTGCCGTTACGGCGGCCGGTGTCACTGGCCGCGCATTGGGAGGGCCCGGACGCGGCCGGTTCGGTCAGCCGGCGATCCCGCGCAGCTCCGCGTCGGGCGGGAGGATCCGGACGAGCTTGCGGTTCGCGAACTCGCGCATGCCCTGTTCGGAGAGTTCCCGGCCGTAACCGGACCGCTTGAGGCCGCCGAACGGCAGGTCGGGCTGGGTCGAGGTCGGATGGTTGACCCAGACCATGCCGGTCTCCACGCGCTCGGCCACCCGGCGCCCGCGTTCCACGTCCGCGCAGAACACCGATCCGCCGAGGCCGTACCGGCTGTCGTTGGCCAGGGCGACGGCCGCGTCCTCGTCGGCGGCCCGGTGGACGACCGCGGCCGGCCCGAAGAGTTCCTCGGCGTAGGCGCGCATGCCCGGCTCGACGCCGGTGATGATCGTGGGTTCGACGAAGGCACCCTGCCGGTCGATCCGGTGGCCGCCGGTGACCAGTTCCGCGCCCTGCTCCACCGTCTCGCGGATCTGGTCGACCAGGTCCGCGGCTGCCCGCTCGGAGGAAAGGGGGCCCAGGGTGGTCGCCTCGTCGGCGGGGTCGCCCGGCCGCAGCGCCTCGAACGCGTGGCGCAGTCCGTCCACGAACGCGTCGTGGACCTCGTCCAGGACGATGAACCGCTTCGCGGCCACACAGCTCTGCCCGGTGTTCGCCATACGGCCCGCGACGGCGGCGGCGACGGTGCGTTCCAGGTGTGCGCCGTCGAGGACGATGAAGGCGTCACTGCCGCCGAGCTCCAGGAGGCTGGGCTTCATGTTCCGCCCGGCCCGCTCGGCGACCTCGGCGCCCGCCTTCTCGCTGCCGGTCAGGGAGGCTCCGCGGACGATCGGGCTGTCGATGATGCGTCCGACCTCGGCGTGGCTCACGAAGAGGTTCGTGTAGACGCCCTCGGTGGCGCCCGCGTCGTGGAACAGCGATTCCAGGGCGAGCGCGGACTGCGGGCAGCTGCCGGCGTGCTTGACCAGCACGCTGTTGCCCAGCACCAGATTGGGCCCTGCGAAGCGGACCACCTGGTAGAGGGGGAAGTTCCACGGCATCACACCGAGCAGGACGCCGAGGGGCTCGGTGACGAGGTACGCCTCTCCCTCCGCCACGTCGAGCGGCTCGTCGGCGGCGAACTCGGGCCCCCGTCGGGCGTAGTACTCCAGGATGGACGCGGCGAGGTCCACCTCTCCGCGCGCCTCGGCTATGAGTTTGCCCATCTCCAGGGTGATGAGCGCGGCCAGTTCTTCCTTGCGTTCCCGCATCAGTTCGGCCGTACGTCCGACGATGTCGGCGCGTTGCGCGACCGGCCGCTCGCGCCAGGCCTCGAACGCCTCGGCGGCGAGTTCGAGCGCGGCGTCGACCGCCGCCCCCTCGACGGCCGGGAACTCGGCGAGGGTTTCCCCGGTGTACGGGTCGACGGTCGCGAACGGGCTCTTGTGTGGATCCGACATGGAACCTCCGGTGGAACAGGTGCGGTGTGTGTGGTGAGCGGCCTGAGGGGGCGGGTGGCCTGAGGGGGTGGGTCGCGGAGCTCAACCGACGTGCTCCGCGCTCAGCTCAGTGGCTGCGACGGCCCGCCACGAGCCGGTAGACCAGGAGGAGCAAGACCGAGCCCGCGACGGCCGCGATCCAGGTCGACAGGTGGAAGAACCCGTCGATCGAGTCGACTCCGAAGAGGACCTTCCCCAGCCACCCTCCGAGCACGGCGCCGACGACGCCGATGAGCACGGTGGCCAGGCACCCGCCCGGGTCCCGGCCCGGGGTGACGGCTTTGGCGATGGCTCCGGCCAGTAGGCCCAGCAGGATCCAGGCGATGATTCCCATGAAGCTCTTTCGGTGGAGATGGCACGGACACCCCTCCAGAGTGTCCGGGAAAAATAGGTCTAAACCTGGTCTTTTTGAATCTCCTGCGGCTCTGTGTGAGCGGCGCGGCGGAGTTGGCCCACCATCGTGTTGGCGACCGCGACGAGGGGTACGGCGATCACCGCGCCGGCTATGCCGGCCGCCAGGCCGCCGGCCGCGACGGAGAGGATGACGGCCAGCGGGTGGACGCGGACGGCGCGGCCGAGGATGAACGGCTGCAGGACGTGTCCTTCGAGCTGCTGGACCGCCAGGACGATGAGGAGCACGGCCAGCGCGGTGACCGGCCCGCAGGTCACCAGCGCGACGAGGACGGCGAGTGCCCCGGAGGCCACGGCGCCCGCCAGGGGAACGAACGCGCACAGGAAGACCAGCGCCGCCAGGGGGACGGCCAGCGGGACGTCCAGGAGGTAGAGGCCGAGCCCGATGAAAAGGCCGTCGATGAAGGCCACGGCCACCGTGCCGCGCACGTAGGCGGTCAGGGTGCGCCAGGCGTACGGGGCCGCAGACGCCACCGCGGGCCTCCCGGCGGCGGGGACCAGGCCGAGCACCCACCGCCAGACGCGGGGGCCGTCGTAGACCAGGAACAGGGTGGAGAAGGCCGTCAGCAGGGCCCCGGTCAGGAACTCCGCCACGAAGGTGGCGCCCTGCAGTCCGGTCGTGGCCAGCTTCGCCGCGTTGGCGCCGACGGCGTCGCTGAGGCTCTGGGCGGCCTGCTCGACCTGTTGGTCCGTGACGTGCAGGGGGCTGCGCAGCGCCCAGGAACGCAGCTGGTGGATGCCCTCCTGGAGGCGGCCGGCGACGTCGTCGGAGTTGGCGACGACCTGCCATACGACGAACCAGCCGATCAGGGTCACCACCGCGAATCCGGCCACGATCACCAGGGCGGTACCGAGGCCGCGGTGCAGGCCGGAGCGTTCGAGACGGCATACGGCGGGGCGCAGCAGGGCCGTGGCGAAGAGGGCGACGACGAACGCGAACGCCACCAGTTGCACAGTGGCCACCACGCGCATCAGGAGCCACAGGGCGGCGGCGAGGACGATCAGCCGCCAGGCCGCTTCGGCGCCGACCCGTACACCCCAGGGGATGACGGAACTCGGCTCGGGTGGGAGGCGGCTGTTCACACGCTCCCGGAGCCCGGTCCGATGCTCGGGGGACGCCGCGTACTGTTCCGTGGTCAAGGGGGTCCTCACTGGGTGCTCGCGCGATGGGCGGTTACCCGTGAGCCCTTGCCCCGGCCCTGGCGGTCGAGGAGGAGTCGATGGTCCCGGACCGGGGGGACTTTGGTCGTCCCCTACGAGGTGTGACCAGCTGGGTCAGCTTTTCCAGGACCCATGCCGACCTCGAACTCTGCACGCGTACGAGGCTCCGCCGTCGCGGTGACCCGCGGTCAGGAACCCGCGGTCAGGGGCCCGCGGTCAGGGGAGCCGCTGTCGTTCGCACTCGGCCAGCACCAGGCGGGTCAGCTCCACCCGTGAGCGGATGCCCAGCTTTCCGTAGATGCGCCGGAGGTAGTAGTTGACGGTGTGCGGAGACAGCTGCACCTCGCGCGACACCTGCCGGTTCGTCAGGCCGTCCGCGACGCGCAAGGCGATGGTGCGCTCGGTCTCGCCCAGTCCCTCCCAGCCCGCAGCGGCGCCCGGAGCGGGTGCCGCCGACTCGGGAGAGGTCACCGGGACGCACCGGCCCGGATGCTCCCGGATCAGATGGGAGCTGGAACCGGGGGAGACCTCCACGCGCTGGTCCGCCTGGCCCCGCGCCTCGAGCAGGGCCCGTAGGTCCTCGGCCGCCGTCGCCCCGCCCCAGGCGTCGGTGTGTTCCGCGGCGGCCCTGCGCAGGCCGTCCGGATCGCACTCGAAGAGCGCCCGGGCGTGCGAGGCGGCAGCCTGCAGTCCGGCGATGCCCGGATTGGCCGCCGCCAGCCGTTCCACCGTCCGCAGCGCCTCCTGCCCCGGCGCCGGATCCCCGGCTGCCCGGGACAACCGTACGAACCATGCCGCGGCCCCCGGCTCCGCGAAGTGCAGGGTGCCCAGGGAGGGGAGGGCTCGGTGGGTGCCGCGCAGCAGCTGCGCGGCAGCCCGGGACTCGCCCCCGGCCGCCAGCCGGAGCAGGCCCAGCCACGCCACCGGGACGGCGGCCAGCGGAGTCAGGTGCGGCGCGAACCCCCGCAGCCGCTCCAGGTGCTCATCGGCCGGGGCGGCGTCCGCGCGCCTGAGGGCCACCCGGGCCAGGGTGGCCGACGCCCACGCGGCCAGGGTGTGCAGGCCCTGCCGATCCGCCGCCGCCAGCGCGGCGCGCGCAGCCCCGTCCGCGTCGTCCAGCTCCCCGGCCCGCACATGGGCCTCGGCGAGCGCGAGACCGGCGGCCGGCCCGAAGGTCGCCAGGTCCCTGGCGGAGGTCTCCTCCAGTAGCCGGCCGATGAGGGCGCGGGCCGCCGGGATCTCGCCGACCGCGATCAGCCGCCGGGCGTGTGCGATCCGCGGGTAGGCCCGGGCCGCGGCGGTGTCCGGGGTGAGGGGCTGCTCGGCGGCCTCGGCGCCACTGCGCAGGGCCCCCTCGGCGTCGCCCTCGGTCCACCGGATCCGGGCCAGGGCCGTCGCGGCGGCGCGCAGGGCCTCCTGGCTGCCGTCCTCGGCCAGGTCGGGCGCCGGTCCGGCCGCAGGGTCGGTGTCGCCGCGCAGCACCTCGCTGCCGCCGACCCCGACCATCAGCAGGTCCAGCAGCACCCGCCGCAGCGCCGCCGCCTCGTGGTCGGGCATCGGCCGCCCGAGTGCGTTGCGGGCCAGCACCAGGGCGGAACCGGCGTAACCGGAGGCCAGCAGCGTGTCCAGGGCGCCGGGGAGGCCCGCGCCGCCGCCGGACGGGCCCGGCCGCTCCCGGCGGGCACCGGTCCCGCGCCCCAGCGCGACGAGGTCGTGCGGCGGCAGCACCGGCCGGGCGGCCACCCGCCGGGCCTCCTCCAGCAGGGCGGAGCGCACTCCGGTGGGGATGGCCTCGTACACGGCCCGCCACAGCAGCGGGTGTTCGAAGGTGACCCCGTCCTCCGCGAGCCGCAGCACCCCCATGGCCAGGGTCTCCTCCAGTGCGGGCAGCAGCGCGGCGGTACTCGTGTTCAGCATCGCCACGGCCTGCGAGAGCTGGAAGGTGCGGCCCAGCAGCGTTCCCACCCGCAACAGCTGTACGGACTCGGGCGACATGTCACGCAGCAGGCCCGCGACCGTGGCCCGTACCCGGTCGGGCAGCCGGCCGGGAGTGAGCCGCACCAGGTCTCCGTCGGGACCGATGCGGCCCTCCTCGCGGAGCCCTTCGAGGAATTCGACGATCAGCCGCGGGTTGCCGTTCGCGCAGGCCATCACGTCCAGCAGGGCGGGCTGGGGCGCCACCCCGAGCTGCCCGCCGACGAGTTCGCGCACCGCCGCTTCGCCGAGCGGCTCCAGCTCCAGGCAGGTGCGCGTCACGCCCTGCTCGGAGCGCGCGTCCTCCCAGGAGGGGAAACGGGACCGGTCCGCTCCCGCCGCGCCCGCGGTGCGGGCCAGCAGGACGGACACCGGCCGTGCGGACGGGGGCCGCTGCTCCCGCACCAGCGACAGCAAGGCCTCGGCCGCCCCGGCCCCCGCGTCGTCGATCACGAACAGGGGCCGCTCGGTACCGAGGGCCTCCCGCAGTGCCCGGGGCGGCGCGGGGGCGTACAGGTCCGCGTCGCCCAGCTGGTGGACGGCGAAGCCCCGGCTCCGGGCCCGGCCCGCGGCGTCGAGGAGGAGACGGCTCTTGCCGATGCCCGTCTGCCCCCCGACGACGAGGAGTTCGGGGCGCCCGTGCGCGGGCTCGTCCAGGAATTGCAGGAGGCGGCGCTGCTCCTTCTCGCGCCCGTACAAGGCCGTCACCGCAACCATTCGTCCGTCTCCCGCCCCTAGCAACCGCCCCTCGCCGGACCGGCGGTTTCCGCATCCCGCACCACCATAACCATGCCGGGCGGGGCACGGCTGGATCAGACCGTCCGGCCGGTACGCGTACGAAACATCCCGGCCACGAGCCCGCCCATGATGCGCTCCCCGTCCTCGGTCAGCACGGACTCGGGGTGGAACTGGACCGAGGCGAAGGCAGGGCCGCGCAGTGCGTGCACCTCGCCGGTGTCCGGGTCGAGGCTGACCCGGACGGGACCGAACTCCGGATGGCCGAACTCCCGTGACCCGCTGCGGGCGGCGTAGGTGTTGTAGAAGCCCGCCCGCACCACGGTGCCGAAGAGGTCGACGTCCCGCTGCACGCCCTGGTTGGGCACCGCCCGCCGGACCAGCGCCAGCCCCAGGCGGCTCGCGAGGACCTGGTGACTGAGGCACACCGCGAGGAACGGCCGACCCTCACGGAGCAACCGGCCGGTCACCTCCCGCAGATGGCCGATCTTCGGGTCGGCGGCCGCCCGGGGGTCCCCCGGCCCGGGCCCCATGACCACGAGGTCGTGTCCGTCGAGACCGTACGGCTCGTCGTACCGGCGAACCGTCACCGACAGCCCCAGGGAGGCGAGTTGATGTCCGATCATCGAGGTGAAGGTGTCCTCGGCGTCGACGACCAGCGCCGTACGTCCGGCCAGGCCGGGGAGCGGCCGCAGCCGGTCGGCGGCCGGCCGCAGCCAGAAGTCCGCGAGGCCGTCGTTGCGACGGCGCAGCTCCTCGCGCACCCGCGGATGGGCGGAGAACCGGGTCGGCCCGCTCTCCAGCGCGCAGAGGAGGCCGGCCGCCTTGGCACGGGTCTCGGCGACTTCGGAATCCGGGTCGGAATGGCGTACGAGGGTGGCGCCCACGCCGATCCTCACCCGCCCGCCGCCGGTGATGTCCGCCGTACGGATCATGATGGCCGAATCCAGACTGCTCCGGCCCGCCCCGTCCCGGCCGATCAGGGCGACGACCCCGCTGTAGTAGCCGCGCCCGGTCCGTTCGTACCGCTGGAGGACCTTGGCGGCGCTCTCCAGCGGGCTGCCCGTGACGGTGGGCGCGAACATCGTCTCCCGCAGGATCTCCCGCGGGTCCCGGTCCGTGCGCCCCTCGATGTAGTACTCGGTGTGGGCGAGCCGCGCCATCTCCCGCAGGTGCGGGCCGGTGACCCGGCCGCCGGCCGGGCAGATCCGGGCCATCATCTTCAGTTCCTCGTCGACGACCATGCACAGCTCGTCGGTCTCCTTGCGGTCCGCGAGGAAGTCGAGGACGCCGGAGAGGGTGGGGCCGGAGGCGGGGTAGCGGTAGGTGCCGCTGATCGGGTTCATGACGGCGTTGCCGTCCGCGACGCTGATGTGGCGTTCCGGGCTCGCGCCGACGAAGGTGCGCTCCCCGGCCCGGACGAGGTATGTCCAGTACGCGCCGGACTCGCGCTGCAGGAGCCGCCGGAAGAAGGACAGGGCGCTGCGGAAGCCGTAGTCGGTGACGTCCGCGGTGAAGGAACGCTGGATGACGAAGTTGGCGCCCTCGCCGCGCCCGATCTCGTCGGCCACCACGCGCCGCACCAGCTCCGCGTACTCCTCGTCGGGCACGTCGAAACCGCCGCCGGTCAGCGCCACCGGTTCGTCGGGCAGCCTGCGCAGTGCCTCGTGGAGCGGCAGCGCCTCCTGTTCGGTCACGGACAGGGCGATGAGCGGCTCGCCGTCGTCGGTGCAGGCGTAGCCCCGCTCGGTGATCTGCCGGTAGGGGACGAGGGCGAGGACGTCGTGGCGCGCCGTCCCGCCGGCCGCCCCGGACGGCGGCAGCGGCAGGTCGGCGAGCGCGCCGACGTGCGCCAACGGACCGGCGAGGACCTCCAGCCGCTCGCCCGACCAGTCCGGCCGGTGCAGCAGGGCGTAGGCCTGACGGCGCCCCTGCAGTACGTGTTCCAGCAGGTCGGAGGTCACCGGGCGGCCCTTTCGGCGCGGAGCGAGGACACCAGGGCGTCGGTGGTGGTGACCACCGCGCAGCGGGCGGCGGCGTACTCGAGGGCCAGGCGGTGGGAGGCGGCGTCGAAATCCGCGACGGCATCGGCGACCAGGAAGGGGCGGATGTCGTGCGTGAAGGCGTCCACGGCGGTCATCAGCACCCCGACGTGGGCGTAGACCCCGCACAGGATCAGCTGGTCACGGCCCGCCTCCCGCATCCGCGCCAGCAGGTCGGACGCGAAGAACGCGCTGTAGCGCCACTTGGTGAGCAGCCAGTCCTGCGGGTGGGGGGCGAGCTCGGGGACGACCTCGCGGTCCTCGGGCGCCACGCGCATGCCCGGCCCCCAGAAGTCGGCGAGCAGCCCGCGCTCGCTCTCGGTCATGCCGCCCGGCTGGGCGGTGTAGGCCACGGGGATGCCGAGGCCCGCGCACCGGCGGCGCAACAGGGCGGCGTTGCGGATCAGTTCGGTGCCCGGCGAGCCGCCGGACCGGAAGGGCTCGAGGAAGTAGCGCTGCATGTCGTGGACCAGCAGTACGGCCCGGCCCGGATCGGGCTCCCAGGCAGCGGTGTTGGCGGGCAGATCGGCCGTGGTGGGCATGGGGTAGGGGGCGATGGCGGGAATTCCCGGCATGGTCGTCCTCGGATTCCTTCTCTACGCGGCGCGCCGCAGGCGATCGCGGCGGCTCGGCGGCGGGATTTGCACGGGCGGTGCGGCGGTGCGGCGGCGGGGTCCGTGGTGCGGGGGAGCCGCGGGACCGTTGCCGCGGGGCGTCAAGAGCGTCGGCGTCAGAAGCGTCGGCGTCAGAAGCGTCGGCGTCAGGACCGTCGTGGTCAGGAGCGCCAGGCGGCGGCGACCGCCGCGGCCTGTGCCGGGTTCAGGCGCGGGTCGCACAGGCTCGTGTACTTCGTCTTGGCGACGGAGATGTCCTGCGAGCCCCACACGCACTCGGTCACCTCGTCCGGGGTGGTCTCCAGATGCAGGCCCGCGGCCGTGCCTCCAGCCGCGGGGACCGCCTCCTGGAACTCCTCCACCTCGCGCACCACGGTGCCCACCAGCCGGGTCTTGAGCCCGTCGGGCCCGCTGACGGTGTTGCCGTGCATGGGGTCGCACAGCCACAGCACCGGATGCCCGGCGGCCCGTACCGCGCGCACCAGGGCGGGCAGCCGGGCGGCGGCCGTACCGGCGCCCATCCGGGCGATCAGGGTGAGCCGCCCCGGGCTGCGCCGGGGATCCAGCCGTGCGCACAGGGCCAGCAGTTCGGCCGGGGTCATCCCCGGACCCACCTTGCAGGCCACCGGGTTGGACACCAGGGACAGCAGCGCTACGTGCGGCCCGTCGATCTGCCGGGTGCGCTCGCCGATCCACGGCCAGTGGGCGGAGCCGAGGAGTATCGACCCGTCGGACTGCCGCCGCAGCAGCGGAAGTTCGTAGTCGAGCAGCAGGGCCTCGTGGCTGGTCCACACGGGGGCCGAGATCCGGTGGCGTTCCGCGGGCGGCCGGTCCCAGCCCAGCGCGTCCACGACCCGCCGGGCGGCCCGGTGGGCGTGCAGCAGCAGGGCGGGGTCCGGCTGCCGCAGCACCGGGTCGGGCTCGGCCGAGTTGACGGCGGGACCCCGGTACACCGGAAGCTCCCGCCCGTTCACCGTCTCGGTGGGCCGCGAGCGGGGCTTGCCGTACTGGCCGGCCAGCCGCCCCACCCGCAGCACGGGACGGCCCGAGGCCATCGCCATGGTCCCCGCGAGGACCTCCAGCAGGCCCGCCTTGCGGGCCACGTCGTACGGGTTGCTCTCGGCGAGGTCCTCGGCGCAGTCGCCCGCCTGGACCACCTGGATCCGGCCCGCGGCCGCTTCGGCGAGACGCCCCGTGAGTTCACCGGTGTCGGCTGCCGTGATCAGCGGGGCGGAATTCTCGAGTTCCCGCAGAACAGCCGGAAGCTCCGGGTGGTCACCCCACTGCGGCTGCTGGAGGGCAGGCAGCGCCGCTATGGCAGTTCGTATCTCGTTCACCTGAAATTCCATTCCGATTCCGGGGATTCCTTGAGCGCGGCGGCCCGTACGGCGCGGGCGACGGCAGGGGTCACCCGCGGATCCAGGGAGTACGGCACCACCCGGTCCGCGGCGAGGTCGGGGGCGGCGAGCTCGGCGAGCGCGTCGGCGGCCGCGATCTTCATGGACTCCGTGATGCGACGGGCCCCCGCGTCCAGTGCGCCCAGGTAGACGCCCGGCGAGGCCAGTGTGTTGATGACCTGGTTCGGGCGGTCGGCGGCGCCCGTACCGGTCACCGCGGCGTATCCCGCCACCAGATCCGGATCGACCTCCGGATCCGGGCTGGACAGTGCGAACACGACGGGGTCCGGGGCCATGGTCTCGATCAGCTGTGGCGCCACCCGGGAGCCGGACACGCCGACGAACACGTCGGCGCCGCGCAGCGCCGCCGCGGCCGTGCCGTGCAGGCGCCGCGGGTTGGTCCGCTCCGCGAGGGCGGCCTTGACCGGGTTCATGCCCGCCCGTCCCGGCACCAGGATGCCGCGCGAGTCGAGCACGGTCACGTCCCGCACGCCCGCCGCGAGCAGGATGGAAGCGCAGGCCACACCGGCTGCTCCGGCACCGTGCACGACCACGCGGCGGCTCTGCGGCGACTGTCCGAGCACGGTGCACGCTCCGCGCAGCGCCGCCAGGACCACGATGGCGGTGCCGTGCTGGTCGTCGTGCATGACCGGACAGTCCAACGCCTCGACCAGCCGGGCCTCGACCTCGAAGCACCGGGGTGCGGAGATGTCCTCCAGACTCACCGCGCCGAAGGAGTGGCGCAGTCTGACGACGGTCTCCACGATCTCGTCGACATCGGTCGTGGACAGGACCAGCGGTACCGCGTCCAGCCCGGCGAACTTCTTGAGCGCGGCCGCCTTGCCCTCCATCACCGGCAGCGCCGCTCGCGGACCGAGGTCGCCCAGGCCCAGTACGGCGGTCCCGTCGGTGACCACGGCGACCAGCCGGCCGGCCCAGGTGTAGTGCGCCGCGAGTGCGGGATCGGCGGCGATCGCCTGGCTCACCCGGGCCACCCCGGGGGTGTAGGCGGCGGCGAGGGAACGTGGGTCGTCGAATGCGGTGGTGATCTCTATGCCGAGTTTTCCGCCTTCGTGTGCGGCGAATATCTCGGCGTCCGTAACCGGCTTTCCGGCCCTGGTGGTGATCATGCCGAGAAGGCTATCCACGGAATCCGCGAATTCGGACTACTCGCTCGAGTAGTACCGGTCCGGAGCCTTGAACTACCCGTTCGCGCAGTGGTCACGCACGCAATGGCGAACACACAATGGCGAAGCAGGAATTCAGCGACCCCTAAGGACGAGAGACCGCCATGGCGACCCTGATCATCAGCAACCAGCGCACCGAGGAGATGGTGGGCGACCTCGAACTGCTCGCCCCCGAATACCGCCGCTACGTGGGCAACCAGGCCCAGCGCATGGCCTGGCTCCTCGGCGAGGGCGATGTCCTCGTCCTCCCGGTCGCCGCCGACGAGGACTTCCTGCGCTACGTCACCGACCGGCTCGGCATCGACCGCTCCTCGGTACAGGTCCTCGTCCCGCCGCAGGGCCGCTTCGGCGAGGGCGTGCTTTCCCGCGACCGGCTCGGCGACGACACCTTCGTACGCGAACTGCGCGAGGCCGTCGCCACCCACCGGGTGGACCAGGTGCTCCCGTTCCACTTCGACAGCACCGTCGCGGGCCTGACCCGCGCCCTCGGTCTCGACGCCGCCACACCCGGCTTCGGCTTCCTCGACCAGAGCGGCGGCCGCCTCCTCAACAGCAAGGCCACCTTCCGGGCCCTGGCCGGCGGCACCGGTTCGCCCGTACCGCGCGGCGGAGTCTTCGCCGGGCAGGACGACGCCGCGGACTTCCTGTGGGAGCAGCTCCTCGGCCGCGGCCGGCCCGCCATCCTCAAACAGGACTTCCACGTAGCCGGATTCGGCAACGAGATCGTCAGCCCCGTCCCCGGCATCGCCCCGATCGGAGCCCAGCGCACCGTGGTCGCCGCCGACCGCGCCGAACTCGACAAGTACCTGACGGACCGGTGGCCCTGGCTGACCGACGGCGGCCGGGGCACCGTCGTCATCGAGGACTACGTCCCGCAGTCCGTACCCATCTACGCGGAACTGCGCGTCGAGGACGGCGGCATCGAGTTCACCGGGCACGGCGAGATGCGCATGAAGCCCGTGCTCAACGGCCTGATCGTGCCCGCCCCCTCGGCCGGCCTCGACGCCTTCCCCGGCTTCCTCGAGACCGCCCGCCGGCTGTGCGAACCGCTGCACGCCATGGGCTACCGCGGCACCGTCAGCATCGACGCGATCGTCACCCCCGGCCAGGACATCCTCATCAACGAGTTCAACTGCCGCACCGGCGGATCGACCCACATCCACCGCATCGGCGAACGCGTCGTCACGGGCGACTACTTCGCCGACCGCGTCCTGGTGGAACTGCGCCGCTGCACCTTCCCCGGCTTCACCGCCACCGTGCGCGCACTGGACGCCGCCGGTCTGGGATACGACCCCGCCACCCGCACCGGAGTGCTCATCACGGTGGACGACGGCAGCCCCGACGGAGGCTTCGGCGAGTACTGCGTGGTCGGCGAGAGCCTGGAGCACGCCGAAGCACTCGAAGGACGCGTCACCCGGCTGCTCGCCGGATTCGGCACGAAGGGCTGAGGGCGGTGACCGCAGTCAGGAGCGGCTACCGGGCCCTGATGACCCGCGACCTGCTGATCTGGGCACTCGTCGCACTGACCGGCAAAGCGCCGGTGGCGATGGCCCCCCTCGCCCTGGTGTTCATGAGCCGCGAGGGCCCCGGCGGCTACACCCTCGGCGCGACCCTGGCCTCCGTCTATGTACTGGGAGAGGTGGTGGGCGCCCCCCTTCTCGGCACCCGGCTGGCCCGCCACCGCATGCGCCCCCAGCTGGCCGCCGGCCTGCTGGTCGCCGCGGCCGCCTTCGCCGCGATCCCCCTCACCCGGGGTGCACCCGTACCCGTGCCCATCGCCCTCGCGTTTCTCGCGGGCGCGGCCCCGGCCGCCTGCCCGGGCGGCGTCCGCACGCTCCTGACCCGCCTCGTCGACGAGGCCGCCGTACCGCGGGCCCTGAGTGCGGAGGCCACCCTCACGCAGATCACCTGGGCCGCCGCCCCCGCGCTCGTCGTCGTCCTGGCGCTCCAGGCCTTCGCCGGAGCCCCGCTGATCCTCGGCGCCGTCCTCGCCGCCGCGTCCGCGGCCCTGCTCGTCCTGCTGCCCGAGCCGGAGCCGCTCGCCTCGGCCACTCCGGCTGGGCGGACCGGCCGGGAACCCGGCATGACACGGATCCTGCTGTCCGGCTGGCCCGTCTACCTCACCAGCGCCGCGGCCATGGCCATGCTCGCCACCGCCGAACTGGTCCTGCCCGCACTGCTGGAGGACCGCTCCATGCCCGTTGGCTGGTCGGGGCCGCTGCTCGCCGGGTTCGCCCTGGCGAGCGCCGGGGGAGCCTTCTGCTACGGACTGCGCACCTGGCCGGGATCGGTCCGCGTCCAGAGCCTCGTACTGCTCGCCGTCACCGCAGGCTGCGTAGCCCTCGTGACGGTCCTGCCCGGACTGCCCGGTGTGGCGATCGCCCTCGCGGCGGCGGGTGTCTTCCAGTCGGGAGTCATGGTCTCGCGCAGCCTGAGCCTGCGCGAGCGCCTGCCCGAACACGCCCACGCCGCCGGGTACTCGATGATGTACGCCGTCCAGGGCGCCGGCTACAGCCTCACGGCGTCCCTCTCCGCGGTGGCCCTGGAAGTCGCCGACCCGACGACGGCCATCCTCGGCGGCGTCGTCATCGCCCTGGTCATCACCGCGGTCAGCGCCCTCGCCGAGCGAACCCCCCTCCCCACCCGCAAACCCGTCCCCGCCCTGAGCGACCCCCGTCCCTGAACCGCGGAGCGGGCCGATGGCCGTCTCGGCGCGCCCGCGGAGCCGTCGCCGTCGTCGCCGCCGCGATCCGCTCCTGACGGTCCTTACCGGGAAGGGGCCGTCAGGCCCCCGCCCCCGCACAGGTGGTTTTCACCTGTGCGGGGGCGTTCGGGGGTCGGGGGCCAGGGGTCGGTCGGGAGGCTAGCTGGTGGGGAAGCTGTCGGCGGTGCGGATGCGGTCGCGGATCCAGACACCGGCCGGCTTGAGCGAACCGGTCCCGGTCCAGGGGCCGTTGTTGTCGCAGGTGCCCGTCTTGAAGACGGCGCCGGTGCGTTCGTCGTCGGAGAAGTTCCAGTTGGTCCAACTGATCTTCTTGGCTGCCATCAGGTCGAGGTACTTCTGCGACATGGTGAAGTCGTTGCTGCCCTCGCCGGCGTAGTTCTGGGTGCCGAACTCCGTGACGAACACGGGGATCCGGTCGGCGGCGCGCGAGAGGGTGTCCAAGTACTCCTCGCGGTGCGAGTACGCGTAGAAGTGGAACGTGTACAGGATGTTCGCCGCGTTCACCTGGTTGTTGACGACCTCGGTCTCGTCAGCGCCCTCGGAGACGCCGAAGGACGACCACGCGCGGGTTCCGACGATCACCGGTGCGTCGGAGTCGATGTTCCGGATGACCGGGATGATCTGCTCCGCGTAGCTCTTGACCTTGGCCCAGCTCACCTCGCTCGGCTCGTTCGCGATCTCGTAGAAGATGTTGTTCTTGCCCTTGTGGCGGTTGGCGATCGCAGTGAAGAACGTCTTGGCCCTGGCCAGGTTGTAGTTCGGGTCACCCGGGTCGAGCATGTGCCAGTCGACGATCACGTACATGCCCCGGGCCGTCGCCTGCTCGATGAGCGAGTGGGCGAGGTCGGTGAACTTCTGCGGGTCGGTCTCGTAGCCGTCCTCCTGGACGTAGGTGGAGACGCGCAGTACGTCGGCGTTCCAGTCCTTGGCGAGGGCGTCGAGCGAACCGCTGGTGAGGCACTGCGCGTACCACTGGGTGCCGTGGGTGCTCATGCCGCGCAACTGGATCGGCTTGCCGTACTGGTTGCAGAGCTTGGTGCCGCAGACCGCGAGCTGGCCGTTGATGCCGACCGGAGTGGTGCCGGGCACGGGCGGCGTCGTGGTCGCGGTGTCGACGGTGAGGTGGTCGACGTTGGGGCCGCCGTTGGCGGTGGTGGCCGTGGCACGGATGGTGTTCGTACCGGCCTTGAGGGTGGCGGTCAGTCCCGCCGTGGTCCAACTGGTCCAGGCTCCGGTCCCGTTGAACGCCTTGTTCGGGGCGACGGCCGTGCCGTTGACCGTGATGGTCATGGGGCGGTTGGTCGTGGTGCCGTTGGCGTAGCGCAGATTGACCGTGGCGCTGCCGGCCTGTGCGGCGTTGACCGTCCATTCGACGTAACTGCCAGTGACGTTGTCGTAGTTGACGAAGCCGCTGCCGGTGTATCCGGCGTGGTTGGACTCGGCCGCGCCCTTCGACACAAGGGCGCTCTCCGCCTCGTGGGTGACGGGTGCGGCCGAGGCCGTACCGGGTGCGGTCGTCAGGCCGACGAGCAGACCGCTGACGACGGTTGCGGCTGCGGCGAGGGAGCGCAGTCGAACGCTTGGGGGTCTCAAGGTGTCTCCGTCCGTTGACGATCGGGCGATCGTAAGGAAACTTTCCTAATGGAATGGAATAGCAGCGCCCGACCCGGCCGCACAAGAGCCCGCACCGAATCCACGTATGTGGATCAAATATTGATCCCAAGACAGGCATTGACCAGCTGGACGTACGTCAGCACGATGTGACACGGCTACATCCCCTCCGCCCCCACAAATCCCAGGAGGTACGTTGTCCGCACGATGGAGAACCGTCGCCGCACTAGGCGGCGCCACGGCCGTTCTGTGCGCCTCGGGCGTCGCGCTCGGAGTCGCAGACGCCCGCCCCGCCGATCCCCGGCCCGCTGCCGCCGCCCCCGCGCCGCTCGTCGGTCTGGACCTGTCAGAAGCCAACCGACGCACCCCACTGCCCGGTCTGTACGACTGGTCGAAGGCCGGATACCGGGGCGGCGCCGACCTGCCGGGCCCGGCCCAGACCACCCCCGACGCCGCCTGCCAGATCACGGCGGCCGAACTCGCCTCCCAGTACGGGGTGAAACCCGGAGACGGGGCCGACGACTCGGCCGGACTCCAGGCCGCCATCGACCACGTCCGCACCAACTGCTCACCCGGCGGCAGTTACACCAGACTCTCCCTGATCACCCTTCCGGCGGGCGTACTCGACGTGTCCCGCCAGATCTCCGTCGACGCGGACTACCTGACCCTGCGCGGGGCCGGCAGCGCTCCGGGCGGCACCCGCATCGTCTTCCGGCCCGACACCGACACCCGGTACGACGCCCTCACTCCCGACGGGTCCGACTGGGACGAGGACGGCATGACCTCCGGATCGGCCAAGGGCGGCTGGATCTGGCCCGGCCGGGGCCTCTTCCGCGTGCAGTCGCGCGGGGTGCACACGGCCTACGCCTCCGAATACGCGGCGGCCCCCGCGAACCGCAAGGACCTCTTCGAGGGCACGGTCGACGTGCACTGGAAGGCTGGGCTGAAACTGCGCGGCAAGAGCGGCGACACCGGGTTCGCGGCGCGCACCGGAGACAGGATCGTCCACCTCGCCGCCAGCGGCGCGCTCACCCCGTTCGCCGTTGGCGGGCTGGTGAACATCCGCGCCGCCAACTCCCTCACGTTCTACGCCCAGCAGAACGTCCAGCCCGCCGACGGGACCCTGCAGAACATCCACATGCGCCAGCAGATCTTCACCATCGCCGCCGTGGACTCCGCGAACCGCACGCTCACGCTGGACAAACCGCTGGAGTACGACGTACCGGTCACCTCGACCTCCGACGGTTCGGCGGCCATCGAGGGTGCCGTCTACGACTCCAAGGCCGCCCCCCTGGTGGACCCGGTGCTCGGCGTCGGATTCGAGGACTTCGCACTCACCCAGGAGATCCCGGGCCTCGACCCCGCCGGCGCCGTGCACAACTACGGCAACATGGATCCGGCCCAGGAGATGCACGGCATCGTGTTCAAGTGGGCCGCGAACTCCTGGGTCCGGGGCATCAGGACGGAGATGACCGGCTCCCACCCGATCGTCACCGAGGAGGCCTACCACCTCCAGATCGTCGACAACCAGCTCGACGGCTCCTGGAACAAGGGCAAGGGCGGCAACGGCTACTTCCGCGGCTCCCGGGTCTGGGACTCGCTCTACGCGGGCAACACCTCGCGCAACCTGCGCCACTTCACCTTCCAGTGGTCGGCCTCCGGCAACGTGGTCATCGGCAACGACTTCGACTCCGACCTCAACCTGCACGGCGGCTGGGAACGCAACAACCTGTTCGAACTGAACAAGGTGACCGTGCCCTACGACCACCGCTCCGCCAACTGCCGTGCCAACTGCGGTGAGGAGGGCGGCGGGTCCCCTGACGCCTCGACGTGGTACCCGATCTGGTGGGGTGCGGGAAAGAAGGCGGTGAAGTGGTCGGGCTCCAGCGGGCCGCGCAACGTCTTCTTCAACAACACGATGACGAAGCAGGCCACCGCGGGCGCGGCGTACACCCCGTACTACGCCGACCATCAGCGCGTTTACCAGTTCGGCTGGAGCGGCAGCGGATGGAAGCACCTCGACTCGGGCGGTACGCCGATCAGCGACTGGGCCGGGCGCGAGCAGCTCGACTACACGGGTGGCCACGGAATCGACGCCACCCTCACGGACACCGGTGCTTCGCTCTTCCTCAGGTCGGTGACCGGAGGGAACCCCACACCGACCCCGACGCAAACGCCCACCGGGATCCCGAGTCCGACCCCGACGCCCACCGCGACTCCCACCCCGACGCCGACTCCCACGCCGACCCCGGCGGGCTGCCTGACCGCGAGGACGGTGCGGACCTCGGTCTGGAGCAGCGGATACGGCATGGACGTGTTCGTCAAGAACAACTGCGCCGCCCCCGTGACGGGATGGCAGGTGGGCTTCGACCTGCCCGGTGGCACCGCCGTCTCCAGCCACTGGGCGGCCACGAAGGCGCAGAGCGGCCAGCACTACACCTTCACCAACGTCGCCTACAACGGCGGCCTCGCCCCCGGCCAGGAGAAGGGCTTCGGCTTCAACGCCTCCGGGCCCGGCTCTCCGACCCAACTCACCGCACGTCTGCGATAGGAGCGCCGCCACCATGCGCAAATCGATACCCGGGGCGGCGGCAGCCGCCTTCGCCGCACTCCTCGCGGCGGGACTCCTGAGCCCGGCCGCCCATGCCGCCGCGCCGCGCCTCACCGCGAAGGCCGTCCAGACCTCGGTGTGGGACACCGGCTACGGAGCCGATGTACCGGTCACCAACGGGGGAGACGCCGCCGCGACGGGCTGGACCGTCGAATTCGACCTGCCGGCCGGAACGACCGTCTCCAGCCACTGGTCCGCCACCAAGACCCGGAGCGGTCAGCACTACACCTTCGCCAACGTCGCGTACAACCGCGACATCGCGCCCGGTGCGACCGCGAGCTTCGGCTTCAACGCGAGCGGGCTCGGTCTGCCGCTCAACTGCAAGGTGAACGGGGCGCCGTGCGACGGCGGCGGCCCCACTCCGACTCCCACCTCCACGCCGACACCCACCTCCACGCCGACACCCACCCCGACCCCGACCCCGACACCCACCGCGCCCTCGGGCCCCGTGGTCGAGGTGGCGACCTCCGCCCAGCTGAAGAGCGCGCTCGCCGCGGCCGCGCCCGGCCAGACCATCCGGCTGGCGGCGGGGGAGTACCGCGGCTCCTTCATCACCCAGCGTGCCGGGACCCAGGCCAAGCCGATCACGCTCACCGGGCCCCGGACCGCCGTGCTCGTCAACGACGGCCCCTCGGGCGAGGCCCCGTCCTGCCCGGTGCCCACGGCCGGCTGGGACCCGGGCTACGGGCTCTGGCTCCACGGGGCCCCGTACTGGAACCTCACCGGATTCACCGTCAGGGACTCCAAGAAGGGAGTCGTACTCGACGCCTCGCACCACGTCACCCTCGACGGGCTGTACGTCCACCATGTCGAGGAGGAGGGCGTGCACTTCCGCCGCTCCTCCGCCGACGGCGTGATCCGCAACTCCGTGGTCGAGTACACGGGCTTGGTCCAGCCCGGCTACGGCGAGGGCGTGTACCTCGGCTCCGCCGGCTCGAACTGGGGGTGCCACGGCAACTCCGGCGGGGTGGACCGCTCGGACCGGGTGGTGGTGGAGAACAACCGGATCGGACCGTACGTCGCCGCCGAGGCGATCGATGTCAAGGAGGGCACCTTCGCCGGGATCATCCGCGGGAACACCTTCGACGGCCGCGGGCTGACCGGCCAGAACTCGGCCGACTCGTGGGTGGACGTCAAGGGCGTCGACTACCTGATCGAGGGGAACAAGGGCACCTTCTCCGCGCCCGGAACCTTCGCCAACGGCTACGAGACGCACAATCCCGCAACCACGCCGTCCTTCCCCAACGGCTGTGGCACGGTGTGGCGCGACAACACCTCCGACCTCGGCGGCGTGGGCGCGTACGCGATCAAGGTGACCTCCACCTCGCAGTGTTCGGCCCGGCCGAACGTCGTGTACGTGTCCAACGCCGTGACAAGGGCGGTGAGCGGGCTGACCAACATCCCCGTGACGCCGTAGTGCCGGTCCCCGCCGCTACCTGATGCCGTGGCGGCGGAGCGTGGTGGCGAGGGTGGTGGCGTGTGCCACCACGGCCTTCGCCACCCGCTCGACCTCCTTCTCCGTGGCGGCGCCCACCGGCATGGAGCAGCTGATCGCGTCCGTGGCGGGGATCCGGTACTGCACCGGCGCCGACAGGCAGGCGACCCCCAACGTGCCCTGCTCGCGCTCCAGGGCCCAGCCCCGGTCGCGCGCCCGGGCGAGCTCGTCGTGCAGGGTGGCCCGGTCGGTGACGGAGCTCGGGGTGAGTGCCTCCAGGCGCTTCGGCAGGATCGCCTCCACCTCCTCGGTGGTGAGCTCGGCGAGCAACGCCTGTCCCAGCGCCGTGAGATGGGCGGGCAGCCTGCGGCCGACCCGGGAGATGGCGCGGACGCTGTCGCGCGCCTCGCGGCTCGCGAGGTACAGGACGTACGCGTCGTCGCGGCGGGCGAAGTGCACGGTGTACCCGGTCTCGGCGCGCAGGTCCTCGATCACCTCGTGCGCGTACGGCAGGGCGGGATCGCGGTCGAGGTAGGCGGTTCCGGACAGCAGCGCGTGGGGTCCCACGCCGAAGGCGGATCCGGTGTCGTCGGCCTCGACCCACTTGAGCTCGCGCAGGGTGCGGACCAGCGCGTGCAGGCTGCTGCGCGGATAGCCGAGGCGCTCCTGGAGTTCGGAGACGGTGAGCCGTTCGGCGGAGGCGGCGAGCGCCTCCAGGATGCGCACGGTCCGCTCCGCGGACTTCACGGTCGAGACGTCCGACTGGGCAGCAGGCATGTCCACCCTCCAGATCATTTCCTCATGAGTGTTGACCCGCATGGTAGCGGAGGCTAACTTCCCTCTGCAGAGCGACTACATTCTCAGATCCTGTCCACATATCTAGACGGGGATTCGTTCACGATGAATCGCAGAGCCGCGTCCACCTCCCTGGCAGCCTCCCTGGCCGCCGTGCTCGCCCTCACCTCCCTCACCGGCTGCGGTGACGATTCCGGGCCCACCGCCGGGAACGACCAGGCGCCGCTGGAGATCTGGGTCCGCAAGCCCCCGGGCTCGCCCACGGAGAAGACGCACCAGGAGCTCGCCGCCGCCTTCACGAAGGCCACCGGCGTACCGGCCAAAGTGACCGCGCTGTTCGACGACTTCGAAACGAAGCTGCAGCAGGCGGCGGCGCAGAAGAAGCTGCCGGACCTGATCGTCAACGACACCGCCCAGCTGGGCACCCTCGTCAAGCAGGGCCTCGTACGAGAGGTCGACAAGGCCGCCGTCCAGGGCGGGGACCAGCTGATACCCGCCTCCTGGGAGGCGGCGAAGGCGGCCGACGGCAAGTACTACGGAGTCCCCTTCTCGGCCCAGACGTTCGCCCTCTTCGTCCGCAGGGACTGGCGGGAGAAGCTGGGCATCGCACAGCCCGCCGACTGGGACCAGCTCGACGCCCTCGCCACCGCCTTCACCACCAGGGACCCCGACGGCAACGGCAAGGCCGACACCTACGGGTACGTCATCCCCGGCACCACCAAACGCGGCTACATGGACTGGTACTTCTCCAGCTTCCTGTGGTCCGCGGGCGGCGACTACTTCACCGGCGGTGACCCGAAGGCCCTGAAGCCCGCCATCGGCAGTCCGGCCGCCACCGCCGCCGCCCAGCGCCTCAAGGACCAGTTCTGCACCGCCAAGAGCGTGGTCCCGGGCGCGGTGACCGCGGAGACCACCCAGGCCCACCCGCTCTTCGAGACCGGGAAGGGCGGGATCTACCTCACCGGCCCCTACAACATGGCCCGCTTCGACAAGGCGCTCGGCGCGGACAAGTACGAGGTCCTGGCGCTCCCGGCCGGCCCGGGCGGCGGGAACTCCGTGCTGGCCGAGGGCGAGAACACCTACCTGATGGCCGGGTCGAAGAACCCGAAGGGCCAGCTCGCGTACGCAGAGTTCCTGATCGGCGCCGAGGGCCAGAAGGCCGGCATGGCGGGCGACACCGCGGGCAACGTCGTACGGCTGCCCGTCAACAAGTCGGTCGACCTGGCGTCCGTACGCACCGACAAGCGCTGGCTGGTATTCGACAAGGTCTACCGCGAGGCGGGCCGGTACTCGCCCGTGGTCAAGGAGTGGACCCACTTCCGCCAGGCCTCGGCCGAGGCGCTCAACGGCATGGTCGCCGACTGCGGCTCCGACCCCGGAGCCACGCTCGCCAAGCTCGCCGAGTCCTTCACCGCCGAGCTGAAGAAGCAGGGAGCGGGCTCCTGATGCGCCCGCCGAGGCAGGGGTGGCTCACACCGTGGCTGTTCCTCGCCCCGGCGCTGCTCCTTTTCGCGCTCTTCAAGTTCCTGCCCATGTGGCGGGCGGTCGAGATGAGCTTCCACGAGGTGCGGCCCTACCTGGGCGACCGATGGGTCGGCGGGGGCAACTACCGCCAGGTGGTCACCGACGAGGCCTTCCTCGACGCGATCGGACACACCCTCGTCCTGGCCGTCGGCCAGACCGGCGGATCGGTGGTCCTCGGCCTCGCGCTGGCGCTGCTGCTCGAAGGCACCGCCCGCCGCCTGTGGATCGTGCGGACCGCCGTCTTCCTGCCCACCGTGACCGCGATGGCCGTGGTCGCCGAAGTGTGGCGCATCCTCTACCACCCGGCGGCGGACGGAATCGTCAACACCCTGCTGGGCTGGTTCGGGGCAGCCCCCTCACAGTTCCTGAACAGCCCCGACAGCGCCCTGTGGTCGGTCATGGCGGTCGGGGTCTGGCGCGGGGCGCCGTACGACATGATGATCTTCATCGCCGCGCTCGCCGGCGTCGACCGCACCCTCTACGAAGCCGCGGCGGCCGACGGCGCCGGAGTGCGCAGGCGGGTGTGGCACGTGACCCTGCCCGCCCTGCGCCCGGCCTTCACGATCCTCCTCACGCTCGCCGCGATCCGCAGCCTGCGCGTCTTCACCGAGATCTTCCTGCTCACCAACGGCGGGCCCAACGGCTCCACCGAAGTACTGATGACCCTCATCTACAAACTCGGCCTGGAACGCAGCGAACTCGGCGTGGCCGCGGCCGGATCCATGGTCCTGCTCTGCGCCTCGGTCGCTCTGACCCTGGCCGCGCGCCTGGGGCGGGCCCGCACCGGAAAGGAGGCGCGATGAGCCGCCTGGACACCGCGCTCGGCCTGGAGGCCCGGCGCGGCGCGGTCGCCGTCACCGCGAAACTGCTGGTGTACGCCTTGCTGGTAGTGGTCTTCGCGGGGCCGCTGCTCGCCCTGCTGGCCAGCGCCTTCAACCGGACCACCGACCCCACGTCACTGACGCTGCTCCCGACCCGGCCCACGCTCGCGAACTTCGAGGCCGCCTTCGACCGGGACGTACTGCTCTACCTCCTCAACTCCTTCCTCGTAGTCGGCGGCGGACTGCTGCTCCAGATCGCGGTCAGCGTCTGCGCCGCCTACGCCCTGGCCCGCAAACGCTTCCCGGGCCTGCCCCTGGTCCTCCTGCTGATCCTCAGCACGATGATGCTCCCCGAGGAGATCCTCGCGATCCCGCTCTCCCTGGTCCTGTCCGACCTCTCCCTCACCGGCAGCCTCTGGGGAATGATCGTCCCGGTCGGAGCCTGGGCGTTCTCCATCCTGGTGACCGCCGAATTCATGAAGGAGATCCCGGTCGAACTCGAGGAGGCCGCCCGCCTCGACGGGGCCGGAGACCTGCGGGTCTTCTGGTCGGTGATCCTGCCGCTGTGCAGGCCTGCCCTCGGGGTCATCGGCATCTTCGGCTTCACCATGATCTGGGACCAGTACATGCTCCCGCTGCTGGTCGCCACCGATGCCCGCCAGTTCACCCTCCCGCTCGCCCTGCGGACCCTGCGAGCGGACGAGGAGGTCGGCGTCGGCGTCCTGCTCGCGTCCGCGCTGCTCGCCCTGCTGCCCAGCGTGATCGCGTTCATCGCCATGCAGCGCCAGTTCATGCGCGGACTCACCTCCGGCGCGGTCAAGGGCTGACAAGCCACCACCCATCCGTACGACAAGGGGATCCCATGCGCCTGCACGGGCTGCTGTCCTTTCCACTGACTCCGTTCACCGCCGACGACAAGGTGGACCTGACCGTCTTCGCCGCACACCTCGAGCAGCAGATCGCCGCCGGCCCGGCCGGACTCTTCGTCGCCTGCGGCACCGGCGAATTCACCGCCCTGTCCCAGGACGAGTACCGGGACGTGGTCGTCACCGCCGTCCGGGTCGCCGACGGCCGGCTCCCGGTCGTCGCCGGATGCGGCGGCGGGCCGCGCCTGGCCCACGAGTTCGCCACCGCCGCCGCCGAATGCGGCGCCGACGGACTGCTGCTGCTCCCGCCCTACCTCATCTCCTCCACCCCCGCCGGGCTCGTGGAACACATCCGCTACGTCGCCCGGGCCACCTCCCTGCCCGTCACCGTCTATCAGCGGGCCAACGCCGTCCTCGACCCGTCCGCGGCGATCGCCCTCCTCGACATCCCCACCGTCACCGGCATCAAGGACGGCCTCGGCGACGTCGACGCGATGCTCCGCCTGGTCACCGCCGTCCGCACCAGCGGCCACCCGCGCGCCGAGGAGTTCGGCTTCCTCAACGGCCTCCCCACCGCCGAACTCTCCGTCCAGGCCTACGAAGCCATCGGCGTCGAGAGCTACTCCTCCGCGGTGCTCTGCTTCGCCCCCGACATCGCCACCGCCTTCCACCGCGCGGTACGCGCCGGGAACAAGGAAGCCGTCCGTACCCTGCTCACAGCCTTCTACCTGCCCTTCGTCGACCTGCGCGACGAAGCACCCGGTTACGCCGTCGCCCTGGTCAAAGCCGGCGCCCGGCTGGCGGGCCTGGACGTGGGATCCGTCCGGCCACCCCTCGTGGACGCCACGCCCGCGCACCAGCGGCGCCTCGGCGACATCATCGCCCGCGGACGCGCCGCCCTCGCCGGTCTGGACGTCTGATGCGGGTCCGGGAAACAGTCGTCACCCCCGTCGCCTTCCCCGACCCGCCGCTGCTCAACTCCGCCGGCGTACACCAGCCCTGGGCCCTGCGCGCCATCGTCGAACTCCGCTGCGGAGACGGACTCGTCGGCCTCGGGGAAACGTACGGCGACGCCGCCCACCTGCGGTTGCTACGAGCCGTGGCTCCGACCCTCACCGGCCTCGACCCCTTCGACACCCACGGCCTGCTGAGTCGCGTCCGGGCCGTCCTCGGCGAGGACTGCGACACCCCCGACCGGCACGGGCTGACCGGCGGATCCAGCCCCCAGAAGACCACCCTGCGCGTGCTCAGCCCCTTCGAAGTCGCCTGCCTGGACCTGCAAGGACAGCTCATCGGGCGCCCGGTCACCGACCTCCTCGGCGGCAAGGTCCGCGACAGCGTCCCCTACTCCGCCTACCTCTTCCACAAATGGGCGGCCCACCCGGGAGCACACGACGCCCAGGCCGCCGGCGCGGACCCGTACGGCGAGGCGCTCGACCCGGACGGCATCGTCGCCCAGGCGAAGCGGATGATCGACACCTACGGCTTCCGCTCCATCAAGCTCAAGGGCGGAGTGCTGCCGCCCGACCGGGAGGTCGAGACGGTCCGCGCGCTGCGCGCCGCCTTCCCCGACCACCCGCTGCGCCTCGACCCCAACGCCGCCTGGACCGTGGAGACCTCGCACCGGGTCGCCGCCGAGACCGAGGGCCTCCTCGAATACCTGGAGGACCCCACACCGGGTATCGAAGGCATGGCGGAGGTCGCCGGCAGCGCGCCGATGCCGCTCGCCACCAACATGGTCGTCGTCAGCCCCGACGACGTACCCCGCGGCTTCGCCGAGCGCGCCGTCGGCGTGGTCCTCGCCGACCACCACTACTGGGGCGGACTGCGCCGCACCGCCGAACTCGCGGGTATCTGCAGGACGTTCGGCATCGGAGTCTCCATGCACTCCAACAGCCACCTCGGCATCAGCCTCGCCGCCATGACCCACCTCGGGGCAGCACTGCCCGAGCTGTCCTACGCCGCCGACACCCACACCCCCTGGCAGTACGGGGTCGATGTCCTCACCGACCCGCTGCCGATCACCGACGGCTCCGTCGCCGTACCCGACCGCCCCGGCCTCGGTGTCAGCCTCGACCCCGACGCACTGGCCCGCCTCCACGAGAACTACCTGCGGTGCGGCATCCGGGACCGCGACGACACCGCGTACATGCGGCGATTCGACCCCTCGTACCGGAAGAGGCGCCCCCGATGGTGACCGCGAACCCGACCGCGGATGCGGGCCCGGCGGTGGACACGGCCCCGACGGCGGTTTCCGTCACCGCCCACGCCTACCCCTGGGACGTCCTGGGCGACCCCGCCTTCCCCGACCGGGTGCGGCAGGCGGGCCTGGACGCCGTCACCCTGGCCGTCACCTACCACTCCACCCGCGCCGCCACCCCGCTCCACCCGAGCCGCCGCTTCGTCGACGCCCGCCACTCCGCCCTCTACCGACCAGTCCGCCCCCGCGTATGGACCGGCCGCCGCCTCGTACCGGTACGCGCCGACTGGGCGCCGGGCCCCGACCCGGCGGGCGCCGCCGTCGAAGCCCTTCGGGACGCGGGGATCCCGGTCAACGCCTGGCTGGTACTGGCCCACAACACCCGCCTGGGGAACCTCTACCCGGAGCTCGCCGTCACCAACTGCTTCGGCGAGACCTACCCGTACGCGCTCTGCCCCGCCCAGGAAGAGGTACGGGAGTACTGCGCGACCCTCGCCGCCGAAGCCCTGCGGGGGCTGCCGTCCGGGGCCGTGCGCGGAGTGTCCCTGGAATCCGCCGGCCAGCTCGGCGCCGTCCACCTCGGCTGCCACGAGAAGACCGACGGCGCCTACCCCGCTCACACCCTGAGGGCGCTGTCGGTGTGCTGCTGCGCCGCCTGCCGGGAGCGCTGGCGTGCGGCCGGGATCGACCCGGGCGAGGCCGAGGCGTTGCTGCGCCGTTCGGCCGGGGCCACCGGTGCGCCCGTCCCGGACGCGCTGGGGGCCGTACTCCTCTCGGTGCGGCACGCCGCCGCCGACGAGCTGCGCGGGCAGGTGCTCGCCGCCGTACGGGAGGCCCTGCCCGGTGCGCCCGTAGCCCTGCACGCACACCCGGACCCCTGGGTCACCGGACCCTCCCCGGGGCTCACCGTCCGGGCGGCCGAGGAGGTGGACACCCTTCTGGTGCCCTGCTGGCCGACCGGGCCCGACACCGCGGACCTCGTCCGGCGGGCCGCCCGGCTCGGCCTGCCCGTAGACGCCTACGTCACCGCACAACACCCTGCCGATCCAGGACTGTTGGGTGCACACGTACGCCGCTTGCGGGCCGCCGGGGCGAGCCGGCTCAGCCTGTACCACCTCGGTCTGCTCCCACCCGACCGGACAGCACTACTGGCCCACCTGGCAAAGGAGTTCCGCGCATGACGACCACCCCGCCCCGTACGGTCCTGCTCACCGGCGCCGCGGGAGGCGTCGGGGCCTTCCTGCGCGCGAGCCTGCCCGGATACGGCTACCGGCTGCGACTCGCGGACCTGAAGCCGATCGACGGCGCGGAGTCCCTCGTCTTCGACCTGCGCGACGCGGCGGCGGTGCGCGAGGCGGTGCGCGGCGTGGACGCCGTGGTCCACCTGGGCGGGATCTCGCTGGAGGACAGCTTCGAGGCGGTCCTCGAGGCCAACATCCAGGGCACCTACCACCTCTATGAGGCCGTCCGGAAGGAAGGAACCCCCCGCGTGGTCTTCGCCAGCAGCAACCACGCCGTCGGCTACGTCCCACTGGTCGGCGGCGCCATCGGCAGCGCGGTTCCCGCCCGCCCGGACACCTACTACGGGCTGTCCAAGGCCTTCGGTGAGAACCTGGCCTCGCTCTACGCGGACAAGTACGGAGTCGAGACGGTCTCCCTGCGGATCGGCTCCTGCTTCGCCGAGCCGCGGTCGGTCCGCATGCTCTCCACCTGGCTCAGCCCCGGCGACTGCGCCCGGCTCGTGCACGCCGCCCTCACCGCTGCGGACGTCGGCCACACGGTGGTCAACGGCATCAGCGCCAATACCCGCGCCTGGTGGGACCTACGCTCCGCCCGAGCCCTCGGCTACGTACCGCAGGACGACGCGGAGATCTACGCCGAAGGCCTGCTCGCCACGCACGGCCCCCTCGACCCCGCCCACCCGGACGCCCGCTTCATCGGGGGCTCCTTCACACAGACGGACCCGCACCACTGCGTGTGAGACGCCCGGCCCGTGGGGGAGCGGCCACTCGCGCCCGTCAGTCCATCACTGTTCGTTAGTAAATGATGCGGTATATAACGAATAGTGGCAGCGTTGCGGGTGGAACATTCCCAGCCCGCACGGAGTGCGCCATGCCGGTGGAACCCGCCCGTCCGGTGCGCCGCGATTGGCGCAACGCCGCGCTGCCCCCGGTCGGCGCCTGGCTGGTCGCAAACCTCGTCACCTGGTGGGTCGCGAAAGCGTCTGTCAACGGCAATGGGTCCAAAGTGGCCTATTGGTCCATGGGTGGCCGAAAGCGCTGGGACTCCGAACAATACCTCTCCATTGCCAAGTCCGGCTACGAAATGTATTGGTGCCGGGACCGGTATCCGGACTTTCGCGACGTCATGTGCGGAAATACCGCGTGGTTTCCCGGATACCCCATGCTGGTCCGGGCGGCTTCAGCCACCGGAATGTCTTATGAGATGGCTGCTGTCGTTCTCGCAGAGTTGTCCCTGCTCGGAATGTTCGCGGTGTTGTGGTGGTTAATGGGTGCCCGGCTGACATGGGCCACAGGTCTCACCCTTGCCGTTGGCGCGGTATTCCCGGGCGGTATCTATTTCCATGCGATGTTCCCGATCGCCACCGGAACGCTGGCACTACTCGTCTGCATCGCCGGAGTGAAGCGCGGCTCCTGGGTCATGGCCGCGGCCGGCGGCTTCGTCGTGTGCGCCTGCCATTTCGTCGGCGCTGTCGTCGTCGGCATGCTGCTCCTGAGCGCGTTCTTCGCGTGGCAGCGCGACAGATGGCCGATGCGGTGCGCGAAAGCCGGGTCGTCGGCTGCCGTCGCCGGCTGCGGCGTGCTCTGGGCCAAATGGCTGATGTGGCAGGGGACGGGCCGCTGGGACGCGTACGAGGTCATCCAGAAATCCAGTTACCACCAGGGTGACCTCCGTGAGCCCTTCAGCGAGATGAGGAATGCCTACAATTTCCCGTTCAGCTACTGGTACAAGCCCGAGGGGCATCCGCCGTGGCTGGTGGAACACGCTCTCGCCGCACACAGGACCCAGCTCTGGCTGAACATCGCCTTCGTCCTGCTGGTGCTGGTGACTGCCGCCGTGCTCCTCCTGCGGAACCACCGGCTCGACGTCGAGGAATGGGCCGCGTTGATCTTGACGGTGGCCATCTTCCTCTTGCCGTTCTTCGCGGGCGCGCAAATGTCGTGGTATCGCAATCATGCGCAAATGTTCGTCGGGCTCATCCTGGTCAGACGCATGCCCCGATGGGTTCAGGCGACACTGCTGGTATTTTGCTCGATTCAATATGCCCTCCTGGGAGGGATGTTCTTCCCCGGGGTGCTGGTATGACCGGCGACCGCTGTTCTTCGTCCGCGCCGCGAGCCGCGTCGCGTCTGGAACTGCCTCGAGCGGGTAGCAGCGCTGAGGGAGGCGCCAAAGATGAAACTCAGTGACTGGATGCTCACCGCTGGTGAACGCGGGAACACGGCCACCCGGGTGGACAGCCGCCACCCCGACGGAGCCGCCTGGACGAACGGCAACGAGGCTCGCCCGCTCGTGCACGGCGCCACGTACTTCGCCGAGCTCCTGCGCAACATCCGCGCCCAGCGACGGGGAGACCTGCTCCTCTTCACGGACTGGCGCGGCGACCCCGACGAGCGGCTCGACGGCGAGGGCACGGAGATCGGCGCCGTGCTGGCCGCAGCAGCCGCGCGGGGCGTCATCGTCAAAGGCCTCCTCTGGCGCTCCCACCTGGACGGAATGCGGTTCAGCGAGAGCGAGAACCGGCACCTCGAAGAGGCGATCGAGGCGGGCGGCGGCGAATGCCTGCTCGACATGCGGGTCCGCCCCGGAGGCAGCCACCACCAGAAGCTGGTCGTCCTGCGCCATCCCGGCCGCCCCGCCCTGGACGTGGCCTACGTCGGCGGTATCGACCTGTGCCACAGCCGCAACGACGACGCCTCGCACCACGGCGATCCGCAGGCGATGCCCCTGGCGGCCGCCTACGGTCCCCGGCCGCCTTGGCACGACGTCCAACTGGCAGTCAGGGGACCGGCCGTCGGTGACATCGAGGCGGGTTTCCGCGAACGCTGGGAGGACCCGGCCGCGCTGAGCCGCAGCCCGTTCGTGAAGCTGCGGGCCCTCGTCGACCGGGAGGACACCTACGCGGATCCGATCCCGCCGCAGCTCCCCGACCCCCCGCCCTGTGGCAACCACACCGTGCAGGTACTGCGCACCTACCCGAACCGGCTGCTGCGCGGCTACCCCTTCGCCCCGGACGGGGAGCGCAGCGTCGCGCGCAGCTACCTCAAGGCGCTGAAGCGGGCCCGACGGCTCATCTACCTGGAGGACCAGTACCTCTGGTCCCCCGAAGTGGTGGAGTGCTTCGCTCGGGCGCTGCACGAGAACCCCGAGCTCCGCCTGATCGCGGTGATACCCACCGTGCCCGACCAGAACGGCTGGCTGTCCCGGCCGATGAACCTGGTCGGACGGGTCAAGGCGCTGGACACACTGCGCGAGGCGGGTGGCGGGCGGGTGGCGGTCTACGGGCTGGAGAACCGCGCCGGTACCCCTGTGTACGTCCACGCCAAGGTGTGTGCCGTCGACGACGTGTGGGCCACCATCGGATCCGACAACATCAACCTCCGGTCGTGGACCCACGACTCGGAACTCAACTGCGCCGTCCTCGACGACGACCTGGACGCCCGCACGCCGGCCGATCCCGCCGGGCTGGGGGACGGAGCTCGCCGCTTCGCGAGGGAGCTGCGGCTGGAACTCTCCCGCGAGCACCTCGACGTCCCCGAACCCGAGGACCCCGGCGACCCGGACCCGCTGTGCGACCCGGTACGAGCCTTCGAGGCGTTCGCCGCGAGCGCCGGCGCGCTGGACGCCTGGCACGAGGACGGCGGCCGCGGGCCGAAACCACCCGGCCGGCTGCGCGCCTACCGTCCACCCGACCTCTCGTACGCCGAGCGCCGCTTCGCCACGCTGCCGTACCGGCTCCTCGTCGACCCGGACGGCCGTACGTTCGGCTTTCGGCGGCGCAACGCCTTCTGACCGCGGCCGGGGGACGGCGTCCTGCCCGGACGGCGGGCGCCGCGACGGAAGGGTGGCCCCAGGGCCCCGGTCCGGCTTTCCGCTCCCACCTCGCCGAAAGCCGGAGCGGGCGCCACCGTATTCTGGGCGGGTGATTCTCAGCAGCCTCCACGACCGGTCCGCTCTGGCTACCCGCTTCGAACGGGATCCGGCGATGCACGTGATGGAACTCGGCGACCTCGACGACCTGCTGTGGCCGCACACCAGTTGGTACACGGTTTCCGAGGGCGGGCCGGTGGCGCTTTTGTACTCCGTCGGCGACGTTCCGACGCTGCTGGGCTTCACCCGCCCCGGGCAGGCATCCGCCTTGGAAGACCTCGCCGAGGCGCTGCTGCCCGTACTCCCACGGCACTTCTTCGGGCACCTCACCGGCAATGCCGCGAAGGTCCTGGAATCCGCCTACACCGTGCGGCCGCACGGCACCCTGTTGCGCATGGCGCTGACCGAGCCCGACCGGGCCGACCGGTATCCGGCCGGCCCGTGGCAGCCGGCCCCGCTGGGCCGCGGCGACCTGCCGGAACTGCTCGAGCTGTTCACACAGGCGTACCCGGGCAACTGGTTCGACCACCGGATGCTCGACACCGGCCAGTACGTCGGTGTCCGTCAGGCCGGCCGGCTGGTCGCCGTGGCGGGCGTGCACGTCCACTCGGCCACCTACCGGGTCGCCGCGATCGGGAACGTCGCCACGCATCCACGGGTACGCGGGCAGGGCGCGGGCGGCGCGTGTGTCGCCGAGCTGTGCCGACGGCTGGGCAAGAGCGTGGAGCACATCGGGCTGAACGTCCGCGCGGACAACGCCACCGCCGTCCGCCTCTACCGCAGGCTGGGCTTCAGCGAGGTCACGGAGTTCACGGAGGCGTCCTTCACGGCGCGCCCGCGCCCGTAGGCGGTCTCATCAGCCGCACCGGATCGGCCCGGTGTCGAGGCTGTAGGTCACTCCGCCCCGGACCAGCGAACCGCTCACCCTGATGCACTGGCCTGTCGAGTTGAACCAGGTGTACAGCGGCCCGGCGAAGTAGTGATAGTTGGCCGGATGTTCCTTCGGCGGGTCGATGGAGTAGTCACCACCTTCGTCGAAGATCGCCAGGCTGATGTGCGAGGCGAGGCCGTCGTAGGGGCTGGACCAGAACTTCACGCAGTTCTGTTTGGTCGAATTGTTCCAGTAGGTGCGCGCGTAGCCGCCGCCGTTGCGCCCCGCCGCCTTGGCCCAGTAGGTCTTGCCGTCCCAACTGCCGCTGCACTGCGCGGCGGCGGGGGCCGCGGTCGCCGCCTGGGCGGTGGGCGAGGCAACCAGACCGAGCAACAGCGTCATGACGCCGACGCCCAGCAGCTGTGGTGTACGTAACCGCTTCGTCAACCTCTTCATCTGCATCTCCTGGTGATCAGATGCCGCAGACCCGGTCCGTCCGGGCCGTGCTCGGTACGCTCCACCCCTGCGTGACCCAACATGTGACGTTTCACGAAATCTCCACCGGCCACGCGCGCCGACCGGGAGCGGTCATGAGGCCTGACGGCAGCCGTGTGCTGGTTACCGCACCGGTGGCCCGGCGGCGCACCTGCCCCTCGTTTCGCCAGGTGGCACGCTGATGGCCGTCACCGGTGTCGTCGGCGAGCGCCCGCAGCCGCTGATGGCCGACGACAGCGCCTCGAAGGCGGCACAGAGCGCCTGGCTCTCGGCGGTACGGCGCGAGCGACGCGGACGCCCCCACGTGATGGAGGTCCGGCTCGGCAGCCGTCGGTCGCTCGTACGCGCGCGCTTCCCGAACCCGTCGAACGCAGGCGGCTCCGCGAGGCGTGGAAGCTCACCCCGTCGCAGGTCGCCTCGGCCGTCGGCGTGACGGCGGCGACGGTGCGGTCCTGGGAAACCGGTCACAGCGCCCCGACCGGCAAGCGCCGGGAGGCCTGCGCACGGTTCCTGCACGGCCTGGCCCAGGAGCCGCAGCGTCACTGCCCGCCGACGGCACGCCCTCAGGAGATGGGGTCGGGCGGCCACCGCGGCCCACACGGCCCACCTTGACGGGTAGGGCCCTGCGCAGCGCCGTCGCGGACCGGCTGGGCACGGTTCCCGGCGCGGTGCGAGCCCGCGTCAAGGTCACCGGACGGCCCGCCGCACCGGTCCCGCGCATCACCCTGGCCCCGCACCCCACCGCACGCCCGGCCGACACTGCGACCGCTGCCGCGGCAGTCGTGGCGCAGGCGAGCAGCGTCCTGGCTCCGCGAGACGTGCGCGCGGAACCGCGCCGCACCGTGCGAGCCGCCCCTCGCACTCGCGCGGTTGTCCGGGACCCGGTAGTTTGAATTTGAACGATATGCTGGCCACACTCCGAGCCAGACCGCCCTTCGATTCCACGGGAGCCCCGCCGCATGTCCGTCCGCCGCCTGAACCACGCCGTGCTCTGGATCCGGGAGATAGACCGGTCCGTCGAGTTCTACACCGACGTCTTCGGGTTCCAGGTCGACCACCTGATCCCCGGCCGCGCCGCCTTCCTCAGCGCCCCGGGCAGCCTCAACGACCACGACCTCGGACTGTTCGCGATCGGCGCCGACGCACCCGGCCCCGAGCAGGGCCGGGTCGGCCTGTACCACCTGGCCTGGGAGGTCGGCACGCTCGGCGAGCTGGCGGAGCTGGGGCGCAAGATCACCGAGCGCGGCGCGATGGTCGGCGCGACGGACCACCTGGTCTCCAAGTCCTTCTACGCCAAGGACCCCGACGGCAACGAGTTCGAGCTGATGTGGCGGGTTCCCCGCGAGGACTGGCCCGCCGCCGATTCCGGCCTGCGCCCCGGCCCCCTCGACCTGGCCGCCGCGATCGCGCACTGGGGCACGGACCTGGCGACGGGTTCGGCCGCGGGATCCGCCAGCTGAGACCGGGCCGTCGCGAACGGCCCCGCCGGCCGGTCCTGCGCCGGGAGATCCCGGCTCCCCCGTTCGGCGACCTGTGGGGGGACCGGCCCGCCCGGCCCGGCAGGGGCCGGGCCGGGGCGACCTTCCGTGTCAGCGCACGGGAGTGAAGTCCTGGGAGGCGATGTATCCGGGGCGGCGCACCGGGGCGGCGAAGGGCTTCGAAGGGCGGTTCTCCACGCTGTTGAAGACGAGGAAGACGTTGCTGCGCGGGTAGGGCGTGATGTTGTCACCCGAGCCGTGCATCGCGTTGCAGTCGAACCAGGTGGCGGAGCCCGCCTTGCCGGTGAAGAGCTTGATGCCGCAGGCCGAGGCGAACTTGGTCAGAGCTTCGTCCGACGGGGTGCCCGCGTCCTGCATCTGGAGGGACTTCTTGTAGTTGTCCTTCGGCGTGGCACCGGCGCAGCCCAGGAAGCTGCGGTGGGAACCGGGCATGATCATCAGGCCGCCGTTGGTGGTGTGGTTCGGCGTCAGGGCGATGGACACCGACACGGTGCGCATGTGCGGCAGACCGTCCTCGGCGTGCCAGGTCTCGAAGTCGGAGTGCCAGTAGAAGCCGCTGGCGCCGAAACCGGGCTTGACGTTGATCCGGGACTGGTGCACGTACACGTCGGAGCCCAGGATCTGTCGCGCGCGTCCCACGACGCGCGGATCGGAGGCGAGGGCAGCGAACACCTCGCTGATCCGGTGGACCTCGAAGACGGAGCGTACCTGCCGGGACTTGGGGTCCACGATGGACCGCTCGTCGGCCAGCGTCGAGGGATCGCGGAGCATCCGGTCCAGCTCGGCTTGGTAGACGTCCAGTTCGTCGGGCGTGACGAGTTCGTCCACGGGCAGGAAGCCGTCGCGCTCGAAGCTCTCCAGCTCGTGTGCCCAGAAGGGCCCCGGCGTGCCGGGCTCGGACCAGACGACGGGGTCCGCGCGGCCGGTGAGCACCTCCTCGGCGCCCCGGGTCGGATACAGGTCGGTCAGGGTGCGGGTGGATGCGTGGGTCATGGTGGTGCCTGCCTCTCCTCTCTGTGCTTCCGTACGTCAGCTGTGGCCGGGTTCGGTGAGCAGCGGGTACACGCCGTTCTCGTCGTGGTCCTCCCGGCCGGTCACGGGCGGGTTGAAGACGCACAGGCAGCGGAAGTCGTGCTTCACGCGCAGGGTGTGCCGCTCGTGGCCGTCGAGGAGGTACATGGTTCCCGGCGTGATGGTGTAGGTCCGGCCCGTCTCCTCGTCCGTGAGCTCGGCCTCCCCGGCCGTGCAGACCACGGCCTCCACGTGGTTCGCGTACCACATGGACGTCTCGGTGCCGGCGTACAGGACGGTCTCGTGCAGGGAGAAGCCGACCCGCTCCCTGGCCAGGACGATGCGCTTGCTTTCCCAGGTGCCGGACGCCGCCTTGACGTGGCGGTCGGTTCCCTCGATGTCCCGGAACGAGCGGACGATCATGGTGGTGCCCTTCGTGGTGTGCGGGTGCTGGTCAGGCGGCTTCGCGGACGGAGCGGGCGAGGACGGCAAGGCCCTCGTCGAGTTCGTCCCCGGTGACGGTGAGCGGCGGGAGCAGCTTCACGACCTCGCCCTCGGGGCCGGAGGTCTCGATGAGGAGGCCGTGTTCGAAGGCCCTGCGGCACACTTCCGCCGCGAGCTCCTTGCGGGTGAACTCGATGCCCCAGACGAGTCCGCGGCCCCGGTACGTCGCGCCGAGCCGGGCGTGTTCGCCGCACAGCTCGCGCAGGGCGCTCTCGACCCGGCCGCCCTGGACGAGGGTCCGCTCGCGCAGGACGCTGTCGCCCCAGTACGTCTCCAGGGCCGCGGTCGCGGTGACGAAGGCCGGGTTGTTGCCGCGGAAGGTGCCGTTGTGCTCGCCCGGCTCCCACAGGTCCAGCTCGGGCTTGAACAGGCACAGGGACATGGGGAGTCCGTAGCCGCTGATGGACTTGGACAGCGTGACGATGTCGGGCGTGATGCCCGCCTCCTCGAAGGAGAAGAACTCGCCGGTCCGCCCGCAGCCCATCTGGATGTCGTCGACGATCAGTAGCATGTCGCGGCGCCGGCACAGGTCCGCGAGGGTGCGGAGCCATTCCGCGCGGGCCACGTTGATCCCGCCCTCGCCCTGGATGGTCTCGACGATGACCGCCGCCGGATGGTTGAGGCCGGAGCCCTGGTCCTCCAGCAGGCGCTCGAACCAGAGGAAGTCGGGAGTCCTGCCGCCGAGGTAGTTGTCGAAGGGCATCGGGGTGCCGTGGACCAGGGGGACGCCGGCGCCGGCCCGTTTGAAGGCGTTGCCCGTGACGGCCAGCGAGCCGAGCGACATGCCGTGGAAGGCGTTGGTGAAGGAGACGACCGACTCGCGGCCCTTGACCTTCCGCGCCAGCTTGAGCGCCGCTTCGACGGCGTTGGTCCCGGTGGGCCCGGGGAACATCACCTTGTAGGGCAGTGCGCGGGGTTCGAGGACGTGCGACCGGAAGGTCTCGAGGAAGGCCCTCTTGGCGGTCGTCGACATGTCGAGCGCGTGCGTGATGCCGTCCCGCTCCAGGTAATCGAGCAGGGCCCGCTTCAGAACGGGGTTGTTGTGGCCGTAGTTCAGGGACCCGGCGCCCGCGAAGAAGTCCAGGTAGCCGCGGCCGTCTTCGTCGTACAGCCGGCTTCCCGTGGCGCGCTCGAAGACGACGGGCCAGGCGCGGCAGTAGCTTCGCACCTCGGACTCCACGGTCTCGAAGACGGACAGGACCGGCTCGGTCATGGTCAAGGTAACTCTCCAATGAACGCGGGGGTGTTTGGTACAGGGCGGTGCTTGGTACGGGGTGTTCGCGATGGCGGTCCGGATGGCTGCCGGCGAGGCTCGCGGGCGGCGGCCGCCGGGCGCAACCGGGATCAGAAGTGGAGCGGTCCGATGCGGTGCAGGATCTCTGGCTCGTGCCCACCGACCGGGAACTCATCTGCGGTGAACAGCACTTCGCGCGTGAGCGTGGCGCCGTGCCGTGCGGCGTACGAGGCGAACAGTCGCTCCGACGCGGAGTTTCCGGGGGAGATGGTGGTCTCCAGGGAACTCAATCCCTGTTCTGCCGCCACGCGGGCGGAGAGGCCGTCGAGCAGGGCCCCGGCGATTCCCAGACCGCGGGCGGACTGGTCGACGGCGATCTGCCAGACGAGCAGGGTTCCGGGACTGTCGGGCCGCAGGTATCCGCTCACGAAGCCGATGGCGCGCCCGGACGGGTCGCGGGCCACCGCGGACGTGTCGGCGAAGTCACGGCACCAGAGGAGATAGCTGTAGGCCGAGTTGAGGTCCAGCGTCCTGGAGTCGCGAGCGAGGCGCCACAGGAGGGGCCCGTCACCTGGGCGGGGGCGGTCGATGTACGTGGTCGAGGTGGGCGAGGTCGTCGGAGTGATCGGCGGGGTCTTCCTGTAACGGGTCAGTTCTGCATGAGCAGTCATGCGGGCCGAAGTTACCCAGGGCTGGAGCAAATTGCATGGACCTAAGGGGTTACGTAACTGGCATGGCGCATGATATTTGCCGATGCCTTCTCGAGGTGCAAAGTGCCGATAATGCGCCCCGTGAAACTATGAAAAATGCTGACATTTCCACCCCACCTTCGATTTCATAACGAGCAGATAACGTCTTTGCTCTGTCTCATATTTGCCCCTTGAATGTGATGTCTTCGTCGACCGGTGGGGGGTTTCGATCACAGCTGCGCGGTTATAGGCGGCAGGGAGCCGGCCGGCGCGACGATTCCGCGGGGGACTGGTGCTCAGGGGTGGGTGAACGTGCAGGCCGTGGGATCGGAACTTGCCCACGGCGGTGGCGATCCACTCCGCGCCGCCCGCGGAGATGCGCGTCGCGGGCCGGCCGGTGACGGAACCCGCGCCGGCCGGCCCGTGGCCCTACTTCCGCCAGAACAGGTGGTGCGTCACGCCGCTCGAGCTGGGCACGACGTCCAGGTGGAACCGGTCCAGCAGCTCATCGGGGGACTCCCACAGCCGGGCCCCGGAGCCGAGCTTCGTCGGCGCGACCGCCACGTGCAGGGTGTCGACGAGGTCGGCATCGAGGAACTGCCGGATGGTCGTGGCTCCACCGCCGAGCCGGACGTCCCGGCCCTGCGCCGCCTCCTTCGCCCGGGCGAGCACCGCGGCCGGGTCGCCGCCAACGAAGTGGAACGTGGTGTCGGAGAGCGTGAACGAAGGGCGCTCGTGGTGCGTCATGACGAACACCGGCGTGTGGAACGGGGGCTCGTCACCCCACCACCCCTGCCACTCGTGGTCCTGCCAGGGCCCGCGCTGCGGCCCGAACTTATTGCGGCCCATGATCTCGGCGCCGATGTTGCGCGCGTAGTCCCGCGTGAAGTAGTCGTCCAGACCCCGGCTGCCACCGGGGTCGGAGCGCATCGGCCAGCTCGCGGTGGCACCGGCCCAGGCGAACATGCTCCCCGGATCGGCATGGCCGAACGGCTTCTCGAGGCTCTGGCCCTCACCGGCGCCGAACCCGTCGCTCGAGACGCCGAAGTTCTGGACCCGCAGCAACTGGCTCATGTCGCTCCTCCTGCTTCGCGCTTTCCGATCACGTGACGAACGGTAGACCGGCCGGACCGGGAAAACTCATCGCCGCATCGTGCGGTTCTCATACGGGCCTCGACGGAGGCGATCTGCCAGTCGCCGGTGGTGGCCCGCCACTCGGCGACAGGGCGGGCCCGAGCGGTGAGGTCGCGGTCGCGGGCGGCCGACAGCGAACCCCGATGTCGGTGCGCGCCAGCGCGAACGCGCCGACCGTCCCGGTGGCCAGGGCCGCGAGCAGACCCGCGGGCATCGCGACCCCTCCGCGGCAATGATTCGTCCTGGAACCCCACCTCACGTGTCAATTGGGGGCCATGCGCGGCGCGTCGTTGCCGGTGGGCGGGCTGCCGGCCGGGTTCTGGTGCCCCTTCGGGAGGCGGAGCGGCTCCCGAAGGGGGCAGTCGATCGGCCGTCAGCGCTTGCCGCCGCGCAGTCGGGTGAGCATCCGGCGGGCCGTCGCCCGCCGCCGGGGGTCGGCCGCGGCGCGCCGGGCCGAGGCGATGGTCCGCTGCCCCTGCGGGCTGCGGCTGAACTCCTTGATCTTCGCGAACAGTCCGGGCATGGCTCCTCCAGAGCGTCGTCGTGCGCGGCGTCTCTGGGCGGATACCCCGCCAGCCTGCCTCGAAGCAGTGTCAACAGGCTTTTAAATCCGGCCCGTTGAGTTGGCGTATGGGTCGATCGCCCCGACTGCTCGACAGAGGTTTCGTCCGGAGCCCCTACTGGCAGAGCGTGCGGCACGGCATCGCGCGCCCCCTCCGTGAAGGCCCGGGGTGCGTTTTTGAAACAAATTGTTGACGCGGCTCTATCGGGACGGCCCTGACGGGCGCACCATCCGGATACATGCCGCCACGTGCTTGACGAACAGTGAGTCCACAGAAGCGCCCCGCGCCATTCCGTCGGGAGGTAGCACGACATGGACCTGCTCAGCGAATGCTCCGGCACCACCGCACAGACCACACAGGCTGCAGAGACCGTACAGACCGCGCCCGCCGATCCCACGCCCGCTGATCCCCGCCGCCGCAGGTTACTGGCCGGCCTGGGCATGGTGGCGGCGAGTCCGTTCGCACTCGGCGCCGCCCGGACGCGGCCGAGGCAGGGCCCGCCCGCCGGGGCCGGCCCGGCCGGCCGGGCCACGGTGCTGCGGAACGCCGCGCTGGTGCTCACCATGGACCCTGCTCTGGGCGAGGGCCCCCTGGGCGCGGTGGAGCGCGCGGACGTCCTGATGCGAGGCGGGGCCGTCGCGGCGGTCGGCCGGCGGCTCGCGGTACCGGCCGGGACCAAGGTGATCGACGTCTCCGGCCGGCTGCTGATGCCGGGATTCGTAGACGTGCACACCCATCTCTGGCAGTCCTCGATGCGCGGCGGCTGCGCGGACCGTGACCTCTTCGGCTGGCTCGCGGAGTGCAACAGGGCGACGTTCTCGCGGATCCCCGCGGCCGACATGTACCGGTTCGTTCGCCTGGCGGCTCTCGACTCCGTGCAGTCCGGCGTGACCACGCTGGTGGACTGGGTGGACGCCCTCCCGTACGACACCACCGAGCAGTACGTGCGGGCACTGGCCGACACCGGCGTGCGCTTCACGTACGCCATGTTCCAGACGGAACAGCAGGCGGCGCTCCTGCCCCGGGTGAAGAAGGAACTCATCGACCCGCTGCCCCTGGCCTCGGCGCAGATCGCCACCCACGCGGCGGGGGCCATCGAGGGGCTGAACCGGGTCCACTGGGAGATCGCCCAGGACCTCGGCGTCATGCTCAACAGCCACGTCCTCGAACGTGCCGAGCAGCGCGTGGACGACCCGGTCGGAGTGCTCACCCGTATGGGTGCGTTCGGTCCCCGCCTGCTGATGAACCACGCGATCCATCTGTCCGACGAGGAGATCGCCGCCATGGCGGCGCACGACGTCCGGGCCGCGCACTGCCCGTTGAGCAACATGCGGCTCGCCTCGGGTGTCATGCGGCTGCCCGATCTCGCCCGCCGGGGCGTCAAGTTCGGGCTGGGACAGGACGGCGGCACCAACGACAGCTCGGACTTCTTCGCCCTGATGAAGAGCGCCATCGGCCTGCAACGGGCACGGTCGATGGACGCGTCGGTCTTTCCCCAGGTCCAGGACGCCCTGCGGGCCGCGACGCTCGGGGGCGCCGAGGCGATCGGTATGGACGACAGGGTCGGCTCGCTCACCCCGGGGAAACGGGCCGACGTCCTCGTACTCGACCCCGGCACGCTGAACTTCGCGCCGCGCTTCGACTGGGTCGGCCAGATCGTCTTCAACGGCCGCCCGGAGAACGTCGAGGCCGTCTTCGTGGACGGCCGTCCCCTCAAACTCGACGGCCGGCTCGTCGACGTCGACACCGAACGCGTGATCCGCGACGCGGAGGCCGCCGCCACCCGTCTCCGGTCACAGCACTAGCGTTCAGTCAAGGCGCACGGCCACCAGGCAGGTGTCGTCCTCGTTGTCCTCGGGCGTGAACGCGCTCATGATGCGGTCCATGGTGTCCTGCGCGCTGAGGCCGGCGCAGGACACCAGCACCCGGCGCAGTGCGTCGATGCCCTGGTTGATGTCCTCGCCGCGCCGCTCGACCATCCCGTCGGTGTACAGCAGGACGAGGTCGCCCGGCCGGAGCGGGACGGTGGCGGTCGCGTACTCGTGCCCGGGCAGCATGCCGAAGAGCGGCCCCCGATGGTCCGTGGCGAGCTCGGAGGCCTGGCCGTCACGGAGCAGCAGGGGCGCCGGATGGCCCGCGCACGCCCAGCGGAGGTTGCGCTCCTTGTCGATGTGGCCGATGATCCCGGTCGCGGTCTCCGCGGTGGGGTCGCCGCACAGCAGCTCGTTGAGCCAGGTCGTCAGCTGCCCCGCGTGGGTACCGGGCGCATGCGCGAGACCCGCGAGGGCGTGTCTTTGCTGCGCCATCCGGGCAACCGCGCTCAGACCGTGGCCACAGGCGTCACCGATGGCGAGAAGGATCCTTCCGTCCGGCAGCAGGCGGCATTTGTACCAGTCACCGCCTACGGCGGCGTCCGTCTCCGCCGGCAGGTAGGCGGCCGCCACGGAGAGTCCCGCTTGGGCGAGCTCCACCGAGTGGCTGGGCAGGAGCGCCTCCCGCAGTGCCGCCGCCACGCGCCGTTCGACCGCCGCCTCCTCGCGCAGCCGCTCGGTCTGCCGCCGGGTCGCCGCCAGCCGCTGGCGGCTGCGCACTTGGGCGGTCAGGTCACGTGCGATGAGGTGGACCGCCCACGGAACGCCGTCCCTGGCGATGACGGGATGGCCGACCAGGTGGAGGGTACGGATCTCCCCGAGCACGCTGAAACGGATCTCCGAGCCGGCCGGCTCCTCGCCGTCGAGGAGCGCGACCAGCATCCTGGAGAAGCGCGGCACGTCGTCCAGGAGCACGGCGTCGCACAGCTCCACCAACGACAGGGGGCGTCTCTCCTCGGTACGGAAGATCGCGTGGAGCCCCTCCGACCAGTGGGTGTCACCGGACAGCAGGTCCCACGTGCCCCAGCCCATGGAGGCGATGTACTGCGCGTCGAGCGACAGCATCTCCGTCCGGTTGCGGGCGGGCCGCCACGTGGCCAGCACCTGGTCCCCGCAGGACGCCGCGTCGTACAGCAGCCGGGCACGGTGCAGGCCGTCGCCCCGCTGTTCGGTGTAGTCGACGGCGTACGCCTGCAGGGCGCGACCGCCGCTCAGTACGCCGACCAGTGCGCCGATCAGACCGCTCGCCGCGGCTCCGGGCTGGACCTCGAGCAACCGCCGGCCGATCTGCCGGTCGGGGGCGTCGAGCCATTGGGCCGAGCGGACGTGGTTCCCCGCCCGGACCGTGAAGTCCACGGTGTGCCCGTCCTCGTCCCGTACGGGGACCAGCAGCGCGGCCGACACGGGGATCGCCGGCAGCGTGGCGCAGACGCACGCCCACGGGTCGTGCCCCTCCGGCGCGTCACCGCAGGCATGCCCGGGTCCCTCGCCCGTACCACAGGGGCAAGCCGGCGCCGGCTCACCGTCCTGCTCGGCGCCGGCCGCCGGCCCGTGGTCCAGGCGTACCCCCGCGTCCCGGCGCGCGGCGGTGCGCAGCGCGGTCACCTCGCGTGTGAGGAACTGCTTCAGCGCGTCGGGATCCTGCGGAATCACTGGAGTCATCGATCCTCACCGTCTCGGGTAAGCAAGCGCGGGGCTTCCTCGCCGGGGACCTCGCGGGACCTCGGCCTCGAAAGTACCCGTTCGGTAGTCGGCCCGCACGACGGAGACCGGGCGCGAGCCAGGGGTCCGCAGGTCGAGTGCGGCGCCGGGCCGCGGGGGGACCGGCCGGTGGCCGCGTCGCCCTGAGGACGGCCCCGGATGCATGCGACGGGGTTGGTGTGGGGTGCGGTGTGAGATGCGAGTTCATCGGGGTACGCGCACCATGACCGTGAAGACGACCGCCCGGGGCGCCGGCGGCCTTCCGTTCGTTGCGCCAGGAGGTGCACTTCCATGGCTGTCCGTCATCAGCTGATTCGCCGCTCCCCGCAGGACGTGTGGGATGTGCTGGCAGATCCGGTCCGGTACAGCGACTGGGTGGTGGGCCCGTCGAAGTCCACGCCGCTCGATCGCCACTGGCCCGAGCCCGGCGCCCGCCTCCGCTACAGCGTCCGGCTGGGTCCTTGGACGGGGGAGGGGGTGACGACCGTGCGGCACCGGGAACGGGGGAGGGAGCTGGAGCTCGAGGCGTCCTTCGGCCCGCTGGGTACCGCGAGGATCTTCCTCGTGCTCCGGCCCTGGGGTGAGGAAACCCTGGTCATCTGTGACGAGCACCCCCTTCGCGGCCCGGCCGGCACCCTCCACAACCCCGTGAGCGAGGCCCTGCTCCAGCTCCGGCACCGGGGCATGCTGGCCCGACTGGCCAAGGTCGTGGAGCAGGAGCACGCCGGGGCCCGGCACCCCTGACGCGGTGCCGGGCCCTTCCCGCCTCCTCGGGCGGCCTTTCGAGGAGGCGTCCCGCACGCTTGATCACGTACCTCGGCAGCCCCGGCTTCCCGGACAGGGCGCCGCACGGGCATGAGACCGCATGGGCCTGGGCATCTGCGGGGGAGAGCACCCAGGGATTGCGTAGAGAGGGAGTGTCCGTGCTGCCCGTTGAGCTGACTGACGCAGGCGTGATGATCATCCGCCTGCAAGCCGACCTCGATATCGACAGCCGAGCCTTGGTCGCATGGGAGATCGACAGCCTCGTCTCATCCCACCGTCCCTCGTCCGTCGTGCTCGAGCTGCACGGCTCCGCCATCGGCTCGGCGACCGTGAGCACCATCGCGCGTACCGACCGGCTGTGTGCCCAGTCCCAGCTGCCGTGCGCCGTGGTCTCCGGTCACAGCGACACCCGTCGGGCCTTGCTGGCGCATGCCGGTACCCGGGGGCCCGGGGTGTACGACACTCTCGCCCTGGCCGTGGCTGCCGTCTCCCCGGCGATCCAGGCGGCAGCGTGAGCGGGGTCGCCGGGTAGCCGTCGCCGGGTAGCCGAGCGGCTACGGCGGCAGAGGTTCGTGCACGGCGGCGGGGTCCCGTTCCAGGGACCCCGCCGTCGGCGTCCGCACCTCTGGTGCGGGCCTGCCGGCTACGTGGAGGCGGCTGCCGGGAAGCGGTCCCACACCCGGTGCTCGGAGAGCAGCTGCGCCAGCCCCTCCACCGTCGAGGCCGCGTCCGTGCCGGCGACGATGCCGGTGGCATCGGCTGAAATGCCGGCTTCGGCCAGGACGTCTTCCGCGCCGGCGAAGCCGCCGATGGCCTTCGCGTGGCGGAACATCTCGGTGACCAGGAGAAGGACCCGGGGATCGCTGCCCACGGAATGCGGGGCCCGGGTCTTGCCCCGTGCGCCCTTGCCCCGCGCTGCCTTCGGGTCACGGCCGTCGACGGCGTCCGCCACGGGGCCGGGTGCTCCGGCGACGAGCAGTGCGTCGAACTCGGTGGACCGGGCCGTGGCGAACGTCCGCTGGACGGTGACGGCGGCCTTGCCCGAGCCGAGGGCGCCGCCGACCGGGGCGATCACCAGGGGAAGCATGCCGGCGTCGAGCACGGCCTGCCGCCCTGCGGCGACCTCCTTCACATCGCTGTACGGGCCGGCGACGATGCCGATGACCCGCCCGTCCAGCGGCCACGCCTTGCCGAGCTGGGACAGCGCGGGACTGGGCTCGGCCGCCGACGGCGGCTTCGTGGCGGCGGGGGCGGGCAGCCCCAGACCCGCTGCCACCTGGTGGCACAGGCCGGTGTCGATGTTGGCGAGGACGGTGAGGACGCGTTCCTTCACGGTCTGCTCGTAGCACTTGGACAGTTCGAAGGTGTAGGCGGCGACGATGTGCTCGCGCTCCACCGCCGTCATGCTGAGCCAGAACTGCCGGGGCTGGCTGAAGTGGTCGTCGAAGGATGCCGGAGCCGCCCGCTCCTTGCGGGACGCGGACAGCTCGACGGGTACGTCGACGAAGGCTCCCGTGTCCGCGCCCGCGAGGAACGGGCAGCCGCCGTCCAGGGTGTTCGGCCGGTACGGCGCGACGCCGGAGTGGACCGCGCTCTGGTGCATGCCGTCGCGGAGCATGTCGTTCACGGGCGCGTGCGGCCGGTTGACGGGGAGCTGGCCGAAGTTCGGGCCGCCGAGGCGGCTGATCTGCGTGTCGAGGTAGGAGAACAGCCGTCCCGCCAGGAGGGGGTCGTCGGTGACGTCGATGCCGGGGACCAGGTGGCCGGGGTGGAAGGCGACCTGTTCGGTTTCGGCGAAGTAGTTCTGCGGATTGGCGTTCAAGGTCATCAGGCCGAGCGGCCGGACCGGGGCCAGCTCTTCGGGAACGATTTTCGTCGGGTCCAGCAGATCGATGCCCTCGAACATCTGCTCCGGGGTGTCGGGGAAGGCCTGGATCCCCAGCTCCCACTGCGGGAACGCGCCCGCCTCGATCGCGTCGGCCAGGTCCCGGCGGTGGAAGTCAGGGTCCATACCGGCGGTGATCTGGGCTTCCTCCCACATCAGGGAGTGCACTCCCAGCTTTGGCTTCCAGTGGAACTTCACCAGAGTGGTGGCGCCCTTGGCGTTGACGAGGCGGAAGGTGTGGACTCCGAACCCCTCCATCATCCGGTAGGACCGCGGGATGCCCCGGTCCGACATGTTCCACAGCGTGTGGTGGGTGGCCTCGGTGTGCAGCGACACGAAGTCCCAGAACGTGTCGTGGGCGCTCTGCGCCTGAGGGATCTCCCGGTCCGGATGTGGTTTCCCCGCGTGGATCACATCGGGGAACTTGATCGCGTCCTGGATGAAGAAGACCGGGATGTTGTTGCCCACCAGGTCGAAGGTGCCCTCGCCGGTGTAGAACTTCGTCGCGAAGCCTCGTGTGTCCCGCACGGAGTCGGCCGAGCCGCGGGAACCGAGGACGGTGGAGAACCGCACGAAGACCGGCGTCTCGACGCCCTTCCCGAGGAAGGCCGCCTTGGTGACCTTCGCCGCGGTTCCGTATCCGGTGAAGACGCCGTGGGCGGCGGCCCCCCGTGCGTGGACGACGCGCTCGGGGATCCGCTCGTGGTCGAAGTGGGTGATCTTCTCCCGCAGGTGGTGGTCCTGGAGGAGGACGGGCCCGCGCCCTCCGGCCTTGAGGGAGTGGTCGCTGTCGTACAGCCGTGCGCCCTGGGCTGTCGTCAGGTAGGCGTCCCCCTGGGCCACCGCGGCCGCCGGCGACCCGGTCGGCTGCCCCGTGGGGCTCAGTGCGGCGGGGCCCCGCTGGTCGGCCTTGGGCGGCAACGGGTCGCGCGGGTTCTTGGGCTCGGCCGGTGCGGGCGGCTCGGGAGCCGGGGCTCCGGGGATCCTGTCCGGGCCGCGGGACTCGCCGGCCGCCTTCCGGGCCGTGGTGGTCTTCGTGGTCGTGGGCTTCGGCTTGGTCGTCTTCTTCGCGGCCATGATGTCCTCTCCGTTGATCGGGGGAGTCGGGGTTCGCACCGCCCTGGGGCCGGACCGAGCCGTCGGCCCGGTTCCGTACCGCGGAGCGCTCCGCGCTCGACGGGGCTGAAACCGTCGACTACCCGATATCCCCCGATAAATCCTTTTCATACCCAACGCGCCGGATGGACGGCACCTTCGGTACTCGCGTGGCGGTCGGCGCCGCGCAGGGCGCCTCTCCTCACGTCACGGACGGGGCTTCGCGCCCTTCGGCTCCTCCCGCTCCCGGCGGGCGTGCTCGACCATGGTCTCGATGTCGAGCGGGTCGACCTCGGCGGCCTCGGCCTGCTGGTCGGGTCGGTCCCGGGGTATCGGACGGACTGTCTCGCGGGCTTCGCCTCGCGTACTCACTGGAGCGCCTCCTCGGCTCGACTCAGTCACGCGTATACCCGCGACGGCCGCATCCTTGCGGTTCAAGTGCAGGCGTGAGAAGGGAAGTTGGCCTTCTCGAGTACGCCTGCGCCGCTCGCCGGGCAGACAGCAGGGGCGGGGCGGCAACCACCCGGTTGCCGCCCCGCCCCTGACTCGCACCCCGTTCAGACCCGGTGCGGGCCGTCGTAGTAGCCACCGACCTGCCGGTGGTACGCCTGGTTGCCCAGGTGGATGTCCTTGTCGAACTCCGGAGCCGCCTTGATCTCGGCCTTGGTCCGGCCGGCGTAGATCTTTTCCTCCTGGGCGTCGATCCGCTCGATCGTGCCCGCGGGCAGGAGGGCTTCCTTGCCGAAGATCCACGGTCCGGTGTCGACCACGATGTAGGAGGAGCCGACCTCGTCGGAGTGCTTGTCGACCTTGCCGATGGAACCGTCCTTCGCCTCGACCTTGTAACCGGTCAGATCGGCGCCGCTCAGATGGCCAACCGTGGCGCGGTAGCCCCATACGTTCTCAGTCATACTAAAACTCCTTCACTATCGGTACCGGCGGCCTGCTGCTCTCTCCCCGATTCCAACGACCGGAAAGGCGCGGTGTGCCGCCGGAAACTCGCCTGCCCACACCGCCCTGTTTCACACAACGCGGATTCTTCTTGAATGTCAGGACGGGGCGGCTGTGTCCTTGCGGCCCGCGGCAGGACACAGCGGTGGGGCCCGCCCCGAACCAGGGAGGGCCCCACCGCTGCGCAGGTCAGACGGGTGATCCGGCTACCAGCGGTACCAGCGGCCACTGCCGCTCTTCGGACGGACGATGAACCCGAGAAGCCAGATCACAAGCACCGCGATCGCGACCCACCAGAGAATCTTCAGGGCGAAACCGGCGCCGAACAGAATCAGAACGAGCAGAAGAACCAGAAGCAGGGGAACCATTGATATCAACCTCCGAGGAGCCGAATGCCCCCACCGTCCCCGAGTATGCGTACGAATCCCAGAAGGCTCCTACCGGCGCGCCCGTGAAGGGGAGGATCTCCTCGATCGGCCCCCTTCTCATCGGCTGACGAGCCCCGGGCTGCGGACGCCGCCTCCGGTCCGGGCCGCGGTGGCACATTCGTGCCGGCGGTGTTTGGCTGGAAGGGCCGGATTCCCCCCGATCCGAGGACTGACCATGAGCAATGAAAGCGGGCCGAGCCAGAGAGCCCGGGAAATGCGTGACAAGGCCCAAGAGCTGGAGCTGGCGGCTGCGCATGCGCAGGATCCCGTCGAGAGGCAGCGGCTGAGGGACAGGGCCATTCACATCCGGGAGAAGAGCGAACAGGAGAACGGCCGAGGCAGCGGAACCATGGACCCCATGTAGCCGGCCCGGATCACGGATGAGGACGTGGTCCGGGGGAGGCGTGGTGCTGACGCGAGCCGGGAGAAGACCCGCGGGCCGAGCAGCCCGAGCATGGTCGCGACCGCCCCGGGAAGCAGGGCGGTCCACGCGACCCGGCCGCCGAGCAGCAGCCGCTGGGGCCACCAGAAGAACACCGTGCCGATCGCCACCGTGACGCAGCCGCGGGCAGTCCGTCCCTCCAGCCACTGCGCGAACCCCTCCACTGCGACGCCTCAAGGGCCGTTCCCTGCTGCCCGCCGGCTCCGGGCCGGGTCCGCGTGCAGGGCGCTGCCCCCGAATAGAGCGGGTTCCTGAGGGCAGCCGTGGTGTGAGCGGTCGGCGGGTGTCCGACCGGACCGGAAGGGACATGGCGTGAACGCAACTGCGGGGCGTGGCGATACGGGGTCGGGCACGGGGTCGGCGAACGGGCGGAACACCCGGCGGGCCGTGGTGGTCGCCGCGCGGTGCGGGCTGGCCACGCGCGGCGTGCTGTACGTACTCGTCGGTGTGCTCGCCCTGCGGATCGCGTTCGGCGAGACCGGGGAACAGGCCGACCGGCAGGGCGCGCTGGCGGAGCTTACCGAGCACCCGGGCGGCGCGGCGCTGGTGTGGGTCATCGGGGCGGGGGTGGTCGCGATGGCGCTGTGGCGGCTGTCGGAGGTGGTGTTCGGCGCGGTGGGGCCAAAGGGGGACCGGGCGTCGAAGCGCGCTGCATCGGCTGCCCGGGCGGTCTTCTACGGCGTCGTCGCGTACTCCGTGCTCACCTTCGCCGCGGGGCGCGGCGGCGGCCAGGACGGTGACCAGCAGTCCCGCGACGTGACGGCCAAGGTCCTGGACGTGCCGGCGGGTCAGTGGCTCGTGGGGCTGGCCGGACTCGCCATAGCCATCGCCGGCATCGTGATAGCCGTGCAGGCCGCTCGGCGCACGTTCCGCGACAAGCTGGACACCGCCTCCATGTCGGAGCCGGTACACAAGGCCGTGGAGGTCCTCGGCACGGTGGGCGGGATCTGCCGTGGCGCGGTCTTCGCCACGGCCGGAGGGTTCGTCGTACACGCGGCCCTCAGCTACGACCCGTCGGCGGCGCGGGGCGTCGACGAGACCCTCCGCAGCTTCGCCGGGACCCCGGCCGGTCCGTGGCTGCTCGTCGCCGTCGCCGTGGGGCTCGTGCTCTTCGGGGTGTTCTCGTGGGCCATGGCCATGTGGCGGCGCGTCTGACACGGGAGCCCGGCCCCCTGGCCGGAGCCCCGGCCCAGCCCGTCGTCCGGCGCGGGCGCGGATATCCGCGCCCGCGCCCTGTTCGACGAGCTGCTCCCCGGGCCCCCCGGATTCAGTCGGGCGGTTCCGGGACCGCCGGCGGCTCGTCGGGAGGCGGCGCGTCAGGGGACGGGCGGGGATCGCGGGGCCGCGGTCCGGGCTTGGGGGGCTGCGGGTCACGCGGTACCGGATCCGGCCTCCCGGGCGTCGGCCCGGGCCCTTCGGGTTCCGGTTCGTCGCCGGTGTTCGGGTGTGTGGATTTCACCTTGGGGTTCCCTTCCGTGCGGGTGGTGCGGTGCGTGTGGAGTACGCCTGCGCCTGCCCGGCCGGGTGCGGCGCAATCCTGTCGCGCGGCGCCCGTCGGTACGAGGCCCTCGGCCGCTCCGCTCAGCCTCCTGCGGCGGTGATGTGCCCCGCATCCGGGAAGAACGGCAGGTAGTCGGCGTCCGGGCCGGAGGGGATCACCGCGTAACTGGCCTCGGGCAGTTCGTTCCACACCCCGGGCAGGTCACCGAGGGGCTCCGAGACCACGATGCGCGTCTCGTCGGAGATCTCCCGGAGATATTCCAGTTCGGGATGGAGATGCCGGACGGTCTCGGCCCTGCTGCTGTAGAAGAGCGAGCGCGATTTCCCCTGAGTGGAATAGCGGAAGGCCCATACGCGCTCGCCGTCGCTCACCGCCACCGTCATCTGCAGTGGATCCGGCACGCCGTGTTCCTTGCCGAGGTGTTCCACCAGGCCCGCCATACGGGCCACCGCGCCCGGGACGTCCTGGTCGAGGCCGAAGGTGACGGCCAGGTAGAACATCACCTCGGAGTCGGTCGATCCCTCGATGGACGGGAAGAGCGCAGGGTCGACCGCCATGCAGAGATCGCGCTGCAGCCGGGGAAAGTCCGCGATGGCCCCGTTGTGCATCCACATCCAGCGGCCGTGGCGGAACGGGTGGCAGTTGGTCTCCTGAATCGCCGAGCCGGTGGAGGCGCGGACGTGGGCGAAGAACAACGGGGAGCGTACGTGCGCGGAGAGCTCGCGCAGGTTGCGATTGCTCCAGGCCGGTCCGATGTCGCGGAAAATCGCCGGAGTCCCGTCGCCGTCCGCGCTGTACCAGCCGATGCCGAACCCGTCGCCGTTGGTCGACTCGACGCCCATCCGGGCGTGCAGGCTCTGGTTGATCAGTGAGTGCTCCGGTCGGTAGAGCACGGTGTCCAGCAGCATGGGCGTACCTGAATAGGCCAACCAGCGGCACATGCGCACCATCCCTTTCAAGGCCTGTTCCGAGCCTAGCGCCGGTGACGGCGCACTTCCCCTCGCCGGGCCGTCCGCGCGGCCTTCTCGGCGCGGTCCGTTTCCGGCCGCTGCCACTCCAGCCCCTCTCGTACCCACCCGAGGCGGTATAAGACGGCACGTCGGCGGGTGGCTGCCGTGCGGCGGCGGTCAGGGCATCGCGAAGACCCCACCCCACTATTGGAAATGAAAACGGTTTCGGATAGCGTTCCTCGGGTCCGGCACCGCGGTACGCCTCCTGTCAGGCGGTCTGCCGCACACCTGTGCCCGAGAGCCGTAACGGCGGTCTGAGAGGGAGTCCTGTGGGGCATCTGCTGGTTGTCGAAAGCTGGGTGGGGTCGATGAGCAGGCTCCTGCCCAGAGCGATCCGCGAAGGCGGGCACGAGTTCACCTTCGTCACCCGGGACCTGCACCACTACCTGCGTGCCACCCCCGGTCTTCCCGGCGACGGGACGCACCCCCTGCTCGCGGCGCGCAACGTCGTCACGGCCGACACCAACGACGTGGACGCGCTGCTCCCGCTGGTGGAGCGGCTGCACGGGGTCCTCGGATTCGACGGGGTGGTCTCGTCCTGCGACTACTACCTGCCGGCGGTCGCGCGCATCGCCGAGCGCCTGGGCCTGCCGGGGCCCACCGTCCTGGCCGTCGAGGCGGCGTGCCACAAGGGGCTGACCCGCCGGGTGTTGGCGGAGGCCGCGGTGCCCGGCCCGCGGTTCGCGGTGTGCGGGGACACGGCGCGGGCGGCGGCCGCCGCCCGGGAGATCGGCTACCCACTGGTCGTCAAGCCCGTCGACCTGTGCGGCGGGATGCTGGTGCGGGAGGTCCGCGACGAACGCGAACTGGACTCGGCCTGCCGGGCGCTGTCCGATTTCCCGGTCAACGCGCGCGGCCAGGACCGCAGTCCCGTCCTCCTCCTCGAGGAACTCCTCACCGGCCCCGAAGTCAGCGTCGAGACCGTCTCCTTCGGCGGCGCCACCCACGTGGTCGGGGTCACCGACAAGAGCATCGGCGGAGCCCCGGCCTTCATCGAAACGGGTCACATGTTCCCCGCGGGCATGGCCGCGGGGCTGGAGCGGGAGGCCGTCGACACCGCGGTGGCAGCGATCAACGCTCTCGGACTGGACCACGTGGTCTGCCACACCGAGATCAAACTGACTCCGCGAGGACCCCGGGTGGTCGAGGTCAACCCCCGCCCGGCCGGAAACCGGATCACCGAACTGGTCCGCCACGTCACGGGCGTCGACCTGGCCGCCGCGTGCTTGGACGTCGCCCTCGGTCGCAGGCCGGACCTCACCCCGCGGCCGACGGGCGTGCACAGCGCGGCCGTCGCCTTCCTGTTGCCCGACACCACCGGAACCCTCGCCGGCATCGATGGCGCGGACGACATCCGTGAGCGGAGCGAGGTGCTCGAACTCGCCCTCGCCGAGCCGGGCCGCACCGTACGCGCCGCCACCAGCAACAACGAGTACCTCGGCCACGTCATGACCGTCGACACCGGTGGCGGCGGCGCCCGCGAGACCGCCGAGCGGCTGCTCTCCCGCCTGCGCCCCACGTACGTGGAGGATGCGGCCGAAGGGCGGGCGCCCGAGCAACGTACGGCCGAAGGGAGTGCATCCGATGGCGGCCCGCCCGAAGATCGTGCACCCGCAGGCGGTCCGCCCGCAGATCGCGTGCCCGATGACAGTCCGCCCGGCGAGCGTGTGTCCGAAGAGCGCTCCGTCGAGCCGGGTCCGGCGGTGCCCGCATGAGCGTTCCCGCCCTGCGCGAGCCGGCCGTCCGTACGGTCGACCAGCTGACCGAGTGCGTCCGTACCGGCGGCTACGGCCCCGACCCGGCCGAAGAGCGCATCGCGCTCGCCTTCACCACCGCTCAGGCGGTACGCCACGAAGGCCGCGCCGGCGGCTACCGCAACGAGGTGCTCAGCCTGCGCCTGGCCGGGGCCGTGGGATCCTGCGCCGTGGAGCCGGGAGCGCTGCCCGCGACGGCGCTCGACGACTGCGTCGGTGCCACCGTTGCCGACCTCCTCGGACACCCGTTGCTCCCCGTGCGGATCGCCGCACTGGACGCCTACCTGACGCATGTGCGCCCGCACACCCCCGACCACGGAGCCCGCCCCCACACGCTGCCGGCAGGCACCTCGCTGCAGCGCTCCCGAGCCCGGGCCCGCGCGGTCGTCGGCCTGCTCCCCCCGGCCCCGACCGGGCGGGTCCTCGTCATCGGCGTAGTCAACTCCCTCCTGGAGGCACTGCGCGAGCGCGGGATCCGCTACGTCCCCTGCGACCTCAAGGGCGGCGCCACCGAGTGGGACGAGCCCGTCCGTACGGACGCCCTCGCGGAGCTGGAGTCCTGCGAGGTGGTCCTCGCCTCCGGCATGACCCTCGGCAACGGCACCTTCCAGCCGCTCCTCGACCACGCCGCGGCGACCGGCAAGCCCCTCGTCATGTTCGCGCAGACCGGCAGCGCCGTCCTGCCGCGCTTCCTCGGAGCCGGGGTGAGCGCCGTCTCCGCCGAGCCCTACCCCTTCTTCTGGCTCGACGGCGGCCCCTCGGTCATCCACCGCTACGGCGCCATCCACCGCTACGGAGGCACCCGGTGACCACCGCACCCCTGCTGCACCGCCCGCCGGGCAGCCTCGCCCACCCCGACCTGCTGCCGCTCGTCGGCCGTACCCCGATCGCCCGGATCCGTACCGAACTCCCTTACTCCCACCCCGGCTTCTGGGCGAAACTCGAATGCCTCGGCGTCGGTGGCATGAAGGCCCGGGCGGCCGTGTCCATGCTGCGCGGAGCCCGCAGCCGCGGCGAACTGCGGCCCGGGGCTCCCGTGATCGAATCGACCTCGGGCACCCTCGGCATCGGCCTCGCCTTCGCCGGCCAGGCCCTCGGCCATCCGGTCGTCCTCGTCGGCGACACCGAACTCGAGCCGTCCATGCGGCAGTTGCTGCGCACCTACGGAGCCCGACTGGAGCTCGTCGACCGTCCGGCTCCCGAGGGCGGCTGGCAGGCGGCCCGGATCGCCCGGCTGCGCGAGGTCCTGAGCAGGACGCCGGACGCCTACTGGCCCGACCAGTACAACAACCCCGACAACGCGGCCGGCTACCTGCCGATGGCAGCCGAACTGTGCGCCCAGCTCGACCACTTGGACATCCTGGTGTGCAGCGTCGGCACCGGCGGCCACAGCGCGGGCCTCGTCGGCCCGCTGCGCCGCCGCTGGCCGCGGCTGAAAGTGATCGGCGTCGACTCCGTCGGCTCCGCCATCTTCGGCCAGCCCGCCCGCCCCCGACTGATGCGCGGACTCGGCAGCAGCATCCACCCGCGCAACGTCGCCCACCGGGCCTTCGACGAAGTGCACTGGGTAGGCCCCGCCGAAGCGGTCGACGCCTGCCGCAGGCTCGCCCGTACCAGTTTCGTCAGCGGCGGCTGGAGCACCGGGGCCGTCGCCCTGGTCTCCGCCTGGGCCGCCCGCATGGAGGCCGGGGCGGTCGTCGCCACAGTCTTCCCCGACGGACCGCACCGCTATCTCGGCACCGTCTACGACGACGACTTCTGCCACACGCACGGACTCGACCGGGCCGAGCTCGCCGACCGCCCGCTGGAGATCCCGCATCCGCAGGCGGCCGAGGCCGCCGGCTGGGCCCGCTGCCGCACGGTCCTCGACCCGCGTGCACTGCCCCTCGGCGGCGCCGCGTGAAGCTCACCTGGCGGACCACCGGACTGGAACTGGCCGAACCGCTGCGGATCTCCCGCTCCGTCATGGCCCGCCGCGACGCCGTCTGGGTCACGATCGAACACGGCGGACTGCGCGGCTGGGGCGAGGCCGTCAGCAGCAAGTACCTCGGCCTGCCCACCGACCGCATCACCCACCACCTCACCACCGCGAGCCCGCGCCTCGAGCGCTTCCCCGATCCCGAGACCGCCTGGGAGGAGTACCGGGACGACGGTCTGCCCGCCGGGGTGTACGCCGCGGTGGAGTCGGCCCTGCTCGACCTGGCCGGCAAACGGGCCGGCCGAAGCGCGCACGAGCTGCTGGCCACGGACCACGCCCGGCCGGCGGGGCGCACACGGACCGCCAGACCCGCACCGCCCGTACGGACCGCCCGTACGATCGGCATCGTCGCGCCCGCCCATGCTGCCGCACAGGCCGCCCGCCTCGCCCTGAGCGGGTTCGGCGTCCTGAAGGTCAAGGCCGGATCACCCGACCCCGCCGAGGACCTCGCACGCGTCGCCGCCGTACACGCCGCAGCCCCCGGGGCGAGCCTGCTGCTCGACCCCAACGGGGCCTGGACCGAACGCCGGGCCATCGACCTGCTGCCCCGCTTCGAGGCCCTCGGCGTCACCGCCGTGGAACAGCCGATCGCGCCCGGCCACCCCGAAGCCCTCGCCCGCGTCGCGAAGGAGTCCCCGGTCCCGGTCATCGCCGACGAGGACGCCGTCTCGTACGAGGACGCGCTCGCGCTCGCCGGACTCGTCCACGGCATCAACGTCAAACTCGCCAAATGCGGAGGTGTACGGGCCGCCCTGCGCATCCACGAGGCCCTGCGCGGCAGCGGCACCGACCTGATGCTCGGCTGCCTCACCGCCAGCTCGCTCGGCATGGCCCCGGCCGTGCACATCGCCGACCGGGCCCGCTGGGTGGACCTCGACGGACACCTCCTGCTCGCCGCCGACCCGTGGCACGGCATCGGCGGAACCGACGGCGCCGTACGCGTCTCCGGCCGCGCCGGGCTCGGCGTCACACGCGTCCACGCGGAGGCCGCCCGGTGAAAACCCTTGCCGCCGTACGGAGCTTCCCCCTCGCCGTACGCCTTCTCCTCGTCAACCAGCTCGGCGTCAACGCCGGCTTCTACCTGCTGATCCCGTACCTCGCCACGCACCTCACCGAAGACCTCGGACTCTCCGCGGCCTTCGTCGGCATCGTCCTCGGGCTGCGGAACCTCAGCCAGCAGGGCCTGTTCCTGATCGGCGGCTCGGCCTCAGACCGGCTCGGCGCCCGAGGCGTGATCATCGCGGGATGCGCGCTGCGCACGCTCGGGTTCGCGCTGTTCGCACTCGGGGACGGACTTCCCGTCCTGCTCGCGGCCTCCATACTCAGCGGGCTGGCCGGGGCCCTCTTCAACCCGGCCGTGCGGACCTACATCGCCCAGGAGTCGAGCGACCGCACGGCGGAGGCGTTCGCACTGTTCAACGTCTTCGCCACGACCGGCGCGCTCCTCGGCCCCCTCCTCGGCAGCCTGCTGCTGCTCGTCGACTTCAAGGCGGCCGCGCTCACCGCCGCCGGCATCTTCGCCCTGCTCACCGTTGCCCAGAGCGTGGTGCTGCCCGCCCGGCCTGCGCCCAGCCCGACCGGGACCGTCGCGGGCGACTTGCGGGAGGTGTTCGGCAACCGGCGGTTCCTGGCGTTCGCACTGGCCATGGTCGGCATGTACGCAATGGAGAGCCAGCTCTACCTGCTGCTCCCGCACGCCGCGTACCGGGCCACGGGCTGGGACGGCTCCACCGGCCTGCTCTTCCTCGCGGGGACCGTCGTCAACCTGCTGTTCCAGCTGCGCATCACCCGACGGCTCGGGAGCCGGGGGAGCGGTGCCCGCTGGATGGCGACCGGGCTGGCCGTCATGGGCCTCGCCTTCCTCCCGCCCCTGCTCGCCTCCGGCGCCTCCGGCGCGCACCCGGCCCGCCTGGCCCCCGTACTCGCCGGCGCGCTGCTCCTCCACCTAGGCGTGATGATCGCCCAGCCCTTCGTCATGGCGCTGATACCGGCCTACGGCCCGGGCGGCCTCACCGGCACGTACTACGGGGTGTTCTACCTGGTCTCCGGCCTCGCGGCCGCCCTCGGGAACACGGCCGTCGGCTGGACCATGGACCGCGCCGCACACGGCGGCCCGGCCTGGCTGCCATGGGCCCTGTGCCTCGGCCTGGGGCTGGCGTCGGCGAGCGCGCTCGCCTCTCTGCACCGCAGGGGCGCCCTCCCGGCCGTCCCCGCCCCCCGGGCCCCCGCCCCCGCGACCCCGTGCACCCAAGCCCGTCCCGGGAGCGGGCCCCGATGACCGAAGCCAACCTGCTCACCGACCATCCCGAGCTGTACGAGGAACGCTTCCCCGACCCGGAACACCGTGCCGCCCGCTGGGCCGAGAACGTGCTCGCCCGATACGGCTGCGGCCCCCGCCTCCTCGACGTCGGCTGCGGCACCGGGCGCGACGCCGCCTGGCTGCACCACCGGGCCGGCCGCCGGGTCACCGGCATCGACACCTCGCACACCATGCTGGCGCACGCCCGCAGCCGCCACCCCGGCCCCGCCTACCACCTGGCCGACATGCGCGAGTTCGACCTCGACGCCTCCTTCGACGCCGTCGTCTGCCTGGACAGCGCACTGCTGTACTGCCACACCAACGACGACCTCACCGCCTTCCTCGCCCGCTGCCGCGCCCACCTCACCCCCGGTGGACTGCTCGTCGCCGAGATGCGGGGCGGCGCCTTCTTCCTCGGCAACACCGAACTCCTGGACGGACCCCGTACCGCGACCGCCACCTGGCGGGGCGTCACCTACACCTCCCGCACCACCCTGTACGTAGACCACCCGGCGCAGCTGCTGCGCCGCCGCCGGATCTGGACCGCGGACGACGGCGCGCCCCCTGCGGAGCAGCACTCCGCCTGGCGCCTGCTCTTCCCGCAGGAGCTCCGGTACTTCCTCGCCACGGCCGGCTTCGAGGTCCTCGCCCTCTACGACCGGCCCGGCCCGCGCACCGAACCGCCGTGGACCGAAGGAGAGGCCCCCAGCCGGACCGCGAGTTCCGACCGCCTCCACCTGATCGCCCGGCTCACACCCCACCACCGCAACGGAGACAGCACCTCATGAACGACCAGCCCAGGGGCCTCGCCCGAAGAGGGTTCGTCATCGCCGGCAGCGCCACCGCCCTGGCCCTCGCCGCCGGATGCGGCGCCGGCGGGTCCACCGGGCCGGACGCCCGCAACACCGGGTCCCAGACCCCCGAGCGCGGCGGCCGGCTGCGCGCCGCCTTCGCGGGCGGCGGCGCGAACGAGACCCTCGATCCGCACGCCGCCAACCTGTTCGTCGACGCCGCCCGTGCCAAGGCGCTCTTCGACAAGCTCGCCGACTTCGGGGCCGACCTCGCCCCGGTCCCGCGCCTCGCGGAGCGGTGGGAGCCGAACGAGGCCCTCGACAGCTGGCGCATCACCCTGCGCGACGCCGTCTTCCACGACGGCCGTCCGGTCACCGCCGAGGACGTCCTGTACAGCTACCGCAGGATCACCGACCCGAAGGGCACCTTCCGGGCCAAGGCCTCGTTGGAGCCCATCGACCTCGCGGCCAGCCGGGCCCCGGACGCCGGCACCGTGGAGTTCAAACTCAAGCGCCCCTACGCCGAGTTCCCCAACGTCCTCGCGGCCTTCGGCGCGTACATCGTCCCCAAGGACACCACTTCCTTCGACCGCCCCGTCGGATCGGGCCCCTTCGGCTTCGTGTCCTTCAAGCCGGGCCGCAACCTCCTCCTCGAACGCAACGACGCCTACTGGGACGGCGCCCCGTACCTCGACGAGCTCGAGTTCCTCGTCGCGGCGGAGGAATCGGCCCGCGTCGGAGCGCTGCTGGGCGGCCAGGTCGAGTACGCCCACGAACTGAACCCGGCCACGGCCCGCGCCCACGAAGGCAGGGGGAGGATAGCGGTGGTCCGCCTCCCCGGCAGCGCCATGCAGGGCTTCGTGATGAAGACCGACCGACCGCCCTTCGACGACAAGCGGGTCCGCCAGGCGTTCTTCCTCATCGCGGACCGTCAGGAACTCCTCGACGGAGCCCTCTCCGGAGCGGGCGGGATCGGCAACGACCTCTTCGGCAAGGGCTACCAGTACTACGCCACCCATCTGCCCCAGCGCGTCCAGGACCTCGACCGGGCCCGCGCGCTGCTCAAGGAGGCCGGCGCCGAGGGGCTCGAGGTCACCCTCGACACCGCCCCCGCCGCCACCGGATTCATCGAGGCCGCCGCCATCTTCAAGGAGCAGGCCGCGAAGGCCGGAGTCACCGTCGAGGTCAAGGTGGGCAACAAGGACACCTACTGGAAGGACATCCTGTCCAGCGGAACCTTCGCCTCCTACCGGTCCGGCGCGATGCCCATCGAATCCCACATCTCGCAGCGGCTGCTGACCGGCTCCACCACCAACGCCACCAAATGGCAGCACAAGGACTTCGACGACCTCTACCAGCAGGCCCAGTCCACCCGCGACGAGACGCGGCGCGCAGCCCTGTACGAGCGCATGCAGCGCCGCCTGCACGACGAGGGCGGCTTCCTGATCTGGGGCTTCGCCGACTGGATCGTCGCCACCGCGCCCAAGGTGCGCGGGGTGTCCGGGGCGGCCCCCGCCAACACCCTCGACTGGGCCCGCTTCGACAAGACCTGGCTCGCGTGACGCTCCACCTGTCGTGGGCCGGCCGCCGCCTGCTCCTAGGTCTGGCGCAGACGGCGGCCGTCGTCCTCTTCGTCTTCCTGCTCACCGAGGCCCTGCCCGGCGACGCGGCCGTCGCGCTCGCCGGGGACCAGCCCGACCCCGAGCGCATCGCCCGCATCCGGGAGGCCATGGGACTGGACCGCCCCGCCGCCGAACGGCTCCTGGACTGGGTCGCCGGCATGCCGCACGGTGACCTCGGCGCCTCCCTGGTCACCGGCCGGCCCGTCACCGGCCACCTCGCGGCCGCCTTCGGCCCGACCCTCCTGCTGGCCGGCGCCACCCTCGTGCTGCTCGTCCCGCTCTCCGTCGGCCTCGGGGTGCTCGCGGCCCGCCGCGAAGGAGGCCCCCTGGACCGGATCGTCAGCGCGCTGACCCTCGCCGTGCACGCCGTACCCGAGTTCGCCTTCGGGGTGCTCCTGGCCGCGTGCTTCGGGCTGTGGCTCGGCTGGCTGCCACCCACCGCCGTCGGTACGGACGTCTTCGCGCGGCCCGCCGTCCTGGTCCTGCCGGTCGTCGTCCTGCTGTCCCGGCCGGTGTGCACCCTCAGCCGGCTCGTGCGCGCCGGGATGATCGACGCGATGGCCTCGCCGTACGTCGCCCACGCCCGGCGCTACGGGGTGTCCCCGACCCGGATCCGCTGGACACATGCCCTGCCGAACGCCCTGGCGCCCGCCACCCAGCAACTGGCCCGCACCTGCGACTGGCTGCTCGGCGGGGTGATCGTCGTGGAGGCCCTGTTCGTCGTCCCGGGCCTGGGCACCGTACTGATCGAGGCCGTCGCCGCCCGCGACGTACCGGTCGTCCAGGGCCTGGCCGTCGTCTTCGGGGTCGTCACCGTCGTGGTCAACCTCCTCGCGGACCTGGTCGCACGGCGCTTCGCCCCGCGCGCGGAGGTGGCGGCATGAAGCATGCCCGACAGACCATCCCTAGGTACGCGCTCGCCCTCGCACTCCTCGCCGTACCGTTGCTCCTCGCCCTGCTGGGCCCGCTGCTGGCGGGCCCCGCCGGCCCGCGCTCCGTCTCCTTCTCCCCGGCCGCCGGTCGGGGGCACTGGCTCGGCACGGACTTCAGCGGCCGGGACGTCTGGCACCAAGTCCTGCTCGGCGGGCGGCCGGTGGTCCTCGTGGCACTGGCGGCCACCCTCCTCGCCTACCTCGTCGCGATCCCCCTGGGCCTCACCGCTGCCCTCACCCGCCGGACCTGGCTGGAGGAGGCACTGATGCGCCCGATGGACGTACTCATCGCCGTGCCCTCCCTGCTCCTGGTGCTGCTCGTCGCCGCCACCCTCACCCCGGGATCCGCCGGACTGACCGTCCTGGTCGGGCTGGCCGCCGTACCCGACGCGGCACGCGTCGTCCACGCGGCCGCCGTCGAGATCTCCGCCCGGCCCGCCGTCGAAGCCCTGCGGATGCAGGGCGAGTCCTGGTGGCGCACGGCCCTCGGCTACGTGGCCCGCTCCATGCGGCGCACCCTCGCCGCCGACGTGGGCATCCGGCTGACCGGAGCCCTCTACCTGGTGGCCACGGCGGCCTTCCTCGGCGTCGGTGTACCGCCGGACGCCGCCGACTGGGCGGTGATGGTCGACCGCAACCGCACGGGCCTGTTCCTGCAGCCCTGGGCCGTGGCGGTGCCCGCCCTGCTCATTGCCGCGCTGTCGATGGGCACCAATCTGCTGTTCGACGCCGCTCTGCAGGAAGAAGGAGGAAAGGGATGATCCCCGTCGCGCACGTGCGGGACCTCCGCGTCGAGATCGGCGCCCGCGCCGTCGTGGACGGCGTGAGCTTCGAGGTGCACGCAGGGAAGGTCACGGCCCTCATCGGACCTTCCGGCAGCGGAAAGACCACGACGGGTCTCGCACTGCTGGGGGAGTACCCGCGGGGCGCCAAGGTCGCGGGCACCGTACGGACGGCGGAGGGCGCGGTGGGATACGTACCCCAGCACCCCGCGGCCGTCCTGAACCCGGCCCGCCGTCTGGGAACGCTGCTGCGGGACATCGCCGCGCGGCAGGGCGGCGGCCGGCCGGAGATCCGCGGGCGCATCGAGCAGGCCCTGCGCCTGGCCCGGATCCCGGACCCCCGGGCCGTTCTGCACCGCTTCCCCCACCAGTTGTCCGGCGGCCAGCAGCAGCGGGTCGTCCTGGCGCAGGCGCTGCTCCTGGGCGCCCGCGTCATCGTCGCCGACGAGCCCACCACCGGGCAGGACGCCCTCACCAAACAAGGAGTGGTCGCACAGCTGGCGGCAGTGGCGCGGCAAGGCCTCGCCGTAGTCCTGCTCAGCCACGACCTCGACGTCGTAAGGGAGTTGGCCGACGAGGTCATCGTCATGCGGGAGGGCCGGGTGGTGGACCGGGGGACGGCGTCGTCGGTCCTGTCCCCCCTCGTGAAGGCGGGTCCCCGCGCCGTACGCGCGGCCCGCCCGCGGGGGCCCGTACGTCTGACCGCTCAAGGAGTGAGCGCGAAGCACCGGACGGCGCGGGGCGCCGTCCGGGTGCTGAGCGACATCGGTCTCTCGGTCGCGGCGGGCGAATGCCTGGCCCTGGTCGGCCGCTCCGGCAGCGGGAAGACCACCCTGGGACGCTGCCTGGCCGGCCTGCACGCGGCGTACGAGGGCACTGTCCTGCTCGACGGCGCCCCCCTGGCCCGCAGCCTGCGCTCCCGCAGCCGTACGGAACTGGCCGCCGTGCAGTACGTGTTCCAGGACGCCAAGGCGGCCTTCGACGAACACCGGTCCGTTCTCGACCAGGTCGCCCGCAGTGCGGTGCGGCTGCGGGGAACCGATCCCGGCGAAGCCCGGCGGGCGGCGGCGCGCACTCTTGAGGAACTGGGCCTGAGCGCGAGCCTCGCCGAGCGCCGCCCCGGAGGGCTCTCCGGGGGCGAACTCCAGCGGGCCGCACTGGCCAGGGCGCTGCTGGCGCAGCCGCGGGTCCTCGTCTGCGACGAGATCACCTCCGGACTGGACCCTGCCACCAAGCACACCGTCCTCGGCGTACTGGACCGGCTCCGGGAGCGGACGAACCTCGGCCTGGTCCTCATCACGCACGACCTCACCGCGGCCGGCGCCCTGGCCGACCGGATCGCGGTCCTGGACGCGGGGCGCGTGGTCGAAGAAGGACCGGCGCCGCGCCTGATCGGCGCACCGCGGCACCCGCTCACCAAAGCCCTGCTCCAGGGCGGCTGAACGGGGCGCGGAATCCGCCGGGCGAGGCGGCCCTCCGGGGACGACCGGTGCCACGGTTTCGGCCGCGGCCACCATGACGCCGGTCCCGGCACCCACTTGTGGGTGCCGGGACCGGCGTCATGGTGCGGGGGAAGGATCAGAGGAGGCGGCCGCCGAAGGGGCCACCCATGCCGTAGTACGTGCCCAGTTCCTCCCGGTACCCGGCGTCGCCGAGGTGCTTGTCCCGGTGGAACTCGGGGGCGTCCTTGATCTGTTCCTTCGTACGGCCCACGAAGACCTTGTGGTCCTCCGTGTCGATCCTGACGACCGTGCTCGCCGGCAGCAGGACCTCCTTGCCGAAGATCCACACGCCGGTGTCGACCACCAGGTATGCGTCACCGACCTCGTCGGAGTGCTTGTCGACCTTGCCGATACTGCCGTCGGTCGCCTCGACCTTGTAGCCGGTCAGGTCCATACCGGCCAGGTGGCCCGCGGTCGGCTCGTAACTCCACGCATGTTCAGTCACGCGAATTCAACTCCTCCGGTCAATGGGGACCGGCGGGGAAAAGGTTACCCGCCGATCGCCCTTGTTCCGTACGTCGTGCAAGGCGGGCATACCGCATTCCGCCTGCCCCGACTTCGCCACTTCACGCAAGTGGATCGAATGAGGGGCGGGGACGGTCCTGGCGCTGCTACCAGCGATACCAGCGACCGCTGCTGTTCTTCGGGCGAGCAACGAATCCGATCAGCCACAGGATCAGGACGGCGATCGCCACCCACCAGAGAATCTTCACCGCGAAACCCGCACCGAAGAGGATCAGGACCAACAGAAGAACAAGAAGCAGGGGAACCATAGTTATCAACCTCCGCAGCACCATCTGCCCGACCGAACCCATGTCATGCATTCGAATTCCCTTTGCTTCGCCTACTGACGGCTGGGCAGAAGAACTCGCCGGCGCCTACGCCGGGGTCAGTCGGACGTCCGGCGCAGGACCAGACTGACGAACCCCCAGGTGTCCCGGTACACGCGCAGCCATTCGCCGCGGCGGAGCGTGGCCGTCTCGAGCACCTGCGCGCTGTCCGGATCGGCAGGGTGGTCCAACGCCCACGAGGCCAGCGACCCCCAGCAGGCCCACTCGTAGTCGTCCAGCTCACGGCGCGTGCTGACATGCCCGTGGACGGGGGTCCAGCCGTCGGCGACGACGCGGTCCAGGGTGGTCGCCAGATCGGCGAACTCCCCGAGCATCTCGACGGCTTCCCGCGACGGCTCCCGATCCCAGAACCCGTCACCGATCAGAACGTGCCCGCCCGGAGCCAGGTGCCCCCGCGCCGCCGCGAGGGTGGGCAGCAGTCCGCCGAAGGCATGCGTGGACCCGACGCTGAGTACCAGGTCGAACGAGTGCGGGGAACGGAACTCCGCAGCCTCCTGATGATGCAGTGCGAGCCGCCCTTGCAGCCCCAGACGGTCCGCGGACTCGCGCGCCCGCAGAAGGGCGTCCTCGGAGATGTCCACGCCTTCGGCGTGCAGCTCGGGATGCGCGGCCAGGGCGCGCAGAAGCCATTCCGCGCCCCCGCACCCCAGGTCGAGCACCCGCTCGTCGCCCCGCGGGGCACCACGCTCCAGCAGCAGTCGTACCGAGTCGTCGTCGATCGGAGACTTGATCGGATGGTCGGCGTGGGCGAGTTCGGAGATCTGTTCACGGTTCATCCGCGCAGCCTGCCAGCGCCGAAGCCCGTAGGCACCTCGATTTCTCCTCAGGACGGACCGCTTGGTGTGAAGCCCCGGACCTGGTGGGTGTGGGGCCTGGAATCTCATGGTGTGCTTCTAGTCGGTGGGTCCCGAAGGCCGCCGCGGCCACCGCGGCGGCCTTCGGGACCGTCCCCGTGGTGAGCGGACTGTGCGCCCGCGGCGCGGACCTCGGTGCGGCGGCTCCGGTCAGCGTGCTGTGCGCGGGGCTGCTCGTCTCTCCGTACCTGCTCGTGGCGCCGGAGGGACTGGCGGCCCCGCCCGCGGTCGCACTGGTCGGCCGGCTCGGCCTGGGCACCACCGCGCTCGGCTACCTGCTGTTCACCCGGGGCGTCGCAGGGCTGTGCGCCGCCCCACTTCTTACCTCGACCATCTACCGGCCCCGGTCACGCAGCGGCTCCCGCCCTTACGCTCCGCCCGCGCGAGCCCCGACGTCCGGACGGGCGTCCGCGACCCCGTCCTCCAGCAGCCCGGCGTGAAGCCGGGTGAGGGTGCGGGCCAGCAGTCGGGACACGTGCATCTGGGACAGGCCCATGCGCTCGCCGATCTCCGACTGGGTCAGCTCCTGGCCGAAACGCAGGGAGAGCATCAGCCGTTCGCGTTCGGGCAGCTCGGCGAGGAGCGGTTTGAGCGACTCCAGGCATTCGATGCGGTCGTACGCCGACTCCTCGTCGGCCAGCGCGGACTGGTTCGCGTACGTCTCGTCGTCTTCCTGGACGGGCGCGTCCAGCGAGCGGGCTGAGTAGCCCTGGGCTGCCAGCCGGCCCTCGGCCAGCTGCTCCCGGTCGATCCCGAGCCGCTCGGCGATTTCCTCGTCGGTGGGGGTGTGGCCGAGGTCCTGTTCCAGGGCGTCGTACGCCTTCGCCGTGTCGAGGCGCAGTTCCTGCAGCCTTCGTGGCACCCGCACGGCCCAGCTGGTGTCGCGGAAGAAGCGCTTGATCTCGCCGGTGATGGTCGGCATCGCGAAGGTGGTGAATTCCACGCCGCGCTCCGGGTCGAACCGGTTGATGGCCTTGATGAGGCCCACCGTGCCGACCTGGATGATGTCCTCCACGGGTTCGCTGCGGTGACGGAAACGGCGCGCCGCGTATTTCACCAGGCTGAGGTTGAGCTCGACCAGGGTGTTACGGACGTACGAGTACTCCGGGCTGCCCTCTTCGAGCTCCGTCAGCCGGCGCAGCAGCGCGACCGACAGATGCCTCGCGTCCGCGGTGCTCACCCCGAGCAGGTCCTCAGGGATGGGCGCCGTCTCCGCGTCGGGACAGGCATCTACGCTGGTCAGGCTGGGTGTAGCAACCGTCCGGATCATGTGCCGCTCCTCCGACGGGACGTCTCCACGTGCGCGGACGCACCGCGGGGACGTCGTGAGTCGTCCCTAAAGGTCTACCCGCACGGCCGCTCGTGTACCCCTGTCGACGACACGGCCGCGGTCGGGCCGCAGCCTTGGGTGTTCCTCCGAAGATCAGTGAGGGACGGGTACGGCCGGAGTCCCGGGGCAGCCGCCGTGTATCGACAAGCAGCCGCTGCGTGTCTACAAAAGGCTGGATCCGCCCCTGGCGGACTTCGAACGAGCCGGACGAAATTTCATCGAAGGAATCGCAAGAACCGAAAGAACCGAACGATTCGGAGGACCTGGTGCCCAGTACTGCTGTACTGCTCTGACCGCGGGAGTGGTTCCCGGACGGCTCATCGCCCTCCCCGGCGTCTACCGGCCGCAGGCCGACACGCTCCTGCTCGCCAACGCCCTCGCCCAGGAGGAACTGGGACCGACGACGGAGGTGATGGAGATCGGCACGGGTACCGGCGCTCTCGCCCTGTGCGCGGCGGACGCCGGGGCACGGGTCACCGCCGTGGACGTCTCCTGGCCCTCCGTGATCGCGGCACGGATCAACGCCGTGCGCTGGCGGCTGCCCTTGCGCGTCCTGCACGGGGATTTCGCCACCCGCACCCGGGGGCGCCGGTTCGACCTCGTCCTCGCAAATCCGCCGTACGTGCCGTCCCCGCGCGCCGGCCTGCCCTCCCGCGGGGCCGCCCGCGCATGGGACGCCGGCCCGGACGGGCGTGAGGTCATCGACCGGATCTGCTCGAGCGCCCCGTCCCTGCTGCGCCCGGGCGGAGTCCTGCTGATGGTGCACTCGGCGATGTGTGAGCCCGCGGCCACGGTGGCGCGGCTGCAAGCCGAAGGATTCAGCGCAGGGGTGACGGCACGGGCCCGCGTTCCGTGGGGTCCGGTCCTGAGGTCGCGGCGCGAGTGGCTGCAGAGCCGAGGCCTGGCCGAAGCCGGTGAGCAACGGGAAGAGCTGGTGGTCATCCGTGCCCAGTACTCCTGAACGGGCTCCGTCCACGCCCGACCCGTCCACGCCCGACCCGTCCACGCCCGACCCGTCCAGGCCCGACTCGTCCAGGCCCGACCCGTCCACACCCGCCTCGTCCAGGCCCGCCCCCTCCCGGCACCGCAGTGGACCGGGCTCCTCGGCCCGCCGCGGCGACGCGGACCCGCAGGGCCCGATCCTGGCCGAGGGACCGGTGGAGGTCATCCTCGACGACGGCTCCGTCGCCCGCTCCGACCGCTTCGTCGTCGCCGTGTGCACCTGCCGGCGCAGCCGCTCGTACCCGTGGTGCGACACGAGCCACCGCCCCCGGGTGGCGGCCCCGGCGGCCCCGCCCCGGCCCGACGAGCCGGACGAGCCTTCCGACGCGCCCCCGCGGGACAGGAGCACCCGATGACCACCACAGCCGCCACGAGCACGGGACCCCGTCTCGCGGAGGGGCGGGGCGAGCTGTCGCAGGCGGTCCTCGACTCCCTGCGCGAAGGCCGCCCGCCCACGTACGCCCCCAGGTCCATCCTGACGGCCGACCCGTGGGGCGAGGACGTCCAGCTCGCTCTCTACCTGCTCTACGAACTCCACTACCGGGGCTTCCACGGCGTGGACGACGATCGCGAATGGGACCCGGACCTGCTGCGCCTGCGGCGGGAGCTGGAAACCCGTTTCGTACACGCCCTGCGCACCGAGGTGCCGGACACCGCCCAGTCGGTCGAAGAGGCGTTCGCCCCCCTGCTCGTCGAACCGATCGACCTGACGGGAAGCGTCAGCCACCACCTCGAAACCGAGGGCGAGCTCTGGCAGCTGCGCGAGTACGCGACCCTGCGCTCCCTCTACCACCTGAAGGAAGCGGACCCGCACGCGTGGGTCATCCCGAGGCTGACCGGCCGGGCGAAGGCGGGCATGGTCGCGATCGAGTACGACGAATTCGGGGCCGGGCACGCGACCGAGATCCACGCGCGGCTCTTCGCCGACCTCATGGACGGCCTGGGCCTCGATCACACCTACGGCGCGTACGTGGACCACGCCCCGGCGCCGCTGCTCGCCACCGTCAACCTCATGTCCCTGTTCGGCCTGCACCGGGCCCGGCGCGGGGAGCTCGTCGGCCACTTCGCCTGCCTGGAAGTCACCTCCTCACCCGGTTCGCGCCGCTTGGCCAAGGCGATGAAGCGCTGCGCGGCGGGCCCGGCCGCGGAACGCTTCTACCTCGAGCACGTCGAGGCCGACGCCGTCCACGAACAGGTCGTACGGCGCGAAGTCATCGGCGGCCTCCTCGCGGACGAGCCCCACCTCGAAGCCGACATCGCCTTCGGCTGCAACGCGACCGTCTACTTGGAGGACCGCCTGGACGCCCACCTGCGCGAGGCATGGGGGCAGGGCCGCTCCGCCTTGCGCGCGATCCCGCCGGCCCCCGCCGCGGCCCGCCCCGGCGACGGCGGCTGACGGGGAGGCGGTCATGGACCTGGACGGCTTCACCGACGCGCTCGACTACCCCGTGTACGTGGTGACGGCCGCGGCGGACGGGGAGCGGGCGGGCTGCCTGGTGGGCTTCGCCTCGCAATGCTCGATCGATCCGCCCCGCTTCATGGTCTGGCTCTCCAAGGCCAACCGGACCTACCGCATCGCCCGCCGGGGCTCCTTCCTGGGGGTGCACGCCCTGCGCGGCGGACAGGACGGGGTGGCGGAACTGTTCGGCGGGGAGAGCGGCGACGACACCGACAAGTTCGCCGGAATCGAGTGGACGGCGAAACGGGGCGGAACCCCGGTACTCACCGATTGCTGCGCCTGGTTCATCGGCCGGGTGGCGGAGCACATCGACGCCGGTGACCACGTCGGCTTCCTGCTGGTGCCCGTCGAGGTGGGTCCTCCCGGCCCGGTACGGCCGAGCCTGGTCAGGTTCAGCGACGTCGCGGACCTCTCGCCCGGTCACCCGGCGTGAGCGGGGGCGGGGCGGGGCCCCGTCGCACGCTGTGTCCCGCTCGGGCCTGCGCGTCCTGGAGCGTCACCGCTGGAGCGTCACTGCTGGGGCGTCACCACGGTGAAGAGGGCCCCCTCGGGATCGGCGAGGACGATCCACCGGCTCGTGGTGGACGTGTGTACGGGGGAGGCGGCCCTGCCGCCCAGCCCCGTGGCGGCCTCGACCGTGCCTTCGAGGTCGGGTACGTGGAAGTGAACGTGCCAGCGGGGGCGGACCTCCGGGTCCGGGGCCGCTTCGAGCGCGCCGCCGCTGATGCGGGCGACGGTGCCGTGGCCGTGGCGCAGGACGACGTGGTCGTGCTCGTAGGAGACGGTGCAGCTGCCGGGGCGCTCGCTGTCCCAGTCGAGGACCTCTCCGTAGAAGATGGCGGCGGCGAACGCGTCCCGGGTCCGCAGTTCCAGCCAGGCCGGGGCGTTTCCACGGCCCATCGACCAGTCGGGGACCGCCTCGCCGTGCCAGAACCCGAAGACGGCCCCGGCGGGGTCCGCGGCCAGCGCGGCCCGTCCGCTGCCGAAGGCCAGGGGACCGACGGCCATGGTCGCGCCGCGCTCCCGGATCCGTGCGGAGGTCGCGTCGGCGTCCTCGACCGCGAAGTACGGCGTCCACACCGCCGGCATCCGTACCGCCGCGGTGAGCGCGCCGAGGCCCGCGACGGGGGCCCCGCCCTTGAAGGCGACCAGGACGCCCTTCCCGAGGTGGGTGGGGCGGAAATCCCAGCCGAGCACGGCGCTGTAGAACCGCTGCGCTGATTCGAGGTCCCGCGCGAGCAGGCTGACCCAGCAGGGGACACCGGGGATCTCGTGGCTCGACGTAGACACAGCTGCCAGCCTCATCTGCCGCTCACGTGGGACGGGACCCTTCCACGGTAGACCTGGCGGCGGCGTCCGGCCCGCAGGCGCGGGACCGATTCGGCGGGGCCCGCCGACGGCCGGGGGCTCCGCCTCGGCGCGCCGGGGCGGAAACGGCCTCGTAGGCTGGACGGATGCGCCACCACGATCTCGTCGTCATCGGTGCGGGTTCCGGCAACGCCGTCATCGACGATTCGTTCGCCGGGCTCGACGTGGCCATCGTGGAGGAGCGGTGGTTCGGCGGAACCTGCCTCAATGCCGGATGCATCCCGAGAAAGATGCTCGCCTACACCGCGCACGTAGCCCGCACCGTCAGGGAAGCCGGGCACTACGACGTGGACGCCGTACCGGGAGCAGTGCGCTGGCGCGAGATGCGCGACCGGGTCTTCGGCCGGCTGGACGCCGAGCGGGAGCAGGGCCGCCGGGGGCGTCGGGACGAGGATTCGGTCACCGTGTACGAGGCCAGGGCCCGGTTCACCGGCCCGAGGACCCTGCGGATCGACCGGGCGGAGGGGGCTCTCGACGTCAGCGCCGACCAGATCGTCATCGCGGTGGGCGGTCGTCCCCTGGTGCCGGGGCCTGCCGCGGACTCGGATCTGCCCTACGAGACGTCCGACACCGTCATGCGCATCGATGCTCCACCCCGGCGCCTGACGATCCTCGGCGGCGGGTACATCGCCGTCGAGCTGGCCGAGGTGTTCGCCGCGGCGGGATCCTCCGTCACCGTCGTGGAGAAGGAGGACCGCCTGCTCGGCCCGCTGGACGAGACGATCGCGGAGCGGTTCACGGAGCTGGCCGCATCCCGCCACGACCTCAGGCTGGGCCGGGAACTCACGGCGGTCGGTGGTCGGCCCGGCGCGCTTCGGCTGACCCTGGACGACGGATCCACGGTGGGGCGGACATGCTGCTGGTCGCCGTGGGCCGCGTCCCGAACAGCGACCGGCTGAGCCTCGAACCGGCCGGCATCGACACGCACGACGACGGCCGGGTGATCGTCGACGCCTACCAGCGCACCACCGCGGAAGGCGTCTTCGCGCTCGGCGACGTCTCCTCGCCGACGGCGCTGAAGCACGTGGCCAACCGCGAGGCGGAGTTCGTCGCGCACAACCTGCGCCACCCCGACGGCCTCGTCGCGGCCGACCACGACTTGGTGCCGGCGGCGGTCTTCACCAGCCCGCAGATCGCCTCGGTCGGCGCCACCGAGCAGGAGTGCCGGGACAAAGGGCTGGACTACCTGGTGGGCAGTGCCCGTTACGGCGACGTCGCCTACGGCTGGGCGATGGAGGACACCACCGGCTTCTGCAAGGTGCTCGCCGAGCCCGGCACCGGAAAGCTCCTCGGAGCCCACCTGATGGGACCGCAGGCGTCCGCGCTCATCCAGCCCCTCGTCGTGGCGGCGACCCTCGGCATCGACGCCGCCACCCTCGCCGGGTCGCCGTACTGGATCCATCCCGCGCTCACCGAGGTCGTGGAGAACGCCCTCCTCGACCTCGGCCTCTGAGCGCCCCGGCCTCCGGACGTGCACGGTGGTATCGGGATGTAGGGGCGCCGCCGGGCACGTTTCAACCGGGCCGAAGCGGTAAGGCGCCCGATATGACGCGAATCGGGTACACGATGATGACCGAGCAGGCCGGGCCGCGGGAACTCGTGGGCCATGTGGTGGGGGCGGAGCGCGCGGGCTTCGACTTCTCCGTCATCTCCGACCACTCCTTCCCCTGGCTGGCCTCCCAGGGCCACGCGCCCTACGCGTGGAGCGTCCTGGGCGCCGCCGCGCAGGCCACCACCCGGATCCCGCTCATGACGTACGTGACCTGCCCGACGTTCCGCTACCACCCCGCGGTGATCGCCCAGAAGGCGGCGACGATGCAGCTCCTGTCCCAGGGGCGCTTCCGGCTGGGGCTGGGCTCGGGCGAGAACCTGAACGAGCACATCGTCGGCGCGGGCTGGCCTGCCGCGCACGTCCGCCTGGAGATGCTCGAAGAAGCCGTGGGGATCATCCGCTCCCTGCTCGCGGGCGGGTCCGTCACCCACCACGGCGCCCACTTCGATGTGGACAACGCCAAACTGTGGGACCTCCCCGACGATCCGCCGCCGATCGGGATCGCGGCCTCCGGCGACCGCTCCTGCGAGATCGCGGGCAGGTACGGCGATCTGCTCATCGCGACCGAGCCCGAGCGGGATCTCCTGACCGCGTTCGGCGCGTACGGAGGCTCCGGCAAGCCGAGCGTCGGTCAGCTCGCGGTCTGCTACGACACCGACCGCGACGCGGCCATGGCGCGTGCGCACGACCAGTTCCGCTGGTCGGTCGCCGGCTGGAAGGTCAACGCGGAGCTCCCCGGCCCGGCCGGCTTCGAACAGGCCTCGCAGTACACCAGGCCCGAGGACGTCGCGGACGCCATCCCGTGCGGAGACGACGTAGAGGACTTCGTCGGCGCGGTATGCCCCTACATCGACGCGGGATTCACGGAGGTCGCCCTGATCCAGATCGGCGGCGGCCACCAAGAGGCCTTCCTCGACTGGGCCGAGGCGAAGCTGCTCCCTGCCCTGCGGGGCTGACGGGAGCGGGAGAGGGTGCCGCCGACCCGATCGGAACCGCTCGTACGCGCCGCTCGCGCCGCCCGGGGTGTCAGTGGGCGCGGATGCGCAGGGCGAGCAGGACGGTGTCGTCCTCCCCCTCCCGGTTGGTGGCGATGTCGGCGAGGGACCGCAGCAGTGTCTCCAGTGGAACGTCCGGCGGTTGGGCGGCGAGCCGGCGGGCGACGCGGTCGATGTTCTCCTCGATGTCCCGTCCCCGCTCCTCGACGAGTCCGTCGGTGTACAGCACCAGCGTGCTGCCCGGTGCCAGGAGACGGGTCTCGCAACTGCGGGGCCCCGGAGACAAGGAGGGGTGCAACAGCACGTCGTGCGGCGTGAGCTGTTCGACAGCGCAGCCCGGGGTGGCGAGGAGCGGGGGAGGGTGTCCGGCGTTGCTCCACTTCAGGAGCCAGTGGCCGTCGGCCTCGGGACGGAGGTGGGCATGGACGAGGGTGCCGCCGACCGGAAGGTCCAGCCGTCGGCAGGCCCGCTCCAGGGCGCTGAGGACTTGTTCCGGGCCCTTCCCGGGGTGGTCGTGGTCGGCTTGCCGCAGCATGCTGCGGACCTGGCCCATGAGCGCGGCGGCCCGTATGTCGTGCCCGGCGATGTCGGCGACGGTCACGGCCAGTGCCCCCGTGGCACCCTCGCCCGGAGTTCCGGGCAGGGGGTAGGCGTCGTACCAGTCGCCGCCGACCATGTCGTCCTGCGCGGCCGGCCAGTACAGGGCGGCCAGTTCCAGACCGGGTACGTCGGGCAGCTCGGTCAGCAGGGCCTGCTGGAGCTCGCGGGCGGCGCTGACGCGTTCGTCGAGGTGGAGTGCGCGCTCGACGGCCTGGGCGGCGTACCCGGCGATCGTGGTCAAAATCGCCCGCTCCGCCACGTCGATGCGGTACGGGCTGCTCCAGCCCAGGACGAGCGTTCCGAGGGTGCCGCGCGTTCCGCGCAGCGGGAGGCAGGCGGCGGCGCGCAGGTCCAGGGCGTCGAATCCGGCCACGGCCTCCGGGCCGTACGCGGCGGCGAGTTCGGCGCGGTCGTTGATGACGATCATGCGGTTCTCGCGCACCGCCCGGGCGGTGGGCCAGTTCGGGCCGAGGGCGTAGTGCTCGGGGACGTCCTCGAAGGGCATGTCTCCGTCGATCGGATCGGCGACCCGGTGCAGCATGCCCTGACGGAGCAGGGCCATACCGATGTACGACGGTTTCAGGTCCCCGCTGACCAGCTCTCCCACCTGGCGGCGGACATCGTCCAGGCCCCTGGTGTCGGCCAGGTCCTCGGATGCCCGCAGCAGCAGCTGCGAGCGGTCGAGCAGCGTCTGCATGCGGGTGGCTTCGCCTTCGGCCGCGTTCGCCGCCCTTTCCGCGTCCTCCCGGGCCTGGAGTGCCGCGCCCGAGCGCATGCGCGTACGGATCTGGGCGCTGCAGGCACCCGCGAGGTCCGTCAGGTCCCGCGCCTCGTCCGCGCCCCAGGCGCGACGGGCGACGTCCGTCACCGCGAGCACGCCCAGGAACTCTCCCGCGCTGCCCACGAGGGGCACACCGGCGAAGGAGAAGGCGAGGGGGCCGTCCCCGGCCACCGGCAGGAACAGGGGCTGTCCGAGCTCCGCGACCTGTCGACACCGATCCAGCACGGCCGGCGCGACGGGCAGCTCGGCAGGCCAGCACTCGGGAGCCGCCCCGGCCGTCTCGCCGGGAGCGTTCAGCCATACGAGCCCCTGCGGGGCCGACAGCAGACGAGTGGCCAGCCGGGCGAACCGGTTCAACCTGCTTCCTCTCCACGGAGCCGCAAGCACCGGGCCGTACCCGCTGCCACCCTCTGCGCGGAAGGGGCATCACGGAACCGGGACCGGAATTCGAAAGTGCGATCCTCACAACTCTAATCCGACGCGACGCCACCGGGCACTGCGACCGTCAGGGCATGCGCCGAGCTCGCCCGCGACCCTCCCTTTGTCGGCTCGACCTGCGTAGTTTCCCCGCTCCCGGGCGGCTGCGCCCGGCTGCGGCGACATGGGGGAGAGCGATGAGGGGCATACCCAGGACAAGCACCACCAACACCACACGTGCGGCACGCACCGGACAGCCGTGGGCCGACGAGATCACCCGCCGGGTCATCCGGCCCCTGCCCCCGGCGCAGCTCGCGCAGATGATGACCGACCTGAACCCCACCGGGGCCGGAGCTCCCGGCTCCGCACTCCCCGGCGTGCCCTGCGACCCGGCCCGGGCCGGGCCCGAGTGCATCGTCAACCCGGCCATCAGCACGGTCAGTTCGGGAGACAAGGCCACGCCCGGCTACTGGTACGCCGGCCGCCCCTGGAAGGCCGTCCAGGCCGACTGCGGTCTCGGGCTCACCCGCCGCACGATCACCTGCTCGGACGGCTCCACCGTGGTCCTGTACGGGCACAACGGCGGCGGGTTCGGCTCGCTGAGCTGCCTCTACTCCACGGCGGACGGCAGCCCCCTGGCCCATCCGGCCCCATCCGCCACCGCCAGGGCCGGATGGGCCACGGCTCGGGGGTGCGCGGCCGCGTCGCCGCCGGCACCGGTAGGGCTCCTGCCATCGTGGGCCACCGCGTTCCGTCTTCCCGGGAGGTACCTCCGTGTCCCGACGTCCGTACGGCCACTTCGGCCGGTCCCGTCCGTCGCTGCGCCTGGCTGCCGCCACCGCCGTGTGCGGCGCCCTGCTCGCGGTCTCCGTGCAGCCCGCGCAGGCCGGTGCGGGCCGAAATCCGCCGCCCGGCGCCGACCTCCACCAGGAGCTGCGGGAGCTGGTGGAGAGGCCCGACGGTCCCCCCGGGGTCATCGCCGTCCTGCGCGACGGCGACCGTACCCAGACCTACCGGGCGGGCGTGGCCGACGTGGAGAACGGCCGGCCGCCCAGGGCGACGGACCACATGCGGATCGCCAGTGTCGCCAAGGCCTTCACGGGAGCGGTGGCCCTGGGTCTCGTAGACCGAGGGCGGCTGCACCTGGACGACACGGTGGGCGAGGTGCTGCCCGGACAGCCGGCCGCGTGGCATCGGGTGACGCTGCGGCAACTCCTCAATCACACCAGCGGATTGCCCGACTACTCGGCCTCCCCGGGATTTCTCGAGATCGTCTCCGCGGACCCCCGCCACCGCTTCGATTCCCGGCGTCTGCTGGACTTCGTGGCCGACGAGGGCCTCGCATTCCGGCCGGGCAGCCGCTACCAGTACTCCAACTCCGACAACATCGCCGTCGCCCTCATGGCCGAGGCCGCCACCGGACGCCGGTACGAGACGCTGCTGCGCGAGCTCGTCTACGAGCCGCTGGGCATGGGCGCCACGAGCCTGCCCCAGGGATACCGGCTGCCCACGCCCTTCCTCCACGGCTACCAGATCGACCCGCAGGAGGGGCCCGTCGACGTCAGCGAGGCCGTGGGCGCCTCGGGAGCCTGGGCGGCCGGGGGCATCGTCTCGACCCCGAAGGACCTGACCGCCTTCATCCGGGGCTACGCGGGCGGCGCCCTCATCTCGGAGCGCACCCGACGCCAGCAGTTCACCTTCATCCCCGGCGCCCTGTCCCAGCCCCCCGGGCCCGGCCGCACCGAAGCGGGCCTGGCGATCTACCGCTACACCACGCGCTGCGGAGCCGTGTACGGCCACACCGGCAACACGGCCGGCTATACGCAGCTGGCGGCGGCCACGGCGGACGGCCGGCGCTCGCTGACCTTCTCGATCACCACGCAGACCTCCCTCACCAACAACCCCGACCTGCTCGCACAGGTCCGGGACGTCCAGGAGGACTTCGTCTGCGCCCTGCTGCACAAGTGATACCGGCGGTCGCCCGGGCCGGTTTCCCGCAGGTGCGCGGTTCACACCGATGGGGGAAGCTGGGAATACCGCGGCGGTGCCGGCTGCGGGCAGAGGGTCGAGAAAGGTCTTCCGTGAACGTTTCATCAGGTGGCCGCCCCGCACACGCATCCCGGCGCAGGGTGCGGGCGGCCACCCTGCTGTGCACGGCGGCGGCGATGGCGGCCGCCGTGATCCCGGCCTCCGCGCAGACCGGTGGAACGGCCTCGGCCCGGATTCCGGCTCCACAGGATCCGGTCGTGGTCGTCGACTGCTCCTCGCAGGCCCACATGCGCCCGGGGGAGTACCTCCTGGCCTGTGGAGACGGGAACAACCGTCTCGTCGACCTCCGCTGGGAGACCTGGGGTTCGAGCACCGCGACGGCCACCGGCACCGACATGGTGAACGACTGCCGCCCGTACTGCGCGGCCGGCCGGTTCCGCGCCTACCCGGTCACGGTGACCCTGGGCAATCCGCAGGTCTGGCCCGAGCACCCCGACGTCCGGCGCTTCACCACGATCCGCGTCCTCTACACCGACACCGCACCGGACCCGGTCCCCAAGGACGTGACCTACAAGCTCGTGTACTGACGCGGGCGGCCGGGGCCCCGTCAGCCGAGTGATCGCCCGTTCCGGGCCCCCGGGCGTCCCACGGGTTACCGTCGGCGGCATGGACGGTGATCGACAAGGGTGGCGCCAGTGTTCGCTCGTAGCAGCGGTGTTCGCCGTGTGCATGGCCGGCACCACGCTGCCGACTCCCCTCTACGGCCTCTACCAGCAGAAGTTCGGCTTCTCCGAACTGATGGTGACCGTGGTGTACGCCGTGTACGCCTTCGGGGTCATCGGTGTGCTGCTGCTGGCCGGCAACGCCTCCGACGCCGTGGGCCGGCGTCCGGTGCTGCTGGCGGGGCTCGGGTTCTCGGCGGCGAGCGCCGTCTGCTTCCTGTGCGCCGACGGGATGACCTGGCTGTACGCGGGACGACTGTTGTCGGGCCTGTCCGCGGGCCTGTTCACCGGAGCCGCCACGGCCTACGTGATGGAGCTGGCCCCGCCCGGAGGCGCCTCGCGGGCCACGTTCGTCGCGACGGCCGCCAACATGGGCGGGCTCGGCTGCGGTCCGCTGCTCGCCGGGCTGCTCGCGCAGTACGCCTCCTGGCCGCTGTACCTGCCGTTCGCGGTGCACCTCGCGCTGGTGGCCGGCGCGGCCGTCGTCGTGCTGCTGCTTTCGGAGACAGTGCGTGAGCGGCGTCGGCTGAGCACCGTACGACCGCAGCGGCCCGGTCTGCCCCGGCAGGTGCGGGCGGTGTTCGGGCCCGCGGCGATCGCCTCGTTCGTGGGGTTCGCCCTCTTCGGAGTGTTCACGTCCGTCAGCCCGGCGTTCCTCGCGCAGTCCCTGGGCGTGCACAACCGCGCCGTGAGCGGCCTGGTCGTCGCGCTGGCCTTCTTCGCGTCGATCGCCGGGCAGCTGGCGGCCGGCCGGGTCGGGGCGGGGCGCTCGCTGCCGTTGGGGTGCGCCGTGCTCTTCGCCGGCCTGGCGCTGCTCGCCGGCGGGCTGCGGTGGGACCTGCTGGCGCTGGTGGTGCTGAGCGCCCTGGTCGGCGGTCTCGGGCAGGGGCTGACGTTTCGCGGGGCGCTGTCCGCGGTGGCCGATGCCTCACCCGCGGACCAGCGGGCGGCCGTGATCTCCACGCTGTTCCTGGTGGCGTACGTGGGCATCTCGGTGCCGGTGATCGGGGTGGGCCTGCTGGAGGGCCACCTCGGGCTGGAGGGTGCGGGGCTGGTGTTCATCGCGTGCATGGCGGTGCTCGTCCTGGCCGCGGCCGCCTACCTGCTCAGGCGCCCGGCACGGGCCTGCGGGAACTGAGCGGGCGAGCCCGGCGGAGCGGGCCACCGGCGGAGCGGGCCACCGGCGGGCGGGGGCGCCGGACCGGTGGCGCCGACCCGGCCGTCCGGGCCGGGTGCCCGCCGGGTCTCACGCGCTGCCGGCGGCCGTCGGGTACGCCACCTCGGCAATGGTGTTCGGGACCGCCCAAGGGCGGTCCTGCTCGAAGGTGCGGAGCAGGTCCGCCGCGACGCTCACCGCGATCGTGGCGGGCTCCTTGCCCGTGATCCCGGTCAGGCCGATCGGGGTCGTGATCCGGTCGATGGCGGCTGCGTCGTGACCGCCCTCGGTGGCCAGCCGCTGCCGGAACCGCGACCACTTCGCGGAGGAGCCGATCAGACCGATCGAGCCGAGACCGGCGGTACGCAGGGCGGCGTCGCACAGCGCGGCGTCCTCGGCGTGGTCGTGGGTCATGATCAGGACGTGGGTGCCGGGCGGCAGCTCCCCGAGCACCGCCTCCGGAAGCAGGGGAGTGTGGTGCACGTGGACCTGCGCCACCGCATCGACAAGCACGCCGAGCCGCTCGTCGGTGAGCATGTCGGGGCGGGAGTCGACCAGGTGCAGGTCGAGGTCGTGGCGCGCCAGGATGCGCGCCAGTTCCAGCCCGACGTGCCCGACGCCGAAGACGGCCACCGCCTGGACCACCGGCAGCGGTTCGAGCAGCACGGTGACGGCTCCGCCGCAGCACTGCACGCCGTGCCGGCCGGTGACCTTGTCGTTCAGGGCGAACTCCATGAGCTCCGGCTCCGGATCGGCCGCGCCGTTCAGCTCGCGCGCCCGGTCGATGGCGACGGCCTCGATGTTGCCGCCGCCGATCGAACCCCAGGTTCCGGTCGGGCCCACGACGAGTTTGGCACCGGCCCGGCGGGGCGCGTGGCCGCGCACGGTCGCGACGGTCACGAGCACACCGGGTTCCCGGCGCGCTCGCAACCGCGCGACCGCGGCCATCCAGCCCATGTCAGACATTGCTCAAAGCGCTTGCGTCCGCGGGGACGACCCCGCCGGCGTCGGACGCGTGCCCTCCGTACCGGGCGCCGGCCTCGCGGACTCCTTCGATCGCCCAGTACACCGCCTCCGGCGTGGCAGGCGAGGCGAGTTCCACGCTGATCCCGGCGGGCCCGAACTCCGCGGCAGCCTGCCGCAATGCCTCCCGCACCGAGAAGGCCAGCATCAACGGGGGTTCACCGACCGCCTTGGACCCGTAGACCGCGCCCTCCTCGGTGGCGTTCTCCAGCAGCCTGACGTTGAATTCCTCGGGCATCTCCGAGAAGCTCGGCAGCTTGTACGTGCTCGCGGCCTGGGTCAACAGGCGGCCGCGGTTCGGCCCGTCGCCGGAGTCCCAGCGCATGTCCTCGAGCGTCAGCCAGCCCGCGCCCTGCACGAAACCGCCCTCGACCTGACCGATGTCGATCATCGGGGAGAGGCTGTCGCCGACATCGTGGACGATGTCCACCCGCCGGATGCGGTACGCACCGGTGAAACCGTCCACCTCCACCTCGGTCGCGGCGGCGCCGTAGGAGAAGTACTTGAACGGCGAGCCGTGGAACGCCTTCGCGTCCCAGTGCAGCCCCTCGGTCCGGTAGAAACCGGCCGCCGACAGCTGGACCCGCTGGAAGTACGCGGTGCGCACCAGGTCGTCCCAGGCCAGTTCCTTGTCGCTGCCGAAGGCGCGCGCGACTCCCTCGACGATGCGCACGTCCGAAGCGTTCGTACCCAGCTGGGTGCCGGCCACCTGGAGCAGCCGTTCGCGGATCTGCTCGCAGGCGTTCTTCACCGCCGCGCCGTTGAGGTCCGCCCCGGCACTGGCGGCGGTGGCGGAGGTGTTGGGCACCTTGTCGGTACGCGTCGGGGCCAGCCGTACCTTGTGCATCGGGATGCCCAGCGTGGTCGCGGCCACCTGCAGCATCTTGGTGTGCAGGCCCTGCCCCATCTCGGTGCCGCCGTGGTTGATCAGGACGGAGCCGTCCTTGTAGACCAGCACCAGCGCACCGGCCTGGTTGAAGGCGGTGAGGTTGAAGGAGATCCCGAACTTGATCCCGGTGAGCGCGAGGGCCCGCTTGGTGTCGGGGTGCGAGGCGTTGAAGGCCGCGATCTCCCGCTTGCGCTCGGCGATCGCGGCGTCTTCCTGAACCTGCCGCCAGATGACGGAGATGCGTTCGGGGTGGGGGACCGGCTGTCCGTACGGGGTCGAGTGGCCCTGCCGGTAGAAGTTGCGCTCGCGCAGCTCCATCGGATCCAGGCCGAGCAGCGGCGCGCACCGGCCCATGACGTCCTCGATCACCAGCATGCCCTGCGGTCCGCCGAAGCCGCGGAAGGCCGTGTTGGAGACCTTGTTGGTCTTGGCGATGCGCCCGGCGACCCGTGCGTTGGGAATCCAGTAGGTGTTGTCGATGTGACACAGGGCGCGGGCCACCACGGGCTCGGACAGGTCCAGGCTCCAGCCGCCGTCGGCGGTCAAGGTGGCGTCCAGGGCCTGGATGCGCCCCTCGGTGTCGAAGCCGATCTTCCACGTGGCGTGGAAACCGTGGCGCTTGCCGGACATGGTCAGGTCCTGGGTCCGGTTGAGCCGCACCCGGACCGGCCGGCCGGTGAGCCGGGCGCCGAGCGCGGCGACGGCCGCGAACCCGTGCGGCTGCATCTCCTTGCCGCCGAAGCCGCCACCCATCCGCAGACATTGCACGGTCACCTCGTGGCTGTGCAGGCCGAGTACGTGCGCGACGATCTCCTGCGTCTCCGAGGGATGCTGGGTGCTGCTCTGGACGAACATCTGCCCGTTCTCGTCGACGAGGGCGAGCGCGGCGTGCGTTTCGAGATAGAAGTGTTCCTGATCGGAGAACTGGAACTCACCGGTGAACACGTGCGCGGAGTCGGCGAAGCCGGCGTCGACGTCACCGGTCACCATCAGGGGCCGGGCGCCGTGGAAGCTCTCGGTCTCGATCGCTTCCCGCAGTGTGATCACGGAGGGCTCTTCGTCGAGTTCCACCTCGACGGCCGCCGCACCGAGCCGGGCCGCCTCCAGGCTCTCGCCCAGTACCCAGGCGACCGCGTGGCCATGGAACATGACCGTGTCGGGGAACAGCGGCTCGTCGTGCTTCATCCCGGCGTCGTTGACGCCGGGTACGTCGGCCCCCGTCAGTACGCGGACCACACCGGGCACGGCGAGCGCGGGCTCGGTGCGCAGCGCCGTGATCCTGCCGTGGGCCTTCATGACCTGGACGGGGTAGGCGTGCAGTACGTCCTTGGTGCGGTGGACCAGGTCGTCGGTGTAGAGCGCCGCGCCGGTGACGTGCAGACCGGCACTCTCGTGCGGCATCGAGATTCCGACGACGGGCTTTTCGGGACGCTCGGACAAATGGCTCATGACGACACCGCCTCGGTGGTCTGTGCGTACAGCTTGAGCAGGCTCTGGCCGAGCATCGCGGAGCGGTAGCCGGCGCTGGCACGGTGGTCGTCCATCGGCGTGCCCTCGGCCCGCAGGACCCGGGCCGCGGCCTCGACGGTCTGCGCCGTCCACGCCCTGCCCTCCAGGGCCGCCTCGGTGGTGAGGGCGCGAATCGGGGTGGCGGCCACGCCGCCCAGGCCGATGCGTGCCTTGCGGACGGTCCCGTCCTCGATGTCGAGCGCGAAGGCGACCGCCACGCTGGAGATGTCGTCGAAGCGCCGCTTGGCGATCTTGTGGAAGGCCGTGACCGGCGACAGCGGCAGCGGGATGCGCACCGCGCGGATCAGCTCGCCGGGACGGCGCACGCTCTGCCGGTAGCCGGTGAAGTAGTCGGCCAGGGGGACCTGGCGCTCGCCGTCGGCGTCGGCCAGCAGCAGTGAGGCCTCCAGCGCGAGCAGCACCGGGGGGCTGTCACCGATGGGGGAGCCGGTACCCAGGTTGCCGCCGAGGGTCGCGCTGTTGCGGATGAGCCGGGACGCGAACTGCGGGAACAGCTCGGCCAGGAGCGGGACGCTGCCGTCGAGGCGGCGTTCGATCTCGGTGAGCGTCTGCGCCGCCCCGATCTCGATGTGACCGGATTCGACGCGCAGCTCCCGCAGTTCGGGCAGCCGGTCGACCGCGACCACGCAACTCGCCCGACGGGAGCGGATGTTCACCTCGACACCCCAGTCGGTGCTGCCCGCGACCACCACCGCCTCGGGCCGCTCGCGCAGCAGCCGCACCGTTTCCGCCAGGGTGCCCGGCCGCAGGAACGCGCTGCCGTCCTGGGCGTATTCGGTGGCGGCCGCCTCGGGCGGTGACTGCTCGCGGCGCCGCGCCAGGACGTCGTCCTCGGGGGGCGAACCGACGGCGAACGCGGCATCGCGGATCGGGCGGTATCCGGTGCAGCGGCACAGGTTTCCGCTCAGCGCGTGCAGGTCGAAACCGTTCGGACCGTGCTCGGAGCCGGAGCCGGAGCCGGACTCGGACTCGGAAGCGGCGTCGGGGGCGTCGGCCGAGTGCGCGCAGCGGTCGGGCCGGTAGTACTCGGAGGCCATGCTGCAGATGAACCCCGGTGTGCAGTAACCGCATTGGGAGCCGCCGCGGACGGCCATCTCCTCCTGTACGGGGTGCAACGCGGTCGGTGCGCCGGATGCGTCGACGGTGGCGAGGCCTTCGGAGGTGACGACCTCCTGGCCGTCGAGCGCCGCGGCCGGAACCAGGCAGGCGTTGACCGCCACCCAGTCGGTGGGCTTGTTCACCCCGGGCCGGGCCACGAGGACCGAGCAGGCGCCGCATTCACCCTCGGCGCAGCCCTCCTTCGTGCCGGTGAGGCCGCGGTCGCGCAGGAAATCCAGCACCGTGGTGTGGGCTGCGGCCGGTGAGATCGGTGTCTCTTTCCCGTTGACCGTGATCCGCGCCGCTACCACGGCGCGTCCCCGTTCCGGGGCGCGGTCGATCGGACAGTCCTAGTCGCCATTTCAGGAGCTTTCTCGTTCAGGGGTCGCAGCTCAATAACCCGGAGCGCGACAAATCGGCACGCGGAGAGGTGCCGTAAGTGGTGACAGAGGTGGTGACACAGGTACTGGAAAGGTTCCGGGGCCGCGATCGGGCACGCCGGGAAGAGGGCTGGTCAGCAGCCGTGCGCTACACGACCCGGAGCCCAGGCGGTCTGGTGCGCGAGGCGAAGCGGTACGGAGATGGTCGACATCCGGCTTCGTCTCCTTCCAGGGGGCTCACGAGTTGGTGCGGTCGAAGTTACGTGCCGACGGTTGATCGGTCAAGCAGGTGTTGGTCGATTCCACGAAGGCCGGAGACCTCACGGTGCGCCCGTTCGTATGCGGAACCAGTCGCCGACCCGCGGAGTTCCGGGGTCGGGCCGGTCATCGGGGACCGGACGGCCGGGGGCGGGCGGCGACCTCGAGGGTGAGTCCGTGGGGCTGGAGGATGGTGCGGGTGTCGAAGGTCGTCGTGGTGCCGGGGGCCTGGGTGATCCGGTAGTCGCGGGTGAGGGCCGCGGCGGTGATGGTCATGGCCGTGGTGGCGAAGTGCGTGCCGAGGCAGTTGCGCGGTCCGCCGCCGAAGGGCATGAAAGCGTACTTGGGCAGCGGGGTGGCGGGGCGCTCCATCCAGCGGTCCGGGTCGAAGGTGGCGGGCTGGTGGTAGTGGTGGGGGTCGCGCTGGAGGACGAAGGGGCTGACGCCGACCCGCTGGCCGCGCCGGAGCGGGTAGCCGGCGAGTTCGGTGGGTTCTTCCACGGTTCGCTGGATGAGCCAGAGCGGGGGGTAGAGGCGCAAGGTCTCCTTCACGACGGCCCCGGTCACGGCCAGCCGTGGCACATCGGCCGCGGTGGGGAGCCGGTCCGCGAGTTCCCGGTCGGCCTCCTCGCGTACCCGTCCGTGGACCGGCGGATGCCGGTCGAGGAGCAGGAGCAGCCAGGCGAGCGCGGCGGCCGTGGTCTCGTGGGCGGCGAACAGGTTGGCGACGATCACGCTGGTCGCGCCTTCGCGAGTGATGGCGCCTTCCTCGCAGGCGGTGTCGAGGAGGTCGGCGACCGCGGGCGGGGAGTCGTCCTGCCGGGTGGCGCGCCGTCGGCGCATCAGGGCGGAGACCTCGTCGGCGAGGTCGCGGCCGGCCCGGCGCAGGCGCTGCCTGCGCAGCGCCTGCCAGCGGGTGGGCAGAGGCAGGGCGGGGGGCAGCAGCGTGTCCTGCAGGCGGGCGAGGAGGTCGGGGACCGTGCCCGTGTCGGGCCCGAGACAGAACTCCGCGATGAGGTGGGCGGTGAGGTCCTCCAGTGCGGGGATCGCCTCGATCCTGCCGCGGGTGTGCCAGCTTTCCGCGTGGCGGGCGACGGTCGCCGCGAGGCGGTCCTCGACGGCGCGCATGCTGGGCCGGTTCAGGCCGCGTCCCGTCAGGGCGCGGGCCCGCATCCACAGGGCCAGGTCTTCGGAGGCGCGGCTGCCGTCGGCCGGTTCGCCCAGCAGGTCCCTGGAGATGGTGTAGGTGGTGTTGGTGTGCTTGAGCACTTCCTCGGCGAGGACGGGCGAGTTCACGAGGTACAGGTCGTCGTCGAAGCGGACCAGGTCGCCGTACCGCTGCTGTTCGAGCAGGAATCCGAGGTGGTCACGCTCGAAAGCTCGCCTGTTGCCGTGCCGCCCGGCCCCGGTGGGGCCGGGCGGCACGCGGGTCGACAGCACGGATCAACGTCCCTGTACGTGGTAGTAGTAATACGCGGTGTCATTGCCCTGGCCGCCGAGTGCGCTCTTCACCGGACTGCTGCGTTGGACTTTCGCTCCGGAGGGATCGTTGGCCAGGTGGGCGGAGCCCGTCGAGGCGAAGGCCGAGCCGGTGCCGAGGAGCGCGGCGACGGCGGAGACGGCGATGAGGAGCGACTTGCGCAGGGGGATCAGGGCAGCCATGGCTGTCCTCCTTTTCCGGGGTGAGGGGCGGCGGGTCCGCCCTGTTCGTTGCCCTCATTGCGCCATCCCGGAGACCCCGGTGGCACCCCACGGGAACACGTGACATGACCGCCCCACCCGCCTCTGGCACAATGCCCGGCCAATGACGGAGCCCCTGCTCGCCGAACACCGCGATCGGCGAGCAGGGGCTTGTGCCCGGTAAACGCCTGGAGTGGTGCGGCTCTGCCGCCTGGTCCGGCCGAGAAGCCCGCAGGCGGTCCTGGCCGATGTGCGCTCCCGGGGGAGCCGGCCCCGGCTGAAAACCGTCGTTTCGCCAAACAAACCCCATGCGTCACAGGATCACCAGAAGGAAGCAACGGCATCGTTTTTTCAGGGTTTGGCGTGGATCTCCGCAGTTACGGTTCCCCGGGATCTGGACGGACGCCAGGCAGACGTTCGCCCTCCTGTTCCCGCTGATGAAGGAGAGCTCGACCGATGACCGTTGACACCAGCCCGGAAGCACAGCTGGATCCGCCCAAGCAGTCCAGCCTGGGCACGTCGGCCGCCCGCAACCTCGCCACCACGACCAAGTCCGCCCCGCAGATGCAGGAGATCACCTCCCGCTGGCTGCTGCGGATGCTCCCCTGGGTGGAGACCAAGGGCGGTGCCTACCGGGTGAACCGCCGGCTGACCTACACCGTCGGCGACGGAAGCATCGAGTTCGTCCAGGACGGTGCCCGTGTCCAGGTGATCCCGCGCGAGCTCGGCGAACTGGCCCTGCTGCGCGGCTTCGACGACGAGGAAGTGCTGACGGCGATCGCCGGCCGCTGCGTCCAGCGCGACTTCCGGGCCGGCGAGGTGCTGGTCGAGCGGGGTGCTCCCGCCGAGCAGATCCACTTGATCGCCCACGGCCGGATCAGTCAGACCTCCGCGGGCAAGTACGGCGACGAGATCGCCGTCGCGGTACTCGCGGACGGCGACCACTTCGGCGAGAACGCCCTGCTGGACGCCGATGCCCGATGGGACTACACCGCCACCGCCGAGACGCCCGGCACCCTGCTCACGCTCTCCCGCGCGGACTTCGCCGGCATCCTGTCCTCGGCGCCTCATCTCCAGGCGCACATCGAGCAGTTCAGCGCGCTGCCCCTGCAGCGGCAGAACAAGCACGGCGAGGCCGAGATCGCGATGTCGGCCGGCCACACCGGCGAGGCGGACCTCCCCGGCACCTTCGTCGACTACGAACAGAACCCACGCGAGTACGAACTCTCCATCGCCCAGACGGTTCTGCGGATCCACACACGGGTCGCCGACCTCTACAACGGCCCGATGAACCAGACCGAGGAGCAACTCAGGCTCACCATCCAGGCGCTGCGCGAGCGCCAGGAGCACGAGCTGGTCAACAACCGCGACTTCGGCCTGCTCCACAACGCCGCCTTCAAGCAGCGGATCCAGACCCACTCCGGCCCGCCCACCCCGGACGACATGGACGAGCTGCTCTGCCGCCGGCGCGGTACCAAGTTCTTCCTCGCCCACCCCCGCACGATCGCGGCGATCGGGCGCGAGATGAACGCCCGCGGGCTCTACCCGGACCACGTGGACGTCGGCGGACAGCAGGTCCCGGCCTGGCGCGGGGTCCCGATCCTGCCCTGCAACAAGATCCCCATCACCAAGGAGAACACCAGCTCGATCCTCGCCATGCGTACCGGCGAGGACAACCAGGGTGTCATCGGACTGCGCCAGACAGGCCTCCCCGAGGAGTACGAGCCGGGCCTGTCGGTCCGCTTCATGGGCATCGACGAGAAGTCGATCATCTCCTACCTGGTCACCACCTACTACTCCGCCGCCATCCTGGTGCCCGACGCGCTCGGCGTCCTGGAGAACGTGCAGATCGCCCGCAGGAGCGGCTAGGCCGCCCCTTTCGGATCCCGCCGGGCCCGCGGCGCCCGGCATCGCACCTGGCCGCGCTGCCCGGGCACCCGAGTACGTCCAGTACGAGGGCGCCCCGACAACGCGCCCATACGGCACCGGACATCACGGGTCCGCCCGACAAGATCCGAAAGAGACGACCCCACCCGCCGCCGGGCCGCCCGGCCACAGCCAGGCCCCCCGGCCGGCCGGGCGTGCCCGGGATCCGGGACAGCCCATCCACCCCACCAAGGAGTTACGGATGCCCGAGCCCGGGCTCTCCCCTCTGCAGTCGAGCCTGCCCGGCGCGGCGGCCCAGTTCGGGGCCCATGTCCTCGGCAGCGCTCTGGCCCAGGCCTCCGGCGGCCTGCCGGTCCTGCCCGCACTGCCCGGCCTGTCGCTCCCGGCGGCCCCACCCGCGCTGCCCGGCCTGTCGCTCCCGCCGGCACCATCCGCGCCTAGTCCCGTCCCGAGCGCCGCCCTGCAACGGCTGCTGCGCGGACCCAGCGGTCTGGGCACGCACGGCCTGCACCTGGCCCGCCGCGAGGATCCCCCCACGGCTCCGGAGGCCGCGGAGCCCGGGGCACCGGCGGTCGGCACTCCGGTCCCGGGCCTCTACCACCACCCCGTGGCGGAGCCCGACCCGGTGCGCGTGGAGGAGGTCGGCCGCCGCATCAAGGCATGGGCGGTGGACGAGGTCGACCTGTTCCCCGACGACTGGGAGAACCAGTTCGACGGCTTCCATGTCGGGCGCTACATGGTCGCCTGTCACCCGGACGCTCCCACCGTCGAGCACCTGATGGTCGCCACCCGGCTGATGGTCGCCGAGAACGCGCTCGACGACTGCTACTGCGAGGACCACGGGGGCTCGCCCATCGGCCTCGGCGGACGCCTCCTGCTGGCCCACACCGCGCTCGACCCGCTCCACACGACGAAGGAGTACGAGCCCGAGTGGGCCGGCTCGCTCCAGTCGGACGCGCCCCGGCGCGCCTACAGCTCCGCCATGGAGTACTTCCTCCGGCAGGCCAGTCCCTCCCAGGCGGACCGCTACCGGCACGACATGGCCCGGCTGCACCTGGGGTACCTGGCGGAGGCGGCCTGGACGCAGACGGAGTACGTCCCCGAGGTGTGGGAGTACCTGGCGATGCGGCAGTTCAACAACTTCCGCCCCTGCCCCACCATCACCGACACCGTCGGCGGGTACGAGCTGCCGGCCGATCTGCACGCCCAGGCGCAGATGCAACGGGTCATCGCGCTCGCCGGCAACGCCACCACCATCGTGAACGACCTGTACTCGTACACCAAGGAACTCGCCGCCCCCGGGCGGCACATGAACCTTCCCGTGGTGATCGCCGAGCGGGAGCGGACCTCCGACAGGGAGGCCTACCTGAAGGCGGTCGAGGTCCACAACGACCTCATGCACGCCTTCGAGGCAGAGGCCGCCGCCCTGGCCGCCGCCTGCCCCGTGCCGACCGTGCTGCGCTTCCTGCGGGGAGTCGCCGTATGGGTCGACGGCAACCACTACTGGCACCAGACCAATACCTATCGCTACAGCCTGCCCGACTTCTGGTAAGGACGGACCTATCAGTGACCAGTACTGATCTCACCACCAATACCAACGGCACCACCCCCGCCTCCGTGATCATCCCCGGGCCGGCGACCCCCTACCAGGGAGACATCGCCCGCTACTGGAACAACGAAGCCAGGCCCGTGAACCTGCGCCTCGGCGACGTCGACGGCCTCTACCACCACCACTACGGCATCGGCGACGTCGACCACTCCGCCCTCGGCGACACCGACGACAGCGCGTACGAGAAGAAGCTGGTCGCCGAGCTCCACCGGCTGGAGTCGGCGCAGGCCGAACTCCTCCTGGACCACCTCGGACCCATCGGCCGGGAGGACACGCTCCTGGACGCCGGGTGCGGCCGCGGCGGCTCGATGGTCATGGCCCACCAGCGCTTCGGCTGCAAGGTGGAGGGTGTCACCCTGTCCGCCAAGCAGGCAGACTTCGGCAATCAGCGTGCCCGCGAGCTCGGTATCGACGACCACGTCCGGGCCCGCGTCTGCAACATGCTCGGCACGCCCCTGGAGACCGGGCAGGCCGCGGCCTCGTGGAACAACGAGTCGAGCATGTACGTGGACCTCGACGACCTCTTCGCCGAGCACTCCCGCGTCCTGGAGGTCGGCGGCCGGTACGTGACCATCACCGGCTGCTGGAACCCGCGTTACGGCCAGCCCTCGAAGTGGGTCTCCCAGATCAACGCGCACTTCGAGTGCAACATCCACTCCCGCCGGGAGTACCTGCGCTCCATGGCCGACAACCGCCTCGTGCCGCAGGCGGTCATCGACCTGACGCCCGCGACCCTGCCCTACTGGGAGCTGCGGGCCACGTCCTCGCTGGTCACCGGCATCGAGGAGGCGTTCATCAATTCCTACAAGGACGGCTCCTTCCAGTACGTCCTGATCGCGGCCGACCGCGTCTGACGGACGGCGCCGGTGCCGGGTCGGTCAGCCGGCGGGCCCGGCACCGGGCGAGGCCTCAGAGGAGCCGGGCGGCGTGCGCGAGGAGTTCCTCGTACACCTCCGGGCGGTCCCGGTCGATCACCGGGAAGCCCTCCCCGAAGTCGCCGTTCACCCAGTGCGCCTCGATGCCGGGGTTGGCCATGTCGGTGCCGTCGTAAAGGAATACGTGCGGGCTGCAGTTGACCCGGCCCTCGCGCGCCGACTCGTACTGGGCCGTCACGGCGGCCCTCGCCGAGCCCGTGTCCAGGGCGTCGGCGAGCTCGTCCACCTCGACCGCGCCCGTCGCGGCCGCCACGTCCAGGATGACGTGACGCATCGAGATGCAGCGGCCCTCGGCCCAGAAGGCCCGGCGCAGCGCGCGGTCGAGCCGCTCGCTGGCCTCCAGGGACTGGGACTTGGCGGCGTGCACCGCTTCGAGCGCGGGCAGGGTGGTGACCGGGTAGGTCCAGTCGGGCCCCTGCCAGAGCCGCCAGCCGGCCTCCGGTTCGATCGCACCGAGCACCGAGATCTCGGAGTCGACGCCGGGGCGGGCATTGACCTCCCGGTTGAACAGCTCCAGGGGGAACGCCCGGAAATCGAACCAGATCCGGCCCTCCAGACCCAGCTTCCGCCGGGTCTCGTGCAGCCGGTGCACGGCCACGTGCGCGAAGGAGCAGTTCAGATCGGTGTAGACACTGATCGTGTCGGGCGCCGCGGGCAGCCGCGGATCCGTGAGCCGGGTGCCCGTCGTGGTCGTAGCGGTCGTAGCGGTCGTCGTGCCCGTACTGGTCGTCGTGGTCACGTGGTCTGGCCTTCCTGGTCGGGCCGGGTGCTGTGCGAGAACCGGGCCACGGTGGTGTCCCCGGAGACGACCGAGCCCTCCCAGCCGTAGACCTGCCCGAAGGACCCGGATCCGGTGTCCGCCGGGTGCCGCCTGGAGAAGGTGAGCGCGATCCGGTCGCCGGGCCGCACCGGCACGGCGTCCCGGACCGGCAGGTAGGCGTGCTTCCAGCTGTCCGAGGTCGTACGGGCCCGAGGGTCGCCGGGCGAGACCTCGTCACCGGAGATGTCCAGGGCCACGGTGTCCGAGAGGGTGGCCACGAAGTATCCCTTGAAGCCGGTGAACAGCCCCTCCCGCTGGACGGTGTAGACGAGCGGAACCTCGTACGAGGTCTCGTGCGCGCCGTGCGTCCCCTCGAAGGCGTACCGGCGCACGAGCCGCGGAGCGGCGAGCTGGCCGTCCACCGGGATGATCGCGTCGTAGTAGAGGTCGAAGGCGTCCCGGGCCCCGCGCCCCTTCAGCAGCTCGGCGAACTCCGCCGGGGTCCCGGCGTCCTGCGGCGCCCCGTCGCGCACCCGGCCGTGGGCCGCTTCCGCGGTGACCGGTACGAGATAGCTCTCCACGGCCGCCGGGAGCATGGCGCCGCCCGGTCGCAGGAAGCGGGTGCGGGCGTCGTCGAGGATCGCGACGCAGTTCTCGTTGTCGGCGAGGTTGCCCATGATCTCGGAGATGATCAGGTCCACCCGCTCGGGCAGCTCGATGTCGAAGGAGAACCCGCGCAGCGGATGGAAGCGGTCCCCGAACCCGGCCTCGGTGAGCCGCCGCGTCGCGGTCTCCAGGATCTTCTCGTTGAGGTCGATGCCGTAGACCCGGGCCGCCCCCGCCTCCAGCGCCCACTGGGCCAGGATGCCGGTACCGGTGCCCAGATCGAGGACGGTGGCCCCGGGCCGTACCGCCTCGGTGACGGCCGCCTTGTACGCCGTCATGCGCAGCCGGTCGCCCAGCATGAGGTCGTGGAAGCCGTCGTCCCACTCGAGGAGGCGCTCGGAGGCCGGCAGCCACACGTCCTGCGGCTCGTACACCTGCCCGAGCGCGCCCGTGTGGTGCACCGTCAGCGGCTGGGCCGACGGGCCGGCCACCGGACAGCCGGTGGTGAGGTCGAAGCTGGTGCTGTGCAGCGGGCAAGTGATGCGCAGGGTACGCGGATTGACGTGCCCGTGCACGAGACGGCCGAGCCGGTGCGTACAGGCGGCGTCGATCACGAACTCCCGGCCGGACACGCGGACCCGCACCCGGTCGCCCGGCAGTTCCTCCAGCACGGCGTCGCTCATGCCACCTCCCGTGCGCGCTCGACGGCGGCGTCGAAGGCGCCGCCGATCAGCTGGGACACCAACTGCGCCCCGGTCCAGAGCTTCGTCGCGTCGAGTCCGCGCTCCGCCTCGTACTCCTTGATCGCGGTCTGCATCTCCCGCATGTGGAAGGTGTCGATGTGCAGGTGCTCGGTGTAGTACCTGCCCTGCACGAGGCCGAGGCGGGCGCAGGCACGGGCCTGCACGGCGAAGGCGTCCGGGATGCTCGCCTCCAGGTAGGCGAGTGCGCCGAGGAAGTACTCGACGTGTCCGGCGCGCTGGGTGAGCCAGTAGAAGACGTTGAGGAACTCGTACGTCTCGTCGCCGGTGGTGTCGAGGAAGCTCTCCAGCTCCTGGGGGAGGCCCAGCTCGGCGAGCAGGTCGAGGTAGAGCCGGGAGTGGGTCTGCTGGAGGTTGCCGCAGCCGAACTCGTCGATGAGCACCCGCATCAGGGCCATCTGCGCGCGCATGGGGAGCCGGGGTATCGCCGGGAAGAAGTTCTGCGCCTCGGTCAGTCCGTCGAGTGCGAACTCCTGTACCACGTGCGCGAATTGATCCCTGGTTGCCTTCTCGGCGAGATAGCTTCCGGCCGGGCTGCCCGCGCGTTCGAGGGCCAGTAGTTCGCCGAGCCGGTCCTTCCAGTCGGCGCGGCCGGCGAGCGGCGGCGTCCGGTCTTCGAGGCCGGCGACGAGGGGCTCGATCCAGGCTGCCTCCAGCTCCTCGATCCGGGCGAGGACCGTGGACCTCTGGAGGGTGCGGTTGAGGATGAACAGTGTCTTGTGCGGGCTGTCGGTGGGCTTCGGTGTCACGTTCAGCACGGGACCTCCCGGTCGGTCTCGATCACGGCGCGCCGTAGCAGTTCGGTCTTCAGCGAGCGGTACCAGTCGTCCCGGTCCAGGCCGTACCGTTCGTACGCGGCACGCAGCTGCGCCGCCCGGTCCTCGCCGCGGTCGGTCAACAGGGCCTTGCAGAGCTCCGGTTCGACGTTGCCGAGCGCGACGACCCAGCCGTCGACGGGTCCGGACTCCAGCAGGAGGTGTTCGAGCCCCTGGACGACGGGTACGCCGGGGCCGGCGGCGATCAGCGCGCGGGTGAACCAGGGATCCCCGGCGGAGTCCTTGACCCCGGCCACTCCCGGCAGCGCGCAGACGCGCAGCAGGGTGCCGAGTTCGAGGCCGTTCCCGGAGACGGCGGACTCGTGGTAGACGACCACGGGCAGTCCGGCCCCGGCCACGGCCTCGAAGTGGCGGTACATCTCCTCCTGGGTCACGTCCGGCCCGTACGGGGTGGTGACCACGACCGCGGCCGCGCCGAGTGCGCCCGCGCCGCGGGCGCGGGCGACGGCCTCGGCCGTGGTGGGCCGCAGGATCCCGGCGAGGACCGGCAGGCCGTCGGCGTACCGGACGGCGGCGGCCACGGTGTCCTGCCACTGCCTGTCCGACAGGGAACCGCCCTCGCCGGTGCTCAGCGCCGGCAGCAACGCGTCCGCGTAGGGCCGTACGGAGGCGATCAGGCGGGCCATGCTCTTCTCGTCGACCTCTCCCGCCGCGTCGACCGGGGTGACGAGCGCGGTGGTCATTCCGGTGATCATCGGTCCTCCGTCACAGGGCTTCGGCCGGCACGCGCAGGGCGAGGGACTGCTGGTAGAGGCCTTCCAGCGGCTCCGGGAAGCGCGCTTCCGGCCCGTCGGCGCCGGCCACGGGGCGTAACGCGAACCCGGTCGTGGCCGCGAGGCGCGGGCTGGCCGTGTGCAGCAGGCCCTTGCGGCCGACGACCATGCCGAGCAGCAGCCGCTCGTGCACCGGCAGGGACCGGGGCAGTTCCGAGTCGGCGGCGCGCAGGACGTCGGCCTCTTCGTAGCCGAGGCGGCGGATGTTCATGACGGTGTGCAGGTTGTCCATGAACGGGTAGTAGGCGTCCTGGAGTTCGCGGGAGAAGCCCCAGATGATGTCGTCGCAGCGGCCCACCTGCTCCAGGCTCATGACGATCCGGCCGTCGAGCCGGTCCACGAAGAAGGCCTTGCAGGCGCGGCGTACGTCCTCGTCCTCGCTGTTCATGCCGAGGAAGAGCGCGGCGTCGGCGTACTCGTCACGGACGTGCGTGTCAGACGGCATGGCGGTCGAGCACCTCGCGCATCCGGGCCATGGCGTCGGCGAACACCTGCGGGTCACGGGCCAGGGCGAACCGGACGAAGGCCTCGCCGCGGTCGGGCTGGCTCCAGTAGAAGAAGCGTCCCGGCAGGACGTACACCTCGGCCTCGGCCAGCAGCCGCTGCAGTTCGCTCGCCGTCAGCTCGGGGTGGTTGATGTGCGCCCAGGCGACGCTCACGCCGGCGACGGGCTCCTGGTACTCCAGGACCGTGCCGTCGATCGCCTTGCGTATCGCCTCGCGGTTCTGGGTGAGGACCTCGCGCACGGAGCCGAGCTGGTCGCGAGTGGAGTCCTCGACGTACTGGGTCAGCATGTTGAGCACGAAGGGCGAGACGTTGAGCAGCACGCTGGTGTGCAGGTTGTAGACGTCCTCGCGGATGTCGTCGCTGGCCGTGATCATGGCGGCCTTGGCGTCCTGGACGGGCCAGGTCTTGCCCGTGTCCTCGATGGCCAGGTACGAGATGCCGGAGCTCTCGAGGAGCTCGTAGATGTCGAAGCGGGCGAGCTTCTCGTCGTAGAGCGTGAACGAGGCGAAGCAGAAGTCGATGACCAGCAGCTTGTTGTGGTCCTTGCAGAAGCGGACCACCTCTTCGAATCCCTTGCGGCCGTGCTGGAGCAGGGTGAAGCCGGTGGGGTTGTTGGGGTCGACGAGGAACAGGGCGTCGGTGCGGACCCGGCGCTTGAGCTCGGAGTAGATCCGGTCCGGGTCGTGGAGCGCCGACTCGTCGATCGGGTACATCGGCACGCCCATGTTGTTCAGGACGTCGTAGAGGTTGTCGAAACAGGGCTCGACCAGCGTGACCGACTTGCGCTGCTGCTTGAGGTACATGCCGGCGACCATCGTCGAGATGGAGGCGGCGTACGACAGCAGGGTCTTGTTCTTGGCCAGGGCCGTGGGCTGGCGGTGCAGGGTGAAGAAGGCCTCGATGAAACGTTCCTCGGCCGTCGCCTGCAGGCCGCGCTCCGCCTCGTACCAGAGCTCGGGCAGCCGGGCGACGATCTCGCGCTGGCTGTTCGACTGCTGCTGGTGGGTGTGGGCGTCGGCGAGGTTGAACCTGGTGCGCAGGGCCTGGATCTCGTGCTGGGTCAGGTCGAGGAGCTGGTTGTCCGGGACGGCAGGGCTGGTGTGCGGGGTCATGCTTCCTCCGATCAGGAACGTGCGTGCCATGGGGGAGTACGCGCTGAGTGCGGGTGCGTCACGGTCGCGGAACCTGATGAAGCGGAGGTGCGGTCGCCCTCGACTTGTGTCATGGTGATCCCCCGTAAACGGACTGCGGTCCGGTTAGGGACGACCCTGGCACATCGCGTTCTCGGGGGCAAGCAAATGGACAGCGAAGATCGGGAGGCGGGGGGAGGGGCGATTGCGGCCCGCTCCGGCGCGGCTCGGCTCCGTGCTGAGTACACTCGCGACCACCCACATACCTGCGAAGTCACGAATGAAGGCACAGTATGAGCGCGGGGTCACCTGAAGTGACCGAACTCATCCAGCAGCCGGCTCGGGAGCGGGCGGATGCCGCGCGCAACCGCAGTCGCATCCTGGCGGTCGCGGCGGAACTGTTCAGGGAACAGGGCGTCGACAACGTGTCGCTCGACGCCATCGCCGCGCGCGCGGGCGTCGGCAAGGGCACCTTGTACCGCCGGTTCGGCAGCAAGTCCGGGCTGGCCGTGGCACTGCTCGACGCCCAGGAGAGCGAGCTGCAGACCAAGATGCTGTACGGGCCGCCGCCCCTGGGGCCCGGAGGCGACGCGGGTCTGCGGATCGCCGCATTCTTCGACACCTATCTCGATCTGCTCGACACGAACCTGGAGCTGGTGAGGCTCTCGGAGACCACCGCGCCCGGCGTCCGCTACCAGATCGGCTCCTACTGCCTGTGGCAGCGCCACCTGTCCGTACTGCTGGCCGAGGCGCGGCCGGAGCTGGACGCGCAGGGCACCTCCCACCTCCTGCTCGCCATGGTCGACGCGGACCTTCAGCAGGCCCTGCGCAGCAGCGAGTTCACCCCCGGACGGATCCGGGGGGCGCTGGGCGAGATGGTGCGGCGGGTCCTGGAGGCCTGAGCGGCACTCCGCGGGCGCGGGTGGTCCCGGTACGGCGGGGGTCCGTACCGGGACCGGCTGCCCGCGCGCCGGGTGTCAGCCTTCCCTGACCGCCTCGATCTCCAGCGAGAGCTCGATCTCCTTGGAGACCAGGAACCCGCCGGTGTCCAGGGCCATGTTCCAGGTCAGTCCCCAGTCCTCGCGGTTGAGCTTGCCGCGCGCCGAGAAGACCGTGCGGTCGTTGCCCCACGGGTCCTTGGCGTAGCCCAGGTAGTCGACATCGAGCTCGACGCGGCGGGTGAACCCCTTGATCGTGAGATCGCCGGCGAGCGTGCCGCTCGTGCCGTCCCAGCTCACCGACGTCGAGGTGAAGGTCGCCCGGGGGTGCTCGGCCACGTCGAAGAAGTCACCGGAACGCAGGTGATCGTCCCGGGTCGCGTCCCCGCTGTTGACGCTGGCCATGTCGATCACCGCGGTGACCTTGCTGTCCTCGGGCCGCTCGCCGATGTAGATGGTGGCGTCGACGCCGGTGAACCGGCCGCGCACCTTCGTGAGCATGAAGTGCCGGCCGAGGAAGCCGACCTCCGCGTGCCCCGGGTCGACCTTCCAGTCGCCCACGGCCGGCAGTTCGACGCCGTCCACGGTGCGGGTCGGCGATATCGCGCTACTGGTCATCGTCCGTTCCTCCTGCTGGTCTGGGGGCGCCGTTGCTCAGACGCCGGACTCGGTCGGGAGGCCGCCCCCGATCCAGTCCTCCTTGCCGTCCTTGTACGTGTAGACCTTCGAGTAGCCGAGCTCGGCGAGCCGCTCGGCGGCGATCCCGGAGTTGGAGCAGGTCGTACCGGTGCAGTAGACGATGACCTCGGCGTCCTTGTCGGGCAGCAGACCGGGGGCCAGTGCGTCGACGTCGTCGAGGGGCAGGAGCAGCGCCCCCGGCAGGTGCGCCTCCTTGTAGTACTGCTCCGGCAGGGCCTCGACGACCGCGGCCTTGCCACTGTCGAGCTTCTGCTTGACCTCGTCGCGGGAGAGGTTCTGAACCGCCATGTAGCCAGCCTCCGAAAATCAAGGATCAATAAGTGCGTACGCACGCACCTTAACAAGTATGTGCGGGCGCACGCAATGGGGGTAGGATCACGGAGTGACCGGACAGGATGAGCGACTCGAGGCGTGGCGAGCGATGCTCCTCGCGCACAACACCGCCGTGCGCGCCATCGAAAGCGACGTGCAGCGCGACGGCCGGATCCCCTTGACGTGGTACGACGTACTGCTCGAACTCAAGGCGGCCGGACAGCACGGACTGCGCATGCAGGAGGTAGCCAACCGTGTGGTCCTCAGCCGCACCCGGGTGAGCCGCCTGGTCGACGAGATGGTGCGCGCCGGCCTCGTCGACAAGCTGCCCGACCCCCACGACAAACGCGCGTCCTGGGCCGTCATCACCCCGCAGGGGGCCGACGCCCTGCGGGCGACGGCCCCCGTGTACATGCGCAGCATCCAGAAGCACTTCTCCGCGCACCTCACCGACGCGGACGCCGTGGTGATCGCCCGGGCGCTGTTCAAGGTGGCCCAGCCGGACTCCGACGTCCAGCTGGGCTGACCCGGTCCCGGGCCGCCGGTCACCCGTCATGGGCGGCCGGTGACCCCCGGGGGAGCGGATCAGGAAGCGGGCAGCTCGTCCCTGACCTCTTGGGCCGCGGCGACGAGGTTCTCCAGGGAGGCCCGGGTCTCGGACCAGCCGCGGGTGTTCAGCCCGCAGTCCGGGTTGACCTCACAGCCGCTCGGCCGGAACGGCGCCGTTCCAGATGGCGGGCGGTGAAATGACACACGGTGGGAATGCGGAGGCGCCGTCCCGGCATCCTTCCGCCACCACCCCGCCGGCGTCCGGGGCCCGATGTCAGGGCCCCGGGATCCGCGCTACGCGCAGGACGCGCACAGCCCCCGGTAGGTGACCTCGACCCCGGACACGGTGAAGCCGAACCGCTCCTCGGCCGGGAGGCCGGCCAGCGGGTCGCCGCCGGGGTGGACGTCGCGGATCAGGCCGCAGCCGGAGCACACCAGATGCTGGTGCGGGTGGTGCGCGTTGGGGTCGTACCGTTTGGCCCGGCCGTCGGTGGTGACTTCCAGGACCTCGCCGAGGGAAACCAGCTCGCCCAGGGCGTTGTAGACGGTGGCCCGGGAGATCTCGGGCAACCGCTCCACCGCGCGGGCGTGCACCTCGTCGGCTGTGAGGTGCACATGGTCACCGTCCAGCACCTCCGCGACCACACGCCGCTGAGAGGTCATCCGCCAGCCGCGCACGCGCAGCCGCTCCAGCAGGTCACTCATATCGGCTCACCTTTTCAGGTTCGGCGGGATACCGGCGGGACACCCCGGAGTTTACCGTGGGAGTCCGGGATCCGACGTGATGTGGGTTTGGTGTCCTTCTTGACTTGGATTGCGTCCATCGTAGGATCGGTCGGGTCGGCAGCCAAGGGACAGGACGGTCCAGAGCGCCACGAGCTGGATTTGAGACCGTCCGGGACGGTGACCGCCTCGGCGACAGGACGACCCGTGAAAGCGGGGCCCGCCACCGGTCCCCGTGCCCCAAGTGCTCCATCGCATGCAGTTCCTGATCACCGTGACCGCCTGGTCCGGTCCGGAAGGATTCCCGTGTCTGAGAACCACGATGCAATTGTCACCGACGCGAAGGCCGAGGGCGGCGGGGGCTGCCCGGTCGCGCACGAGCGTGCCTCGCACCCGACCCAGGGCGGCGGAAACCGCCAGTGGTGGCCGGATCGCCTCAACCTGAAGATCCTCGCCAAGAACCCCGCCGTGGCCAACCCCCTCGGCGAGGAGTTCGACTACGCCGAGGCGTTCAACACGCTCGACCTTCCGGCGGTAAAGCGGGACATCGCGGAAGTGCTGACGGACTCGAAGGACTGGTGGCCCGCCGACTTCGGCCACTACGGCCCCTTCATGATCCGCATGGCCTGGCACAGCGCGGGCACCTACCGCATCAGCGACGGCCGCGGCGGCGCCGGGGCCGGCCAGCAGCGGTTCGCCCCCCTCAACAGCTGGCCGGACAACGGCAACCTCGACAAGGCCCGCCGCCTGCTGTGGCCGGTCAAGAAGAAGTACGGCCAGAGCATCTCCTGGGCCGACCTCATGATCCTCACGGGCAACGTCGCCCTGGAGTCGATGGGCTTCGAGACCTTCGGCTTCGCCGGCGGCCGGGCGGACGTCTGGGAGCCCGACGAGGACGTCTACTGGGGTCCCGAGACCACCTGGCTCGACGACGAGCGCTACACCGGGGACCGCGAGCTGGAAAGCCCCCTCGGCGCCGTCCAGATGGGCCTCATCTACGTCAACCCGGAGGGCCCCAACGGCACTCCGGACCCGATCGCCGCGGCGCGCGACATCCGGGAGACCTTCCGCCGGATGGCGATGAACGACGAGGAGACCGTCGCCCTGATCGCGGGCGGCCACACCTTCGGCAAGACCCACGGCGCGGGCCCGGCGGAAAGCGTCGGCGACGACCCCGAGGCCGCCCCGCTCGAGGCACAGGGTCTCGGCTGGGCCAACTCGCACGGCACCGGCAAGGGCGGCGACGCGATCACCAGCGGTCTCGAGGGGATCTGGACCACCACCCCGATCGCCTGGGACAACACCTTCTTCGACATCCTCTTCGGCTACGAGTGGGAGCTGTTCAAGAGCCCCGCCGGCGCACACCAGTGGCGGCCGAAGGAGGGCGCCGGGGACGGCACCGTACCCGACGCGCACGATCCGTCGAAGAGCCACGCCCCGACGATGCTCACGACCGACCTCTCGCTGCGCATCGACCCGGCCTACGAGCAGATCTCGCGGCGCTTCCACGAGAACCCGGCCGAGTTCGCGGACGCCTTCGCCCGCGCCTGGTACAAGCTGACCCACCGCGACATGGGCCCGGCCGTCCGCTACCTCGGCCCCGAGGTCCCGTCCGAGACCCTGCTGTGGCAGGACCCGCTCCCCGCGCAGAGCCACGCGCTCGTCGACGACGCGGACGTGGCCGCCCTCAAGGACAGCGTCCTCGCCTCGGACCTGTCGGTGTCCCAGCTCGTGTCCACCGCCTGGGCGGCGGCCTCGTCCTTCCGCGGCAGCGACAAGCGAGGCGGCGCCAACGGCGCGCGCATCCGCCTCCAGCCGCAGAGCGGGTGGGAGGTCAACAACCCCGACGAGCTGGCGACGGTACTGCGCACACTGGAAGGGATCCGGGAGACCTTCAACTCGGCCCGGACCGGCGGGAAGCAGATCTCGCTGGCCGACCTGATCGTCCTCGCGGGCGGGGCGGGCGTGGAGCAGGCCGCCAAGGACGCCGGCACCGAGATCCGGGTGCCCTTCGCGCCGGGACGCGTGGACGCCTCGCAGGAGCAGACCGACGTGGAGTCGTTCGCCGCGATGGAGCCGGCCGCCGACGGGTTCCGCAACTACCTCGGCAAGGGCAACCGCCTGCCGGCCGAGTACTTGCTGCTCGACAAGGCGAACCTGCTGAACCTCAGCGCCCCCGAGACGACCGTCCTGGTGGGCGGCCTGCGGGTGCTCGGGGCGAACCACCAGCAGTCGCCGCTCGGCGTCCTCACCACGACGCCCGGGTCCCTCACCAACGACTTCTTCGTCAACCTGCTGGACCTGGGGACGACCTGGAAGCCGACCGCCGGGGACGCGAACACCTTCGAGGGCCGCGACGACGCCACGGGCAAGATCAAGTGGACCGGCAGCCGGGTCGACCTGGTCTTCGGGTCGAACTCTGAGCTGCGCGCGCTCGCGGAGGTCTACGCGAGCGACGACGCGAAGGAGAAGTTCGTCAAGGACTTCGTCGCCGCTTGGGACAAGGTCATGAACCTGGACCGGTTCGACCTCGCCTGAGCCTGACGTCCGGGCCTGGTGTCCGACCTTGATGTCCGGGCATGATGTCCGGGCCTGATGTCTGACCTTGATGTCCGGGCCGGCCCGCCGTTACCGGCGGCCGGCCCGGACCCCTCGGTGGAGCGGGCGAGTCCGGGCCCCCGGGCTCCGGGCACGCCCGCCGCGGGGTCGCGTTCACCCGGACGGCGGAGCAGCGGAAGCCGCGCGCGCCGTGCCGGGGCAGTCTGTGCGTAGGACCGACATCACCGCACAGACGAGGACCGCGCCATGTCCCACAGCAGGCGTATCGGCATCATCGCGGGAACGGCAGCGCTGCTGCTGACGGCCACCGCCTGCTCGGGCCTGGGCCGGAGCACCGTCGGGGTGCTCAGTTTCCGCGGCCACGACTCGCCGATCGAAGTGAGTTACACCGACACCTCGGTCAAGGGCTGCCACAAGATCGCCCTGCCGAAGGGGGCGACCCACGCGGAGAACAACACCCTGGTGGACATCGTCCTGTACCGGACGGAAGACTGCCGCAAGCTGGACCGGGCCGGGGCCACCTACCTGGCCACGACGCTCTCGGACGTCACGGCCCCCGCGAGCCTGCCCTGGCGCAGCTTCACCGTCGTCCACTGACGCACGGCCGGCCACACCGGCACGGCATGCTGGGGCGGTGCCTCCTCCCACCGTGCATCCCCAACAGCCCGACTCCGCCGACCTGATGGTCGTGTGCGGCGACGACGGGCTGGCCCACCGGCTGGCCGCGGAGCTCCGCGACGTCTACGAGGAGCGGGTGACGCTGGTCGTGCCCGCCGCCCGCGATGTGCGTCCCGGGTCGGGGCCCGGGCAGGGCCGGACCCGGTCCGGGGCCGGGAGCGTGCTGCTGGGATGGCTCCCGGGCGCGCGGATCCGCACGCCCGCCGCTGACCGGGCCGCAGCGGGGGAGACCCCCGTACCGGAACTACGGGTGCTGGAGGCCTACCTCCCCGACGAGGAGACGCTGGCCGCCGCCGGAGTGGCCGGGGCGGCCGCGCTGGCGCTCGTCTACGAGGAGGACGAGACGAACGTACGGGCCGCCCTGGTGGCCCGGCGGCTGAACCCCAGGCTGCGGCTCGTCATCCGCCTCTACAACCGCAAACTCGGCCAGCACCTCGAGGAGTTGCTCGACCAGGCGGCGCTCGTCGCGGAGCCGGGGATCGACCTGCGGGGGCTGGATTCCGCCACGACCGTGCTCTCCGACGCCGACACGGCCGCCCCCGCACTCGCCGCTTCAGCCATCGCGGGCACCAGCAAGGTGATCCAGGCCGACGGCCTGCTCCTGCGCGCGGTCGAACGCACGCCTCCCGGACCCGGACAAGTGGCCGACCCGGGCCTGTGCACACTGGCCCTGCTGTCCGCGACCGCCGTCGACCCGGCCGGCGCCGACGGATCGGAGCTCGGCGGGGACCGGGGACCGCAACTGCTCCCGGACGCCCGGTCCGTGGCGGCCGCGACCGGGCGGGGAATCGTCGCGCTGGAAGCGGTCTCCCACGCGGCGGCCGCGCCCGCGGGACGGCGGCTGAACCAGGTCTCCCTGCCCGTCGGCTCGCTCTTCTCCCGCAGACTCCGCTGGTCGATGGCCGGGATCACGGCCGCCGTCGGCGCCCTGGCGGTGGCCTCCTCCCTGGTCACGGGCGCCACCCCGCTGCACGCCGGCTACCTCACCCTGCTCGACGTCTTCGCGATCAACGACCCCGCGCTCGACCAGCCGCGCGAGCAGCAACTCCTGCAGATCCTGGCCGGGTTCGTGGGGCTGCTCCTGCTGCCCGTCCTGGTCGCGGCGGCGCTCGAAGCGCTGGGCGCCTTCCGCACCGCCACGGCCCTGCGCAGGCCGCCGCGCGGACTCTCCGGCCACGTCGTGCTGCTCGGCCTCGGCAAGGTCGGCGCCCGGGTGCTCGCGCGGCTGCGGGAACTGGGCATCCCGGTGGTCTGCGTGGAGTCCGACCCCCGGGCCCGCGGGATCGCCCTCGCCCGCCGCCTGCACGTGCCCGTCGTGGTCGGCGACGTCACCGACGAAGGGGTCCTGGAGGCCGCCCGGATCCACCGCGCCCATGCCCTGCTGGCGGTGACCAGTTCGGACACCACCAATCTGGAGGCCGCGCTGTACGCCCGCTCGGTGAAACCCGATGTACGGGTGGTGATGCGGCTGTACGACAACGAGTTCGCCACCGCCGTCTACCGCACCCTGCGCGAAGCCCACCCGGCGGCCCTCACCCGGAGCCGCAGCGTCTCCCATCTGGCGGCGCCCGCGTTCGCCGGAGCGATGATGGGACGTCAGGTGCTCGGCGCGATCCCGGTGGAGCGCAGGGTGCTGGTGTTCGCGGTACTGGAGGTGGCGGGCCATCCCCAGCTGCAGGGCCGCACCATCGCCGAATCGTTCAGACCCGGCGCCTGGCGGGTCATCGCCCTGGACACCGCCGCGCCGGAGAACCGCCGTCTGGGCCTCACCACCGAGCCGGACTACGACGTGGCCCGGCGGCCCGACCTGGTGTGGGACCTGCGCCCCGGCTACGTCCTGCGCACGGAGGACCGCGTGGTCATGGCCGCCACCCGGCGCGGCCTGGCGGAACTGCTCGGCCGCGGGCAGGCCCGTACGGCCGGGGCCCGGGGCACCGGGGCAAGTCAGTCCGGCTGAGCCGCCGGTGGGACGTCGTCGGTGCGCAGCAGGACGTGGTGCGTGCCGCGGCCCGTGGAGTCGACGTGCACCACGTGGCTGCCCACGCGCACGGTCCGGGTGCCCGCGGCCGTCCAGCAGCCGTCGGGCCCCTGGGCGTACGGCAGCGGGGACCAGACCTCCAGGAAGGTGCTGCCGTCGAGGTTGGTGCCCGTCTCGATCAGGCGGTTGCCATCGGGGCGCAGGACGCCGACGTCGTGGCCGGGGGCGCCGGCGTCGTGGTGGAAGGTGACCCGCGCGCCGTCGTACGAGGTGGTTCCGGCGAACCCGCGGCTGTCCGCGTACAAGGTGTGGGTCTGGAGCCACACGACGTGCTCGGTTTCCCGGAGCGGGCCGCCGTTGCGGCTGATCCCGGTCCGCAGCCAGGCGCCGCGGAGGGGCGCGTCCACGGCCGGGGCCTCAGACCCGGTCCACGTGCACGCTGGTGGACTTCACCCGGGCCGTGGCCCGCACGCCGACCGCCAGTGCCAGCTCCTCGACCGCTTCCCGGGTCAGGAGGGACACCAGCCGGTGCGGGCCGGCCTGGACCTCCACCTGCGCGGAGACCTCGCCGAGCGTCACGGCGGTCACGATGCCGGGGAAGGAATTGCGGGCCGAGGTGTGCGGCGCGTCGGTGTCCTCTCCGGCGGAGGCCTCCTTGGCGACCTCCACGCAGAACGTGGCGAGGCCCGGCCCGTCGACCATCCTGCGGGTGCCCACGCGGCGGGTGGGAAACCGGTCGGCGTCAGCCCAGCGGCGGGCGGTATCGGAACTGACCCCCAGCAGCGCGGCCGCCTGGCCGATGGTGTAGGACTCCATGGCCACACAGTAACGGCGGATCGCCCGGCGCGACGGGTGTCGGCGATGACTGGCCGCCCGGCCGCGCGGCCCGTCCGCACCCTTCGCCACGCCCCCGCGTACGCGCCCACCGCGCCGCCTTCGGTACGAGCGGATCCCACCGGCTCCGCCACATGGGGGACGCGGCCGGCAGCCCCCGGCTCTCGGCCGCGGGCTTCCGCCCCAATGCCCGTTCGCGCCCTCCCCGGTCGTGGTGTTCTACGATCTCGGTGCCCGGCGGTCCGGTCGGTCCAGGTGCTGATAGACGCCGGCGGCAGGCACGGGAAGAAGGACAGACATGCACAACGGTTTCAAGGGCGTCCCGCCCACCACCCTCGCCGACCTCCTGGGCCGGGAGCAGGTCATGGACATCGGCATCCGCCCGCTGTGGGACGCGCCGCGCGTCGCCGGGCCCGCGTACACGGTGCGGTGCGAGCCCGGGGACAACCTGATGCTGCACGCGGCCATCTACCGCGCCGAGCCGGGCTCGGTCGTCGTCGTGGAATCGGGCGATCTGGACTACGCGCTCGCCGGCGGAAACGTGTGCGCCGTCGCCCAGCGCCGGGGCATCGCCGCGTTCGTTCTCGACGGGCTCGTACGCGACCTCGCCGAGGTGCGCGAAGCGGGCTTCCCCGTCTTCGCCCGCGGGGTCATCCCCGTCCCGGGCGGCAAGAAGAAGCTCGGACGGCTGGGCGGCCCGGTCCGGGTCGGCGGAGTGGGCGTGCACCCCGGCGACATCGTGGTCGCCGACGAGGAGGGCATCGTGGTCACCCCGGCCGCCCGCCGGGAGGAGATCCTGCGCGCCGCCCTGGACAAGCTGGCCAGGGCGGCCGGGGAGTCCCTGGACGCCTGGGAGGAGCAGCACCGCGCGCGGATCGAGAAGGCACTGAGCGGCCTCGGCTTCACCGGCTGACCGGACGCACCCCGGGCGGCGGGACCCGCCCGGGCCCGCCGCCCGAGGCGGCCCCGGACGTATCGGCCGCGTTCAGTCGCGGTCGCCGCCGCTCTGCCGGCCGCCACCGCTCTCCGGGACGCTCAACAGCACCTCGCGCAGCCGGGCGACCAGGGCGGAGGCGCTGTCCGGCTCCTCGCCCACCCCGGCGGCGCGGGAGTCGTCGGGGATCAGTTCCTTGAGGTGGTCGGAGAGGACATCGGCGTACGCCTGCTCCTTCTCCACCAGTCCGCCGGGCTGGCGCAGCCCGATGGTGGCCTCGATGACCTTGCCGATGAGCGCGGTCATGGCGAACGAGAACAGGCCGAGCACCACGGTGGCGGTGAGCTGCTTGCCCAGCAGGTCCCAGGAGCCGCCGTAGAAGAGGCCCTTGTGGCCCGTCAGGGTCCCGGTCGCGCACAGGCCGGCCATCACCATGCCGACGATGCCGCCCCAGCCGTGGATGCCCACGACGTCCAGGGTGTCGTCCACTCCCAGCCGGTACTTCCAGCTGATCGCGAACGCACAGGTCAGCCCGGCGAGGAAGCCGATGATGCTGGCCCATACCGGGCTCACCCCGCCCGCCAGCGGAGTCATGGCGACCAGGCCCGTGACGGCGCCCATGCACATGTCGAGCAGGCCGACCCGCCGCGTGCGCCACCAGCTGGTCACCGCCCAGCCGGCCATCGCGGAGCCCGCCGCGAGCTGGCTGTTGAGGAAGGCCATCGCGGCTCCGCCCGGGGTCTCCAGGGAGGAACCGGTGTTGAATCCGAACCAGCCGAACCACATCAGCGAGAGTCCGATGACCACGAGCGGCAGGTTGTGCGGCCGGATGCCCTGGCGCTCGAAGTCCGCCCGCTTGCCCGCGACGGTGGCGAGGGCCAGTCCGGCGGCCCCCGATCCGATCTCCACGACCGTGCCGCCGGAGAAGTCGACGGCGCCGAGCTGCTCGGAGGCCCAGCCGGCCGGGTCGAACATCCAGTGCGCCATGGGGATGTAGACCAGCAGGGTCCAGGCGATGACGAAGGCGATCCAGCCGCCCATCGTGGCGCGGCCCGCGATGGAGCCGGCGATCAGGGCCACCGTGACGATCGCGAAGGACATGTGGAACACCGCGAAGGTCACCGTGGGTACGGAGCCGGTCAGTGACCGGGCATCGATCCCGCGCATGAAGGCGTGGTCGAGGGTGCCGATGACCCCGAGGCCGCCTGCGTCGGGGCCGAAGGCCAGGGAGTACCCGATCGCGTACCAGAGCACGGTGACGATCACCACGCAGAAGAAGATCATCTTCAGCATGGCGACGATCTGGCCGGTGCGGACCATGCCGCCGTAGAAGAACGCCACTCCGGGGGCCATCAGCAGCACCAGGGCCGAGGCCATCAACAGCCAGGCCGCGTTGCCGGAGTCGGCGACGGCGGGTGCGGCGGAGACGGTCGCGGCAATCGTGTGGGCGGTCACTTGTCACGCTCTCGTCGGTCCAGTACGGATACGATCTCGGCGAGCAGCGCGGCGTCCTGCCGCTCCGTCGCGCCCTGGGGGGCTCCCGCCAGGGCGGGTTCGCGGGCGGTGTCGCCGTCCGGACCCATCCGGTCGCGGATCTCGTCCAGGGTCTCGTTGTCGTAGGCCACCTCTTCCTCCCGGCCGGGTACGTTCTCGTACTCCTCCGAGGTGCGGAAGCCGACGGCCTTGTCGATCACCTTGGCGATGAGCCAGGTCATGACGAAGGCGAAGGACCCGACCGCCAGGACGCCGACGGCCTGACGCCACAACTGGTCCAGGCCGCCCCCGTAGAAGAGGCCCTTCTTGCCGCTCATCGAGGCCGTCGCGAAGAAGCCGATGGAGAGCACGCCGACGATGCCGCCCCAGCCGTGCACGCCCACCACGTCGAGGGTGTCGTCGACGCCGATCTTGAACTTCATGTTGATGGCGAAGCAGCAGACCACACCGGCGGTGAAGCCGATGATCAGCGCGCCGAGCGGGGAGACCTCACCGCAGGCCGGGGTGATGGCCACCATGCCGGCGACCGCCGCCGAGGCCACACCCAGCATCTCCACATGACCCAGGCGCCACTTCTCGATGATCGGCCAGCCGATCATCGCGCCCGCGGCGGCGAGTTGGGTGTTGAAGAAGGTGGTCGGCGCGCTGCCCTCGACCTGAAGCGCGGAGCCCGCGTTGAAACCGAACCAGCCGAACCACAGCAGCGCCAGACCGATGATGACCAGGGGAAGGTTGTGCGGGCGGATCGTCTCGCGCTCGAAGTCCTTGCGCTTGCGCAGCGCGATGGCCACCGCGAGCCCCGAGGCCCCCGAGCTCAGCTCGACCGGCAGACCGCCGGCGTAGTCGAGCGCGCCCAGGGACTTCTGGATCCAGCCGTCGGGGGCGAACACCCAGTGCGCGGTGGGCACGTACACCAGCAGGGTCCAGGCGACGACGAAGACCAGCCAGCCCTTCATGGTGGCGCGGCCCGCGATCGATCCGCTGATCAGCGCCACCGTGATGATCGCGAAGGACATCTGGAAGCAGGCGAAGATCACCGTCGGGATGGAGCCGTGCAGGGAATCCATCCCGATGCCCCGGAAGAAGGCGTGGTCGAGATTGCCGATCATGCCGCCGCCGGCGTCCTTGCCGAAGGCGAGGGAGTAGCCGACCGCGACCCACAGGACGGTCACCAGGGACAGGCAGGCGAAGCTCATCTTGAGCATCACCAGCACGTGCTTGGTCTTGACCATCCCTCCGTAGAAGAAGGCGAGCCCGGGGGTCATCAGCAGCACCATGGCGGTGCTCGCCATCATCCAGGCGGTATTACCCGTATCGTAGCCACTGGGCATGTGGTGGAGCTCTCTCTGGTCGTGAACGAGCGGACAGAGGTGGGGAGTTCAGGTCTTGCGCAGGGCCGGGGCGGGTACGTCGATCAGCCTGCGCCGCACCGCGTCCCAGACGGCCCCGAGCGCCTGGGTCACGGGCTCGGTGTGCTCGCCGAGCACCCGCACCCAGGCCCCGCAGTCCTGCGGGAGCACGCTGACCCCGTACGGGAGTCCGCGGCCGGCCAGGGATTCGTGGAGCAGGTCGGCCAGCTCGCGGGCGGGGGCCAGCGGGCTGACCGCGAAGAAGCAGGCCATCACGGAGTGGCCGGCCAGCACGGCGGGCCCGTCCACGGCGGATCCGCCGCAGCCCCCGGGCCCGCCCGGCTCCAGACGTACGGTGTCCAGAGCCACCAATTTGCCTCCGGGACGGCGGAGTTCGAAGTCGGAGGCGAAGACCTGGTAGGCGTTGCGCTCTCCGCGTGCGAGCCGCCCGGACAGCAGGGTCTCGCTCGCCAGCACGGTGGCCGTGGGGTCTGCGGTGATCACCGTGCGCTGGTAGAAGCGCGAGTCCACGTAGGGGATGACCGGGTCCGGCAGGTACTCGACGTACGCGTCCGCCCCGACGGTCAGGAAGGTCTGCGCGGCGGCGTAGTCGTGCTCCATCCGGTACACCTTGGTGGCCGCCTGGGTGGTGACGTGCCCCGAGGTGCCGGGTCCGAAGACCAGGTCCGTGCGCAGCCGGTCGGCCTGGATGATCCCGCCGCCCGTGGACATCAGCAAGGTGATGGGCAGGTCCGGGCGGTGCGGGTCGAAGTAGAGCGGCCGCATGATCTGGAGGGGGGACTTCTGGTAGTGCCGCACCAGCTCGGTCCGCCCGCCGATCTGCTCGAAGCCCAGCTCCAGCAGACCGACCTTGCCGGGGCGCCCGACGCCGAGGGTGTCGGGCACCGAGGCGTGCCGGAGCACCTCCGGGGGGACCCGCGGGGGTTCGTAGTGCGCGGGGTCGAGGCGGACGCGGGGCGGCGGCGGGGGAGCGGCCGGGAGGGGGTCGGCCGGTGCGGGATCCGCCGTCGCGCGTCCGGCCTTCGCGCGCCCGGCCGGCGCGGGGCCGGCCTTCGGCGGGGCCTCCGTCGTCAGGCTCACGCCGGCACCCGGCGGAACGACTCGATGAAGTTGGCCACGTCCTCCAGGCCCTGCCCGGTCAGGCAGTTGGTCAGGGCCACGGGGCGCCCCTCGCGCACGTGGTGCGCGTCGCGCTCCATCACGCCGAGGTCGGAGCGTACGTACTGGGCGATGTCGATCTTGTTGATCACGAGCATGTCGGACTCGGTGATGCCCGGACCGCGCTTGCGGGGCATCTTCTCGCCCTGGCCGGTGTCCAGGACGAAGAGGAACATGTCGACCAGCACCGGGCTGAAGGTCAGGGTGAGGTTGTCGCCGCCCGACTCGTAGAGCAGGGTGTCGACATCGGGGAACCGTTCCAGCATCTCGGCGCCCGCGGCCAGGTTCATCGTCGGGTCGTCGCGCACGGCGGTGTGCGGGCAGGCGCCGGTCTCCACGCCCACGACGCGCTCGGGGTCTAGCACCCCGGCCAGGGTGCGGCGGACGTGGTGAGCGTCCTCCTGGGTGTAGATGTCGTTCGTGATCACGGCGGGCCGGTGGCCGCGCGCGATGAGCACCGGCACCAGGGCCTCGATCAGCGCCGTCTTGCCGGAGCCGACGGGGCCGCCGACGCCGACGCGCAGGACGTTGTCCTCGTTCATCAAAGTCACACACCTTAGGGAAGGGACAGCCCGAAGAAACGGACTGATGGGTCAGGTGGCGAACAACCGGGCCTCTGCCCGCTCGTGACGGCCCGACATCACATCCGCCATCGGAACGCATCCGCCGAGATCTGCGAGTTCACGGCGCAGCGCTGCCCCCGCCACCTCCTCGATGACGGGTGCGATCCCGCGCAGCACCACCTGTGCCTTGCGGTGGTCCGTGAGCCGCAGCCGCAGCGCGGCGCCGGTGAAGCTGGCCGAGTACGCGAACAGATCGCTCACGACGGCCTGTTCGGCCGGGACACCGGCGGCCGCGTACGCGACCCCGGCGGCCACGGCCTGCGAGCCGGGAGCCCGCTTGGCGGCCACGAGCTCCGCGTACCGTTCGAGGGGCTCCCCGCCGACGCACTCGCGGGCGATGTCCAGCAACTGGCGGCCGGTACGGGTGGCGGCGCGGCGCAGTCCCTCGTTCAGCTTGGCCGCGTTCAGCCGCCGGTCGGTCTCGGCCAGCGCCTCCCAGTCCCCGGCCAGCGCGGCCCGGTGGGCCAGCGCCAGCGCGGTGGCGTCGGAAGGCCCCACCGAATGCCGCAGCAGGTCGGCCAGCAGCCCCGGTACGCCCTCGGGGGTCACGGCCTTGGCCTGGGCGTAGCCCTCCAGGCCGTGGGAGAGCGTGTAGAAGCCGCTGGGAAAGGCCGAGTCGGTGAGCTGGAGGCTGACCAGCAGGGCTTGTACCGAAGCCGCGGCCAGGGGTTCCACGGTATTGCTCATACCAGGTAGAACAGGTGGTTCAGGGGCAGTTCCCGGGCCGGTTCGATGGTGGCCGGCACCCCGTCGAGGGCGACCTTGTAGGTCTCCGGGTCGACGGTGATCTCCGGGAGGGCGTCGTTGCGGACCATGTGCTGCTTGCCGACCGTGCGGCAGTGCCTGACCGGCAGGACCCTGCTGTCCAGGCCCAACTTCTGCGGAACGCCCAGATCGATCGCGGCCTGCGACATGAAGGAGACCCGGGTGGCCTGCTTCGCCCTGCCGTACGCGCCGAACATCGGCCGGTAGTAGACCGGTTGCGGTGTCGGGAGCGAGGCGTTCGGGTCACCCATCAGCGCCCAGTTGATCAGTCCGCCCTTGATGACCATCTTCGGCTTGGCGGCGAAGGAGCCGATCGGCCACAGCACGACGTCGGCGAGCTTGCCCGCCTCCAGGGAACCGATGTGGTCGGCCGTGCCCGAGGCGATCGCCGGGTTGATCGTGATCTTGGCGAGGTAGCGCAGTACGCGGAAGTTGTCGTTGCGCTCGGTGTCGCCGTCGAGCTTCCCGCGCTGGTCCTTGCAGTGGTGCGCGGTCTGGAAGGCCCTGGTCCAGGACTCGCCGATGCGGCCCATGGCCTGGGAGTCGGAGGAGAAGATCGAGATGACCCCCTCGTCGTGCAGCACGGTCTCGGCGGCGATCGTCTCGGCGCGCACCCGGGAGTCCGCGAAGGAGACGTCCTCCGGGATGTCGTGCGAGAGGTGGTGGCAGACCATCACCATGTCGAGCAGCTCGTCGACCGAGTTCACCGTGTACGGCAGCGTCGGGTTGGTCGAGGACGGCAGGACGTTGGGTTCGCCCGCGACCCGCATGATGTCGGGGGCGTGACCGCCGCCCGCGCCCTCGGTGTGGAAGGTGTGGATGGTGCGCCCGTCGATGGCCGAGCGGGTGTCCTCGAAGAATCCGGACTCGTTCAGGGTGTCGGTGTGCACCGCGACCTGGACGTCGTAGGCGTCGGCCACGTCCAGGGCCTTGCTCAGGGCCGCCGGGGTGGTGCCCCAGTCCTCGTGCACCTTCAGGCCGCAGACGCCCGCCTCGACCTGCTCGATCAGCGCTTCCGGCAGCGAGCCGTTGCCCTTGCCCAGCAGGCCGACATTGACCGGCATGTCCTCGACGGCCTGGTACATCCGGCCGATGTTCCACGGTCCCGGGGTGCACGTGGTGCCGTTGGTGCCGTCGGAGGGGCCGGTGCCGCCGCCGATCAGCGTGGTGATGCCGTTGGACAGGCCGTGCTCGGCCTGCTGCGGGGCGATGAAGTGGATGTGGGTGTCGATGCCGCCGGCCGTGGCGATCAGGTGTTCGCCGGAGATGACCTCGGTGCCGGGCCCGATGACCAGCTTGGGGTGGACCCCGGACTGGGTGTGCGGGTTGCCGGCCTTGCCGAGACCCGCGATGAACCCGTCCTTGATTCCGAGGTCGCCCTTGACCACACCCAGGATCGCGTCCATGACCACCACGTTGGTGATGACCAGGTCGAGGGCCCCCTGCAGGTTCGTGGCCTGCGGGTCCTGCGCCATGCCGTCGCGGATGCCCTTGCCGCCGCCGTAGACGGCCTCGTCGCCGTAGTGGCCCTCGTTGTGGTCCTTCTCGACCTCGACGACCAGATTGGTGTCCGCCAGGTGGAAGCGGTCGCCGACGGTCGGACCGAACAGATCGGTGTACTGCTTGCGGCTCAGGACGGCCATCTACTTGTGCCCCTTCTTGTGGGTCTTGGACTTCTTGGCCGCCGCGGCCCCGGCGGGTGCCTCGGCGGCGGGCTTCGCGACCGGCGTGGCCGCCTGCGTGGCCGCCTGGGCGGCGGCGGCCTCCTGGGCCGATTCCGCCCGGGCGCCCAGGAAGCCGAGCTCGACGGCCCGGTTCAGTGCGCGGACGCGGGTGTCGGTGGAGCCGAGACCGCCGTTGACGAGGGAGCTGAAGCCGATCAGCCGGCCGTGACCGCTGTACGCGGTGAGTTCGACCTCGCGGGTGTCGCCCGGCTCGAAGCGGACGCCGGTGCCGGCGGGGAGGTCGAGATGCATGCCGTAGGCGGCGTTGCGGTCGAAGTCGAGGGCGCGGTTGACCTCGAAGAAGTGGTAGTGCGAGCCGACCTGGACAGCGCGGTCACCGGTGTTGGAGACGCTGACCCTGGTCTTGCGGCGGCCGGCGTTGATCTCTACGGAGCCTTCGCCGTACAGGTACTTGGCGCCACCTGACATGGTGGTACTTCCCTTCCTTCGGATCAGTGGTGGGAATGGCCGTGCGGGTGGCCGTGATCTCGGCCGTGCGCATGCCGGTGGCTCTCGCCGGGTGTGTGCGTGTGCTGTGCGTCCGTGTCCGCGTGGTCGTGGCCGCCGCTCGGACCGTGGGAGTGCGCGTACCCGTGCCCGTGCTCGGCGTCCAGGCCCTCGGCGATGCCGTCCTGCCCGTGCGACAGCCGGTGCAGCGCTTCCTGCACGCGAGCCCGTACGACCTGGGCGGTCGCCGCGTCCGACAGCAGTGGACCGGTGTCCACTCCGGTGGGTACGAGGGCCGGGCCGCAGAACGCGGCCCGGATCATCGCGACTTGGTCCGCACCGAGCCGGCGGCAGCGCTCGACGCCCTCCGCCAGGTCCGGGTCGCCGCCGTCGAAGGCGACCTCCACCCAGCGGTGCTGCCCGTACTGGCGCACCAGCCGGGCCACCCGGAACAGATCGGCGTCCTCGAAGGGGCCCGCGGCGGGTGCGGTGACCAGGACTGCGGAGGTGTCGGGCGCCTCGCGCACCGCCTTGAGGGCGGCGGTACGAAGCCATGCGGTCAGGTGGTCCACGGTGGCGAAGGGGGGCGCCAGCGCGAGCCGCCCGGGCCCCGCTTCCCGTCCCAGCCAGCGCAGGGCACGGGCGCAGTCGGCGATCAGCCCGGGGTCGCGCCCCAGCGTCATCGGGACCACGCACACCGGCTCGGGCGAGGCGGCGAGCGCCGCGCGCACGGCTTCGGCCAGCGGCCGGCCGGGGTGCACGGCGCCCGCGGCGGCTCCGCCCTCGTGACCGCCGGCCAGAACGGTGCCGGCTGCCGATCGCGTTGCCCGTCCGGGCCGTTCGGGTGCGATGGCCGCCACCTCTCAGGCCCCGACGGGGTCGTGGCAGGAGACGAGCTTGGTGCCGTCCACGAAGGCGGCCTCGACCTGGAGCAGAGGCAGCATCTCCCGTACACCCGTCATGACTTCGGCGGCGGAGACGATCTGCTTGCCGAGCTCCATGCACTCGGCGACGGTCCTGCCGTCGCGGGCGCCTTCGAGGATGCCCTCGCTGATCAGGGCGCAGGCCTCGCTGTAGTTGAGCTTGACGCCCCTGTCCCGCCGCTTGCGGGCCAGGTCGGCCACGACGTAGATCCACAGTTTGTCCATCTCACGGGGGGCGAGATTCATCGGTCACTCACTTTCGGCTCTCAAGGTGTGCGGGTGCGCGGCGAGTTCGGCAGAGGGGGTGTCGGCATGTCGGCATGTCGGCGTACCGGCGCGCGGGCGTGCGGGCGCGGCGAGGGGCCGGTGAGCCGGTGTGTCAGGTCCGCCGCAGCCGGGGGATCTGCGGGACCGCTGCGACGAAGACGACCGTGGTCAGGACGAACGGCCACGTGAAGGTGTGGCCGCCGAACGGGTCGAAGAACAAGGTCATGGCGGCCGTCAGTCCCGTCGCCGCCGCGGCGCCCAGAAGGGCGAACGCGAAGCTCCAGCTGGACACGACGAGGAAGACCCCGCACAGGGCCATCGCCACGAGCACGCTGCTGTAGCCCATGAGCCCCTCGGCGACGGCTTCGGCCGGCGAACCCATCGCCCAGGCGACGAGGATCGCCGTGAGGCTGCCGACGCAGGCCATGACGCCGGCGACGCGGCTGGCCACGAAGATGCCGGCGAGGAAGATCAGGCCGACGTACCACTGCGGCATGAAGAAGATCTGGCCGACGTTCGCGAAGAAGGCGTGCCAGAGCTGGTTCCAGTCCAGGGCGGTGGTTCCGCCGGCGGCCTCGGGCAGGGCGGCCAGATCGGGACCCTTGTGCCAGACCCTGGTGAAGCTCGGCGCCGCGATGGTCATGACGCTCGCGATGATGCAGAACGGCGCCGTGAACGTGGGGATGTTCCAGGTGCCGAGGATCGTGGCGAGCGCCGAGGTGACGACCACGACGGTGATGCTGCCGCCGATCGCGAGGAGCACGGTGGACAGGTGTTCCGCACCGAGGAAGACGGCGAAGCCGAGTGAGACGAGGGTGCCGTTGAAGCCGCGCAGCCCGGCCGAGACGGTCTCGCGGTCGATGCCGAACGCGTAGGCGGTGGCGGTGCTGACGACAGCTCCGAGGAGGCCGTAGAGGGCGTACTTCCAGTCGGCGGCCGCGAGGGCGGCGACGAAGAAGATGCCCGTGAACGCACTCGGCATGAAATCGACCTGGGCGACGCCCCGCAGAACTTCCTGGATGAAGCTCGCGGGTTGAGCGGGAGCTTGGCGTGCGGGCTCCGTTGCCACGGCCTGCATTTCCGTCTCCAATGCGCAAAAAGAGAGGGCCCCGCAGGGCCCTTGGGCCGGTGGGGCATCGTGAGCGAGCAGCCGGAACCGGATGGTCCGATTGTGAGCTGGCTCACGCTGACACTACCCGCGAATCAGGACAATCCAGCCCGGAAGTGGGCGTGTCGCAGCGTCTGGAAGGGGCAACTCCACCGGCCTGATGGCGTGCCGCACGCACCGGACCGCCCCGGTGGTGTCGGCTGGGCGGGTGCGAGTCTTCGCGGGTCTGCGATGGTGGGCCGAACTGTCGCCGGCCGCCGGCGCCGCCGTCATGGCCGCCGGGATCCTCTCGGTCGGCCTGCACCTCATCGGCCAGGGGGCGTTGTCGATCGCCGCGCTGGTCTTCGCCGCGGCACTGTGGCTCGTACTCGCCGCCGATTTCACCGCCCGGCTGCTGGGTGACCGGCGGCGTTTCCACGCCGAGGCCGACACCCCGGCGGCCCTCACCGCCGTGGCCGCCACGGCCGTGCTCGGCTCCAGGCTCGCCGTCCTCGGGTGGCAGTCCGTGGCCCTCGCGCTGCTGGCGCTGGCCGCCGCGCTCTGGCCGGGGCTGCTGATCGCCGTCCTGCGGCACTGGGGCCACCGGATGCCCGGCGCCGCGTTCCTCGTCTCCGTGGCCACCCAGGGACTCGCCGTGCTGGCGGGCACCCTGGCCACCACCACCGGCCACGACTGGCTCGGCCGGGCCGCGCTGGCCGCCTTCTGCCTGGGGCTGCTGCTCTACGTCGAGGCGCTCGTACGCTTCGACTTCCGCGAGGTGGCGTCCGGAGCGGGAGACCACTGGGTGGCGGGCGGGGCGCTCTCCATCACCGCCCTCGCCGGATCCGGCCTCACGGCCTCACCCCTGTGGACGGGCTGGGCGCACCAGGGGCTGCGCGCCGTCACCCTGGTGACCCTGGGGCTCTCCCTCGCCTGGTACGTCGTGCTCCTCGCCGCCGAAGCGCTGCACCCGCGCCTGCGCTACGACGTCCGGCGCTGGGCGAGCGTCTTCCCCCTAGGTATGACGGCCACCGCGTGTCTCTCCGTTGCCGCCCCGGCCGGGGTGGGCTGGCTGCGGCCCCTCGGCACGGTGCTGCTCTGGATCGCGGTCGGCGCGTGGGTACTGACCTTCGCGGCCCTGGTCGCGAGGCCGGCCTCCGCTCGCACCTCCGCTGGCACCGGTGGACGCCCCGGACCGGGCTGACGGCCAGCAGGGCGGTCAGGGTGGCGACGGCGCGGGATGCAGCTGCCGGTGAACTCCCGCAACCCGCAGGGGGAGAGGTGTCCGGGTCGCGGGGGAGTCGGGCAGCGGCAGGAACAGCGTCGTCGTCAGCGGTGTGCCCACGGCCAGGGGCAGGACCGGCATCAGCGCCCGGGCGCCGGGGCGGTCCGCGCCGGGGCGTGCCGAGTACCGCCGCGAGCCGCAACGGCGTACGGATCGGCAGGCGCCGCGGAAGCCTCGAGTGCTAGGTCCTGTCTGGAGTCCGGATCACGAGTTCGGTAGATCGCCTGCGCGTGGAGGCCCGGTCTTGATAGGCCATCAGTCATGGCGCGAGGCGATCTCACAGTGGACTCTGATCGAGCCCCATCTTCCTATCGCTGCGGTCGGACCCATCCCCGACCTGCGGAAACACTTCAACGCGGTGATGTGGCGGTTCCGCGTCGGCAGCCCTTGGCGCGATCTGCCACAGG
>NZ_JAPNLJ010000021.1 GCF_026627445.1 Streptomyces sp. H27-H1
TCGGATACGCCGGTCTCTCCATATCCGCACAACATCACTCACATCCCGGCCAGCACGTCAGTACATCGAACAACCACACGATCGAGCGATCTCGAAACATGAATAAAGGGACTTAATGTCCTCTGAGTGGCCGGAGCCGGCTGCTGGCGTGCTTGATGGAACCAGTACCGTCCGGTGACGTGCGCCTCGAGGTCGTTGCTTCCAGCGAGCCATGCCTGGGTGACGTGACCGAGACGGAGGTCGTCACTTGCCGCTGCGCCGCCCATGCGGGTGGGCACCCACCCCGGGTCGACAGTGTTGGTGAACACGTCCGGCCACGTGCGGGCGATGAAGAGCGCCAGCGCCGTGACGAGCAGCTTGCTGTCGGAGTAGGAGGGCGTCCGGCGCGCGCCTGACCAGTCCACGTCGGTGAGGTCCGGCCGCCCGCCTCGGTGCATTCCACTGCTGAGATACACGAGCCGTGCCGGCCGCTCGATGAGCGCGGTCAGCACGTACGGCGCCACCACGTTCACCGGGAGAAGCGATGCGCCCTGGTCGACGCCCGCGTTATGGATCACCGCGTCCATCCTGCCCAGGCGGTTCACGCCTTCGGCGACAGCCCGGACGTCGTCCATGCGCGCCAGATCCCCGACGACGACGTGTGCTCCCTTGGCGGCGAGGTCGTCGAGCGCGTCCGCGCGCCGGTCGTTTCGGGCGTGCAGGACGAGCTCGTGACCGTCCGAGATCAGGTCCTCGGCTGCATTGCGACCGATCCTCCTCAGCCACCCCGAGGACGGGTCTGGCACCTCGTCTCCAGACACCGCCGACAGCGGGGGCTTGCCCACGGCACCTGGGAGCCTGCCTCGTATCCCTCGGGCGGGCAGGCGGCGCGCCAACGTTGCTTGCTGCAGCCGGGCGGACATACCTCGCCGTTGGCCTGGGTGGGGCCTGTCGCGCAGCACAGAGAGGGCGAATCAGGGGCGGTAGATCAGTTCCATCAGGAATGCGGCGATGATCATCCACACTCCGATGCCCAGTAGCCACCACCATGCGGCGGCAGCGCCGCCTGCCACCAGGGTTCCGCCACCGAGCGTGAGGGCGATGATCCTGGGCCGCATCCCCCACTGCCCCGGCGGTGTCATACCCGCACTCGGCTGTAGAGGGGCCCTGAAGCGGCAAGCCCGAACCCTGACGTGAGCAAATGCAGAGCGGTCATGGCTCCTCCTCTTGGTGCGTACGCAATCCTTGGATGCTGTCGGCTCATCGGGTGGCGGTCCACCGCTCAGAAGCCCTCTGCCTGGTCAGTCGCCGACGTGGATGCCGGGGCGGCGGGTGGGGTCGGGTTCGTGGCTGCGGATGATCTCGCGGGTGACGGGGGCGGTGTCACCGCGGCCCAGGAGGAAGTAGCGGAACATGTGGACCAGGGGGCTGCCTTCGGCCCAGGCGAAGTAGCAGTGCGGCTTGACGCCGGTGGTGTCGCGCAGTGCGAGCAGAATGGTCGCGATGGCGTTCGGGGCGGCGGGGGCCTCGGCGCGCAGGACGCGATAGGGGCCGACTTGGACACCATGAATGGTGAGGGTGTCGCTGAAGTCGGAGGGGTCGACCACGTCGATTTCGAGGAACAGGACGTCGGCGCGGCCGGGGACGGGGTTGGTGCCGCGCTGTTCTTGTTCCTTGGCCCCGTATTCGGCTTCGTCGCCGGCTTCGCGGCGGTTGGCGATGATGTTGATGGACTGGTCGTGGGCCAAAGTGTCGGTGAGGAATCGGCGGGCGTCGGCGTCGAAGACGATGCGGTCGGCGCGCAGTTCGGTGGTGCGTGAGACGCGTGAGACCAGCGAGACGATGACGATGCCGAGGATGAACATGCCGGAGATGGCGATGCCGTCGGGCTTGTCGATGATGTTGGCGATCAGGGCATAGGCCAGGATCGCGGTGAGCAGTGCGAAGCCGACGGCGGTCGCGCGCTTGCGGCGGTGTGCGACGGAGACGGTGACGGCGAAGGCGCCGGAGACCATCATGGCCAGGATGCCGGTGGCGTAGGCGCCGGCCTGCTTGTCGACGTCCGCGTCGAAGGCGATGGTGATCATGACGCACAGGACGGTGTAGACGATCACCACGGGGCGCACCGCGCGGCCCCATTCGGGGGCCATGCCGTAGCCGGGCAGGTAGCGGGGCACGATGTTGACGAGTCCGGCCATCGCGGAGGCGCCGGCGAACCAGAGGATCAAGATGGTGCTGATGTCGTAGACGGTGCCGAATGCCTCCCCCACGTGTTCGTGCGCGAGCCAGGCCAGGGCACGACCGTTGGCCGCGCCGCCGGGCTCGAACTGCTCGTGGGGAATGAGGACGGTGGTCACGAAACTGGCGGCCAGCAGGTAGACGCTCATGACTAGCGCGGCGGTGGTGAGCATCCGGCGGGTGTTGCGGATGCGGGAGTGCAGACGCTGTTCGGCGTTGGCGCCGTCGGCTTTGATGAGGGGCATCATGCTCACCCCGGTCTCGAACCCGGAGAGACCCAGCACCAGCAGAGGGAATGCCAGCAGGGCAGGGCCGACCACGTCACCGAAGCCGCCACCGCCTTCGCCGAGGGCGTCAGTCCAAGCTGTAACGGCAGCGGGCGTGTTGAAAACGTCCGCCACAGCGACACCGATAACCACGGCGTTCAGGACGAGGAAGACAGCCACGAGCGGGATGGCCACCTTGACGGCTTCGCTGAAACCCAGCAGGAACACTCCGCCAAGGATGAGCAGCAGCACGACGGTGAGGGCGACTTCGTGGCCGTGCAGGGCCTGGGGGAAGAAGGGGTTCTCCACCACGTGGACGGAGGCGTCCGCGGTGGACAGAGTGATCGTGATGATCCACGAAGTGGCGACAAAACCCAGCAGGACCAACACAAACAGCTTGCCCCGCCAAAACGGCAGCAAGTCCTCCAACATCGCCACCGAGCCAGCTCCATGCGGGCTCTCCTTCGCCACCCTCCGGTACATCGGCAGCATGCCCAACAGCGTCAAGACCACGATCAACAGCGTCGCCAAAGGTGAGACCGCGCCGGCCGCCAAAGCGGCGATCGCCGGCACGTACGCGAGGCTGGAGAAATAATCGACGCCGGTCAGACACATCACCTTCCACCACGCGTGCTGCTCGCCGTGTCCCTCACCCGCTGCCGGCCCCACCGGCTGCACCTGATGCCGCAACATCCACCGCGCAACACGGCCACTGGGCTCAGCCCGCAAAGCCGGACTGTCCACCACCTCCGGCACGAGCAGTTCGTTCGCGTCCTTCATATGCTCCATCAGCCTTCCCTGTCCCCTCGGCGCAGCTCACCAGCCAGATACCCGCAAGCTGCCCGATGATCGGGCATGAGACCTGCCTGTACCAAGCCGAGAGGCAAGGGCGACACAGGAGGCCTCACTCCGCTTGCCTTGAGCCGAGGCGTACCACCTGGTCGAGGATTGTCCTGGGCACACCAGTTGCCAGCCCGGAGGCCGCTGTGCGCCGGGAGTTTCGCGTACCTCATCAGCGGTGTCTCAGCCGAACTGGCGCAGCCCTTCGGCGTTTCCTGGCCGGCGCTCTGCGCACGGTCGGTGGTGGTCGGTGGAGCCCTTCCCGGTTACGGGATTCGTAGCACCGTTCCGGCTTGGCCACTGACCAGTGTGTCGGCTTTCCGCCCAAGCAGGAGAGAAGCTCCAGACGCCGATGGTGTGCCGTCTCGGCAGCCTGGACGACGTTGCTCAGTGAGGCGAGTTGCTCGATCTCCTCATACTGCTCCACCATGATGCGCGGGCTGCCGACCATGTTCCGCAGTGCGGACTCGTCCATGATGCAGACGAGTTCCGTGCCCTCTTCGGTGATCCTCTTCTTTCGGGCCATCCGGACCTCGACCGGGTTCTCCACGAACTCGGTCGTGCGCTCATCCGCATCTCGTGCGGACTCCCTAAATCAGGTTCCTCACCAGAGGTCGCGGCCCGCGGCCCGCCTGGTTCGAGGGACTCCATCCCGGGGTGCTGTTCACGGCGCCGGTCGCCGGACCCCGCTCTCCCCGCTCCTCCTCGCCCTCGACCCACCCAGTCCGTGCGGCCAAGCTGGTCGATGGGACGTTCAGGGAGCTCCGGCCCCTGCACCGCTCTCCCCCGCCGCAACGTCGGGGGAGGCCGCCCCGCTGGTGTCAGGCGCCCGACCGGTGTGCCACCAGGTCCCGCAGCAGCGCGAGCGTCTGCAGGTCCTCCGGATCGTGCGGTGCGGACCTGACGTCAGCTCCTTGCAAGGCCGCAAGGTCGTGCGCGGTCAAGGACGCCAGTGGGCGCAGTAGCGGAGCCTGTGGGTGGTGGGAGTCGTGGACGGTCAGCGTGGGGTCGGCCACACCGCCGTAGGCGCCCACGGCGGCGAACCGGCCGTCGGCGGAGGCACTGATGGCGCGGACGGTCCGGGGCTCGTGGCCGGCCTCCGTCAGCGGGCGCGGCACGCAGGCCGGGCCGAGGGTGACCGGATCGAAGAAGCGGTACCGGCCCTCGCTCCCCGCGTGTCCGGCCACCACGCCCCAGGCGGGGACGGCGCAGAGACCGCCGAGGGGTGGCGCCTGGCCGACCGCCTCCAGGGTCAGGGCCTCGTGCGGTTCCTTGCGCCAGCGGCTGAGTCCGCCGCCCGCGCCGCAGGCCACCAGCGTGTCGGGGCCGGTGAACACCAGCTCACGTACCGGTCCGCGCGGCACCGGGACGACGGTGCGGGCGATCAGACGCTCCGCTCTCGCGTCGGTGATGACGATGTCCCGTTCGCCGCCGAAGGCGATCGTGTGGCCGTCCGGGGCGACGGCGAGGCGGTGGGCGACGTCGAGCCCCAACGGGCTCAGGTCCACGATCCCGGCGACGAGCCCTGGGCCGGCGACGACCACGGCCGGCTGCAACGCGCTGCCCGCCGCGAAGCCGGCCGCCGTACCAACGGGCTGCATCCCAGTGAGGGCGGCTCCCTGTGCGACTGGGCGGACGCTGCCGCGCGCGTAGTGCACCAGGGTCCGGCCGTGGCCGGGATCCTCGCGGACGGCGACGACGTTCTCCTCGTCGATGCAGGCGACGGCGTGGTGGTCGAGGGGGCCGCGGTAGACGTCGTGCCAGGCGCCCTCGCGCAGCATGGCGATCCGGGTGGCGTAGTCCGGTTCCACGGTGGTGAGCGTGAGCACGGGGGCGCTGACACCGAAGGACAGCCATGCGGCGGATCCGGTGACGACCGGGTGGACGCAGACCGACGCCCGCGCGGCCCTGGCGGCTGCCCGTACGACCAAGGCCTCGTCGGCCGCGGCGAGAAGAGCGAGTGGGCCCTCGTCGGCGGCGGTGAGACGCGCGGGCAGCGGGGTCCCGTCGTGGTCGGCCGCGAAGCGGTCGCCGTACCGCTTGGCCAGACGTACCGCGTCCGGTAGCGGGACTGAGGTGATGAGCTCGCGGAGCACGCTGCGATGCCTGTCCCGCAGGTGCGCGGCGGCCCGCCGGTCGATCCCGGGGCCGTCGTCCCACATCGCGCTCCGGACCGTGTCCATGGCGAACTCCCTTTGCCGCTGCGGTCTTTCATGATGCTCCGCTCCCCCGCCCGGGACTACGCTGGACCCTCGACGCGGGGGATACGGGGAGGCTGCGATGACGGATCCGATGTCGGAACTCGTGATGGCGGGAGCGACCAGCATCGTGGTGGCCATGGCCACCAGCGCGTGGGAGGGCGCCCGCGAGCGGGTGGTGCAGGTGTTCCGGCGGCGCGGTGACGACGGGGTGGCTGCGATCGAGGCGCAGTTGGACGGCGACGCGCGGCTGGTCGCCGACGAGGAGGACGCCGACGGCACGCGCCAAGACCTCCTGCGGCCCTGGGCCCGCCGGCTCGCAGCGCTGCTGCGGGAGCATCCCGAGGCCGCCGAGGAGCTGCGCCGGGCCGTCGAGGAGGTGGCGGCCGCGCTCCCCCGGACCGAGCAGCACTGGACTCAGAACGTCACGGCGCACGGGAGCGGCACGGCGATCGGGGCGCAGGGTCCGGGCAGCAGTGTCCACATCCACCGGGGAGGCACGTCGCAGGATGGCCCCCAGCGGTGAGCGGCCCCGTGCCGGACGGCTCCGGCCTCCGGCCCTTCGCACGGCAGGTGGTGCGGGCGGAGGGCGGGTTCGCGTACGGGGTGATCGGCGCGGACATCCACGTGTTCGGCGACGGTCGGCCGGTGTACGTACTGCGGAGTCGGGCGGGACCGCCCGCGGCCGATCCGGAGTGGCTGTTGGAGTTGCCGAGCAGGATGCTGAGCACCCGACACGAGGTCGTGCCCTTCACCGGACGTGAAAGGGATGTGGCCGCGCTGCGGACGTGGCGCGACACGCCACGTCGGCTCGCGGCCCGCTGGCTGCACGGCCCCGGCGGGCAGGGCAAGAGTCGTCTCGCCGCGCGGCTTGGCGCCGAGTCCTCGGCCGAGGGCTGGCTCGTGGTCGTCGCCGTGCACGGATCCGGCACGGTGCTGCCCCCGCCCGGGAGCCAAGACCTGCGGGCGGAGGGCGCGACCGGGGTCCTGGTGATCGTCGACTACGCGGACCACTGGCCGTTGCCGGACCTGGCCTGGTTGTTCAGCAACGCGCTGCTGCACCGGCCCGGACTGCCCGCGCGGGTCCTGCTGCTGGCCCGTGACGCCACCAGCTGGCCCGCAGTGCGCGCGACGCTGGCGGACGTAGAGGCCGCCACCTCACGCCAGGTACTGGAGCCGTTGGCCGACGACGGGGAGGAGGGCGGCGACCGGGCCGCCATGTTCCGTGCGGCCCGGGACGCCTTCGCCGACCGCTACGGGCTCCCGGCGCCGCGCGCGGTCGGACCGCCTGTGGCCCTGGTGGAACCGGAGTTCGGTCTCACGCTGACCGTGCACATGGCGGCGCTGGCGGCCGTGGACGCCCGCCGGACGGGCCGCCGCCCGCCCGCCGACGCGGCGGGCCTGACGACGTACCTGCTGGACAGGGAGCAACGGCACTGGGCACGGCTGGCCGACGTGCCCGGTTATGTGACGCCGCCCGCCGTGATGAACCGCGCGGTCTTCGCAGCCGCCCTCACCGGCGCGGTCGAACGCCGTACCGGGACGGCCGCGGTCGACTCCCTGCGGCTGCGCCTTCCCGCCCGGACCGTGCTCGCCGACCACGGGGCCTGCTATCCCCCCGCGGACCCAGCACTGCCCACGGTGCTCGAACCGCTGACGCCGGACCGGCTGGCCGAGGAGTTCGTCGCGTTGACCCTGCCGGGGCACCCCGCCGACTACCCGGCGCACGACTGGGCGCCGGCCGCTCTGGACGCTCTGCTACCGCAAACCGTCGGCGCCCCGGCCGCGCCCTGGCTGTCACGCGCGATGACGGTTCTGGCCAGTGCGGCCGGCCGCTGGCCGCACGTCGGCCGACAGCACCTCTATCCCCTGCTCCGGCAGGCGCCCTGGCTGGCCGTCGCGGCCGGCGGCGCGCCGTTCGGTGCGCTGGTCGCGCTGGAGGACATCGACATCGATCTGCTGGAAGCCATCGAGGCGTATCTACCGCGTCGTGACGACGCCGTACTCGATCCGGCCGCGGCCGCCCTGGCCGTCCGGCTGGCGGAGCACCGCATGGCGGCGAGCGACGACCCGGCGGCGCAGGCCGCCGTACAACTCAACCTCGGCTGGAACCTCGCCGGAGCGGGCCGCTACGACGAGAGCCTGGCCTCGGTGGGACGCGCGGTAGCGCTCTACGAGGCGGCCGCCCACGCCGATCCGGAGCGTTACGAGCCCGACCTCGCCCGCGCCCTGAACAATTTCGCCACAGAGCTGGACCGGGAGCAGCGCGGCGACGAGGCGCTGAGCGCGATCGAGTCGGCGATCGCGATCCGAAGGAGACGGCTGCGACCCGGTCGCGACAGCGACACCGCCGACCTGGCGTTGTCGCTGTCGAACTATGCGATCCGCTTGCAGCACGCGGGGCGGCGCCTCGAGGCCCTGAGGGCCAACGGCGAGTCCCTGACGCTGTACGCCCAGGTGGCGGCGGAGCGGCCCGAGAGGTACGACCACGATCTCGCCGTCACCCTCGTCAACATCGGCAGCTCCCTGCACAGCGTCCTGCGTGTCGACGCCGCACTGGCCGCCACCCGGCGCGCAGTGGCCGTCCTGCGAACGCGGGCACGCGACGCCCCGGCCGCGCACGAGGGCATGCTGGCCCAGGGCCTCACCAATCTGACCGCCATGCTGGCGAGCGCGGGACGGCGGAACGAGGCCGTTGTCGCGCAGGTGATCAGCGGGGGCGGCGTACCCGGCGACGACTTGCTGCGCCTGCGGGGATGGCGTACCGAGGCGCTGGCGGCCGCCACACAGGCCGTGGAGATCCGCCGCGGCGGAGCACGGGCGAATCCGGCGGCGCTCACCACCGACCTGGCCGGTGCGCTGCGGTCGCTGGCCCAGGTGCAGGAGGCCGTGGGGCTGCGGGACGAGGCACGCGTGAGCGGTCACGAGGCGGACGGCCTGGAAAGGAACGTGGACCCCCGCAGGCTGCCGCGGACCGCACCGGAACTCGTGGAGCACGGCACGGGGCACGTCGTCGACGAGGTGGTGCTCGGTCTGTACCGCTATCTCGCCGCCTCCGAGGTGACGGTCCACGGCCCTCACCTCGTGGTGCTGCTGCGGGCTCCGCGCGCGGGGAGCCGGGAGCCGGGGTTCCTGGCCGAGGCCCTGGAGGTCGGTCGCCGGCTCGCCGACGCCGACCCCGTGACGTACGAGCCGGTCCACCTCCACGAGATGTGGCAGTTCGCGTGGGAGCTGTGGTGGGCGGGACGGCACGAGGAGGCCGTGGGGATGTTGGAACAGGCGGTCGAGCTCGCCCGTGCGCTCGACACGGAAGTACCCGGGACGTACCGCGACCGCTTCGTCCGGTACGCCGACGACCTGGCCACTTGGCTGAAGGCGGTCGGGCGCCGCCGGGACGCGCGGACGGTGCGGCGAGCGGCGCGGCGGCACGCCCGCGAGCGGTGATCCCGGAGCGGGCCTGAAGGGGGCCGCCTGGCGCCCGCGGGGGTGTGCTCCTTTGCCTGGCCGGTGTTGAGGAGGACCGGCACGGCCAGGGCCATCGCCGCCACGTCCAGCCGCCCCGAAGCGGCCGCGGCATTCGCGCCGTCCACCGCAGTCGTGAGCCAGGTCACACGGCATCCGCTGCCGACCGGCAAGGGCGGCCCCTTCGAGGCGATTCCGGTCGGTGACAGCGAGGTCCCGGACCATGACGAGCGGCGGCCCGCCCTGCATACGAGCCGCGGGCAGGAGCCGCTGTTCACCGTCCGGCGAGACTGGCCCCGGTGCTGGCGCGTCTGCGAAGCATGCCCGTGGGCCGCCGCTCACCGAAACCGCCCGCCGCTTCGTCGACGACTTCACCCGCCACCGACCGGATACACGGCCGGACTACCGGAAGAACACCCGTACGCTCACGATCCTCGCGTACTGGCTCGGCGCCGAGGCGGCCGTCTTCGAACGCGACGAGTAGGACCTGGGCCGGCGCGGCCCTCTCACGGTGAACAAACGGTCGACCCGGAGACCTCTGGCTGCCTCATCCGGGTGGATTCTTTCCCTCTACCGGGGATCTGTGCTGGTCAGATAGGGTGAAAGGGTGGCGTGGCTCGTTTCCCACAACGGGGCGGGAGGCGTTGATGGGGATGTGAGTACCGCAAGCACCGCCCCGATACTGCCCGCCGACCTCGCGCCGCTGGTTGCCCCTCCTGCCGTGCACGACTGGGGCGCGGACACCGAGCCCGGGGTCATAGTCGTCCACTCGTGCACCACCCTCGGCGTAACCCTGGTCGTTCACCTCGCCGGGGAGATCGACCACTTCAGCGCCGCCCCGCTACGGGCTTTTCTGGCTTCGGCGGCTGCCGACGGCTGCACCGGCCTCGTCCTGGACACCTCCCGGGTCACGTTCTGCGACTCGGCCTTCCTGGCCGTCATCGAGTGGTGGCCCCGGCACGGACGTCGCCTCAGGCTCACGAACCGCTCCCGGGCAGTGATGCGTCTTCTGCACGCCGCCGAGTCGGTACAGCGGCTGCCGGCCCGGCCGACCCCGTTGAGGGCGGCCACGTCATGACGTTCGTACTCCTGACCTGCACCCCGATGCTCGCAGCCGTCCTTCTTCTGCGCTGGGAGCCGCGCGAAAAAGGGCGCCGTCGGCCCGGCGGGCCGCCCCGGGCCACACCCCGCAGGACCGTGATCCACTGCCACCTGGCGCCCCCGCCCCCAGGCTCCACGGCGTAGACAAGTACAGGGGGTCAGGTCGTCGCGGTCGCCTCGTCGGCGGGCGGGTGGGGTCTCACGTGCGCGATGACGAGGGCGACGTCGTCGTCGGCGTCGGGGTGACGTAGCGCGGCCAGAAGCCGGTCGCAGGTCGCCTCCGGGGGGAGGCCGGGATCGGCGAGGAGGCTGAGGAGGAGGTTGAGGCGGTCGTCCAGGGCGTCGTCGCGGGTTTCGACGAGGCCGTCGGTGTACAGGACCAGCCGGTCACCTGGAATCAGCTCGAGGACGCTGGTCTCAAACCGGCCGCCGCCGAGGCCGCCTGCGCCGAGCGGAACGCCGGTGGGCAGGTCGAGCAGTTCTGGTGCCTGTCCTGCCCGGATGAGGACGGGGGGCAGGTGGCCGGCGAGGGCTACGCGGCAGCGGGAGCGGTGCGGGTCGTAGGCGGCGCAGACGCAGGTCGCGATGGTCTGGTCCAGTCCGGCGGTGATGTGGTCGAGGTGGCGCAGGACACGGGCCGGGTCGAGGCCGAGTTCAGCCAGCGTGCGGGTGGCGGTGCGCAGTTGTCCCATGGTGGCGGCGGCGTGGACCCCGTGTCCCATGACGTCGCCGACCACGAGAGCGGTCTTGTCCATGGCCTGGGGGATCGCGTCGAACCAGTCGCCGCCGATCCCGCTGGCCGCTGCCGCGGGCTGGTAGCGGTAGGCGATTTCCAGGCCGGCGGCCTGGGGTGGGGGGTGTGGGAGAAGGTGGCGCTGGAGGGTGAGGGCGGTGTCGGCGGCGTGCTGGTACCAGCGGGCGTTGTCGATGGCGATGGCGGCGCGGGTGGCCAGTTCGCCGGCCAGAGTGACGTCGTCATGGTTGAAGGGGAGTGGATTGCGGGTGCGCAGGAGTCCCAGGACGCCCAGGAGCTGGCCGCGGGCCGTCAGCGGAACGGCCAGGTAGGAGTGCAGGCCCTCCTGGGCGAGGAGGGCCGCGGCGGCTTCGTCGCGTGCGATGTGCTCCAGATCGGGGCGGGTGACGTGTGCCACCAGGACGGGGCGTCCGGTGCTGACGCAGCGAGTGACCAGGCGCTCGGCGGGATAGCTGGCGCGTTCGCCCACCGGGTCGGCGGCGTGGACGGCGGCCGTCTCGTAGGCCGCCGCTATCGCCAGGGCCCGAAAGAGAGCCGGCTCCGTGCCGGGGCCGGGTGCTGTGGGGGCGCTGCCCTCCAGGACGGAGTCGAGGACGTCGACCGTAGCGACGTCGGCCAGGTCGGCGACGACGAGGGCGGCTAGTTCGCGGGCGGTGCGCTCCAGGTCCAGGGTGGTGCCGACGGTGACGGACGCCCGGGCGATGAGGTCCAGGCGCCGGCGGGCTTCGGCTGCCTCGGCGGCCGCGCGGTGGCGGTCGGTGACGTCCACCACCGACAGGGCGAGACCGATCACCCGCCCGCTGGGATCCTCCAGCCGGTAGTACGAGCCCGACCAGGCATGATCCCGGTTCGGGTCGGCGGGGGTACGCCCTATGGCGAACTGGTCCAGCAGTGGTACGCCTGTCTCCAGAACCTGGCGCATGGAGGCTTCGATCACCTCGGTGTCCAGGAACGGCAGCGCCTCGCGGACGGTGTGGCCCAGGTGCTTCTCGGCCGGCAGGCCGTTGATCCGTTCCAGCGTCGGGTTGACCAGGACGTAGCGCAGATCGGTGTCCAGCACCGCCAGCCCGAGCGGGGACTGCGCCACCAGCCGCACCGACAGCGCCAGGTCCCGCTCCACACCGCGCAGAACGGCCTCGTCGCAGGCGATCCCCAGGGCGTACACGCCGCCGTGCTCGTCCAGCAGCCGCATGTTGCGAAACTCCACCAGCCTCGTGGAGCCGTCCTTGTGCCGCACGGGGAACACCCCGGCCCAGGCACCGCCCCCCGCCATGACCTTGGCGAACAGCTCAAGGACCACGTCGACGTACTCGTCGGCGACCAGCAGTTTGGCCGCGTACCGGCCCAGCGCCTCCGGGGCTGACCAGCCGAACAGATCCTGGGCCTGAGGGCTCCAGAGCGTGATCCGTCCCTCGGCGTCCAGGACCACCGCGGCCACGCTCAGCACATCCAGCAGACCGCCGGGCTCGGAGGGAACCACTCCCACGGAGCCGGGCCCGGCCCCAAACGCCTCGGACGCGACCATGACCGGACCTCCTTCACCCACTGCGGCGGCTCGGGTCCGACCATCCGGTCCTGCGTCCGCCCCTGCCGGTCGTCCTCTCATCTTCCTCCGGGCCCGCCCGCCCGGCCTCCGCCAGCGGCCGCCGGGCCGCCGGGCCGCCGGGCCGCCGGGCCGCCGGGCGGACGGGCCCCAGGGCCTGGGGCGTGCGCAGGCCGCCGCCCGGTGGACGTGGCGCGTCAAGAGCGGCCCGGCCCCCAAGCCCACCCGGTCTGCTCCGCCCGAACCCGAATCTCCGTCTCACCCTCTGCGTCGGCAGCGGCGGGAGACCCCCTGTCTGAATGCCCGCGAACACGGCGTAGGGGTGTTCGCGTGGTGTGAGCAGGAGGGTCCGTGTAGCGTCAGGGCCAGCTGTCATGGTTCCGAAGTACCGGTCGCTCGTGAGCGCAACATTCATGGGCGATTTTTCTGTTCACAGTCTCTGAGGACCAGGGCGATCACCTCCGGCTCCCGCACGGTGCGGGACCGATTTCGAGTCCCTTGGAGGACACATGGCCACCGGAACCGTGAAGTGGTTCAACGCGGAAAAGGGCTTCGGTTTCATCGAGCAGGACGGCGGCGGTCCGGACGTGTTCGCCCACTACTCGAACATCGCCAGCTCCGGCTTCCGCGAGCTTCAAGAAGGCCAGAAGGTGAACTTCGACGTCACCCAGGGCCAGAAGGGCCCGCAGGCGGAGAACATCACCCCCGCGTGAGCCTTCGCCTCCCGCACGGAGGCCGCTGTATTCGCGGCGTTCGCCGTGCCACGTGCCAGGACGTGGGGCCGCGTGGGCCACAATCCGGTGGTCCGGGTGCGGGGCCGGGGCTCCGGACGCTTCTCCACGACCGGCCGAGGGCATCCCGCCTGCGCGTACTACCTGGGGAGTACGCGGCAAACGCTACGCCGGGGTGACGCGGGTGACGGCGGGTGCGCACTAGCGTGGCGGGTATGGATGAGCAGCGGGAGCGCCCGGATCCCCCGTGGCGGCGATGGGTGGATCGGAGCGGGCGGGGCCCGGGCTGGCGCTTGGCGCTGCTCGTCGCCGTCTTCGCGCAGGCCGGAGCCGGGTGGGCCGCCCAGCAGCAGACCGGGCGGGTGGCGCTGGACTCTTTTGCGCGGATTCTGCTGCTGCTGGGGCCCGCGCTGCTCCTGCTGCGGCACCGGTATCCGGTGGCCGTGGCGTACGGGGTCAGCGTGGTCACCCTGGTGTACATCGGCGCCGGGTACCCGTACGGCCCGGTGTTCATCAGTCTGGCCCTGGCCTGTTTCGCGGCCGTCGTAGCCGGTCACCGCAGGGCCGCCTGGGGGGCCGTCGGGCTGCTCTGGGCCGGGCACCTGCTCATCGGGCACTGGCTGTACCACTGGCTGCCGCCCGCGGGAGACGGCCCGGCGCCCTGGGGGCAGGAGCTGGGCATCACCGCGTGGGTGCTGGCGATGCTCACCGTCTCGGAGCTGGTCCGCGTACGCCGCGAGCAGTGGGCCCGGGAGCGGGTCGAGCGGGCGGCGGGCGAGCGGCGCCGGGTGGACGAGGAGCGGCTACGCATCGCCCGTGAGCTGCACGACGTCCTCGCGCACAGCATTTCGGTGATCAACGTTCAGGCAGGTGTCGGGCTGGCCCTGCTCGACTCCGACCCCGAGCAGGCCCGTACGGCGCTGACCACGATCAAGGCCGCCAGTAGGGAGGCCCTGGGCGAGGTCCGGCAGGTCCTCGACACCCTGCGCACCCCCGGTGACGCGCCCCGCACTCCCGCCCCCGGTCTCGACCGCCTTCCCGAGCTCGTCGAGCAGGCCGCGGCGGCCGGGCTCGCCGTGGAGGTGGCGGCCGAGGGGACGGCACGGGCGTTGCCGCCCGGCGCGGACCTCGCCGCCTTCCGGATCCTTCAGGAGTCGCTGACCAATGTGGTCCGCCATTCCGGGTCGCGTACCGCCCGTATCGGCCTCCTCTGGCGGCCGGAAGCCCTGGAGTTGCGCGTGGACGACGACGGCCCGGCCACCGGGGGCGCCGCCGGCGGCAGTGGCAACGGTCTTGTCGGAATGAGCGAGCGGGCCGGGGCCCTGGGTGGCACCATCGAGGCCGGCCCCCGTCTGGACGGGGGCTTCCGGGTGGTCGCGAGGCTCCCGCTGAAGGGTTTCGCCCCCTAGGAGGATCCGTGATCCGCGTACTGCTCGCCGACGACCAGCTGCTCGTCCGGGCGGGGTTCCGGGCGCTGCTCGACGCGCAGCCCGACATCGAGGTCGCGGGCGAGGCCTCCGACGGCGACGAGGCCGTGCGGCTGGTACGGGATCTGCGTCCCGACCTGGTGCTGATGGACATCCGGATGCCGGTGCTGGACGGGCTCGCCGCCACCCGGCGGATCACCGAGGACGAGGCGCTGGCCGAGGTCCGGGTCATCATGCTCACCACCTTCGAGCTCGACGAGTACGTCTTCGAGGCGATCCGCTCCGGCGCGTCGGGCTTCCTGGTCAAGGACACCGAACCGGAGGAACTGCTGCGCGCGGTCCGGGCGGTGGTGGAGGGTGACGCCCTGCTGTCCCCGGGCGTGACCCGCCGACTGATCGCGGAGTTCGCGGCCCGTTCGAAGCAGCCCGCGTCCGCAGCGGGGCTGGGCCGTCTCACGGACCGGGAGCGGGAGGTGATGGCGCTGGTGGGCATGGGCCTGTCCAACGAGGAGATCGCCCGCCGCCTGGTCGTCAGCCCGCTCACGGCGAAGACCCACGTCAGCCGCTCGATGGTCAAACTGGGCGTCCGCGACCGGGCCCAACTGGTCGTCCTTGCCTACGAGTCCGGGCTGGTCCGCCCCGGCTGGCTCGGCTGACCCGCACCGCTCCCGTGTGCCCGGAGGGGCTCGTACGCCCGGGGAAGTAGGCCCGGTGCAGCCGGCCGTACGACGACCCGGACCCCCTCCCGGAGCCAGTCTCGGAGTGAGACGAAACGTCCACCCACTCCGAGGAGCTGAACCGCGATGAACACCCTCACCACTCTCGCGTACGACGGGCCCGGCCCGTGGATCCTGTTCTTCCCGCTGATCTGGGCGGCGGTCGTGATCGGCGCCGTGACCGTACTGCGGCGCACGGTGTGGCGCGGCCGCCGCGGACCGTGGCAGGGGCGCGGGGCCGCTCACGGCGAGCACGCGCCGATCGCGATCCTGGGGCGGCGCTTCGCCTCCGGCGAGATCGACGAGGACGAGTACTGGCGGCGGCTGTCGGTACTGGACGAGCAGTTCGGCCCTGCCTCCAAGGGCGGTGCGGCATGAGCACCGTCACCACCCTGCCGGGCGGCGGCGCTGTCGCCGCCCGGGTCGTCGACGCCCTGAAGGTCTACGGCCGGGGCGACACCGAGGTACGGGCCCTGGACGGCGTGAGCGTCGACTTCCCGGCCAGCCGCTTCACCGCCATCATGGGGCCGTCCGGCTCCGGCAAGTCCACCCTGATGCACTGCACGGCCGGCCTCGACTCGCTCACCTCGGGATCCGCCTTCATCGGGGGTACGGAGCTAGGTGCGCTCGACGACCGCAGGCTCACGCTGCTGCGCCGCGAGCGCATCGGCTTCGTCTTCCAGGCCTTCAACCTGGTGCCCACCCTCACGGTGGCCGAGAACATCACCCTCCCGCAGGACCTCGCCGGCACCCGGGGCGACGACGCCTGGCTCCAACGCCTCATCGACGTCGTCGGTCTGCGCGACCGGCTGCACCACCGGCCCTCCGAGCTGTCCGGCGGCCAGCAGCAGCGGGTCGCCGTCGCCCGCGCCCTCGCAGGCAGCCCCGACGTCGTCTTCGCCGACGAGCCGACCGGCAATCTCGACTCCCGCTCGGGCGAGGAGGTGCTCGGCCTGCTGGGCCGGGCGGTGCGCGAGATGGGCCGGACGGTCGTCATGGTCACCCACGACCCGGTGGCCGCCGCCCACGCCGACGAAGTCGTCTTCCTCGCCGACGGTCGCCTGGTCGACCGGATGGCGGCCCCGACCGCCGAGCGCGTCCTGGACCGGCTCAAAGCCTTCGACACCCGCTCCGTGACGATGGGAGCGGAGTCATGAACGCGGCCCGTACCACCCTGCGGCTGAGCACGGCCGCACTGCGCGCGCACAAGCGGCGCTTCGCCGGAACCTTCACGGCCGTGCTGCTCGGCGTCGCGTTCTTCGCCGGGACCCTCGTCATGGGCGACACCCTGCGCGCGAGCTTCGACACCATGTTCGCGGGCGCGGCGAGCGGCACCGACGCTGTCGTGCGCAGCGCGCGCGTGGTCACGGTCCCGGGACAGACCCAGGGCACCCGACAGCCCGTGCCCACCGCCCTGGTGGACCGGATCGGGCGCACCCCGGGCGTGGACGCCGCCGCCCCGAACATCCAGGGCGCGGGGCAGCTCATCGGCCGCAACGGCGAACCGATCGGCGGCCAGGGCCCGCCCACCCTCGCCGGCAACTGGATCACGGACCCGCGGCTCAACCCGTACAAGCTCGCGGAGGGCCGCGCACCGGAGCGCTCCGGCGAGGTCGTCGTCAACCGGGGCACCGCCGCGAAGGGCGGGCTGAACATCGGTGACACGACGGTGCTGCGCACTCCCGACCCTGTCCGGGTGACGATCGTCGGCCTGGCCACCTTCGGCGGCGCGGACGGCATGGCCCAGGTCACGTACACGGGCATGACCCAGGCGGACGCGGAGAAGTACCTGACGGCCGGCCCCGGCCAGGCGGCCTCCCTCCAGGTGCGGGCCGCCCCGGGCACCAGCCAGCAGCAGCTCGTCGACGCGCTGGCTCCGGTGCTGCCGCAGGGCATCGAGGCGATCACCGGCCGGGATTCGGCCCAGGAGAACACGGACATGATCTCCGGTCAGTTCCTGACCCTCTTCACCACCCTGCTCCTCGTCTTCTCCGGCATCGCCGTGCTGGTTGCCACCTTCAGCATCCACAACACCTTCGCGATCGTCGTTGCCCAGCGCACCCGCGAGAACGCCCTGCTACGCGCCCTGGGCGCCTCCCGCCGCCAGGTGGTCGGCGGCACGCTGGCGGAGGCCGTCGTCGTCGCGGTCCTCGCCTCCGCGGCCGGACTGGCCGCCGGCATCGCAATCGCCGCCGGACTCCAGGCGCTGTTCCCGGTGATCGGGTTCCCCTTCCCCGAGGGGAACTTGGTGATCAGCGGGCTGTCGATGCTGCTGCCCCTTGCCGTGGGTGTCGTGGTGTGTCTGGGCTCGGCCCTGCTTCCGGCCGCGCGGGCGGGTCGTACCGCACCGCTGGCCGCGCTGCGCGAGAGCGCCGTGGACCCGTCCGGGGCCTCGCGGGCCCGTACCGCGACCGGAGCCGCCCTGGGCGCCACCGGCATCGCGGTGATCGTGACCGGGGTGCTTGCCGTGCCATCCCTGTGGCTGTCCGGGGCAGGTGCGGTGCTGGTCACGGCCGCGTTCGTGGTCCTGGGGCCGGTGGCCTCCTCGGTCGCCGTACGAATCCTCGCACGGCCGCTGGAACGACTGCGCGGGGTCACGGGCGCCCTGGCCGGGCGCAACGCACGGCGCAGCCCCAAGCGGACGGCATCGACCGCGACCGCGCTGATGATCGGCGTCGCCGTCGTCTCGCTGTTCACGGTCTTCGGCGCCTCACTCAAGGCGACCATGGACCGGACCGTGTCGCGGTCCTTCGCCGGTGATGTCGCCATCAGCGCGCCCGCGTTCGGGTCGGGCGGCAGCGGCCTCAGCCCAGCCCTCGCCCCGGCGGTGGCCTCGCTCCCCGAGGTGGCCGGGGCGGTCGGCCTCGGCAAGGGGGTCGCGGAGGTCGACGGCTCCGGGCGGGCTCTCACCGTCACCGAGCCGGCCGCGCTCGCGGTCGGCCTGGACCTCGGCGCCGTCGAGGGACGCCTCGATACGCTCGGCACGGACGGGATCGCCGTCGCGGGCAAGGAAGCCGCCCGGAACGGCTGGCGGCCCGGCAGCAACGTAGAACTCGCTTTCACCGACGGGCAGAAGCAGCGGTTCACGGTCCGTGCCGTCTACGAGGAGTCGCAGCTCGCGGGCGACTACGTCATCACCCGCGCGGCATGGGCCCCGCACCGGGCGCAGGATACGGACTCGCTGGTGGCTGTCACCTTCAAGGACGGCGTACCGCTCGCGGACGGGATTGCGGCGGTGGAGCGGACGGCCGCGCAGTACGGTGGCCCCGAGGTGCAGACGCGCGCGGCGTACGCGCGGTCCTCGGCGGGCGGCATCGACATGATGCTCACCCTCGTCTACGCACTGCTCGCCCTCGCGGTGCTGATCGCCCTGCTCGGCATCGCCAACACGCTCACCCTCGCCGTGCACGAGCGGACCCGCGAACTGGGCCTGCTGCGGGCCGTCGGGCAGAGCGGGGCGCAGCTGCGGGCCATGGTCCGCTGGGAGTCGGTGCTGGTCGCCGCCTTCGGCACCACCGGCGGCCTGGTCCTGGGCGGCATCCTCGGCTGGGTCCTGGTGAAGGCCGCGGGCGGCGCGCAGGACAGCGCGTTCGCGTTCGCAGTCCCGCCCGTGCAGTTGGGCCTGGTCGCGCTGGTCGGCGTGGCGGCGGGCGTCCTGGCCGGCTGGCGTCCGGCCGGCCGCGCGGCGCGCCTGGACATCCTGCGGGCCATCGCCACGGAGTAGGTGTCTGGGTACACGCCTGCCCGGTGGCCAGGTGCAGTGGCCCGGGCCGTCCCGACCGGCATCGTCGTCCGTGAGAGACAGCGGCCGACGAGCGGGACGGAACCGGGACATGGGGACGGTCGAGGATGTCGAAGTGATCGGTGCGAAGGCGCGGCCACGGCGGGTGTGGGGCACGGCGGGGCGTTCCTGGCGGTCGCCTTTGCCGCGTCCGGTGGGCTGGGCCCGGTGCAGCCCGCCCTCGGGGTGCCCGCCGAGGTGGTGCAGCTGACGCAGTTCGGCCCGGCGGCCGGGGTGGCCGCGCTCGCGGTGTTCCAACGGGAGCGGGTCGCCCGGCTGTTGCGCGGCAACGGGCTGCGCGGGGCGGGCCAGGGCGGGGCACTGCTCGCTACGGCCGCGCTGAGCGTCCTCACGTACGTCGTGTACACGGGGGCGCGGGCCGCGCGTGGTTCACTGAGAGAAGGTAGCTTCCAGCCGGCCCCGGTGCGGGAACGGATGATCCCGAAGGCGAACGGCAAGCTCCGTCGTCTCGGGATTCCGAACGTTGCGGACCGGGTGGTCCAGGCATCCTTGAAACTGATGCCGGAGCCGGTGCTCGAAGCGGATCTTCTTCCGTACTCGTACGGATTCCGCCCGAATCGCCGGGCTCATGCCGCGATCGCCGAGACACGCTACCTCGCCAGCCATTCCTGCGAATGGGTGATGGAAGGCGACATCACGGCGTGCTTCGACGAGATCTCGCACACGGCCCTGATGGGCCGCGTCCGAATCGGGTCGGGGACAAGCGGGTGTTGCCCCCTAGAGATCGACATCGTGGCTGACGGGCGGGCCGCCTTGATGTTGCGTTTGCGCAGGCAGGAGCGGTTGCCGCAGGACGAGTAGGCCTTGTTGCGGCGACCCGCCGGGCCAGGTGCGGGGCCGGCCGACGGCCAGACGGACGCGCACCTTCCCGAGTACGGGGATGAATTGAGGACTGTCCGCGGCCTGCCCGGCGGTCAGGAAGAACGCATGCGGACGGCATCGCCGGTCCGTGGCCAGATGAATCTTGCTGGTCAGCCCGCCGCGGGATCTGCTGAGCAGGGCTTCCTTGAGGACCACCAATGTCCTACCGGATTCCCCCCCGGAGAGGACAGAACCCAGCAACCGATCCGGCATCACACAGGCCCGCCGACGGTCACTCAGCGTCAGATCGAGTGCTGCGGGGCCGGGCATGGTTGCTGTGTACGAGCGCCGCCGCCCCCCGACCGACGGCTGCGGTTGGGGGGCGGCGGTCGGGGTCACTTGCCCCGGCGCGTCCTTACCGCCGTGATCACGATCCACAGGATCGCGGTGAAGCGGCCCAGCGGGAGCAGCAGCATGGCCGCTTCGGTGGCGAACGACACGAGCGACAGGACGGCCAGCCCGGCGGCGACCAGACCCAGTGCCGTAGTCCAGCGCGGAGCCGTCGCGGCGCGGGCGCGGGTCCCCGCGGCGACCAGGATGCCGAGCAGCGGGACATGGAGCTGACCGCCGGCGAGGAAGGTCAGGTAGTGCAGCGTGTGCAGGGTGTCACCGGTGAAGTCCAGGGCCCCGATGGCCACGTTGAGCAGGCCCGACGCGGCCAGCGCGGCTGCGGCAGTCCAACCCGCCGCACGCGCCGGCCGGTTGCCGACCGCACCCGCGAACATCGCCAGCGGGACGGCCGCCAGTACGTGCGCGATGCCCTGGGTCAGAACCGTGCCCCGGTTGGCGGCGAAGTAGGACGCGGCCGCCGCCTCGGAGTCGAGGGGCGACGGGTAGGTACCCGTTCCCAACAAGCTGGACAGCAGCACCCCGCCGATGAAGAGCACGGCGAAGCCGACTCCGGCGAGAAGCACCCGACGGGCTGCCGAGGTTCCCCTGCGGGAAACGGCAGCAGGTGGGGCGAAGTGGGCGTCGGTGCTCATGGCTTGCTCCTCGTCATCACACGGATCGGTGCGTTGACATGGACGCTACGGACCCAAGCCCTGGCGATCGTCCTACGGCCAGCGGCCGTCGGGCTACTTCCCCGGGAGTACACCGCGCGGCACCGACTGAGCGACCAAGCGCCGGGTCCTCGCACGGCGACCTGGCCCCCGACCGAGACCGGACGGCCGCTCCTGGCCCGCTGTGTGGTCGAGGACGACTGGTCGCTTCGCCGGGCGGCCGTAGAACGTTTCCAAGTCTCACCCACCACCGGCGGGCGGTGGGCCACCCGCTACCGCAGCCTCGGTGAGGCAGGCATGAGCGACCGGTCCGCGCGCCCGCACCACAGCCCCCGGCCGAACCGCGACCCTCCCTGCCGACAGGACTGAAGGGGTGGCCTGAGGTCACTGGTCCGGCCCAACGGCCGTAACCGGCTACCTGCCCGTGCTGTTTGAAGGGGAGCACGTGCCGTACTCCCTGCGGCAGGTCCACTTCATTTAGGAGATCTTGATGTCGCGTATCGCAAAGGCAGTAGCGGTCACCGCCTCAGCCGCTGCCGTCCTCGCCGGCGGCGCCGGCATGGCGGCCGCGGACGCCACGGCCGAGGGCGCTGCCATCGGCTCCCCCGGCGTCCTGTCCGGCAACGTCCTCCAGGTGCCCATCCACATCCCGATCAACGTCTGCGGCAACACCGTCAACGTCGTCGGTTTCCTCAACCCGGCCTTCGGCAACACCTGCGTCAACGCCAGCGGTGGCACGGGCAACCACCACAAGGCCGACCACCACGGCGAGAACTGAGCACCACCGGCTCCTGACCTGCCAGAAGCCACAGTGGCGGAGTCAACAAAGCGTGCCATCCACTGAACCAGCCGCAAAGCACACCCCCTGAGCAGTCCGGCCTCCCCCCACCTCCTGGGGAGGCCGGACCGCCACCCGACACGGCGCACAGTCGGCAGCCCCGAGGTGGGACAGTCCCCGCAACGTGCCACGCCGGCCCCGGCGGCGTCGCTACCGTCGGCGGGTACGCGTACCGCTTTGGAGGACGTGATGGGGCGAGACAAGCCCGGCAAGCCGCACAAGCAGAAACAAGGCCGGCAGGAACCCTCAGGTCGCCATCCCGCCCGCGGACAGCCACGCACACGGGGACTTGCGCATCCCCGACGACACCACACACCCCTGCAGCGAGAACCGGCGGATCGACAACCGCCTCCTCGGACAGGTCGTCGGTACTGCCATGGATGGCTGCACCAGCTGCCAGGGCCCCCTGCTCACCCTCCTCGCAGAAGATGCGGCCACCACCGCCCGCGTGGTCGAGCTGGCGTGCGTCGCCGTCCACCAGGCGTACGACGGGCTGCCCGCCTCGATGACCACTGACATACAGCCACCGACACCAAGCCGGTATTTCGCAACCAGGTCGCTGTTCCGTAAGAACCCGCGCGACCCTGCCCTTATCGCGAAGTGGATCAGCTACCAGCTGGGGGCGGTGTCGTGGTGCCACCAGTTGTCGAGCACGGCGCGACGGGCTTGGGCAGCGAGGGTGAACAGGATGTCGTCGCCGATAACCGACCAGCCCAGTTCCGCGGCGAGTTGGTGGGCCAGGGTGCTTTTGCCGCTGGCGGGCAGGCCGGAGACGATCACGAAGGCGTTGCCGGTCATGGCGCCAGTGTGTCGCAGCCCGATTCCTGACCAGCTTGCGGGGAACACCGCTGTTCCGGGGCATTCAGGCCGCCGTGGTGAGCGGTCGGCCACCCCAGCGGATGCCCTTCTCGCTGCGCGCGCGGGCGCGTTCACGGCGCTGGGCTGCGAGGACGTCGGGTTGGCGGGCCTTCTGGTTGCGCCAGCGCAGGCAGCGGTGCAGTTCCCGTGTCTGGACGGTGTGGTTGGGGTGCTTGGAGTTGGCGAGGGTGAACTGCCGCAGGGGCCCGAAGTGTGCCTCGATGGGGTTGGCCCAGGAGGCGTTGGTCGGGGTGAAGCACAGCTCGACCTTGTTCTTGGCCGCCCAGCGGCGGATGCGCCGGCTTCTTGTGGGCGGAGAGGTTGTCCCTATGCCCGCGCCGGCCGGGCAGGATCTGGAGGATGACGGCTGAGTTGAAGGCAGCGACCGTCCTCCTCGGGGCCGGCGCCTCGCCACTCCACGAAGTCAGGGTCGGTGAGCTCCACGTCCTCGGCGTTCTCGAGCCCGGCCACGGCAAGGAAGACGCGGATGTCGGCCGGGCGGTGGGCGACGTCGATGGCGGTGCCGTCGTAGCGGACGCGGCGCCAGCCCTGTGCGTCCGGCGGGTAGACGATCCGCTTGGCGGATATGCGCCCATTCTCCGTCCGACCCGCGCACGGTGCACCCGCCCACACCCGAACGGGTAGCGGTCAGGAAGGTAGCCGCCACCCGCGCATCGCTGGATCTAGCCGCCGAAAACCGTGCTGTAAGCCTGCTGGCCTTGCTGAATCGTGGTGGTGAGGCCGGCGGATGCTGCGCCGATCTGTGCGAGTCCGCCCATCACTGAGTCGAAGGCGGCGCGGATGCGTCCAGGCTGGGGGGTCTCGCTGTCGGCCTCCTCGCTGAGGACTTCGGCGTCGCGGATGAGTTCGCCTTGCTGAGCGGGCTCCATGCCATAGGTGGAGTTCCGTCCCGGACAGCTCGTCTCCAGCGAAGTGCGATTCAGTGGTATCCAGGAAGAGCGTTGGGCGGGTGGGGCGCTGGTCGTGGGCGGTGGCGTAGAGCCAGCGCAGGCGTCGGTGGCGTAGCGGTGCCGGGCGGCGGGTTCGTTGCGTAGTTGGGCGAGCCACCGTAGTTCTACCCGCCCGTCTGCGCTCACCTTGTAGGCGTTCCCGCCGAAGGTGCCCGGGGAATCGATCAGGCCGTCACGCTCCAGGGCGTGGGCGAAGACTTCGACGTCCTCCACCGGCGTGCCCGTGTGTTCGCCATAGCCGTCTTGATCGAAGTACTTGCTGTGAGGCTGTTGGCGCAGCCAGATCAGGAGGCGGACCAGCTGCGGTCCTGCTCGATCCCTACCCCGGTGATTCCAGAAGAGATGTTGAAGCCCCTGCCGGTGACCGGCACGGTGATCGGCTACTTCTTGGCAGTGAGGGCTACTGGCACGGCACGAGAGTGAGTGGATGCCTGCGACGGGTAGTGCGGGGCGCTCTGCCCGTCTTGCGCGGCACAAGGCCCACCTTCCGGTCACTGGTCGGTTTAGGGCTCGTCCGGCGGATCACGGGCCGAGCCAGGGCTCGACCGAGGCGAGGGCCGGCCAGCACCCTAATCGTGTTGACCGCACCCGGCAGGCAGTGCTGGAGTCGGCACGTGGACAGCATCCCCGCCAACCGGCGGCTCTGGAACCAGATCAGCAGCGCCTACCAGCACAAGCACGACCCGCAAATCGGCGCCACACCCCGGCTGTGGGGCATGTACTCCATCCCCGACGCGCACCTGGACGCCCTGGGCGACGTCACCGGCAAGCGCGTCCTCGAACTCGGCTGCGGCGCCGGCCAGTGGTCCAGGGCTCTCGCCGCCGAGGGCGCCACCGTGGTCGGGCTCGACCTCTCCGAAGCCCAACTCGCCGCAGCGGCTGGCGCGATGGGAGCGGCCCGCTACCCGCTGGTGCAAGGCGCCGCCGAACAACTCCCCTTCGCCGCCGACAGCTTCGACCTGGTGTTCTGCGACTTCGGTGGGCTCAGCTGGGCGCCCCCGCACCTGGCCGTCCCGCAGGCCGCACGCGTCTTGGGCCGAGGCGGGCGCCTGGTGTTCAACGTCGCCAGCCCATGGTTCGAAGCTTGCTACGACGAAGCCGCCAGCCGCGTGACCACGAGGCTGCAGCAGGACTACTTCGGACTGAACACCATCGCCGAAGACGACGGCGCGACCAGCTATCAGCTCACCTACGGCGACTGGGTCAAGGTCCTGCGCGGCGCGGGTCTCATCATCGACGACCTCATCGAGCCGCGGCCCGAACCCGGAACACCCAACGGCTACAACGAAACCGACCCACCCGACTGGGCACACCGCTGGCCGGCGGAACTGCTCTGGGTAACCCACAAACCGTGAGTTCCGCCGCGCCGAGACGTGAAGGCATCCCCTCGCCGGTCAGGCCAAGACCAGCGGTCGGGAGCCGGAGCGCGCATGGACCCCCGAACCGCCGTGGTTCGGAGCTCCATGCGTACGGCGGTGAACTACAGCGTGACCTCGATCTCCTGCACGTCGGTGAACTCGACGAGGAGACCGCCCGCGAGGCGGCCGCGGTCCTTGAAGTAGATCGCCTGGAACCCCTTGGCCGCGATGGCCAGAAGCTGCTCCCCGGTGGCGCCCTGCTCCTGGGCCTCGGAGAGGCGGGCGGCGTAGGTGGCGGGCAGCTCCTGGGTGAGGTGGCGCAGCCGGCCGTCGCCGGTGGTGCCGGAGGCGGCGGTGAAGCCGAACCGTGCGCGGGTCTGAACGATCAGCCGGTGCTTGTGGCGGCGGCTTTCGTGGACTTGAGCTGCTTGACGAGGTACTTCATCTGGGCTTGTGCCGACTTGGCGGCGGGGCGTGTGAACGCCACCGCCTGGTCCAGGCTGTCCCCGAGCTTGCCCATCCGACTCGGCCTCGCCGCCACCTGAACCGACCGCTGCCCGCCTTCGACATCGCGCTACGCCGCTACTGGGAACACCAGCACCCCGGCGAGCCGCTGGAGGAGTACCTGCACCGAGGCGGCCTGGCCTCGGAGTTCGGGAAGGCACTGCCGCAGCAGATGCAGTCCGCGCTCGGCGATGTCGCCCAGGCCCTGCTCCTGCCCGGCACTGTCGGCTCGGCCGTCGGCCAGCTCACCGGCCCCTGACCACAGCGCTCCGCGAACGCCGCCAGACCGTTCGGGCCCTGGCCGGCTGCGCCCGCCTTGCCGACCTCCTGGACGTCGAACCCACCCTCGACACGCTCTCCTACTACCCGCACCTGCTCGCCTGGGAGATCGACCAGCTCCCCGCCGACAAGAAGGTCCTGCCCGTCATCCTGCTGGACACCTTCGAGGACACCGGTACCCGTACCCACCGGACCTCGAACGGCTCCGGCAACGCCTGGTGCGGCTGATGCCGGGGCGCCTTCTTCATCATCACCGGCCGCGCCGCCTACAGTGGGCCGACCCAGCCCTGGAGGGCCAGCTCGACTGGACCGGGCCCACGGCCTGGCCAGGCCTCGTCGACCAGGACATGCCCGGCCCCCGCACCACCGCCGCCCCGAGCGGGACCGGCCGCCAGATCCTCATCGGGGACATCTCCCCCGAGGACTGTGTGGGCTACCTCGGCCGGCGCCTGACCCGCGGCGGGCGGCCATCTTCCCGTCCTGGTCTGGATCCACGACGGCGCCTACACCTTCAGGTCCTCAGCACAACCCGACTTCGACGGCACCGCGCTGGCCCGCGCCGGTCTGGTCGTGGTCACCCTCAACTACCGACTCGGATTCGAAGGCTTCGGCCACGTCCCTGCCGCCGAAGCAACCACCTACCCGGACAACCGCGGTCTGCTCGACCAGGTCGCGGCCCTGCGCTGGGTACGTGAAAACATCGCTGCCTTCGGTGGCGATCCTGGCAACGTCACGGTCGCCGACCAATCCTCCGAGGCCGCTTCGGTTGCCTGCCTGATGGCGATGATCGCGCCTGCGGCCTGTTCCACCGTGCCATCGCCCACAGCACCGCTAGCCCCTGCTACACGCTCGAGATCGCTGCCGCCACCACCCGCGAGATCGCTGCGGCAGCGGGCTTCCCTGCCACAGCCGCGGGCCTGACATCGGCGACTCCACAGGCCCTGGTCGTCACCTCCGACCGGCTTGTCGACGACTACCGGCGTGACCCCGTTTCCGGATCCCGACATTACGACCCCTCGCTCTACGCCCCCATCCTTGACGGCGACGTCCTACCCACCGACCCCCTCGCGGGAATGGCAGCTGGTGCGACCCGGGAAGTGGACCTGCTGGTCTGCTACAACACAGAGGAGTACTGGCTGCTCGACGCCGTCGGCAGCAGCGCGAACATCACCACCGATGAACAGCTGGCTCGCTTCGCCGAAGACTTCCGCCTCCCTGACGGCCTGGTGGCCGGCTATCGCGCGGCGATGCCCCACGCCCCGGTGCTCGACGTCCATCTCGCCGTTTTCGGGGATCTCCTATTCGGCGAGTACAGCAACCGACTCGTCGAGCTTCACGCCCAGGCCGGCGGCCGGGCGTTCCTATCGCGTTTCGATCGTCGGCGCACCGGCCCGAACGGGGACGTGCGGGCCTGGCACTGCGCGGACATCCCCTTCGCCTTCGGCAACCTCGACACCGACTGCCTGGCATTCCTCATTGGCGGAGCACCCACACCCGCAGACCACGGACTGGCACGCCGCATGGTGCGCGCTTGGGCTGATTTCGCTGCCACCGGGAACCCGGGCCGGCCGTCGGTCAACAACTCCGCCGCCCGGGCCAAGATGTGGAGCACTGAGGACGACGCCGCCGATGACAAGGCCGCCGCTATCCGCGCTCTTCGGGTCAAGGCCGACTTTCCAGTCCTGTGTCCGTGAACTGGGGAACCACCCCGGCATCTCGAAGCCCGAAGTAGTCACTCAGCGCGCATTCGCCTTGTCCCGTCCCATGAGCTGCTCAACGACCGGCACGTGCCCGGGCGTCGGCCTGACCGCACAGACCCGGCCTCGCCCAGACAGGCCGCGGTCCCGAAGCCCTCGGCGCGCAGCTACTGGTCGCGGAGCTGGGTGAAGTCGACGTCGAGTTTGGGGTCGTACGCCTCGGGCTGGATGCCGAGTTCGTGGGTGGAACATCCGCCAAACCGGTTGATGCGCTCGGTCAGGGACGCCCGAGCCACCATCACGAGCGGAGGATCGCGGAACTCGTGCGGGCCCGCTGGCAGCCGGTGATCCGTGCACGTCAGCGGGCTGCGGCCGAGGCGGGCGGTGTGGGTCGTCCACACTCGCGCCCGGTTCGGGTTCAAAGCCGGTCTCGGCAGCTCCGACGACCCGCGCCTGCGGCGGATCACGGGACGCCTGACCGGAACAGTCACACAGCAGGTCTTCGCCGCTCCGCACGCGGGTGCCAGCGAGAAGCAACGAGTTCGCTCTCCAGTGAACGAACCGCCCAGCCACAGCAGTGGTCACCTGCGACTGAGCGGCTCAGCCCAGTGAGCGGTTCATTTGGTCATCTGCCTACTCATGGCCGAAGCCCTCGTGACACTCCAAGCTACTCGTCCGTGGCCGTGTTCCAGGGGGCAGAGGCATGCCGTCCCCAGTCATCGTCTGAAGAACCTGGCAAAGCTCCGCGGGGCACGCTTCGCCGCCCCGCAGACCGCCCTGCTGAAGGCATCCGCGGAGGACGGCGCACGCTGGTCTTCCACCATGTGGTGAAGGAGGCCGAAGCGTTCGCGGCCGGCCTCGCCGACGTCGCCGTCCAGTTGCACGCCAGCGACCGCGAGCTGTAATACCGAGTCCGCTCCCCCAGCGCCGCGACTCTGGTCTCGTCCTGCTCGGCGGGGAGCTCCGGAACCGGGCCGGGCCGCCGGCGGCGGAGGTTTCGACTCGGCGTTAGAAGGAGCGGACGGCTCCCCAGGCGGCGCCGCGCGAACTGAGCGCCGCGGCGTAGCCGGTGCGGACCTTCCCGCACCGAGCGACCTCTACAGATGTAGAGTAAGGCTCAACCACATCCTCTACATGTGTAGAGGATGATCTGCCCCATCCTCAAGGAGTCACGATGAGCGCGACCACCCCCTCAGTCCTCAGACAAAAGCCCGAGCCGCTGCGACCCTTCAAGGTGGGGGTCGGCGGCTTCTTGCTCCTGGGTACGGGACACCTCGCCCTGGCCGCTGCAGCGGCCTGGGGCAAACCGACCCCGCAGCAAGAAGCCTCGTCGGCAGCCATGCGGGCAACGAGCACGACGCTGCTGGGTCTGGAACGCACCACCCTCGAAGTCGTCCATGGCATGAGTTCCGTCATGGCCCTGTTCGTCATATCCTGCGCACTCCTCGCCCTGTTCGCCGCCCAGCACTCCCCGGCCTTGATCGAACGGCGCACCGCCTTCGGGTGGACACTCCTCGCCGCCTCACTCGTCGGCCTGGCGATATCCGTCCTCTTCCTGCCCCCGCCGCCGATCATCGTCCTCACCGCCACCAGCTGCGCCTTCGCCCTGTCCCTGCGCCGGGCAGCGCCCTGAGGGCCTGTAAGGCTCACGAAGGAGATTGCAGGGCGTTCGAAGAACGGCGAGGGCTTCGGTGAGCTGGAGGGTCATCGACAGGGCGCGGTAGGCGGCGAGCGGTCGTCGCCCTGGTGGCGGGCAGCGGCCTGGGTGGCGTCGGCGAGCAGGGCGGGCATGCGGCCGCTGAGGCTGGTGAAGGCGGCGCTGGATTGGAAGAGGCGCCAGGCGTGGTGGACGGCGCGGCACAGGGTCTCCACGTGGAGCGGGATGGCAGCAGCTGGGCCCGGGGTGCCCATGACGATGTCGTGGCGGTGCAGGACCGCCCCCGCATCGCCTCCCTCTCCCCCGCCTCGTCCACGAGGTCGTCAGGGATGCCGGAGAGAATCATGGCCAACTCTCCTCATGGCGCCCGGACATAATTGCCCTCCTCGGCCCCGCCCCCGCAGCCCTCGGCGGCCTCCGCACCGGCACCACCATGTGGGCAGCATGCGGTTGGGCGTGGGACGCCGTCGCGATCGCACCCCTCCGACGGGGCCTCGAAGCCCTCGACACCCTGCCTCTGGCGCCCGACGGCCGGCATACCGTCATCGCCGACCACGCCCGCCAGGAACTCATCCTCTACATCCCCTGCGGCACCGGCACCGTCCTCGACAGCGTCCAGGGGTTGCGCGTTCTGGGCTGGGGAACCGACCTACTGGTCACGGCCGGCCCGTATGGGAGCTTCGCCGCGGCCACCCTGCCGAGTGGCTGCCATCGAACGACTCCTACCAATCCGTCTATGCCGCGGTCTGGGTCGGAACCAAACTGCGCTGGGACCTGGCCATCGACGAGAACGAGCGCCAGGCCCTTCGGCCTCGTCGAGGACTGCCCCACCACCACAGTCGTCTACGAGAGCGCCCCGGAGCGGAGGCGAAGCCTACAGAGGATGGGCCCCGACCAGCCTGGGGGGGGAGGCCGATCGGGGCCGGGTCCTGACCCCCAACCGGGGGGCTGAATGAGGGCGCATGAGGCGCGGAAGGAGCCCGGCAACAGGGCTCTGGCGTCACGGATCCCGCCGAACCCTGGCCACGGTACCCCTCGCGAGAGACGCCAAGGTGCCGCCCCGCGCCTGTGGCACGGAAAGGCCAGAACGGGCCGCCGTCGGCTGAATACGCATCTACATCGAGAAGATCCGGCCCCAGTACAACGCCGTCCTCGCCGACCTGCGCCCGGCCGACGCCGGACCCATCCATGGTCAACGGCCCCCCGGCATCAGGTACGCGCGATCAGCCGTGGTGAAGTCTGGACTGACTATTTTCGGTGGCACTCCAGCGACAGAGGCTGGGAGCCATGCTCGCGTTGGAGCGGAGGAAAGAAGATGTCTTTCTGTGAGCTTCTTCCGGGAGTCGCCTACTGGGGGATCTTGTGGGCAGAAACGCGGGATCTTCGACCGCTGTGACCCGGCGCCGGTGACGAAGGCCGGGGCGCCCCACCCCTGAGCCGCAGCGACCGCCAAAGGGCCTTGGTGTCGGGCGCGTCGGTCAGGAACAGGCAGGACTGGGACGGCACGATGCCCAACTGAGTGACGACCTGACGAAGTACGTCCCGCAGGGCGGGCCAGTTCATCGGAGCCGCCAGCGTCGCAACCGCCGTCGTCCGCGCCCTCTGGTGACCAGACGCCGGTCGTACGTGCGGCATCGGGGGAGGGCGGGCGGACCCTCCACCGGCCGGGTGTCGATCGGCGCCGACCCCTTCTGAGCCGCAGGCCGCTCAGAACTTCGGGGCCGGCGACTGGGCTGCGCACAGCTCCGCGGCCTCTTCCTGCGTCTCGACGGAGGGAGGGGAACCGTCGAGCGGTTTGCGCGCGGTCTCCTTCATGCAGGCCACGGCGATGATGCCGACCAGCGCCGCCCCCATCGAGTAGTAGGCGGGCATCAGGTTCGAGCCGCTCCAGCTGATCAGGGCGGTGACCACCAGCGGGGTCGTCCCGCCGAAGAGCGAGGTCGACAGGTTGTAGCCGACCGACAGGGAGCCGTACCGGACCTGCGTCGGGAACAGGGCGGGCAGGGCGGCGGACATCGTCGCGAGCATGCATACGAGCGACAGCCCCAGCGCGAGCATGCCCAGCCCGACCGCGAGGACGCCGCCCTGGCGGATCAGGAGGAACGCGGGCAGGGAGAGCAGAAAGAACCCCGCCATGCCCGTCATCAGCACCGGCTTGCGGCCGAAGCGGTCGGAGAGCTTGCCGACCCGGCTGATCACCAGCATCAGGAGGACCATCACGCCGAGCAGGAGGAGCAGACCGTGCGTCTCGCTGTAGCCCAGCTCGTCCGACAGGTAGGTCGGCAGGTACGACAGCACCAGGTAGTTGTTGATGTTGTACGCGCCGACCAGGCAGACGCACAGGACCAGCGTCGGCCAGTAGCCGCGGAAGATCGTCGCGAGGTCGCCCTTGGAGGTGGTCTCCACGGCGTCCGCGGCCTCCGTGGCGAGCGCCTTGCCGCCCTCCAGCTTCAGGAAGGCAGGGGTCTCGTCCAGGCGCAGCCGCAGGTAGAGGCCGACCAGGCCCAGCGGCCCGGCAACGAGGAAGGGGATGCGCCAGCCCCAGGCCTCCATCTGGCCGTCGTCGAGCACGGCGTACAGCGTGGTGACGAGGCCGGCCGCGCCGACGTACCCGGCCAGGGTGCCGAACTCCAGGAAGCTGCCGAAGAACCCGCGGCGCTTGTCGGGCGCGTACTCGGCGATGAAGGTGGAGGCGCCGCCGTACTCGCCGCCGGTCGAGAAGCCCTGGATCAGGCGGAAGAGGATCAGCAGGGCGGGGGCCCACAGGCCGATCGTGTCGTGCGAGGGGATGAGCCCGATCGCGAACGTGCCCACAGCCATCATGATCATGGTGAGTGCCAGGACCCGCTTGCGGCCGAGGCGGTCGCCCATCGGGCCGAAGAACATCCCGCCCAGCGGCCGTACCAGGAAGGCCACGGCGAAGGTGGCGAACGAGGACAGCAGCTGGGTGGTGTCGTTCCCGGACGGGAAGAAGACGTGTCCGAGGGTGACGGCCAGGTAGGAGTAGACGCCGAAGTCGAACCACTCCATGGCGTTGCCGAGCGAGGCCGCCTTGACGGCGCGCATGACCGTCGCCTCGTCCGTGACGGTGATGTCCGTCCTGCGGAGTCTGGGATTCCTGCGCTGCCTGATGACACGGAAGAGAACGGGATGGCGCTTCACCGCTTCGGGATCGGCCACCTTGGGGGGATTGGGGGTCACCATGGGCCGGTCCTCTCCTCGGTGGGTGCTCCAGCAATCCCGTCTGCGCGATCATCGTGCTCGTAAACGGTCCGGACGGCCGAATGCGATGTGGATCACACCGTTCCGGACCCCGCGGACCGGGGACCAGGGACCAGCGGAGCGTCAGACCAGGACGACCGGCAGCCTCGACCCCGTGGCCCCGACGCGGCTCCGGCGCGCCATTGGCATGGCATCAGCCACCCAGTAGGCGGGGGAAACTCCGGCTCTCGCACCCCAGCCACCACCGCCCCGCGATCACGGACCCCCAGGGCCGGGTTCAGCCGCGAAGGCGACTGAAGACCCTCGCGGCCGCCCACAAGAGCAGGACGTTCACCACCGCGCCGCCCACGAGGTAGACCAGAGGTCCGAAGGGGTTCGCGGTCCCGGTGGTGGCGCTGCCCAGGAGGGCGTTCAGCGGAAGGATTCCGAACACCGTGACCAGCAGGGAGCCCGGGAAGGTCAAGAAGTAGAGCACAGCAAGGTAGCCGTCGCCGGTGGCCCCGGCGAAGCCGCGGACCAGGCCGGCGGCGGCCATGAGGCCGATATAACAGAGGGCCAGGGACCGCACGCTGCGCCCGGGGTGGGCCAGGTGGGCGGGGCGCTTCGGGCTCATCTGCTGGGCCCGCCTTTCGGTATGTCGGATACTGACGGGCCCGCGGCCCCTTGAAGGGGTCGCGGGCCGCCCCAGCTGACTATTGAACATGTTCAGCGCTGGAGCCAGGCTCCAGGGCTCGAAACCGGTCTAGAACTTGTCGCGGACCACCTTGCGGAGGTTCGCGCCGAGCTTGTCCCAGTACTTCCTGCCCGCCTTCTCGTTGCAAGTCCGGTTGCAGATGGCCGCCAGGCCGCCGAGGCGACCGCGCACCTCCAGCTTCATGCGTCCCTTCGACTTGTACAGGTCGAAGCCGACCCAGCCGCCCGGCCAGTCCGGGTGTCCGATGCGGGCACCGAGCTGGAGGTAGCTCTTGCCGATACTGTTGACGGTCACCGGGAAGTACATCTCAATGCCCCACATCACCGGCCACAGCGTGAACTTCTGGCCCTCACGCGTGATCTTGTTGGGGCGTCCGGGGATCGGGAAGACCGCCTTGAAGTGGCTCTTCCAGTAGTTGAAGACCTGCTTGTCCGAGGCGCCTGTCCGGCCCAGGTCGTAGTACACGTAGTAGCTGGCGGTGCCGCTGATGTCACGGCAGCCCACCGGGTCACCAGCGCAGTACGAGTAGGCGTTCGAGCCGCCCGCGTACTGCGGGTCGACCTGGAGGAACCTGCCCGTGCCGGGCTCGTACACACGCACGCCGGTCAGTGAGAGGCCGCTGAGCGTCTCACTGGAGACCTGTGCGCTGCCCTGCCAGCCGTAGCGCGCCGCGCCCGTGCCGTCCACCGGAACACCGTACTCGTCGTAGCGCTGCACGATCGAGTTCGCCGGAGTGGCCACGTCCAGCTGGACGGAGACGTCACCGCGCAGGTTTGAGAACTGCAGCACCACGCCCCCGCCGGAGGTGACGGCGCCGAGCGAACCGATGATGTCGTTGACGAAACGCGTCACGGTACCGTCGCTGTTCGCGGCCCAGTCCGGGCTGCTCGACTCGTCACCGTAGTGCTGGGTGACGGTGCCGGTGGTCGACCAGGTGCCGCCCTCGGCTCGGGACTGCGTCGTGGCGGCCGCCATGCGGCCGACGGCGTCGAGGTCCCAGGTGCGCCGCTGGGTGCCGACCGTCTCGGTGCGCAGCACGTCGCCGGTGAAGTACTCCAGGGTCGCGCCGTCCTTGAGGGTGGTGCGGCCGAGCGCGTCGTAGACCCGGCCGGAGCCGACCAGGCGGTCGCCGCTGTCGTACGTGTACGACGTGGCGGCGGTCACCGTGTCCGCGGTGCCCGGGTCGCAATCGTCACCGGTTACCGACTTCGAGGTGCGGTTGCGGTTGCCGTCGAAGGCGTACCCGCGGGTGGTGCAGCCCGAGACGGTGGTGTCCATCGCCTGGGTCAGCCGGTCGGTCGCGTCGTAACCGTAGTCCGTGGACACCGTGGTGCCGTCGGTCTGGGTACGGCCGACCTGCTGGCCGGTGATGCGGTACTCGGCCACGTCCGCGAGCACGGTGGTGCCGCTCGCATCGGTGTACTCGCGGGCGGTCGCCCGGCCCACCGGGTCGGTGGTGACCTTCAGCTTGTAGCCTCCCGGCAGCGTCTGCGAGGCAAGACTGCCGTCGGCGTTGTACTGAGCGGTGAAGGTGCCCGCGGCGGAGTCCGTCAGGGTACCCAAGTCGCCTTCGGCCGTGTAGCCGTAGACGCTGGTGGACTGGGTGGAGTCGGCCGACTTCACCGGACGGTCGAGGATGTCGTACTCGGTCGTCGTGGTGTTGCCCGAGCCGTCGCTGTACGAGACCAGGCGGCCCAGCGTGTCGTACGCGTGGGTCACCGTCTTCCCGCCGGAGGACTGGGTGAGCGTACGGCCGGTGTCCCCGTCGAAGGTGAAGGTCGTCTCCGGGGTGGCGGTGCCCAGTCCCCCGGTGACCGAGGCCTTCACGCGGCGGCCGGCGTCGTCGTAGGTGACGGTGCTGGTGCGGGTGACGCCGTTTGCCGTCTTGGCCGTCGAGGTGACACCGCCCCAGCGGTTGTACTGGTAGAGGGTGGTGGCCAGTTCGGCCGGGTTCGCCCCGCCGCCGGTGATGGCACCCGCCGGAGCGGTCTTGCAGAGTTTGCCGGCCCACTCGGGCCGTGCGGCGCACGCGCCGGTACCGTCAGCCGTGTAGTAGGTGTAGGTCAGCGTGCCCGCGTCACTGCCGTTGGAGGAGGCGAGGCTGGTGGAAGCCAGCCTGCCGTCGGCCCGGTAGGTGGAACGGGTCGCACCCAGCTGAGTGCCCTGGGTGTCCTTGTTCGCGATCTCTTCACCGGTCGCCCAGTTGTACGTGGTGAGCGTGGTGCGGACGTCGGCGTCCTGGGCGTAGCCCTCGATCGCCGCGCCGGTGGACGCGGAGGTGACCTGCCCGGAGACGGCGGCCTCGGCGGGACGGCCTTCGTCGTGTCGGTACACGGTGTGCGAACGGGCGGCCACCTGCGCACCCGCGGGCAGCGCCGGATTGGCGCCGGAGGCCGCGACCGCACTGCCGAGGGTGACCAGGTGCAGCGGGCCGTACGCGTGCGTCATGCGCTGACCGTCGGCCGTGTAGACGGAGGCCGTGGACAGCCGCTCGGCGCGCTCGGCCGTGGACTGGCCGGTCAGACCGAGCGCCGCGAGCTTGGCGGCGGCGTCCGGGCCGGTGCCCAGGGCGAGTTCGCGATTGGCGGCGCTGAGGGAGCCGACCGTGTTGCCGTGGCCGTCGAACCCGGTGGTGGAGAGGCCGCCACCCGAGGTCGCCGTGTTGGTCTCGCGGCCGTTGGCGTCGACGTAGGTCACCGTCGCCCGGCCGTAGCCGTCCGCCGTCAGGTCAGCGCCGGTGGAGGAGGCCGGAACGGAGTCGGCGGCGAAGACCGCCGTGGCATCGGCCGGGACCTCGTTCTGCGCCCAGGTGTTGACCGCCGCGGAGCCCATCTGGTGCGGCGCCTTGGCGCCGGTCAGCGGGACGTCGTAGACCACCGTGCTCGTCGCGGTGCCCTCGGTGACGTCCGCCGTGCCCTGCTTGAGGGCCGCCCGGGTCACCTTGAGGAGCATGCCCTCGCCGGCGGTGAGGGAGGAACCCGCCTTGCCGTAGTGGAAGTTCAGCGGCTGGTCGGAACCCGACATCATCCAGAAGACCCGGTTGCCCGTGTCGTAGGAGTACTGGACCTGAGTGCCCTGCGAGTAGTGCGGGTTCCACTGCTGGCGCAGTCGGCCGTCCTTGTCGTAGCGGTACGCCGACAGCGCCTCGTCACGGGCGGTGGAGGCACCGGGGTCGGCGGCCCACAGCTTGATCTCCTTCACCTGGCCGGCGAAGTCGCCGAATTCCGCGGCCGAGCTCCAGCCGGTGGCCGTGGTGGCCGTCGCGTAGACGAACTCCACGACACGGCAGCCCTTGGTGGAGGGCGTGGCCTGGCAGGTCGCGGCCGGGACCGCCTCGCTCGGGGAGATCAGGTACTTCGGGCGGGCCACCGTCTCGGTGTCCTGAGTGACCGTCTCCGAGGCGACGGTGACCGTCGAGTCGTCTGCGGCCGCCGCAGAGGTCGCGAGGGTCCAGGTCGTGGCCGCCGGACCCGCCTTGGCGAACACGGTGACGGTGGCGTCCGTGCCCTTCAGCGTGAAGGTGTTGCCGGTCGGCGAGCCGCTCAGGCTCAGCGTGCCGGCACCCGCCTCGGGCTGCCAGCCGCCGCTGGCCGTGGCCGTGAACGCGGTGGAGTCGCCCGCGGCGGTCAGGATCTCGACGGAGGTCGCCGAGGTCTTGCGCAGCTGGGTGTAGCCGCTGCCGGAGGTTTCGGCACTGATGGAGGAAACCCAGCCCGGACCGAAGATGGCCGCCTGGCCCTCGGAGTCCGCCGGGTTGGCCCGGGAGGACGCGGTCCGGTTGACGGAGACCTCGAAGGCCTGGACGTCCTTGGCGCCGAGCTTGTAGTCACCAGTCAGCAGGTTCAGGGAACCGGGGCCGACCTGGGCAGAGGGCGCCTCGCCCGCGTTGCGGTCGACGACGACCGAGGCCTCCGGGGAGGCGTCCGACAGCGTGCCGTCGGTGAACACCGCGCGCACGTTGACGGAGCCGTCGTTGCTCAGGGTGTCGGTGACGTTCCACCACAGCGAGTCGGGCTTGCCGCCGGTGACGGCGACGGGCCAGGCGGTGATGGCGGTGCCGTCCGAGCTGCGCCGCACGTTGGGTGCCGGCACGTCCTTCCACGGGTCGGTCTCACCGTGGCGGTACTGGTAGCGCACGCCCGTGTACGTGCTCTTGCCCTCGGCCATCAGGACGGCGCGGCGCGCGGGCCGGTCTCCTTCGGCGGGAGAGATCAGGGCCGCACCCTTGCCGGCCGAGAAGACGTACGTGACGTCGGCGGAGGTGTTGCCGGCCGCGTCACGGGTGTGCGCGGTGACGGTGTGCGGGCCCGCCTTGACGGTGAGCGTCCTCGACAAGGCGGCGCCGGTCGTCGGGACGGTCACCCACGCGCCGGAGTCCAGCTTGTACTGGATGTCCTTCACGTCGGTGGTAGGCGGGGTGAAGGTGAACGAGCCGGTGAAGTCGCCGTTCGCGTCGGCCGTGCCGGACCACTGGCCGGCGGGGAAGGCAGTGGAGGAGACGGCGGTGTTGCCCGGCTTGACCGTGTCGACGGTGAAGGTCTGCCAGGCGGACCAGGTGCCGTTCCACGTCGTACCGTCATAGGCGGCCGCACGCCACTTGTAGCCGCCCGGCGCCAGGGCCGTGGCCGGGGTCCAGGGTGCGGCCACGCCGGAGGCGGTGAACACGGACTTGCCGGCCTGCAGGGCGGCGGTGCCCGTCGGCGTCCAGATCTCGTAGCTCAGCTGGACGGTGTTGCCGTCGGCGTCGCTGGCCTTGGCGGTCAGCGTCGGCGTCGTGTCGGCGGTCGCGGCGCCGGAGAGCGGCGACACGGGGACGGCCGCACCCGGCTTGGTGTTGTAGTTGACCGTCAGCGAGGGCTCGTAGGCCGCATTGTGCGACCCGTCCGTCTGGTTCGCCGAGTGGTAGCGGCGCCAGGTCAGGGCGTCGCTCTCGTTCACGGCCGCGATGCGCATGCCGTGGTTCGGCTGGCCGTCGGCCCAAGCCTGGACAATCGCGTCGACGTCCCAGGAGACGTGGCCGGCCGGGCACGAGGAGCTGTAGCCCTTGGCGGCGGTGGAGGTCACCGCGCCGGCGGTCGTCGTCGCGGGCTGACTGGACCAGGTGATCGCGGAGGGGTCCCAGGCGGCGGTGATCCGGCTCACCTGGTTGCCCGAGTTGGCCGTCGAGCAGGTGGAGGAATAGTGCGAGTACAGCCGCAGGTCCGTATCCAGGATCTGCTTGCCCTTGTACTTATCGACGTTGAACTGGAGGAACGAGCGGGCCTTCTCGGCGCCGTTGTACGTACCGGCCTTCAGCTCGGTCGAGCCACGCTGGGAGGTCAGGTAGTCGTCGTACTGGATCCAGGTGTCGGTGACCGGACCCATCAGCGAGTCAGTCGGGTCGATCGTCACCGGGTAGGTGAGCTTCGGGTCGCGCAGGAACTCAAGGCTCGGCTTGAGGACCAGGACCTGGCCCTTGCCGTTCCTGTTCTCTTCGATCTCCACCTCGACCGGCGCGATGTGCTCGGCGTCGCCGGAGGCGCGGTCGTAGGAGGAGTCCCACATGACCGGGGCGGGCGCGGTCGCCTTGGCCGTGTTCCCCGCGTCGTTCCAGCGCAGCCGCTTGTCGGCGGTCTCCGTGAGCTTCAGTCCCGTCGCCTCGACCGGAATTCGGTACTCCACTGCCGTCTTGGGCGCCTCGTGGAGGACGACGGAGTGGGAGAAACCTTCCTTCAGAGCGGTGACGACCAGGTCGCCGCCACCCGTGACGGCGTTCTCGTACGTCGCGGTGGAGCCTTTCAGCTTGGGCGCGGGCAACTTGCCCTCCCAGCCGATGCCGAGAGAGTGCTGTCCGCGGCCGACCTTGACGAGGGTCCCGGCCGGCCCGCCGTCCGAAAGCGCCACGTCGGCCGCGGCCGACTTAGGGCGCACGACGTCGCCCGCGTCGACGAGGCTGGTGTCGATCGACTGCCAGAGGCCTTGGGCGTCCTTGACGCGGATGGGGCCGGTGTACGTCAGCACTGAAGTGCTGCCGTTCGGCTCCGCGTAGGACGTGGTCGAGTCGGTGCGCTCGTCCAGGATCTCGATGTTGCGCTTCTGCAAGCGGGCGAGGAGGTGTGCGGTGGCCGCGTCCTGAGCCTCGGCGGGGCCGATGGAGGGCTTGGCAGCGACGGTGGGGGCTGGGCCGGCAGCGGGGGCTGCAGCCGCTTGTGCAACAAGAACGGTCTGGGCGGCCAGGACCACCGCCGTGGCACCGGCGACGGCCTTGAGCCGCCACGGCGCCCGCCCTACGGCGAACGGAGAGGAACTCTCTGCCGCCGGAGGTATGGAGGGTTGGTCCACGGAGTGCCTTTCTCAAGTAATGGTAAAGGCGAAACGATCTTCGCACTTCTCGAATGCGACAACAACGCGCCGGAGGAACCACGTTGCGTAGGTCACATCCACCACTTCCCGAAACACCCATATCACCTGAAGAGATTCGGCATGACGCATTTCAAGTAGTCATTCAAGGCATGAATCAGCCGTGAACCAGGACAGATTTACATCACGGCCGCAGGCAATTCCTCCGTGGGCCAAGTCCGTCCAGCGCAGCGGGACGGTCACCGGTCTCAACGCGACCGTCAACCACGGCCTCGGCGACATCCCCTACCGCATGATCCGGACCAACGTCTGCGCCGAGCCCTGCGACAGCGGCGGCTCCCTCTTCTCCGGCAGCACCGCTCTCGGTCTCGGGCCAGGAGATTCGCGCCGCTGGTGCAGCCCATCTGCCGGATCTCGCCCAGCAGGTGGGCGGCGGGGTGACCGGGTCCTCCGCACGGCGTTTTCGCAGGTGGTCCGACAGAGTTCGACCAGGCTGGGCCGGTGCCGTTCGCCGGACGGCCTGTCGTACCCGTCCGGCGAACGGCGGTCCCGCGGTTCATGAGAATGGGGGTGCCGGGCCATCCTCGGGGTGCGGCACCTTCGAGCAGGCGCCCGCGGCGGGGAACGGGCTCAGTAGTCCCACCAGTTGGTCCAGCCGCCCGTACCGGTCCAGCGCTTGCACCAGTAGCCGCTGTACGTGCCCCAGACCCTGAGGTCGATCCTGGACGACGTCAGGTAGGTGACCTCCACCGAACTCTTCGCGACACCTCCCAGGTCGTACCAGGCCCCCCAGTTCGCGCTGCCCGCGCCCAGCTGCGTCGAGTCGTAGACATGATTGTCGGTCCCGACGACGAACCACTGGTAGTGCCCGTCGGGCCACTGCACGAGGGTCGGCGGGTACTCGCATATGTAGTAGCCCTGGTGCCCGCCCGCATTGATCCCGCACGTGGACGCGGACGCCGTGGCCGGTGCGGCGAAGAGCGTGCCCACCGCCAGGGCGGTGGTGAGCAGGCCTTGCAGGACCCGGCTGCGTAACTTCGACATGTTTTCCCCCTGGTAGCGACGGGTTGGTGAGCACGAGCTTGGCCCCGAGGCGCCGCCCCGCACCACGATTTCGCCCCTGCTTAATCCACGGCGCCGCTACGCTCGCGGGCGTGATCAAGCTTCTGCTGGGGCCGGACGACCTGGCCCGCATACGGTTCGCCCTGTCCCCGCTGGAAGAACTCGTGCACAGCGTTCCCGTGCTGACGGGAAGCGGGCAGCACATGGTGCACCGGCCCTGGCGGGCCCGAGCGCTGACCGCGGTCGCCGGCCTCGATCTCGGGGTGCTCGCGGCGCTCACCTCCGGGCCGCGCTTCGTGGCGGACTTCCTCGCACCGCCGCCGGAGGCCATGAGCGGGCGCTTCACCGACGAGCTCGACGCCGTGGCCGCCACCCCCGCCGAAGCGGTGGTGAACTCCCTCGAAGAGCTGAGAACCGGCCAGGGTCTGCCGGATTCACTGCGGCCCCTCTACGACCGCCCGGAACGCGAACTGCCGCGTCTCGTCGCGACCATGGCCGCATACTGGCGCGCGGCCGTTAAACCGGTGTGGCCGCGGCTGCGTTCCCTCAGCGACGCCGACGTCGCCCATCGGGCCCGCCAGCTCACCGCCGGCGGTCTGGACCGGGTCTTCGAGGACCTCCACCCCGAGGTCACCTACGCCGCCGGGCAGCTGAGCATCGACAAGCCCCGCCACGACGCGGTGCGGTCCGCCTCCGGCGCGGGACTGCTCCTGGTGCCCTGCGTCTTCGCGTGGCCGCGGCTCCTCGTGCTGCACAACGCGCCGCGGCAGCCGACGCTGACCTACTCGCCGCGCGGTATCGGCCAGTTGTGGTCGCCCCCCGGGGACACCGGGCCGCAACCGCTGGCCGAACTGATGGGCCGCAGCAGGGCGGCTCTGCTGGTGCACCTCGATCTGCCCGTGTCCACCACGCAACTCGCCGCGTACCTGGGGGTGAGCAGCGCGGCCGTCAGCCAGCACCTGGCCGTGCTGCGCCGCTGCCACCTCGTCACCTCGCGGCGCTCGGGCCGGTGGATGCTGCACCAGCGGACGGCCCTGGCGACGGAACTCCTCCTCCCGGGCGGGGGCTGACCGGCCGCGCACCTGGTGACCACCCGACCGAAAACCCGCGCGGCCCGGGTGTTTCGGCGTGCGCGACGACCGCGCCGTGAGCGACGGTGGAACCTGCCACAACCGTCGCCGTCCGCAAACGCCGCCGAGGAGCCTCCCCATGCACTGGACACTCGAAGTCGTCCCGGTCCCCGTCACCGACATGGACCGGGCGAAGGAGTTCTACGCCGCCAAGGTCGGCTTCAACCTGGACCTGGACGACGAGGTCGCGCCCGGTGTCCGCATCATCCAACTGACCCCGTCCGGCTCACGGTGCTCGATCGCCATGCTCCAGGGAATGCCCGCCGTGCCCGGTACGAAGCAGATGTCCCCCGGCAGCCTGCACGGCCTCCAGCTGTGCGTCACAGACATCGAGGCCGCCCGCGAGGAACTGGTGGGCCGGGGCGTCGACGTCTCGCCCGTCCGACACGTCGGCGAGGCGGGTTGGACCGAGGGCAAGGGCGGCACCTGGAACTCGTTCATGACCTTCGAGGACCCGGACGGCAACGGCTGGACGATCCAGGAGGCCCCCTCAGACCTCGCGGAGCGCTGAAGCGCCACCCAACCGCCCGAGCCCGCCCTGGTCGCGCAGAGGTCGACGCGGATGAGTCCCCCGGACGCTGCCGGGCACTTGCGTCCCCCGGTGAGGCTGCTGCGCACCGATGCCCCGCCCCACCGCTTTACGCAGCCGCCGGATCTGTGGTCCAAGGGTTTCGGATCCAAAGCCAGGCCTGGTGCTGGCCCCCGGGAAGCCGACGCACTCCAGAGTCGTTCCGCCATCACCGGTGGCCTGAGATCGCCGGCGCCCTGGCCTGACCCCTCAGGCTGTTTCCGGCAGCTGATGACGGCAGCAGCCCGGTCTGCTTCGGTGACGGCCACATTCCTCTGGGCTGCAGTCCCGCGCCCCCGGCCACCGAACCGGCGGGGGTTGCGGGGCTAACAGGACTCGGCTTCCAGGACGGCGTTGCCGTGACACAGCTGATCACCGGCTGTTGTCCGGGTCGTAGACGCTGAGGTCGCCGTAGGCAGACAGAACGCGAGCCAGGTCACCGGGTTTGTGCCGCAGGGTGGTGTCCAGGAAGGCGAGAGTGGTTGCTGCGACGACATGCGGGCCCTCGGTTCGGCCCAGGGAGCCGACGATCGAGGGCACAGGCGGCAGGTACAGGGGGCCGTCCATGAAGGTGAGGTGTGCGGCGCCGGGGATGGTGAGCCGGTAGCTCGCCGCGGTGCTGAGCTTCAGGGACTCGGTGAGGCGGGGTATGTAGTGCGGGTCGGTTCCGGGGGTGATGGCCTGGGTGAGCGCGAGTGTCGGCTGGTGGAGGGACGGGGAGGTGGGGCCGTGGGGGTAGCCGTCCAGATCGATGACGGCGTCGAACCGGTGGTCCTGCCGGGCTGCCTGCAGAGCGGCGGCGCCACCCATGGAATGGCCGGTGACCGCGACCCGACTGGTGTCCAGACGTCCGGTCAGCGGGCCGGTCATCTCACCCCGGTCCAGATGGTCCAGCTGGGTGAGGACGAAGCCGAGGTCGGCGGCCCGAACGGCCGTCCAGTCAACCGCCAGCCTCTCGTCCTTGTCCCGGTCTCCGGTGGAGGCGATCTCGGTATGGATCGTTCTGCCGTCGGCGAGGACGACGACGGCGGAGTCGTACGGGTGGTCGAGGGCGGCGACCACATAGCCGTGGCTGGCCAGTTCCTCCGCCCAGGCGGTGTTTTGGGTACGCACTCCGCCCGACCCGGGAGAGAACAGTACGACCGGGAACCGTTCGCCCCCGCCGGCCACCGGGGCGTTGAAGACCGAATGGGTGTGAGCACGCGGGACGCCGTCGACCAGGAAGCCAGGCAAGCCAACTTGGCGGGCGAGAGCATCGGAAACGGTACGAGCCTCGTGCTCCGTGCGTCCGAGGTACTGGGCCCGCTGCGCGCCTGCGGGGCTCTTCTGCGCGGGATACCAGAGCTGGACAACGACCGTGCGCCGGTCGTGCGGATCGGCGGTGAAGTTCTCAGGGCGGCGTGGGTCGGTCCACTGCTCCACGCGGGCGCCGACCGCGAAACGGCCGGACGGCTCGGGGAACACGGGTACAGGAAAGGCCCAGGCGGCCACCGGAGCCGTGGCAAGCAGGCCGACGCATGCCACTGACCCCGGCATCGCCAGCCACCATCGGGCCCGCCACGCCGGCCGGCCGGTACGGCGTCGCAGCAGGGGAGAGAGGGCGAACGGCAACGCGACGGCAGCGCCTGCCAGTACCGGCAGCATCTGCCAGCGGATCCCCACCACACTCAGCACGATCGCGGACAGTACGAAGACCACCCCCGCCGCGATCGTGACGCGTGGGCGGACAGCAGGTGGAAGCCAGCGCGCCACCACCAGTGCGACGCCACCCAGCAAGGCAAAAAACTCCAGAGGGGACATGTACAGCCCCGCGATGATCTCGGTCACCCGGCCATCCTCGGGGCGGGGAACCCGATGCCACATCGGTTCCCGGTCGCGATCGCATGCGACCGAAGTCGCAATCCGAGGCATGTCCCTTGTACGACCAGAGTCGCATCCAGGCGTCTTGCCCGTGCAACCGGAGTCGCAATCGAGCACGCGAGGTGAAGACCGCTTTGTCACCGCGAAAGGTAGCGGGGCTCCTCCTGCGGTCGTACCTGGTGCTGCTCCGCGTTAGTTCGTGGAGGGGTGTCCACATGTGGTTGTGCCCGGCGCGATCTAGACGAGTCATTCCGATGTGATCAGTGGTCGTAGGCGATCAAGGACCGAGTGATGGGCTGACCTGTCTTGTGGTTGTGCCAGATCGCGGCGGCCGTCGCGAAGATGCGCTGGGCCACTCGGACGGCTGGGCCTTCGGAGGTCCGCCCTCCATGTCGTTCCAGGTCGAGCCGGCCCTTGAGGGTGTCGTCGACCGACTCGGTCAGCTGCCGCACCGACTTCAGGAGACTCTCATCCTTGCGCTTTTTCTCGCGCTTGAACGACGGCCTCAGCAACTCGGCACCCCGCAAGGCCGGGTCGGCCTCGAACTCCTTGGAGGCGAAGCCTTTGTCCGAGATCATCAGCAATCCAGTGGTGTCGAACCAGAAGCCCGTATCGACGGCCAGCACCCGTATCACCTTCTTGACCAGCGGCAGAGCGGCCCTCAGCCGCTTGTTCCAGCCCGGCTGCTTTGGCACGTACGGGAACAGCGCACCCAGGCGGGAGTCCACGAACCGAAGCCACCGCGACTCCGAGGTGAAACCGGGCATCGCTTGAGCAACGGCAAGCGTGACCAGCTCGGAGTCCGTCGACCGTGGTGGGCGGCCCAGCCGTCGGGTTCCTCCGATCTCGTCGTCCATCTTCACGTAAAGCGCTGCCAACAGGGCGTCCAGGTTGTTCGTCACACAACGATCTCGGACGCCCTGCCTGCGTTCCCGGACACACCGTCAGCATTCTGATCACCTCGACGAGAGCGATGCCCCCAAGTCGAGCCGACTGCGTTAAGCACCCGTGACAGGGTGGACGAATGACGACGAACCGCGAGCACTCATCCGGTCTCCACCCCAAACCGTGGTCGGACACCGCCCCGGCCCACGGAGATCTCATTGCGGCGAAGGCGCTCGTCTACGACCCCTGCGGGTTCACCTGCTCGCAGCCAGTGCCCGAAGCCGAGGGTGCCGCTTACGCCGCCCATGAATTCACCCTTGACGGCCTCTCCATCCGGTTCCGCGCAGCCAAGACGACCCCCACCAAGGTCGGCCAATTCGTCACCGTCTGGAAGAGGTCCCCGGCCGGGCCCATCCAGCCCTTCGACGCCACCGACCCCGTCGACCTCTTTGTCATCAGTACCCGCGACCATCACCACCTCGGCCAGTTCGTCTTTCCCATGGACGCGCTCCGCCAACACGGTGTCGTGTCAGCAAACGGCTCCGGTGGGAAACGAGCCTTCCGCGTCTACCCGCCCTGGGTGACCACCACCAACCGTCAGGCCGGCAGTGCGCAGGCGTGGCAGCTGGACTTCTTCCTGCACTTGCACCAGGACGGGCCTATCGACCTGGCCTGCGCCCAAGAGCTCTACCACCCGCAGGACGGCGCTGGCACAACGACAAGACCGGCCGGCCCCTCACGCGATCGCTGATCACCTACGACCACCGATCACATCGGAATGACTCGTCTAGCCCGGCTGGCCGAGACGATGCCGACCCCGGCCGAGCGTGCCGGGCGTGCCGAGTGGGCGCAGGCCGCACTGCGGGCCTGGAACGGATACGCGCCCACCGCGGCCGGGCAGAGCGAGCTCGACGATGAACTGGACGCGCGGTGGATCGGCGGAAGGCCGGCCCGTTGCCCGGCCGGGGCTCTGGTCACGGCGTGAGGTCCAGGGCTTCGACGAGCGCGCAGGCCGGGGCGTAGAGGGACCAGCCGGGCTCGGCTGCCCTCGAGGTACATCGGCCCCAACCAGAGCCTGGTCCGTGGCGGCCGACGAGAAGGCGTACGCCTAACGGGGGGTGGGGAAGATTATCCTTCCAACCGGAGCACCAGCTCGTCGATCTCCGCTCCCCGCGCGTTCGCGAAGCCCCGGTCCTCGCCGACGACCTTGAAGCCGCACTTCTCCAGGACCCGCACCGATCCGGTATTGTCCGCGGCCGCGCGGGCGAGCAGGGGGCGTTCGGGGACCTCGGCGAGCAGCCCCCGCAGCGCTGCGGTCGCGATGCCCCGTCCCCAGTAGTAGCGATCGATGAAGTACGTGACCTCCCGCTCGCCCGGCTCGCCGTACACGGCCGCGTGTCCGACCACGTCGCCGTCCGCGAGCACGGTGCGGGTGACGACATCGGGCGAGGCGAGGATGCGCTTCCAGTGCGCGTCGAAGTTGGGCCGGTCCGTCGGGTCCTCGGAGGTGAAGGCGGCCATCTGATTCGACTCGGGGTCGCTCATGTGCCGGAAGAACACAGGCAGATCGCTGGGGTGCACGGGACGCAGGAAGACATCTGTGGAAGCCATAGGCCCGACCCTAACGACCTTGGGGGAAAGACGGGAGTGACTAGTTTTCGGGCGCCGATTCCTACACCGCGCGAGTGTTGTCTGCACCCCGGAGGCGGACGGTGTCGGCGGCATCTGCCCCTTGTGAATCCGTACGGCCGGTTCGAGCTGGACATGAACGGCCGCCTCAGTCTGGACCTGTCCGTCCGGGCGACGGTCCCGGCCCGCGCACTCCGCAGAGGGAGGCAGCAAGCGCCACGGTTCCGGCCCTGGCCGAAGCCATGGCGCTTGTTCAGCCGGGCAGCGTGACGAGCCCCATCTCATAGGCGGTGATCACGAGCTGGACCCGGTCCCGGGCGCCCAGTTTGGTGAGCAGGCGTGACACGTGAGACTTGGCGGTGGCCACCGTGATGAAGAGGTCCTGCGCGATCTCGGTGTTCGTCCGGCCGCGCCCGATGAGAGTCAGGACTTCCCGTTCCCGCTCGGTGATGCCCGCGACCGGCCGCGGGGAGCGCTGCGGGGGGCACCCGACGAAGTCGGCGATCAGCCGGCGGGTAACCCCCGGCGCGATCAGCGCATCGCCGCCGGCGACCACGCGGATCGCCGCGAGGATGTCGTTCAGCGCCATGTCCTTGACCACGAAGCCGCTCGCACCGGCCCGCAGCGCGCCGTAGACGTAGTCGTCCTCGTCGAACGTGGTCAGGACGAGGACGCGCGTCGCGGTCGGGCCGGCGGTGATCAGGCGAGTGGCCTCGATCCCGTCCATGCCGGGCATCCGGATGTCCATCACCACGACGTCGGGGCCGATGTCCCTGACCAGTTGGACCGCCTCGGCGCCGGTTGCGGCTTCGCCGACGACCTCCAGGTCGGGGTGATCGGCCATGACCAGGCGCAGGCCGGACCGCACCAGTGGCTGGTCGTCGGCGAGTACGACGCGTACAGGACCGGCGGTCATCGGGCCTCCACCGGAACTCTGACGGGGTCGGGCAGCGGCAGCCGGGCCCTCACCCGGAAACCCCCCTCTGGGCGCGGCCCGGCGCTGAGGTCGCCGTACAGCAGGGCAACCCGCTCCTGCATGCCCACGAGGCCGAAGCCGTGGCCCGAGCCGTTCTCGGTGGCACCGCGCCCGTCGTCGACGACCTCCACGCACAGCTCCTCGTCCCCGTATTCGATGAGCACCTGGCAGCGTCCGGTGCCCGCGTGGCGGATCACGTTGGTCAGCGCCTCCTGAACGATACGGAACGCGGACAGGTCGATGTCGGCCGGCAAGGGGCGCTCTTCCCCGGTGCGGCGCACATCCACATGTACCCCTGCGTCTGCCGTCGCCGCCGCCAGCCGCTCGATGTCCGCCAGACCCGGCGAGGGCGTGAGGGCTGCCGGCCCCCGCGCGGTCGCCGCACCTGGGTCTGCCTGACGCAGTGCCACCAAGGTGCGCCGAAGGCCCGACAGGGTCTGCCTACTGGTGGCCTCGATGGCCCGCAGTGCCTCACCGGCCTCCACGGGCCGGGTCCGGATGACTTGGCTCGCGGCCCCGGCCTGGATGGCGATGATGCCGATGCTGTGCGCGACCATGTCGTGCAACTCCCGTGCGATCCGTAGCCGTTCGGCGATCACGGCCTCGGACACCTCTTGTGAGCGCAGCGCCACCGCGTGCTCGCGGCGCTCGCGGCTCAGCAGTCCGACCATGCAGGCCGCGGCCATCGCCAGGAGGGCGATCAGGAGGTTGACGGTCACGTTGTCCCCGTGCGAGTAGCCACCGATGACCAGAAGCTGGACGAGGAGGGATCCGGCCCCAGCGACGGTTGAAGCGCGCCGCGCGCAGGTGGCGACGATGTAGCCCAGGACCACGTCCACGGCCAGATACGACAAGAACTGGCCCTGGTACGAAGCCGACAGGTTCGCATGGGCGGAGCTGGGGACACCCACCACCACGGCGGTGGACCCGAAGAGCGCTAGGGACAGGGCCAGGAGCGGCGAGCTTCGCAGCACACCGACGAGCAGACTCGCGGCAAGCAATGTCCCGATACCGTGGACCGTGCCCGAAGCCCGCGGCGCACCTCCTATGAGCAGACCCACCGCGAGGAGATATACGGCGCCTCCGACCCAGGCCATGATCTTCGTTCTCGTCATCAGTGGTGCGACCTCTCAAGCGAGAGACCGCGCTGTGCGAGGCGCGCGTGCAACGGGGTGCTCGGTATGACGTCCATCCCGCGAGGCTATCCAGCCACCGCCCCTGCGGGATCCGCCCGCGGACGTACGCCCACAGGCGAACGCGGTCGCACGATTGCCACCCGAGGCCCCATGACCGGGCGGGTCCCTCCCGGCAGGGTTGTCCCTGTGATCGAAGTCAACGAACTCACCAAGCGCTACGGTGGCAAGACCGCCGTCGACCAGTTGTCCTTCGCCGTGCGACCGGGCCAGGTCACCGGATTCCTCGGCCCCAACGGAGCAGGCAAGACCACCACCCTGCGAATGATCCTCGGCCTGGACGCGCCCACCGGCGGTGCCGCCACCGTCAGCGGCGTCCCCTTCCGCAGCCACCCGCGCGGACTGCGGCACGTCGGCGCCCTCCTCGACGCGGGCCAGGTCCACGGCGGACGCACCGCCGCGGCCCACTTGTCCGCCCTGGCCCATAGCAACGGGATCTCCCCGCGCAGGGTGGACGAGGTGCTGCGCGAGGTGGGCCTGGCCGAGGCCGCGCCCCGCCGCATCGGCGGCTTCTCGCTCGGCATGAAGCAGCGGCTCGGGATCGCCACCGCGCTGCTCGGCGACCCGCCGGTGCTGATGTTCGACGAGCCGGTCAACGGCATGGACCCCGAAGGTGTGCTCTGGATGCGCCGCCTCTTCCGGCGCCTCGCGGCCGAGGGCCGTACGGTCTTTCTCTCCAGCCACCTCATGTCGGAGATGGAAAACACCGCCGACCAGCTCGTCGTCATCGGCCGGGGCCGGCTCATCGCCGCCGAGTCGGTAGGGGACTTCGCGGCACGCAGCACCCGCCTCGGCGTCGTGGTGGGCACGCGGCAGGCCACCGAGCTGACGGCGGTACTGACCGCCGCGGGGGCGTCGGTTGAGCCGGAGGGCTCGGCGGGCTCCGGGAAACTCGCCGTGACCGGGCTGCCGGCGGACCGGATCGCAGCGCTCGCCTTCGAAAACCGGATCCTGCTGAACGAGCTGACCACCCGAACCGCCTCACTGGAGGAGGCCTTCATGGAACTCACCGCCGACAGCGTCGAATACCAGGCAGGACAACCCCGATGACCACACTCTCCTCGGCCACCCCGACCATCTCGGCCGTGACTGCCGCCGAGCCGCCCGCCCGATTCCGCAACCTGCTCGTTTCCGAATGGATCAAAATACGGTCCCTGCGCTCCACCCCGTGGACCCTCGCACTCACCACTCTGTTCGTCATCGGGTCCGCCGCTGTAGCGGCACTGGCGGAAATCAACAACCTCCGGACGATGAGCGCGGCGGCGAGGGCCGACCAGGGATTCCATGTGTTCGACGCGTTCCCCCCGCCCGGATACATGACACTGATGCTCGTCGCCGGCAGCGTCGGCGCCCTCACCGTCGTGAGCGAGTACAGCAGCGGCCTGATTCGCACCACCACCGTGGCCGTCCCCGCCCGTGGCGCGGTGGTGCTGGCCAAGGCGGTCGTCACAGCCGCACTCTGGACCGCAGTCGGCACGGTCATCTCCACCGGTTGCTTCCTGGTCTCCCAAGCCCTCCTGAACAGGCAGCAGGCCGGGGTTCCGCTCACCCATCCCGGAGTGCTCCGGGCGCTGGTGGCGTCCGCCCTGCTGGCCCCGGTCTGCGCACTGATCGGCCTCGGCTTCGGGGCTCTGATCAGGCACAGCGCCACTACTATGGTCACCAGCGCCTTTACCCTGGTGATGCTGCCGCCGGTCTTCTCGCAGAGCGCACATTGGTCCGCCGCCATGAGCCATGCGATGCCAGTCACGGCCTGGAAGCGTCTCGTCCAGAACTGGGCACCGGATCCCCATTCGCTCGCCTACAGCGCCACCGTCCCCGGCTCCTGGGCCGTGTACGCGCTCTGGCCGCTGATCGCGGTCGTACTCGCTGTGGTCGTCGTGCGGCACCGCGACGTGTGAACGTTCCTCCGAGACGGGCATATCGCGCCCCGGAGGAACGGGGGGCCGAGTAGGAACGGACCAGGAAACCGGTGTTGCTGTCAGAAGCTTCGACAGGCCCTGACGGGCGGTCAGCTCAGCGCGCTCGGTCTGGTCCTGAACGCAGCCGCTGCGGGCCTGGCTGCCTGAGGAGCGGGAGCACGATGGCCTGGACGAGGACGTCGCCCAACGTCTGTTTGAGAGGGCTTCGACGAAGGCTTGCCGCCCGTGTCCCTCACCGCCCCGAGCGGCCGTCCCTGAGATCCTCGCCTTCCAGCTGGCGTCCCTGATCGACGGAGCCGCGACCCTCGGCGCCCTGGAGTCGTCCGGGTAAGTCGAGCGAGCGCTGACGGCCGCCGTACAGGCCGCCGCCCGAACGTTGATCGAGGCCTCCTTTCGTTATCCGTTCCCGCCGACCGACCCACGCCCTAGACTGCGACCGCTCCGAAACCTGGCGATCATCGGGAGGGCACAGGATGAACCGAGCACTGATCAGCGCATTCGCGGCCGTGGCGTTAGTCGTGTCCGGGGGGAGCGCCGCCACCGCCTCCGACGGCGCTCCGTCGCGCAGCACGCACGGCCCTTGCCAGTACACCCAAACCCCGGACGAGCCGCCGGCACGCCCTGTTCCGCTGCCGCCTGACCCGCGGCGCACCCCCAGTCGTGGCACGGTTGATTTGGCAGTTCCGACCAGCCAGGGCCCGCTCCCGCTGCGCTTGGACCGCGCCAAGGCGCCGTGCACGGTCCAGAGTTTCCTGCACCTGGCGCGGCATGGGTTCTACGACCGTACGGTGTGCCACCGTCTGACGGCGTATCCGACGCTGAAGGTCCTGCAGTGCGGCGACCCGACCGGCACAGGTGAGGGCGGGCCGGGATACAAGTACAAGGACGAGCTGCCGGTGGACCTGCCGCCGGCACCGACAGATCCGACCGGCGCGCGCCGCCTCTACGGCCGTGGCTTGCTGGCGATGGCCAACGCCGGTCCGGACACAAACGGCTCACAGTTCTTCGTCGTCTACGGCGACTCCGCGCTGCGACCGAACTACACGGTGTTCGGCACGGTCGGCGCCGATGGCCTGACGACACTCGACAAAGTCGCCGCCGGAGGTATCGAGCCCACCGCGGAGGACCCCGCGCCGGTCGACGGCCCGCCTGTACTGCGGACCGAGCTGATCCGCGTCCGGCCGTCCTGCCGGCATTGACGACCGCGATGTCGGTACGTCCTCGACGAGCGTGCGTGCCTACGGCCGCCCCCGGCAATCCGTCCCGCTCACGCCCGCCCGGCCACCGGTCCGTCGCGCTCGCCGGCGGCCGCCCACAGCCGGCACGCGGCGCAGCCGACGGCAGACCGCCCCGACGGTGCGGTGGTGGCCGCCACCGCTCCTGAGCGGTGGGAAGGCCAGTCTGTCCGGGTCCTGGACCTCACCCCATAGCCAGAGCCGCCGAGGTACACCGGTCCCGAACCAGAGCCTGGTTCGGGACCGCGCGTGCGCCGTTAGCCGCAGGGCAACCAGCCGTCAGTGAATTCCGAGAGGTCTCGTGTGCGCTGCGCGCGTTCCTCGACCAGTCGGCGGAAGCCCGCCACGGGGTACCGTTCGCCGGTGGCCGCGCCACGTCCGCGGATGCCCGCGATGTCGGCCATGAGCTGCTGGGGTTGGGCCTGCCAGCCGACGACCAGGACGCGCAGGCCCAGGTTTGCTGCACGCCGGTGCAGGGCCAGGAGGTGGAGCAGGCCGCCTGAGTCCATGGACACCATGCCGTGCACGTCGACCGTGAGGTCCCGCTCGTCGGCGGTGACGCCGTCCAGCGCCCGCTGGAGCAAGGTGCCCGCGTCCTCGTCGAGTGTCCCGGTGACGGCGACCAGGACTCTGCCGTAGCGCTGGACGTTCGTAGTGATCAATGCGTTCTCCTCCCGCCCGGGGCAGGAAGGCCCTCGGGGCTCCCCATACTGGCGCGGACTTCCTGAGAGAGGGCGCGGGGCTCGCTGACACTTCAACAGCTCGCTCTGATGGTGGGCGGTTCCAGAGATGTGCACAGAGGCCAGGGCGTCTTCCCCGGCTACGCCCGGCCGGGCCGTCAGGCAGCGCGGCGGAGAGCAAGGGCGGCGTTGTGGCCGCCGAATCCGAAGGAGTCGCTGAGGGCCGGCCGCCCGTGCGCGCCGCCGGCTCAGGCGGCGGCGAGAACTGGGCCGGAGCGGTGCAGGAAGTCGTTGACCCGTGGTTCTGAGGCCCATGGGGTCAGTTCGTGGTTGAGGGAGCACAGGTAGTCGTGGGCGCGGGTGGAGCGGACCTGGCTCAGGATGGTGACGGCGCGGTCGCCCATGGTGAGGCCGAGTTCGAGCTCTCGTGCTCCTAGGTGGGCGGAGGCGACCACCGCGGCACGGATGCCGACAGCCCGGGGGAACACCCCGGATGGCATCACCGCGGCCTCGGCGTCCCAGCGCAGCACTGCGGCGGGTTTGCCGAGGTCTCTGTGGATTTCGGTGCCGTCGGCGCTGATCCGGCCGTGGGTGAGGTAGGCGATCCACTCGGGGTCGCGGCAACCAAATCGGACTGCTCCGAGGTGTGCCTCGCAGGCTGCGAGCGCGGTGGCCGCCGCGCGGGTGTCAGCGGCCTTGCCGTGGGCCCGGGCCTCGGCGAGCTCGATGAACGCCAGAACGCGGGGGGCGGCGATGTGCCGGGCGCGGTCGTAAGCGCCCTGAGCCATGTCGACGGCGTCCTGTTGGTAGCCGCGCAGGGTGGCCTGAAGGCTCATTGTGGCCAGCGTGTAGGCGCCCGCCTCCATGCTGCCTGCGGCCCGGGCCAGGCGCAGGGACTGGCCGAAGCCACGTTGAGCGGCCTGGTGGTGACCCATGTCGAAAGCGGACCAAGCGGCGACGCGTGCGAGTTCGGAGACGGCGGTGAACAGGTCGCGTCCGACCTGTTCGGTGTAGGTGCCTCGCAGCAAAGGTACGGCTTTGTGGCGCAGACAGTCCGAGACCGCGCCCGCTTTCCAGTTCCCGCCGCCGAATTTGGAGTCCCAGCCGCGGGCCTCCTGGGAGGCATCCCACAGTTCAGCCAGGTCGGCGCGGCCGACCCGGCGCGCGCCGGGGTGGCTGATGCGGGGGGCGGGGCCGGTGTCGTCGGGGACAGCGAGCCACCGGGTGGTGGGGACGGCATAGGCGCCGATGGCGAACCACGAGCTGCCTTGCAGGAAGGTACGACGGCCCACGGCTCCAGTGCTCGGCCGCGGCTCGCAGTGCGACGCCCGGGTCTCGGGGGAAATCCAATCCGAGACCAGAGGCCGGTGCGGACACCGCGCTCATGGCCGTCTCGGTGACGGTGACCGGCCGCCCCAGGCATTGGCCCAGCGCTTTGCCAGGAGCTGGTCGAGGGTGGTATCTCGGAAGCGTCTGCCCGCCTCCTCCCCCAGCACCCCAGCTCACCGGTCATGACCTCGGGTGCGGAACAGGACACGGCGCAAGGTCGGCTGCACCCGCAGCTCCCGCCACCCCGATCGCCGGGATCATCGGCTCCGCGCCCTGACATCTGAGAGTGCCCGCTGCGGGGTTGACGCCCGGTCCGGAATCGGCGACGCGCTCTCACCAGGGCAGCTCCCGCACCTGCTGCAGGCACAGCAGTACGAAGAGCAGCCCTGCCCCCGCCAGCATCACGTTGCTCAGCAAGCCGTTGCGCCAGTCGGCCGGTGTGCGCGAGGAGTTGAGGAGCCACAGCAGCGTCAGGGCCAGGAACGGCATGAAGAAGGCGCCGATGACCCCGTACGCGATGACGAGACCGAAGGGCTGGTCCAGGAAGAGCAGGGTCATCGGCGGGAAAGTGAGCCAGAGCAGGTACGCCCGGAAAGGCAGTGACTTCTCACGACTCGTCCCGGCCGGGGTCAGGGACGGCCGGTACTTCGTCATGAAGTCGGCGAACATCAGGCTCACCCCGTGCCAGACGCCGATCAGTGAAGTGAAGGACGTGGCGAAGAAGCCGACCAGGAAGAGCTTGGAAGTCACCGTGCCGTAGCGGTCTTTCAGGATGCCGCTCAGATCGAGCAGGCCTTTGTCTCCCTTCGCGATCGCCAGCCCCGACGAGTGCAGCACCTCGGCGCCGACGAAGAGCATGGCCACGACGAAGACGCCGGTGGTGATGTAGGCGACGCGGTTGTCGAGGCGCATCACCTTCATCCAGCCCGCATCCGTCCAGCCCTTGGCGTTGACCCAGTAGCCATACGCGGCGAGCGTGATGGTGCCCCCGACACCGCCGATCAGCCCGAGCGTGTAGATCAGCGAACCTTCCGGAAGTACGGGCGCGAGGCCGGCGAAGGCGTCACCGAGGTGGGGCGTGACCCGGATCGCGAGGTACACGGTCACCAGGAACATGGCGCCGACCATGACCGTCATGACCTTCTCGAAGACGGCGTACCGGTTGAACCATACGAAGACCAGCCCCACCAGGCCGCACAGGACGGCCCAGCCCTTGAGGTTCATCGTGTCCGGGAAGAGCGCGGCCAGCGGGAGGGCGCTGGAGGACATCGCGGCGGCGCCGTAGACGAAGCCCCAGACGACTACGTATCCCGCGAAGTAGACGGTGGTCCAGGAGCCGAGGCTGCGCCAGCCGTCGAAGAGGGTGCGGCTGGTGGCGAGGTGCCAGCGGCCTGCGGCCTCGGCGAGCGAGATCTTGACCAGGCAGCCGATCACCGCCGCCCACAGCAGGGTGTAGCCGAACTTGCTGCCCGCGATGAGCGTGGCGACGAGGTCGCCGGCGCCGACACCGGTCGCGGCAACAACGATTCCCGGTCCGATGTGCCGCCAACTCGCCTTCCTCGTCGGCGGCTTGCCGCTCTGTTCGGTCCCGACCTGAGTAGCGTCCGCCATCCCAGTCACCTTCCCGTTCGCTCTGCGTGACCTGGTTACCGAAGCGGCTCGGCGGACCTCGCGCAAGAGGGCCTGCGCAGTCGCCGTGCGCGGCGCCGCCCCGGGACGCCCTGCCCAGGGCATCGGTCTGCGCTGATCGCCGACTCCCTCCACCCGGTCCCCCGGGCGCCGAGGGCGAGGGAATTGCGGCAGTCCATTGCGGCCCGGCAGCCGGCCAGGAGTTGACGCGCCACCCAGGTGTCCAGCCGCTCGACCGGGCCGGCGGGGTGGACCCACTCGCGGCCGAGGTCCACCTGATCCAAGGGAGCGGGGGAAGTGCCGACGGGAACGCCAGCGGCGGAGGAAGTGGCGGCGGGGGGTGCAACCGCTCGGCGTCTGGCACTGTCCTGCGGATGGCGTAGGCATCACGCAGGACCGGTCAGACCCCGCAGTTTGCGGGGTACGCCAACTACGGCGCTCGGTCCTGCGCGTTCTCGCCGGTGCCCACCCAGGGCAGGTGGTGGAACACGACGCACGCGAATCGAAGGCGAGCGCAGGAGGACGCCGGCCACCAGGGCTCCAGGGCCCCGGCCGCCGTCCGGCGAACGGGCCACACAGGCAACGAAATCCGCAGCCAGTCACGCCATCTGCCATGGATTCATAAGTTACCTCCTGGTTCTACAACGAAAAACATGGCTTTCATACTTGCGTAACAGCGGCTGGTCCGAGAGTATCTGTGCTGATCGGGCCGCCCGTCGGCCCCGTTCCGCCTCAGCGTCTGGACGTGCACCGGCAACCCCGTGCCGCCGGCCGGTGCGTGCGCCGCCTGATCCGCGCGGCCGCCCGGACACCCCCACCCCGAGGCCCCCTTCGCGACCCGCCGTCGCATCCCCACTCTCATTCACCTACCTCGAAGGCAAGGCAGAGATGGCACCACTGACCTCGCGCCGAAGAACCCCGGCCGGCCAGCATCCCGTGGACGAGGTTCTCCCCCTCTCCAAGCTGACCCTCTACGGCTTCCAGCACGTCCTGGCGTTCTACGCCGGCGCTGTCCTGGTGCCCATCATCCTGGGCAACAGTCTCGGACTCTCACCGCAGGAACTCATCTACCTGATCAACGCCGACCTGGTCACGGCGGGCATCGCCACCGTCATCCAGGCCTGGGGCTTCTGGCGGATCGGCGCCCGCCTCCCGCTCGTCCAGGGGGCGACCTTCACCGCTGTCTCTCCGATGATCGCCATCGGCCAGGGCGCGGGCGGCGGCACCGCCGGCCTGCTGGTCGTGTACGGAGCCGTGATCACCGGCGGCATCGCGACCTACCTCCTCGCCCCGTTCGTCGGGCGACTGGCCAAGTACTTCCCTCCCATCGTCACCGGTACCCTCCTCACGGTCATCGGCATCGTGCTGATCCCCGTGGCGCTCCAGGACGTCGGCGGCGGCTCCGACCTGGTCGGCAGTCCCAGCTACGGGGACCCGGGCAACCTCGCATACGCCGGCGGGACCCTGCTGTCCATCCTGCTGCTCACCCGCTTCGGCCCTCCCTTCGTGCGCAGCATCGCGGTCCTCGTCGGGTTGGTGGGAGGTACCGCGGTCGCCTGGCTGCTCGGCGACGTCGACTTCCGACTGGCCGGCGAAGCGCACTGGATCGGCGTCAGCACCCCGTTCCACTACGGCATGCCCCAGTTCTCCGTCTTCCCGATGCTGGCGATGGTCGTCGTCATGCTCATCACCATGGTGGAGACCACCGGGGACGTGTACGCCATGGGCGAGATCACCGGCCGGGAGGTGGACGGCGACACGGTCGGCCGGGCGCTGCGCGCCGACGGCGTGGCCACCGTACTCGGCGGAATCTTCAACTCCTTCCCGTACGTTGCCTTCGCGGAGAACATCGGACTGGTCCGGATCACCCGGATCACAAGCCGGTTCGTCGTGGTCGCGGCCGGCTTCTTCATGATCCTCCTGGGCCTGATACCCAAGGCCGGCGCGGTGGTGGCCGCCGTCCCGCACCCCGTGCTCGGCGGCGCGGCCGTCGCGATGTTCGGAATGATCGCCACGGTCGGCATCCAGATCCTCTCCAAGGCCGACCTCCGCGATGAGCGCAACGCCCTGATCCTGGCCGTCAGCATCGGCGCCGCCATGCTGCCTACCGTCGTCGGCCCCTTCTTCGACCGCATGCCCACCGAGGTGCGCGCAGTCCTCGGCAGCGGAATCACGCTCGGCAGCCTCGCGGCCATACTGCTGAACCTCTTCTTCCACGCCTCCGCCGCTCGCGGGGCAGCGGAGGACATCGACTGGGACGGGCTCGTCGAGCACGACGACGGCATCGGCCGGGAGACCGCCGTCCGCTGACCAGTTCCCCGCTCCGCGGAACCACACGGCTCCGCGGAGCCTCCCACCGAGGTGACTCGCACGTGGCCACACCCCCCTTCTCCCCCGCCGAGGCCCAGGCCGCCCGCCTTCGTATCGGCCTGACACACCAGCACATCTCTTCACATATGGCCCAGTTGGGAGTTCGCCGTCCGCCCGAGGCGGTCGTGGCCTGGGAATCCGGCGCGGCGGCGCCCTCGGAGACCGAGCTCTTCGCCTTGGCCGACGCACTGTGGTGCCCAGTGCCCGTCCTCATGGCACTGATCCCCAGAACGCTGCGCGAGCACCGCCTGGCCCGACAGTTCACCCAGGAGCGGCTGGCGCAACGGATCGGCCTGGACGTACAGGAGTACATCAATGCGGAGACCGTCCACCGCTGGACCGGCACCGACCACCAGACCCTGCTACTGGCCGACACGCTCGGCCTGCAGCCGGACGAACTCCTGCGCATCATCGGCCACGCCGCCAAACTCGTCGACCTCCTGCGCCAAGCCGTCGAAGGCCGTTGGAAGGCACAGCTGACTGTGCTCGCCCGGACAGCGGGGGCCGACGAACGCCGCGTGGCCCACGCCCTGCGCACCCTCCACCAGGAGCACGCCCGGTTCAACGAGCGCTACATGGGCCACCTCGTCGCCCGCAGCGAGAACGCCCGGCTGAAGGAGGTCGCCACCGAACGCGCCCAGTGGCTGCACGCCCTCCCGGACCGTTTCTGGGCCCTCCTCGGCCGCACCCCACACCCCTGACAGTGACGGCCGACGGGCTCTACCGGCCCATGACACGGGGAAGATCACCGACTTCGCCGGGGAGGCGGATGCGGATGCGGCCGACGTGGCGGAGCTGCGGGACTACAAGCCCGTCAAGCGCCTCACGCAGGTTGCGTGCCTGGTACGCAAGGGGCGGATGCGGTTCGCGACGACCTGGCGACGATGTTCTGCAAGCGCGTGGCGATGAAGACCAAGAAGGGCAAGACCGAGCTGGAGGAGATCCGGCTCGCGGAGCGGGAGATCGTCGAGGCTCTGATCGGCAACTACCGCACGGTCCTCAAGCACATCGACGCGGGCGGGCCGGCCCAGTACAGCAGGAGTGGGCCCGGTTCGTTTGTGATCCTTCCAATTTCGACGCCGTGGTAGTGGTCCACGACAGGGAGTACGACAGCGGTCACGGTGCACAGGAGTTCCGGCCGGGCACGGACACGTCGGCTCCGCTGGGCAGAGTGGCTCCACAAGCCGCGAAAAGAGCCACCACCCAGAGTGGGCGCTGCGGCCTCGGTCCACCCGCGCTGCGCAGGCGGTACTGCGCGGGGATGTTTTCTCACGCGGCGACGGCTGTGGAGGCCGCGGTGGTCACGTCCCTTCGGGGGGGGGGGGGCGCGGCGGGCAGGTCGAGGGTGAAGGTGGTCCCGAGGGTGACCGGGTGCAGGGTCAGAGTGCCTTGGTGGCGTGTGGCGATGGCCAGGCCCAGGCCGCTGCCGCCCGAGTCGCGGGTACGGGCCTCATCCAGGCGCGTGAAGGGCTCGAAGATCCGCTAGCGAGAATCCGCGGGGGTCAGGGCGACGGTCCAGGCGCTGGCCGTTGACGTCGGCGAGGTGGGTGCGGATGGCTACTGTCGTTGAACTTCAACGGCGACTGGAACGTCCACGAACAGCAAGTCGTCGAAGGCGGGTTCCGCGGCACCTGAACGACGAGAGCATGAATGCCGCCCAGCCGCGGGCTGATTCATGCGGTCGAGCGGGAATCCGGTTCTTCCAGTGCGGTCAGCACGCGGTCGGGCGTCAGGGGGAGTTCGCGCATGCGCCGCCCCGTGGCGCGGCTGACGGCGTTGCCGATCGCTGCCGCTGCCCCGACGATGCCGATCTCGCCGATCCCCTTGGAACCCATGGGATTGAGGTGTTTGTCATGCTCGTCGATCCAGTGCGCCTCGATGGGGGGAACGTCGGCGTGTGCCGGCACGTGGTAGGAGGCCAGGTCCCTCTCGACGAAGTCGCCGAAGGCCGGGTCCATGGTGCTGTGTTCGGTCAAGGCCATGCCCAGGCCCATGACCATGCCGCCTTTGAACTGGGACCGCGCGGTCGTGGGGTTGAGGATGTGCCCGGCGGCGAAGACACCGAGCATGCGGCGGACCCGGACCTCCCCGGTGACCGTGTCCACCGCCACCTCGGCGAAGTGGGCGCCGAACGCGTGGCGGGAGTACGGGGATTTCTGCGCGACCGACCCGGTGGTGTCGGCGGATGCCGACAGCCCGCCGTCCGGCAGCGGCCCGTGGCGGCGCTCCAGCCGCGCGGCCAGGGCGTCGCACGCGTCGTGGACGGCCCACCCCCAGGAGGCGGTGCCCGAGGAGCCCCCGGCGAGCGGGGCCGCGGGCAGGCCGGTGTGGCCGACGGCGACCGTCACCGCGTCGAGCGGAACCCGTAGGGCGTCGGCGGCCACCTGGGCCAGGACGGTGCGGGCGCCGGTGCCGATGTCGGTGGCGTTGACCTCGACGAGGTAGCCGCCATCGGGGAGGGCGTGCGCGCGGGCGGTTGAGGGGGCGACGAGCACCGGATAGGTGGCGGCGGCGACACCCGACCCGATGCGCAGCGGGCCCTCGCGGTGCGGCGTCCGCCGGTCGGACCAGCCGAAGCGCTCAGCTCCCTCGCGCAGGCACTCCACGAGGTGGCGGCTGCTGAACGGGCGGCCGCTGTCGGGCTCTGTCGCAGGCTCGTTGCGCACGCGCAGCTCGACCGGATCCATGCCGAGTGCGTCGGCCAGTTCGTCCATCGCTGATTCCAGCGCGTACATGCCCGGAGCCTCCCCCGGGGCCCGCATCCAGGACGGGGTGGGCACGTCCAGCGCGACGGCGCGGTGGGTGGTGCGGCTGTCGGGTACGGCGTACATGATGCGGGCGGGCACGGCGGCTTGTTCGACGAACTCGCGGACGCGGGAGGTGTGGGTGGTGACCTCGTGCGTCAGGGCGGTGAGGGTGCCGTCGTCGCGGGCGCCGAGCCGGACCCGGTGCAGGGTGGGCGCACGGTGCCCGACCGTGGCGGGCAACTGCCCGCGCGGAAGGGAGAGTTTGACGGGTCGCCCGTAGTGGAGCGCCGCCATCACGGCCAGGACCACGTGGGCGCGCGGAGTGCCTTTGGAGCCGAATCCGCCACCCACGTGCTCGGAGACGACCGTGATGTCCTCCTCGGGCAGTTCGAACAGGCCGGCCAGCTCGGAGCGCACCACTCCCGCTCCTTGGCTGGAGTCGTGGACGGTCAGGTGGCCGCTGCGGGCGTCCCGGTCCGCGGTCGCCGCGTGCGGTTCCATGGGGTGGTTGTGCAGGGGCGGCACCGAGTAGGCGCAGTCGACCCGGACGGCGGCCGCCGCGAGCGCGGCGTCCGCGTCGCCCCGCTCGCGGTGGGCGGGATGTCCGCCGTTCGCCTCCTCGGGGGTGTAGGCGCTGGGGTGGTCGACGCGGAGGGTGACGTCGTGCGGCTCGGTCTCGTAGTCGATCCGGACGTGGGCCGCGGCCGCCCGCGCGCCTTCGAGGGTGTCGGCGACCGCCAGGGCGACGTACCAGCCCCGGTGGGGGACGCGCAGATCCTGGAGCAGTCTCAGTGTGGGGTCGTCCGACCGGCCCAGACGCGGCGCGTTGTACGGGGTGAGCACGCCGATCACGCCCGGCAGGGCCACGGCCGCCGTGTCGTCGATGGCGGTGACGCGGCCACGGGCGACGGTGGCGGGCACGGGCCAGGCATAGGCGCTCGCGCGCGGCGTGTGCTCGGCGGCGTAGCGGGCGGCTCCGGTGACCTTCTCGCGCCCCTCGCTCCGGTGGACGGGGCTGCCGAGAGCGGGGCTGCCGGGGGCGGTGGTGGGGCGCATGACGGGTCCCTTTCCTGTTCGGTGCCGGCGGCTACGGCATGTGCGGCTACGGCGTGCGGCTACGGCGTGCGCGGGCGCCTCGGCGTCGCATCCGCGGACTGTACGAGCGTGCCGAGCGCGTCGCAGGCGAGGTTGCGGGCGAGGGGGATCTTGTACGCGTTGTCGCGCAGGGGTCGCGCCTGGTCGAGCTCCGCCCCGACTGCCTGCCGTACGGCTTCGGGGGTGGGCTCGACTCCGGTCAGTCGTTCCTCGGCGGTGGTGGCGCGCCAGGGCCGGTGGGCGAGGCCTCCGAAGGCGAGGGCGACGCGCCGTACGCGGTGGGTGCGGTCGAGTTCGAGTACGACGGCGACCGAGGCCAGCGCGAAGGCGTACGAGGCTCGGTCGCGGGCCTTGCGGTAGACGGAGACCTCTCCGGGAGCGGCGGGGGGCAGCAGGACCGAGGTGACGATCTCCCCCGGACGGATCACGGTGTCCCGCTCGGGGTGGTCGCCGGGCAGCCGGTGGAATGCGGTGGCCGGTACCGTACGGGTGCCCTGCTCGCCCCCGTACAGCTCGATCTCGGCGTCCAGGGCGGCCAGGGCCACCGCCATGTCCGAGGGGTGCGTCGCGATGCAGTGCTCGGATTGGCCGAGCACGGCGTGGTCGCGGTGGACGCCGTCGCGGGCGCCGCAGCCGCTGCCGGGCTCGCGCTTGTTGCAGGGCTTGGAGAGGTCCTGGAAGTACGGGCACCGGGTGCGCTGGAGGAGGTTCCCGCCGGTGGTGGCGATGTTGCGCAGTTGCCCGGACGCCCCGGCGAGCAGGGCCTGGGAGAGGACGGGGTAGCGGCTGCGTACGAGGGGGTGCGCGGCCAGGTCGCTGTTGGGGACGGTGGCCCCGACGCGGAGCGCTCCGCCGGGCAGCTCCTCGATCCGGTCCAGGGGCAGTCGGCTGATGTCGATGAGGCTGCCCGGCGTCTCGACGCCGAGTTTCATGAGGTCGACGAGATTGGTGCCGCCGCCGAGGTAGCGGGAGTCCTGGTGTCCCGCGTAGGCCTCGGCGGCTTCCCGGAGGCTGGTGGCCCGTACGTAGGCGAAGGGCTTCACGCGATCACATCCGGGCTCGGGTCGGGGGCGGGGGCAGCGGTGTCAGACGAGGCGGGGCGGGTCCGGGCGCTCACGTCCGCCACCGCTTCGGCGATCCCGTTGTACGCGCCGCACCGGCAGAGGTTTCCGCTGAGGCGTTCCCTGATCTCTTCGGCGCTCAGCACGACCGGTCCGCCCCGCTCGGCCGCGGCCGGGTCAGTGACACACGAGGGCTCCCCGGAGGAGGCCTCCCGCAGTACCCCGACGGCGGAGCAGAGCTGGCCGGGGGTGCAGTAGCCGCACTGGAAGGCGTCCCGCTCCAGAAAGGCCCGCTGGAGCGGGTGCAGCTCTCCGTCGGCGTCGGCGAGGCCCTCGACGGTGGTGATCTCGGCGCCGTCGAGGGCCACGGCGAGCAGCAGGCAGCCGTTGGCGCGCCGGCCGTTGACGAGGACGGTGCAAGCGCCGCACTGGCCGTGGTCGCAGCCCTTCTTGGAGCCGGTCAGGGCCAGGTGCTCGCGCAGGGCGTCGAGGAGGGTGACGCGGTGGTCCAGTGCGAGGACCCGGTCCACCCCGTTGATCCGCACTGCGACGTGTGAGCGGTGTCCGTCGGACGCGGCCCCGGCAGGCCGGGCAGCCTCACCATGGTCGTGGGCCCGCTCCGTGGGTGTGGTTCCGTGCGCCGTCACGACTGCCCTCCGTGTCCGTTTGGTGGCGTTTCACCCAGACGGCTTCCCCGTCCTGCTCCGTCTCACACGCTCCGGATCCCACACAGTCCACGGCCGCGGACTCCCTGAACCGGCCGACGCCCGCCGGTGGTCGGTGATCAGCCCCGGAGGTCACGCCCTCCAGCCTGCGAGGCGCCCGGCGTGAACCTTTGGGTGGCCTGTGCGTGCCCTGGTGCGGAGAGGCCCACGCCGCTCGGCACCCGACGCGATCGCCTTCTGTCAGCCGGGTGACTGCTGCGTGGAGGGATGGGCCTTTTGAGGGGCTGCCCAGGACGCGAGCAGGCGCAGGCCCTCTTCGGAGGGGGACCCGGGCTCGGCGGTGTAGATGGTGAGGGTGAGGCCGGCTTCGGCGGTCATGTCGAGACCTTCGTAGGCGAGGGTCAGTTCCCCGACGGCCTGGTGGTGGAAGCGTTTGGTGCCGGTGCCGTGGCGGCGGACGTTGTGGGCGCCCCAGCTGGTGCGGAACTCGTCGCTGCGGGTGGACAGCTCGCCGACGAGGTCGTGGAGGTCCTTGTCGTGGGGGTTGAGGCCGGCCTCGGTGCGCAGGATGGCGACGACTATGTCGGCGGCCTGGGCCAGATGGAGGAGGTGGGCGCGCTCCGCGTCGTCGAGCTGCAGGGCGCGGGCAACGGCTTCGAGGACGGCCGGTGAGACGCCGGCGAGGTTGCCGCGTTCCAGCTTGGCGTAGTACTCCACGCTCATGTCGGCGAGGGCGGCGACCTCACTGCGGCGCAGGCCCGGGACGCGGCGCCGGCTGCCGGAGGGCATTGCGGCCTGCTCGGGGCTGATCTTCGCGCGCCGCGAGGTGAGGAACTCGCGGACCTCTTGGTTGTTGTCCACGCCATCGACGGTACGTCGTGCGCGCGGTCGCAGGGGTGTACTGCCGGTACACCCCTTGCTGGTGACTGGCTGGGCGTGCGAGGAGCGGCTTACCTGGATGACGTGGCACTTCCGTCCGGCCGTGGATGCGGCTGGGCGTCGGGTACACGCCCTGGTACCGCTCCTCCCGACATACAAAGGACCCTTCATGCGCGGCGCAGTGATCCACGCCCCCGGCGATGTCCGCTTCGAGACCCTGGACGACCCCAAGATCCTCCAGCCCACCGACGCCATCATCCGTACCGCCGTGACCTGTGCGTGCGGGTCCGACCTGTGGTCGTGGCGCGGTGCGGAGCCGATCGGCGACGCCCATCCGATGGGGCACGAGTACGTCGGCTTCGTCGAGGAGGTGGGAGCCGAGGTCACCTCGGTCAGGCCCGGCCAGTTCGTGGTCGGGTCGTTCGCGACCTCGGACAACTCCTGCGCGAACTGCCGTAACGGCTTCCAGTCGAATTGCCTGCAGCGTGAGTTCATGAGTACTTGCCAGGCCGAGTACGTGCGCATCCCCAATGCTCAGGAGACCCTGATCGCGACCGATGAGGTGCCTGGCGAGGAGCTGTGGCTCGGGCTGCTGGCCGTCTCCGATGTCATGGGCACCGGCTGGTGGGCCGCCGATGCCGCCGAGGTGAAGCCCGGCTCGACCGCGGTGGTCGTGGGCGACGGCGCTGTCGGTCTGTGCGGGGTGATCGCGGCGAAGGAGATGGGCGCCGGGCGCATCATCGCGATGAGCCGGCACGAGAGCCGCCCACCCCCGGCCCGTCCGCCGAGGAGCAGAGTGGCGTGGCCCCTCCCCCGGATGACATAGAGTCGGGTCTACCGACGCGGGGTGGAGCAGCTCGGTAGCTCGCTGGGCTCATAACCCAGAGGTCGTAGGTTCAAATCCTGCCCCCGCTACTCAGCACGAAGGCCCGGCCCCCTTGAGGGGGCCGGGCCTTCGTCGTACAGCCACACACCACCGCCCCGGCCACGCCGTGACCGGCCGCAGAGGCCGACCCAGGCCCTCCATCAGGTCCCGACCAGCCTGGGAGCATGGGGCGCGGACCGGGGCCGGCAACAAGTTTCTGGTGTCACCGAACCCGCCGAACCCCTTTCACACTGCCCCCGTCCCGGAAGCCGGCAGGCCGCCGCGCGCCTGTCACAGGAGAAGCCAAAAACGAACCCGCGGCCCGTCTTGCCGGGGAGGCCGTCGTCCGGACGGCGGCAGTCACCTGCCCATCCCGGCGGGCGGGGCCCCCGCGGGCTCCCGGCCGGTCAGTTGCGCCCGGGCTGTTTGGGTGGTTCTCCATCGGTCATACGGGGTTCTGTAAGTCTTTTTCCACTGAAGAGGGAGTGATCAGCTGTGTCTGGTGAGCAGAAGGCCGAGGCGAAGGGCGAGCAGGCCAAGGGCAAGCTCAAGGAGACCGCTGGCCGCCTGACAGGCAACGAGAGCCTGACCGCCGAGGGCCGCGCAGAACAGGCCAAGGGCGACGCCCGCGACGCCAAGGAAAAGATCAAGGACACCTTCAAGCACTAACCCTGCACCCAGTCAGGGCCGGGACCGCACAGCGGTCCCGGCCCTGACGCACGTCCACGTGCTGGTTCGGTCAGGCGGCGGCGGGCTGGGACTGGCGCAGTTCTGCCTGCCCGAAGAGCAGGGCGTAGCCGCCGGGGAGCTGGCGCAGGATCCGGGCCAGGAGGTCGGGGCCGGCAAGGTGGGTGACGACGGCCAGTACGGCGCCGATGTCCCAGCGGGCGGTCGCGGGGGTGGCGCCGGTACGTGCGGCGAGGTCTTTGACGAAGCCCCAGCCGGTGAGGTGTTCGGCGTCGGGAATCTGCGCGGTCAGGGGCAGGGCGGCCTCGACGGGCAGGCACTGGGCGAGGTCGACGCGCTCGTCTCCGGTGAGCTGGCGTCCGAGGGCGGCCAGGACCTGGCGGACGGCTTCCGCGGCGCGTTCGCGGGTGGGGTAGACGCCCTCGTAGCGCACGCGTTCCAGCATCTGCTCGTACGCCATGAGGGTCTGGGACGGGTTTGCTCGAGGCTGGTCGTACATGGCTGCGGTTGCCTTTCTGCGCGGAGAATCCGGATGGGGCTGGGGGTGGTCAGGTGGGCTGGGGGTGGCCGAAGAGGAGGTCGTAGCCGGGTGGGAGCTGGAGGAGCACCTCGCGGGTGAGGACGTCGCCCGCAGCGGCCGCCGTGGTGGACAGGACCGCGCCGATGTCCCACAGCGCAGTCGTCTCGGTGGCGCCCTCGATCCACGCCGCGGTCGCACGGACGAAGCGCTCCGGCGAGAGCGGCTCCGTCGCCTGCAATGGGTTGAGGAGGATCAGTGCGTACGTTTCGGGGAGCCGGGCGGCGAGCTCGGCTCGCACGCTGCCGGCCAGATGTGCGCCCAGAAGGGCCAGGACGACTCGTGCCACACGGTCGGTCTCTTCTGCGCTTTCGTACTCGCCGCGTTCCTGCACATGGGCCAGGAACGCTTCCCTGCGCATCGACATGACGTCACCTCCCAGAAGGAGTGAAGGATCACGGTGGGCGCGGAGGGCGGGGGGTACCGGAGGGGGATCGGCTCTCCCCCGCCCTCCGCTGCCGGATGGTGCGGGAAGGTCAGCTGGAGATCTGCTTGGGGCCGGCCTCGCCGCGGATGCTGATCTTGCGGGGCTTGGCGCGCTCGGCGATCGGGATGCGCAGGGTCAGGACACCCGCGTCGTAATCGGCCTGGATGCGCTCGGTATCCAGGGTGTCGGCCAGGACGACCTGGCGGGAGAAGACACCCAGGGGCCGCTCGGAGAGCTCCATCTTCATAGCATCGGCCTTCGCGACCGGGCGGCGCTCCGCCTTCACGGTCAGCATGTTCCGCTCGACGTCGATATCGATCGCCTCGGTACTCACACCCGGAACGTCGAAGGCGATCACGTACTCATCGCCCTCCCGGTAGGCGTCCATCGGCATCACCGACGGCTTCGACCACGTACCCGACGTACCCGACAGCTGCTGGACGATCCGGTCCATCTCGCGGAACGGGTCAGTGCGCATCAACATCGCGAAACACCTCCACTTGGTTCAGGCAGAAACTGCCAATGCGCTTCAACGTGAATCCGTTGTAACATGTCATCGGAACGATGACAAGCAGGGCGTCACCCTAAGGGTGACAAGGTGATGGAGAGTGTCATGGACGAGGCCACCCCGCCGACCGGACCAGTCCCCTTCCATGCCGCCGCCGCGGCACTGGAGAGCATCCACCAAGCACTAAGGGACGCGCAGCACCCGGCCGCCGGTACACCGACGTCCAACACGGAACCAACGACGGAGGCGGCGATCGTGGGCCCGCATTCCGCTCTGGCGGCGCTGTTGATGCTCCGCGAGATCCGCGAGGAGCTCGCCGGCTGGGAGAGTGGCCTGATCGAAACCGCCCGCGGGCACGGCGCCAGCTGGGCCGACCTCGCCGGTCCCCTCGGGGTCGCCAGTCGCCAGGCAGCCGAACGCCGCTACCTGCGACTGCGCCCCGGCGCCGCCGGAACCACCGGCGACGAGCGCGTCCAGGCCACCCGCGACACCCGCGCCGCCGACCGCACCGTCATCACCTGGGCCCGCGACAACGCCGCCGACCTACGCCGCCTCGCCGGACAGATCACCGCCCTCACCAACCTGCCCGCCGACTTCGAGAACGCGGTCGGCGACGTGAACCTGGCTCTGGGCAACGACGACGCCGCCAGCCTCGTGGGCCCCCTGACCGACACCCGCCCCCACCTGCGGCCCGAAGACGCCGAACTCGCCGAACGCATCGACGCCCTGACCCGACACACCAAACAGCTCCGCCAGAACACCCACAACCAGCGCAGCACTTGAGCTGAACCCGGCCCTCAGCCGGCCGACAGGTCCGAGGGCCCAGCCAAAGCCAAGGAGTGATCCACCATGGCCGAACCCCTCGACCGGGCCGCTGGCAAGGACATCGCCGTGCAGGTCCTGGACCACGCGGTCGTGATCCGGCCCACCGGCGAGATCGACCTCGAGACCGCATCCTTGCTGCGGCTCGCCCTCGGCGACGCCCTCACCCACGCCTCGCCGGCCAAGCCTGTCGTGGTCGACTGCAGCCGCCTCACCTTCTGCGACTCCTCAGCACTCAACACGCTCCTCGCCGCGCGACGCACAGCACAGGCCACCGACACCGTCATCCGACTGGCAGCCCCCAACCACCAGCTCCAACGCCTCCTGGAGATGACCGGCACCCTGCCCCTCTTCCCCCTCGACCAAGACGCCTCGGCCGCCGGCCACCTCTCGCAGGGATGCACAGACGGGCCGACCCAGTAGGACACCCCGGTGATATTCGGGCGCGTACGGCGTAGACGCATCACCGGTCCGGGCCAAACCCCTCTCCGGGGCGAGCCACGTGATGCCGCACCGGGTAGAGGGCGTCCAGCGAAGAAGTTCAGACGACCACCGACCTGGTCGGACGGCCCGCCCAAACACGTCGCGGGCGGGGCGGTGGCTCAGTGTGGAGCAAGGACCGCGGTGATGGTTTTGCCGCCGGGCTGGTCGATACGGATCTGGACTTGGTCGGCCAGGCTGTTGATGAGGTGCCAGCCGAAGCCTCCCGTCCCACCGATCGTGTCGGGGGCGCGGGCGCCGGGGACCTCAGTGCTCGCGTCGGTGACCGCCACCTTCAGCATGCCGTTGCACCGCAGCGTCAGGGCGCACGGACCCGGCGCGTGGCGTACCGCGTTGGTGACCAGCTCGCTGACCAGGAGCAGGACGTCGTCTCTGGCCTGTTCGCTCATACCGGGAGTGCAGTCGTGCAAGAAAGCACGTGCCTGATCCCGCGCGGCATGGACGCATCCCGCCTGCCCGTCCAAGACGCGCACGACCAAGCAGGGATCGTGGGAGTACTGATTCATCGGTGTCCGTCACTGTGTCGTGTGTCCTGACTGTTTTCCCGTCATCACACAGCGGCTGCCCGATTCCTTGCGAGCAATGCGCCCTCACACGGGCCTTGCGCGAGACGCACCGGCGGTCGTGATGCTGGTGGTGCCGGGTCGGCGCGGTCAGGGGCGCTGATGGTAGTGCTCCGCACGTCCATGCGGCAGATCCTCACCGAGCCAGGCACAGCCGAAAAGGCCGCACTCCGGGCAGAGGGGCTACCGGCCCAGCAACCGGTCCCGACCACGCCCGCTCTACACCTGGGCCGTGCGGGTGGCACGCCCACGCAGAACGCCCTTCGCAGCCCGTGGGCGGCCCGCCACCGCAGTAGCGGGTGCCCTCCCGGAGGTGACCAGATACCAAAGGGTGACGTGGTGTCACGAACTCGCTACGTCAGCCCTGCGCGAGGGTCAGGGCCCCTGACGTCCGAGGTCTGCACCGCCATCACGGCGGTTCCCCTTATCGGAAAGGACACCGCGACCCGGCGCCGAGCGAACAAGACCGTCCGGCGGGTGGGAACGGTCGCGGAGGTGACATTCCCCAGCGCGAAACCGGGCCCGTGACGTGGTCCGCAACTTCAATGCGGACGGCTTCCAGCAGCGGTGCTCGCCCCGGGCGGGCGCACCATGAAGACGTCGATCGGGTCCTGGTTTTCCACGACGAATCCGTGGCGCTCGTAGAGTCGGCGGGCAGCACTGCCCTTCAAGACGGTCAAACCCACGGTCACGCCGTGCGTGTCCGTTCCCTCCAGCACCGTGCGCAGGACAGCGGACCCGAGCCCTCGTCCCTGATGGTGCGGAGCAAGGTAGAAGTGCTCCAGCCATTGCCTGCCGTCGGCAGGCCGGACCGTGACGCATCCTGCGAGTTCGTTGTCGATCATGATGACGGACGTGTGCTGCATGGAGAATGAATCCCGTAGCCGTTGTCGCACCCGGTGCCCGTCGTAGCGCCCGAGGCGTTCCAAATCCGCACGCATGACCGTGGCCCGCAACTCCGCGATCACCTCGATGTCCGCCGCCACCGCAGAACGCAGCACCCAGCCCGCGACCTGCACCGACGTAGCCCGTGCAGGCACCACCACGGCTGATTGCGCGCCTATCCCCGCCACCCCAGCATCCACGGCCCGAGTATCTCAGTCCGCCTGCTCTGAATACGGCTACAGGGTTGCGGCCGCGCGACTCCACGTCACCGCCCCCGCGATGAGCCGGAGGCTGAGCCGCATTCGGCGCACGACCGGGGATCAGATCCTGGTGCGCACCGGCCGCACGATGACCCCGACGCCATATGCAATCGCCGTCCGGGCGCACCACCCGAGCGCGCCGGGCATCCGTGCCGAGAGCGTGGGCGAGACCCGCCTCGTCATCGTCGTGAGGCGCGGGCACCCCCTGACCCGCGGCAGCACCCTCACCGCGCAACGGTACGCGGCAGCTGAGCACGTCACCGTCTCTCGACGTGGAAACCTGAGCAACGCCCTGGACGACGCCCCGCCGGAGCCGCCACAGCCGTGGCACCCGCACCCACCGCCGCTCCGCCCGGGATCCTGAAGCCGCTGCCTCCCGAGCTGTTCACCATCCGGGGCACCAACGCGGAGACGAACTTCGCCGCCCTGCGCGGTACGGGCCAGCTCACCCCGATCGACCGGTTCTTCGTACGCAACCACACCGTCGCGCCGCGCCTCGACGCCGACTCCTGGCGGCTGAAGGTGTGGGGCGACGGCCTCTCCAGGGGGCCGGTGGAGTTCTCGTACGACCGGCTGCGTTCGCTGCCGGCGGTCGAACGGACGCTGTTCATCAAGTGCGCGGGCAACGGCCTCAGCTTCTACACCACACAGCAGGGCCGGCAGGTGACCGGGACCGCCTGGACCCTGGGCGCGATCGGGGTGGCCCGCTGGCGCGGGGCACGGCTCTCCGACGTGCTGCGACGGGCAGGGGTGGCCCGGGACGCCGTGGACGTACTGCCCAGGGGCCTGGATGACGAGGTGGTCACGAACGGGGTGAACCTGGGCCGCGTGCGGCGCCCGCTGCCGGTGGCGAAGGCGCTGGACGACGTGATCCTCGCGTACGAGATGAACGGCGAGCCGCTGCCGCCCGACCGCGGCGGGCCGGTCCGGGTGGTCGTTCCGGACTGGATCGGGATCTCCTCGATCAAATGGGTCGGTGACATCGAGGTGAGCGGCCAGCCGCTGTACACGCCGTGGAACACCGACCTGTACCGGCTGTTCGGCCCCGACCAGCCGCCGCAGGGCAGCGCTCCACTGACCCGGCAGACCCTCAAGCGCGCCTTCGAGCTGGAGTTGGGCGCACCCTTGCCCCTGCACCGCGCGCGGCTGCTCACCGGCCGCTCCTGGTCGGGCGCGGCTCCCGTGCACCGGGTGGAGGTCAGCACCGACGGGGGCGCACGGTGGCAGCGGGCCAGACTCCACGACGCACCGCGCCGGGGCGGCTGGGTGCGCTGGTCGCTGCCGTGGACGCCGCGCACCGCGGGGGCGACCGCGCTGCTGGCGCGGGCCACGGACGGGACCGGCCGGACCCAGCCCGCGACAGCGGCCCACAACACGCAGGGCTACCTCTTCGATGCCGTCGTGCGCCACCCGGTGACGGTGGTCTGAGAGGTTGCCCGTCGGCGGGATTCCACGTACGTCCCGCGCCCTCCCCCCGCTCGAACCACACCAGCGCGCCGCCGCCCGCCGCGGCGGGCGGGGGCCAGCTATTCCATCGGCCCGCACCGACCACCAGCCGAACGAGACCGCCGCAGGGACCGCCTACCGGACCGCCGTGCGGGCCGCACGCGGCCTCCAGGACAGTGCGGCCGGTTCGGAGGTTCCGGAGTCGGGCCGGGCAGCCGCGCTCTTTACGTGCCCCGTCCCGTCGCGGTTACCTGGAGCACACAGGTACGAGCCACCGGGGGCGAACATGGCGGGCTGGCATGGGGGATGGGGACGCGGGATCTGGCGGACCGCGGTGGCGCTGGCCGCGCCGCCGCTGACCGCGGCCCTGGCGCTCGGCGTGGCCTGGGAGTCGGCGAACGGGTCCCTGGGCACCTGGGGATTCTTCCTCGGCGGGCTGCTGCTCCCGCTGGTCCTTCTCGGCTGGCACGCCGCCCTCGCCGCGCGGCGCGGGGCCTCAGTCATAGCGTTTTCCGCCCTCCCGGCCGGCCTCGGCGCCATCCTCGCACTCGCATCCGTGGGGCACAGCGTGCTGGAGGACCGCGGCGTCGAGATCAGCTGCGTTGTACTGCAGGTCACCGAGCGCACCCGCACGGAATCCTCCATGGATGCCGAGGGCCACTGGACCACCACAACCCGGACCTCCTACGACCATCGCCTGGACTGCCCCGCGGGCGGCCCGGAGCACCTGGATACCCCCTCGCGGCTCGCGAAGGAGGGCGAGTCCCTGACGGTGGTGCACGACCCGTTGGGCAAGGCCTCCCCGCGGGCCGCCGGGGACGTCCACGGCTGGGGAATGCGCACCGCGGCCGAGGTGGCGGTCGGTGCGGCGGTGCTTCTGGGGCTGGCCGGCGGGATCCAGGAGGCGTACAAGAAGCGACGCTGGAGACCACGCCAACCAACAAGGCGGTAGAACACCCCAGGGCGACACCCCTCCAGGCATCGAGACACTTCCGGTGGCCGGGGCTGGCGTCCAGCGCGTGTCCGCATCCGCGGGTGGGAGCTCCTTGCCCTACGGCCCGCGGGTACGCGGACGGCCGCCGGTCCGGGGCTGAGGACGTCTGATGCCCGATGGTGGGTGTGTGAACGTGGATGCGGTTGTCGAGGAGTTGTACCTGCTGCCCCCGGCAGAGTTCATCAAGGCGCGGGACGCCCTGGCGGCTGAGGCCCGGAAGGAGGGCGAGAAGGGCACGGCCAAGGCCATCGCCGCCCTGAGGCGTCCGACGGCGGCCGCGTTCGCCTCGAACCTGCTGGTGCGCCGTCGACCGGAGGAGGTCCGCGCACTCCTGGACCTCAGCGAGGCGCTGCGCGGGGCGCATCAGTCATTGGACGGTGCACAGCTGCGGGAGCTGTCTCATCGGCAGCACGTGGTGATTGGTGCGCTGGCGCGTACGGCCCGGGAGCTGGCCGTGGAGGCGGGGCAGGCTGTCAGCGAGGGAACGGTGCGGGAGGTGGAACAGAGCCTGCACGCGGTCGTGGCCGGTGCCGAGGCTGCCGAGCAGTGGGCGGCCGGCCGGCTGACCACTGCGCTGACCCCGCCGGCCGGCTTCCCTGCCGTCTCGGGTACCGCCGTTCCTGCTCCCACTCGTACGCCCGCCACGCCGCGTGAGCGACGGCAGCCGAGCGGTGAGACGGCGCCGGCGAAAGAGGCGCCGTCCCGTGCCGAGGTTCGCCACCGGGAAGCGGTCGCAGGGGCCGAACAGGCCAAGGTTGAAGCCGAACGTGAGAGAGCCTCTCGCGAGGAGGCGCTGGGTACGGCGGAAGACGAACAGAAGCGTCACGAGCGGAAGGCGGCCGACGCCGAGCGGCAGGTCAAGGTGCTCGAAGGGCAGCTGCAGCAGGCTCAGACCACCCGGGACCAAGCGCGCGAGGCCCTGACCGCGGCCGCCGACCAGGTCCAGGAAGCGACCCGCGCCGCGAAAACGGCACGGCGTGCCGCGGACAAGGCCAACAGCCGGATCGCGAAGCTGCGGGGCCGGCAGGAGTAGTCGCGCTTGGCGCGGGGCCTCTCAGGCCAGCGCCTTGAGGAGTTGTTCACGGGTCATGGAGGAGCGGCCGTCGACGTCGGCGGCCGCCGCCTTCCTGTAGAGCTCGGTCTTCGTCAGAGAATCGAGGTTCTGTCTCTTCGTCGCTCGGACCCGCTTCTTCGCTGTCGCCTTCCGTCTCTGCGGGCTCCCGCTGCCGGTTGTGGTGGAGGCCTTCTCCCGGGTGTCCTTGGGGCTTCGCGCCCGCTCGACGCTGGCGCGCAGGGCGTCCATGAGATCGATCGCGGGCGAAGCCTTCGGGGCCGGCTCGGACTTCTCGAGGGTTTCACCGGCCTGCTTGGCCTGGATCAGAGCGGCGACCTTGTCCCGGAAGGTGTCGTGGAACGCTTCGGGATCCCACTCCATGGTGAGGGCGCCGATCAGCTGCTCGGCCATCTTCAGCTCCTTCGCGGAAGCCTCAGCGCGCCCGGGAAGGCTGCCGGTCACCTCGTTCGGGTCCCGGATCTCGTCGGCCCAGTGCAGGGTGTGGAGGGTCAGGAGCCCGTCTTCGGCCTTCACCGCGACGAGGTACTCGTGCTGGCGCATCACGAAAGTGGCCACGCCGGCCTTGCCCGTCTTGGCGAGGGCCAGTCCGAACAGCCGGTAGATCTTGCCGTACTCCTTGCCGCGGGGCGCCAGGTAGTAGGTCTTGTCGAAGTAGATCGGCTCGACCTCGGCCAGGTCCACGAACCCCGAGATCTCCAGGGCCTGGGAGCGGCCCGGCGCGATCTCGTCGAGTTCCTTCGGCTCCACGAGGACGTACTCGCCGCCGGCGTCGAATCCCTTGACGATCTCCTCCAGGTCCACCTCGTCGCCAGTGCGTTCGTTGACACGCCGGTTACGAATCCGGTCCGAGGTACCGCGCTGCAGCTGATGAAAATGGATCGTGTGGCTGTCCGTCGCGGTGTAAAGGCCCACGGGCAGGCTCACCAGCCCGAAACTCAGCGCACCGGCCCACACAGGTCTGGCCATAGCCGCCACCTCCGCTACCGCCCCCTGCCAGGCCTCTGCCCACACTGCGAGACCTCATGCCGGGTGCGCCGGGTCCGGCTTCGGGGCCGGGGGCCGGCTTGTCGGTGTTGTGCTCGCAGCCGTCCGACCAGGTCGGTCACCGCCGACGGCGAGGGCGTCACGGCGGCGCCCGCCGGGCTTCGACCGCGAGGCCTACAGGCAGCGGAACACCGTCGAGCGGTACATCAACCGCCTCGAACAGTGGCACGGCCTGGCCACGCCAACGGACAAACTCGCCGTCGCCCACCAGGCCGCACTCCACCTCGCCGGCCTCCTGATCTGGACCCGACGCTGACCAAAGAGACAGGATCTAGGGCTGCGACAAGACCTCCCGGACGGCGTCGATGCCGAAGGCGAGGTCCGCGTGGAAGCTCTGGTGGAGGTCGAAGTCCCGGGTCATGTCGACGTAGTAGCCGTCCGGCAGGGTCGAATCGGCACGCGAGAGGTCGCTGTTCAGTTCGTCGAGCTGGTGGATCATCCGGTGGGTGTCGCTCAGGGACTGTGTGAGGGCCTCGGCGAGCGGGCCGCCGGACTGAGGGGAGGTGTCCGCACCGGGCCGGTGTGACGCGCGCAGTGCCGCCCGCACCGCCGCGCGCCGGAACTGGGCCAAGGCGAGGGACGCTTCGATCCCGTCGTAGGAGACCTCGTTCGTCCAGGGGTCGTCATGGGCGAGGCCCGACGCCAGGAATCCGACGCGGCGCGGGACGCCGAGGTCCTTCACCGCGTCGAACATCGGCGCGGCGAGCGCGGCGTCCTGTGCCAGTGCGACCGCGAACGCCCGGGCGTCCTCCCTCCGGAACTCGTCCCTGGTGGCCCGTGTCCCAGACCTCTCGGCTTCCCGCCGGAACCGCTCCACCTGAAGGGCGAGCACCGCTCCGAGCCGTACGGCCGCCAGCTCGGCCGCGGGAAACACGCCGAGCGCGGCCTCGCGGCCCTGCGCGTCGCACCGGGCGAGGCCGGCCGCGTACGCCCGTACCCCGGACGGCGCGGGCTCGGCGAACGAGTGCAGCACGGGTGCGCCGAAGGGCGGCACGGGGAGCGAGGGGCCGAGGTTCCACAGCGGCGGTACGGGGGCGCGGTGAGCGGTGGTCCCGTCCGCATCAATGGAGCCGCTCACCTCGTCCAGCCCGGCCCGCAGGTCGAGTACGGGATCCAGCGCGGCGGCCAGCTCGCCCAGCAGTTCCGCGAACCTGACGTCTGCCTCCGCGGACCCCGCGGACGCCTCGGACCCCTCGGCCTCCCCCGGCACCTCGACACCTCTGGCCTGCCGTGCCCCCGTCTCCGCTCCGAGCAGCTTGCCGACGTGGCGCAAGGTGCGGTGAACCTTCGGCATCGACAGACCCAGCTCGTACCCGATCGCTCCCGGCGCACAGCCGGCCAACCGAAAGGCGGTGACATTGAGTTGGCGCTCGTTCAACTCGCTCAGCGGGGCGAGCGCCACCACCGTCCGGGCCTGCGCCAGGGCGTCGGTGCTGCCCTTCTCCAGGAGGGCGGGCACCGTCCCCTGCGCTGGGCGGAGCGCTCCGCAGCCGCCGCCGACGGTCATCCGGCACGTCCAGGCCCGCAGCGCCTGCGCGGTGACCACGGGGGCTCTGGTGTCCTTCGCGGGCCCGGCCGCGTTCGAGCCCAGCAGGTCCATCCACCGCCGGGCCACCGTCATCGAGTCCTGGGCGAGTCGTACCGCCTCCACCAGGTCCGCGCCCCGCAGCAGCGACAGGGCGACGAGCGGACCCGCATGCGCCCGGTAGTAGTCCCCGAACCCGACCCTGCTGACGGACGCCGTATGCGCCGGATCTGCCGCCATTGAGTCAACTCCCTTGCGCTTGGAGCCACTTGTGATTTCCGTTTGAGTTCAGGGTAGAGGCTCGGCACGGCGGGACGGAAACTGCCCCGCCCCCTGGAGGGCGCATTCCAGGGGGCGGGGCAGCCGCGTGTGCGTGGGCGGTGCGCGGCGCAGCGGAACCCGGGTCAGGCCACCGGGGCCGGGTAGGTCGGATAGCCCCTGCGGGTGAAGTCCATGATCCAGTTCGTCATCCAACTGCGTTCGTCGTCCACGGAGAAGGCCTGCTCCCAGCGCGCGGTCCTGTCGGTGATGTTCGACCACAGGAACCGCACGCGCACCGCCCGCCCCTCGTATGTGTCGGCGCCGTAGAACTCACCGACACCGTCCTCCCGGAACCGCCCCTGCACCGGCGGGTCCAGTCGACCGACCTTGCTGTTGGACCAGTTGAGCGACCATTCCTTGGTGTCCTGGTCGAACAGACGCAGCGTCAGTCCCTTGAAGCCCCGCTCCGGGCATTCCATCTCGTCGATGTTCGCCGCCCCGCCGAACAGGCTCCAGCACCGGTTGGTCCCGCCGAACTCCTCCCACCCGCTGTCCGAATCCAGGGAGTCGAGCAGCCTGCGGTTAGCCACGTCCCACTCGCCGACGAAGAAGTCGAAGTCGTTCAAGCGCGTCCTCCTGTGCTGCCCTCGGCCAGCGAATCGGCGAGGTAGGCGTCCAGATCCGGCTGCTCCGGAACGAGCATGTGCGTGACCCAGGCGTCGCGCTCGTGGGTGATGGGCGGCAGTTCCCACACGCAGCCGATCCACGGTCGGGTCAGCACGATGAAATGCGTCGGATCCAGGTCGGGGCAGTCCAGTGCCGGCTGGCCCGCCGCTGCACCGCGGAAGTGCAGCACGTTGTCCCAGACCCAGCTGTACACGTTCAGGTAGGCGCCGGTGTCTCCGCCCCGGTGCAGCACCACGAAACCGGCCGACGGAGTGCCGTCCGGCTCGGGCAGCAGCTCAGGCAGGACGGCGTAGGCCGCCTTCTCGATCTCGGGGGCGATACCCGTCGGATCGGCGCTGACGTGGTAACGCTTGAAGCGGCGCCCGCCCACTTCGATCGGTGGCGGGGTTCTCAAGAATTTCTCTTCGAAGGCCATGTCCGCACGCTATGGCCGATCTACTGACACCTTCTGTCAGTGAAGTGCTGGAGAATCTTCTCCATGCGCGCCAGCCGACTCGTCTCGATCCTGCTATTGCTCCAGACCCGAGGCCGAATGACCGCCTCCGAGCTCGCCGACGAGCTGGAGGTCTCGGTGCGGACCGTCTACCGGGACATGGACGCACTACACGCGGCCGGTGTCCCGTTGTGCGGGGACGCCGGGCACCGGGGCGGCTACCAACTGTTCGAGGGCTACCGCACCCGCCTCACCGGCCTCAGCAAGGAGGAGGCCGGGGCGCTGTTCCTGTCCGGCATCCCGGGACCGGCGGCGGAGCTTGGGCTCGGCTCGGTACTGGCCGCGGCACAACTGAGGGTGCGCGGCGCGCTGCCGCCCGCGCTGCGGGAGCAGGCCGACCGGATCCAGGCGCGGTTCCACCTCGACGCGCCCGGCTGGTACGCGGAGGTGGACCAGGTTCCGTTCCTGCCCGCGGTCGCCGATGCGGTGTGGAACGGCCGCGTGCTGCAGCTGCGCTACCGGCGCTGGCGGGAGCCCACGGACGTGGACCGGCGGCTGGAACCGTACGGGCTGGTGCTCAAGGCTGGGCGCTGGTACGTGGTCGCGGCGCCCGGCCCGCGCGTGTACCGGGTGGACCAGATCCTCGAACTGCATTCCGTGGAGGAGCAGTTCACCGTCCCCGGGGATTTCGACCTTATCGGGTACTGGCAGGTCCACCAATCGGAGTTCCATGCCCGGTTGCACTCCGCGGACGCCGTCGTCCGGTTGTCACCTGATGGCGCGGCCCGTTTGACTGGCGCGGGGGCACGGGCACTGGACGCCTCCGGCGAGGTCCAGCCCGACGGCTGGACCCGCGCGGTCCTCCCGATCGAGTCCTTGGACCACGCCTGCCGCGAATTCCTGGCCCTGGGCGCGGAGGTCGAGGTCCTCGAACCGGCGGCGCTGCGCGAGCGGATGGCCACAACAGCTCGCGCGATCGCTGCGCTCAATGCTGGCTGAGGGAAGGAGTGCGGCAGCCTATCGGCCGTCGTGATCCACTTCTGCTGATCGGCCTCTGCCTTGGTGGTGGAGCCGCACAGCTCCTCGGTGTGTCGTACGACAGCGGGCCGCCCACCGGCCGCCCACCATGGGCGACGAAACGTAACCGTCCGTAGCGTTCACTTCACCGGCGGAGGTGCTCACCGTCACCTGCGGGCCACCGGAACGGCTCCCCCGTGGTGCGCGACTCCCGAGCCCGCACGAGGGTGGGGAGATGACTCCCCCCAAGCTGGTGGTCTACCCGCCTGATGAGCGCGGCTGGCGGAAGGTTCGGTTCGACGGCACGATCCTCGGCACGGCCTACCGTGCATCCGATATTCCCGAGCTGCTGCGGCAGGCCGGGATGGAAAACCCCGAGGACTTCGACCTGACACCGGGCGAGTTCGTCGAGTGGCGGGGCGGCGGACCGGAGACGTGGGCGGAGTCCCCGCCTGGCTGACGAGGTGACGATGAGCACCACCGCCGGCGCGGGTGCTCACCATCACGAGCCACGGGATTCGGCGTACGGACGGCGCGTACTGACCTTGACCGGGATGCCGTCCCTTCGAGACGTTCGGGTGCAACAAGCAACTGGCTGGACGCTTCGGAGGGCATCATGGGACTACCTCATTGCCCCCGGTAGCAGGCGCGCCCAGCACCTCGCCGGCCGCAGTGCTCCCTCACCTGCGAGGTGGAGCACGCGCTGTGCCAAAGAGGGGTGTTGCGTCCCGAAGCCGCCCCGGCTGCCGTCGCCCTGGTCCAAGGTGACGGGGAACACCGGGTTCGACACCTGTGCTCCCGCTCACCTCCTGGAGGAACTAAATGTTCGACGTCGCGCCCGTACCCGAGGCCGCGTACTGGGATCGCTACCACCGCAGCGAGGCCTTCCAGGCCCGTCCGGCCGGGGACCGGTTCCGCTGGACCACAGGCATCGAGGCCGGGGCCGACATCCTCGGCTCACCGAAGACCGCCCTGGATCTGGGGCCCGCCGAGGGAGAGAACGCCGCCTACCTCGCCCGCCACGGCGCCCAGGTCGTCGCCGTGGACCTCTCCCCTGTCCAGATCACCCGGGCCCGCGCCTTCTGGGGCGACGTGCCGGGGCTGGAGTTCGTTCACGCGGAGGCGTGCGCGTTCCTCGACGCCGACCTGCGCCAGTGGGAGGCGATCTACTCGTCCTGGGGCGCGGTCTGGTTCACCGACCCCGCCGAGCTCCTCCCCCGCATCCGGGCCCGACTCGCCCCCGGCGGGGTGTTCGCGTTCTCCCACCGCGCCGCGAACGGCGGCCCGTACGGAGAGCGGACGGTGAGCGGGAAGTGGCTGGAGACGGATCTGACGGCGCGCTGCTGGCACCACACCCCAAAGCAGTGGACCGCCCTCCTGGAGGATCACGGGTTCACCAACGTGCGCGCCGAGATCCTCCCCGAGCCCGAACCGGGTGGTCCCAGCACACTCCTGGTCCGCGCCAGCACCTGATCAGTGGCAGGTGACCGGCGACACCAGTCACGGCCGCGTGCTGTCGTCACCTCGGACACTCCGAAGGCCCCAGCCCGGATCGGGTAGGGCCTTCGGAGTGTCCGAGGTGAGGTGGAGCACTGGTGCCGGCGCAGGTGTTCTTCGTCCTCGGTACCGTGTCTGGGGCCGGAGCTGACGCTGCAGCCCAGGAGGCAGGAGAGGACCTCGGTGGCGGGCAGTACCCCCAGGACCCGCGCACGGGCCGGTGACACCGTGGCCACAAACAGCAGCCCGCTCCCCCTGCACCTCTCCGGGCTGGGGGCTGCCCGCACGCGGGGGCGACTGCGGCCGTGTGGGACCCGGACCCGTACGGCTCAGTTCAGCGCGCCGCGCGGTCATCCGGTGTCTTCACTGGGGGCGTGGACACCGACCAGCAGCCCTCCGCCGCCTCGTACCGCAATCTGATCATGGCCACGCTGGGATTCACGCTTACGTTCTGGGCCTGGGACCTGATCGCGCCGCTGGCCGCCGGGTACAAGGACCGGCTGGACCTCAGTTCCTTCCAGCAGTCGCTGCTCGTCGCGATCCCGGTCCTGGTCGGTTCCGTGGGGCGCGTCCCCGCGGGTGCGCTCACCGACCGCTACGGCGCGAAGCTGATGATGCCGCTGGTGTCCGCGCTCACCGTCGTACCGGTCCTGCTGCTGATCCCCGTCAAGAACGACTACGCCTTGCTCCTCGTGGTCGCCCTGCTGCTCGGCCTCGGCGGCACGACGTTCGCGATCGGCGTCCCTCTCGTGAACTCCTGGTTCCCGCCCGGCAGGCGGGGATTCGCGCTCGGCGTGTTCGGCATGGGCACCGGCGGCGTCGCGCTGTCGGGCTACTTCACGCCGCGCATGGCCGCCCACGACGAGAACCTGCCCTTCTTCGTCGTGGCCGCCGCGCTCGCCGGCTACGCGGTGCTCGCCGCCGTCCTGATCACGGACAAGCCGGGCCGGCCCGTGCCCACCGCCTCGTTCGCCTCCCGGCTGGGGCGGGCCGGCAGGCTGAGGGTCACCTGGGAACTGTCCGCCCTGTACGCCATCGGGTTCGGCGGAGTCGTCGCGTTCGGTGTCTACCTGCCTACCTACCTCAAGACCTGGTACGAGCTCTCGCCGACCGGCGCCGGTACCAGGGCCGCCGGATTCGCCCTGGTCACCGTGGTCTTCCGGCCCATCGGCGGCCGGCTCTCGGACCGGTTCCACCCCGCCGTCGTCACTGCCGTCGCGCTGGCCGTCGTGGCCCTGTTCGCCGTGGTCCAGGCATTCGACCCGCCGCTCGTCCCGGTCGCCACCGTCGCGCTACTGATGATGGCGGCCGGACTCGGGGCCGCCGGCGGCAGCGTCTTCGCCCTGGTATCCCAAGTCACACCGCAACCCCAGGTGGGCAGCGTCACCGGCATCGTCGGCGCCGTGGGCGGCCTCGGCGGATTCGTGCCGCCCCTGGTCATGGGCGGCATCTACAGCGCCAAAACCTCGTACTCGATCGGCTTCATGCTGCTGTCCGACCTCGCCCTGGCAGGGTGCGTGTACGCGTACGGGCGCATGCGCACCCTGCGGACCGGACCCTGAGCCGGGCCCCGACGCACCGCGCGTGAGCCCCTTCGGTCTCTCCCGCCCCTGGGCCACGATCCGGCGAACGCGGCCGCAGGAAGCCGGGACGGCGTCTCGGGGCAGTGACGGAGCCGGGGTTGGTCGGCGTCAATGCCCAGGACGTCCGGTGGAATGCCAGTTCCGCAGGGGCCTTGCTGAGCCATGGGGTTGTCCGTCATGGATGTCACGCGGTCGGTGACGGTGGCGTCTGTGTCAGACCCGTCCACTCGTGCGGGTCAGGTCGCTGAAGATCTCGGTGATCACTTCCGCGCGGGCGACCGCCGCGAGATCTTTGGCGATCATCGCTGCCGCCTTCCGGCTCAGCGCCTCGACCGGTTTCGCCTCTGCCTCCGAGGCGATCGCCTCGGAGGCCGGGGTCGGCAAGAGGCCCGACGCCGGCCGCAGCGACCCGGCCCAGTAGGTGCCCAGTCGGCGAGGGTGCCCTCCATCGCCAGAGCGTCCTGGTGCTCGGCGGTCCACAGTTCGTTGGAGAAGGCGGCCATGGCCGCGGCCGTCGAAAGGCTCTTGGGAGGCGAGAGACCACGCCCACTACCCTCATCACCATGATGATCACACTGAACAACGCCGTTCGACGGCTCCTCGACGCCCCGCACTCCGCGGTCCTGGCGACGATCAATCCGGACGGCGCTCCGCAGAGTTCGGTGGTCTGGGCGTCACGCGAAGGCGACGACGTCCTGGTATCCACCGTGCGGGGCCGCCGCAAGGAACGGAACGTCGTCCGTGACGGCCGCGTCGGCCTGACCGTCTTCGACCCGGCCGACCCCAACCGGTATGTCGAGATTCGCGGCACCGCCACCGTCACGGAGGACACCGGCCGGGCGATCGCCGTCCGCATCGCCGAGGAGTACGAGGGCCCCGGAGCCGGCAAGCCGTACGCGGAGGCGCCCGCCGAGGAGATACGGGTGGTCATGCGCATCACCCCGTCCAAGGTGCTCGGCAGCGCCGCCCGCGCCGCCTCATAGGGCACCTCTTAGCGTTCACCTCGCACACCGACCGGGTGGGGCCGTCCTGCTGACCGGGGGCCAAGCTCCCCGTCCGCTCTCAGGTCATCGTCGTCAAGGCCCTGTCGCTCCCGGGGCGGGAAGGGGTGGCGCTGTCACGGAAGTACATCGCCACCCCGGTCAGGGCGAGGGGCGCGCCGATGACGGCCAGCACCTCTCGGAGATCCAACCACTTCGGAACATTCCCCCCTCTGGCCCCGCCGTACTCGGGGGCGGGCCCAGGCCTCAGCCGGCCAAGGGGCGTGCTGCGACCCCGGGGGCCGGTTCTTGACCGGCGCCGGTAGCCAGGACGCGCACTTCCGATTTGTCGCTGATTTCTGCCTGAATGATGCCGGTGGCGTCCTCGTAGACGGGGTGGCCTCCCGGCCCCGTCCGGCCGGTGACGCTCACCTCAACAGTGTCCTGACCGCCCTCAGGGACACCTGGGAAAGTCAGCTCGTACCGTCGCGGCATCCGGTCTACGGTGTTGGCCTGTCGCACACGCTCCGGGTCGATCGACGGCTCCGTCGAGCCCGTGCCGACCCTGGAGGCTGTTCCCGGAGCCCGCCCGTGATCATCCACGGTGCCACCCTGATGCTGCAGTGGAGGGGCCTGCACAGGACGATCCGGATCAGGGCCCGGGCCCTTGCCTTCAGCCGTGTCACCCACGCGCCTCTCCCGTCTCTGCCGATGATCTCTTCACCCTGCGTCGCCGTCATGCAGCCGCCAGAACGAGCAGGTGGCCACTACAATAAATCCCGGCTCACACGCTCTGAGTGAGAGGAAATGGCTCCGTGTGATTCTCCCACCGTCTTCACCGCAGCGCCTCGCGCCGGCGGCTCTTGTCTCGCGTACGGGTTAGGCCGGAGTGGTGTTCTCCACCTGGGGCCCTTCTGGCCATTCGGCGTTGATCCGCTGAGCTTCCTCGAGCTGGTCCTCAAGGATGACCATCCGGCGGGCCGCCTCGCCTTTCCGCCGCCCGGCCCATCGTGCAGGCGGGGTAGTCGTCGTCATCGAGACGGCGGAACGAATCGTCTGCTGACGTCGTTGCACCTCTCTCGTGGCACGCATGGAGGGGCCCGGGCGCCATATGGCACCCGGGCCCCGAAGGAACTGCTACACCATCTGCCGACCCTGGTACTGCGCCGGCCTTCTGTATCCGCCGACGCGTCCGAACGGGGACGGGCTCTGCGGGGATCGCGGTTGCTTGACCGGAGACCACCTCACTAACGATGTCCTGCGGTACCCGGACTCAGACTTCGACCCGGGCGATCCTGATGATGCTGAGCCCCTCCGTTCTTCCCTCTGAACCACTCACTTACTTAACAATCGGGAACTACGAACTGCTGACAACGCAGGACTACTCACGCGGGGACTGCACTTTTCATCGCTGTACTGCGAACTGCTGACGCAGTGACTACCGCACTGCTTGCACCACTGATGTTGCGTACCACTGATGGCCCGTGACAGCGCCACTCTTCGGCAGCCAGCCCCGTCGCCCATCGTGCGTCTGCTCTGGCTTAGAACCCCACTGCCGAACCTCCCGGTGCGCGCGCCCGCAGCCGACGCCTTCACCGAGGTACTGCACACTTCACTTCACTGCTGGGAACTGCGAACTGCATCCACGGGTACTGCCACTGCGTTAACTGCGGTCCCGCTGATGGCGGCCCCCGATGACTGCGGGCCACCCGGTCCGATCGTCAGCCCCGTCGCCGTCCTGCAACAGCCCTGGCTTCGGAACTCCACCACCGCACCGCTCTGCGCAACGCACCTGCATGTACTACTGCCCGGCAGTTCATGTCTGCCAGGCCCTGCTGTCCTTCTGACTTACGAGAGAAACCATAACCACGCCACCATCCAATGTCTACTCCAGCCCTCATAGATTTTCGCGTGTTCGAGGGACAGGTAATCGAACTCGAACAGCAAGAGGCGCAAGGCGGACGCAGACGGATTGATCTCACCAGAGCAGGGCATAAGCGCCAACGGTGATTCAGAGACGAGGGGGAACCTCATGGGCATGACAGGTACTCGCATCGCAGTCGGCCCTTCCACCCCCTCTTGCGCCGACGCACGTGAGCTCGCACGCGTCTTCCTCGACGCTCTCGGCCGTACCCTCACCGGCGAAGCCGAGCAATCCGTGGTCCTGGTCGTCTCAGAGCTCGTCACCAACGCACTGCGGCACGGCGGCGGTACCTACACCCTGGACCTGACCGCACACCCGGACAGCATCGAGATAGCTGTCCATGACCCCAGCCCGCAGGCACCCCATATGCGTACTCCCGACCTGGCCGGCGGCACGGGAGGATTTGGCTGGCACATGGTCAACGACCTCTCCCGTTCCCTCACCGTCACCCCCACACGCGAAGGCGGCAAGACCGTCCGAGCCCTCCTGCCCCGCTAGAACTTGTCGTCAGGGTGTCCCGCCCACATCAGGAGTGATGCGAGGGTGACGGCTGTTTGGTAGGACTGGGCGGTCTTGTCGTACCGGGTGGCGATGCCGCGCCACCGCTTGAGCCGCTTGAAGCACCGTTCCACGACGTTGCGGTGCCTGTGGACCTGCTTGTCCAAGACCGGCGGGCGGCCCCCTCGGCTGCCGTGCCGGCCCCGGTTGCGGACTTGGTCGGACCGCACTCGTAGCCGGCCCGCTCCGGTGCGGGCACCCGTATCGCCTCCATCACAGCGGTGAACTGGGTGCAGTCGTTGGTGTTCCCTCCGGTCTGGACGAAGGCCAGAGGTCGGCCCGCTCCGTTGCAGGCCAGGTGAATTTTACTGGTCAGCCCGCCGCGGGGCCGTCCGAGCGCGGGGCTTCGAAGCCCCCTTTTCACGCCCCGGCAGCACGCTGATGAGCCCGGACGATGCTGGAGTCGACCGAGACCGACCACTCCACGACACCCTCCGCATCGACGTTCGCCTGCGCGGCCCGGCGCATCCGCTCGAACGTCCCGTCAACGACCCACCGGCGGAACGGGTATGAAGACCGACCTACGCCCCGTATCACTCGGGCGCATCCCGCCACGCGGTCCCCGTACGGAACTTCCACACCATCCCGTTCCGGACCATCCGGTCATCCAGCCGCGGCCACCCCAGCACAGGCCTGGTCAGCAACGGCTGCACGAGGCCCACTCGGCATCAGACAGTTCCCGGCGACGTATCACCACACCATGATCCACAACCCAAGATCACTTTGACGGCAGACCCCAGCCGCATGGAGGTCGGATCCGACGTGGCGCTGGGACATGCAGGTCGGCCTGTGATCTCGTTCGCATTGAACGGCGACGCCTGGAAGGCCAATCAGCCGCGCCGGGAACAGCCGGGCCGGTCGGCACGGTTGCATCGACCGAGGGGCCGGCGCCGCTGAGGTGGGGATCACGGAGACCACAAGGTCGTCCGCCCCACCAGGATCCGGGCCCCAAGATCGCGGTACGCCCGCCGCACGCTTGGATTACGACGTATTCATATCCGCAGGAGGATTCCTTCATGACTGACCGGCCCTTGACGCTCATGGCAGTACACGCCCACCCCGACGACGAAGCCACCGGAACCGGAGGGATCCTTGCCCGATACGCGGCGGAAGGCATCCGCACGGTTCTCGTGACGTGTACCGACGGCGGTTGCGGCGACGGACCCGGGGGAGTCAAGCCGGGCGAGCCCGGGCACGATCCGGCGGCCGTCGCCTTGATGCGCCGTCAGGAACTCGAGACCAGCCGTGACGTCCTGAAGATCAGCGATCTGGAGACACTGGACTATGCCGACTCCGGAATGATGGGCTGGCCGAGCAACGACGCCTCCGGATCGTTCTGGCAGACCCCCGTGGAGAAGGGCGCCGCCCGACTCGCGGAACTCATGCGGCACTACCGACCCGATGTGGTCGTCACCTACGACGAGAACGGCTTCTACGGCCACCCCGACCACATCCAGGCCCACCGCATCACGATGGCGGCGCTGGAGATGACCGAGCTGACACCGAAGGTGTACTGGACGACGATGCCCCGCTCGATGATGCAGCGGTTCGGCGAGATCATCCGCGAGCTTCACGGAGACCTGCCGGAGCCGGATCCGGCCGAGGCCGCCGCGATGGCCAAGATCGGCCTCCCCGACGATGAGATCACCACCTGGGTGGACACCCTCGCCTTCAGCGGCCAGAAGTTCGACGCACTGGCCGCGCACGCCAGCCAGGGCGAGAACATCTTCTTCCTCAAGATGGGCAAGGAGAAGTTCGGCGAGTTGATGGGCACGGAGACCTTCGTACGCGTCAAGGACGCCACCGGCGCGGCCGTACCCGAGAACGATCTCTTCGCCGGGCTGCGCTGATCCGCCTGCCCGACGAGGGCCCGGAAAGACGGGGCGCGGCGGGAGCACGCTGGTCACACACGCGCAGGCTTGTCCACGCAGGCTCGTGCGCCCTCCTCGGAGTCCTCCACGCCGCTCTTCACGACCAGCCGCCCGGCCCCCACCGGGACGATCTCCTCAGCGACCAGGAGGCCGCCGACGTCCTCGGGATCAGGCGGCAACACCGTCCGCACCTACGCCCCCACCGGCTACCTTCCCGCCGGCGCCGACCTCCACAGCCGGCGTTGGTGGACCCGCCGCGACGTCGAAGCCCGCCAGGTAGCCGGCACCCAATGCCCCCAACTCCCCCGGCTCCTTGGCCTAGAGGCCGGTGCGAGGCCGGCTTCTCCCGCAGCGCCGCCGTTGCCCCCACCTCCGAAGGCGGGAAAACCGTCCGCGCGCTCCTCACCCCGCTAGCGCGCTGGGCCCGCTGATGCCGATGCGGTCGGCGGCTGAGCTCCAAGTGAAGCCGCCCGGACCGCGACCGCCGCGCGCCCCCGGTCCCCGTCGAGTTCCGGGCTGGGCAGGGTCCCGGCTGTTTGCGAAGTCCGCCATCGGACATACGGGGTTCTGTAAGTCTTTTTCCACTGAAGAGGGAGTGATCAGCTGTGTCTGGTGAGCAGAAGGCCGAGGCGAAGGGCGAGCAGGCCAAGGGCAAGCTCAAGGAGACCGCTGGCCGCCTGACAGGCAACGAGAGCCTGACCGCCGAGGGCCGCGCAGAACAGGCCAAGGGCGACGCCCGCGACGCCAAGGAAAAGATCAAGGACACCTTCAAGCACTGACCCACACCGTCAGGGCCGGAGCCGCTGTGCGGCTCCGGCCCTGACGCACGTCCACACGTAGCCGGGTCAGCCACGCGGCGGGCTGGGCCCGGCGCAGTTCCGCTTGACCCTCAAGCGAGCCATGTACGGCCCGGCATCCTTCACGCTCCTCCGGACCCGGATCCTCACTCAGGGTAAGTAGCGATCAGGTCACCGCAGCGGTTCGAGGATCCTGCGGGCCTCCTCGCTCACGGCTCTGTCTCCATCGGATGTCAACGCCGAGCACAGCACCGCGAGCCGTTCCCCGTCCTCCTCGGACTGACCGCAGACATTGAGGATCGCAGCACCAAGGTGATCGCCGGTTTCGTCATCCGCGCTGGCGAGCGCGGTCAGCACCATGCGCGGACCGAGCACGTCCCAGCGTTCGAGCAGAGCCTCCGCCGTCTCCTGAGTGACGAACGTGTCGCGATCATCCAGCAACAGCCGGTGCAGGACCTCGGCGACCTCGGGAACCTCCGCGACGGCCGCCAGATGCCGGCCTGAGGCCGCTCTAACAGACCATGACGCCGAAGTGGCCTCCTGAAGGAATGGGGTCAGCTCGTCATGAGACTCGGAACGGGTCATGGTTCTCACTCTGGCACGCCTCCTTTCGCCCGTACGTTCGGCCGTCACGCAATCGCGGTCAGAGCCCGAATTTTCCCCAGGGCTGCTCTTCTCCTCAGTTGGTTCACGGAGTGAACCAACTGAGGAATATGGGGAGCGGAAAGCAGAAGGACTCACCGATCGCTGGGTCGGTGAGTCCTTGCGTGAGGGGGCGAGGGTCAGCCGGAAGAGACGAAGCCGGCTGATTGGTCGAGGTGGAATGGTTGGCCGGGGATCTTCGGCGTCCAGCCGGTGGTGAGAGCAGTGCGGATGCTGTCAGCGACCTGGGCGGGCAGGATCGGGCTGCCTTGCATTCCGATCCAGTTGCTCAGGTGTGGCTGGTCAGTGGTGATCACCAGTGCGGTGCCCGGAGACGACTCCGCATGTTCGACCACGTAGGCAAGAGGTGACCAACCCAGACCCTGGCCGTAGGTCGGCCGTCCGCGGAGTCGCCACCGGTAGGTGGTGCCGTCCACGGTGATGAGCCGCGATCCCTTCTTGACCAGCGCCATGTCCACATCCTTTCCTGGTCCACGGTGACTCGCCGTCATCGCCTGGCAGGGCGGACAGCCCCCGCCAGTACGAGACCGTCCTCGGCAACCCCCTGAGCGCGGCCCGGCACCTCGAGCCGGCCGCGTCCGAGCGGGATGCAGCACACCACCATGTTGGGCGCAGCAGCAACGATTCCCCCAGCTCAGACCTGCAATGCCCGGTCTGGGTGAGCCGCGTTGCGCTGAGCGCGTTGCAGTACTCCAGGCGCTGCGAGGCGCCCTGCAGTCCCTTTCGGGGGCAGTGACGCGATCGATTAGCCGCCAGCGTTTCGCAAAGCCGCGGCCGGTCGGCACCGAGGAGGTTGTCCAGCGTGGCAGGGGGGTTAGCCCCACTTCAAAGCGGGTGGCTGACAGGATCCCGGGCGCAGGCCCTGACCGAAAATACTGGGCTCACAGAGCAGTTGCCGCCGCCGGCCTCGCAGGAGTCTTTCGTGTACGAGCATACGTATTCAGCAGACGGATCACATGCGCCCAGGAGGAGGGGTGGTGGCAGGCCCGGGGCGCCGGGGCTGCGGGTCGCCGCTGTCGGGGCGGTCGCGACGGCGGTGATGGCCGCCGGATTGATCCTGCCTGTGTCGGCGGAGGGCGCCGAAGGCGCCGGTCAGGCATCAACCGCACGCAAGGGGCACCAGGCCACGCAGGCAGCCCTGGACGGGGTAGTCCAGAGCGGACCGCCCGGTGCGATCGCGCTCGCCCAGCGGGGCCGCGACGTCTGGTCGGGTCATGCGGGCACTGCCGATCTGGCAACCGGCCGACAGTCGCGGGTAGACGACCGATTCCGGGTGGGATCCATCACCAAGACGTTCGTCGCCACCGTCGTCCTGCAGCTCGAAGCCGAGGGCACGCTGAGCCTGGACGACACCGTGGACCATTGGCTGCCGGGCCTGGTTCGGGGCAACGGCCACGACGGCACGAAGATCACTCTGCGTCAGCTTCTCAACCACACCAGCGGCATCTACAGCTACACCGACGACGCGGACTTCAAACGCAAGGAGTTCAGCACCGCCTTCCTCCAGCACCGCTACGACACCTGGACGCCGGAGCAGATCGTCCAGCTCTCCATGACCCACCGGCCAACCTTCGACCCCGGCGCAGGGTGGAGCTACTCCGACACCAACTATGTCCTCGCCGCAATGGTGATCCAAAAAGCCACCGGGCACTCGTACGCCCGCGAAATCGAGCGGCGAATCCTACGCCCTCTGCACATGGACTCCACCACGCTGCCGGGCACCCGGGCCCACATGCCGGGCCCCAGCGGACGAGCCTATTCAAAGCTGACCGGGGAACTCGCCGGCCCCCCTGAACCGAACAGCCCCACCTACGACGTCACCGAACTCAACCCCTCCCTCGCAGGGGCCGCCGGCGAAATGATCTCCAACACCCTCGATCTCAACCGGTTCTACCAGGCCCTACTGTCCGGTCGGCTCCTCCATAAGCGTCAGCTGGCGGAGATGACCACGGCCGAGCCGATCAAGGAGATGCCGACCGTCTCCTACGGCCTGGGCCTGATGAAGATAAAACTGTCCTGCGGCATCGACGTATGGGGGCACAACGGCGGCATCCAAGGCTCCATTTCGCAGACCATGGCGACCACCGACGGCGGGCACGCGCTGTCATTGAACTTCAACGGCGACTGGAACGTCCACGAACAGCAAGTCGTCGAGGCCGAGTTCTGCGGCACATGAGCGATGAGGCGTGCCGGTTCCCCGAGCTGGGAGAGGTCGGCGAAGATCCCCGACGCAGGCCACCGGAAGCACCCGGGCCCGAGGACTCCTAAGCACTGACCCGCACGACGTGACGCAGTCCGCGTCGTCGATGCCCTCGTGGAGGCGCGGCGCGGGTCGCGAGGGCATTGCGGGCGAGGTCGACGCGGCGTCGGTGTGGAACGCCGCCGAATCAGAACGCGTCAGCGGCAAATTGCGGGAGCGGTGCGTCACCGTCTACGGCGCCGAGGCCGATGCCACGTCCGAAGTCCCCTTCGATCCCGCGGCCTGGGGCATCGTCGGTGTCCCCCGCGCCGGCAGGGAGCCCGTGCCCGCGATCCCTGTCCGCACCGGGTGAACGGGCTTCGCGACCCGGCCGAGGCCGCCCGGGTTCCTACCCGGCCGAGACCGGTCGCGACAGTTCCGGCACGGGACCCCCGCGCTCGGCGGGATCGGCGGACACCACGATCACCTCGTCCTCGGAACTCCACCGGTGGCGTACGCCCTTGTGCGGATTGAGCCGGAGGCCGTGGTCCGGTGACACCGCACGGCGCTCGTGCAGGCGGTACCCGATGGCGCACTCACCACGTGAGCGGGCCGCGGCGACAACGGTGGCGAAGCTCGCCTCGCTGCCCAGGCGTACGTACGTCCCCGCCGGGCACAGCCGCACCGTGCTGCCCTCGGCGGAGAACAGCTCGTCGAACACGGGCGCGAGGTGCCGGTTCTGGGCAATCTGTGCCATGAGCAGTCCGGTGAGGTTTCCGCTGACGATGACGTCGGAGCCGGGATCGACGGGCGCCAGGGGCCGGTTGCGGTCGTCGGTGAGTTCGGTGACCACGCGCAGTTTCCGGGCGGTGCGCTCTTCCAGCAGGCGCAGCCCCAGCAGGGTGACCAGCGTCCAGTCGTCGGGCCGGTCGGAGCCCCCGTCCGGTTCGGGGCCGAGGACGACCAGCCCGTCGTACGGCGAGAGGTCGAGGCCCAGCAGGGTCTCGGGGCGCGGCAGCGGCGCCGATCGTACGCGCACGGCCAGCGCCGGCGGCGCTGTCGCCCCTGACTCCGGATCAAGGTCTTGCTCCCACGCGCGCCCGCGTCCCGGCTCCGGCTCCGGCTCCGCGAGCGGCTCCGACGCCCGGGGTCCGGGCACGGCGAGGTCCGTGACCACGTCGAGCACGGAGCCCGGCCGGGCCGTCCGGCGCAGCTGGCCGACGACGAGGGGGGCCCGCCGGTTCCACCCGAGCAGGAGCAGGCGCGAGGCCTCCTCGGGTGGCGGCGGGGCCGTGCTGAGCGCCGACGGATCGACGAGGTGTTCGCAGTCCTCCACTCGCGCCGAGTCCTCGTCGCGGGTGAGGACGATCAGGCGGCTGCCGGGCTCGACGGGGCTCTCGGCGGGCGGGTTCAGCACCGTACGGCCCTCCGCGGTGAGCAGTCCGACCACGCAGGTGTCCGCGTAGCCCAGCAGCGCCGCACCGAAAGGGCCGCCTTCGAAGGGGGTCGCGTCGACGACGTGGAACTCGTCCCCGGCGAAGTCGAGCAGGTCCCGCAGCACGAGGGAGAGGCCGGTGCGCCCCACGCACTGGGCGATCAGCCGCGCCGTGACGGTGTCGGTCCGCAGGACCGTACCCCGCGGGCCGGCCGCGAGCCGCGCTGGTGCGTAGTACCGGTCTTCGCGCACCGCGGCCAGCACCGGCGGTCCGTCTTCCGCGCCTTCGCCCAGGACCGCTCGCAACGCCAGCAGGATCCGCAGCACCTCCGCGTCGGCGGCCGGTTCTCCCGATGACAGCACCAGGACCGTGCTCGCCGTCTGGGGGCTGACCAGGGCGAGCACATCGGGATCGCTCGCGGGCCCGCTCCGGCAGATGACGCGGGTGCGGGCGCCGCCCGGGCCCATCCGCGCGTCGAGCGCCCGTTCCATCTCGGTCTTGTCCCGATCGGCGAGCAGCACGATGGTCCGGGGCCGGTCCGGGGCATGCGCGGCGGCCAGTTCACTGACGACCGTGCCCGCTTGGTCCGACCAGCCGAGCACCACGACGTGCCCGTCCTCCAGGACGGTCGACCGCCCGCGGCTCAGCTCGGCCATCCGGTCCGCCAGCCCCGTGGTGATGACCCCGACCAGCGTGGACACGCACAGCAGGGCCACCAGCCCGAGCAGCGCCGCGAGCGCCATGCGCAGCGGTGTTCCGGTCACGGCGCCCAGGCGCAGTGTCTCCGCGCTGGTCCGCCAGGCGGCCGTCAGCCGGCCCGACAGCGAGCGCGGGGATCCCGGGTCCGTCCAGACGAGCACCGTGCTCACGGGGACGACGACGGCCAGGCAGGTGATCACCAGCCAGCCCATCAGCGTCCCGGTGCTACGGGCCAGTGTTCGGTCGAACCGGTACCCGGCCCGTTCCCGCAACGAAGCCCGCCGCCGTCCCACAGGTCGTCCCACGCCCATCCGACCCCACCCCCGCTTCCCGCCCGTCCACATACCCCTGTGCGGTGCCCCCCTCGCTGCACAGTGCGGTGTGCGGCGGCGGCCCATGCCCTGTTCCAGGGCCAATTCACCCGTTCGGGCGGGTACGGCATGCCCACCTGCCGGCCCGGGACCTCGCGCCATACCAACGGAGCCCCACCGACGCCTCCAGTCACATGTACACCTTGGCCACATTCGCCCTGGGGGCCGGCAAGACCGTCACCGTCAAGACACGGAAGGGCGCCAACACCGCCACCATGCTGTTCCAGCAGCGTGCCGTGAGGCTCACACGTGAGTCGCCGGGCCGTCGGGCATAATTTTGCCGGATGGTTCCGCCAGTCCTGCCGGCACTACGTTTTGACCAGGGGATGCGACACGGATGGGCACCGGTACACCGGCCGACGGCGGCTTCGGTGCGCACCTGCACGCACTGCGCACGAGCGCGGGGCTCAGCCAGGAGGAATTGGCGCAGACGGCAGGGATCAGCGTGCGCGGGTTGTCCGACCTGGAGCGGAGCCGTTCCCGGGGGCCCCAGCGGCGTACCGTGCGGGCCCTGGCCGACGCCCTGCGCCTGGACGAGGCCGGAGCCCGCAAGCTGGAACGACTCGCGAGCCTGGGCCGGCACCGCCCGGCCGCCCGAGACGGCGGCGCCCCGGGCACGGCGTCGAAGCCCGACCCCGTCCTGCGGCAGGCCGTGCACCACACGCTCGCCCTGCCGCGTGACCTGAGCGATTTCACCGCTCGAGGCCCGGCCCTCGACCGGCTGCTCACCCTGGTCGAGGACCTCGATCCGGCCCACCCGCCGGTCGCGGTGATCTGCGGACAGCCGGGTCTGGGAAAGACCAGCTTCGCCGTGCACGCCGCCCACGTCCTCGCCCCGCACTTTCCCGACGGCCAGTACGCCCTCGACTTGCGCGGTATGGACCCCCGCCCCGTCGACCCCCGGGACGCGCTCGCCCGACTGCTCCACGCCCTGGGCGTACCCGACAGCACGGTCCCCGCAGACGCCGAGGACCGAGCCGGCATGCTGCGTTCCCTCCTGAGCACGCGCCGCGTGCTCCTCCTTCTCGACAACGCCGCTGCCGAGGACCAGGTCCGTCCTCTGCTGCCCGGCCACAGCGCTTCTCTCACCCTCGTCACCAGCCGCCACACCCTGGCCGGCCTCGAAGCCGTCCACCGCACCGAACTGGGACTGCTGCGCCGCGAGGAAGCAGTCGAACTCCTCACCCGCATCATCGGTTCCGCGCGCGTCCGCCAGGAACCCCAGGGAGCCCGAGACCTTGCCGACTTGTGCGGGCACCTGCCGCTCGCCGTCCGCATCGCCGCGCAGCGCCTGGCGGCCCGGCCCGGAGAGGCGATCACCAAAGTCGTCGCCCAGCTCGCCGCCCAGGAACGCCGTCTGGACACCCTGGAGGCCGGCTCCCTGCGGGTACGAGCCGCCTTCGCCCTGTCCTACCGGCAACTGGACCCGCTTGCCCGCACCGTCTTCCGCCGGTCAGCGCTCGCCGACGGTCCCGACTTCGGCCCCGAGACCACGGCGCTGCTTGCCGGCCTGTCTCTGCGCGAGGCCGGCCGGTACGCGCATGAGCTCACGGACGCCGGTCTGCTCCAGCCTCATCCCACCGCGGAGCGCTACCGTTTCCACGATCTGCTCGCCCTCTTCGCCGCCGAGCAACTGGCGGAGGAGGACGAGCCCGCGAACCTCGTCGCCGTACAGGAACGGGCCGACGAGTGGATGGTGCGTCGAGCGACCGCGGCCGCCCGCCTCTTCGCCACGGACCACCCGCCGCGTACTCCTGCCCCCGACGCCACCCGTGCCGGAGATCCCGACCCGGCCACCGCGCCCACCGGTCTCGAAGGGGCGCACAGCTGGCTGACGGCCGAGCGGGCCCAATGGCTGGCAGCGCTGCGCCGGACCCAGGCTTGCGGCCACCACCAACAGGTGGTCGACGCCGCCGAGGCCATGCACTGGTTCTCCGACCGCACCCTGCACTGGGAGCTGTGGCCGGAGGTCTTCCAGCGGGCCGTCGGCTCCGCCCGTGCCCTCGGGAGCAGGCTGGACGAGGCCGTGCATCTCAACTACCTGGCCTGGGCCCACAGCGTCTGTCTCCACGACCACTCTGCAGCCTTGAGCACCGCGCGGGCCGCCCTGACCGTTGCACGAGAGATCGATGACCCCCTCCAGACCGGCTGGGCCCTGCACTACGCGGCGGCGGCCCTGAGCGGTCTCGGGCGGACCGGCGAGGCCATCACCCACCTCCACGCGGCGGCCGAGCACCTCAAGGACCGCACCTGTACTCAGAGCCGCCTGGCAGAGCTGTCCACGCTCAACACACTGGGCCGGCAATTGCGACAGGTCGGGCGCGCCGAGGAGGCCCTCAGCATTCACCGACGCAGCGAAGCCCTCTGCACCGTAGCCGTGCCGGGCACGTCGCCGGAACTGACCGATCTCTACCGGGCGTCGGCACGGCAGCACATCGGCAACGATCTTGCGGCGCTGCGGCGCTGGGAGGAAGCCGAGGGCCATCTACGACATGCGGTGGCCCGCTTCGAGGCGGCGCGGATGCCCGCCTGGAGCGAACCCGCCCGCCTGGACCTAGGTATCGTCCTGCGCCACCTCACCCGCCGTACGGAGGCCCACGGAACCCTGACGGCCGCGCTCGCGGCGCTGACCGGGTTGAACAATCCCCGCCAGGTGGAGGCGGCTGCCGAGCTGCGCGCACTGGACGCCGTCGATCAGGCGTAGTTGCCCCGTTCGCCGCCTCCTCGGGATCGTCCCTCCTCGGCAGAACCGGCGCAGCACGTAGTTCTGCCGGTGGAACTTCCTGGCACCCCCCAGGTCCCCCACACCGGCCGACTGTTCAGGACCTTCCGTACCCCTGCCCGGCAGCGACCCACCGGCCCCGCGCACGCAGGTCAGGCACGAACACACTCCGGCCGGCGGTGGTGCTCGACCGCGACGGCCCTCGCACACAACCCCGCCCGCCCCGACGAACTGGGCCTCCAGCCCGACATCGGCCCACTCCGTGTCAGCGCGGGATCGCTGACGCGCCCCGCCCGCAGGACCTGGCACAGGGCCTACGCCGTCGTGGCAGGGCGGTGGACGCCGGACGCCGGATGGCCGACGAGTACGGTGCGGCCGCCGGCTCGGTTGCCGGCGTCGATGCCGAAGGGCCAGTCACCGGGCTCCATGAGTGCCCGAGGTCGAGGTCAAGCTCGCGGGCGGCTCGGTGCGGCATGCCGGGGGCGGGCTTCCGGTACGGGCAGATCGCGCGGTACCGCGGCATGGTGGCTTCGGGGTGGGGGGCAGGCGTGGATCGCATCGGGGCCCGGTCGCCGGCCCTGGGTTTCGCGGCCACCGGCACGGTCGGCCTGCAGCTCCCGCCGGGACCATGACCGGGTGACGTCGTAGAGGTTCTCGGCCTACGGGGGGAGCCACCCGGCAGAAGTGTGCCGGGCCCTACTTCTGCCGGTGGAACCGCATGGTCCCTGCCGCGTCCACCCTGTTGGCTTAACGCGGAACGGACGGCACGGCCGGACGGGGGCACTTGACCGCGCCCGAGACCACCCGCACCGCCGTCCGGCAACCGGTACCGCATGCCCGCTCCGGTTCCGACGACCGTCTTCACCCTGGGGAACGACATGTTTGCAAGAGGCTTCCGCGTGCTGCGAAGGCTGTCCCTACCCGTCCTTTCGCTGCTCATCCTGGCCGCGATGCTGCCCACCCCGACGACCGCGGTGGCGGCGTCCGGCAGCAAGTACGGAGACGCCCGCCTCGACCAGTGGTCGTCGCTGACCACCCACAACTCCTACGCGATCTCGGGCGCGTTGCCGCCTCGGAACCAGTCGCGCAACATCTCCCGGCAGCTCGACGAAGGCGTGCGCGGGCTGATGCTCGACACCTACGACATCGCCTACGACCAGGAGGGCAACGTCGACCTGATGATGTGCCACTCCACGTTCGCCTGCTTCGAGACCTTTCGCAGCGGGCTCTTCACGGTGGTGGAATTCCTCAAGGCGCACCCGGACGAAGTGGTCACGGTCTTCCTGGAGAACTACGCCAGCCGTGCGTCGCTCACGCAGGCTGTCACCGACGTGCTGGAGGCCGAGAACGCGAAGAACCTGCTGTTCTCGCCCAGCCAGTACGACATCGACAACCGGAACTGGCCGCGGCTGCGCGACATGGTCTCCGACAACCGCCGCCTGGTGGTTTTCCAGGACAAGTGGGGAGATGACGTCCCGGTCAAGTCCAGCGACGGGAGCAAGGAATACGGGCGCCTCATGTACACCTGGGCGCGCACGGTGGAGACGCTCTACGACTACGACGGCCGGCCGAGCGGCTGCGCATCGCGCAACAGCAACCCGGTGGGGCAGAACCCCATGCCTGGCACGGCCCTGACGCCGCTGTTCACCATGAACCAGTTCGCCTCGAGCGTGTTGAACCCCGAGGCCAAGGCGCCGGGCGACAACGGCTCGGCCCTGCAGAACCGCATCGACAAGAGCTGCCGTCCCGCCGCGGGCCGTAACCCGAACTACGTCGCGGTGAACTTCTACCAGCACAGCGACACCAGCGGTGTCACCCCGCTGTCCGTGGTCAACGAACTCAACCGCAACGCCCACATCTTTCCGCCGCACCCGGCGCTGTGGACCGTCACCTCGAACAAGCAGTACATCGGGCAGACCTACGAGACCACTGCGCCGAACCGCTGCATGGTGCGGGGCGAGAACTTCCCCGACGGCACGGGCGGAGTGGTGACACAGCGGGCCTGCGCGAGCCCGGCGCCCAGCAGCCAGCAGTGGTCGGCCGTCCTGCCGCCCTACGACAGCAAGAACTACTACTGGATCAAGGCGGGCAACGGCAACTGCCTCACCATCCCGTGGAACCTGGGTGTGCCGCCCGGCAACGGCATGCAACTGTTCTGGTGGCCGTGCGAGGCCCGGTGGCCCTCGGCCAACCAGCTCTGGGAGGTCATGCCGGCAGAGCAGTACGGCGGGCGACGCGCCTACTACTTCATCAACCAGTGGACCGGCAAGTGCCTGACCCTGGACCCCGCCACGACCGGCGGCAAGGCCGGCAAGGTCACCCAGGACGTCTGCCCGACCCGCTCATGAATCCCCGGGTCTGATCCCTGCACCTGTCAGACCCGCGATTGCGGCACCCGAAAGCGGCCCGGCCGAGCAATCGGCCGGGCCGTCGGCATCAGCAGACACGCCCTGTACGTCCGCTGCACGTCGCAGCGTGGCCGGGACGGGACCGGGACGGGCCGGCTGCCCGGTCTCCCTGCCTCGCCGGTTTCCCCGCCTACGACGGGCCTGACGCCGAGCCCGTCAACGGCCGGACCACGCACACCTGCAGCACCTCACACACACCCGCGCCTCCGCAGGGCTGCGCACCCCGGCGGTCCTGGCAGCCTGCTCCGGCAAAAGCCTTCCGTCGGAGTTCAAGCACCACGCCTGGGAGCTCGACTCGGCTCCCGCCCCGGTCGGCGCCTGACCGAGGGTCGGGTTAGGGGCTGGGTGCGCCGCCGATCAGGTAGTCCACCTTGCGCCGCAGCCCGCTCCAGCGCCGGTCGTGGTGGTAGGCCCGCTTGATGGTCCGGGCCCGCGCCTTGGGTCGGCCCGGGTAGAAGCGACGCGCCCAGGGGGAGACCGGTCGGGCCAGCCGTACCGCCGCGACCAGCGCGATCAGCGGGACGACGACGCCGAGGACGGCCATCCGGGGCTTGCCCTTGATCAGGGCCATGATCGCCAGCACCAGGTTGAACAGCACGGTGCCCACCGCGGTGAGCCGGTTCTGCTCCTCGTCGGGGGTCAGGCCGTCGACGCCCAACGGCAGGAACCCGCAGAGCAGCAACGCCGCCAGCGCCGAGGTCATGATCACCACCTCGATGCTGATGGTGCCCTCCTTCGTCCAGTAGACGTCGCTCAGGTGCAGGATCAGCGCGAACTCGTCCAGGACCAGCCCCGTCCCCATCCCGAACAGCACGGCCGCTGCCGCCGCCCCCCACCCCGTACGGCCGCCCCCGATCGCCGTGAATCCGCCGACGGTCATCAAGATGACCCCGGGGACGCAGTGGTGGACGTGCAGACCGCCCGGCGTGACGTTGCGGAAGGGGCCCTTCCCCGCCCGGATCATGCGGGTGATGATCCGGGTGGCGGCGAAGGTGACGACGAACGCCGAGAGCGCCAGGAGCAGGGGCAGCTTCCCCGGCTCCAGGATGTTGCGGTACCACCAGTCGCCCATGCCGTCACCTTCGCGGCCCCGGTCGCGCCCCGCACTACGGATACCGCCGTTCGGGCTCGGTTCCGGCCGAGTCCGCCGCGCTCAGACCGCGGTGGCACCCGCCTCCCCCGCTCCCGCGGTGTCGGTCGCTCTGATCGGCAGCACGGTGCTGCTCCTCGGCGCCCTGGCGCTGGTCGGCGAGACGAGGGCCGGGGAGAGCGCCACCTTGGTCCGCGATTTCCTCGAGGGCCTGACCAGCATCGAGAAGTGACTGGCCCGGCCGCCCTTCCGGATGGATCCGAGGCCCTCGGCGCGCTCCGGTCCAAGGTCGGCGAGTACCTCCTCAGCCACCGCTCCTCGCTGCTCAGCAGCGCCGTCAGCGACGCCGGTCACGTGGTGCAGGTGGTCACCGTGGTCGTGCCGCGATCGCTGCCCGCCATGGCAGCCGAGTGCGCGCGCTCATCGGCAGGCCGCTGACACGGGCCTGGCTGCTGTGGGATGTTCCCGACGACACGTGGTTCGCTGACGCCCCGGTGCCGCTGGACTTCGGTGGCGAGCGGGTAGAGATCCAGCATCAGAAGTCCGACGACCTCGCCCTCACCTGGAACTCGCCCAACCCGCACGGCTGCGCCCCCTGGCCGGGCTTCGACCTTCGCTGGCGCCACGATGCCGACTCCGTTCTCGCCGCACTCCAGGGCCAGGAGCTCCACGAGATCGAATTGCTGGAGCACCACGATGACGACATGGCCAAGGGCATGGTCGCCCTCGGCTTCGTCTTCCCCGGGGGCCGGGTCACCGTCTACAACGCCCTCGACACGAACGGCTTGAGCTACGGTCCACCGTCTTCGGCCTACGAACGCCACGCCCTCTGACCTCGTCCGCCGGCCCACCACGTCTCGTGGTGCGGAGAAGACCTCTCCACTGCACGTTGTGCTGGGGCGGTCTCGATTGGGCGAGGTGCGGATCTCGTACCGCGTGTGCAGTGTCCCTGGCCGTGCCGGTCACCGCGTGCGGCTCCGACAAGGCCGACACCACGGCGGACGCCAAACCGTCCACCAGCGCCCCGGCGACCTCGGCCGCGCCGGCTGCCAAGGGGAAGACGAACGCTGAGCCGGGACACGGTTGTGTGGCCCTGTCGGGCGATACGCCGTCACCCGTGGCGGCGGCGGGGACGACGATCCTGGAGGCGACACCGAGGGCGAGTACGGCGGCTCCCGTGAGGGCGATCAGCGCTGTCGTGCTGGAATTGCCAGTCTCCGCGAGGTTCTCGCCGTCGAGAGGGGCGGAGCCTCCGGTGGGCCGCACAACGCTGGTGGAGGCGGACGAGTTGGTACGGGGGTCGTTGTCACCGTGTCCGGCAGGCTCCGCCGAGGACATGCGGCCGCCCTGGGCGACCTGCGTGTCAGTGGGGGGCTTGGCATAGGGACGGTCGGGCGTGCCGATCCGGTCCCAGCGGCCGCGTCCCGGGCGTCCGGGCTTGGTCTACGCCGCGGCCTGCGCATGTACCGCATCGAGAGCGGAGACCAGAACACCCGTCCGGCCCGCCCGGGGCGAAGGCACTGTCGCGGCGCGAGCAGTTGGAGGAGATCGCCACCCTCCCCCGGTGTGGCCGGTGACCTGGCAGCGCTGCTTCCACCTCATCCGGCTCCACCTGGACACCAGCCGGACGCTGCCGACCACAGCGGGCAAAGTCATACGCCAAGGCGAAGACTTCGGCCGGTGGGTCGCCACCCACCGACACGGCTGGGACCAGCTCACCGGAGTCCAGCAGTGGATGTGCGCGCAAGTCATCGGAATCGGACCCGCCGACGAGGGCGAGAAGCCCAAGGCCTGCACCAGCCAGGCCGACAAGTGGGCGATGCCCTACCCGCCGCCCAGTACTTCGAGCGCGAGGTACACCTGACGCTGAGAACGGGCCGATCGCCGGAAAGGGGGTCCACACCCCCAGCACGCGACGGGCCACACGGGAGTACCCGTGCGGCCCGTCGCTTTACAGCTCCCACTGACAGGTCCGGTATCCGCTGTTCCGGTCAAGCGGCACGGGCAGTGCACGCGCTGACCACGGTCCCTGGGCCCGATGGGCTGGGTGGAGGTCAGGCCGGGGTGATGTTCTCCGCCTGGGGGCCCTTCTGGCCCTGGGTGACGTCGAACGTGACGACCTGGCCCTCCTGGAGCTCACGGAAACCCGAGGAGTTGATGTTGGAGTAGTGGGCGAAGACGTCCGGGCCGCCACCCTCCTGCTCGATGAAGCCGAAGCCCTTCTCCGCGTTGAACCACTTCACAGTTCCCTTAGCCATGTCACATGCCTTCCAGTCAGGTACGCCTCCCACACCATGTGGAAGGCGGAGGTGATCGCCCTGGTTCCTGCGGCACAGCACAGCAAAACGCCCACACCAACGGCGTGGGCAATGGGAACTTCCGAACCACGACAGCTGACCCAGACGCTACACGCCAACCACCGGCTGTCACCAGAGGAAACAGCGACCCATCACGCATGAGACCAGCTACGTGCAGGCCCTCTCGCCGTAGGCCAACAGGCTCGTACCGTCTCAAGCCGCGATCGTTGGATTCGATGATCGCCGGTTTTCGGCGTTGATCCGCTGAGCTTCCTCGAGCTGGTCCTCGAGGAGGACGATCCGGCAGGCCGCCTCGATGGGGGTGCCCTGGTCGACGAGTTCGCGGGCGCGGGCGGCGATCCGCAGCTGGTAGCGGGAGTAGCGGCGGCGCCCACCCTCCGAGCTCAGCGGGGTGACCAGGCGGGCCTCGCCGAGGGCACGGAGGAAGCCCCGGGTGGTGCCGAGAGCATTTCCGCCGCCCGGCCCATCGTCTCTCATGGAACGCATGGAGGGGCCCGGGTGCCATGTGGCACCCGGGCCCCGAAGGAACTGCGAACTGCTGGCAACGCCGTACTGCTCAAACGGGGACTGCACTTTCCGCCGCCATACTGCGAACTGCTGCAACACAGGCACTGCAAGGGAACACGTCGATGAAGAAGGTTGCCGCCGTGGGTGCGGCCGTTGTGCTGGGTTGGGGTCTAAATCGCACGCCGACAAACGCGTCAGGACCACCCCGTCCGCGATCGGTACGCCGCCCCGCCCCAAGGCCCTCCCCCGTTAACAGGAACTCGAATTCGAATTCGACCAAGCGAGGACAGACTCCAGGCTCGTACCGGAGGCCCTCCTGACCAAAAGCATCCTGGAGCAGTACGGCTGCCGCAGTTGACCCCACCCCGTGCAGACGGTCCGGCTGCGGGAATCCGGGCCTTCGTCCTACGGCCACACGTCACCGTCCCGCCTGCGCCGCAACCGGCCCTACACGAGGCCAACCCGGGCCATCATGGGCGATTCGGGGCTCCGACCAGCAGGGGGAGGCTGGTCGGAGCCGGGCCCTGACCCAGTCGGGCGAGGTGGAATGAGGGCGTAAAAAGCGGGGGAAAGAGTCCGGCAACAGGTTCCTGGTGTCACCGGTCCTACCGAACCCCGACTGGCGGAGCACTGGGGCCACAGCATGGCGCACTGCACGTCCCGGGTAGGGGGAAACCGATATCGCCGGAGATGTCAGGTGCGCAGGGCCTCGCGCTCGGCCATTGCCTGGAATTCGCCCAAATCATAGTTGGCCAGGACCGAGTCGAGGTTCGTGAGCGCGCCCAGGTGTTCGATGAAGCCCTTCGGGTCGTACTCGACCTGAAGGGTCACCCGGCTCTCATTGTCATTGAGGCGGTGGAAAGTGACCACGCCCGCGTGGTGCACCCCCTCAGTGGTGCGCCAAGCGATGCGCTCTTCGGGAATCACCTCGGCCAGCTCTGCCACGAACTCCTTGTCGGCTCCGGGCAGGGAGACCTGCCAGGCGAAGGTGGTCCCGTCGATCCGCTTGACGTGCCGGACGTGGCTGAGGAAAGAGGGCCAGCGCTCGACGTCCTGCCAAAGCGCCCAGCTCACAGAGACCGGCGCCTTGATGTCGACAGCTTCGAGCAATGAGGACGTCATGGACTTCTTCTCCTTCATGCGGGGCGACTTGTCCTCTCGCGGGTACCCGCGAGAGCGGGTTTCATCCGAGCGCACGGACATACCTGATCACTGCGGGCGGTGAACGGCGCCGCCGAGGACCGGCAGGGAACCTATGCGGTCACACCACCAGCGGGGGCTGACTACCGTCCGGTTGCGGCGCCGGGCCGGTTGGTGCGAACGAGGACGGCTGAAGCGGCCGAAACACAATGCCCTGGTGATCGCCAGCTGCATCGACTCGCACGGCACCCACCGCTCCGACTGCTTCAGCGTCAACACCGGCGACGCGGCCGTCGCGGAACTCGTCTCCCCCGTCGATACCCCTTACGGATTCCTCGCATCCGCGTCCCGCCGCGTCCGAAAGCCGGACTCCACCTGCCAGGACGGCAGCGGATCGTGCGGGCGGCCCCATAGTCGATCTCTCGGGCCAGCCGTAGCCAGGCGGAACGGCTGCCCAAACCACCCAGGACCGGTCCGGCACCCAGTACGTAACCCGGCTCCGGACCTGAGCGTTGGCAACACATGGACAACACCAAGCACGTACTGGCCGCCCTCGCCCTCGCCGGGGCTGCCCTGACGGTCACAGGTACCGCCCACGCAGACGGCAACCCCCTCGAAGCCCCTCTCAACAGCGCTGCCGCGAACCTCACCTCTTACACCGCCACCGGAACCATCGACGGAGGCGAAGACCCCCTGCGCCCCCTCACCACCCCGGTTGAATCCCTCGGCAACAGCCTGAAGTAGAGCCCACACAGCACCGTCGGCACACCACTCACCCGTCGAAGCGCACTTCAGCGGATCGCCCCTGCCGTCCCTCCCCCAAGGCCCGCACCCCGACGGCCTACTGACCGACCCTGCGGCTGGCACCCTCGCCTTGAGTACCTGTGCACGGATGGGTGAGCCCTCCATGGCAGCCGAGGGTGTCGGCTCGCCACCGACGCGCACGGCTCGGCCTGCGAGCCCGGCCTTCCGGGCCTGAGCGGCGTCGTGCGGGGCCGTCGCTCCGGCGGCGGGCGTGGAGTCTTCGGGCCCCGACTGGGTGAGTGGGCCGACCGTGGACGCGGGCCTGCCGGCCCTCGCCATCATCCTGCTGCGGCGGAACCGACGGGGCTGAAGTTCGGGATCGTGGTCACGGGCGAGGGTCGCCGTGGCCCCTCGGCGGGTACTCCCGGCCGGGCAGTTCAGCGGCGCCGAACAACACGATCCGCTCGCACACGAACCGGACCCATTCCACGGGAGCCCGGCACCCTTGACTGCCTCAAGATGCTCGGCGATCCAATGGGTCTTCCACACCGTGATCGGCGCGGGCGCGGTCTGTCCGACGGAGGAGTACGGCTCGACCGCACCCGGCGACTGGGACGTTGCACCGCGTGCGACATCGGAAGACCAAAACGGACCCGCAGCCCGCCTGCCTGCCCGGACGCGGCGGCAGCCTGGGGCCGGCGCAGTTCCGAGTCCGTGCCCGGATAAACAGACGGCCACGCCTCTGGTCGGCGTCCTCGATACCGGTTGCCGAGTTCGATTACCTCTTTGCTCCGAGGTCGAAAATCTGCAATGGCCATAGTAGACATTAGATGGTGACTTAGCTATGGTTTCTCTGCCAGCCCAACGAGACCGGGGGCTGGCAGAGGCAAACCACCAGGCCCAGTAGACGTGGTTGAAGTGCGTGGAGCGGTGCGGTGGTGACCCTTCGAAGCCCGGGCGCAAGGGGAGGCGAGGTGCGTCCCCAGACAGGGACAGCTCCGGCGCCCTACGCCTGGCACTCATCCGACTTGCCCGGTCTCCCTCATCGACTCCCAACAGCCGCTGGGAGGGCGCGGTTTGCTCTGCTGGAAGGAAAGGGCGGTATGTCCATGGAGTCGCCGCGGGTGGTGGTGCGGTCCGAGGGCGACGGTGTGTCCGTGCTCGTCTGTTCCGGGGAGTTCGACCTGGACACCGCGGGCGTGCTGCGGGCAGCCTGCGAGAGGGCGAGCGCTGCGGAAATTTTGGTGCTGGACGTCGCCCAGGTGGGCTTCGCCGACTCGACCTTCCTCAACTTGCTGCTCAAGTTGCGCAAGTCCCGTCGCCTGGTACTGATCGGCCCGCTATCGGAGCAGCTGCTGCGACTGCTGGAGATGACCGGCACGCTGGCCTTGTTCGAGATCCGCGAGAACGCCCCAGAAGCTCCCTGAGCCGGTCACTACGCCCTCGTGCCCGCCACCGAGGCGACCGGTCGGCGGCCGGCACGAGGAGCCATTCTGGAGAGCGTTCTGGAGAGCGTGACCGCCACCGCGCTTCCTTGAGTGCGGTGGCCTCAACAAGGAGGGGCGACTGGCCCGCATCACTCCGCAATTCCAGCACCCTGTCACGGGAACGGGCACGCCGGATGCAGGAGAGTTACAGGAGGGCGAGGTCTGCGGTGATCTGTTTGCCGGAGCCGTGGGGTGTGACGGTGACGAGGTCGGCGAGGCTCTGGACCAGGGGCCAGCCGTAGCCACCGATCCGGAGCCCAGGGGCAGTGGCGGTCCGGGCGACCGGGTACACCGGATTGTGGTCAGCAACCAGCACACGCAGTGCACCGCCGTGAATGTCCGCACCGAAGGCGCTCAGGCCGCCGCCGTGACGGATCGCGTTGGTGACGAGCTCCGAGGTGATCATCAGCGCGTCGGTCACCACACGGCGATCCGGGGAGAACCCGAACTGGTGGAGCAGCGCGGCGACTGCGGCCCTGGCAGCGGCCGCCGTCAGGGGAAGCGGCTGCGTCGAGGCTTCTGGGGCGGGTGGCTTCCCGTCCACTTCTCCGTCCCCATGTGTCCGTTTCATGTCCCTCGTCTACCCGGTAACGAGCCAAAACCCCCGTGATTCTCACACAGCACCCCGACAGCACGGCCCGCGGAAACTTACCGCCGGTGTCGTACGGACCCTGCGCCACCCTGCGGGTCAGGGCCGGAGTGCGTCCTCGACGCTCGGGCGCAGGTCGAACAGCTGGTCTGCTCCGGTCAGCTCGAGGAGCCGGGTGAGCTGGTGCTGGGGGGCGGCAATCCTCAGGTCGGTGGTGTGGTGGAGCTGGATCAGGAGGTTGAGGAAGGAGGAGTCGGCGAAGGTGAGGGCTGAGGCGTCGAGGACGACGGTGCGGTGGCTTGCGGCAGCGGCGGACAGCTGGTCCGCGATCGGTTGCAGGGTGTCCATGTCGTACTCGTCCACGGCGGTCACGACCGCGGTGTCCTGCCGGTCATACGTCTCGTCCATGGCCACAGCATGCCAGCCCATGTGCATATGCGGACACCTTGCGTGCCCCTGCCGGGCCCGGTTCAGGGAACGCCGCCCCTGCGTGCTGCCGGTGGAGCTCGCGTTCGCGGTGACCGAGGTCCTCGAACTGGACCCTTTCGCATGTGGTGCGCCTGTCCGTCCGAGCGGCCCCGTGCAGGGGGGCCTGGCCTCGAGGGGATCAGCTCGCCGGCGAGGTGGCCCAGGCCTTTTCGGCGTCCTCGACGGTGGAATAGGCAGGGAAGACCTGCTCCAGGCCGACGATGTGGAAGATCCGGCGAACTCGGTCGGGGACGGCGATCAGAACGATGGCGGCGTGGGCGGCCACTGCGTGGTTTCGGGCGGCGATGAGGACAGTGATGCCGCTGGAGTCGCAGAAGGTGAGGCCGCCCAAGTCGACGAGGAGTTGCTGGCCGGCATCGATGGTGAGGCCTCGGAGGATTTCGCTGACTTGGGGAGCGCTGTGGTGGTCCAGCTCTCCGGCCATTTCGATGACGGGACCGCAGGGGAGGGTGCGTGTGTGGACGCTCAGCTGTGTCACTGCTGCCCTTCACGTTCGGGTCGGGGCACGCTGACGGCCAGGAGGGCGGTGTCGTCGTCCACTCCGGTGCCGAGGGTGTCGAGGAGGGTACGGATCGCGGCGATGGTGTCCCGGGCGGTGGTGGGGGCCAGGTCACGGCCGAATTCGAGGAGAGCTTCATCGCCGTAGCGGTCGCCGGCGCTGGTGCCGTCGGTGTGGGCCTCGGTGAGGCCGTCGGTGTGCAGGAGGAGGGTGTCGCCGGGGCCGAGGTGGACGGCGGTGGTGGCGATGTGGGCGTCGGGCAGTACGCCGATGAGCTGGCCACCCGGGGTGGGCAGGTATTCGGCAGTGCCGTCGGCGCGCATCAACAGGGCCGGCGGGTGTCCGCCGCTGGCCAGGGTGACCTGGTAGCCGTGTTCGGCGTCGGGGGTGAGCAGTCCGTAGACGACGGTGCAGAACCGCGGGTCGTGGCCGTTGTACTCGTGATTGAGGACGGTATTGAGGTTACTGAGGACGGCGGCCGGATCGGGGTCGTAGACCGCGGCGGCGCGCAGGGTGTAGCGGGCCAGGGAGGTGACGACCGCGGCCTCGGCCCCCTTGCCGCACACATCGCCCAGGAACATGCCCCAGGACCCGCCGGTGAGGGGGAACAGGTCGTAGAAGTCACCGCCGACCTCGTCGATGGAGGCGACGTGGTAGTGCGCGGCGACGTTCAGGCCGGGGACGTTCGCCAGGGCGGACGGCAGCAGCGTCTTCTGCAGCGTGGTGGTCAGCTGCTGCAGGCGCTCGCGTTCACGGTCGGACTCCCGGTGGGCGCGCAGGAGCTCCTCTTCATAGGCGCGCCGGTCGCGGGCGTCGAAGACGGTGGTTCGGATCAACAGCGGCTCGCCGTCACCACCGGTCTTGACCGTGGAAGTCACCAGGACCGGTAGCCGGGTGCCGCCGGCGGATTTGAGCTCCAGGGCAATGCCGCTGATCTCGCCCTGCATGAGGAGCAGCGGCGCCAAATGCGTCTCGTAGTAGATCCGACCACCGACAGTGAGGAGGTCGGAGAAGCTCTTGCGGCCTACCAGGTCTCCCCGCTCATACCCCAGCCAGGTCAGCAGTGTTCCGTTGACCTTGGCGATCTGTCCGTCCAGGAGCGTGGAGAGATAGCCGCACGGGGCGTTCTCGTAGAGGTCCTCCGCACTGTCCTCCAGTAGTGCGGAGAACAGCGCGGAATCATTGCCCGCTCGGTCCCCGGATACGCCGTCGCTGTCCTGATCGCCGTCGGTGGCGCACATCATCGCAGCGTCCCTGCAAACCCGGCGATCGCCTCGACGGTCTCTTCGGGGGCACTGAGCTGGGGGCAGTGTCCGGTGGCGTTCAGGGTGACGAGCCGGCTGCCGTTGATCTGCGCGTGGACGAAGGCGCCCACCTCCGGCGGTGCGATCGCGTCGTTGGAGCACTCGACGATCAGGGTCGGGACTTCTACCTTCGACAGGTCGGCGCGGTTGTCGGACAGGAACGTCACACGGGCGAAGACCCTGGCGATGGCCGGGTCGGTGGCACAGAAACTGGTGGTCAGCTCCTCGCCCAGCTCCGGACGCTCCGGGTTCCCCATGATCACCGGGGCCATCGCCCCCGACCACCCGAGGTAGTTCGCGTCCAGGGATTCGAGGAGCTCGTCGATGTCCCCGGCGCTGAACCCGCCCCGGTATCCGGTGGCGGGGTCGTCGATGAAGCACGGCGAGGGGGCCAGCAGGACCAGGCCCGCGAAGTACCCGGGCTCCCGCGCGGCGGCCAGTACACCCATCATGGCGCTCACCGAGTGACCCACGAACGTGACCGGGCCGAGGTCGAGGTCGCGGCAGATCTCGAGCACGTCCTCGACGTAACCGTCGAGGCTGGAGTACCGCTTTTTGCTCCACGCGGACAGATCCGAGCGGCCGGAGCCCACGTGGTCGAAGACGACTACACGAAAGTCTTGTTCCAGTACTGGAACCACGAGACGCCACAGGTTCTGATCGCACCCGAAACCGTGCGCCAGCATCACCACCGGGCCATCCGCCCGCCCCGACACCCTCACGCGATTCCTGCTACGCACATCCATGCATCACATCCTCGCAGAAGCGCCTGAGAGCAAGACGGCGCCCCGGAACCGCGAATCCCCCACCAGGCGATTCGCACGAGAGCCAACACCTCAGCGACCGCAGCATCGGGCGCCCTCGCACAGCGAGAACATCGGTCGTCGGCACGCTTCCCGGCGGCGGGGCCAGAAGAGGCTTCGTGCGCAGGAAGCGGCCCTCGTGCTCCCTGCTCCCGTCCGCCGTCGCGGTGACCATGCCTGTGGGATGCCGGATCAGGCATGGCCGGCCGCGTTGAGCCGGTTCGTCGGCGTGGGGAGCAGGGCCTGGAGTGGATCCAACACCAAAGGGTGACTTTGTGTCACGGTGGCGTTACGGGAGCCCTGCTCAGCGGCTGGGGCCCCTAACGTCAGAGGCCTGACCCGCCACCGCCACCACGACGTCTCCTTCACCAGACGGCGTCTCCTTCACCAGACAGGACGTGCCCCGCCGTGCTCATGCCCCGCGCCCGCCACCTCGTCGCCGGCGCCGCCATCACCGCCGCAGCCCTGCTGCTGCTCCTGATCCCCGGCCAGGGCCACGCCGCCGGAACCCTGCGCGTCTCGAAGATCTGGTACGACTCCCCCGGCAGCGACACCGGAACGAATGCCTCGCTCAACGCTGACTGGGTTCAGGCCGCCAAGGGCACCACTGCCACGGTGAGCCGCAAGGGCTGGACGTTGACCGACGCCGCCTGCCACACCGTCCCCACCTCACCGTGGAGCCCGGCAAGACCGTCACCGTGAGAGCAGGGAAGGGCACCCCGCGCCTCAGGTCGTCGCGATGTTCAACGCCTCCCGTGCCCTTCCGCGGACCGGGCAGGCGAAAGGACACGCGGTGTGAAGGCCGGCAGGGAGGGCAGGTGCCCGGTGTGGAGGAACCAGAAGGTACGAACGCCCCTTCCGAACGGCTGTTGCGCGGCCTGACCGTCGACACGAGCAGGCCCGAGCAACCAGTGCTGCTGGACGCCTCGGGCCACACGATCGAGACGTGGCGGGAGAACTACCCGTACTCGCGCAAGATCCGCCGGGTGGAGTACGAGCGGCAGAAGCGGATCCTGCAGATCGAGATGCTGAAGCTGCAGCGGTGGGTACAGGACAGCGGTCAGCGTCTCGTAGTGATCTGCGAGGGCAGGGACGCGGCCGGCAAGGGTGGCACGATCAAGCGGTTCACCGAACGCCTCAATCCACGGGGGGCTCGAGTCGTCGCGCTCGGCAAGCCCACCGAGACCGAGTCGAGCCAGTGGTACTTCCAGCGGTACACCGCACACCTGCCCGCGGCCGGCGAGATCGTGTTCTTCGACCGGTCCTGGTACAACCGGGCGGGTGTGGAGCGGGTGATGGGCTTCTGCGAGGAGGAACAGTGTCAGCTGTTCCTGCACCAGTGTCCGGGCTTCGAGCGGATGCTCGTGGAGGACGGCCTGCTGCTGGTGAAGTTCTGGTTCTCGGTGTCCCGGGCGGAGCAGCACACTCGGTTCGCGATCCGTCAGGTGGACCCGGTGCGCCAGTGGAAGCTGTCGCCCGTCGATCTCCAGTCGCTGGACCGGTGGGATGCTTACACGGCGGCCAAGGTCGACATGTTCCGGGCGACGGATACCGCGCACGCGCCGTGGACGGTCGTCAAGAGCAACGACAAACGGCGCGGCCGCCTCGAAGCCATGCGCAGCCTCCTGGTCCGCTTCGAGTACGGGAACAAGGACGAGGGCGCCGTCGGCGAGCCCGATCCCCTCGTCGTCGGCGCGGCCGACACCCTGCTGGAAGCGGGCGAGGAGGACACGGACCTGTCCCCGACCCCGCTCGGCCACCACCGCGTCGGACCTGGCAGCCATCCAGGCTCACAGGCCACCCCAGCCACCCCTTCCGCCTCAGCTGACAGGTCGCCCCGTCCGCCTCAAGGGGACGCGAAACGGGACGATGGGCAACCTGTCGGCTGACCACGCGCCCTCCGTCCACCGGCCGGCTTCCTGCCCGCCGGCTCAAATCGGCACCCCTCCTGCTGGAACCCGACGAAAGGCAGACCTCGCCAGGACGGTCGCCCTGGCACCGGCCGCCCTCAGGTGACTGGTTCCGGCGCCGGTACGGGACCGGGCAACGGGCCCGGCTGCGGGTAGGGATCGGGGCGCGGTGCGGGTGACGGCTGCGGATCAGGTTCAGGCTGCGGCGGGGCGGGCGGAACCGGGTCCGGCCCTGGAGCCGGGACCGGACCTGGCAACGGCCCGGGCTGCGGGCCGGGACCGGGGCCCGGAACAGGGGTAGGGCTGGGAGGTACAGGATCGTTCGGAGGAGTACCCATTGCTTCTTCCTGCCGTCGGGGTGGCCAGCGCTACCGGATGGAGGCGCCTGCGGCGGTTCAGTGTTCGGCTCCGGTCCGGGGACGGGGCGGGCGGTGCGATATCCGGGAGCCCTCGCGTATGTATGTATGCGTTCGCGTTCGTCATGGTGGATCCGGCATATGGGAACGAAGAGTCTTTCGCTTCTCCGCCTGCCCGCTCCCGTCCGGCCGAATCTCGGTTGCTCCGCCGCTCGGGTCTTGCGCGCTCCACCACCGGGGCCCGTCCGGTATGTCGTCGTAGGGCCGGCCGGTCCTAGTGCTGAGGATGCGGCGACGCAAGGACGGCACCCGGGCGGTCACGCGCCCAGCGCAGCACGAGCACCCACGCCTTCCGCGACCTCACGGACAGGCGACTACTGGTTCAACCACGAGGTCGCCGACGCACTCGGCGACCCCAGCGGTCTCCTCCGCACCTGACGGAATCCGCCCACGCGCCCTATTCACAGTCCCGCGAGCCGCGGCCGCCTACGGATCAAGGCCGGAGAGCGACGGGATGAACCCGCGAGTTCAGGTGTGGAGGCGGCTGTTGGGCCCGTCCTGGTCTCCGGCGCTGTCGTCGTTGAACCAGTAGTCGCCGGCAGCCAGATAGCGGAACGCCTGGGTGGTCCCGCTGGGCAGGTCGACCGTGACGGCGCGCTTCCCGTCCTTGCGGGGCTTGAACGTGTGGGTGCCGGCCTGCCAGCTGTTGAAATCGCCCACCACGCTGACGGGGCCCGGCGGGGTGTGGGCGGGCAGGACGAAGGTGACCGCCGTGCGGTCCTTGCGCAGCGTGCGCTCCAGCATGGGTGAGCTCCTGACATCAGCGGATGGGGGTTACGGGCACATCGTCGACGGCGCAAGCGCCCCTCGCACGCCGACGCCGCCACCCGCGTCCGACCATCACCCACCCACCACAATCAGTGACACAAATGGTGCGAACTATTACGGTGCGTGTCAGCGTGGAGGGGAGGAATCCGTTACGCATCCCAGAGGAGTGACCGTCATGGGCGGTATGAAGGACAAGCGCCAGGAACCGGGCAAGGGCCGCGAAGAGCAGCAGCGCCCGAGCAGCGAGGGCCAGGACCCCGCCCGCCCCGGCGCAGGCGAGACAGCCCGCGGCAAGAGCCCCGAGGAGCTCAAGCAGCGCCAGGATGAGATGCGGCGCGAGCGCGAAGAACGCGATGGGGACGAGATGCGCGACGACAAGGCCTGACCTTCGCCAAACCGTCACACCCACGCACGCAGGACCCGGCCGGGCCCGAAGCCACCGTCACACCGGCCGGGTCCTGTCACGTGCCGGCCTCCAGCCCCGAGCCCGAAGCCGCCGTCGTCAAACCCTGACCCACCAAAACCCACCGCGAAGCCGCGTCCGGACCACGAAGATCCTGACGCGGCCCACGTGGTCCACGTGGTCCACGCGGCCGGCATCGTCCGCCCCACGTACAGGCACGATGCCGATGACACCGTGGACACGCGTGCCCGGCCGCAGCAGGAGTCTGCTGCGGCCGGGCACGTGAAAGCCGAGTCAGCGGCGAGGGCCACCCCGGCCTTCACCGCGGCGGGATTCCTTGCCGTCCTCGTAACGGATCTGCTCCTTGCGGACGGTGTCCGAGACTTCCTGCTGCTCGGTGACCTTGTCCGTCTCCAGACGCACTCGCTCGACAGGCACCGTCTCCTTGCGCGTCACCGCGCGCTCGGCGTGCAGGGTCACCTCCTTTTCGGCCTCGCCGATGTCGCCGCGGGCCCGCTCGCCTGCACGGATGGGCTCGCGTACGACACGAACCTCCTCGTGGCTGACGGGGACGGTGGTGGTGACGTTCTCGGTTACCACCACCTTCTTGAGGCGGGCCCGGCCGACCTCCTCGTTGGCGGTGCCCACGCGCAGCCGCTCCTCGGAGCGGATCAGCTCGTCCTTGCCACGGCCCTCGCCCCGGTCGTCGACGTACGTCCCCGTCGCGATGCCCGGCGCATCCACGGCGGTCCTGTGGCCGTTGCCGTTTCCGTTCCCCCCGGCGATGCCGTAGTGCTGGTAGAGCCTGTGCTCTTCGTCGGCGTCCAAGTGCTGGTCGGCGTCGACGCGCGGGGCGTCCTTCACGACGTCCTTGGAGTGCGGGACATGGAGAGCTTCGCCGTCGCTGCGGGCGCCCGACAGCGGTACGAACGACTCCTTCATGCCGAACAGACCGGTCTTGACGGTGACCCACTCCGGCTGGCCGGTCGCATCGTCGCGGTAGACCTGGCCGATGTTTCCGATCTTCTCACCGGCGGCGTCGTAGGCCGTCAGCGTCATCAGCTGCTCGGTGCTCAGGAAACCGTTTCCAGCGCTCATCGATGAATCCTCCTGTGCGTGGGCACGCGACGCGCGGCGACTTCGATGTCCCGCGCTCACCGCGTACCTACTCAAGCCCGCACCCGGAACGAAGAAGTCGCAACCGGTGCGTGCGGCTCGGGTTCGGCGCCGAAGCGGTTTCGCGCGGCGATAGCACCGTCGGCCCGTCGAATTGCCCTGGGCAGCGCCTTGGCCCTGACGGGTGACTTTCAGGTCCGCGTGCGGGACCGCCGCTGCCCAGCTGTCCACCAGCGGCTGGTACGCCTGCGGCGCGGCGGCCTCCCTCCCCGAGGATCCCCGCACTCGCCGCCCGAACGCTGTCGGACCACACCTCCGACGAAACACCGAATGCTGCGCTCTCCGCGGCGCTACTGGACGCTTTTCATTTCGACCGGCCACGCGCACCGCCGGCCTTTCCCAGCAGACAGCCCAGCAGGCCCAGCCCGGCGCCCAGTCCAGTGGCCATTGGTCACCGGGAGCGAGTTCGCGCTGAGGCAGTGGCACCCGCAGCGCGCGATCCGCAGCGTGGTCCGCGATGATGAGACTGTGAGCGAAGCGCGCTGCAGTTTGCTTCTCCGTGCGCGTCCGCGGTTCCTCAATGATCTATTCAGCACGCCTCGGCCTTGGGTTCCGCCAATGCGACCTGGCCGGTATTCACTTCTTCAGAGAGTCGCGTCCTTTCTTCCTCCGGGTACACAGGTGCGCAGCGGCATTGCGGACGCAGCCGATCCCGCGAACCCCGTCGAGGCGGTGAGGTGGCGTGGGCCCCGCCCACCGGCCCGCAGATCACCCTCCGCGGGGCCCAGTTCCCGCTTCCCGCGGGTGCTTTCGGGCAGGCAGACATCCAAGGATATTGGCCTATGAACGACCGCATCACCGGCTACGTCCAGTCCTACAACCGCGCCCGCGGGTACGGCTTCCTCATCCCCTACGGCAGCACTTTCACCATCTACGTGGAGGCCGACGCCCTCGAGCCCCCCTGCACCACCCTCTCCGAAGGACAGCAAATTACGTTCACCATCGCCTTCACCGAGGGCCGCTACACCGCCCACCACGTTCGCAACTGAAGCGAGCCCACGCCCCACCCGCACACGAACAGCCGGCGTTGACACAGGACGCTTCCTGTCCTGGGTGACGTCAAACGTCACGACCTGCCCCTCCTGGAGCCCGCAGAGGCCGGAGGAGTTGACGTCGGAGCACTGGGAGAGGACGCCGCACCGCCGCCCTCCTGCGCGATGGCGATGAACCCGAAGCGCAGGAACCGGGGCGATCGCCTCCGTTCCGCCTGGCCGCGCTTGGCCGGCTCCGATTGGTCAGCGCCTCACCCGGCGCCCAGCACTTCTCCTTGCTTGAGCAAGCAGATAATGTTCAAAGTGTGAACGCATCCCCCCTCCCTGCCGACGATGCCACCGACGACCGCTGGTGCATGGCCGTGCGGCTGCTGAACCGGATGGAGCAGCGCCTCGACGAGGCACTTCGGCACCGGCACGCCCTCCCCCTGTCCGAATACCGCGCCATGTGTGCCCTGAGCCGCCCGGAGAGCGCCGACGGACTGAGGATGGGGGAACTCGCCGAGCGCATCGGGATGAAGGACAGCTCCGTCACCCGGCTGGTTGCCCGACTCGAGCTTCAGGGCCTCGCGGAGCGTGTTCCGGGCGCCCGCTCAGGCACCGACTCGGCCGACGGCCGCGCGGTCAGCGCCCAGGTCACCGAAGCGGGCCGCGAACGGTACGCGGCAGCCACCCCCACCTACCGGGCAGCCCTCGGCGCCGAACTCGACGCGGCCCGCACCAACCCCTACCTCGCCGACCTCGCCACCTGGGTCCGCGCCGCAGACGCCGGCGCACAGACCACATGACGGCGGCACGAGCCCGCCCGACAACGGGAGTCCGCATGACCACAGCGACCCACCACTACGAGCACCTCCTCGCCGACGAGTACACCTGGATGCTCGGCGGCGACATCACCTCCCACGTCGAAACCCAGGCCGCGCTCCTACGCGGCCTCGGCGTCCTGCCCGACGGACCCGCGGGAGACACCGCCGTCGACCTAGGCTGCGGACCCGGCGCACAGTCCCTGGCCCTGGCCGCCCTCGGCTTCCGTTCCGTGACCGCCGTCGACACCAGCAGGAGGCTCCTCGACGAACTCGCAAGCTACGCGGGCGCCCCCTCCCCCATCCGCCCGGTCCACGCGGACCTGCGCACGGCACTCCCTCAACTCGCCGCCCCCGCAACCCTCGCCGCTGTCGTGTGCATGGGAGACACCCTCACCCACCTCCCCGCCACCACCGACGTCGTCGCCCTCCTCTCCGACGTCCGCGACGCCCTCGCGCCGGGTGGCCACCTCGTCATCACCTACCGCGACCTCACCGGTCCGCTCACCGGGACCGACCGGTTCCTGCCCGTACGCAGCGACGAGAACCAGATCCTGACCTGCTTCCTGGAGTACACCGACGAGGACACCGTGACGGTCCACGACCTGCTCCACACCCGCATCGACGGGGCATGGTCCCTGCGGGCCGGCAGCTATCCGAAGCTGCGGCTCTCGGCCGAGTGGCTGGCCGGCCAGTGCCGCGCCGCGAACCTGGACGTCGTCCACGACGCCACCGGCCCGCGCGGCCTGCGTGTACTGCACGCCCGCCGCTCCTGACACCCGCTCGTACAAGACGGTCGTATTTCCCGTCCTGTACCTCGCCCCGGTGGCGGCCACCCTCACCCTCGGACTCACCGCCTGATGAAGACCGGCGACGCGGCAGTGCAGTCCGGTTCCGGTCAGGCCAAAGAAGGAAGATCACCCCACCTGTCACGTTCGCCGAGCCGATCGGGTCATAGAGACATGACCACCCTGAAGATCGCCTTCACCGCTCCGTTGACCGCCGCATTCCTGGCCATGACCGGCTCCGCCACCACCCCTGCCGCCGCCGCCCATCACATCACCTGGCGCAGTGCGTGGAGCGCATCCCCGCAGACACCCACCCACACCGACTGGTTCCCCAACTGGTCCGAGGAGGGATTTCTGAACGAGTCGGTCCGGCAGGTGATCCGTACCAGCGCCGCCGGGTCCGAGCTGCGTGTACGGATCTGCCTACGGCAAGACGCCGCTCCGCCTCACCGGCGCGACCGTCGCCCGGAGCGCCGCAGGGGCCGGTGTACGGCCCGGATCGCTACGCACGCTGCGTTCAACGGGAACGCGGCGGTCACGGTGCCGGCAGGCGGCGGGCGGCGAAGTAGCGGGCGAAGCGTTCGACTTCACGGTCGAGGCCTTCGAACAGCTCACCGTCACCCTCCACTTCCAGGACCGTACCGGCCCGGCCACTTTCCACAACGTGGCCAACGGCTTCTCCTACCGAGCCGAGATAGACCACTTGCGCGATACCTCGGCCGGGCGTGAGAATCCTTGGCGGCACGATCCCGCCTTACGGGGGCTCGCAGTACTGGAACGAAAATGGCGAGAGCGTGCGCACGCGGCAGCTTGCCGCCGACGCGTGGCCGCGCTTTGTGGCCTCCTCTCTTCAGTGGTGCCTTTTGTTGCGCCAAGCGAGGACCGCAAGCGTGGCGATGGTGAGCAGCAGCAGGCCGTGTCGGACTGCCGGCCGTGCCAGGACGGCGTTCGTCGTGGGAACAGCGTTGGAGATCTCCGGCGGTGTGCCGGAGGCCGCTTCAACCAGCTGGTCGGCGAGCAGTGCGGCCTTCCGGCGTGCTGTCTGGGATGTCTTGTCGGCCATGCTCTGTTCCTCTCTTCCAGGGATTGCGAGATTTCCCGCGCGCAAGTTCAAGGGCCCGGGAACCGTCGCGTGCCGGACGCGGGAGACGGGCGGGCCGGGGCGGGTCGCCTCGGCTCATGTCAGCCGGTGAGAGCCGGAAGTACGGTTTTGCCGTAGTTGTCGAAGAACGCGTCCTGTTCGGAGCCGATCTGTCCGACGTAGACCTCGTCGAAGCCCGCCTCGACGTACTTGCGGATCGCGGTGATGTGCTCGTCGGCATCGTCCCCGCACGGGGTGTTCTCCGCCACCTGATCGCGGGTGACGAGTTCGGCGGCCTGTTCGAAGTGGGTGGGGGTCGGCAGGATCTGTCCGAGTTCCCCGGGCAGTAGTTCGCTCGGCCACAGGCGGTGGACAGTGTCGATGGCCCGCTCCCGGTTGGGGTTCCAGCACACCTTGAGGCCGCCGATGACCGGCTTGTCCGCGCCGCCGGCCCGGCGGAAGGCCTCGATCAGGTCCCCATCGGGGCCCATGAGGACGAAGCCGTCTCCGATGCGGCCGGCCAGTTCCGCGGCGTTCGGTCCGAAGCCGGAGACGTAGACGGGGGGCGGGGTCTGCGGGACGGTGTAAAGGCGGGCGTTGTCGACGGTGTAGTGCCGCCCCTGGTGGTTGACGAGATCGCCGGTGAACAGCTTCCGCATCACTTCCACGGCCTCTTCCAGCATGTCCGACCGTTCCGCGTGGCGGGGCCAGCGGTCACCCAGGACGTGTTCGTTGAGCGCTTCACCAGTGCCCACACCGAGAGTGAAGCGGCCGTCCAGCAGGACGCCGGATGTGGCTGCGGCCTGGGCCGTGACGACCGGGTGCAATCGGACGGTCGGGCAGGTGACGAGGGTGGTGACCGGCAGGTCGACCGCCTGCGACAGGGCGCCGATCATGGACCATACGAACGGGCTGCTGCCCTGTGCGTCGTTCCACGGATGGAAGTGGTCGGAGATCGCCAGCCGGGTGAAGCCGGCGTCGGCCGCCCTCCGTGCCTGATCCAGCAGTTGGCCGGGGGTGAACTCCTCGCAGGAGAGGAAGTAGCCGAACTCGGTCATGGTGCGCTCCGTTCAATCAGGGTGCTGGGAACCGGCCCCGTCCGGCCCGGCCCGGCCGAGGAGGTGGTCCGAGTCGAAGCCGAAGGCCGTTGGCCCCCGGTTCAGCTGGGCGGGTACGGGGCGCGCTTGAGGCGGCGGGCGAGGTGGGCGGTGTTGGCGGCGAGGGTGGCCGTGGTGGCGGCGGTCTTCTCCGGGGTCTTGTCGAGGTCCTGATAGTCGGTGCCCTGCATGGCTTCGCCGACCCAGTAGGTGACGGCGTTGGGGGCGAGGGTGAAGCCGACGTCGTTGAGGCCTTGGAAGAGGTCGGCGCTGACCTTGTGGGCGCCGTCCTCGTTGCCGACCACACAGACACCGGCCACCTTGCCGTAGGTGAGCATGCGGCCTTCGTCGTCCGTCTCGGAGATTTCCGCGTCCAGCCGCTCCAGGACCCGCTGGGCGATGCTGGAGGCGTGCCCCAGCCAGATCGGTGTCGACAGGATCAGGATGTCGGCGCCCAGGACCGTGTCCCGGATCTCCGGCCAGGCGTCACCACCACCCATGTCGGTCTCCACGCCCGGCTTCACGTCATGATCCGCGATCCGGATCGTTTTGCCCGTAACGCCGTGCTCGGCCAGGGCCGCCATGGTCTGCTCCGCCAGTAGCTGGGAACTCGACGGGGCGGGAGAGGCGGACAGCGTGCAAACCAGGGCGACAGCCCGCAGAGGTGTGGTCTCGTTCGTTTCCATATCTGCCCGGCTACCCGGCCTCGCGGCTCGCTATCGCCTGGGCTCTGAAATCCACCCACCCGGCGTCCGCTCTCCTGGTGACGGCATTGATTCAGACAAGTACGAGGGGGCAGGCGCGCAAGCGTGCAGCGTGCCCCCGACGATGCGGAGCAGTCCCGTGACCGAGTCCGTCCAGCAGCCCGGACAGCCGGACCAGCACACCTACCGTCGGGCTGCGGACTACGTGGCCGCAGCCCTCATCTTCCTCCGTGACAACGTCCTGCTGACCGAACCGCTGCGTCCAGAACACCTGAAGGCCCGGCTCCTGGGCCACTGGGGCACCTGCCCCGGCATCACGATGGTCCACACCGCTCTCAACACTCTGGTCCGGGAGCGCGATGCCGACGTCCTCCTGGTCACCGGCCCCGGGCACGGCGCCCCGGCCCTCCATGCGAACCTCTGGCTCGAAGGCACTCACGAGGACTACGACCCCGCCTTGGCCAGGACCGCTGCCGGGCTGCGCGAGCTGGCACGCCGCTACTGCGCGCCCGACGGCTTTCCCAGCCACCTCGCACCGTCCGTCCCCGGCACCATGCACGAGGGCGGTGAACTCGGCTACGCGCTGGCGACCGCGTTCGGCGCCGCCCTCGACGCGCCGGACCGCATCGTCGCCTGCATCGTCGGGGACGGCGAGGCCGAGACCGGGCCGACCGCCGGAGCCTGGCACTCCACCAAATACCTCGACCCGGTGACCGGAGGCGCGGTCCTGCCCTTCCTCCACCTCAACGGCTTCAAGATCTCCTCGCCGACGGTGTTCGCGACAATGTCGGACGAGGAACTCACCGCGCTGTTCCGCGGCTACGGCTGGGATCCGCGGATCGTGGACGTCACCGGCGACCCTCCGGGAGACCCCCTCGGAGCAGCGGTCCTCGACGCGCACACCGTGCTCCGGGACCTCCAGGACCGCGCCCGGTCGGGCGACAAACCGGTCCGTCCCGCCTGGCCCATGATCGTGCTGCGCAGCCTCAAAGGGCAGGGCTCGCCCGCAGAGGTCGAGGGCAAGGCGATCGAGGGCACCTTCCACGCGCACCAAGTTCCACTGCCCGACGTCCACGACGACCCGGAGCAGCTGCGGGCCCTCGAAGGCTGGCTGCGCTCCTACCGGCCCCAGGACCTGTTCGACGCTGACGGCCGTCCCGTACCGGACGTCCTCGCCTGCGTCCCGGCGGGTGCCGCCCGGATCGGCGCCCAGCCCGCCGCCAACGGCGGCCGTCTGCGCCGGCCCCTCTCGCTGCCACCGCTCCGGCCCTACGCGGTCGACGTCGCCAAGGGGCCGGGCACCGCCACCGCGAGTCCCACCCGAGTCCTTGCCGACTGGCTGGCCGAGCTGATGCTGAGCAGCGCGGCCAATCGCGACTTCCGCATCGTCTCCCCGGACGAACTGGCCTCGAACAAGCTCGATGCCGTCCTGGCGGCCAGTGGCCGCGCCTACGTCTGGCCGGTCGAGGAGTACTCGGAGGACCTGACCCGGGACGGCCGGGTCATGGAGATGCTGTCCGAGCACAACTGCCAGGGCTGGCTCCAGGGCTACCTGCTGACCGGCCGGCACGGCCTGTTCCCCACCTACGAAGCCTTCGCCCCCATCGTGGACAGCATGGTCAACCAGTACGCGAAGTGGCTGAAGGCATCCCGCGAGGTCCCCTGGCGCACCCCGGTCAGCAGCCTCACCTACCTCCTCAGCAGCGAGGGGTGGCGCCAGGAGCACAACGGATACAGCCACCAGGGACCTGGGTTCATCAACAACCTGCTGAACAGGAAGAGCAGTGTCACCGGCGTCTATCTGCCGCCCGACGCGAACACCCTGCTCCTCGTCATGGAGGAGCTGCTGGACGAGACCGGAAAGGTCAACATCGTCGTCGCGGGCAAGCACGACGCCGCCCAGTGGCTCGACCTCGACGCGGCCCGCGCCCACTGCCGCGCCGGCGCCTCCGCCTGGCCCTGGGCGAGCACCCACGACGGTGAGGACCCGGACGTCGTTCTCGCGTGCGCCGGCGGTATCCCCACCGTCGAATCGCTCGCCGCGGCGGACATGTTGCGCCGCGACCTCCCCGAGGCCAGGTTCCGCTTCGTGAACGTGGTCGACCTCTGCGCACTCGCGCCAGCGGACCGGCACCCCCACGGGATGGCGGACGACCGGTTCCGCGACCTGTTCGGCGACGACACTCCCGTCGTCTTCGACTTCCACGGGTACCCGTCCGCCGTGCACCAGCTGATCCACGGGCGTCCGAACCCCGACCGGTTCCACGTCCGCGGATACGCCGAGGAAGGCACCACGACCACGCCGTACGACCTGCTCGCCCTCAACGGAACCTCCCGTCACGACCTGGCCATCACAGCCCTGAAGTACCTGGGCACCCGCCACGGCCGGGCCGCGGCACTCGCCGGGGACTACGCGCTCCGACGGGACCGGCTCCGCGCGGAACTGCGCCACACCGGCACGGACCCCGCCGAGATCACCCAGTGGAGGTGGCCTGCGTGAACGGCGCCGTCATGGTTCTCGACGCGGGCTCCTCCAGCCTTCACCTCGCCGTCCTGGACGAGGCGGACCAGGTTCTGGCCCGCAGGGACCTCGACAAGCCGTCGGACGACGGGGCAGGCACCGCGCTGGAGGAACTCCTCGGCGCGTGCCCGCCGGTCTCCGCCTGCGGGCACCGCCTTGTCCACGGCGGCCCCCACCTGCGGCGGCCCGCCGTCGTGGACGGCTCCGTACGCGCGCTGCTCGGATCGGTCGCGGACCTCGCCCCGCTCCACATGCCACCCGCGCTGGCCGCGCTCGACACCGCCCGCCGGCTCCTTCCCGATATCCCGCACATCGCCTGCCCCGACACCGCATTCCACAGCGGGCTCCCCCAGGCCGCCCACACCTATGCCCTGCCACGGGCGTGGATCCAACGCCACGGCCTGCGCCGCTACGGTTTCCACGGCCTGTCCTACGCATACGCGGCACGCCGAGCCGCTGAAGTTCTCGGGCGGCCGGTGGAGGACCTCCAGCTGGTCATCACGCACCTGGGCGGCGGCTGTTCGGCCTGCGCCGTGCGGGAGGGCCGCAGCGTGGACACGACCATGGGGTTCACTCCACTGGAAGGGATGGCGATGAGCAGCCGCAGCGGCAGCATCGACCCCGGGATGCTGCTGTGGCTGCAAACCGAGACGGGGTACGGGCCACAACAGCTGCAGGAGGTCCTCGCTCGCGACTCAGGGCTCCTCGGACTGTCCGGAACGTCCGGTGACACCCGTGAACTGGTCCGGGCCCGTGCATCCGGCGACACCGACGCGGGCTTGGCCCTGGAGGTGTTCACGCTCGGTGTACGCAGGGGCGTGGCCCACGTCGCGGCGTCCCTGGACCGCATCGACGCTCTCGTCTTCACCGGCGAGATCGGCGAGGACCAGCCCGAAGTCCGAGAAGCCGTGGCCGGCGGCCTGGCCGTGCTCGGGATCAAAGGCGGCCTCAGCCCTGAGAACCCGACCGAGCCCGTCGCGGTCAGTACTCCTGGAGCGGCCGTGCCCGTCCTCGTCGTTCCCACCGGCGAGATCCAGCAGATCGCCCGCGAAACCCGGGCCTGCCTCGGACGGTAAAATTACATCCCCTACATGCCGCAGCGCGAGGAGCTGCCGCCGGAATCGGCCGACGATCCAGTGGCGGCGTTCGCCGCGTGTGCTCCTCGTAGGCGAGTTCGGGATCGCGCGCAGGGCCCGGCCGGCTTCCCGCACCGGCGCGCCGGTCCATGGCTCTTGTGCCTGGCCCCCGGGCATCACGCGGGCCCGCCGCGGTTCGCGGCGGGCCCGGGAACTCGGGGCGCGTGGGGTCAGGCGTGACGGTGCCGACCGCCGGCGACGAGGCGGTAGAGGGCCAGGAGGATGACGGAGCCGATGATGGCGGCGATCCAGGTGGAGAGGTCGAAGAAGCCGTCGATGGAGTCGACGCCGAATATGACCTTGCCGAGCCAGCCGCCGAGCAGACCGCCGGCGATCCCGATGAGCATGGTGATGATGACCCCGCCCGGGTCCTTGCCCGGCATCAGCATCTTCGCGATGAGGCCGGCGAACAGTCCGATGAGGATCCAAGCGATGATGCCCATAATGCGTCTCCTACCTTGTTGTATGAACCCTGTGTCAGTTCACCGTCTGCACCGCCGGGCAGACTTTAGAGGTCGTTAAGTCCCTTTCCGGTAGAGGCCCCGTCCGGGCTGAGTGAGGAAGCCTTGGCGGGTGAGGCGTCCGAGGCGGCTGCGGGTGACGTTCAGGGAGGGGTCGTCGGTGGGCATGCCGAGGA
>NZ_JAPNLJ010000022.1:0-102789 GCF_026627445.1 Streptomyces sp. H27-H1
CCCGCCACCGGCTCCGCCGCGGCGGAGCCGGTGGCCGGCACCGAGCCGCCCTTCGACGCCACAGGGTCCGCAGCCGCGCCCGACCCCGCAGCCGCCCGGATCCCCAGCTACCCCGCCGCCGAGCGCGCCGTCAAAGCCGTCGCCGAAGCCGTGCGGTACGGGCAGTGGCGCCGGGGCAACGCCGATGTCGGGCAGGTGCCCGAGTTCGAGGACATCGACGAGAGCGGGGCCGCCGGGCAGCTCTCCCGCCTGCTGGCCGGAGTAGGGGAGGAGCAGGTCCTCGCCCTGGCCGACCCCGATGCCCGCGAGCTGCTCGCCCGGTACGGGATCCGGGTGCTCACCACTCTCCCCGCCCCCAGCCCCGACGCCGCGGTCCGCGCCGCCCAGGTCCTCGGCTACCCCGTCGCGCTCAAGACCACCGCCCCGCACCTGCGCCACCGCGCCGACCTCGGCGGCGTCCGCCTCGACCTCACCACCGAGGCCGAGCTGCGCCGCTCGTACGAGGAACTCACCCAGGCCCTGGGCAAGCCGCAGGAGCTGCTCCCCGTGGTCCAGTCGATGGTCCCCCGGGGCGTCGACACCGTCATCCGCTCCGTCATCGACCCCGCCGCCGGCGCCGTACTGTCCTTCGGGCTCTCCGGGGTCGCCTCCGAACTGCTCGGCGACACCGCCCACCGGCTCGTCCCGGCCACCGACAAGGACGCGGCGAGCCTGCTCCGCTCGATCCGCACCGCCCCGCTGCTCTTCGGCTGGCGCGGCAGCGACCCCGTGGACACCCCCGCCCTGGAGGAACTGCTCCTGCGCCTCTCCCGCCTCGTCGACGATCACCCCGAGGTGGTCGGGGTCTCCCTGGAGCCCGTAGTCGTCGCCACCGAGGGCTTGTCCGTGCTCAGCGCGACCGTCCGCGTGGCCCACCCGCCCGCCCGCGGCGACCTCGGCCCGCGGACGCTTCCCAGCTACTGAGGTACGGGGCGGCCAGGGTGCTCCGTGCGGGCCTTAGGATGGACCTCATGGCGAAATCCGGTACGACGACCCAGGGGCTGCGCACGGCGATCGAGCGCAGCGGCTACTACCCCGCCCTCGTGGCCGAGGCCGTGGAGGCCGCGGTGGGCGGCGAGCCGATCGCGTCGTACCTGGTCCACCAGGAGACGACCTTCGACTCCAATGAGGTGCGCCGGCACGTCACCGTGCTGGTCCTCACCGGCAACCGCTTCATCGTCAGCCACACCGACGAGCAGGCCGCCGACGCCGGGTCCCCGTCGCCGTACGCGACCACCTCCACCGAGTCGGTCAAGCTGGCCAGCATCTCCTCCGTGGTGCTCAGCCGCGTCGTCGCCAACCCGGAGTCCTACACTCCCGGCACGCTGCCCCGCGAGGTCGTCCTGACCATCGGCTGGGGCGCGGTCTCGCGCATCGACCTGGAGCCCGCCGCCTGCGGAGACCAGAACTGCGACGCCGACCACGGCTACACCGGCAACTCCACCGCCGACGACCTCAGCCTGCGCGTCAGCGAGGCCGGCGACGGCCCGGAGGCGGTCCGCCAGACCCTGCGCTTCGCCCAGTCGCTCAGCGAGGCGACGGCGGCAGCCTCCGCCCCCGCCCGCTGATGGCGTACTCCGCCGCGCAGAGCTGGCAGGACGAGCCGGAACTGCTGGACCTCGCCGGCGCTCCCGTCCCGGAGTACGGCACCGGATCGCTCGCCGACCTGCTGCCCACCCTCGTGGCCGGCCAGGGGGTACCCGGCTTCGAGGCCTCGATCGCCGAGCTGACCCCGGCCGACCGCAACTGCGTGTTCCTGGTCGACGGCATGGGCTGGGAGCAGATCAAGGCCCACCCGGACGAGGCCCCGTACCTCACCTCCCTCCTCGCCACCTCGCGCGGCGGCACCGGCCGCCCGATCACCGCCGGCTTCCCGGCGACCACCGCCACCTCGCTGGCGTCCGTCGGCACCGGCCTGCCGCCCGCGCGGCACGGCCTGCCCGGCTACACCGTCCGCAATCCCGCCACCGGCGAACTGATGAACCAGCTCCGCTGGCACCCGTGGACCCCGCCCAAGCCCTGGCAGCCGTACCCGACCGTCTTCCAGCAGGCCGACGCGGCCGGCGTGGCCACGGCGCAGGTGTCCTCGCCCGCCTTCCAGACCACTCCGCTCACCAAGGTTGCGCTGAGCGGCGGCACCTTCCTCGGCCGGATGACCGGCGAGGACCGCATGGACCTCGCGGCCGAGCGGCTCGCGGCCGGCGACCGCTCGCTCGTCTACACGTACTACAGCGAGCTCGACGGGGCCGGCCACCGGCACGGCGTGGACTCCGACGCCTGGCGCGGCCAGCTCATGTACGTCGACCGACTCGTCCAGCGGCTCGCCGAGCAACTCCCGCCGCGCACCGCGCTGTACGTGACCGCCGACCACGGCATGGTGGACATCCCCTTCGACGAGGACTCCCGCGTCGACTACGACGACGACTGGGAACTCGGCGCGGGCGTCGCCCTGTTGGGCGGCGAGGGCCGGGCCCGGCACGTGTACGCCGTACCGGGAGCCGAGGCCGACGTCCTGACCGTCTGGCGCGAGGTGCTCGGCGACCGCTTCTGGGTCGCGAGCCGCGCGGAAGCCCTGGAACTGGGCTGGTTCGGTACACCGGGCGAATGCGACGAGCGGGTCCTCGGCCGGATCGGCGACGTGATCGCCGCCGCCCAGGCCGACGTGGCGATCACCGCCTCGCGCGCCGAGCCGAACGAGTCGGCCCTCGCGGGCATGCACGGCTCCATGACCCCGGCCGAGCAGCTCGTCCCGCTGCTCGAAATCCGCTCCTGACGCTCCCGAGCGCCCGCCCCCCACGCTTCCCCCTTCCTGGAAAGGCCCTGTACTCCCCATGCCCGAGCTGGTGTTCTTCTCCGGAACGATGGACTGCGGAAAAAGCACGCTGGCGCTCCAGATTGCCCACAACCGTGACGCGAGAGGGCTTCAGGGCGTGATCTTCACGCGGGACGACCGGGCGGGGGAGGGCAAGCTGTCCTCCCGCCTGGGCCTGGTGACGGAGGCGGTGGAGGCGCCGGAGGGCATGGACCTGTACGCGTACCTGGTCGCCCAGCTGTCGAAGGGTGGCAAGGCGGACTACGTGATCGTGGACGAGGCGCAGTTCCTCGCCCCCGACCAGATCGACCAGCTCGCCCGCATCGTCGACGACCTCGGCCTGGACGTGTTCGCCTTCGGCATCACCACCGACTTCCGCACCAAACTCTTCCCCGGCTCGCAGCGTCTGATCGAGCTGGCCGACCGCATCGAACAGCTCCAGGTCGAGGCCCTGTGCTGGTGCGGCGCCCGCGCCACCCACAACGCCCGCACGATAGACGGTGAGATGGTCGTCGAGGGCGCCCAGGTCGTCGTAGGCGATGTGAACCGCCCGGCGGGAGAGATCGGCTACGAAGTCCTCTGCCGCCGCCACCACCGCCGCCGCATGACCTCGGCCGCGGCCCACGCGGGCGCCCTCTCTCCGGATGTCCTCCCGGTCAACCACGTCTGACAGGGCCCTCCCAGGGGGCCTGAGGGAACCGGTGGGGTCCCCGATAGCGTGTTCCTCTAGGACGCTGGCCGGCGCTGGAGGGGATGCAGCCCATGGAACTGACCGTAGAGATCGCGGCGATACGGGACGGGGTGGGTGGGTGATCCCGGCCGTTTGCTGGGGGAGTTCCGGCGGGCCGTCCTGCTGGTTCCGGTCGCCGACGGCCCCGATGGTGGCCTGATGCCGGCGGTGTCGGGCGGCATCCGCTGGATCTATGCCTTCACCGACGAGGAGGCTTTGGCCCGGTTCGCCGAGGCGCGCGGGGAGTCCGGCCGGGAGTGGGAGTTCCTCTCGGTGCTGGGCGCGCGGCTGGTGGATGCGGTGGTTCCGATGGCGGACGGTCCCGCCGGTGTGGCCGTGAACGTCGCGGACGGGGACGGGGACGGGTCGATGTTCTTCCCGCCGGTGGCGGGGATCGTTCCCGAGGGCAGCGCCGTGGATATCGGTGACCGTGGGGAGGTGGCCTGATGGCGGGGAACGGGGATCTCGAGGTTTCGCCGGCTGCGGTCAAGAACATTCAGGATGGTCTGCGGGCGGCGATCGGGGAGTTGCGGGAGTCGGGGGACGCGGCCGGTGCGTCGATGGGCGCGGGGTTCGAGAACTTGGCGATGACGGGGATGGAGGCCGGGCACGCCGGGCTCGCCACCGACTTTGAGGATTTCTGCGAGCGCTGGGAGTGGGGTGTTCGCAGTCTGGTGCAGAACGCGAGCACGCTGGCCCAGTCGTTGGGGATCGCGGCGGGGACGGTGTGGGAGGAGGAGCAGTATCTCCACGGCACGTTCCGGGTGGTCGCGAACGCCGCGTACGGCAATCCGCACGCCAGTGAGGACGAGATCGAGAAGAAGCCGTGGGGCGAGATCTTCTCCGCGGACGTCTACAAGCCCGATTACAGCGCGGAGTCCTTCGAGAAGAGTGCCGAGGACATGAAGAAGACCTGGTCGGACACGGGGGACACGATCACCTCCACGGGCAGGATCGGTTCGTTGAAGGACCTGCTGGAGCAGGCCAAGCGGGACGGGGACGGTCACTGATGGGGTGGCGGGACTTCGTTCCGGACGGGGTCGAGGACTGGGCCGAGGACCGGGTCGAGGACGTGGGTGACGCGGTCGAGTGGACCGGCGACAAGGCGGCCGGTCTTGCCGAGGACGTCGGCCTGGATGACGCCGGTGACTGGATCCGTGACAAGAGCCGCTCGGCTGCCAACCGGCTGGGCGCGGACGTCGCGGAGTTGGAGCTGGGCCAGACCGAGGAGCCGAACAAGCTGGTCTACGGCAGTGTGTCGAAGATACGCGCGCAGGTCTCCCACCTGAACGACTTCAAGGCGTCTTTCGACAAGGTCGGCAACGGGCTGAAGGGGATGGGGGAGCCGGACGGCCTGAAGGGCAGGACGGCGGATTCGTTCAGGGAGTCGGTGGCGAAGGAGCCGCCGCGGTGGTTCAAGGCGGCGGAGGCGTTCGGGAAGGCCGCAGACGTGATGGGCCGGTTCGCCGAGACCGTCGAGTGGGCGCAGGGCCAGGCCAAGGAGGCGTTGGAGGAGTACAACCGGGCGAAGAAGGTCTCCACCGAGGCTCGCACCGCGCACAACAAGCTGGTCGACACCTACAACAACGCGCTGAAGGCGAAGCAGGACCCGCTGCCGCCCCGCCCCTCGGAGAACTTCACCGATCCGGGTACCGCGATCGCGACGGCCGCGCAGGACAAGCTGGATACGGCCCGCAAGCAGCGCAACGACGTCGCGGAGACGGTTCGTACGGCGGTGCGGGCGGCGCGGGACGCGGCTCCGCCGAAGCCCTCGTACGCGAAGCAGCTCGGCGACGGCATGGATTACCTGGATCTCGCCAAGACGCACCTGACGGGTGGTGTCATCAAGGGCACGGCCGGGATTGTGAACTTTGCGCGTGCGCTCAATCCGATGGATCCGTACAACCTGACGCATCCGGCCGAGTACGTCACCAATCTGAACTCGACGGCGGCGGGTCTGGTCACGGCGGCCAACGACCCGATGGGCGCGGGCAAGAAGATGCTCGCCGAGTTCATGAAGGACCCCTCCGAGGGACTTGGGAAGATGATCCCGGAACTTGTCGGTTCCAAGGGCTTGGGCGCGCTCAAGAAGGGCGCCACGGTCGCCAAGCACGCCGATGACGTCAAGCCCGGCCGCGGCCAACTCGACCAGGACGGCCCCGACGGCCCCTCGCGCGCCCCCAACGACAAGACGTGCATCGACGACCCGGTCGACGTCGCGACCGGGCGGATGGTTCTGCCGCAGACCGACCTCGTCCTGCCGGGCTCGCTGCCGCTGGCCCTCACCCGCACCTTTGAGTCCTCGTACCGGTCCGGCCGTTGGTTCGGGCCGTCCTGGGCCGGCACGCTCGACCAGCGGTTGGAGATCGACGCCGAAGGGGTCGTCCGGATCGGCGAGGACGGCAGCCTGCTGCGCTACCCGCACCCCGCCCCGGGCGTCCCCGTGTTCCCCACCCATGGCCGGCGCTGGCCACTGGATCGCACGCCCGAGGGTGAGTTCACGGTCACCGACCCCGACGCGGGCCGGGTTTGGCACTACACCGCAGAGGGCGCCCTGATTCTGCTCGACGACCGTAACGGTGCCTGGATCGCGTACGAGTACGACGATGACGGCAGCCCGTCAGCCGTCAGCCACAGCGGCGGCTACCGGGTGTGCATCACCACCGCCGAGGGCCGGATCACCTCGCTCTCCCTGGGTGACGGCACCAGGATCCTGGACTACGGCTTCGACGGCGGCCACCTCACCGAGGTAGTCAATTCCTCGGAGAAACCACTCCGTTTCGGCTACGACGAACAGGCCCGCATCACCTCCTGGACCGACACCAACGGCCATCACTTCGATTACGCCTACGACGACCGCGGCCGCTGCATCGCCCAGTCGGGCACCAACGGCCACCTCAACATGCACTACTCGTACGAGCCGGGCGTCACCCGCGCCACGAACGCACTGGGCCACCTCCGGCGGTACGAGACGAACGAGCGGGCGCAGGTGGTGGCCGAGACCGATGCCACCGGTGCGTTGGTCCGTACCGAACGCGACCGTTTCAACCGCCTGCTATCGCACACCGACCCGCTGGGCCACCGGACCAGCCTCTCGTACGACGAGGCAGGCCGGGTCACGTCCGTGGTGGGACCGGATGGCCGTAGGTCGACGGCGGAGCACAACGGCCTCGGCCGCCCGGTGCGGATCGTGAACTCCGATGGCACCGTGGTCCGGCAGACCTTCGACGAGCGGGGAAACCGCACCTCGGTGACGGGCTCTTCGGGCAGCACCACTCGCTTCGCCTACGACGAGCGCGGGCACATCGCCTCGGTGACCGACGCACTGGGCAACATGACGGCGGTCCGCTGCAATGCGGCAGGACTCCTCGTCGAGACGGTCGATCCTCCGGGCAACGTCACCCGTTGGGAGCACGACGCCTTCGGCCGTACCACCGCAGTGACGGATCCACTGGGCCACACCGTCCGCATGGAGTGGAGCGTGGAGGGCCGGATGCTGCGCCGTACGGCCCCGGACGGCAGCTCGGAGTCGTGGACGTACGACGGCGAGGGCAACTGCGTCCGGTTCACCGACGCCGCAGGCGGCACGACCTTCTCCGAGTACGGGGACTTCGACCTGCTCTCCGCCCGCACCGGCCCGGACGGAGTGCGGTACAGCTTCACTCACGATGCCGAGCTGCGGCTCACGGACGTCACACCCGCAGGGCCTGACCTGGTCGTATAGGTACGATCCGGCGGGCCGCCTGGTCGGAGAGAGGGATTTCGACGCCCGCCTCACCGGCTACACCTACGATCCGGCGGGTCGCCTCACGGCCCGCACGACGGCCACCGGCGAACGGATCACCTACGCGTACAACGAGCGGGGCCAGGTCCTCCGCAAGGAGGCCGCCGGAGCGGTTACGACGTACGAGTACGACGTCTCGGGCAAGCTCGCCCGGATCGTCGGCCCGGAAGCAGAGGTCAAACGGTTGCGGGACCGGGCCGGACGGCTGCGCTCCGAGACGGTCGACGGCCGCACGCTGACCTTCACCCACGATGAGGTGGGTCGTCGGACGGGTCGCACCACCCCCGTGGGGGAGCAGACCGAGTGGACGTACGACGCGGCCGGCCGCCGGACCCGCCTCACCACGGCGGGCCGAACGGTCACCTTCGAACGTGATGCCGCGGGCCGGACCCTGTCACGCTCCCTGGGCGGTGGAGCCTCGCTCTCCCACACCTTCGACGAAGTGGGCCGCCTCACGGGGCAGCAGCTGATCGGCCACGATGGCCGGGGCCTGCGACGACGCGGCTACGCCTACCGCGCAGACGGTGCTCTCACGGATGTCGATGACAGCCTGACCGGCCCCAGTGCCATCACCCTCGACGCGGCTTCCCGCGTCACGGCGGTCGACGCGGAGAACTGGACCGAGCGGTACACCTACGACGAGGCCGGCAACCAGACCTCGGCCTCATGGCCGACCTCACACCCCGGCGGCAAGGCCCAGGGGGACCGGGTGTACGAGGGCACCCGTATCCAGCGTGCCGGCTCGGTTCGCTACGAGTACGACGCGGCGGGCCGCGTCACCCTCCGGCAGAAGGTCCGCCTTTCCCGCAAGCCCGACACCTGGCGGTACACGTGGGACTGCGAGGACCGGCTCACCTCGGTGATCACGCCGGACGGCACGACCTGGCGGTACCGGTACGACCCGCTGGGGCGTCGCACTTCCAAACAGCGTCTCTCCGGATCCGGAGAGGTGGTGGAGGAGACCCTGTTCACCTGGGACGGCCCGGTGCTGTGCGAACAGACCACGGTCTCGCCCGACCTGCCGCACCCGATCACGCTGACCTGGAACCACCAGGGCGCGCACCCGCTGACGCAGACGGAGCGCATCACCACGGGCTCCTCCCAGTCCGAGATCGACACCCGGTTCTTCTCGATCGTCACGGACTTGGTGGGCACTCCGACCGAGCTGGTCGACGAGAGCGGGCAGATAGCCTGGCACACTCGGGCCACCGTGTGGGGCACGACCACCTGGAACCGGGACGCGACGGCGTACACCCCGCTCCGGTTCCCCGGGCAGTACTTCGACCCCGAGTCAGGCCTCCACTACAACGTCTTCCGGACCTACGACCCGGAGACGGCGCGCTATCTCTCGCCCGACCCGCTGGGTCTCGCCCCGGCAGCCAACCCCGTGGCCTACGTCCACAACCCGCACACCTGGGCCGACCCGCTGGGCCTGACACCGTGTCCTGAGGACGAGCATCTGTTCCGGGGCACCACGCGCGGATTCGACGGAAGCCCGGGCGTCCAGGAGCTGACCATCACGCCGACGTCGACCGACCCCGGTGTGGCGACGGTGTTCGCGACCCGGGCCCAGGAGTTCGGTGACGCCATCGTCCAAGTCGTCCCGCGCAGTTCCCTGGACGGGGTGGAGACTTATCACGGCTACATCCGGCGGGAGGCGGAGGTACCCGTCGGTCTGACCCCGGCGGAGGTCACGGCCCGTGCGTCGGCGGAGATTCCGTCCGCGGCTGCCCGTGACATCCTGAGGGACATGGGCATCCATGTCCCCAGTCGGATCAACCAGGCGGACATGGACCCCCTGCTGGAATACGACGTCCCTAAACTGACGCCGGAACAGATCTCGGAATTCGTTCGAAGGGCTCATGAGTATGGCGGCTGACACCCACCGGCTCCTCATCATCTCGGTCGAGAGCGCAGAAACCTCACGGGCCGTCTGCGTGGTGCGGAGCCTGTACGGCTCCGCACGCGTCGGGACGCTCTACCAGCTGCCTTCCCCGGCGGACGGAACCGTGGAACTGACGGAGATCGAGTGGTACGGGCATTCCCGGGAGGTGCTGGACGAAATGCACCACGGGAAGGTCTGCCTCGTAGGGTCCGGTGCGGGTGCGCTGCGGGCCGAGGACGCCCTGGCGGTGCAGGAACGGAGGTGACCGGACCTCCGATCCAGGTCAAGCTCGGGACGGCCGGCCTTGGACGACGGGCAGGCGGTATCGGAAACATCCCTCGCGCGGGAGGTCTTCAGCAACGGGCTGGGCGCGCTGACCCGCAGTCGGACGCGGGCTGAGGGTCGCGGTTCGGGGTGCATGGCCCAGACCCTGCCCTCGTACAGACGACTTCGCGGTGATCCCGCTCCTGAAAGTTGGTGGATGGCCCAGTAAAAAGACACTGGCGCTCCGGATCGCCCACAATCGTGACGCGCGGGGCCTGGCAGGCGTGATCTTCACCCGTGATGACCGGGCGGGGGAGGGCAAGCTGTCCTCGCGCCTGGGTCTGGTGACGGAGGCGGTAGAGGCGCCGGAGGGCATGGACCTGTACGCGTACCTGGTCGCCGAGCTGTCGAAGGGCGGCAAGGCGGACTACGTGATCGTGGACGAGGCCCAGTTCCTGGCGCCGGAGCAGATCGACCAGTTGGCGCGCATCGTGGACGACCTGGGCCTGGACGTCTTCGCCTTCGGCATCACCACGGACTTCCGTACGAAGCTGTTCCCCGGCTCGCAGCGTCTGATCGAGCTGGCGGACCGCTTGGAGCAGCTCCAGGTCGAGGCCCTGTGCTGGTGCGGTGCCCGCGCCACCCACAACGCCCGTACGGTGGGCGGCGCCATGATCGTCGAGGGCGCCCAAGTGGTCGTCGGTGACGTGAACCGCCCGGCGGAGGAGATCGGCTACGAGGTCCTGTGCCGCCGCCACCACCGCAAGCGGATGACGAGCGCTGCAGCCCACGCCGGCGCCCTCTCCCCGGACGTCCTCCCGGTCAACCACGCCTGAGCTTCTTCTTCCATGCCGGCGACCGAGTTACCGGAGACCGTGACTGTCGAGACGGTGGATGAGGCCGGGCCGGCTCCGGTAGGTGTCGCGCAGGAGCCCCAGACGCTGCTGGAAATCGACACCGTGTCCGGCGTGAGCGCAGGCATCGCGCAGGTCACGAAGGAGGGCGACAGTCGCGTCGTAGGCACTGGTCTTCTTGGAGGCGATGTGTGCTTCGGCCTGGTTCCAGATGGCGTCCGCCTCGGCGGCGAGTGCGGTCAGGCGCGTGGCGCGGGCTCGCAACCGGTCGCGTTCGGCGTGCCCGTGGCGCTCGGCGCGGCGGGTGTGCGCCGCATCCAGCAGCCGGGCGGCGGTCCGGCGACCGGGTGCGGTCGCCGGGGCGGACGTTTCCCGCAGACGATGCAGGAGCTCGCTGTGCAAGTGGGGCTCCGGGCCGAGGGCGAGGCGCACCAGTAGGGCATCCTTCTCCTCGTCCGGGAGGGCGGAGACGAGTCGCGCGAGCTCCTTCCGTGTCAGACGGGCCGCGGGTTCCGGCGCTGCGGTGCTGCTCTGCGCGGCGACAGCGAGCAGGTCGGTGTCGACGCGCAGGAAGTCCGCGAGCGCGCTTTGCGGAGCCGTGAGTTCACCCAGGCCGGCGGGGACGGGAGGCTCCAGGGAGGACTGGTACGCCTGTTCCTCGTCGTCCTCGGTTTCCCAGGCAGAGAGGGCGGAGAGCCACGCCAGGTAGAGGGGCCGCATATCGCCGGTGGCGAGTTCCTCGCGTACGCCGATGACCGCTGCCAGGGAATCGTCGGCTCCCTCGTCCCAGTCGGCTCCTTCGTCCTCGCTGGTCAGGTCGAGGAGAAGGTGGGTCCGGGTGACCCAGGCTTCGACGTGGTTGCCGAGACCGTACGGTTGGACGCTGCGCAGGGCCAGGCGCTGTAGGGGTAGGCGGAGCATCAGCCGGCGTGTGCCCCAGCTGGCGACGTACAGATGGGCGTCGAAGTACCGTTCCAACAGGGTTCGCGGATCCCCCCGCAGGTCGCCCCAGTGGTATTCGTTGGTGAAGCTCGTGGCGGTGATCCTGGCACGGCTGGAGATGCCCCGCAGTGCTTCCCGCTGGTCGCCGCTCAGCGGCCGGTCGAGGGCCTGGAACTCGTAGTACTGGTACTCGCTCACTGGGAGCACCCTACGGCTGACGGCGGTGCGGGAGGGTAGGTTCGGCGAGGCGGCGAGGCGGCGAGGCGGCGAGGGCACGGAACGGAGCGGTTGTGGACGAGTCTCATGGCAAGACAGTGGGACAGGTGCGGGAGTTGGTCGGGTGGATCGGCGCGGGACGGAAATTGACGCAGACCGGCCGCATCACTCTCGCGGACGCCCGGACCTTGGTGGAGCTGCTGGGCACCGGCGACCAGATGGACCCGGTGATCGGTGACCGGATGTTCAAGACGAAGTCCAGCGAGGAGCTGTACCACCTCAACCTGCTGGCGGAATGGGCCAAGGCCGCTCGACTGCTGAGGGCTGCCGGTGGCCGTCTGCTCCCGGTGAAGAAGAACGCCCGGCTGCTCGACCGGACCGACGGCCTGTGGAACGCCCTCTTCGAAGCGGTACCGCGCATCGGGAGTGCCGTACTGGTCTCGGGGTGGCTTGAGTCGGTCTTCTCGCAGGAGTACGCCGCCGGCCTGCGGACGCTGCTGCATCGGCTGTACGCGGCTCGCGGCCCGGTCGCCGGCGACGCGCTGCGCAGCGCGGTGTGGCAGGCGGTGACCGCTCCCTACATCCTCGACGATGTGCCGCCCGAGCGGCTGCGGGGCTGGCGCGGTAGCAACGACCGTGACGTGCGGCTGTTGCTCGACGCCCTCGCGGCCCTCGGGGCCGTCCGAAGCGACGATGACACCGTGGAGCTGACCGGTCAGGGCAGGCGGGCCGTGGCCGTGATGCGCGGCGAACCGCTCCCCGGAGAACCGGTGTTCCAGCTGCGCATCGATCTGGAGGACATTGTCGAACCGGCGGTCTGGCGACGTGTGCTGGTGCCGGCCGCGGCCCGGCTCGACCAAGCGCATGCTGTGATCCAGGCTGTCATGGGCTGGGAGAACAGCCATATGCACGCCTTCACCGTGGACGGCGTCCAGTACGGCCGGGCCAACACCGAGCTCGACTTCGGGGACGAGCGGGGCGTCACTCTCGGCGCCCTCCTCAAGGAGGGAGGGAGCCTTGTGTACACGTACGACTTCGGTGACTCCTGGGACCACCGCGTCACCGTGGAGCACCGGACCGCAGCCGAGGCGGACCGGACCTATCCCGTCTGCGTAGCCGGTTCCGGCGCCTGCCCTCCTGAGGACTGCGGAGGTGCCGGGGCCTATGAAGACCTCAAGCGGACTCTCGCCGATCCGACGCGGACGGAGCACGACGACCTCGTGCGGTGGCTTGGCCTTGACTCCGGGGTGGGGTTCGACCCGGCCCGGTTCACCCCCGGCGATGCCAATGACAGACTCCAGCAGATGTAACCCACCCGTCCCGGGCGCCACTCCTGGGCGGGCTCGGTGTGGGCGCGCGGCCCTCGTACTCTCGCACCCGAGAGTCGGACGGTGCCGAAGGGCTGCGGGGAGCGGTCCCGGCTCAGCTGACATGGCGGATGCCCCAGTGAGAAGACTTTGGCTCTCCAGATAGCCCACAACCGTGACGCGCGGGGTCTGCAGGGTGTCATCTTCACGCGGGACGACCGGGCGGGCGAGGGCAAGCTTTCCTCGCGCCTGGGTCTGGTGACCGAGGCGGTCGAGGCCCCGGAAGGCATGGACCTGTACGCGTATCTGGTCGCGCAGCTCTCCAAGGGCGGCAAGGCGGACTACGTGATCGTGGACGAGGCCCAGTTCCTGGCCCCGGAGCAGATCGACCAGCTCGCGCGCATCGTCGACGACCTCGGGCTGGACGTCTTCGCCCTCGGCATCACGACGGACTTCCGTACGAAGCTCTTCCCGGGCTCGCAGCGCCTGATCGAGCTTGCGGACCGCTTGGAACAGCTCCAGGCCGAGGCCCTGTGCTGGTGCGGTGCCCGCGCCACGCACAACGCCCGTACGGTGGGTGGCGAGATGGTGGTCGAGGGAGCCCAGGTGGTGGTCGGCGACGTGAACCGCCCGGCTGGGGAGATCGGCTACGAGGTCCTCTGCCGCCGCCACCACCGCAAGCGCATGACCTCGGCGGCGGCCCACGCGGGCGTCCTCTCCCCGGACGTCCTCCCCGTCAGTCACGCCTGAGGGGGAGGGCTACATCCCTGAACCACCGTCCGACTCGGCCCACCCGGGGGGGCCTGGGGGAACCGGTGGGGCGCCCGCTAGCGTGGTGTTCCAGGACGCTGGATGCAGGGCGGGAGTGGGAGTACCTCGAGATGCTGGGTGCGCGGCTCGTGGACGCGGTGGGTCCGGTCGCGGACCGCCCGGCCGGGGTGGTCGTGAACGTCGCCGACGGTGAGGGGGCGATGTTCTTCCCACCTGTCGCGGGGATCGTCCCGGACGCGAACGCCGTGGATCCGGCCGACCGGGGGGAGGTGGCCTGATGGCGGGTGACGGGGATCTTGAGTTCTCGCCGGTGCGGGCCGTCCTCGGCCGGGACGGCACCTTCGCCCCCTCCTGGCTGCGCGGCAAATCGGTTGCCCCGGTGCCTGCGGGCACTCGGCTCGACGCGGCGCTGGGCCGCCGGATCGCGGCCGGCTGCCGTGCGGTCGGGTCCCCGTACGTCCTTGCCACAGACCTCGCCGACGGCCCCGCGACGATCGCCCGTGCGCGGTCCCGGTCGGCCACGGGCACGGAGGGCATGGACATCCGCCCGCCGTTCCTGCTGTGCGCGCCCGGCCTGCAAGGGGCTGTCCTGTTCCCCGGCCCGGGCTACGCGCTGATCGCGGGAACGGCCGCGTTCATGGCGGCGGCGGTCGGGGAAGGGGTCGACGCGGCACGCGCGCGCTTCGGCCGTCATGCGCGCGCCCTGGCGGACCGCCATCCCGACCTGCCGGCCGTGGCAGCCGCGTACGGGCCCGTGCACCGGGCATGGGCCCGGCCCGACGACGTCGACCCGCAGAGCGCCGCCGCACGGCAGCTGGCGCTGCTCGACGCGTTCGCCGAAGGGACCTGCGCGGCAGGGGACTTCGCAGCCGGCTGGTGGGAAGCCCGTCGTGCGTCCCAGGCGAACGGCGAACGACTCCAAGGGGCGCTCGGCACCCTCTTCGACCAGGTGTTCATGATCCTTGAGGACTACGAGGTCGATCCCGGGTTCGCCGAGCCCGGGGACCTCGACGACGTCGGGCTCAAGTCCGCGGTGCTCGCCGCCCGGGACGCCTCCCGGAACCAGGGAACCGGCCGAAGCGGGAACTGAAACGCGGTAGCCTCCCGGGCCTGGGGAGGGGTGGGGGCGGCGTCCACCGCGGAGTGCGCCGGCCGACCTCGACGGCAGGGACGCGCTGGCAGAGGTGATGGACTCCCCCCCGGCGGTGCGGGCGGAGCTGGCGGGGGTGCTGGACGCACTGGACGCCCGGTTCGGGGCCGCCACCGACCAGGACGTGACGGGAGCGCTCGACCCGTGGTTGCGCACCGCGCGCGGCCGGGCGCCGCAGGCCCACGTCTGGTGGTGGCGCGTGCCGAAGTCCGCGCCGTGGTGAGTCCGGACACGCGTACCTGGTTGCCGAACTCTCCAAGGGTGGCAAGGCGGACCACGTCATCGTCGACGAGGCTCAGTTCCTGGCTCCCGAGCAGATCGACCAGCTGGCCCGAGTCGTGGACGACCTGGGCCTGGACGTGGTTCGCCTTCGGCTTCACCACGGACTTCCGTACGAAGCCGTTCCCCGGCTCGCAGCGCCTGATCGAGCTGGCCGCCCGCATCGAGCAGCTCCAGGTCGAGGCCCTGTGCTGGTGCGGAGCCCGCGCCACCCACAACGCCCGCACGATTGACGGCGAGATGGTTGTGAAGGGCGAGCAGGTCGCCGTCGGTGACGTGAACCGCCCGGCGCAGGAGATCGGCTACGAGGTCCTCTGCCGCCACCACCGCTGCCGCATGACCTCGGCCGCGGCCCACGCCGGCGCCCTCTCACCTGACGTCCTCCCGGTCAACCACGCCTGACGGGTCTGTGCTTGCCCGCCCATGCCCTTGTCCGGGCACCTCTGGAACGCCTCGAACCTGCGGCCACGTGGTGGAGTGCAGCCGGACCTCGCAGAGTTGGTCTCAGTCAAGCCGTGTTCACCTTTCGCAGCCTGACCCGTGACTTCAGCGCAACCAATGCCCCGTCCGGTGGCCTGAGACGCTGCCGGAGATGGTTCCAAGGCCGGCTGCTGCCAGGTCTCGGGCCGCCCGCGTCGCCGACGACGGAAATGCTGACGCGGTCCTGAGCTCGGGAAACACCGGCGGCCGGCAGGACCCCGCAGGGCCCTGCCGGCGTGGGGCGTGCCGTCGGGTCAGTTCACGTTGACGCCGGACCAGGCCGCGGCGACGGCCTGATACTCCGCGGACGTCGATCCGTACAGGTCACCCGCCGCCTTGAGGGTGGCCACGCGGGCGCCCTGGTAGTTGGTGGTGGAGGTCATGTAGACGGTGAGCGCCCGATACCAGACCTGGAGGGCCTTGTCGCGGCCGATGCCCGTAACGGTGGCGCCGGTGTAGGTCGGGCTGTTGTAGGCGACGCCGTTGATGGTCTTGGCGCCGCTGCCCTCGGACAGCAGGTAGAAGAAGTGGTTGGCGACGCCCGAGGAGTAGTGGACGTTGAGGCTGCCGACGGTGGAGGACCAGTTGTCGGCCGACTTGCCGTCCTTGGAGGGCTTGTCCATGTAGCGCAGCGGGGTGCCGTTGCCGTTGAGGTCGATCAGTTCACCAATGAGGTAGTCGCCCTTGTCCGCGGCGAGGTTGGCGTAGAACTCCACGGCGGTTCCGAAGATGTCGGAGGTGGCCTCGTTCAGGCCGCCGGACTCACCGGAGTAGTTCAGGCCGGCGGTGTTCGCCGTGACGCCATGGCTCATCTCGTGGCCGGAGACGTCCAGTTCGGTCAGCGGGTGGGTGTTGCTCGCGCCGTCGCCGTAGGTCATGCAGAAGCAGGAGTCGCTCCAGAAGGCGTTCACGTAGTTGCGGCCGTAGTGGACCCGGCTGAAAGCGCCGACGCCGTCGTTGCGGATGCCGTTGCGGCTGAAGGTGTTCTTGTAGAAGTCCCAGGTGGCCGCCGCGCCGTACTGGGCGTCGACCGCCGCGGACTGGCCGTTGGAGGCCGTGCCGTTGCCCCAGGCGTTGTCGGCGTCGGTGTAGAGGGTTCCGTTCCCGCCGGTCTTGTTGGCGAGGCCGACGGTGTACTGGCCTCCGCGCGTGGCGTCCTTCAACTCGTAGGTGGATCCCGTGAAGTTGGTGGTCAGCGGTACAGAGCCGACGAAGACGCCGTTGCCGGTGCCGGCGGCGTTGGCGGTCTGGACTCCCTCGTGGGCGGAGAGGACCTCGCCACTCGTGGCGTCGGTGACGACGCGCTGGCTGCTGGGAGTGCCGTCGGCGCGCATGCCCTCGACGAGGGTCTCGTACGCGAGGCGCGGGGTGCCGGTCGCGGCCCAGACGACGAGACGGGCGGCCCCGGTCCGGTCGACCGAGGTGAGGGCCGGCTCGTCGGCGTCCTTGGCGTTGCCGATGGTGGCCTTCACGGCGCCGGTCGCCTTGGCGGAGGCCTGGTCCGCCGAAAGCTTGGGGGCGAGCGAGGCGGGAGCGATGTCCGCCTTCGCCGCCTTGTCCACCGACTTCACGGATCCCCTGGAGTCCTGGTGGACTATCAGGTCTCCTCCGAGTACGGGGAGGCCGTTGTAGGTGCGCTCGTAGCGCACGTGACGGTTGCCGTTCGAGTCGGTCACGACGTCCTTGGCGACCAGCTTCTCCGTGCCGCCCAGTCCCAGGGCGCGGGCCGTGGCGGGGGCCTCGGTGCCGGCCTGGGCGAGCAGGGCGGCGCGCTCCTGGGCGGGGGCGGGCACGGGGGCGGCCTGTGCCATCCCTGCGCCGGCCTGGATGGCGCCGGCGAGCAGGGCCGAGGCAGAGAGAACGGCTCCGACTGCGAGCTTTCGCTTCACGTAGGTTCCTTCCGGATCCGACCGCGTGTGCGCGGTCGCGCCTCGTTCCGGGGCACCGGGTAAGTGCCTGCAGGGGGCGGAACGGGCGAGGACGTGCTGCTCCGTGGGGTCGATCGGCACCTGCCGGAGGGGTCGGCCGGCGGTGCGTACGGGGCTGACGGAAGCATGACAATCAACTGGCTCGAATGAACAGGTCTGTCATGGAATTGGCGTGGTTTCGCCACGGAGGGGCGAAGGGAGTTCTGTTGGGATGAGGCCTGGAGATGCGGGCAATCCGGGCGAGTCAATCTGCTGGATTGGTGTTACCGGGTGTACGGACAGGTGCGATTCGGTGAATTTGGTACCAACTCCCGCATGGCCGTCAATGTTGCGTGCGTGTGGCGATGGCGTGTTCCTCCGTGGGCCCGATCGGGAGGTGGCGGGAATTTGCCACTCCGGATGGTTGCCCGAATGCCTGGGGTCTGATATTCGGAAGTGAAAGCCCCTGCGGATAAGCCCGTTCATGGCGAAGCCTCCACGGCGCTGGGCGTCGTGGAGGCTTGTCGGGCGGTATGGGCACGCCCTGAACAGCGCTGGTGGGGGAGGTGTGGCAGTGTGCCCGGATGGAGCCGCTCGGCGCGCGCGTCGCAAAGACGCTTTCCCGGCCCGGATGCCGGGCTCGCCAAGGGAAAGCCCGGCCTGAATTGCCGCACCCCGGCGGAAGTTACACGGGTTCCGCCACGGCCGGCTCACCGATTTGCGTGGTGTTCAACTCCATTGGGATTCCCCGCGCATCTCCTGTGCGGGAGCTTCCTGAATCCACGCATTCGGACTGGGGTGGGATGTCCGGGTGAGATCCGAGTAATAGCCGGCGCCCGGCGCGAGCGCCGCGGCGCGCTGGGCTTCCTCGGTCCAGATCTGGGCGAGTTCCAAGCCCGCCGGTGCGGGGACGGGGAAAGAAGTGGGGACGGTGACAGAGGTGGGGGCGGGTGGCCCGGGCTCGGTTGCGCCGCCCGGGACCTGGAGGCTTCCGTAGCGCTCCATCCGCTGCCAGCGCAGACGTGATCCGGCGATGGCGGTGAAGACGGACTGGATGACGACGAGGTACATGAGCTGGCGGTAGACGAACTGCTGGAAGGGCAGGCTCCAGAGCGGTCCGGGCCGTTCCCCGTCGAGATGGAAGGCGTAGAGACCCATCAGGGCCTGGAGGAGCAGGAACGCGGTCCACAGGCCGAGGATGCGCAGCGGATCCAGGAAGATCAGGCCGTAGATCGCGAAGACGTCCACGACCGGGGCCAGCAGCGGCAACAGGACTTGGAACATGAGCAGGTAGACCAGACCGCGGCGGCCGAGCTTGCCGGCCTGGCCGCGCTGGGCGAGTGCGCCGCGGTGCTTCCACATGGCCTGGAGGGTGCCGTAGCACCAGCGGTAGCGCTGCTTCCACAGGGCGCCGAGCGAGGCGGGCGCCTCCGTCCAGGCCTTGGCCCGCTCCTCGTAGACGACGCGCCAGCCGTCGCGGCACAGGGCCATGGTCAGGTCGGTGTCCTCGGCGAGGGTGGTGTCGCTGACGCCACCGACACGCAGCAGCGCTTCGCGGCGGAAGGCGCCGACGGCGCCGGGGACGGTCGGCATGCACTCGGCGAGGTCGAACAGGCGGCGGTCGAGGTTGAATCCGACGACGTACTCGATGTGCTGCCAGCGTCCCAGCAGACCGCCCCGGTTGACGACCTTGGCGTTGCCGGACACCGCGCCGACACGGCGGTTGGCGAAGGGCTGGACGATCATGCGGACGGCATCCGGTTCGAAGACGGTGTCTCCGTCGACCATGACGAGCAGGTTGCAGGAGGCCGCTGCGATGCCGGTGTTGAGCGCGGCGGGCTTTCCGGCGTTCTGCTGCCGGATGACCCTGACACCGGGCAGGCCGAGGGCTTCGACGAGATCGGCGGTGCCGTCCGTGGAGCCGTCGTCGACGACGATGATCTCGACCGGGTGGTCGGACGCCAGGAGGGAGCGGACGGCTGCCTCGATGCCCGCGCTCTCGTTGTAGGCGGGGACGATGACGCTGACGGGTTCGGTCACCGGAGCCCCCCACGGTCTGCGGCGCATCCGTACGTGGCGCCGGGCGGCGACGAACACGGCGACGGCACGCAGCAGGCTGATCGCGCCCGCTGCCCACAGCAGCCAGGAGAGGGCCCCAAGGATCCAGTCACCGGTCCGGAGCGCGGTGATCAGAGCGAGGCCCTGCCAGTGCTCGCCGGTCTTCGCGGGCTGCGCCGCCGCGGGGAGGCCGACCGCGCCCCCGACCGTGGAGAAGGTGAACCCGGACGCCTTGAGCCGGGGCACCAGCTGCTCCAGGGCGGCGACGGTCTGCGAGCGGTCCCCGCCCGCGTCGTGCATGAGCAGGATCTGTCCGCCGGTGCCCTTGGGAGTGGCGTTGGCGATGATCCGCTCGACGCCCGGCCGGCGCCAGTCCTCGCTGTCCAGAGTGGTGAGGACGGTGAGGTAGCCCTCCTGACCGGCCTGTACGACGGCGTCCCAGTCGGCGTCGGTGAGGGCGGTATTGGAGGAGGAGTACGGGGGCCGTAGCAAGGGGGTGGTGACACCGGTGGCGCCGGCGACGGTGAGCTGTGTTTCGCGAAGCTCCAGGGAACGCCGCCAGGCGGAGGCGGTGCCCAGGTCGGTATGGGTGAAGCTGTGGAGTCCGATCTGGTGGCCGTCTTCGACGATCCGGCGGGCGAGTGCGGGGTTATCGGCAACTCGGGTGCCGACGGTGAAGAAAGTGGCGCGGACATCGTTGCGGCGCAGGACGTCGAGGATCTTCGGTGTCCAGACGGGGTCGGGGCCGTCGTCGAAGGTCAGCGCGATCGTGCGCGCGGCCGGCCTGGCGGTGCGGCCTTCCGCCCCCTCGATCACCGGCCCGCCGGAGGCTATCGCAGCCGGTACGGAACCGGCCGGTCCCTTTCCTCGGGGGGCGCCGTCGGCGGTGGAGTCGAACATGTGCCGGGTATAGCCCTGGAGCAGCAGCGCGGCCGAGAGGGTGAGTACGAGCGTGGTGAGCAGCAGCCAGTGCGTACGCAACGGAACGTTGCGCACGGTGCTGTGCCGGCCGCGGGGCGGGGCCTGGCGGCGACGATTCTTGGACAACTAGGGTGTTTCCTGCCTGCTGCGTTCCGGTGGCTTACGGGTGGGAGCTGGGCTTGCCGCCGCCCTGGCCGGGTGGGGAAGTGGGGCGACCGCGCGCGGTGTTCGTCGCCGCCGGGGAAGCGCCTTTCCCGGGGGCGACCGTGGGCGTCGGGGCGATGACGGGGACCCCGGTCGGGCCTGGCGCGGCCGTCCGGCCGGCCGCAGTGGCAGCCGTGGAGGGGGCGGTGCCGCGAGCCGCGGACCGGGTGGGGCTCACGCCCTGGCTTGCCGCGCTGCCACGGGAAGGGCTCGGTGCGGTGGTCCCGGCCGGGGAGGCTGCGGGCTTGGGGGTGTGCGGTGCCGGGGCGACGGGGAGGAGCGGTGAGCGGACCGTGGGGCCGCCCATCAGGGTGCTGATGAGCAGAACGGCGTAGGCGGCGGCGGGTATGACGAGCAGACGGCCCATCCGGCGCACCCGGCGCTGTCGGCGCCCCGATGCGTCAACGAAGACGGGGCTCGGCTCGTGAGCATGCGGCGGCGGGGCATCCACCGGGGCCAGGTGGCCGTCCGTGACCCCGGGGATCGGCACATTGCCCTCGGTCAGGGTGCCAAGTCGTCGTTGCATCGGTGGGGCCTCTAGGGGTAGCGGGGTCGGGCCGGGCGGTCGGGAACGCGGGTTGGGCTTACGGGTTACCCCTTGGGGCGACTGGTCGGGGGGCCGGGCCGGCTGTCCGGAGGGCCGGTCGGGTGGTCGCTGGGTTCGTTCGGCGTGCGGGTCTGGGCCGGGCCCGCCGTGGTGGGCCGTTTGCCCGGCTCCGGGGCGCCCGGCGTCGGGCGGCCGCTCGGCCGTCCGGCCGGGGTATGGCTTGCCGGGGCCGTCGGATCAAGGCCCGGTCCGGCTGTGGCGTCCACCACAGGGGCGCAGTAGCGAGGGACGTTCTCCGGACTTCCGGCCGCGGCGACCAGAAAGGCGAAGCGCTGTTCGGCCGGCACGCCCTTGGGATTCGCGCCGATCGCCCGGGCATAGGCACGACAGGGTTCCACCAGGTCCGTGGGCACGGGTGCGATGGGCCTCCTCGTGACGGAGGGCGCGGCCGCGCCGGACGTGGCACCACCCGACGTGGGCGCGGCCGAAGTCGCCGCCGGCCCCGGCTCGCTGCGGGCGGGATCGCCGCCCAGCGCGGCAGGCAGGTGACCGGTGCCGGCAGCGACGGCGACGCCGCCGAGCGCGGTGGCGACGACGAGGGCCGCGACCTTGGCGCTCAGGAGCTTCGCCAGCGTCGACGTTGGCATCGGCCCCCTCCGGGGGCGGTGCTGAGGAACAGGATCGGGTGCGAGGCGAACAGCCCGGAACGCGGCCAGCGCCGCCTGTTCGCCGGCCAGCTCATTTTCCGCAGCGGGAGCGGCAGCGGCGGCGAGCAGTCCCGCGAGGGCGTCGTGGTCGCCCGACGATGCGACAGGGCCCCGGCCGAGCAGCTGCTCGGCGGTGCTCTGGTCGATCCGACGGGGACGGTTGGTGCTCATCTCATGCCCTTCAGCGTTGGTGGCGTCTTCGGTGTCACTCCCCGGGCGGAACTTTCTGCCGGCGTCTGCGACGGGTGCGCTGCCGAGGCTGCTCCGGTGCCCGCTCCCGTGGCGGTGCCCGCTGTTCGCCGCGATCCTTCGAGCCGTTCGGCGAGCTTGCGCAGGCCGCGATGAGAGGCCATCCGCACCGCGCCGGCCCGCTTGCCGAGCACCCGCGCGGTGGTCTCCGCGTCCAGATCCATGACCACTCTGAGCAGCACGGCCTCGGCCTGGTCGCGAGGCAAGGTGGCTATGAGAGCCAGTGCCGCCGTCGTGTCCACCGTGGCCAGGGCCGCGGCCTCGGTGTCGTCGGCCGCCGGCCGGTCGCCGAGCAGGTCCTCCACCGGCACACCGCTGACCGGCCGACGGCGCTGGGCGCGCAACAGGTCCATCGCCCGGTTCCGGCCGATCGTCGCCGCCCAGCCGCGGAATCCGTCGTAGTCCCCTCGGAACGAACCGAGGTCCCGGGCGATCTGTAGCCACGTCTCCGAGGCCACGTCCTCGGCCTCCGCGCCGACCAGCACCCTCAGGTAGCGCAGCAGGCCGGGCTGGACGGCACGGAACAATGCTCCGAAGGCGGCCTCGTCACCGTTCCGGGCGGCTTTCACCTCCTCGGACATCTCCGCAGGGCCGCGCTGGGGGGGCACCCCGGGGTTCCCCGTCTCGTCCTCGGCCTCTCCGGACCGCTCCGCATTCTGCACCGGGTCATCATGCGGCACGGTCCGCCCGGGCCCTCCGGCAGGCGGCGAGCGAGCCCGGCGAACCGGTTGCGTACGAGCCCTGGCTAAGACGGGCCGGGGTGCGCGATGATCACGCCGCATCACGTCAGCACCCTGTCCCGTGCATCACATCCCAACCCGGAGGATGTCCATGGATCGCCGCACACCCCGCGGCCTCACCGCCGCAGCCACCGCCACCGTGGCCCTGTTCGCCCTGGCCGGACCGGCCACGGCCTCGGGTCCGGCCAGGGCCGGCGCTCTGCCCCAAGCCCGTGTCTTCATGGTCAGCCCGGTCCAGTCCTCGGGCGATCAGATGCTCACCGACTCCAAGGACGCCGCGGCCGCCGTACCGTCCTCCGCCTACGCCACGGCCGCGCTGCGCAACCTGGACGGCAGCGGCGGACTGTCGGGGAAGTGGGCCTACGTCCGATCGGACACGGGCGCCTCGGCGAACGTCGCCGACGTGGGCGCCTTCACCCGCGCCGACGACCAGTTCGAGCAGGTCATGGCCTACTTCTGGGTCAACGAGGCACAGGAGTACCTGCAGGGCCTGGGCTTCGGAAGTGAGCTGCCCGGGGCCAACGACCGGGCCCAGCCCGTTCGCATCAACCAATGGGGTGCCGACAACTCCTTCTTCACCGACAAGAAGGCGGAGATCCGGTTCGGCAAGGGCGGAGTCGACGATGCCGAGGACGCCGAGGTGATCGTCCACGAATACGGGCACGCGGTGCACAACGCCCAGGTTCCCGGCTTCGGTACCTCCCCCGAAGCCGGAGCGATAGGCGAGGCCTTCGGCGACTACCTTGCCGTCGAGGTCGGCTCCTTCGCGGACGCCGCCTACGGGTGGCCGCGGAAGACGGACCTGGCATGCGTCGGCGACTGGGACTCGGTGACGTACAGCTCCGCCCCGCACTGCCTGCGCCGGATCGACGGGAACAAGGTCTACGCGGACCGGGTCGGTGAGGTCCACGCCGACGGCGAGATCTGGTCCCGCGCCCTCTTCGACATCCGGGGCGCACTGGGCGGCAGGACCGCCGACCGCATCATCGTCAACGCGCAGTTCGGCTTCGCGCCCGACACCAGCTTCCAGGACGCGGCACTGAAGACGATCGCCACCGCTCAGCGCATGTACGGCAAGAGTGCCGCGGACGCCGTGCGCCAGGCGTTCAGTGCCCGTCAGATCCCGGGAATCCAGTAAGGCCCGCCTGTTGGCGGCCGGCACGGCAAGGGGGTGCCGGCCGTCGGCAGGAGAACCGGCCGGGCGGGCGAGGGCAAGCTGTCCTCCCCGCCTGGGCCTGGTGACGGAGGCGGTGGAGGCCCGGCCAAGTGCTTGGAAGGCACCGGATGCGCGCCGAGACGATGCGCCCCTGAGCTGCACGAACGGCTGCGGCACGCGGCTGGTTACCCAAAGGTTCCGCCATTCTCGGGAATCCCGTGCCGGCCCTGCTACCCCCCCCCGCAGGCGTTGTCGGTGACTACGGCTGGTGCCCGTCCCCTCCAGGGAGCCGAGGGCGAGGGAGGCCTGTCGGAGCCATGGCAGGCGGCGTCGACAGCTAGGGGCAGGACTCCTCGGTCTTGGCGACGGTGAAGGCCAATGGCTGACCGGTGAGGGCGGCGCCGGCCTTCGGGCCCTGCGTGCAGACCTTCCAGTTCGACTCCTGGAGGACCATGCGGCTCTGTACCGCGTCCTTCACGGTGATGCTCGCATTGCCCGGGAGCGCGGAACGGGCGGCCCTCATCGCCTGGCCGACGAAGTTCGGCATGACGTCGCCCGCGGGTTTCGGGGTGGGCGCGTCCGTGGCGGGGCAGGTTTCTTCGAGCTTGACCGCGCCGAAGTCCACAGTGGTCTTGGTGTCGAGGCCCGCGCCCGGCCCTGGGGTCTGGCTGCACACCTTCCAGTTCCGGTCGAGAGCCTGGAGCCGCTCGCGGCCGAGGGCGTCGTGCGACCTGAGGACGAAGAAGCCGGCCCGCTGCGCTTCGTCCTGGGCCGTCTGGAGGCCCTTGCCGACGAGGTCGGGCAGGGTGGCCGTCTTGGCGGAAGGGGCGGGGCTGGACGCCGCCGGGGTGGTGGTAGCCGGGGCGCCGGTCGTTGCGGGCTTCCCGCTGTCGGCGGCCTGCGGGTCGCACGCGGTGAGGGCGATGACACTCGCGGCAGCCAGGAGGGTGATGGTGCGGTGTGTGCGCATCGCGCCATGTTCGCGGGGTCTGGGTGGCTGTGTGGGCGCTGTGACTGGTCTGTGACGCATGAAGGCCCGTGCTGGGGCGGTCCTGCCTCCGTGAGGGGACGGGCTCCGGGGCGGTCAGTCAGCTCCGAGGGACGCGGCGAATACGCGCTGGAAGAGATCCGGTTGACCCTGGAGGCTCTCGACGGCACCGACCTCGAGCCCGAGGAGATCGCCCACGTCCTGCGGGGCGCCATCGGTGCCGGCGGACTCGGGGCCGGGGTCGTGGGCTAGTCACGGAATCCTCCGGCGCCGTGTGCCGGACATGGGGGATACGGTGCGCGGTGTCCCCGGCGTGCTTGCCGAGCATGGCTCTGACCAGGTACTTAGGGCAGAGCAGGGTGAGTAGGCGTACTCAGGTGGTGGGCCTCGGCAGCTTCGAGACTGGGGAGTCCTTCCGGAGTCCGCCCCGCGCCCCGCGGACTGGGTGCCGGACACGTCCGAGGCCGACAAGTTCGACATGTTGGACGGCTTCGGCTTCTCCGCTGCGGTCCTGGTCAGCGCCCTGATCAACGCCGCGGCGATCTGGGCCCTGCTCCGCTACGTGACGCGGCGGCGCGGCGCCGGTAGTGCGCAGGTCTAGCCGTACGGACATTCTGTCTCGTCGGGTCCGGTGCGGGTGCGCTGCGGGCCGAGGAAGCCCTGGTGGTACAGGAACGGAGGTGACCGGACCTCCGATCCCGGTCAAGCTCGGGAGGGCCGGCCTTGGACGACGGGCAGGCGGTATCGGAAACATCCCCCGCGCGCGAGGTCTTCAGCAACGGGCTGGGCGCGCTGACCCGCAGCCGGTGGACGCGGGCTGAGGGAGGAGCGGCCGGGGCGTCCTTTGTCACCGCCACCGCCGCTGAAACGGGCGGAGAGCGGCCGGAGAGTGGCCGGAGAAGGCGGGGAATGCGGAGAAAATACAGAATCCGTGCAGTCTTCTTTGCGACGTTGGTCCTTCGACCCCGCACCCCGGGGCCCGGTGGGAGGAGCGAACATGGGGACAGCACGGGACGCCGTACTCGAGTACGCCGCGGGCACCTTACGGCTGCTGCCCGGCCAGGCCGTGGTGACCTCCGCGGTGCTCCAGGGGCCGCCCGCCGCCCTCCTGGAGCGGATCCCGCAGCTGGTGCGCGGTTTCGCGGGCGAACGGGCCGACGGCGGGGCTCTGTTCCGCGCGGCGGCTGGACTCCCGGGGGAGACGGCCGCCCCGGGCCGGTCCTCCGGGGCGGACGACGGGCGGGGCTGCGCCCTGGTGCAGTCCCTGCCCGCGCTGAGCCGGGAGTCGGTGGGGAGCGTGATGGCCTCCCGCGCGGACCGGCTCACCGAGGCCGCCGACCGGCTGCACTGGGAGCTGGCCGAGCGAGGGGACCTGTCCGAGGGCCCCGCCGCCGGGCGCCTCGCCGCCCGGTACGCGCTCTGCTACGCAGGGGCCGCCCTCCTCTGGCTGTGGCGGGCGGGCGGGGAGAGCTGTCAGGAGTGGACGTACGAGGCCGTGGACGCCGTCCTGTCGGCACTGGAAGACCCCTCCCGCGTGCCGGACGTCCGGGCCGCGCTCGCCCTGCTCCCTGCCTGAGGATCGCCAACAGCCTCGTTCAGGCGGCGAGTGCGCCTGACAGGGCCTGCTGGAAGGTGCGGGTGAGCAGCGGGCCGGGGCCGACGCCCAGCTGGTCGGCGAGCAGTTCCCGGCCGGAGTGGAACTGGAGCAGGGCCGCCGCGGGCTGGCCCGCACGGCACTGGGCGGTCATCAGCAGGCAGCGCAGCCGCTCCCGCAGCGGGTACCGGGCAACCAGTCTGGTCAGTTCGGCGACCAGGCCGTGCGGTAGCCCGGTGGCGAGCTCCGCCTCGGCCCGGTCCTCCAGGGCCGTCAGCCGGGCCTCCTCCAGCCAGGGGCGCTCCTCCTGGGCCAGTTGCTCGGTGGTGTCGGCCAGGGCTTCGCCCTGCCAGAGGCCGAGCGCCGATCGCAGGACGGCGGCGGCCCGTGGCGCGTCCCCCTGTCGCAGCAGCGTGCCGCCGAGCGCCGCACGCTCCGCGAACAGGCGGTGGTCGCAGGCCAGTTGTCCCGGGGTGGCCGACAGGCGGTAGCCGCGTCCCACCCGTTCGAGCCGGGCGGCCCCGTCGAGGGGGGCGCGCAGCCGGGAGGCGTAGGTGTGCAGCTGGGCGACGGAGCGGGCCGGGGGGCGCTCGCCCCACAGGGCGCGGATCAGGCGGCTGTCGGGGACGACCCGTCCCTCGGCGAGCAGCAGTGCGGCGAGGACCGTGCGGGGCTTCGGGCCGCCCAGGGCGTTCTCCGCGTCCCCGGACGCGGCCCGGATGCGGACCGGTCCGAGCAGTGCTGTCTCCAGAAGGGGCGTCATGGGAAGCGACCGTATGCGGGCGGCGCATCCTCCCGGTATCGGCCGCTTATCGGTGGTCCGGACGCCGATTCGGCCGGGCTCGTTCCCTCTGTCGAATCTGTGGCCCAGCTATTATGATCATGACAACTTTCAGGGATGGGGCCCGGGTTGGCGTCGATACGGTTCGGTCTGCTCGGGACACTCCGGCTGACATGCGAGGACCGGGAGATCCGGCTCGGCGGAGCCCGTCAGCGCGCGGTGCTGGCCCTGCTCCTGTTGCGGCACGGCCGCACGGTCTCGGTGGACGAACTCGCCGAGACCGTCTGGGACGGTTCGCCGCCGCCCACCGCCCGGACCCAGATCTCCATCTGCGTCGCCCAGCTGCGCAAGCTGCTGCGGGAGGCGGGCGTCGACGGCGAGGCCATCGTCACCTCCCACCCCGGGTACCGGCTCGACACCAAGGGCCACGGACTCGACCTCGTGGACTTCCTCTCGCTGACCGGGCAGGCCTCCGCGCTGGCGGGCTCCGGCTGCCCGGCGGAGGCCGCCGACGCCTACCGGCGGGCCCTCGCCCTGTGGCGGGGCCCTGCCCTGAACGGCCTGACCGGCTACGCGCTGGAGCAGGAGGCCTGCTGGCTGGAGGAGCAGCGGCTGACCGCGCTGGACGGCCACGCCGAACTGCGGCTCACCCTGGGCCGCCACCAGGAGCTCACCGCCGAACTGGCCGCCCTGGTCAGGGAGCACCCGCTGCGGGAGCGCACCCGGCACTCGCTTATGCTCGCCCAGTACCGCTCCGGCCACCGCGCCGACGCCCTGGAGACCTTCCGCACCGGGCACCAGCTGAGCGTCGACGAGCTGGGGCTAGAACCCGGCGCCGCACTGCGGGAGCTGCACAACGCGGTCCTCTGCGAGGACCCGGCCATCGCGGCCCCGCCGACCGTCCCCGAGCCCGTCGCGGCCGTCGCATCTGCCGTGCCCGTCGCGCCCGTTGCACCCGTTACGGCCCAGGGGCCTGAGACCTCGCCCGCAGACTCCCCGGGCGAGGCCCCCGCCGACCGCCGCCCAGCCGCGCCCGCAGCCCCGCCGCTCGCCCCGTCCGACCTCCCCCCGAACATCCCCTCCTTCACCGGCCGCACCGGCGAGACCGAGGTCCTCGACGCCCTGCTGGGCGGCCGCCCCGACGGCGAGCCGCCCCGGGTCGCCCTGGTCACCGGGGTGGCCGGGATCGGCAAGACCGCACTGGCCGTGCACTGGTCGCACCGCGCGGCCGCCTCCTTCCCGGACGGCTGCCTCCATGTGGACCTGGGCTCCGCCCCGGCCGCCCCCGGCGAGGTGCTGGGCCGCCTGCTGCGCTCGCTCGGCGCGCCCGGCGACCGGCTGCCCGACGACGAGGCGTCCCGGGTCTCGCTCTACCGCAGGCTGCTGCGCGGCCGCCGGCTCCTCGTCGTCCTGGACGACGCCTCCTCGTTCGCGCAGGTCGCCCCGCTGCTGCCGGCCAACGGCGGCTGCTGTGTGGTCGTCACCAGCCGGGAGAACATGGAGGAGCTGGTGCTGCGGCACGGCGCCGTCCGGGTGCCGCTCGGGGTGCTGGACCGGGCCGACTCCACCGCCCTGCTCGACCGGATCGTCACCGGCGGCCGCACCGCCGCCTTCCCCGCGCAGACGGCCCGGCTGGCCGAACTCTGCGACGGGCTGCCGCTCGCCCTCTGCATCGCCGCCGCCCGGCTGGCCACCCGGCCCCACTGGAACGTGCGCCGCCTCGCCGACCGGCTCGCCGACGAGCACCGACGCCTGGACGAGCTCAGCCTCGGCGGGAGCCGGGTCCGGGCCAGCTTCGAACTGAGCCACGGCTGCCTGGCGCCACACCTCGCCTCCGTGTACCGGCGGCTCTCCCTGCTGGACGTCCCCGACGTGCCGGCCTGGGCCGTCGCCGCCCTCCTGGACTGCCCGGTGGAGACCGCCGAGCAGTACCTGGACGAACTCACCGACGCCCACCTCCTGGAAGTCTCCGGTCCGGACGCCACCGGCCAGTACCGCTACCGTTTCCAGAGTCTGCTCCGCCTCTACGCGCGCGAACGCGCCCAAGAGGACCCCGACCGCCCGGCTGCCGAGGCGGCCCGGGACCGGGCGCTGCACAGCTGGCTGACCGTCGCCGAGGCCGCCCACCGCCGCGAGTACGGCGGCGACCACTCCGTGGTGCACGGCCCGGCCCCCCGCCCGCACGTCGACCGGGACCTCCTGGACGACCTGCTGGCCCGCCCGCTGGACTGGTTCGACTCCGAACGCCACTGCCTGGTGGCGGCCGTCACCCAGTCCGCCCGGCTGGGACTCGCCGCGCTCGCCTGGGACCTGGCCGCCTCCACCGTCGGCTTCTGCGAGATCCGCAGCAACACCGACGACTGGCGCCGCCTCTGCGAGGAGGGCCTGGCGGCCTCCCGGGCCGCCGGGGACCGGCAGGGCGAGGGCGTGATGCTCGGCGAGCTGGGCGCCGCCCTGCTCTACCGGGGCGAGTCGGAGGCCTCGGTCCGGCTCCTGGAGGAGGCGGACGGCGTACTGCGGGCCGGCGGCGAGGTCTACGGGGCCGCGCTGAACGCCTGCAAGCTGGCCGTCGTGGTCCGCCAGCGGGGCGACGCGGGCGCGGCACGCGCACTCCTGCACGGGGCGCTGCCCGCGCTGCGGGCCGCAGGGGACCTCTCCGCGCAGGCCCACGCGCTCAACAACCTCGCCCAGATCACCCTGGACGCGGGGGACCCGGAGGAGGCCGTACGCCTCGGCCGGGAGGCGGTCGGGCTGGCCCGGGGGCTGGGAGCGACCCGGGGCGCGGCCCAGGCCTTCCACCGACTGGGGCGCGCCCTGCTGGCGGCCGGGCGGCTGCCGGAGGCGGAGGAAGCACTGACCGGGGCGGCCGGAATCGTCCGCGCCAAGCACGACCGGCTGGGCATGGCCTACGTTCTGCTGGGTCTGGCCGAGGCCCGCCTGCGGGCCGGCCGCGCCGACGAGGCCGACGCGGACCTCACCGCCGCCCTCGCCCTGGCCGAGGAGACCGGCAGCACCGTCCTGCTGGGCCGTCTGCGCCTGCTTCGGGTCGAACTCGAGGAGGCGCGGGCGCCGGGCGCGGAGCTCCCACAGGAGGCGTGACCCGGGCCGCCGCTCAGTCCCAGGGCTCGGTCTGTACGACCGTCGTCGTCCCACCGGCCGCGGCCGTCACCGTCGCCCCACCGGCCACCGCGGTACCGGCTGCCAGTACAACACCCGCGATGACCGCCGCGACCGCCACAACCGCCTTGACCAGACGCTCGTTCCCCATGTCCCCACTCCCTCTCACTCCTCGCCCACCGGACTGCGGCCCCTTGCCGGTCCGTTCCCCGGGCGACTTGCTCTGATGTCAGCAGACGTTAGGCGAGGGGGACTTCGAATCCTTATCGGCCCGTTATCCCTTCCTTTTCCTGCCCCTCCCACCTGCGGAAAAGGGCGCGGCCCCCAGCGGGGGAGCCGGGGGCCGCGCGGTCGGGAGTGGTTCGGAGTGGTCCTGACAGGACCGGTCAGAACTTCAGGGTCCAGTGGTCGAGCGTCCCGGAGGAGCCGGCCGAGATGTCCTCGACCCGGAGCTTCCACACCCCGCTCGCCGGGGAGGCGGAGGCGTCCACCGTGAACACCTGCTGGATCACGCCGTTGCCCTCGTCCTCCACGGACTCCTTGACCAGGTACACCTTGCCGTCCGGGGCGACCAGGTGGACGTCCAGGTCACCGCGCCAGGTGTGGGTGGCGTGCAGGTACACCTGGAGGTTCTTCGGCGCGTTGCCCGCGATGCCGGTGACGGTGACCGGGACCTCGATGGTGCCCGGGTCGGGGACCGAGTGCGGGGTCTGCACCTCGTACGCGGGGAACGTCATCGACCAGGCGTTGAGGGTGCCGACGGAGCCGGTGTACGGGTCGGAGACCTTCAGCGTCCACGTGCCGTCCGCGGGCGAGGCGGAGGCGTCCACCCGGTAGGTCTCGCGGAGCACGCCGCCGTTCTCGGTGGCGGCGGTGGAAGTCGAACGCAGCGGGTAGGTCCGGCCGTCCGGGGAGAGCAGGTCGATCCGGACGTCGCCGCGCCACTCGTGGGTGATGTCCACGGCGACCTGGAGGGCGGCCGGGGCCTTGCCGCCGATGCCGGCCACCGTGAGGCCGGAGGTGACCGAGCCGCCGTCCGGGACGCTGAGGTTGCCGGTCATGGCGTAGGGCGTGGGGAAGTTCAGCGACCAGCCGAGGAGGGTGCCCTTGGAGCCGGCCGAGGTGTCCTGGATCTGCAGCTTCCAGGTGCCGGAGGCGGGGGAGGCGGAGGCGTCCACGGTGAAGCCGCCGAGCGCGCCGGCGCCCTCGGTGGAGGTGGTGGACTTCAGGCGGTACAGCTTCCCGTCGGGGGCCACCAGGTCGATCTTGAGGTCGCCGCGCCAGGAGTGGGTGCCCTCCAGCTCGACCCGGAGCGCCTTGGGCGCGTTGCCGGGCACCCCGGTGACGGTCAGCGGGGCCTCTACGGTGCCCGGGTCCGGGATGGGCCGGTCGGTGTCGTCGAAGACCTGGGAGGGGCGCGGCCGGGCGGCCGGCTCCGGCTCCGGGGCGGCCGTGTCGACGACGGCCTTGCCGAGGTCGATCCGGGGGGTGACGGCCCCGGTGTACGTGATCGGCGTACCGGTGGTGCCCAGCATGGCCACCAGGTTCGCGATGCTCTGCGCCGGGTACTTCTGGCGCAGCACCGCCAGGGCCCCCGCCACGTGCGGGGCCGCCATCGAGGTGCCGCTCTTCGCCGCGTAGCCGCTGCCCGGGACCGAGGACACCACGGCCGCACCGGGTGCCATCACGTCCAGCAGCGGGCCGCGGTTGCTGAACGACGCCACCTGGTCGTCGTTGGTCGTCGCACCGACCGTCACTGCCGACGGGATGCAGCCGGGGGCGTTGACCGCGTCGCCGTACCCGTTGTTACCGGCCGCGACCACCGTCGCCACGCCCACCGAGTACAGGCTGTCGATCACGGACTTGCGGGGGTCGGTGTCGCAGGCCGTGGTCCAACGGCCCGCACCCAGAGACATGTTGGCCGCGACGATGTCCATGCCGGACTGCCTCAGCGCGTACACTTTCTCCAGCGCCTTGATCTGCGAGCTGGTGAAGCTCAGCACGCAGGGGCTGTTGCCCGCGCCGCAGTAGTCGTCGGAGTCGAAGCGGGAGAACACCTGCATCGCAACGATGTTCGCGCCCGGGGCCACTCCGCGCTTGGGGGCGCCGCTCAGGCCGGTCCCGTTGCCGACGGCTATGCCCGCCACATGGGTGCCGTGCGAGCAGGCCGCGCCCAGTTCCGCGCAGCTGCCGGCGTCGGCGTCGGCGCTGCCGGTGCCCTCCTGGGCGACCTCGCCGTTCGGGCAGAGGCTGGTCGCGCCGTAACTCTCGTCGTTCACCGAGAAGCAGGCCTCGGCCGTCACCCGGCCGCTGAGGAAGGGGTGGTTCTTCGCGACACCGGTGTCGATCACCGCGACCGCGGTGCCCGCCCCGGTGGCACCGGCGGCGAACGCCTTGTCCGCGCCGATCCGGACCGTCGAGCTGTCCAGCATCGGGCGGACCGGGACGTCCTCCGTCACGCTCACCACGTCCGGGTTGGAGCGGAGTTCGGTGAGCCCCGCCTGGTTCACCGTGAGGGTGACCATCGGCAACCGGTCGTACGCCACCTCCGTCTCGCCCGCCGCGGCGGCCGTGGCCACGTCGGAGCGGGTCTGGGTCACCACGTTCACCCGGACCGTGCCGCCGCCCTCGGTCCCGGTCTCCAGCGCCGGGTCCACCGGGACCTCGCCGGCGGCCGCCGCCGGGGCCACCCCGACCAGGGGCACCAGGCCTGCCGGCAGTGCACCGAGCAGCAGGCCCGAGGCCATCGCGACGGCCACAACAGATCTCTTCACGGCAGGCTCCAGGGAGTAGGCACCGAGCGGGCGGTGCCGCGGCGGTAAGTAAGAAGAGGGGGCAACTCGCTCATGAGACCCGCGAGTTCTGGGCCGGAAGTTCAAGGGGGTGGGGCCGTGTGCTCAGGCCCCGGGGCGGGGGACGGGGCAGCAGCGTTGTTCAGCTGCCCGGTCCCCCTGCGATCACGCTGCCCGTCAGGTGGCGTTGGCGCCGTTCTTCGGGTGGCCGCCGTAGAAGACCGCGGTGTAGTACGTGTACGCGGTGGACCGGCAGGCGCTCTTCCAGAAGTACGCCGGGCAGGTGTTGTAGTACAGGATGTTGTAGAACGCGACGTCGGTGGCGATGCCCTTGTTGCGGTCCAGGTAGTAGCGGTAGCCCTTGTAGCTGTTGCCGATGGTGCCGTAGCCGTAGTCGTGCGAGTCGCAGGCGGCACGGAAGTCCCAGCCGGCGGGCTTGTCGGCAGCGCTGGTGCAGTGGTCCTTCTCGACGCCCATGATCCAGGCGCCGGTCGGGGTCTTGCGCCAGCTCGGGTTGCGCCAGCCGTAGTGGGCGACCTTGGTCGCACAGCCGCTGTACTGGTACCACATCCACGTCTCGGGCCGGGAGCAGTAGCTCGGGTAGGCCTGGGCGGAGGTGATCTCGCCGCCGGCGAAGTCCTCGGCGGCCGGGGCGATCCCGTCCCCCTGGGCCAGGCTGGGGGCGCCCTGGACGCTGCTGCCGGCTTCCGGACGGATCCCGGTGGTCTCCACCGACTGCGGGGCGGCCGCATCACCGGAGAAGGTCAGCTGCCAGGACGCGCCGTCCTCGGCGGAGGCGGCGATCACCCGGTCCGAGGCGTCGTAGCTGTAGGTGTTGAGCTGGCTGCCGGCCGCCGGGTCGTCGACCTTGCGGAGCAGGCCGGAGCCGTCGTACGAGTAGCGGGCCAGGGTCTGCACGGTCTGGCCGACGGTGACGGTGATGTCCTTGACCTGGCCGGCGACATCGCCGAGGGTCTGGCCGGAGGCGGTGCTGGTCGTCGCGTAGTTGACCTTGACGGTCTGCGCCGGGACGTCGGCACGCGCCGGGTCCTTGACGGTGGAGACGCGGCCGGTGCTGTCGTAGGTGACCGTCGTCTGCTTGAAGGCGGCGCTGCCGACCGCCGTCACCCGCCAGTTGTCGCCGCTGCCGCCGACCTGCTTCCAGGTGTAGGACGGCTTGAGGGAGGTGGCCGGGACCGGGTTGCCGGAGGAGTCCAGCGGTACGTCGTCACCGGAGGCGACCTGGGCGAGGTCGATGTTGAGCGTCTCGGTGACCGTGGTCTTCAGCATGCCCGCGAGGTCGTCCCACTGCACGTTCTCCACCAGCGTGGAACCGTCGGACGCCTTGTAGGTGTTGATGCTGCCGCCGTTGGCGCCGGCCACCGAGTCGGTCAGGCCGTAGCGGACGGACTCGGCGGTGTCCAGGTCGGTGGTGGTGATCGAACCGGAGCCGGGGACCAGCTTGCGGTTCAGCTGGCCGCCGACGAACTCGGCCTCCCAGCTCGGACCGAACACCCCGAGGTCGGCGCGGGCGGCCGGGGCGTCCTGGGCCTGGGCGACGCCCGGCCCGTTCCCGTCCACCGTGTGGGTACGGCTCATCAGGCCGTACGACACGTCGTTCTCGGATATCTGGAAGCTGTCGTCGGCCGACTGGTACATGCCCGGGCCGATCAGCTGGGTCTCCCCGGTCTCCAGCGCCGGGGAGGGGATGTCCTCGGCGATGGCCGACTGCGGGAGCAGCAGGGCCAGCGACATCGCCGCCACTGCGGGAAGCGCGATTCTGCGCACGTTCGGTTCCTTCGGGTTACCGGCGGCATACGGTCCAGGCCCTCGCGGCCGGCCCCTGTCTCGCCTGTTCGAACCGGTCGTTCTCGGCCGGCAACGAGAAACTTAGGAACTCGCCCCTTCGATCCGTTATGCCTCCGCCATCGCCCGCCCCGATACCTCGCCGATGGCGCCCGGTTGCCCGTACGGTGACGCCCGGCGCCTCGGCGCCCCGCTACCGCCGGCGGGCGTCCTCGCGCCTGGGCCCGGTGACGTAGGCCTCACAGCCTCCCCGGACGGAACCGGCGGGCCCCCCGATAGCGTTCTTACTGCGGACGTGGACCGGCGCTGGAGGGGATGCAGCCATGGAACTGACTGGAGAAATCGCCCTGATTCGGGACGGACGGGGTGATCCGGCGCGCCTGGTGGGTGAGTTTCGGCGGGCGGCGCTGCTCGTTCCGCTCACGGACGGTCCCGGTAGCGGTCTGATGTCGGCGGTGTCGGGTGGAATCCGCTGGGTCTACGCCTTCACCGACGAGGAGGCGCTGACGCGGTTCGCGCAGACGCGCGGGGAGGCGGGCGCCGGCCGGGAGTGGGAGTTCCTTTCGGTGCTGGGTGCGCGGCTGGTGGACGTGGTGGTTCCGATGGCGGACGGCCCGGCGGGTGTGGTGGTGAACGTGGCGGATGAGGACGGGTCGATGTTCTTTCCGCCGGTGGCGGGGATCGTTCCCGACGGCAGCGCCGTGGACCTCGTCGACGGCCGGGAGGCGCTCTGATGGCGGGGGACGGGGACCTCGAGGTCTCGCCGGCGGCGGTCAAGAACATCCAGGACGGTCTGCGGGCGGCGATCGGCGAGCTGCGGGAGTCGGGGGACGCGGCGGGCGCTTCGATGGGTGCGGGTTTCGAGAACCTGTCGATGACGGGGATGGAAGCCGGGCACGCGGGCGTGGCGACCGATTTCGAGGACTTCTGCGAGCGCTGGGAGTGGGGGGTGCGGAGTCTGGTGCAGAACGCGAGCACGCTCGCCCAGTCGTTGGGGATCGCGGCGGGCACGGTGTGGGAGGAGGAGCAGTACCTCCAGGGTTCCTTCAAGGTGGTGGCGAACGCGGCGTACGGCAATCCGCACGCGAGCGAGGACGAGATCGAGCAGAAGAAGTGGGGGGACATCTTCAGCGCGGACGTCTACAAGCCCGACTACAGCCAGGAATCCTTCGAGAAGAGCAACGAGCAGATCCGGCAGACCTGGTCGGACACCGGGGACAAGCTGACGTCCACGGGGAAGATCGGCTCTCTGAACGACCTGCTGGAGCAGGCCAAGCGTGATGGGGACGGTCACTGATGGGCTGGCGGGACTTCGTACCGGATGTCGTCGAGGACGGTGTCGAGAAGGGCGCGGAGAAGGTCGGGGACGCGGTCGAGTGGGCCGGCGACAAGACGGCCGACCTCGCGGAGGACGTGGGTCTTGACGACGCGGGTGACTGGATCCGCGACAAGAGCCGCTCGGCCGCCAATCAACTCGGTGCGGACGTCGCCGAATTGGAGCTGGGCCAGACCGAGGACCCGAAGAAGCTGGTCTACGGCAGCGTGTCGAAGATACGCGCCCAGGTCTCGCACCTGAACGACTTCAAGGCCTCCTTCGACAAGGTCGGCAACGGCCTGAAGGGCATGGGCGAGCCGGACGGGCTGAGGGGCAGGGCGGCGGACTCCTTCCGTGAGGCGGTGTCGAAGGAGCCGCCGCGCTGGTTCAAAGCCTCGGAGGCGTTCGGGAAGGCCGCCGACGCGATGGGCCGGTTCGCGGAGACCGTGGAGTGGGCCCAGGGCCAGGCCAAGGAGGCCCTGGAGGAATACAACAAGGCCAAGAAGACCTCCACCGACGCCCGCACCGCCCACAACAAGCTGGTCGACACCTACAACGACGCGCTCAAAACGAAGCAGGACCCGCTGCCGCCCCGCCCCTCGGAGAACTTCACCGACCCGGGTACCGCGCTCGCCACGGCCGCGCAGGACAAGCTCGACACCGCCCGCAAGCAGCGCAACGATGTCGCGGAGACGGTCCGTTCGGCGGTGCGGGCGGCGCGGGATGCGGCCCCGCCGAAGCCCTCGTACGCGAAGCAGCTCGGCGACGGCATGGACTACATGGACCTCGCCAAGACGCACCTGACCGGCGGTGTCATCAAGGGCACGGCCGGGATCGTGAACTTCGCCCGTGCGCTGAATCCGACGGATCCGTACAACCTGACGCACCCGGCCGAGTACGTGACGAACCTGAACTCGACGGCGGCGGGTCTGGTCACGGCGGCCAACGACCCGATGGGCGCGGGCAAGCAGATGCTCGACGAGTTCATGAAGGACCCCTCCGAGGGCATCGGCAAGCTGATCCCGGAACTCGTCGGTTCCAAGGGCCTGGGCTCGTTGAAGAAGATCGGCTCCGCCGCCAAACACGCCGACGACCTCAAGGGGCCCGGCCGCACCGCCCTGGACGCGGACGGCCCCCACGTGCGCGAAACGCCGGATGTCGCGAAGCGGTACGACAACACCGACCCGATCGACCTGGCCACCGGCCGGATGTTCCTCCCGCAGACCGACATCGTGCTGCCCGGCGTCCTGCCGCTGGCCTTCATCCGGCGCGCGGAATCGGGGTACACCGCCGGCCGCTGGTTCGGGCCGACCTGGGCGTCGACGATCGACCAGCACCTGGAGGTCGACCCGGAGGGCGTCGTCCTCGTCACCGACGACGGCCTGATCGTCGCCTACCCGCATGCCGCCCCCGGCGTCCCCGTCCTGCCGGTGTCCGCCTCCGCGCCCCGCCACCCCCTCGAGCGCACTCCGGACGGCGACTGGACCCTCACCGACCCCGCTGCCGGGCAGGTCCGCCGCTTCACCCCGCCCGCCGGCGACCCGGACGGCGACGGTGCCGCGCCGATCGCCCAGCTGGAGGACCGCAACGGGAACCTCGTCACCTTCGAGTACGACGCTGACGGCACCCCGCTGGGCATGGCCCACTCCGGCGGATACCACCTTCGCTTCGAGACCGCCGAAGGCCGCATCACCGCCCTCCACCTCGACGGCGGCCCGCGCATCCTCGGCTACGGCTACACGGCCGGACATCTCACGGAGGTCGTCAACTCCTCCGGTCTGCCACTGCGCTTCACCTACGACGACCGCGGCCGCATCACATCCTGGACCGACACCAACAACCGCTCCTACACCTACGTCTACGACGAGCGGAACCGCTGCGTCGCGGAGGGCGGCGGCGAGGGACACATGGTGCTGCGCCTGGCCTACGACGCCCTCGACGAGGCAACGGGCCACCGCGTCACCGAGACCGTCACGGGTGAGGGGCACACTCGCCGGTACCTCGTCGACGACACGTACCGGATCGTGGCCGACACCGATCCCCTCGGCAACACCACGCGCTAGGTGCGCGACCGCCGTAACCTTCTGCTCGCACAGACGGATCCGCTCGGCCGCACCACCTCCTACCGCCACGACGACGACGGCAACCTCGTCTCCATGACGCGCGCCGACGGGCGCGAGAGCACGGCCCGCCACAACGAACTCGGCCAGCCCGTCCATGTCAGAAGGGCCGACGGCCACGTTGTCCGGTACGCCTACGATGAGCGCGGCAACCGGGTCTCGGCCACCGACTCGCTCAACAGGGCCACCCGCTTCACCTACGACGAGGCGGGCGGCCTCACCTCGGTCACCGACTCCCAGGGCAGCACGACCGCCATCCGCTGCGACCGCGTCGGCCTCCCCGTCGAAGTCACCGATCCGCTCGGTGCCACCACCCGCTTCGAGCGGGACGCCTTCGGCCGGCCCACGGTCGTCACCGATCCGACAGGCGCCACCACGTATCTGGAGTGGACGGTCGAGGGCAGGCCCGCGCGCCGCGTCCACGCGGACGGCGCCGTGGAGAGCTGGACCTGGGACGGTGAGGGCAACTGCACCAGCCACACCGACCGGCTCGGCGGGGTCTCCCGGTTCGAGTACACCGAGTTCGACGTCCTCACCGCCCGCACGGGACCCGACGGAGTCCGCCACACCTTCCGGCACGACGCCGAACTACGCCTCACCGAGGTGACCAACCCCCAAGGCCTGACGTGGAACTACGCGTACGACCCCGCGGGACGCCTGACCTCCGAGACGGACTTCGACGACCGCACGATCACCTACGTCCACGGGCCCACCGGCAGCCTCATGTCGCGCGCGAACGCACTGGGTCAGACCACCGCGTTCGAGCGCAACGCACTCGACCAGATCGTCCGCAAGGACGCCGACGGCAGCGTCACCACCTACGCCTACGACCTCACCGACCAGCTCGCCCAAGTCCAGGGCCCCGACGGAACGACCGTCACCCTGCTGCGCGACCGCGAGGGTCGCCTGCTGTCGGAGACCGTCGATGGACGGGCTCTCACCTACACCTACGACGAGCTGGGCCGGCGTACGGGCCGCACCACGCCGACCGGTGCGACGGCGACGTGGAGCTACGACGGCGCGGGCCGCCGCACGAGCATGACGGCCTCGGGCCGCTCTCTCGACTTCACCTACGACGCCGCGGGCCGTGAGGTGACGCGCCGCGTCGGCGACGAGCTCGTCCTGAGCCACGTCTTCGACCCCGTGGGGCGCCTCACGGCCCAGACGGTCACCGGCCCGGCCGGGGCCCGCGTACGGCACCGCAGCTACACCTACCGGGCGGACGGCCACCTCACCGCAGTCGACGAAGCCGGCAGCGGACGGCAGGAATACGAGCTCGACCGCGCCGGACGGGTCACCGGGGTACGGGCGGCGGACTGGACCGAGAACTACGCCTACGACCAGGCCGGCAACCAGACCTTCGCGTCATGGCAGACGGAGCACACCGGCCATGTGGCCAACGGCGTGCGCGCCTACGAGAAGAACCGGATCCTTCGCGCGGGAGCCGTGCGCTATGAGCACGACGGGCTCGGCCGCGTCACCGTGCGGCGCAAGACGCGTCCGTCCCGCAAGCCGGACGTCTGGCGCTACGAGTGGGACGTCGAGGACCGTCTCGTCCGCGCCACCACTCCGGACGGTGCCGTGTGGAGTTACCTCTACGATCCCCTCGGCCGCCGCACGGCCAAGCTCCGCCTCGCCGCGGACGGCCGGACCGTCACCGAGCGGACCGATTTCACCTGGGACGGGAACACCCTGTGCGAGCAGACCAGCAGCTCGGACGATCTGCCTCACCTGGTCACCATCACCTGGGACCACCAGGACATCCGGCCGATAGCCCAGACGGAACGCATTCTCGACGCATCCCGGGAAGAAATCGACTCCCGGTTCTTCGCGATCGTCACCGACCTGGTCGGCACCCCCACCGAGCTCGTCGACGAGTCCGGCAACGTGGCGTGGCACAACCGTTCCACGCTGTGGGGCATCACCACGTGGGCGTCGAACAGCACCGCTTATACGGCTCTGCGCTTTCCGGGCCAGTACGCCGACCCGGAGACCGGCCTTCACTACAACCACTTCCGCCACTACGACCCCGAGACCGCCCGATATCTCACCTCGGACCCCCTGGGCCTCACCCCGGCGCCGAACCCCTACAGCTACGTGGCGAACCCGCACGCGTGGACGGACTACCTGGGCCTGGCCCCGGACTACATCCCGATCTACCGCACGCCCAAGGGGGCCCACGCCCAGTACGAGCTCGACCACGGGCCGAACCCGGCCAACCACCAGCCCGGGGTGGACATCGGCGGCGGTATCATGTCGGACGGCAAGATCTACTTTGGCGAACGGGCCGTGGCCGCGGAGTACGCCGGGCCGACGGGAGCGAACTTCGCCAAGGGAATGGTCAAGTACGAAATGCACCCGTCGTTCCTCGAAGAGTTCGGTGACCATGCGAAGGTCCACGACAGGAACGGGCCGAACGGCGCGCCGCGCCTCGAGTTCGAGATCCCTGTGGACAAGCTCGACCGGTTCAACGAGCTCACCCAGGGCCGCAGCTGGGTCGAAATCTTTGGAGGGCCCAATTGAGGTTCCGTGATCATCAAGAACTCGACGTGACGGTCGTCGCGGTCGCTCCCGTGGGCGCGAAGGTGGAAGTGGACGGATCCGCCGACGCATTCGGATTCATCGACCAGGTGAAGCACCCGTCGTGGCGGGACGAGAACGTGGCGCCGCCGCGCGCCGGCGACAAGCTCCACGTCTGTGTGCTGGACGCCACCCGCGAGCCGTTTCCCCGTCTGAGCGCGCTGCAGAACGACATCGACGTCGCCCGGCGCCTGAGGGGCGACGCCTAGCATGGAGTGACAGTGACGACAGGTGCATCACCCTGCATCGTCTGCCGGAACCTGACCGTAGGAGTACCGGGCAATCACGAGATCTGCCCGGTCTGCGGATGCGGCAGCCGCACTCGAAGCCGGCCTGGACAGCGATCCCGTCGGGAGCATCATCTTGGGCGAGGGGGCTGCGGCACCCGTCCACCTGACGCTGGACGCGGAACGGTTCCGAGCCCGGATGAACGCCCAGCGAACCCGCCATTCCCGGGACCGTCGAGGGGCGGGGTCCTGCCCCGGTGATCGACGGTCCCGGCGAGCCGCCGAGGGGCGGTTCCGGTCAGGTGGCGGTGGAGCGGTTGCTGCTCGTGTCCGTGCACAGGGCCCAGATGATGAAGATGCCGATGGCGATCGAGATGAGGGCCCAGAGCGGCGTGTAGGGCAGCCACAGGAAGTTGAGGACGACGTCCAGCGCGACGATCACCACGCCCGTGCCGCGTGCCCAGGCCGCCCCCTTCAGGATGCCCGCGCCGACGATCGCGAGCACGATGCCCACGATGAGGTGGATCCAGCCCCACGCGGTGGCGTCGAACTTGAAGGTGTAGTCGCCCACGCTCGCGTAGACGTCGTCGTCCGCGATGCCGACGATTCCCTTCAGGATGCCGAGGACGCCTTCCATGAGCATCAGGACTCCGGCGAACATGGCGCCGCTCGTCGCCCACGGGTTGTGTCCGTCGGTGGCGTACCGGCTGTTGGGGGCCCTGCTGGGGGGCGTTGTCTGTGCCACGGGAGACTCCTTCGTCGGGCGGTACACCGAGCGTGCGGTGTGCCGTCCAGCGTCCGTGGAAGGGGAGTGCGGGGATATTCAAGCGCCGCCATTCGGGTGAATCCGTACGGTTGCCCGAACGGAATTCCAGGTCAGCTGCCGGGTCAGCCGCCGGGTCCTTGGCCGCGACCCGCGCTTGCTTCCGCGCCCGGTGGGTGGTGCTCGGGCCGGATCCTCCTGTCGTGTGGTCCGAGTCGCTGGATGGAGGCGTCGCGGCGACGCCGGCCGGGGCGTCCGGCGCCGGGCCGCTCGTGTGAACGGGCCCCGCTTCCGGCCCGGATGCCGTCCCCCCGCTGCTGCGGCTCGGAACCCGGGCCGGACGGGGTGCCCCCGTGACCTGATCCTGCCCGGGCGGTGCACCGCCGCGCATTGCCGGTGACCGGCAGCCTTTACATCGCTCTGATGCCGATGGCGGCGGGACTCGGGCACACATCGCTCCGCGCCCGCGTTGAGTACATGTCATGGAGTCGTGAGGATCGGGGGAGGGCATGGCCGAGGGGGCCGTACCGGCGGAGCACGTGGCGGGGTACGTCGAAAGCCTGGTCGACGCGTGCGTCACGGGTCGCCGGCTGACCCGTGACGAGCTGGAGAGCCGCAGGGCGCAGGGCACGCGGGCGGCGGAGGCGGGACTGGCCTTGCGCGGGCTCATCCGTGACCATCTGGCCGCGGCGCGGGAGATACAGCCGCGGTTGCCGGCCGCGGCCACGGGCCCGCTGCTGTTCGCCGTGGAGCAGGCGGTGGACGCCTTCGCCGAGGGGTACGAGCGGGCTCAGCACCAGGCGGTGCGCCAAGCGGAGGCCGAGCGCCGGGAATTCGTCGACGACCTCCTGTACGGGGGCAGCGACCTGGGCCGGCTGGCGGAGCGGGCCGAGCGGTTCGGTCTCCGGCTGTCGCAGGACCACGCGGTCGCGGTGGCCCAGGGGCCGGAGCCGTACGGCGACGGCTACCCGGTGGCCCGGGGCATCGAGGAGAGCGTCCTGGCCCGGTTCGGCAACCGGCAGATCCTGCTGACCACGAAGGACGGCCGGCTGATCTGCGTGGTCCCGGGCGGCCAGCCGGACGTACTCGCCTTCTTCGCGAAGCAGGCGTACGCCGCGACCGGCGGCGGGCGGGTCGGCATCGGCCGTTCCCATCAGGGGGCCGGCGGCATCGTCCACTCGTACGAGGAGGCCCGCAACTCCCTCGACCTGGCCGAGCGGATGGGGCTGGAGGGGCCGGTGCACCACGCCTCCGACCTGCTGGTCTATCCGGTCCTGACCCGGGACCGGCAAGCCATGGCCGATCTGGTGGAAAGCGTGCTGGGACCTCTCCGGAACGGACGCGGGGGCGCCCAGCCCTTCCTCGACACGCTCACCGCCTACTTCGACAGCGGCTGCGTGGCGACCGAGGCGGCCCGCCGCCTGTCCCTGAGCGTGCGTGCGCTGACCTACCGGCTCGAGCGCATCCGCACCCTCACCGGCGCCGACCCGGCCGACCCCGTGAACCGGTACACCCTTCAGACCGCGGCCATCGGCGCCCGCCTCCTGGGCTGGCCGGGCGAAGCCGCGGCCTGAGCGCGCCGGCCGGCAGCCCCGCTTGTGCGTTAAGGCAGCGTAAAGATTGCCGACGGCAGGCAATGTGCACTGGCCCGTCGCGGTGACACGATCCCGGTGTCCGGCACAAACGCCAGCCATGCGAGGAGGTGCTCATGGGCTTGTTTCTGGGTCTCGGCATTGCGGGGATCGTGCTGTTGGCCGCCTCGCTGGTCTTCGACGGACTCCTGGAGGGCGTCTTCGACGGCGCTCTGGACGGCCTGTTCGACGGCTGGCTGTCGCTCCCGGTGGCCGCGGGCTTCGTCTCGATGCTCGGCTTCACCGGGGTGATCGTGCTCGGCGCCACGGGACTCGGGGCGGGAGCAGCGACAGCCGTCGGAGCCCTCGCGGGCGCGGGGGCCGGCTGGGCGACGTACCGGCTGAGCCAGGCCCTGTTGCGGGACGGCAGCGGGGCCGCGCCCCGGCACGGCGATCTCGTGGGATCGACGGGGACCGTGGTGACCGCAATTCCGTCGGGCGGCTACGGCGAGGTCATGCTCCGGCTGGCCGGGCAGCCGGTGAAGTACGCGGCGACCGCCGACGGCCCGCTGGGGCGCGGCGCCGAGGTATGGGTCACGGCCGCGCCCTCGTCCACCTCGGTCAGCGTCCGCTCCGTCGAGCGCTGAGGCCGTCCTCCACCTGTTCATCCATCACCGATCTGCCCCCGAGGGGGAGGCAGGGGGGATTCATCATGAGCCCAGTCGTCATGTCGGTCGTGGGAGTCGTCGTACTCCTCGTCCTGCTCGCGCTCGTCGTCGTCACCCGCTACAAGGTCGCCGGGCCCAGCGAGGCGTTCATCATCACCGGCCGGCGCGGCAAGAGGTCCACCGACCCGGAGACCGGACTGATATCGACCGACAACAGCGGACAGAAGGTCGTGGTCGGCGGCGGCGTGTTCGTCGTCCCCTTCGTCCAGCAGCGCTACACCCTCGACCTGTCCAGTCGGCACATTCCGATCGCGGTCCGCGGAGCGGTCACCCTGCGCGGCATCAAGGCCAATCTCGAAGGCGTCGCGATCGTCAAGGTCGGTGGCAACGAGGACGCCATCCGGGCCGCAGCCCAGCGTTTCCTGCAGCAGCAGGACGGCATCGTCGGCTTCACGCAGGAAGTACTGTCCGGCGCCCTGCGCGCCATCGTCGGCCGCATGTCGGTGGAGGACATCATCCGCGACCGCGCCGCGTTCGCCGGCCAGGTCGCGGAGGAGGCCGAGGCCAGTCTCTCCGGCCAGGGCCTGGTCCTGGACGCCTTCCAGATCCAGGACATCACCACCGAGGGCTCCTACCTCGAGGACCTCGGCCGGCCGGAGGCCGCCCGCGCCAAGCAGGAAGCGGACATCGCCGAGGCCAACTCCCGCCAGGCAGCCGAGCAGGCACGGCTGAAGGCCGAGGAGGAGATCGCGGTGGCGCAGCGCACCCTGTACCTGCGTCAGGCGGAGATCAAGGCCGAGACCGACGCGGCCGCGGCCCAGGCCAATGCCGCGGGCCCCCTCGCGGAAGCAGATCGGCAGCAGCAGATCCTCGCCGAACAGGAGAAGGTGGCCGAGCGGCAGGCGGCTCTGACCGACCGCCAGCTCGACACCGAGGTCCGCAAACCGGCCGACGCCCGTCGGTACCAGGCCGAACAGGAGGCGGAGGCCAAGCGTGTCGCCCGCGTCAAGCAGGCCGAGGCCGAGCGGCTGGCCGCCATCGCCGCCGCCCAGGGCGAGGCCGAGCGGGCCCGCCTGACCGGTGAGGGCGAGAAGCAGCGTCGCTCCGCCCTCGCCGAGGCGGAGGCCGTCGAGGGAGCCAAGCGCGGTGCGGCCGAGCGGGCCCGGCGTGCGGCGATCGCCGAAGCCGTACGCCTGGAGGGCGACGCGGAGGCCGCGGCCATCGCCGCCAAGGGCGCGGCCGAGGCCGAGGCCATGCAGAAGAAGGCCGACGCCTTCGCGTCCTACGGCGACGCGGCGATGATCCAGATGATGGTCGAGGCGCTGCCGCAGATCGTGGCCAAGGCCGCCGAACCCCTCAGCGCCATCGACAAGATGACGGTCATCTCCACGGACGGCGCAGGCAAGCTCTCCCGTACGGTCGCCGACAACGTCGCCCAGGGCATGGAACTCCTCGGCGCCACCACCGGCGTGGACCTGGCGCAGCTCCTCAAGGGCCTCACCGCCCCGACGAAGCCTGCCGCGGCCGAGGTCGTGCCCGTGGCCCACAAGAAGGTCGAAATCACCGGCTGACACCCCACCGGACCACCGCCTCGAGGCCCGCTACGGGGGAGCGGGCCTCAAGGCCGGTCCGGTTCCCCGGCTCCCGCCGGGGAGCCTGTCGGGGAGGCGCCGAAGCCGCTCGTGCGAAAGCCAGTTCGTCAGCACGGGACGACGCGCGACCCACGTCCGGGTGGTCCTTGCGCGTGCGGGCACTTTCTGGCGGTCCGGGGCCGTGCGGGCGGCAAGAGTTGGCTTCATGATCATGGATCCCGATGCCAACTCCGGAAACTCCGAAGCTCCCGGAACCCCCGGAACCCCCGGAACCCCCGGAACCCCCGGAACCCCCGGCGAGCCCGCCCCCGCTCCCCGCCGGCCCTCCCGCCGCACCGTCATCGCCGGCGCGGCCGCTGTCGCCGGAGCCGGCGGACTGGGCGTCGCCGTCACTTCCGCCCAGACCTCGCAGGCCGTCCCCGGCTCCGCCGTCGCCGAGTGGGACGCCTGCCTGACGATCGCCCGGGCCATCCTCGTACGGGACGAAGAGGACCAGCCACTCGTACCGCGCTACGCCGACATCCTGCTGAAGAACGGCCTGCCCCGCTCGCGCCGCCCCGCCAAGAAGGTGCTGGTCGTCGGCGCCGGGCCGGCCGGCCTGACCGCCGCCCACCTCCTGAGCCAGGCCGGCCACAAGGTCACCGTCATCGAGGCCAACGGCAACCGGGTAGGCGGCCGCATCAAGACCTTCCGCACCGGCGGCCACGAGGGCGCTGACCAGCCCTTCGCCGACCCGAAGCAGTACGCCGAGGCCGGCGCGATGCGCATCCCCGACAGCCACCCGCTGGTCACCGGACTGATGGACAGCCTCGGCCTCGAGCGCCGCCGCTTCCACCTGGTCGACGTGGACGGAGCCGGCCGCCCCGCCTACCGGACCTGGATCTACGTCAACGGCATCCGCGTCCGCCGCGCCGACTACGGCCGCGCCCCCCAGACGGTCAACCGCTCCTTCGGCGTTCCGCAGGCGTACGAGTCCGTCCCCGCCTCGCAGATCGTCCGCGACGCCTTCGCCCCCGTGCGCCGGGAGATCGAGGGCAAGAAGGACAAGGAACTCGTCGAGGGCTGGGCACGGGTCATCCAGCGCTACGGCCACATGTCGATGTACCGCTTCCTGACGGAGGAGGCCAAGCTCGACGAGCGGACCATCGACCTGATCGGCACCGTCGAGAACCTCACCTCCCGCCTGCACCTCGCCTTCGTGCACAGCTTCATCGGGGCCTCGCTGATCAGCCCCGACACCGCGTTCTACGAACTGCCCGACGGCACCGCCACCCTGGCCGACGCGCTGTACGCCCGCGTCAAGGACCTCGTACGGCTCGACCGCCGCGCGACCCGCATCACCCACGGCGAGGACCGGGTCACCGTCGAAACCGTCTCCGAGGGCCGCGGCGGCAGCCCCGTACGGCGCGAGACCTTCACCGCCGACACCGCCATCATCACCGTCCCCTTCTCCGGGCTGCGCCACATCCCCATCACCCCCGCGCTCTCGTACGGCAAGCGGCGCGCGGTCACCGAGCTGCACTACGACGCGGCCACCAAGGTGCTGCTCGAATTCAGCCTCCGCTGGTGGGAGTTCGACGAGGCCGACTGGAAGCGCGAGCTGGAGGCCGTACAGCCCGGCCTGTACCGGAAGTACCAGACGGGTCGGACCCCGGCGGACGGAAGCCTGCTGGGCGCACACCCCTCCGTACCCGACGGCCACATCTCCGCGGGCCAGCGCTCGCACTACGCCGCCAGCCGCGTGGTCACCCGCGACCAGCCCGAGGCGGCCGGCGTCATCGGCGGCGGCTCGGCCACCGACAACCCCAACCGCTTCATGTTCCAGCCCTCCTACCCCGTCCAAGGCAGCGCCGGGGGCGTCATCCTCGCCTCCTACAGCTGGTCGGACGACGCGCTGAAGTGGGACTCCCTGGACGACGAGGAGCGCTACCCGCGCGCCCTCGCCGGTGTCCAGGAGGTGTTCGGGCAGCGCATCGAGGTGTTCTACACGGGAGTGGGCCGCACCCAGTCCTGGATGCGGGACCCCTACGCCTACGGCGAGGCGTCCGTACTGCTGCCCGGCCAGCACACCGAGCTCTTCCCCCACGTCCGCAAGGCCGAGGGCAACCTGCACTTCGCCGGATGCCACACCTCCATCAAGCCCGCGTGGATCGAGGGAGCCCTGGAATCCGCGGTGCGGACCGCCCTGGACGTGCACACGGCCTAGGCCAATACGCCTGGGGCGTGTCCGGTCGGCCATCTGACTGCCCTGTGCCCAGGCCGTTTTGACGGGGCATGGGGCGGGATGATCCGAGTGATGCCGAGTGGGAACGGCTGCGCCCGTTCCTGCCGGTCGACGACTGGGATATTCGCCGCGCCATCAGACAAGCTCAAGCACGCCCGAGCCGTCGCCACCCGAGTCCGGTGTGTCGATGTCAGGGCAGAACGTGCGTACCGACCGCCCCGCCGAGGTTGACCTGAATCCGCGCTGCCGGGACCCGTCCGGGCCCCCAGCATGGGCCGCAGCCTGCGGAAACGTCGCCTACGGACGGGACGAGCGACCATGACAGCACTCCTCCAGCACGCCGTGTGCCCCGAAGGCACCTGGGACGTGGCCCTCGCCCGCCCCGGCCCCGCGCTCTCGCCCGGCGTGCGCCTCTACCGGGGCGTGCGCTTCGCGACCGGCGTGGTCCGCCGCCGGCTGGAGGTCCCCGGGCCCTGGGTCACGCTGGTCCTCGGCTTCGGCCCCCCGATGCGGCTCATCAGCCCGGGCCGGGTCCCGGGGGCCCCGGCGACGGAGCTGCTCCTGGCCTCCTCGGTGTCGGGCCTGCAGACCCGGCCCACCATCGGGGAGCACGGCGGCCACCTCGCCGCCCTGGAGGTCGTCCTGACCCCGTACGCCGCGCACCGCCTGCTCGGCGTCGACATGGGTGCGCTGGCCAACCGCCACCTCGACCTCGCCGATGTGGCCGGGGTCCGGGCCGCCCGGCTCGGCGACGCGCTCGCGGAACTACCGGGCTGGCCGCAGCGGTTCGCCCTGCTCGACCGGGAGCTGGCCCGCTGGATGGAGGCCGGCCCGGAGCCCGCGCCGCCCCTGCTGTGGGCCTGGCGGCGGCTCGCCGAGTCCGGGGGCCTGCTGGCGGTGTCCCGGCTCGCGGCCGAAACGGGCTGGAGCGTACGGCAGTTGGAGAACCGCTTCAACGAACAGGCGGGGATGCCCCCCAAGGCCGTGGCCCGCGTCATGCGGTTGAACCGGGCGATGCGCATGCTCGCGGCCGGCTCTCTTTCCCCGGCCGAGGTCGCCATCGCCTGCGGATTCAGCGACCAGCCGCACCTGTGCCGCGACTTCAAGGTCATGACCGGGGCCACCCCGCGCGAGTTCTTCGCGGCCCGGCTCACCGGCCCCGGCGGACCGGCCGAACCACCCGTCGCCGACCGGATAGCGGGGCAGGTCACGAGCGCCCCCGCCGGGTCCCGGGGCGGGGCGAGTGCGTATTCGTCCAAGACCGCGCGCCGTGCACCCCGCGAGGATCTTGTCGCAGCAGGGCGCAATCCGGCGCCGGGCACGTGAGGAGACGCACCATCATGTTCCGTACCTCGAGCGACACCCCCAAGAAGTCCCGCACCGTCCGCAGGGCCCTCGTGCTGGCGGGCACGGCCGCCGCCGCGGTGGTGCTCATGGCCCCTTCGGCGGGCGCGGCCGGCAGTGTCGGGGGCGCGGGCTCCGCCACCTGGTACTCGAACGGTGACAAGATGACCGTCTGCGACCACGCCGCGGACGGCAAGTCCGTCGTGGCCGAGGCCTACGTGAACGGCAGCTGGCAGTACAAGTGGCACACCGGCGGCGCCGGCGGCTGCACCGACCGCTCCTACGGCAACCTGCCCGAGGGCTACCAGTTCGACTTCCGCGTATGTCTGGGCAACAACTACACCGTCGACTGGAGCACCTGCGGCGGCTGGGCCCGCGCCACGGCCTGATCCGGGAGACCGCCCGTGAGGGGCGCCGGCCCGGCGGCCGGCGCCTCTCACGCGCCACCGGACCCGCTCAGCCGTGGGCGGTGCCGGTCACACAGGAGCGGCTGCCCTCTGGCTCTTGTCGTCGGACAAGTCCCAGGGGCCCGCCCCGGCGCCGCAGTCAGCTCTCGGCGAGCACGATCAGCCAGTCCTCCTCGCAGAACCGCACCCGCTGCCGCTTGTCGGGGTTGATCCGCACCCCGTAGTCGGGGCCGGTCGCGCTCCGCGCGCGCAGCCGGTAGCCGACGGCGCATTCCCGGCGCCGCCGCGCCGACTCGACGGCGGTGGCGAACGAGACCTCCTGACCGGCCCGGACGTAGTCCGCGGCCGGCTTGAGATGGAACTCGTGGCCCTCCGCCGTGAACAACTCCTCGAAGACCTCGGCGAGATACGGGCTCTCCGAGATCTGGGTCATCAGCAGACTGATCAGTCTGCCGCTCACGATGAAGTCGGCGCCGCCCCGGGCCGGCGCGAGGAGCCGGTTGCCGTCGTCGGACATCTCGGTGGTGAGCGCGAGTTCCCGGTGTGCGGCGTCCCCGATGGCCCGCAGGTGCAGCAGGGTGACCAGTGTCCTGTCGTCCGCCCGCGCCTCCGGATCCGTCACCGGGGCGAGGAGGGGGAGGGGTGCGTCCGAGGCCGCGGCGGCCGGCTCCGTCTCACCGATCACGATCACCCCGTCGTACGAGGGAACGTCCAGCTTGGCCAGGGTGAGCGGGGCGGTGATGTCACCGTGGTGGAAAATGACTTCGAGCCGGGACCGCGCGGCCGTGACGGCCTGGGGGCCGTACCCGCCCGCGTACTCGCCCAGCGCCACGACGTCCAGGGTGGTTCCCGGGCTCACGTACTGGTCGAGCTGCTCGATGACGAGCGGCGCGCGGCGGTTCCAGCCGAGCAGGAGGAGCCGTTCGGCCTGGCAGGTCCTGGGGCCGGCCGTCACGATGGCGGCCTCCTCGACGTGGGAGGCCATGTCCACCCGTACGGCGGTGTCGTCGTCCCGGGAGATGACGACGATCCGGTCGGCCGGGCCGATCACCGCCCCCGGGTCCGGATTGAGGGTGACGCTCCCGTCGGCGTGCAGCAGGCCGACCGCCGAGGACGTGGCGAACGACAGCAGCGCCTCGCCGAACGTCCGCCCCACGAGGTCCTCGGCGGTGACCGGGTAGAACTCGTCGCCCTCGAAGTCCAGCAACTCCGAGTAGACGAGCGAGAGGCCGGGCTGCCGGGCCGTCTGAACGAGCAGCCGGGCGACGATGTCGTCGACGCACAGGACGTGTCCCGCGGGGCCTGCCGCCAGCTTGGCGGTCATGTGGTTGCGGGAGTCGCGGACGGCGGCGACCACCACCGCGTCCCCCGCTCCGGAGCCGGGGACGGCAGCGTCCAGGGCGAGCAGCGTCTTCACCACCTGCGCGTCACCGGTGTCCCCGGTGGGAGGCAGTACCAGCAGCGCCTTCGCGGTCCGCGGACTCACCCGGCACAGCTCGGTGGGGTCGGTGGTGCTCCCGTTGCGGCAGATGATCCGCGTTCTGCCGCTGCCGCTGTCGCGGACGCGGGTGGAGATCTCGTCCTCCATCCACACCTTGTCCTGCGGGGCGAGTACGGCGATGGCGGAGCGGCGCTGGTTCGCGTTGGCGGCCACCAGTTCCCCGATCACGGGGAAAACCTGGTCCGACCAGCCCAGTACGACGGTGTGCCCCGTCTCCAGCACGGTGGAGTGACCGAGGCGCAGTGACATGATGCGCCGGTTGATGCCCGTGGTGATCAGACTGACCAGGGTCGACACGAAGAGCAGCGCCACGAGCGCGAGCGATACGGAGGCCAGAACGTAGAGCGGGGAGCCGACCGCGCCCCCGATCTTCAGCGTCTGGCCGACGCTGACCCACACGGCGGTGAGCCGGCCGGACAGCGTGGCCGGAGCGGCCCGGTCGGACCAGACGAGGACCGCGCTCGCCGGAACGACGACGGCGAGGCAGGCCAGGGCGAGCCAGCCGATGAGGGCGGTCGTTCCCCCCGAGACGAGATGGTCGAAGCGGTACCGGAGACGGAGCCGGAGTGACGTCGTGTGCTGCTGCGCCACAGCAAGCTCCCGTACATGAGTCGAGGCGCCGGTCGGAGTGGCTGCCCGCCACACCGGAATCACCCTAGGCGGATTTCCGCCGCCGCCCCCGCGAACTCCACCGACCTCACTCAGAGGTATGAACGCGCGGGACCTCGGGCGCTGTTATCTGTTCGGTCACCAGTTCAACGCCGCGACCCGAGGGGTGACACGCGGGTCGTCCGAGCGGTTTGCGCCGGCGCCGGTCAGCCGTGGGCGGCGTGCAGTTCGTCGGTGGAGTGGTGGTGGCTGTGCCGCCACCCCGCCCCGGCGCGGCGGGCCCCGCGCAGGTGTGGGTGCCCGGGGGTCAGCCCGGTGTGTTCGTGCTCGTGTACGTGGCCCCGGCCCGCCACCGCCACCACGTCCGCCACCGCTACCACCGCCGTGTCGCCCGGCTGCCCGGCCCCGGCCGGCCACAGGTGCGCGGCGAGGGCCGCGGCCGCGAGCGCGATCGAGCCGAGGGCCGCCGTCGCCCACCCGAGCCCGGCCCGCGCGCCGACCCAGCCCGCCAGTGGATAGGTCAGCAGCCAGGCGGCGTGCGACAGGGAGAACTGGGCGGCGAACACCGCGGTACGGTCCCGTTCCGGCGCGGCCCGCCGGATCACCCGGCCGGCCGGTGTGAGCACCATCGAGCAGGCCGCCCCGAACACCGCCCACGTGCCGAGCAGCGCGGGCCAGCGCCAACCGCCGCCGTGCGCCGAGGTGATGGCGCCGAGGGCGCCGAAGGCGGCGGGGAGCAGCAGGGCGCCGGCCAGCATCACCCGCCGGTCCGGACGCTTGTCCAGGACCCGCGGCAGTGCCAGGGCCACGATCAGGGACCCGGCTCCGTACGCGCCGAGGGCCAGGGCGACCGACTCGGCGGACAGCCCCAGGAACTCTCGCACGTACACGACGGAGTTGACCGTCACCACCGCTCCGGCGGCCGCCACCGCGAGGTTCATCGCCAGCAGGGACCGCAGGGGAGGGGAGCTGAGGAACAGGAGCGTCCCCGCGGTGGCCTTGGCGTACGCGCCCGCCCTGCCCGCGCCGGATGCCCCGGCGCCGCCGGAGCCCGCGCCCCGCTCGGACGGTGCGGGCAGGACGGCGGACACCACGAGCGCGCAGGAGGCGAGGAAGCCCGCCGCCGTACCGACGAACAACCGGTCGTAGCCGACCACCGACAGCAGCGCGGCCGCGAGCGCGGGACTGAGGAGGCTCTCCAGGTCGTATGCGAGCCGCGAAAGGGACAGCGCCCGCGTGTAGTCGCGCTCCTGCGGCAGGACGTCGGGAACGAGGGCCTGGAAGGCCGGAGTGAACGCGGCCGAGGCGGCCTGCAGCAGGAAGATCAGGACGTAGACCTGCCACACCTGGCTCACGAACGGCAGGCAGAGCGCGACCCCCGCCCGGACCAGGTCGGAGCCGGCCAGCAGGGTCCGGCGCGGCAGCCGGTCGGCCACCGCCGCGATCGCCGGGGCGATGACGACGTAGGCCACCATCTTGATCGCGAGCGCCGTACCGAGCACCGAACCGGCGCCGGCGCCCGCGAGATCGTAGGCGAGCAGTCCGAGGGCCACGGTGGCCAGGCCCGTACCGACCAGGGCGACGACCTGGGCGCCGAACAGGCGGCGGTAGGTGCGGTCGCGCAGCACGCTCGGCATGCGGCTCCTCTGCGGGCGGGGCGGTGGACGGCGCTTCCAATGTATACACGTATGCACACCTGCGCACATGATGATCGGATTGCGGACCCGCCCTCACCCTGAGCCGCCCCGGAGCGACCTACCCTGGGGGCATGCCTGCTCGCGAACCCCAGCCACCTGCACCCGATGCGCACCTACGGGACCCCGACAGGGCGCGTCTCGCCGAGGCGACCGAGGTCTTCGCGATGCTCTCGGACGTCACCCGGCTGCACCTCCTGTGGCTGCTCGCCCAGGAGGAGTCGGACGTCGGCTCGCTGGCCGAGCGCTGCGCCGCGTCGAGGACCGCGGTGAGCCAGCACCTGGCGAAACTACGGCTGGCGGGCCTGGTCGACACCCGCCGCGAAGGCCGGCGCATCCACTACAGCCTGCGCGACGGCCACCTGCGCCGCCTCGTCCTGGAGGCCCTCAGTCACGCCGACCACCGAGTCAGCGGCACGGCCCCGCACAGCTGACTCCCGTGGCCACGCGTCCGGCCCCCTCAGGCCTGGGCCAGGACCGGGTCGTAGGGGCCGGAGCGCCGGCGGCCCGTCATGAAGGACACGAAGTCGTTGACGAACGCGCCCCGGGAGTACGTGGCTCCGGTGCCCGCCGTATCGCGCAGATCGCGCCGGAACCCGGTGCGGAAAAGCGACCGGTACTCCTCCTCGTCGATGGACTGGTTCCCGTCGGTGTCGGCGGCGTCGAAGAGCACCTCGGCCGCCCTGATCAGCGCGGGTCCGGCGAGGGAGGGCACGGCCGCCGCGTACTCCTCCTTGCTGATGCGGCCGTCGCCGTCCGCGTCGAGGGCCTGCTGCAACTCCCGCCACCAGTCGGCGAACGCCCGGTAGAGCCTGGTCTCCTCGGGTTCGTCGAGGTCGAGCCGCCCGGCGAGCTCGCGGGCCATGGCGGCGAGGTCGGGCCAGTCCAGGTAGCCGTCGCCGGTCTGGTCGAGCACCTCGTGGAAGAACTCCTCGGCGCTGCGCCGAGGACCCTGCGCCGGGGCGCCGGGACCGGGCTCCGGGGGGAGCGGGGTGAGCAGCCTGAGCAGGGCGCCGGCCCGTTTGACGCCCTCGAGCACCACGGTGATCGTCTTCGCGCGCGGGTCGTCGCTGCCGGGGACCAGGGAGAGCAGGTCGACCAGTTCGTCCGTCTTGAGCCAGCCGTCGGGCAGGAACCGCGCCATGCCCATGGCCAGGTACGCGCCCTGCGCCACGGTCTGGGCTCCGGGGATCTCGGGCAGCCCGGCCCGGCGGCGGAAACCCTCCGGCAGCGAGGACACCGTGATGGCGCCGAGGACGGGCCCGACGAGGGAGCGGCCGGCCGCCCACAGCGTGGGCATGCCGTCCAGCAGCGGCGGCGCGGGGAGGTGGTCGAAGAGCCCGTAGAGGACGATGCGCAGCGCCTCGGTGTTCTCCAGCTCCTGCGCGACCATCCGGTCGAAGTACTGCCAGAACTCCCGCAGGGTCGCCGGCAGATGGCCGGCCTCGTCACCCAGCAGCGCGAGGAACGCCTGGTACTCGGCGTACAACTGCTCCATCTCGGCCTGGGTCAGGGGCTGGCCGCTGAGCCGGCACATGCTGACGGTGCTCTCGTAGAGCGTCGCCACCACCCAGGCCCGCACCGAGGGGTCCATGGCGTCGTAGGGCCGCTCGCGCGCGTCGGCGCCGTTGATGCGGGCGTGGAGCCGGTTGAGCCGGGCCGCTTCCCGCTCCCGCACCCCGGCATCGGCGTCGAAGACGCGCTGCATGCTCAGGAAGGTGTTGCGCAGCCGTCGCCACGGGTGCGCCACGAAGGTGGAGTTGCCGATGAGGGCCGCGCCGATCTGCGGGTGGGCGGCCTCCAGTACCGTCGCCCGGATCATGGCCAGCGCCCACCGCGGATCGTTCGAGAACCGGCGGAACTGCGAATCGGGCCCGAACGAAGGCTCCTCGACGCCGTCTGCGGCAGCCGCTGCGCCCTCACCGGGGGAGGGGGAATCGGGATCCAGGTCGGTCACGGTCGGAGGTCTCCGTTCACGGTCGGTGCGAGGCCGCCGAAACGGCGGTCGCGCTGCTGGTAGGCGTGCAGGCATTCGGCGAAGTGCGTCGCGCGGAAATCGGGCCACAGCACGGGCGGGAACAGCCACTCGGCGTAGGCGACCTGCCAGAGCATGAAGTTGGAGATGCGCTGTTCGCCGGAGGTGCGGATGACGAGATCCACATCGGGTGTGTCGGGGAACGGCAGGTGGGCGGCGAAGACCCCCTCGTCCACCGCTTCGGCGGCCAGCCCGCCGCGGATGAGGGAGCGCGCCGCCTCGACGATGTCTCCGCGCCCGCCGTGGTCGAAGGCCACCGTCAGTGTCATCCCGCGGTTGGCGCCGGTCAGCGTCGTCAGATCGGCGAAGTCCTGGGCCAGCGGGGCCGGGATCCTCGGGTCCGAAACGCCCAGGAACCGGCACCGGATTCCGCGCGCGAGCAGCAGCGGGGCGTGCTTGCGCACCACGCGGCGCACCAGGCGCATCAGGAACTCCACCTCGCCGCTCGGGCGGGTCCAGTTCTCGGTGGAGAAGGCGTACAGGCTCAGCCATTCCACCCCGGCGGCCCGGGCCGCTTCGATGACCTCGATCACCGTCGCCTCCGCGGCGCTGTGGCCGGAGGTGCGCGGCATCGACCGCTGCGCCGCCCACCGGCCGTTGCCGTCCATCACACAGGCGACATGGCGCGGCACCCGCTCGCGGCCGGCCGGTGCCCGCGACGGGGCCGCACTGCCCGGAGCCTGCTCAACCCGCATACCCACCCCTCTCGTCGTCGCGGAGCGCAGCGCGGTGCGCCGGACCCGATTCGGGCCCGGGGGCGACAGGTGCCGTGACCGGCACCAGGAGCAGAGTGCCGGGCTTCGCGCCGCGTCCGCCCCCGAGTCGGGGTGTGTTCACGCCTACGGGGGATCGGGCTCCGTGGTGGCGACGGAGGACCTGTACGATCTCCGCCCGCGGGCCGCTGCGGTGTCCGTCGGCCGCGGATCCGGCCGATGTCTTCACCCGGGTTGGATAGTTGAACTATCCTGCGCTCGTGGACCAGTTGATCGTCGAAGACCCGACCCGTATCGGCCCGTACCGTCTCATCGCCCGGCTGGGGGCCGGGGGCATGGGCCTGGTCTACCTGGGCCGGTCCGAGGGCGGGCGCACCGTCGCCGTGAAGGTCGTACAGGCCGAGTACGCAGGGAACCCGGAGTTCCGCAAACGCTTCGCCCGGGAGGTGGCCGCCGCGCGGCGCGTGGGCGGGAGCTGGACCGCGGCCGTCCTCGATGCCGACCCCGAGGCCGCGGTGCCCTGGGTGGCGACCCAGTACATTCCCGGGCCCGACCTGCACGCCGTGGTCGCCAAGGACTTCGGGCCGCTGCCCGAGCATTCCGTGCGCACCCTCGCCAACCGGCTCGCCCTCGCCCTGCAGGCCGTGCACGAGGCGGGCCTGATCCACCGCGACCTCAAGCCCTCCAACGTCCTGGTCACCGTCGACGGTCCGCGCGTCATCGACTTCGGCATCGCCCGGGCCATGGACAGCCTCGCCGGGGACAGCCTGCTCACCAGTACCGGGATGCTGATCGGCTCGCCCGGGTTCATGTCGCCGGAGCAGGTCCGCGGTCTCGAACTCACGCCCGCCAGCGATGTCTTCTGCCTCGGCGCCGTCCTCGTCTACGCCGCCACCGGACGGCTCCTCTTCGGCGCCAGGGACACCGGCCTGAACGCCCACCTCTTCCGCATCGCCGAGGAGGAGGCGGACCTGACCGGTGTGCCGCAGGAGCTCGTCGGGCTCGTACGCGACTGCCTGCACAAGGACCCGGCCCTGCGGCCCACCCCCAAGGAAGTCGCCGCCAGTACGGGCGCGGACCAGGCCGGGGAATGGCTGCCGGGCGCGGTCCTGGCCCAACTGGGCCGCCACGCGGCCGAATTGCTGGACTTCGCTCCGGCGCCCCTGGCCGAGGCCCCCGCGGCGCGCCCGGACCCCCGGGTCCCCTCCCCGCGCCCCCGGCTCCCCCCGCCGCCCGCGTACGCCCCCACGGCCCCCGCGCACTCCGCCCCCGCGGCGCAGGGCTTCGGGCCACCGCCGGCGGCCACACCCGCCGACGACCGGCCCGCGCCCCCGATTTCGGCGGCCCGGAACCCCGCCTCCCCGCACTCCAGACGCTGGCGGGGTCTGGTCGTGGCCGCCCTGGTACAGCTGATGGTGCTGATGCAGGGGACGGTCTTCGACATGGCGGCGCCGGAGCTCCAAGCCGACCTGGGCCTCGGCTCCGAGAGCCTGAATCTGGTGTTCATCGCCTACTGGGTCGCCTTCGGCGGGCTGCTCCTGGCCGGCGGTCACCTCGTGGACCTGGCGGGGCGCCGGCTGACACTGGTGATCGGCCTGGTCGGATTCACGGCGGCCTCCGCGCTCGGCGGCTCGGCCGGCGGCTCCGGAACGCTGATCGCGGTCCGTGTCCTTCAGGGCACCTTCTCGGCGCTCCTGACCCCGGCCGCACTCTCCTTGGTGACGACCGGCTTCACCGACCCCAGGGAACGCGGTAGGGCCTTCGGGGTCTACGCCGCGCTCGCGGGCGGCGGTTCGGTGCTCGGGCTGTTCGCGGGAGGCCTCTCCTCCGGCCTGGTCTGGAGCTGGAACTTCTACCTCGCCGTCCCCGTCGCCGTGATCGCCCTGATCCTCGTCCTCTCCCTGCCGCACGACCGTCCGGGCCCGCCCGCCGCCCGCCTCGACGTGCCCGGCCTGCTGCTCGGCTGCGCCGCCCTCGCCGCCCTCGTCCACGGTCTCTTCGCCGGCGGGCCGTACGGCTGGACCGAGCCCCTCGTACTGATCCCGCTCATCGGCGGCGCCGTCCTGCTCGGTGCCTTCCTGTGGCGCCAGACCAGGGCGTCGAGCCCGATGCTCCCGCCCTACGTCCTGGGTGACCGCGACCGGCTCGGCTCGCTCCTCGTCCTGTTCCTGACCGGCGGCGCCACCCTCCTGCTGTTCGCGTTCCTGAACCTGTGCCTGCGAGAAGTCCTCGGCTACACCCCGACCGCCGCCGGAACGCTCCTCCTCCCCATGGCCGCCGGCATCCTCATCGGGTCCACCCAGGTGTCCGCCCGGCTGGCGCACCGCGTCGCGCCCGGCCTCCTGATCGCGGCGGGGCTGGTGCTCGTGGCCGCGGGGCTGCTGATCGTGACCGGCCTCGGAGCCGACGGCGCCTACGTGCCCAAGGTGCTGCCCGCCTCGATCCTCATCGGCCTCGGCATCGGGCTGGCCTACGTGCCGGCCTTCGACACGGCGACCGCCGGCGTCGACCCCCGGCACGCGGGTGCCACCTCGGCGGCCGTCACCACGGCCCAGCAGCTCGGCGAGGCCATCGGCGCCATGCTCCTCGCCGCCGTCCTCGCGGCGCACCTGAGCGCCACCTCCGTCGAGGAGCTGACCCGACAGCGGCTGAGCGCCTACACGACCGCCCTCTGGTGGGCGTTCGGCGCCGTGCTCCTCGCCGCCGTGGCCGCCGGCCTGCTGGTCACGGTCAAGCCGCCCCGGACCGACGCACGGCAACCGGCCGAACCGCTCCGGGCCCAGCACTAGGCGGTTTCGCGCGAACCACCGGGTCGATGCCCAGCAGGCACGCACGGGGCATCGACCCGGGCCCCGGCGGGTGCGGCGTGCGGACCCGGCTGGACGCGCAGGGGGCCTTCCAGCGCCGTGACGGCGTTTCCGGTGAGGAGTACGCGGTCCCCGTGCACGGTGGTGCGGACCAGGCCGGTCCGCGCGGAGCCTGGAGTCCCGTGAGTTCGCTGCGGCCCAGACGCGCCGACCAGTAGGGGGCGAGCACGGTGTGGGCGCTGCCGGTGACCGGGTCCTCGGCAATGCCCCGGGCCGGCGCGAAGAAGCGGGAGACGAAGTCGTGCTCGGCACCGGCCCCGGCGGCCGGCGCCGTGACGATCACGCTCGGCGTTCTCGTGGGAGTGGGTGAGGAGGACGCCGTAGTGCCGGCTGAGGAACCGTACGGTCCCGGCGAGTCCCCGCTCTTCGCGCGGCACGTGCGCCGTGGCCAGTGTGGCGTGGCCGCACAGCCTGGACTCGACGAGCGGCGTGAACCAGCGGACGGCCCAGTCGGCCTCGGCCGGGGAGGGCAGCGGGAGGGCGAACGCGGTCTCGCAATGGTTCATCTCGGCCGCGATCTGCCGCATCCAGGCATCGTCGGGCCACTGCCCGGACGGCAGGAGGCACACGGCCGCCGGGTTCCCGGCGAAAGGGCGGTCGGTGAAGGCGTCGACGACGTGCATGCGCATGCCAGGACCGTAGTGATGCCGAGGTGGCCCCCGCCAACGCCAACCGGGCAGGCTGGCCTGGCCGGGAGCGTCCAGGTGATGACCTGCCCGGACGGGGGAGTGCCGCCCGGGCGGAGCATGACCCTGAAGAGGCGCCCTAGCGCCTGCCGTGGACGAGCGTGAACACCGCGCCCTCCGGGTCCGCGACCGTGGCCAGCCGCCCGCTCAGGCCCTCGCGCGGCGGCTGGACGATCCGGCCGCCGAGCCGCAGGACCCGGGCGGCGGCAGCGTCGGTGTCCTCCACCTCGAAGTACGTCATCCAGTGCGGTCCCCGGTCGTGGGGCAGGGAGCGGCCGACCCCGTGCACGGCGGCCACCGGCCGGCCCTGCAGGAACAGTGTGAGGTAGTCGAAGTCCTCGTCGGCGTCGGCGTGCGCACGGGCCTCGTGGCCGAAGACGTGCTCGTAGAACTTCCCGACCGTCGAGGTGTCCTGAGTGATCAGCTCGTGCCACACCGGGGTGCCGGGACCGCCGGCCAGCCGGGTGCCGAGGTGGGACGCCGTCTGCCAGAGTCCGAAGATCGCGCCCAGCGGGTCCGAGCAGATCGCCACCCGGCCGGCGGCCCCGGCGTCCAGCGGGCCCACCGCGACCGTGCCGCCGCAGGATCGGATGGCTTCGGCCGTCGCGTCGGCGTCGTCCGTGGCGAGGTACGTGGTCCAGGCCACCGGCAGCTGCCGGTCCGGCGGCGTCTCGCCGATGCCGGCCACCTCCCGCCCGTCGAGCATGGCCCGCACGTACTGGCCCAGCTGCTGGGGGCCGGGCTCGTACTCCCAGCCGAACAGATCGGCGTAGAACTCCTCGGTGGTCCCGAGGCCGTGCACCATCAGGCTCGCCCAGCACGGCGTGCCGGGCGTGCGCCGCGTTGCTTCCGATGCCTCGGTCATGTCAGCCGTCTCCTCCGTCGTCACGCTCGTGACCCTTCCCGGAGCTGATAGTTCCACTCCGGGGGGCCGGGCGCGCCCCGACCGGCCGGGATTTCGCGGGACCCGGAAGAGATGACCGGAACAGTGCGGCCCGTCGATGTCGGACTTGTTACGCGGGGTGTGTGCGGGGAGCAAAATGGCCCGCATGACTGCGAACCCGACCCGCTCCCCGCTCGTCTCCGCCACCGACCTGAAAGAGGAGCTGTCCGGTCCGCTGCCACCGGTCCTCCTGGACGTCCGCTGGCAGCTCGGCGGCCCGAACCTGCGGCCCGAGTACGAGGCCGGACACCTGCCGGACGCGGTCTACGTCGACCTCGACGCGGAACTGGCAGGCCCGGCGGGGTCGGGCGGACGGCACCCGCTGCCGGATCCGGAGGAGTTCGGGGCGGTGATGCGGCGGGCCGGCGTCTCGGCGGACGTGCCGGTCGTCGTGTACGACGGCGGCCAGGGCTGGGCGGCGGCGCGTGCCTGGTGGCTGTTGCGCTGGACGGGTCACCCGAGCGTACGGGTTCTGGACGGGGGACTCGGGGCGTGGCAGGCCGCTCACGCTCCGCTGTCGACCGAGGTCACTCCCGTGAGGGAGGGTGATTTCAAGCCAAATCCGGGCTCCATCGGACTGCTGGACGCGGACGGGGCGGCGGCACTGGCCCGGACGGGTGTCCTACTGGACGCACGGGCGGGCGAGCGGTACCGGGGCGAGGTCGAACCGATCGATCCGGTCGGGGGCCACATCCCGGGCGCGGTATCGGCGCCCACCACGCAGAACGCGGGACCCGACGGCCTGCTCCTTGACCGCGACGCCCTGCGGTCCCGCTTCGAGGGCCTCGGCGTGCACGCCGACACCGGCACCCCGGTCGGCGTGTACTGCGGCTCCGGCGTCTCGGGGGCCCACGAGGTCCTCGCGCTCGCGGCGGCGGGCATCCCGGCAGCGCTGTACGCGGGCAGCTGGTCGGAATGGTCCGCGGACCCGGCGCGCGAGGTGGCGGTCGGCGAACTGCCGGGCTAGGGGCAGCGGCCTCCGGTCCCGCGGACGCCTGTGGCCGTCCGCGGGACCGGAGCCCGGGTTACTCCTGCTTCTTGCGGCGGGTGCCGAAGACGATCTCGTCCCAGCTCGGTACCGCCGCACGGCGGCCGGGCCGCACCCCGTCGGCCTCCGCCTGCCGGTCCGTGGTGCCCGTCAGCCGGTCCCGGTGTCCCGCCACGGTGCGCGGCATCAGCACGTCCGCGTACGCGGAACCCGCACCGGCCGAGGCGGCGGGCGGCTCCTCCACCTCCGGTTCGATCACCGGCTCCGGAACCACCAGGTCGCCGCGGAAGCTCGGGACCGCCTCCAGCAGGGCCGTCAGCGTGTCCCGCTCGTCCTCGGGCTCCGGCTCCGGCGGGGGAGGGGGAGCGGTGGGGCGTTCCATCTGGCGGTCGAGCGCCCGGTCCAGCGGCCGGTCGCGAGGCAGCCGGGCGATCCTCGGCACGAACGGGAAGCTCGGCTCCGGGGTCGCCGGCAGGTCGTCGGACTCGCCGATCAGCGAACGGGCCTCGTCGTCCACGGCCACGACCAGCCGACGGGGCGGGTCGTACGTCCAGCTCGCCGAGTGCGGTTCGGCCGCGACCCGGTAGACGAGCAGGACCTCCCACGTGCCGTCGTCCCGGCGCCAGGAGTCCCACTGGACGGATTCCTTGTCGGCCCCGCGCAGCGTGAGCCGTTCCTGGACGGCCTCGCCGAGCTGGGGTCCGGTGTTCTCGCCGGGCCGGCGCACGGGGGTCTTGCGGGCCCGCTCGGCCATGAACGCGCGCTCGGCGAGCACGGGGCCCTCGAAGCGGCGTACGCGGTCGACCGGGATGCCGGCCATCTGGGCGACCTCCTCAGCGGAGGCACCGGCCCGTATGCGGGCCTGGATGTCGCGGGGGCGGAGGTGGCTCTCCACCTCGATCTCGATCTGGTTCAGGCGCGCACGGTCATTGCGCACGGCTGCCCGGAGACGCTCGTCGATCGGAAGCGTGTACTCCGTGCTGTCCGCAGCCTTGAGCACCAGTCGTGTGCCGTCATTTGAGACGGCCACGACACGCAGTTCGGGCATGGGAACCTCCCGGGTGGTGCCTGCCGACGTCACGTGCGTCGCTGCTTCCGCTAGTCGAGTGTGGCCTGCCCGGGTGCAGCCTGCCACTACCTTGCCGAGTTAAACCGGCGTGTCGGGCATGCGCCCTTGATCGCTGTTATGGCACGGTTACCTGTTGGGCACGCACAGTGACCGAATGATTACTGTGCGCAGCAGGATCCCGTGCAATATCGCGGCATCGCCGGTATCGAGTGCCGATTTTCCACCAGCCGGCCCCCTCTCCCGGGTCCGGACATCCGTAAGGAAGGACGGCCCCAGGGCTCGCCACAGTACTCCATTCGGGCCACCTGGGTGGACCGGCGCGCCGCCGAACTTGTCTCGGACGGCGGGAGTTGGGCTGCCCTGAAACGGGATCACGCCCGGCCGGGCCTGCGCTCATCTCCAATTCGGGGTGTCCTGCTTCACAGAATCTCCGGAAATGGAACTATCCGTTTCGCTCATCGGTCAGTAAGTGCAAGGAAGTGGTGAAGCGCGAGAGGCAGGACACGCAGGGGATGACGATGGGTCACAAGACGCTGCCGGACATCGAACCGGAACGGGACGGGCAGAAGAAGAAACTGGACCTGAGTGCGGCTCAGGTCGCGGGTTCCTCTCTGGCCACGGTCGCGGCGGCCCTGCTCGCCTCGCAGATGGGCGTCTACGGGACCATCCTCGGCGCCGGCGTCGTGAGCGTGGTGGCCACCGCGGGAGGCCCCGTCATCCAGCACTTCTTCCGGCGCACCGGCGACCAGCTGCGCGAGACGGCCCGGCCGAAGGCCCGTCAGGTCCCGGCGGCGGAGCCCCGCGAGAATCGCGCACCCGACGGGACGATGACGCTGCGCGCCGTCCCCGCCGGCGGGCCGCCCGACGAGGAGTTCGGCGAGGGCACGCTGCACGGCACCCGGATGCGGGGCTGGAAGCGGACGGCGGTGGCCTCCGGTGCGGCCTTCTTCATAGCGCTCGGCGGCCTGGGGACCTACGAGGCGGTGGCCGGTACCTCGGTCAGCGCAGGCGGCGGCACGATCCTCACCGGCGGTGTGGGCAAGTCCCGCGACCACAAGCCGGACCCGCCCGAGGACGAGAAGACGGACCCGGGCGCCGGGACGGGGGAGAAGGGCGGGAAGAGCCCGGACACCGGGAACTCCCCGAGCCCCTCGCACCCGACGGGTGGCCGGAGCCCGGAGCCCGACCCGGACACCTCGCCGTCCCCCGACCCGGCGCCGACTCCGACCCCGGACCCGCCGAAGCCCGACCCGACGCCGACTCCGAAGCCCACCCTGACCCCCGCGCCGAGCACCGGCAAGGCGACCCCGGGTGGCGGTACGGGAACGGGCACCGGTACCGGCCAGGATCCGCAGACCCCTTGAGGCGGCCCGGGGGCCGGACTCAGTCCCCCAGTACCCGCCGCAGGTAGTCGTTGCCGAACACCCGGTCCGGGTCCAGCCGGTCCCGGAGCGCCGTGAACTCCCCGAAGCGCGGGTACACCCGGGAGAAGTACTCCGCGTCCCGCGTGTGCACCTTGCCCCAGTGCGGCCGCCCGCCGTACTCGGTGAAGATCCGCTCGGCGGCCGTGAAGTAGGCCTGGTACGGGGTGCCCTTGTACATGTGCACCGCGATGTACGCGCTCTCGCGGCCCGAGGCCGTCGACAGGGTGATGTCGTCCGCCGGAGCCGTCCGCACCTCCACCGGGAAGCTGATCCGCAGGTCGGAGCGGTCCACCACGGCCTTCAGCTCCCGTAGCGCCTCGACGACGCGCTCGCGCGGAAGGGCGTACTCCATCTCCACGAACCGCACCCGGCGCGGACTCGTGAACACCTTGTACGGGATGTCGGTGTAGGTGCGCGCCGACAGGGCGCGGCTCGCGACCCGGGCGATGGAGGGGATGGCCGCCGGGACGGCGCGGCCGAAGGAGTTGACGGCCTGGAAGATGCCGTTGGACAGCAGCTCGTCCTCGACCCAGGCGGAGACCGCTCCGGGCGGGGCGGCCGGGCCCTGGCTGCGGTTGTTGCGCTTGGTGTTGCAGTTGCCGGTGTGCGGGAACCAGTAGAACTCGAAGTGCTCGTTCTCCGCGTGGTGCTGGTCGAACTCGGCCGTCACCCGGTCGAAGCCCATCGGCTCCTCACGGGCGGTCAGGAAGAAGAGCGGCTCCACCGCGAAGGTGAGCGAGGTGACGACGCCGAGTGCCCCGATGCCGAGCCGGGCCGCCGCGAAGACCTCGGGGTTCTCCTTCTCAGAACACGCCAGCAGCCTCCCGTCGGCCGTGACCAGCTCCAGGCCGCGTATCTGGGTGGCGAGGGAGGCCGAGTCGCGGCCGGTCCCGTGGGTGCCGGTGCTGGTGGCCCCGGAGACCGTCTGCTCCATGATGTCGCCCATGTTGGTGAGCGACAGGCCCTCCTTGGCGAGGGCCAGATTGAGGTCTTTCAGGACCGTGCCCGCCGCCACGGTGACGGTGCCGGCGGTCCGGTCGATCGCCTGGATCCCGGCCAGTGCCTGCGGGCGGATCAGCACCCCGTCGGTCGCGGCGGCCGCGGTGAAGGAGTGGCCGGTGCCGACCGCCTTCACCTTCAGCCCGTCCCCGGCGGCCCGGCGGACCGCCTCCTGGAGCTCCCCGACCGATGCCGGGGTGACCACGCGCGCGGGCGTGGCGCTGACGTTGCCCGCCCAGTTATGCCACGCGGCGGTCCGTGTCCCGCTGCTGCCTGCTGTCCCCGTCGTCGCCATCGTTGGAAGGCTCCTCCCCTTGCGCCGACCTCGTCAGCCGGCGGTAACCCGCGAACGCAACCGCTGCCGCGGCGGTCCCCGCCGAGATGGAGACGACGTACCCGGTCTTCGCGCCGGCGGCGTCGATGACCCAGCCGGCCGCGGAGGAGCCGAGCGCTACCCCGACCGCGAGGCCGGTGCTGATCCAGGTCATGCCCTCGGTCAGCTTCGCGCGTGGTACGTGCGCCTCGATCAGGGCCATCGTGGTGATCATCGTGGGAGCGATGGCGAGACCCGAGACGAAGAGCGCCACGGCCAGAAACGGAAGGTTCCCGGCCAGTAGGAGGGGGATCATACTCACGGCCATCGCACAAATGCCCAGCACCCACCTGCGTTCCGCCTTGCCCTTGAGGTGCAGCAGGCCGAAGACGATGCCGGCGAGGCAGGAGCCGACCGCCCAGATCGCGAGGATGAAACTGGCGGCGGCCTTGTGTCCCCGCTCCTCGGCGAAGGCCAGCGTGACCACGTCGATGGAGCCGAAGACGGCCCCGGTGGCCACGAAGGTGGCCACCAGCACCTGCAGTCCGGGGGAGCGGAGCGCCGAGGTCCGGTCCGCGTCCACGCCGCGGGGGTGCGGGGCCGGTTCGGTGGCGCGCTGCGCGGTCAGCCACCAGACGCCCACCAGCAGGCAGGCCGCGGCGACCAGCGGGCCCGCCTCCGGGAACCAGGTGGTGGAGAGTCCGATGGCGACGATGGGTCCGAAGATGAAGCAGACCTCGTCGAGGACGGACTCCAGGGAGTACGCCGTGTGCAGTTCGCGCGGCGAGTCCCGGTAGATGGCCGTCCACCGGGCGCGGATCATCGAGCCCACGCTGGGTACGCAGCCGGCGAGCGCGGCGAAGACGAACAGGGACCAGTCGGGCGCGTTGTTGGCCGCGCACAGCAGCAGGCCGGAGATGGCCAGGAGCGCGAGCAGGGTCGCCGGGCGCAGGACGCGGCGCTGGCCGTACTGGTCGACCAGGCGGGAGACCTGCGGGCCGATCGTGGCGGCGGAGAGCGCGAGGGTGGCGGTGAGGGCGCCGGCCAGCGAGTAGCGGCCGGTGAGCTCGGAGATCATCGTCAGGATGCCGATGCCGACCATGGAGAGCGGTAGCCGGCCTATGAGGCCGGCCGCGCTGAATCCCCGGCTCCCGGGGGCGGCGAAGATCGCGCGGTAGGGACTGGGCAAGGTGCCCTCCGTAAGGGACGTCATTGGCCCATACAGGTTACGGCCGGGCGCGGGGAGTCCGCATGAGGAAGGCGCGAGGGAAACCAAGGGCGCCCTTACCCGTCGGTGGGGCGGTCTCGGACGCCGGGCCTGTTTCCCGCCGGGCGGCGTCGGGTGGCAGGATTCGAGGCATGTCCGACCAGCTCCGCGCCCCCGCCACCGGCCCGGCCGAAGGCCCCGCCGCCCCCTACGACGCCCTCCTGCTGCTGTCCTTCGGCGGCCCCGAGGGGCCCGACGACGTCGTGCCGTTCCTGGAGAACGTCACGCGTGGGCGCGGTATCCCGCGCGAGCGGCTCAGAGAGGTCGGGCAGCACTACTTCGGCTTCGGCGGCGTCAGCCCGATCAACGGCCAGAACCGCGAGCTGCTGGACGCGCTGCGCAAGGACTTCGCCGGACACGGGCTGGACCTGCCGGTCTACTGGGGCAACCGCAACTGGGCCCCCTACCTGAACGACGTGATGCGCGAGATGGCCGCCGACGGGCGCCGCCGCATCGCGGTGCTCGCGACCAGCGCGTACGCCTCGTACTCGGGCTGCCGGCAGTACCGCGAGAACCTCGCCGACGCGCTCGCCCTGCTCGTCGAGGAGGGCGTGGCCGAGGCGGAGCTGCCGAAGGTCGACAAGCTGCGGCACTACTTCAACCACCCCGGCTTCGTGCAGCCCATGATCGACGGCGTGCTGGCCTCGCTGGCCTCGCTGCCCGAGGAGAAGCGGGCCGGGGCGCACCTGGCCTTCACCACGCACTCCATCCCGACCGCGGCCGCCGACGCCTCCGGACCGGTCGGGGACCACACCGCGGACGGCGAGGGCGGGGCCTACGTCGAGCAGCACCTGGACGTCGCGAAGCTGATCGCCGACGCGGTCCGCGCCGAGACCGGCACCGAGCTGCCCTGGGAGCTGGTCTACCAGTCGCGCAGCGGCGCCCCGCACATTCCGTGGCTGGAGCCGGACATCTGCGACCACCTCGAGGCCCTGCACGCGGCGGGCGCGCCGGCGGTGGTCATGGTGCCGATCGGCTTCGTCTCGGACCACATGGAGGTGCTGTACGACCTCGACACGGAGGCGACGGCGAAGGCCGCCGAGCTGGGTCTGCCCGTCGCGCGCTCGGCCACGGTCGGCGCCGACCCCCGGTTCGCGGCGGCGGTACGGGACCTCGTGCTGGAGCGGGCCGCCGCGGAACGCGGGGAGGCGGTGGAGCGCTGCGCGCTCGGGCTGCTCGGAGCCGGTCACGACCTCTGCGCGGTGGGCTGCTGCCCGGCGCGGGGGCCCCGGCCGGCCGCGGCGGGCGTGGACAGTCCGTACGCGTAGAAGGTCCGAAGGGGAGCAGACGGTCCGTAGGTGCGGGCGGTCCGTACGAGCAGGAAGAACTGGAGCCGGGCGTGATCTCCGAAGAGCTGAAGACCGAACTGCTGGACGTGGCCCTGGAGGCGGCCGGCCGGGCGGGCGCACTGCTGAGGGACGGGCGGCCCGCCGATCTGGCGGTCGCGTCGACCAAGACGAGTCCGATCGACGTGGTGACCGAGATGGACATCGCGGCGGAGAAGCTGATCACCGGCATCCTCGGGGAGCGGCGGCCCGGGGACGGACTGCTGGGCGAGGAGGGCTCCGACACGGCCGGCACCAGCGGCGTGCGGTGGGTCATCGACCCGCTGGACGGCACCGTGAACTATCTCTACGGGCTGCCGACCTGGGGCGTGTCCATCGCGGCCGAGTACCGCGGCGAGACGGTGGCCGGCGTCGTGGCGGCGCCGATGCGCGGGGAGACCTACCACGCGGTGCTGGGGCGCGGGGCCTGGCTGGGCGAAGCCCGCCTGGCCTGCAGGCCAGGCGCTCCGCTGGACCAGGCGCTGATCGGCACCGGTTTCGCGTACGTCCAGACCCGGCGGGCGCACCAGGCCGACGTGGTGCAGCGGATCATCCCGCTGGTCCGGGACATCCGGCGCGGCGGTTCGGCGGCGATCGACCTGTGCGACGTGGCCGCCGGGCGGCTGGACGGCTACTGGGAGCGCGGGCTGAACCCCTGGGACCTGGCGGCGGGCGAGCTGATCGCGCGGGAGGCGGGCGCGGTGACGGGCGGCCGGGCCGGAGAGCCCGCCTCGGGCGAACTCGCGCTGGCCGCCACCCCCGCGGTGTTCGCCTCGCTGCGGCCGCTGCTGGACGAGGCCGGGGCCTGGCACGACTGAGCGGACCGTCCGGGGCGCGCCCCGGACATGAGGGAACCCCGGCGGCCGGGTGGCGGCCTCCGGGGTCCGGGGGTGTCGTGGCTTACGGCGGCTGGAGTCAGCAGGCGGAAACGGTGACGGGAACGCCGTGATCGGCGGCGATGCGCTGGAGGTCTTCCAGCTCCGCCTGTTCCACTTCCACGAGGAAGTCGTCGCCCGTCTCGCGAGCCTGCCTGAGGTCCGACTGGGTGCTCCTGATGCGCTGCAGGAGACCCGCGGTGAATGCGTCCATGGTGGGTTCGCCCCCTCTTCGTGGGTCGGCGGCGGCACGTGGCGGTGCGCCGTCAGGGAGTGTTCGGGGTGTGAAGTCGTCCTCCCCGCCGCTCGGGACGCAGAAACCTCCTGAGGCGAGGTAATCCTCACTTCCACCCCTCGGGTAACCGCCGTGCGGCGTCTTACAGCCGGTTTACCGGCGAAAGGGGCAGGATGGAGGCCACATGACACCCCTGCCCTGACGGGCTCTGAGGAAGGAAACGACGTGCGCGTACTCGTCGTCGAGGACGAGCAGCTGCTCGCCGATGCGGTGGCCACCGGACTGCGCCGGGAGGCCATGGCCGTGGACGTCGTGTACGACGGCGCCGCGGCCCTGGAGCGCGTCGGAGTGAACGACTACGACGTGGTCGTGCTCGACCGGGACCTCCCGCTCGTGCACGGCGACGACGTGTGCCGGAAGATCGTCGAGCTCGGCATGCCCACCCGCGTGCTCATGCTGACGGCCTCCGGCGACGTGAGCGACCGGGTCGAAGGCCTGGAGATCGGGGCGGACGACTACCTGCCCAAGCCCTTCGCCTTCACCGAGCTGACCGCCCGGGTACGGGCCCTGGGGCGCCGCACCACGGTCGCGCTGCCCCCCGTGCTGGAGCGCGCGGGGATCAAGCTCGACCCGAACCGGCGCGAGGTGTTCCGCGAGGGCAAGGAAGTGCAGCTGGCGCCGAAGGAGTTCGCGGTGCTGGAGGTCCTGATGCGCAGCGAGGGCACGGTCGTGTCCGCCGAGCAGCTCTTGGAGAAGGCGTGGGACGAGAACACGGACCCCTTCACCAACGTGGTGCGCGTGACGGTGATGACGCTGCGCCGAAAGCTGGGGGAGCCGCCGGTCATCGTGACCGTCCCCGGTTCCGGCTACCGGATCTGACGCGGGTGGCAGCGACCCCGGCGCCACCGGCGGCGCCACCGAAACCGACCTGGGACCCCGGCCAGCCCGAGGGTCCTTTCCCTTGGCTGCGGCCGACGATCCGGATACGCCTGACGCTGCTGTACGGCGGGATGTTCCTGATCGCAGGCATCCTGCTGCTGTCGATCATCTACCTGCTGTCGGCCCAGGCACTGCGGCAGGGCAACGCGCTGCCGTTCACGATCGTGGGCGGCGGACCGATCCAGGTCACGAGCAGCTGCCCCGGCGTGAGCGGTACGGGCCAGATGCCCGACCAGTTCAACGCCGCGATCAACACCTGCATCCTCGAACAGCGCCGGCACGCGCTGGACGATCTGCTGAGCCGCTCGCTCATGGCGCTGATGGGGCTGAGCATCATCGCCTTCGCCTTCGGCTACGCGATGGCCGGACGGGTGCTCTCGCCGCTCGGCAAGATCACCCGGACCGCCCGCCGGGTGGTCGGCTCCGACCTGACCCGGCGGATCGAGCTGGACGGGCCTGACGACGAGCTCAAGGAGCTCGCCGACACCTTCGACGAGATGCTCGACCGGCTGGAGCGGGCCTTCACGGCCCAGCAGCGGTTCGTGGCCAACGCCTCGCACGAGCTGAGGACCCCGCTGGCCATCAACCGGACGCTGCTGGAGGTGCACCTCTCCGACCCCGGTGCGCCGGTGGAGCTGCAGCAGCTCGGCAAGACGCTGCTCGCCACCAACGAGCGCAGCGAGCAGCTGGTCGAGGGCCTGCTGCTGCTGGCCCGCAGCGACAACCAGATCATCGAGCGCAAGCCCGTGGACCTGGCGGAGGTGGCCTCGCGCGCCCTCGACCAGGCGCGCGGGGAGGCGCAGGCCAAGGGCGTGGAGATCCGCGGCGAGCGCGCGCTGGCCGTGGTGCAGGGCAACGGTGTGCTGCTGGAGCGGATCGCGCTCAACCTGGTCCAGAACGCCGTCCGCTACAACGTGCCCGAGGGCGGCTGGGTGGAGGTCACCACCGAGGCCGTGCACGGGCAGGCGGTCCTGCTGGTATCGAACACGGGTCCCGTGGTTCCCGCGTACGAGGTGGACAACCTCTTCGAGCCCTTCAGACGGCTGCGTACGGAGCGCACGGGCAGCGACAAGGGTGTCGGCCTCGGCCTCTCCATCGCGCGCTCCGTGGCGCGCGCACACGGCGGGAGGATCCAGGCGGTCCCGCGCGAGGGCGGTGGCCTCGTGATGCGTGTCACTCTGCCCCTGTGAGCACGACCACCCCGTGTTCGCTGTTGGCTGAATGCTTGGGTCATGAAGGCAGTGACTTCTGTGCGATCGATCACAGTGCCGAGTGTCCGGTCATATGCGTTCAGTGACCTTGGGGCGGCCGGAAAGCCCGGGAAGTCCGGGTTTCCGGCCCCCCTAACGGCGGGAAATACATGGGGTGGCGTTTGTGCAAGACGGCCCCCGGACCGTGTACGGTCCCGGTCGTCATCCCAGCTAATCGCCGCTTCCGATGTGCGGCTGGGTGTCGATTGAGTAACAGACCTTGATGTGAGGCAAAATCTCCGCCTCAGGTCGGGCACAAGTCCGGCCTCTCGCGCGTTACGTGCGCTGAGACACCCGCTAAATCCCAGAGGGGGAGAGCGAACTATGGCAACGGACTACGACACTCCGCGCAAGACCGACGACGACGTCGACAACGACAGCATCGAAGAGCTGAAGGCTCGTCGAAACGAGAAGTCGTCCTCGAACGTCGACCTGGACGAAATCGACAATGCGGAAGGCCTCGACCTGCCCGGCGCGGACCTCTCCAACGAGGAACTGGCCGTTCGGGTCCTGCCCAAGCAGGCCGACGAGTTCACCTGCACGAGCTGCTTCCTGGTGCACCACCGCAGCCAGCTGGCACGCGAGAAGAACGGTCAGCCGATCTGCCGCGAATGCGACTGAGAGGCATCGGCCGTGACTGGCTCGACACCATTTTGGAAGCGGCGCTTCCGAAAGTCTGGTGATCCGGCGGAGACGCACGAGGGAACCAAGGATCTGGAAACGGGCCCTGGAGCCCCCGGCGTACCCGCCGTGCTCCCCGACACCGCCGAGGCGGTGCCGTCGGCCTCCGGGTCCGACGAGGGGTCCCGGTACAGCTCCGGGGTCCGTCGGCTGCAAGCCGTCAAGAACGGTGTGCGCAAGGGCGGCGAAAGTGCCAGGGCCGCCGCCCTTTACCTCACCGACCGAGTCATCGAGAACGCACCGCGCGTTCCGGTTCGGGACCTCGCGACCCTGCGCGCGCAGTTCCCGGGCCTCGGGCCCGACCTGCTTGCCGACAAACTGATCTCGGGCGCCGCCAACGCCACCTCCACGGTCGGCGCCGGGATCGGCGCGGCCGCCATGCTGCCGGTGCCCCCCGCCATGCCGGCCGAGCTGGCCGCCGAGATCACCGGGGTGGCCGCGATCGAGCTGAAGCTCATCGCCGAACTCCACGAGGTCTACGGCCTGCGGCCGCCCGGCAGCCTCAAGCAGCGCAGCGTCGCCTACCTCACGTCGTGGACGGAGGAGCGCGGGGTCGACCTGACCAAGCCGACGACGCTGAACGCGGCGCTCGGCGGCCAGATGAAGCGCGAACTGCGCCAGCAGATCATGAAGCGGATGTTCCGCAACCTGCCCAACCTGATGCCGTTCATGGTCGGCGCCGCAGTCGGAGCGGTCATGAACCGCCGGGACACCCGCAAACTCGCCGAGAAGGTCCGTGCGGACCTGCGGGCACGCGCCGTGCCCTGGGACGCGCTGCCGCAGCTCCCGCCCCTTGAGCGGCCCGCCGAGGCCCTTCCCGAGGCGGCCAGGGCCGCCCTCGAGGGCCGCGCGTTCGACCCGCGGACCACCGACCCGCGGGCCTGAGCCCGGCCGGGGTCAGTCCCGGCCCTGCGCCGCGCGGATCGCCGCCACCAGGGCCTGCGGCTCGCGGGTGGAGACGTAGACGTACGGGGTCGGGTCGGCCGGGTCGGTGACTTCGACGCGGACCGCCGTCGGCACGTAGCCGCGCAACAGCATGAAGGCGCGGGCGTCGGCCTTGTACGTACGCCAGGCACGGGCCTCCTCCGCGTCCAGCGCCTCCGGGTCGCCGAGCGCCGCCACCGGGATCCGGGCCTCCCCTGCGGCCAGCGCGCCGCCCACCACGCGCACGCGCTGGGAGCCGTACGAACTCACCATCAGCCCCGTCAGCGCGGTGCCCCCGACCAGCCCGGCCAGCAGCGGCAGCGTGCCCAGCGGGAGCAGCATCAGCGCGCAGGCCAGGCCGGTGAGGAGGGCGATGCCCCACCAGGAGAGGGGGGCCGTCAGGCGTTCGTCGTGGTGCGCGGGGGAGAGCTGCATGCGGTCAAGCCTGCCACGAGGCGACCGGCGGGTAGCCGCGCGGGTAAGGTCTGCGGCTGTGAGTGGACGAAACACAGCGTTGACGCCCCCCGCCGATGCCACGGCGCCGGTGCGGCACCCCGATGCCCCGGCCCCCGGCGAACTGCTCGGCGCGCACTACGAGCACTGCTTCGGATGCGGCGAGGGCCAGCCGCACGGGCTCCATCTGGAGGCCCGCGCGGGTGAAGGCGTGCGCGTCACCGCCGAGTTCACCGTCAAGCCCGCCCACCAGGGTGCACCCGGCCTCGCCCACGGCGGCGTCCTCGCCACTGCGCTCGACGAGACCCTCGGCTCCCTGAACTGGCTGCTGCGCGTCATCGCCGTCACCGGCCGGCTGGAGACGGACTTCGTCCGGCCCGTGCCCGTGGACACCGTGCTGTACCTGGAGGCGGAGGTCACCGCCGTCGCCGGCCGGAAGATCTACTCCCGCGCGGTCGGTCGAATAGGCGGTCCCGAGGGGCCCGTCGCACTGCGCGCCGACGCCCTCTTCATCGAGGTGAAGGTCGACCACTTCATCGACAACGGACGGCCCGAGGAGATCCGGGCGGCGATGGCCGACCCGGACCAGGTCAGGCGCGCACGCGCCTTCGAGGTGAACCCCTGATGTCTGAGAACAACACCGGCGTGGCCGTGGCCATCCGCCGCGTCGACCCGGAGGTGCCGATTCCGGCCTACGGGCACCCGGGCGACGCCGGCTGCGATCTGGTCACCACCGTGGCCGCGGAACTGGAGCCGGGAGAGCGGGCGGTCCTGCCCACCGGGATCTCCATCGCCCTGCCCGACGGGTACGCGGCGTTCGTGCACCCCCGTTCGGGCCTGGCCGCCCGCTGCGGGCTCGCACTCGTGAATGCCCCCGGGACGGTGGATGCCGGGTACCGTGGGGAGATCAAGGTGATCGTGGTCAATCTCGACCCGCGCGAGAGCGTCAGGTTCGAGCGTTTCGACCGCATTGCCCAGCTGGTTGTCCAGCGGGTCGAGCAGGTGCGCTTCCACGAGGTGGCGCAGCTTCCCGACTCGGCGCGGGCCGAGGGGGGTTTCGGCTCCACCGGTGGTCATGCGGCCGTGGCCGGATCCGGCGCTGGTCAGCAGGGTGGGAATGGCTACGCTTCGGTCGTATCCGACCGGGAAGGACAGTGACGTGTTCGGACGTCGCAAGAAGAACGATTCCGTCAAGGACGGCGGCGCGGCCGAGCAGGTCGTCGGCGGCGTCGGTGCCGATGAGCAGGACGGCACGGAGGAGACCGACGGGGTACAGCGACGCAGGGTGAACCTGCCGCCGGCCCCGCGGCCCGACGGCCCGTGGGACATCTCGGAGGTCCCGGGCAACCCCGAGGACGGCCGGGTCGACCTCGGCGGCATCCTCGTACCGGGTGTCGAGGGCATGGAGCTGCGCGTCGAGGTCGCCGGTGACGCGATCGTCGCCGCGACCGTGGTGCTCGGCGACAGTGCCGTGCAGCTGCAGGCCTTCGCCGCGCCCCGCAAGGAAGGCATCTGGGGCGAGGTCCGCGAGGAGATCGCCGAGGGCATCACCAAGCAGGGCGGCATGATCGACGAGGTCGAGGGCCCGCTCGGCTGGGAGCTGCGCGCGCAGGTCCCCGTACCGCTTCCGGACGGGCAGACCGGCGCCCAGCTGGTCCGCTTCGTCGGCGTGGACGGTCCGCGCTGGTTCCTGCGCGGCGTCATCTCCGGCCAGGGCGCGGTGCGTCCCGAGTCGGCAGGTGTGCTGGAGCGGATCTTCCTGGACACCGTCGTGGTCCGCGGAGAGGGCCCGATGGCCCCGCGCGACCCGATCGTCCTGAAGCTGCCGAACGACGCGCAGATGGTGCCGGACGGCGTGCAGACCGAGGACCAGGATGGCTCCCGCTTCGGCGGTGGCATGGGCCAGCTCGAGCGCGGCCCGGAGATCACCGAGGTCCGCTGACCCCGGTGACGATCCCGTACGGCTGTGGGCCGCACTCCTGCGGGGGTGCGGCCCACAGCCGTCTCCGCAGGCGGTATCCCCCTTCGAGTGCCCGGGGTGTCAGGGAACCGTCAGAGATCCGTCCCTAGCCGGTCATCGGCGCGTGAACGGGGCGGACGTCCCGGAGAATGAGCGCATGGGACGCGGCAAGCTCAGGATCTATCTCGGCTCGGCCCCCGGCGTGGGCAAGACGTACGCCATGCTCTCGGAGGGCCACCGCCGGGTCGAACGCGGCGCCGACTGCGTCGTGGGATTCGTCGAGCACCACGGGCGGCCGCGCACCGAGGTCATGCTGCACGGCCTGGAACAGGTGGAGCGCAAGGAGCTCGTCCACCGGGGCGCCGCCTTCACCGAGATGGACGTCGACTCCCTGCTGGCCCGCGAGCCCGCCATTGCCCTGGTGGACGAACTGGCGCACACCAACGTGCCGGGCTCGCGCAACGCCAAACGCTGGCAGGACGTGGAGGAGCTGCTGCGGGCCGGGATCGACGTGATCTCCACCGTCAACATCCAGCACCTGGAGTCCCTGGGCGACGTGGTGGAGTCGATCACCGGTGTACGGCAGCGGGAGACCGTGCCCGACGAGGTGGTGCGCCGCGCCGACCAGATCGAGCTGGTCGACATGTCACCGCAGGCCCTGCGCCGCCGCATGGCGCACGGCAACATCTACAAGTCCGACAAGGTCGACGCGGCCCTGTCCAACTACTTCCGCCCGGGAAACCTGACCGCGCTGCGCGAGCTCGCGCTGCTGTGGGTCGCCGACCGGGCCGACGAGTACCTCCAGCAGTACCGGGGCGAGCACAACATCCGCTCCACCTGGCAGGCGCGTGAACGGATCGTCGTGGGCCTCACCGGCGGACCCGAGGGACGCACCCTCATCCGGCGCGCCTCCCGGGTGGCGGCCAAGGGCTCCGGCAGCGAGATCCTGGCCGTCTACATCGCCCGCAGCGACGGGCTGACCGCGGCCTCGCCGAAGGAGCTCGCGGTCCAGCGGACACTGGTCGAGGACCTCGGCGGAACGTTTCACCACGTGATCGGCGACAACGTCCCCGAGGCGCTGCTCGAATTCGCCCGCGGGGTCAACGCCACCCAGATCGTGCTCGGCTCCAGCCGCCACCACTCCTGGCGGTACGTCTTCGGCCCCGGCGTCGGCGCAACCGTCGCCCGCGACTCGGGCCCCGACCTCGACGTGCACATCGTCACCCACGAGAAGGCCGCCAAGGGCCGCGGCGTCCTGCCCGCGGCCCGCTCGGCGGCCCGCCTGGGCCGGACCCGCCTGGTGGCCGGCTGGGTGGCCGGGGTGATCCTGCCGGTGCTGCTCGCGGCGCTGCTCACCCACGTCGACAGCGACCCCGGCCTCGCCAACGAGATGCTGCTCTTCCTGGCCCTGACGGTGGCCGCGGCGCTGCTCGGCGGCCTCTACCCGGCGCTGGCCTCCGCCGCCGTCGGCTCCCTGCTGCTGAACTACTACTTCGCCCAGCCCATCCACCGCTTCACCGTCTCGGACCCCAAGAACATCGTCGCCATCGTGGTCTTCTTCGGCGTCGCCGGTTCCGTGGCCTCCGTCGTCGGCACCGCCGCCCGCCGCACCCACCAGGCCGCCCGGCTGCGCGCCGAGTCCGAGATCCTCTCCTTCCTCGCCGGCAGCGTGCTGCGCGGCGAGACGACCCTGGACGCGCTGCTGGAGCGGGTGCGCGAGACCTTCGCCATGGAGTCGGTGGCCCTGCTGGAGCGCGAGAGCGACGTCGAGCCCTGGCGGCCGGCCGGCAGCGTCGGCCCGAACCCGGTGGCCCGCCCCGAGGACGCCGACGTGGACATGCCGATCGGTGACCACATGGCGCTGGCCCTGTCCGGGCGGGTGCTGCCCGCCGAGGACCGGCGGGTGCTCGGTGCCTTCGCCGCCCAGGCAGCCGTCGTACTCGACCGGCAGCGGCTGGTCGGAGAGGCGGAGGAGGCCCGGCGGATGGCGGAGGGCAACCGGATCCGGACCGCGCTGCTGGCCGCCGTCAGCCATGACCTCCGTACGCCGCTGGCCTCCATCAAGGCCTCCGTGAGCTCCCTGCGCTCCGACGACGTGGAGTGGTCCGAGTCGGACCGGGCCGAGCTCCTGGAGGGCATCGAGGACGGCGCCGACCGGCTCGACCACCTGGTCGGCAACCTGCTCGACATGTCGCGGCTCCAGACCGGCACCGTCACCCCGCTGATCCGCGAGATCGACCTCGACGAGGTGGTCCCGATGGCGCTGGGCGGCGTACCCGAGGGCAGCGTGCTGCTGGAGGTCCCGGAGACCCTGCCCATGGTGGCGGTGGATCCCGGACTGCTGGAGCGGACCGTGGCCAACGTGGTGGAGAACGCGGTGAAGTACAGCCCGCCGGGGCAGCAGGTGCTGGTGGCGGCCAGTTTCCTCGGCGACCGGGTCGAGGTACGGGTCGTGGACCGCGGTCCGGGCGTGCCCGACGAGGCCAAGGACCGGATCTTCGCCCCCTTCCAGCGGCACGGGGACGCGCCGCGCGGCGCCGGGGTCGGGCTCGGGCTGGCCGTCGCGCGCGGCTTCGCCGAGGCCATGGACGGCACGCTCGCGGCCGAGGACACCCCCGGGGGCGGGCTCACCATGGTGCTCACGCTCCGGGCGGCGACCCGTGGACGGCCGCAGCCGCACGTGAGCGTGGACGGCGAGGGGGGCAGCGCGCCGGACGCGGCGGAGGGGCCGGGTGCGGGGCTGGGCGCGGCCGAGGGGCTGGTCGCGGGCGACGGGCACCCTGCGGATTTCGATCTCGATTCGATGCGACAGAAGGCAGGACCCCAATGACCCGGGTGCTCGTGGTGGACGACGAACCCCAGATCGTCCGAGCCCTCGTGATCAACTTGAAGGCGCGCAAGTACGAGGTCGACGCGGCAGCGGACGGGGCGAGCGCCCTGGAGCTGGCGGCCGCCCGCCACCCCGACGTGGTCGTCCTCGACCTGGGCCTGCCCGATATGGACGGGGTCGAGGTGATCAGGGGGCTGCGCGGCTGGACCCGGGTCCCGATCCTGGTCCTCTCCGCCCGGCACAGCTCCGACGAGAAGGTCGAGGCCCTGGACGCGGGCGCCGACGACTACGTCACCAAGCCCTTCGGGATGGACGAGCTGCTCGCCAGGCTGCGCGCCGCCGTCCGGCGGGCGGAACCCTCCGCCGGGGCCGGCGAGGACGAGGTGATGGTCGAGACCGAGACCTTCACGGTGGACCTCGCGGCGAAGAAGGCGGTGCGCGCGGGCCGCGACGTACGCCTCACACCCACCGAGTGGCACCTGCTGGAGGTGCTCGTCCGCAACGGCGGCAAACTGGTCAGCCAGAAGCAGCTCCTCCAGGAGGTCTGGGGGCCCTCCTACGGCACCGAGACCAACTACCTGCGGGTCTACATGGCGCAGCTGCGGCGCAAACTGGAGGCCGACCCCTCGCATCCGAGGCACTTCATCACCGAACCGGGCATGGGATACCGCTTCGAGAGGTAGCGGGGGCGCCGGTACGCTTCCTGTATGAGTGCTGAACCGCGTCCCGAGAAGCCCCCGAAGCCGGCGAGGCCCGCCAGGCCGGCGGGCCGGTTCCGCCGGATGATAGAGCGGCTGTCCACCTCGCAGGAGGAGCTGCATTCGGCGGAGCTGCAGGAGGACGCAGAAGCCGCGGGCTGTACGCGGATCTGCGACTGCCACGACCGTCAGATAGTCAAGGTGACCGGGACCCTGCGGACCGTCACCCTGCGGCCGCGCGCGGGCGTACCGGCACTGGAGGCAGAGCTGTTCGACGGCTCGGCCGCGCTGGACGTCGTATGGCTCGGGCGTCGCTCGATCGTGGGAATCGAACCCGGCCGTCGCATGATCGCCTCAGGGCGGATCTCGATGAGCCACGGCCGTCGGGTGCTCTTCAACCCGAAGTACGAACTCCGACCGCTCGGACAGGAGCACTGACGGTGACGTCACTCGACAAATCGACGACCCCTGACACGGAACCGTCGGCGGACCAGAAGGCCGTCACGCAGGCGGCCCTCTTCGACGCCTTCGGCGGGATCCGGGGCACCGTGGAGACGATGCTCCCCGGCCTGCTCTTCGTCATGATCTACACGATCAACAAGGACGTGAAGGTCTCCGCCATCGCGGCGGGCGCGGTCGCGGTCCTGCTGGTGATCGTGCGGCTGCTGCGCAAGGACACGGTGAAGCACGCCTTCAGCGGGGTCTTCGGCGTGGGCGTGGGCGTGGCCTTCGCCCTGTTCACGGGCAGCGCCAAGGGTTTCTACCTGCCCGGCATGATCTACGGCGCCGGCCTGGGCGTGGCCTTCACGCTCTCCGCGCTGGTGGGCTTCCCGCTCCTGGGGGTGATGCTGGGGCCGGTCTTCAAGGAGAACCTGTCCTGGCGCACGCGCAACCCGGGGCGCAAGAAGGCCTACGTCAAGGCCAGCCTCGCCTGGGGCCTCATCTTCCTCGCGAAGTACGCGATCCTCTTCCCGCTGTACTGGTGGGGCGACGCGACGCAGCTCGGCTGGGTGCTGATCGCGCTGAAGCTGCCGCCGATGGTGCTGGCGGTGTACTTCACCTGGGTCTTCCTGGCGAAGGCGCCGCCGCCGATCAACGTGATCGCGGAGTGGGAGGCCGAGGAAGCGGCGGAGAAGGCCGCGAAGGCGGAGAAGGCCGCGGGGGGCCAGGGAGCCTGAACCGTACGAGGCCTGTGTGCGCGGGCGGGCTGTTCCAGCCCCGCGGCGTTTGAGGCGCGGGGTCCGGGGCGGAGCACCAGGAGCCCGGGCGCAGCCGGGCCCGCACCGCCGCGCAGCCTCGTAGCCGGGATGTGCGAAGGGGCGGCTGACCGCGATGGTCAGCCGCCCCTTCGGCGGTTCAGCGGGGCCGCAGGTCAGTCCGCGGCCTGCAGGAGGTCCTCCAGCTGCTCCTCGCGGGCCTGGGCGGCCACGAAGAGGAGCTCGTCGCCCGGCTCCAGGGTCTCCTCGCCGTGCGGCGTGAGCACCCGGTTGCCCCGGATGATCGTGACCAGCGAGGTGTCCTCGGGCCAGGTGATCTCGCTGATCTGCTTGCCCGCGACCTGGGAGTCGGCGGGCAGGGTCAGCTCCACGAGGTTGGCGTCGCCGTGGCTGAAGCGCAGCAGCCGGACCAGGTCGCCGACGCTGACGGCCTCCTCGACCAGCGCCGACATCAGGCGCGGGGTGGAAACGGCGACGTCGACGCCCCAGGACTCGTTGAAGAGCCACTCGTTCTTCGGGTTGTTCACGCGGGCCACGACCCGGGGAACCCCGTACTCGGTCTTGGCGAGGAGCGAGACGACCAGGTTGACCTTGTCGTCACCGGTGGCCGCGATGACCACGTTGCAGCGCTGGAGCGCCGCCTCGTCGAGCGAGGTGATCTCGCAGGCGTCGGCCAGCAGCCACTCGGCCCGCGGTACCCGCTCCACCGAGATGGCGGTCGGCGCCTTGTCCACGAGGAGCACCTCGTGGCCGTTTTCCAGGAGCTCGCCCGCGATGGAGCGGCCCACCGCGCCCGCTCCGGCGATCGCGACCCTCATGCGTGTGCCTCCTCAGGACCCTCGGCGAAGGACGCCTCCACCTTGTCGATCTCGTCCGTGCGCATCATCACGTGGACGAGGTCGCCCTCCTGGAGGACGGTCGCCGATGTCGGCAGCATGGCCTCGCCCAGCCGGGTGAGGAAGGCGACGCGGACGCCGGTCTCCTCCTGCAGCTGGCTGACCTTCTGGCCGATCCAGGCAGCGGAGGTGTGCACCTCGGCGAGCTGGACACCGCCGCTCGGATCGCGCCACAGCGGCTCGGCGCCCGAAGGCAGCAGCCGGCGGAGCATCTGGTCGGCCGTCCAGCGCACGGTGGCGACGGTGGGGATACCCAGACGCTGGTAGACCTCGGCGCGCTTGGGGTCGTAGATGCGGGCGGCGACGTTCTCGACGCCGAACATCTCACGGGCCACCCGGGCGGCGATGATGTTGGAATTGTCACCGCTGCTCACCGCCGCGAAGGCGCCTGCGTCCTCGATGCCGGCCTCGCGCAGGGTGTCCTGGTCGAAGCCGACTCCGGTAACGCGACGGCCGCCGAATCCGGCTCCCAGCCGGCGGAATGCGGTGGGGTCCTGGTCGATGACCGCGACCGTGTGCCCCTGCTGTTCCAGGGTCTGCGCGAGGGCGGAGCCCACTCTTCCGCAGCCCATAATGACGATGTGCACGGCCGTCCTTCCGGCTGTCAGCGGATCGCTGGATTCCAGCCTCATTGCTGCTCTGGCTTAACAGGGTCTCAGACCATGGCCCAAGCTACACACGGGCGGTCACCAGTGTGACCATTTGGGCGGGAGGCGGGGTGTCCGGGGGTGTCTTCGCCCTGGATCCGGTGAGACTTCGGTGCGGATAGGGGTGGGGGGTTCGTCAGGCCGATATCGAACGCTTACGATCCCTTGCGTGTCCAAACTGACCGACGTGCCCAAACGGATCCTGATCGGCCGGGCGCTACGCAGCGACCGCCTCGGGGAAACACTCCTTCCCAAGCGGATCGCCCTTCCCGTCTTCGCGTCCGACCCGCTCTCCTCGGTGGCATACGCCCCGGGCGAGGTTCTGCTGGTCCTCTCGATCGCGGGTGTGTCGGCGTACCACTTCAGCCCCTGGATCGCCGTCGCGGTCGTGGTGCTGATGTTCACCGTCGTCGCCTCCTACCGGCAGAACGTCCACGCCTACCCCAGCGGTGGCGGTGACTACGAGGTCGCCAACACCAACCTCGGGCCCAGGGCCGGGCTGACCGTCGCGAGCGCCCTGCTCGTCGACTACGTCCTCACGGTCGCCGTGTCGATCTCCTCCGGCGTCGAGAATCTCGGCTCCGCCGTCGATTTCGTCATCGAGCACAAAGTGCTCTCGGCGATCGTCATGATTCTGCTACTCACGCTGATGAATCTGCGCGGCGTGAAGGAATCCGGGAACCTCTTCGCCATCCCGACCTATGTGTTCGTGGGCGCCGTCTTCGTGATGATCGCGTGGGGCGCCTGGCGCGGCCTCGTCATGGGCGACACCATGGCCGCCCCGACGGCCGACCTGGAGATCAAGGCCGAACACCAGGGGCTGGCCGGCTTCGCACTGGTCTTCCTGCTGCTGCGCGCCTTCTCCTCCGGCTGCGCGGCGCTGACGGGCGTCGAGGCCATCAGCAACGGCGTCCCCGCCTTCCGCAAGCCCAAGAGCAAGAACGCGGCCACCACCCTCGCCCTCATGGGCGGCCTGGCCGTCACCATGTTCTGCGGGATCATCGGCCTGGCCATGGCCACCGACGTGAAGATGGCGGAGAAGCCCGCCACCGACCTGCTGGAGAACGGCGCACCGGTCGGCGCCGGCTACGTCCAGCACCCGGTCATCTCCCAGGTCGCCGAGGCCGTCTTCGGCAACGGCAGCTTCCTCTTCATCGTGCTCGCCGCGGCCACCGCGCTCGTCCTCTTCCTCGCCGCCAACACCGCGTACAACGGCTTCCCGCTGCTCGGCTCGATCCTCGCCCAGGACCGCTACCTGCCGCGCCAGCTGCACACCCGCGGCGACCGGCTCACCTTCTCCAACGGCATCGTGCTGCTCGCGGGCGCCGCGATACTGCTGGTGTGGATCTACGACGCCGACTCGACGAAGCTGATCCAGCTCTACATCGTCGGCGTCTTCGTCTCCTTCACGCTGAGCCAGATCGGCATGGTCCGGCACTGGAACCGCCACCTGCGCGCCGAGCGAGACCCGGCCGCCCGCCGCCGGATGCACCGGTCCCGGGCGATCAACACCTTCGGCGCCTTCTTCACCGGCATGGTGCTGGTCGTCGTCCTGGCCACCAAGTTCACGCACGGAGCCTGGGTCGCCCTGCTCGGCATGCTGATCTTCTACGGCACGATGAGCGCGATCCGTAAGCACTACGACCGGGTCTCCGAGGAGATCGCCGCGGCCGAGGGCCCGAGCGACGACAGCGTGCGCCCCTCCCGGGTCCACTCCATCGTCCTGGTCTCCAAGGTCCACAAGCCCACCCTGCGCGCCCTGGCCTTCGCCAAGCTCACCCGCTCGGACAAGCTGGAGGCGCTCAGCATCAGCGTCGACCCGGTCGAGACCAAGGCGCTGCGCGAGGAGTGGGAGCGGCGCGGCATCAACGTCCCGCTGAAGATCCTCGACTCCCCGTACCGCGAGATCACCCGCCCGGTGGTCGAGTACGTGAAGGGCCTGCGCAGCGAGAACCCGCGCGACGCCGTCAGCGTGTACATCCCCGAGTACGTGGTCGGACGCTGGTACGAGCACCTCCTGCACAACCAGAGCGCACTGCGCCTCAAGGGCCGGCTGCTCTTCACCCCCGGTGTGATGGTCACCTCGGTGCCGTACCAGCTGGAGTCCTCGGAGCTCGCGAAGAAGCGGGCGAAGAAGCGCGCGGAGTGGAACGCCCCGGGCGCCGTGCGCCGCGGCCCCGTCGACACCCCGCGCCCGCGTCCGAAGGACCCGGCGGCGAAGTAGCCCCGGGCCGGGGTGGCGAACGGCCGGACGAGATCCACGTAAACTGGTGGGTCGGTCGTCCGGCCGTTCAGCATTTCGCCTTCCTTACTTAGCCTTGGAGCCTCCCCACCATGACGGAGCAGAACGAGAAGCAGTCACTGGTCGGGGAGGAGTACGAGGTCGAGGTCGGCCCCGTCGCGCACGGGGGTCACTGCATCGCCCGTACCGCCGAGGGACGCGTCCTGTTCGTCCGCCACACGCTGCCCGGCGAAAAGATCGTCGCCCGCGTGACGGAGGGTGACTCGGACTCCCGCTTCCTGCGCGCCGACGCCGTCACGGTGCTGGACCCCTCGAAGGACCGCACCCCGGCCCCCTGCCCGTACGCGGGCCCGGGCAAGTGCGGCGGCTGCGACTGGCAGCACGCCAAGCCGGGCGCCCAGCGCCGGCTCAAGGGCGAGGTCATCGCCGAACAGCTGCTGCGGCTCGCCGGGCTCACCCCGGAGCAGGCCGGCTGGGACGGTACGGTCATGCCCGCCGAGGGCGACAAGGTGCCCGCCGGGCAGGTCCCACAGTGGCGCACCCGCGTGCAGTTCGCCATCGACGAGGACGGCAACGCCGGTCTGCGCAAGCACCGCTCGCACGACATCGAACTCGTCGACCACTGCATGATCGCGGCCCCGGGCGTCAGCGAGCTGGGCATCGAGAAGCAGGACTGGCCCCAGATGGCCACGGTGGAGGCCATCGCCGCCTCCGGCTCGGGCGACCGCCAGGTCGTCCTCACCCCCCGCCCGGGCGGCCGCCTCCCGCTGGTCGAGCTCGACAAGCCGGTCTCGGTCCTGCGGGTCGAGGAGAAGGACGGCGGAATCCACCGCGTCCACGGCCGCCCCTTCGTGCGCGAGCGCGCGGACGGCCGTACGTACCGCGTCGGCATGGGCGGCTTCTGGCAGGTCCACCCCCAGGCCGCCGATACCCTGATCAAGGCCGTCATGCAGGGCCTGATGCCGCGCAAGGGCGAGATGGCCCTCGACCTCTACTGCGGCGTCGGCATCTTCGCGGGCGCCCTCGCGGAACGCCTCGGCGAGGCCGGCGCGGTCCTGGGCATCGAGTCCACGAAGCGCGCCGTCGAGGACGCCAAGCACAACCTGGCCGACTTCCCCCGCGTCCGCATCGAGCAGGGCAAGGTCGACCAGATCCTCCCGAAGACCGGCATCACCGAGTGCGACCTGGTCGTCCTGGACCCGCCCCGCGCGGGCGCCGGCAAGCAGACGGTCCGCCAGATCGCCGCCCTCACCCCGCGCCGCATCGCCTACGTGGCCTGCGACCCGGCAGCCCTGGCCCGCGACCTCGGCTACTTCCAGGAGAACGGCTACAAGGTCCGCACCCTGCGCGCCTTCGACCTGTTCCCGATGACCCATCATGTCGAGTGCGTCGCGATCCTTGAGCCCGTTGGAAAGGGCCTCTGACCTGCACGTTAGGGCAGTGTGCGTTATGTGCGCCGTGTGTGTTGTGGGCGATATCTTGACGCTGATTCGACGCTCGTGACGCACGTTTGACGCACGCCGTCGGCGATGCTTGACGAGCCGTCAGGCGTGGAAGGCGCGCCCCGCAGCAGATCGTGATCTTGCTGCGGGCGCCCTTTGGCGAAGCAGGTACAGCCGCTTCCCGGCGTACGCGGTCGCAGGGACCTCTGGAAGGGGGGCGGCGGGAGATGGCCAGCGGGGCTGGCCCGGGCGAATCCTCGCGAACTCCTCGGAGGCTGGTCGCCCGCGCGAGACCGGCCGCCAGTAGGAGTGGCTGCAGTGTGTGTTGGCCAGCAGCCCGCCGCTGATCGCTGGGAACAGGTACTCGTGGTCATGGATGGCGAGGAGCGCCGTGCGCAGCTCCGCGATGAATCCGGGGAGGGAGAGATTTCGATGAGATTCGCACTTCGGCGGGAAGAGCTTCACCGGCCCCTTGCCGAACTCGCGTTGGAACTGCCACTGGACGCGCAGCGCGGGCAGTGCCGTTGGCCCGTAGCGCTCCAGGGCTTCTTTCCGCCGTTCGAGGTCGGGGTCTAAGGTCGGCCAGTTCGGGTGGCAGAACTCGCGGCGCAGAGCGTAGAACTCGGCAGGCCGCATGGTCGTGAACATCCCTTGCTGTGTCCCACGCCATCACCCACTACCGCCGGCTGCGCGAGCTGACCATCGACGAGCTGGCCCACGTGCTCTTGACGCTCGATCACCCGATCTCAGCCGACGCCCTCGCGGAGATGGAGCGATGTGCTCGCCCCGTGACCGTCGACGATCTCGTCGCGATCGCCTATGCGCTCGACACGACCCCCGCGGTGCTGCTGTCGCACATCCCTATCGACATGCCGGAACCCGCGGGGCCTTTCGCCGCCGGGCTCCCGAGTGACGTCGACCCAACCGAGCTTCGTGCCTGGATCGAGGGGAAGACCAGGCTCGACCGCGCGTCGCGGGTGCGCAGGTGGGAAGAGCGGGCCGGCCGCCTCAGGGTCAGGTCGGCACACCGCGAGGAACGGCTGCAAGGAGAGTGCGCAGAGCTGCGTGAACTCGGCGACCTGGCAGTCCAAGAAGCAGTTGCCCCGCCCGTGCAGCGTCGGCAGTGGCGCATCCAAGACGGCGAACACGCCCTCAATCATGCCGAGTTCGCGCCAGCGCTGACTGAGCATCGGCTCGACAACCTCCGAGAAGGCACCCGACAGACGGTCCCGGTCCGCCAAAGTCGCCTATCCATAGGTTATTCTGACTGGCCTTCTGTATCGAACCGACTTCCATGACGAATGAAGGGAGAACGCCATGAGGATCACCAGCACTGTACGTAGGACGCGGGCCAAGATGACCGTGTCCGTCGCGGCCCTGGCCGCGGGCTCACTCATACTCACGGCCTGCAGCGGAAGCAGCGACGGCGCCAGCAAGCTCGACGGTACCTATTACATCAAGGACGTCAACCGCACGTCCAACCTCGGCCAGCTGGTCGTCAAGGGCAACAACGTCTCGCATCATGAGTACAACTGCGATGGTGTCTACGAGAAGCCGGGTGTGACCAGCACCGGTGAGTTCAACAAGGATCAGTCCCAGATCATCTGGACGGTCGCCGGAGACGACAGCCGCAACAAGCGGACCGGCAGCGAGTCCATCTCAACCAGCGAAACCTCGATCAGCATCAGCGGTAGCGCGTACGTGCGTGACAACTCGGATGCCGGCAAGGCTCTGCTGGACGGCTACAAGACCAAGTGCGGGACGTAGCGTCGACGTCCCGCTCGGCCGGTTAAGCAGCGCAGAACCCCGTGGGCATCGCGTCCACGGGGTTCTGTCCTTCCTCGGCTGGTCAAGCCTCTGACGTCCACTCCTGAAGCTGCAGCGCCCGGTATTCCTCGATCGTCTCGGGCGGCCGGCCGTATTTCGTGGCATGCCGCTCGACGAAATCGAGCTCGGCCCATGCCTCTGGCCTCCGAATCCGCGACTGGGCCACCACGACGAACACCACGGCGGTGACGCCGATGTTGGACAGACACCACCCCGTCAGCAGCACCATCAGCACCACAGGCAGATCATTCTCGATCTCCATGGTGCCCAAAACGCCCAAGCCTGCGCCGTTGACCAGAAGGCCCGACACGTACTCCTCGAACGAGCCGACCAGACGCGCCAGGGTCCTCGGCTCGTCACGATGCCGTACGGCGCGCACCATCTCGCCGACGAACACCGCGGTAGCCACAGCCGCCGCAGTACTCAGTGCCGGCTCACGGATCCCGGTGACCCACCATCGCGCCGAGCTCCACCAGCCACGCGGGAACTCGCCGCGAAGCCTCGATCCGAGCCTCATGCCCCCTCCTTCTCCTCACGCTGCTCAAAGGGCGACGCACCCGGTGAGGATGATCGTTCTCACCGGGTGCGTCAGGCCTCCACGCTCGCCCTCGATCGGACGATCAGTCCTCCTCGCGCCGGCCTCGGCGGGGGCCACCGGCCGGCCGCTGCCGCGGCTCCGGTGTCCCCACGCTGTGAGGGGTCGGATCGGCAACCTGAGGCGGACGCGGAGCCGGAGCCTGCCGCGGTGCAGGAGCCGGTGCAGGAGCCGGTGCAGGAGCCGGTGCAGGAGCCGGTGCAGGAGCTGGCGGCCGCGGAGCACGAGCCGACGGGGCGGGCGTCTGACGCGGCGGCGACGCCTGGATCGAACCCGGCCGATGCGCTGCATGTGTCCGAGCCGGAGTCCGCGCACCAGGCGCAGCCGGAGTCTGACCCACAGCCGGAGCACCGGCCCCGGGCTGCCTCGGAGCCGAGGCGCCGTCGCCGCGGGCGTTGATGACGGGCAGCGGCCGGTCACGGTTCGCCTGCGCCACGGCCTGCTCCTGCCGTGCCGGCGGCCGGACGGGGGTCCGGGCCTGAGCCGGGGCAGGGGTGTCCTGAGCGGAGCGTTGCGGACGTGTGCTCGGCGCACCCGAGTGCGCCGGAGCCTGAGCCGGGGCAGGGGTGTCCTGAGCGGAGCGTTGCGGACGTGTGCTCGGCGCACCCGAGTGCGCCGGAGCCTGAGCCTTAGCCTGAGCCGGGGCAGGGGCGCCCTGAGCGGAGCGTGTCGGACGCGTGCTCGGCGCACCCGAGTGCGCCGGAGCAGGATCCGGGGCAGGCGCAGCGTCGCCGCTGAAGCGCCGCGGTGCAACCTGCTGGTTGCCGCCCTGCTGGTTGCCGCCCTGTTGGTTCTGCGCACCCTGTGGACCCGTGCCGAACTGCGTCGATCCCGTCTGACCGGCGACAGCCTTACCGTTTCCGCTGGTCGGGACAGAACCTGCGCCGCCGGCGCCGCTCTGGCCCTGAGCCTCACCACGAGAACTCGACGGCTCCGTCAACGAGGAGAGCACCTCACCGCGGATGACCTTGTGGCCGTCTGCGCTGTACCCGAGGTTCGACAGGCCACCCTGGTTGCCTAGACTCTGCGCCGTCTGCTTGTCCGAGCGCGAGCTGCCCGCTCCGCCACTCGTCAGCTGCAGCGGACCACCCTTGTCGGTCTGTCCGTCGCGACCGGGAGTTCTCAGAACGCCAGCGGGGCCGATGCCGCCCGGCAGAGCCTTGACGCCGTCACTGCCGCCGCCGGAGCCACCACCACCAGGACCACCATCCAGCACCGGACTGTTCGGGCCATCCGGTCCGTCCTGCCCGCCACCTTCGAGGGTCAGCTGCTGCTTACCGGACGTCAACTCCACGGCGTCACCGTTCGTGCCGCCAGCGTTCGTCGGCGCCGTCTTGCCCGTGGGCTTGCCTGTGGGCTTGCCCGTGTTCGGGGACGCCGGACCGCTGGTCTTGTTGTTGAATCCGTTGGCGAGCTTGTTGCCCATGGCCATACCCGCGCCAGCCCCCGCACCCGAGGCCAGAGCGGGCATCAGCCCACCCTTGTCCGGCTTCGGCGTGTTGTTCGTCTCGAGGAACTTGTCCACGAGCTTGGTGACCACCTCGTCCATCGCCTGCAGCACTGTCTTGCGCACCCGTAGCAGGGCGACGGTGATGCCCATGATCACCAGCGAGGAGATCAGGGTCAGGACCACCACGATGATCCCGCCGAGCGCAGCGCTGCCCCACAGGCCGCCCGGGCTCATGAAGCTCGACACGGGGCCGGCCAAGATGTCCGGGACCGAGATCAGGAACTCCGAGACGAACTGGTAGATGAACAGCGTGACGAGGACTTCCAGGATCATCGCCGTGGAGTAGACGATCACTTTGGCGATCGCCTGCATGGCACCCAGCGTCGCGAACGGTACGGCGGCCACCAGGCCGAAGGTCCGCTTGATCGCCCCGGCCAGCATGCCGATGGCGTACCAGAAGCCGAGCAGGACGATGGAGCCCAGGACCGTGGCCGAGTTGCTCCAGTACATGAACTTCGCCGGCCCCGTGCCCACCTGGCTGACGGCCATGTGGCTCTCGCGGGTGAACCCGCTGGTGGCGTTGTTCGACGAGTACATGGCCAGTGAGCTGGGGTTGAACCCGGTGTTGAGGTAGTTGTACGCCGCCAGGGGAGACAGGTTGCATGAGGAGGGCGTCTTGCCCACCGTAAAGCCACAGCCACTCTTCGTCCCCGTCGTCGTGAAGACCGTCGAATCCTTCCCGGGACGAGAGGAGGTCAAGCCCGTGCCGTCGGCCGAGATCACGGGGTGATCGACGGGCTTCGGCCCGTCTTCCTCACCGAACTCCTTCACGTCGCCGTAGCTCTTCTCGTCGACAAACCAGAGCTTCTTGGTGTCCGAGCTCTCGTCCAGCTGCGTGATCGAGCTCTTGATCCCCGACTCGAAGTCGGAGGCTGCGATCTCGTTGCTCGCGATGTACTTGCCGATGATCCCGAAGGTCGAGAACACCGCTTTGAAGTCGTCCGAGGCACGGCCTTCGGTGACGGAGACGGTGCCGTCCTTCCAAGCCGACTCGGCGTCCTTGGCCTTCGTCCCGATGTTGATGCCGTTGAACGTCGCCCCGTGGGACTGCTTGTTGATCGCCAGCGCACTCGTGCGCACAGCCATCATCGCGTCCGGGCTAGCCTGGTCATCGTTCCAGGAAACAGTTGCCTGGTCCGGGATCCCCAGGCGGTCGTTCATCATCCACGCCTCGAAGTCGACGTAAGTGCTCAGCACGACACGCGTCGGGCCGGCGTGTTGACCAAGAACGGAGTCGTCGAACTTTCCGAGCACACCGGAGTACATCGACCCGACGAGGGGCAGGCCGACGCCGATGAAGACGACGCGCACGATGAGCTTCTTGACCGCCGAGCCCCGGTCCATCTTCTTGAACATGACCAGGCCGATGAGCAGGAAGCCGATGAAGATCGGCACGAGTGCCTGCCACGAGATGTCGACGAGCAAGCCGTACCAGCCGCTGATCCAGTGCTGCAGACCCGAGAGCGCGCCGCCTCCGGTATCGCCTCCGGTCATACCCTCGGCAAAAGTCGGATTTACCGCCGCCACCGCGCTGTAGAACCACAGGAAGGGGTTGATGAGCTTCAGGAACTGGATGATGACGTAGAACAGCGTGCCGACCGCCAGCGCCAAGGCGTAGAGGACCCAGATGATCGACCCCCCGATCACGCTCACGATCTCGCCGCCGATGCCCGAGGACATCGTGTCCAGGCCAAGGTCGTTGTTGGCCGCCCCGAAGTGCGCGTAGTCGAGCATGCCCGAGTACTTGGAGTTGCCCTTGCCGTCTTTCGCGGCCAGGGTCTCGTAGGTGACGGTCTGCGAGGACCCCGACACCTCGGCGAAGAACCAGCCTACGATGTTGCCCAGGCTGAACTCCGGGTCGGTGTAGCCGAGAATAGAACCGCCCGAAGCCGGGCTGGACGTGACCGGCTTCCAGTTCTCGTGCATGCCCTTGTCGTTCTGCGGCGAGTTCTTCTCGCTGAAGTACGAGCTCGCGTTCGAGGCCAGCTGGTAGAGGCTGTAGTTGTAGCGCTCCTCCTTGTCGTCCGCAGACGCCGGCGAAGACGTCGCCAACATGAAGACCGGCACGAGCAGCGCCGCCAGGAGCATGAGGGCGAGCCCGTGCGCGAGCTTGCCCGGGCGGGCTGCCCCCACGCTGTGGCCGGCGCGGGCACGCAGCCTCGCCACTGCCGTGATCGTCCCGTTCATGCTCTCTCCTCTACTCCTCGTCCTCGTATCAGTGCTGACCTCGCTCATGTCTTTTCCAGCTTCTTGGACTTGGGCCTTGCCGCTGGTCGCTTTGCGTTGTTCTCGGGCTGCCGCAGGCTCTTGCCGTCGTTGCGCTTGATCGCGTCAGCCTGGCCCGCGTCAGCCTCACCGCGGTCGCCCTCGCTGTGCTTCCGGATGCTGGTGAGGTTCGCGCCCGGTGCCGGCTTGTCGTGCATGATCGAGTCCATCCGCGCCGCCGCTTCGGCCCTGGCCGCCTCCCGTCGGACCTGCCTGCGTTGGGCCTCGCGGTAGGGGTTGATCCCCAGTGCCAGATCCAGGTGAAAGACCACGTTGGATACGCCCCGGCGCAGGTACGTGAGGTTCTCGTCCTTGGTTGTGATGAGCTGGGCGAGATCCGGCGGGATCCGCTGGTGCAACTGCTTCTGGTACTCCGCCACGGTTTTGTCGCGCATCGGGCCGAAGAGCGTGTAGTCCGCGGCGTCGAACTTGTTGAAGTCGCTGTCGGCCAGCATCTTGTCGACGTCGTTGTAGCTGTAGACCACCCGGCCGCCGCGCTCGTGCATGTGGTCGAACTGGTCCCTGAGGTACTTCTTCACCCGGTCGTCGATGTGCTCGGTGCCGTGGATGATCACCGTGTCGCCGAGCCCCAGCTTGCCGACGGCGAAGCCGACGATGTTCACCAGCTGCGCCATCGCCACGCCCTTGCCGCGGCGCATGAGCCGCGAGAAGTCGTAGACCACGCGCCGCGAATCCCGGACCCCGTCGACGGCCAAGGCCGTGTGGTTGTTGAACAGGTCGCCGTTGGTGCTCAGCATGGCGTTGGCGATGCCTCTGAGCACGTTGTAGGCGCGCAGCTGGTCCGGGTCGGTCTTGCTGGAGTTCAACAGCGCCTTGTGCGCGGTCGCCAGGTAGGAGACGAACATCTGAAGACGCGGCACCTGGGTGTGCGGGATGTTCACCACGCGCAGGCGGTTGCGCTGCTCCTTGGCGTTGTGCCGCCACATGCCCTGATCGATGTAGAAGTCCGTGGCCGTGTCTTCGAGGGCACTGCGGATGATCGAGCCGACGGCACCATCGGTGCTCTCGTAGAGCTGCTCGAACATCAGCTTGAGCTTCTCCATCTGCGCGGAGAAGACCGTCAACTCGTCCTCCTCCTCGCCGAACATTTCGAACATGTTCACGTCGCCCTGGTTCAGGTTCACGCGCGAGGTGAGCCGCTCGAACCTCGGGCCGAGTTTGTCGAGGTTCGCCCCGTCAAGGACGAGGTGGACGACCTGGCGATTGTTCAGCAGCGTCGCCTGCGAGATCTTCGAACACCACATGTTGGCCACCCGCTGGCGGTCGAGGTACTCGCTGAGGGTGGCGTCGGCGACGATCACGTGGTGGTCGTAGGCGTTGACGTCCATGAGCACGGCACTGTTGTTGACGTCGCCGACCATGTAGCCGACGTACTCGCCGCCCTTGTCGTTGAGGCCGTTGGTCACCAGCGAGTACGAGCCGGCCAGCTCGGTCGAGGTGAAGTGGAAGCCCTTGCCCTTCTTCTTCTCGTTGTTCTTCCACAGACTCGAGAGCTCCTGGCGCTGCTCGCCGGCGTAGGGCGCAGCCTGCAGCGTGCCGAAGCGGTCGATGTACAGGCGCGTGACCCGGTCGATCGTGTCGTCCAGGGTCGTAAGGTCCGGGGCCTTGAGAAGGAGCCGGTTGTGCACCGAGAGGTAGCTCGCGCCGTCTTGGAGCTCTCCGATCGTGACCCCGAGGTCACCGGAGATCTTCGCGGCCTTGCGCTTGGACGAGGTCGTACCCGTCTCCTCCTGCTCGTTGGCATCGAGCCGTTCCAGCTTCTCGGACTGTTTCGTATAGGAGTCGATCCACTTGTCGTCCATCCGCTTGACCTGCTCAAGCACGACCGCGGTGACCCGCTCGTCCAGGCCGTCCGGGATCCGATCGATGCCCCAGAAGGCGCCGAAGTTGTCGTGCGCGGCGTCGTCGTGGAAGTACGCCAGGATGCAGGCGACCGAGCCGTCGACCTCGAAGTAGTCGGAGCGGAAGAGGTACTTCTCCTTCGGCTTCAGCGCGAGCAGATGCGGATAGGCGTCGAATGTGCCCTGGAGGTGCTTCACCTCCCGGCGACGCTGCCACCAGTTCTTCTTCGGCTCGGCGGCTTCGTCGGCCACGCCGTGAGCTGCCGCGGTGTTCCGCACGCCCTCAGCCTGAGCAGCGTCGTCCGCGGGCAGATCACCGACCAGGAGCTCCGCGCTCTCATTCGTCTCGTCAGGCTTCTTTCCCGGGATGCCGAGCTGTGCCCGGACCTTCGTCATCAGCGCCACGGTGTCCTTCGTTCGTTCCTCGTCGTGTGGGTCGGCCTGGCGCTGTCAGTTCAGCGACGCCTTGAGATCGAGCAGTTCGTCGTCGATGCCCTGGTAGAAGACCCGCAGCATCGGCTCGGCCTCCTCGCGGTCGAGCATCGTGATTTCCTTGATCATGAGGGTGGAGCCGCCGACCTCGGCCTGGAGGACTTGGTGTCCCTTGCGCAGTGCGTCGGTGTTCCTACCCTTGAGCAGCAGGTACTGGTGGATCGAGGGGAACTTCCCGCCCACGTGCTGCGTGAGGATGTCGTACTGCTCGTTCTGCAGCTCGATCAGATCGGGGTCACGGATCTGAAGGGCCTGGTTGCGCTGCTCCAGGTTCGCCACCTGGTGGTAGATCCGCTGCGGCTCCTTCGTTGTGATGAAGCTGTGCTCGCAGGCTGTCTCGACCTTGCGCCAGAAGGAGTCGACCCGGTCGAGGATCCCGATCCGGTCCTCGTCGAAGAGCAGATAGCTCGCTGAGCCGACGACCAGGTAGACCCGGCCTTCGCCGCCGTCGGAGAAACGGATCAGTCCGTCCTCGTCGATCCCGTCGATGCCGACGATCGAGTAGAAGTCCGTGGGGTTCGAGCTGCGACGGGTGAGGACGTGGCGGGCTGTGCGGGGCAGATACGCAAGGAAGGCCGGCACCCGCATGATGCGCAGCTCCTTCGTCTTCATCAGCCCGCCGAAGTAAGCGATCGCCGCTAGTCCCCAGAGGACGAAGATTGCGATGGCGACTGGCCCCGAGCTCGCGACGAACGTCGACGTGCTGAACCAGAGCAGGGCGAGGATGCCGCCAGCGAAGAAGAGCAGCTGCTTGATCGGGGAGGGCTTCGCCGCCCAGCCGCCCTTGCTGAGCGTGATCTCGTGATCCAGAAAGCTCCTGTTCAGCGAACTTGGCACCTTGTAGGACAGCTTCGCCATGAATCTCCCATCCCCCTTGCGACCGCAATGGCCATTGCTCGACCTATCGAGAAGTCTTCATACATGAGGCACGCGAATGGCATCCTATCTCAGATAAGCCATTCAAAACGAGCGCGAAAGGGGCTCGGGTGGTGGCGTGGAGCGAGTCTGACTGGTGGAACCGGGTCATCGAGTGTCGTCTGGGCGGCTGACAGACCAGTCGGACCGCGGAAGCGGTGGCGCTCAGTCCATCGCTTCCGCCTCGAAGCGCGGAACGTCGTCGCCTAGGCCGAGCACGGCCAACGCATCGGCGGAGCCGCGCTGGTCGAGCGTCGGGGTGCCGGCCGTGGCCGTGACGAGCCGCTGGACCGGCCCCGGGACCGCCAGCGCCTCGTGGTGCAGGCGCTCGCTCAGCAGGGCGAGCTGCTCGTTCAAACCCTCCAGAGCCCGGACGGATCCCGCTGCGGATGCCGCGCCGGCATCCTGAAGTCGTCGAGCTGCACGATTTCGCGCATCGTTCCCATCGCATCCTCGTTCCTGTCGTGAAATGGCGGCAGCGGGCCCCGAGGTCCGGGACCCGCTGCTACTCGTCAGTGCCCGGCCGACATCAACCGAACGACGGGACGATCTTCTTCTTGCAGCCCTCCTTCTTCCAGGAGATGCGGGCGTCGAAGGTCCTGCCCATGGCCGAGACGAAGCCCGTGCCCTGGATGGGCTTACCGGCCGCCAGGTCCTTGCGCTGCGCTTCGGTGAATGTCACCTGGCACCAGGACCGAGGTGGCTCGTCGTCGGAGCCGAAATCAGGGGTGATCTTCCTGGCCTTCGCGTCCCAGGTGACCTTGCAACCGAAGTCCTGCCCGTCCGCGCGCTGACGAAGTCGTCGATCTCCAGCGCCTGGCCCGCCAAGAGCACCGCGACCTCCGCCGGCGTGAGCGTCCGCCCAGACCACGTCGGCTTGTCCGGCACCTCCGGCTGGAACCCGACGAACTTGCGACCCTTGAACGTGCCGACACCGAGCGCACCGGTGGCCGGGAAGGGCTTGTTCTCCCTCGGCCCCGCCTCGCACAAGATGGTTTCGCCCGCGAGCAGCTTTGCCACCTCGTCATCGCTGAACTCGTGGCCCGACCAGACCTTCCGAAGGCGACCTTCGTCGGGCCACCTGGAGCGGCCTGCCACACGCCCTCGGCGCGGGCGGCGCCGACCTGCTCTTTCAGGCCCAGCTTGGCGCGCATGGACGAGGCGTTCTTCGTCATCGCGGCGATGCCCTCGCGCACCCAGTCGGCGACGACGGCCAGGCGCTCCTCGGCGGTCGCGATCCCGGCGGCGATGTCGCGCATGTCGGCGTAGACCTTCTCGGTGAGCCCGAGATCGCCGATGCGCGTGCCCGGCAGGAGCCTCCAGCTCATTTCGCCGGCGTCGACGCGTCTTCCCGGAGCTTCGAGGGGATCTCCTGCTCGCTCCGGTAGCGGCGCTTGAATGCCCACTCCCCTTCGCGCTGCGTCCGCCATCCGCGCGGCGCGTCCTCGGGGCGCGAGGCCGGCGCGACCATACCCGTACACCGCGGAGTGCAGTACGAGCTGAGGCACACCCGGGTCCTGGACGCAGAGACCCGGCAACCCCACGCCTTGCAGCGCTGACGGACGGGAAAGAGCTTCTCCCTGCTCGTCGCGGTCATCGGAACGGCCGCCCTTCCCGCTCGCGTTCGAGCCTCAACTGCTTCCTGGTCGCCTCACGGGCCATGTCCCGGAGATGGATCGCCTCCTTGTGCGTGATCGGCGCGTCATGAAGGTTGTGCGAGCCCCGCAGGAAGTTCTCCGTGCGGTCGGCGATGGAGTATGCGAGCGCCTGCTCGATCACCGCGCTGGTCTGGCGCACCTCGCCCAGCTCGTCACGCAGCTTGCGCAACAACCCTTCCCGCTCGCGTTCGACAGCCTCGATCCTCATCAACCGTGTCAACACGCCGCCCAGCAGCGGGTCGCGGGAGCGGAACAGCTCCACGGCGCGCTCGGTGGCAGGATCGGCATCAAGCTGCAGGTCGAGCTGTGCCAACAGGAACGCCATCACCAGCGTGCCCTGGCTCAGCCGCCGGCTGAACCCCCGAGCGGCGCTGTCGCTCACGCCCAGTTCACGGACTGCGGCTGCTCGCAGCTGCTCCCGCAGCGCGTTCATGACGCTGTCGGGCAGCGCCTTGATGTGCGGCTGGCTCTGCACGCCGACGAGCCGGAAGCCCGACTGGGGGAGCGCGGCGGTCTCGGCTGTACTGCCCGAGCCCCCCTTCGAGGGCGCGCTCTGCACGGCGCCCTGATCACCGGTGAACTGCTGCGATCCGGGCCCCACCCGCTCGGGTTCGTCCGGTCCGGCGACGCCGTCATGAGCAGAGATTTCGGCTGTCGCAGCGCCCTCCACATCCGGCTGTGCCCCGGGAGCGGAAACGGCATCGGCCGCAGGACCCGCCGGCACACCGCCCGGGAGCACCCCGTCAGCGGTGTTCTGTCCGCCGCCGGCGCCACCGCGCTGATTGGATCGACCTGCCCGCTCGGAGTCGCCAACGTCGGGCTCGCGGTCCGGCTCCAGGTTCGGGCGATCTGTTTCGGCTTCCCCATCGAGATCAGCCTGCGGACCTTCACCCCCGAGTGGGGAGTCGATGTCGCCGGTCTCATCGAACCGCGCCTCCGGCTCGGGTGTTGCCGCCTCAGGCTCAGGCGGTGCGGCCTGAGCCTGGACGCGCTTCAGCTCCTCGCTCCCACCACGCCGGTAGGCGTCGAGGAAGGACGTGTCCACATCCATCACCTCGTCGGTGGGCGTGGCCGCCTCCAGCATCTCTGCGAAGTCCCGGCTCATACGAGCTCACCGTCCTCCTCGTCGAGCAGGTAGTTGTCGCCGCGGGTGAGCCCGATCAGCGAGTCGAAGCCCGTGGTGACGACGCGTTCGAGGTTCGCCGAGTTCGTCGCCAGCGCCGCGACCTGATCGACGAGCTCGTTGAGCCGCGCGATCTCCAGGGTCGGCAGGTCATAGTCGAGGTTCTCGCGCCGGATCTTCTCGACCACCGCCTCGGCCACGTACTCGCTCACCGAGGAGAACCCGCGCTTGTCGGCCCAGTACTCCGCGCGCTGCCTGTCGTCCGAGCTCAGCCGGACGAACATGCCTTGGCGGCCACCGCTGCTGCTCCGTGTCCCGCCCGGCAGCTTCTTCTTCGTGCCGCGCACAGGTTGCGTCGTCTTTTCCAACTCGTGTGCGGCAGTCATCTGCGGCTTCTCCATGCCTTGCCTTGCCAATCCGTGAAGTCGCCCTATCGACGCTAGTGGGTAAGGCATCTGCCACTCTCTATGTTTCCTGTTGAGCATAGGTAGAGTCGAAGAAGTGCCCGATCGCCCCCCTCGCCACGCATTGCCACAGCCGGTCGTCCTCTGTCTGATGGGCGCCCGCTCAGGAGGCGGGCAGGGGAGTTGACGTCGCGTTCGTCGTGCAGTCGACAAGTTCCTGGGTGAACATCGGGGACTGCCAGATCGCCTTGTCCTTGTCGTTCGGCAGGTGTTCGACGATTGACCCGGTGCCGAGCGGCGCACCGCCGGCGAAGAAGTGCAGCGCCTCCTGGCTGAAGCCTGCCTTGTACACCGAGGTCGACAGACACTGGCCGGCCGCCGCGTAGGTCTTCTTCTGGCTCTCGTCACGGGCGTAGGAGGAGAACATCGAGACCAGGCCCTTGGTGAGCTCGATGGACGAGCTGACTGGCTGATCCGCGCGGACTGGGTATGCCGGCTCCAGGTTCGGCTTGCCCGCCACTGGCTTCGCGGCTGCCTCCGGCGGCGCGTAGCTCTGAGCCTTGGGGCTACCGCTGTCCGGAGGTACAACCTCGCTGATGCATCCGTCGAAGTCCTTGCGCAGTGACCGCGAGGCCAAGAGCGCGGCGTCGTCCTCGCTCACCTTGTTCAGTCCGCCGATGACTGTGCCTATGTCGTCGCTGTCGGCCTTGACGATGTAGGCCAGCGCCTTCTCCGACATTCCCGCCTTCCGCACTGCGCTGGCCAGGCACGCTCCGCCGTCCTCGCTGGAGCTCCCGGCGCCTTGGAAGGCGAGCTTGTCCAGCGCCTTGCTGAGAGCTTTGTCAGCGACCTTGGCCGCGCTTGCGGTCGGGCTTGATGCAGGCGGTGGCTGTGCCTCCTTGGCCGTTCCGCCGTTGCCGCTGGAGCACCCAGCGAGCACGACGCCCGCAGTCAGCGCCGCAGTGGAGAGTCCAGCCTTCCTCGCCCTCCAGGTCCTCATCTCTTCTCGCCTCGCATCCCCTGTTGCCGACCAGTCTGATTGGATCCACCGATCTCTGAGGGTATCTCATTTGAGTGGTCATTGAATGGTGATCTGCGATGAGTCAGGATGTCGCTAGATAGGGGATGTGGGGGCTGTGCAGAGCGGGACTCGGGCGCGCGGAGTGCCTGCGGGCCTGTTTGGCGCTTGGGAGTCAACAGAGCTGATCCGGAGGGCTCTGCGATGGCGCCGTGCGAGTGTCGGCTACGGGTGGCCCCTGTCGGGCGGCTGTTCGTGGGCTTCTCGGCTCCCTCGGACCTTCAACGCAGTGCTCGCCTCCATCGCCTGCGACCAGCAGCTCATGCAGGGGGCCACACTCTGACGCGCGTCCGCTTCCGGAAGGAGAGCGGCGGACATGACTACGTGCTGCGCACGTCCCCGCGCCCATGAAGCCAGGTCCGGTCGTCTATAGCGACCAGCAGCTTCTCCGCGTGCTCGTCCGCCTGGCGCAGGGGGAGGGGCTCCTCAGACGTCGCGAGTTCATGGTGGACGTCTTCGCCGTCTGTGTTCTTGAGCCGTGCTGCGAGAAGACGGAGCCGGGTTTCACGCCGAGACCCAGGCCGTACTACGTGCGCACCCCGGGCTGGTCGGACTCGTGCAACCACCTGCGCAGCGAGCGGTATAAGGCGACGATCACCACGTACAAGACGCCTGAGGAGGCCGAGGCCGAGTACCAGTGCAAGGTGCGCGGCTGGGGGTCGACGGGATGGCTGTACGAGGGCGAGAGCCGCCGGAGGGTGAGCGGTTCCGGATCAGCGATCAAGGGCACCCTGACCACGCACTTCTGGCACGGGTAGCCGGTCGAGATCCCGTTCCCGACCATCGACTCGAGGCGACCGGCGGGGTGAAGTTGCGGGAGCCACATGTCGCACCTCACCCCCGGCCGGGTCCCCGACTCGATCATCTGCCCCGGCTGCCGCTTGGCCTTCGGGATGGGCAAGTGAGCCAGACCAAGGACGCCGCCGCAACCGACCTGCCACCGGCCCCCCGGCGCCGGCCCTCGTGCTCGGAGGAGCCCCACACCCTGTGGGGGACGTGTCCGTGCAGTCCGGGGAAGGGTACGACGACTGCTCCGGCGCACACTCATTGCCGAAGGAGCAGCGATGCCGCGGCCCGCGCTGTTGCCGGATGTCAGAGATCAGAGACCTCGACATCGCGATCAGCAAGCTGCCGCAGGTCTACGAACCTCCAGCTGGAGCCGTGGCCCGAATCGGCGAGCTCTCTTGCGAGCAACGGCTGGGTGGTGACTGACCTGGATCGACGCAGTCGATCCGGAAGTGGATCTGCAGAGGCATCGCCATCCCCCTCGCGCACGGGCGCGATCGTTTCGTGGGCCCTGCGGCAGGTCATGGTCGAGGCCGAGCGCCTCGCCGACGACTTTGCGGCCATCGCCGGAATGCACGGCGCGAACTACCCAGACCTTGGCGCTGCCTGGGGTGCGACCCGCCAGGGCGCAGCAAGCGCTGGTCCAGCCGGTCAGCACCGAGGCTGTGCACCCATCCCGGTGGTGCATTGCCACCACCGCGAACCGCAAGGTCCAGGAGGCACCCGAGGACCTCACATACGACCCGAGCGAAGATGCCGCCGCCGGCGCCTTCCGTCGCCAACACCACCACGAAGGACGGAGACCGACATGATGCTCGCGATCGGCGCGCTGCTCGGCTGCGCCGCCACTCTGCTCACCCTCGCCACCTGGCGCAGCCTGACCCGCACGCCGCACTGCGGGTGGTGCGCGACCGCCTCGGCTTGGCCCACCTCCCGTCACAACGCTCTGCGCTGCCGCGGCTACGTCCAGGACCGCCGCCGCGAACGGCTGCGCGACATCAGGAACGGCCGCCCCGTCGAGGAGCTGAACCCGTGGGGCGAGGCGTACCTACTCGAAGAAGAGATCGCCGAGCGAACGAAAGCCGACGCCTGAGCACCGAGACCACCACGGCCGCCGCCGACTTCGCCCAGGCGCTCGCCGAGCGGGCCGACGGATACCCGACCGACCCGCGGAGGGCACAGCGCCCGTGATCGCCACAGCCGCCGACCCGGCGACAGGCGAGCAGCACCCGGTCCCGATCGAGCCCGGCCAGCTCGACTGGGTGACCGCCCGGGTTCCGGGCGATCGGTACACCTTCCGCTCCGCCCGGTGCCGCGGCAGTCTTTCACCCTGATCCGCCGGCTCGGTGTCGTGCCGTCCGTCATTCCTCGTCTTCGCAATGGCCCTGGTGGTCTGGTTCATCACCGCAACGCACGGTGGGGCCAAGATCACGGATTCCGGATGGTCACGGCGTTCGGGGGGTGGTGTTGCCGATCCCGCGTTTACGCAGTTAGGCACGTTTCTTGCGGGAGCTGTTGCCCTTGTCGCCCAGGACGTGGTCGGGGCGGGTTCGGGGTCGCCCGGGCCCGGCCCGGCGGACCTTGATGGTGTCCATGACCTCCTCGAAGCGGGTGCAGTCGGCGGCGTTGCCGCCGGTGAGGACGAAGCCGAGAGGCCGGCCGCGGCCGTCGCGGGCCAGGTGGATTTTCGTGGTCAGTCCGCCTCGGGATCGTCCCAGGGCGTGATCACATGTTTCGCCCCCCTGCCCTGCCCCTTCTTTTCGGGCGCCCGCGGCATGCTGATGGGCCCGCGTGACCGTGGAGTCGACCGACACCAGCCAGTCGATGTAACCGGTCGCGTCCTTCTCGGCCTGGACCGCGGCCAGCATTCGCGTGAACGTCCCGTCCAGCGCCCACCTGCGGAAACGCGTGTACAGGGTCCTTCAGGGCCCGTACCGTGCCGGCACATCACGCCACGCCGGCCCCGTCCGCGGCTTCCACCCGATCCGTTCAGCACCCGCCCGTCGTCCAACCTCGGCCGTCCCGAGGACGACCGAGGCAACAGCCCGGACTGCGCCTCCCACTCCACATCCGTCAGCTCATGACGACGCACCATGCCGACATTGATTGCCCATCAGAATCCTTTGGCGGCAAGCCCTAAAGCAGACCAAATGAACGCCGGGCTAGGGGACATCGCGAGGGGGTCTGGTCGGGAGTGGCCGGTAAATCAGCGAAGAACGCGAGTTTGATCGGCGAAGCCGATCCGGGACTGGGAATGACGAAGTGTTCGATCAGCGCGGCTGGTTCGGATGAAGCGTTGAAAGAGGAAATCATCTGATCGGCGAAGCCGATCCGGATGGTGGCATGAGAGACAAGTGAATGTCTCAGCCCAAATCACTCAACTGCGCGCGGACGATGTCGTCGATCCGGGCGCTGTGTTGTGTGTTGAACCCATCGGGGTTGGCCGTGTTCAGGCCGGATCCCGCGCTTGACCTCTTTCCCCTGAACGCCCATGTGGTGGGCGGCGCTTTGTGCTGCCCGCGCTGTAGGAGGAGATCGGCGAAGCCGATCCGGGACTGGGAATGACGAAGTGTTCGATCAGCGCGGCTGGTTCGGATGAAGCGTTGAAAGAGGAAATCATCTGATCGGCGAAGCCGATCCGGATGGTGGCATGAGAGACAA
>NZ_JAPNLJ010000022.1:102887-117328 GCF_026627445.1 Streptomyces sp. H27-H1
AAGTGAATGTCTCAGCCCAAATCACTCAACTGCGCGCGGACGATGTCATCGATCCGGGCGCTGTGTTGTGTGTTGAACCCATCGGGGTTGGCCGTGTTCAGGCCAGATCCCGCACCTGACCCCTTTTCCCTGAACACCCATGTGGTGGGCAGCGCTTTGTGCTGCCCACCCTGTAGGAGGAGAAACCTGATGGATCACGAGTCCACGATGTTGTCGGTCGCTTTCAATGGGGCCGACAACACGGGTAAGACCACGCAGATCGGCCTGCTGGCCCGCCGGATCGGTCCGGCTGCGGCGCCCGCCGGCGCCCTGCACGACCACGACTCTCGATGGACCGCTATCCAGGGCGACATGGCCGGGTGGTGGTTCGGGACGGGCCCCATCGAGGAGGTCGTGGACGTCCTCGTGACTTCTTACCTCGCGCGATCCGCCGCCCCCGGCGTCGGGAGCCTGCGACTGCTGGACCGGGGCATCCCCATGTTGGAGGCGTCGGTCGCCGCCACCGTTGCCGTCCGCGAGAACCTGGCCGCCCCGGCAGCGGCCGACCGGGCACGGGCCCTGCTCGAACCTTGGGCCACGGACCTTCGCGTCGCCGAGGACGCTGAGCTTTCCCTCTACCTGGCGTTCTCCGAGGACATCGGCAAGAACGTGGCCCGCAGCCTCGCCCACCAGGCGAGCGTCACGCCGCCCTACGACCGCTACCAGCAGATCCTGCACGAACGACTGCACGACATGCATACCAAAGAGCGCCGCTTCAAGCACACGGTGATGATCGGTGACCGCTCCATCGTCGAGGTGCAGCGGGAGATCCGGCGTGTGCTGCACCCGTGGCACTCGGCCGTGCCTGCCCGTGCCCTGGACGGGGTGCAGATCATCGCGCTCGCCGGGCTGTCCGAGAGCGGCAAGAGCACCGCTGGCGAGTATCTGCGCATGCGACACGGCCACGCCCGCCTCAAGCTCGGGTGGCTGCTCGACACCGCCGCCGCGCACGCCGGCATACCCGACCCGTACGCGGTCACGGAGGACGTCCAGGCCGAGTTGATCGTCGACGCCCTGGATCGCTATCTGACGGCCCACTACTACGTGAAGGACGTGACGATCGAGTCGCTGCACTCCTTGGGGTCCACCGCCGCACTGCGACGACTGCTTGGACGGCAGGTCACCGTCACGTACCTCGACACGCCTATGGCGGCCCGCCGCGCACGCAGCGAAACCGGAGCCGACGACGTGGTCGTGCGCGACGTCGTCAAGGAGGGTCGAGGCGCGGACAGGATCGCGGGCATCGCGGACCGGGTGATCGACAACTCCGGTACACGGCTCGGCCTGGAGCGCTGCCTGGACGCGATGGTCCTCGATCGCCACTGGCCCGCACGGCACCCGGAGGCGCAGCCCGTGAACATGCTGGGCCTCCCGATCAGCCTGGAGTCCTACCTGGGCAAGCTGCTGGACCGCACCACCGGCGGCGCTGACCCGGTGGTGGACCTGCTGGCCGTCACCGGGTCCGGTGCCCGGGGCGAGTTCCAGAGCGGGTGGAGCGACCTCGATGTGTTCGTCGTCTCCGACAACGCCCGTCTGGATGCCCTCGCCGACGTGCTGGCCGAGCTCCGCGCCGACCTGGAAGGCGTCAAGCTCGGCATCAGCGTCGTCACGCTCGCCGAATGCCGCGCCGGAAACGTGTCCGTTCGGCTCCAGCATGTGCTGGCCCAGATCGGTGCCGGTGCCATCACTCCGCTGTGGGTCCGAAATGGCCTGCGGCTCCCCGCTCCGGACCCGGCCGCCATCGTGGCCGCCACCGTCATGAACGGGGTCCAAGCAACCTTCGACATCCGCCGGCAGATCCTCGCCGGCGCCGGCGATCTGCGCACCCTCTACAAGGTGACGGGGGTGTCCGCGAAGGTGCAGTTGGAGTTCCGCGGCGTACCGGTCTCCGCCGACGAGGACGCCCTGACCAGGCTCCTCGGCGCCCACGGCCACGACACCTCCCTGGCCCGCACCGCCCGTACCGACCGCGACGCCGCCCTCGAGGCCGCCCGGATCGTCCTCGACCTGTGGAACGACACCATGAACGGAGTGGAGCAGTGACCGACGCAGTCTTCGCCAAGAACTTTCCCGATAGCACGGCCGCGAGGAGGGAAGTTGATGGCCACCGCCTGGTCGAACACCGTCTCTCCGTTCCCCGGCTCCATGGTCTTCACGACGGGCCGGACGGCAGCCAGGTGGTCTTCGACGACGTGTTTGCTCAGGGACGGTGCGAACTCCTCCTCGGCGACATCATCGCCCTCGCCGACCGCGACCCGAGCCAGATCCCCCGTGTCGTCGAGCTCGTTGAAGCCGTGTGCCACGACCTGACCACGGCCTTCATGCCCGAACGCCGATACCCCCTGAGTAGCTGCGTTCCCACCCTCTACGCCGACCGCATCCGACCCGGTGGACGCCTGGACACCTGGTACCTGAACCCCGGCCACTCCCTCGTTCCGGCCGGAGGAAACGTTCCCGCTCTCACTGCGGCTGACCTCGCCGACCACACGATCACCGTCAACGGCCGGCCGCTCGCCATCAACCTCCCCGACATCGTCCACACCACCCGCCAGATCCTGACACCGGACAGCAGCTGGGTGAGCGGACACACTCAGGGAGACCCCACCGAGCCAAACATCGCCGACCCCCTGTGCTGGCTCGACTTCACACTCGCCGGCCTCAACACCCTTCCGGGCGAAGCCGCCAACCTCCTCTGGTACCTGATGGGCCTGGGCGGCTGGCTCGTCCCCACCTATCAACCCGAGACCTACCAGCGCACCATGCGCCTCGCCCTCCCGCCCCTCACGACCCCCCGGATCACCCACCTGTACCACCACCCCCGACTCGGACACTTCGACATCCACTACGAGTGGAACACCGGCCCCGGCCGCCGAGCCGCCCTCACCACCGCCCTGCAAGCCCTGCCCGACATCCCCTGGCACGACTTGCGCCCCTTCCTCACCCTCCGCGTCCTCGGCGTCGTCCGTCCCTGGCCCATCACGACGACCGACACCCTCCTGCTGCTGGTCAAGGCCGCCGAACTCCATCAGACGAGCAGCAACGCCACCGAGTTCTTCACCCAGCACACATGTGAAACGGAGCTTCCGTGAACCCCACCCTCCCCATCACTGACCAGTCGCTGCGCAGCCGACCCCTGCTCGGCCGCACCGCTCTGGTCACCGGAGCCACCGGTGGCATCGGCAGCGCGATCTGCCGTGCCCTCGCCACCGCCGGCGCCCAGGTTGCCATCGCCCATTTCGACGAGGACGCTGCCGCCGCCGGCCTCCTGGACCAGCTGCCCACCCGAGGCATCGCCGTCTCCGGTGATCTCACCGATCCGATGTTCCCGGCCGCCCTGATCGCCACCGTCACCGACGCCCTCGCACCCGTCGACATCCTGATCAACAACGCCGGCGCCTACCCCCGTATCCCCTGGGAAGACCTGGACGAGGCCGACTGGGCACAGTCCCTGGCCATCAACCTCCACGCTCCGCGCCGCCTGTGCCAGGCTGCCACCCCGAGCATGACGGAACGCCGGTGGGGCAGGATCGTGAACATCGGCTCGATCAATGCCCTCGTGGGCCGTCGCCAGCTCACCCCCTACGCCACGGCCAAGAACGCGATGATCGGACTGACCCGGTCCCTGGCCCGCGATGTCGGCGCGGGCGGGATCACCGTCAACTCGGTCCTGCCCGGAGCGATCCAGGTTCCTGCTGAAGATGCCCTCCCGCCCTCCGCCCGGGTGTCCCCCGAGCACCAGATCGCCCGCCAGTGCGTTCCCCGCCGCGGGCGGCCGGAGGACGTGGCGGCCGCCGTCGCCTACCTGGCAAGTCCTTCGGCCGGGTTCATCACCGGTCAGAGCCTCCACGTCGATGGCGGCTGGATGATGAACTGATCTCCTCCGGCCGGGTTCATCACCGGTCAGAGTCTCCACGTTGACGGCGGCTGGATGATGAACTGATCTCCTCGACAGCAACGCCTGAGGAGACACAGTGAAAGAACGAGTGCGTGCCGTCCTGATCACCCCGGCCCACACCATGATCATCATCCGCCGCACCGTCCCCGGCCGCGACGTCTACCACGTCCTCGTCGGCGGCGGCATCGAGGACGGCGACCCCACCCCGGAAGCGGCTCTCCACCGTGAGATCCACGAGGAGATTGCCGGGGAGGCTCACGTCGTCCGGCTGCTGGGCACTCTCGCCGACATCGAACGCGAAGAGATCCAGCACATCTATCTCGCCGAGGTCCGCACGTGGGCCTTCGACGACCGTACCGGCAGTGAGTTCACGCGTGTCGATCGCGGCACCTACGAACTCGTCGAGACCCCCCTCACCACCCCCCAGGCCCTGGCCACCCTCAACCTCCAGCCTCCATCGGTGCTGCCCCTGATCCAGGAGGTCATGTCCGAATGGGCGTGAAGCGGCGCTGGAAGCTCGGCTTCCTGGCCGCGAACGCCGCGCGACAGCGAGGAAGGCCGTCTGGCCGATCACAAGCTGTGCAAGGGCACGTGGGGCGAGCTGGTGTGCTCGGATCTCACGTCCAGGCGGAGCAGCCCGTCGCCTTCGAAGGAATGCGGTTGGTATGGCGGTTGGCCTGACAAACCGACCACAGACTTCCGCACGGAGCGGTTCAGATCCGCAGTGCGCCGGCTGATCCTCGGCGTACGCCAGTGGGCACACCGTGCAGACCGATCACGGAAGGGGTTCGATTCCTGAGCGCTGCAGGTGATCCCTGTGGCGTGTCCCTGGAGATCTCTGCAGCTCCAACTTCCCCAGCACCCCGGTGCGCGCCCTGCCTTCGGGCAGGTGCGGCGCCGGGGTGCTGTGTTTTTTCGTGGCTCGCCCTACTCGCCCCGTGAAGGCAGTGAGCACAAGGGATCAGCAGAGCTGATCCGGATCTGACGTTGAAGAACGTCCTTGTCCCGCCAGGAGCCAAGCCATGAACTGCCCGAACTGCGCCAGCGATATGGAGTCGAGCGCCTACGGCATCCGCGCTGGGAAGAAGGCCACGCACACGTGCCCCGAGTGCGGTTACAGCGAAACACGCTGAGCGGCTGCTTCTCTCCTTCAACTGCGATCTCGGGCGAACCCATGACAGGCTCGCTCGCCGCCAGCTCACTCCTCATCGGCATGGGCCTGGCCAGCCTGGCCGACTCCATGAGCGGCTACTGCTTTGCCGCTGCCGTACCTCGCCGCCCTGGAGGCCTCACACATCTACGGCGGGCGCTGCGCACTCGACGAACTCGTCTTCTTTCGAACCCATGCGGGCGGCCCACCCCCAGCACACGCACTGACCAAGGAGCACGGACCATCATGAGTTTCCTCAGCCGCATCGGCTGTATCGAGACCGAAGAGCAGGAGCGGACCCGGCTGGCCCAGGCCCCCGAAGGCTCGCTGAACCACTACCTGTCAACTCTGCCCGTGACCATCGACGAGTGGCCCAAGGACCTGCTCGTCGAACTGCCCTGGCAGCAGCCGCGCACTCACCAGGCCTACCGCGTCGTCGTGGTGCCGATCGAGTTCCGGGAGGAGGCTCTGCCTGAGGGTGTCGAGGAGGAGTCGCTGCAGCGCAAGCGCCACTCCGGCGCTTGGATGTGTGCCGTGGTGTTCTCCGACCACCCGGACTACCCGGCCAGCGGCTTCCGCATCGATGTCCCAGCCGCCGAGATTGTCCGAGGCCGGAAGGTCGACCTCGCCACCGCCCTGGCTCCGTTGTACGTGTCCGGCGAGACTCTGCACACCCCGGAACCGCTGTGCGGCTCGTGCGAAGACTGCGGCCTCTTCCGCCCTCCGTTCTCACGCAACGGCGCCTCCGGATCCGGGGCCTTTGGCCGGTCCCTCCCGGTTCCAGGCGAGGCGGGGCACTGACCGCACGCCGGTTTCCGCAATGCACCTGTGCGGTGTACCAGGTCACCAGGTACGCGGAACCGGTTTGGATGGTGCGCGAAGTCGGCGGCGAGCGGCGGCAGGTCGGCAGCCATAGCACCACCCGTAAGGGCGCGCTCGCGCTGGTGGTCGGCGCGGTTGCCCACGAGCGGGAGAAGGCCGCCGCCGCGCCCGACCGACCGTCGCGGAAATCCGGACGGCAGTATCCAGCCGTAGCCGACCGGGGGCTCTCCCTTTCTGCATGATCAGCGGAGCTGATCCGGTCTGGCCTTGGGAAGATCACGTCCACGCCAGGAGTGCAGCCGTGAGCCAGGCGCTCCGCTGCAGAGCAGCGCCGGGGGTCTCACTGCCGAATCCATCGCATCTTCCGGGGGAGATCGCCATGCCGGAGCGCACCGAGCACACCCTGCTCTCCATCAAGCATGTCGACGACGCCCTCGCCGAGCAGGGTGTCGCCGCAGTTGAAAGCGCGATCTCCGGCATCAGCCTGAGGATCAGGCCACCTCCTCAACTGTGCTTGCCCGCAGGCTTCGCGGCGACGGCCTGCTGCTCGACGTGCCGTGCCGCGATGTACAGGCCCTCGCGGTTCAGGTGTCGCGAGTAGCTCGAGTCGAGGTAGAGCACGGGCACATCGCCAGCGGCCTTCAGAAGCGCAGGGTGCAGCAGGTGCTTGATAGGACCCGAGCCGCCGCCGTAGACGTAGACGACCTCGGTCGTCGCACCGGCCTGGGAGAGGACGTCGCCGAAGGAGGAGACGATCTCGTCGACCAGGTAGCTGGCCTCGTCCTCGACGAAGCCGGCGGCGCGCTGGTGACGATTCTTCACCAGCACAGACGGCTTCGCGTGGAGGAAGTCCGCCAGCTGCTTGCGTGAGGAGAACTGCAGCGTGGCGTCCGACTCACTCATGCGCTCCATGGCGTTCATCAGCGCGGTGCCGTAGCCCTCGTCGAGCGTGGCTGCCGCCTCGGGGTTGAACCGCCCATCGGTGAAGACCGGAAAGTTCACGGTGCCCTCACCGATGTCGACGCCGATGGTGTTCTGCACCGCCACCAGATCGGAGGCCGTGACCCCTTCCACGACGGAGGCGTCGCGAGTGCGCAGATCATCGAGAAGAGCCTGGGCCAGCGGCTCGCCCTTGTCGGTGATGGCGAACTGCGCGGAGGCACCCTCGGCCATCACCTGAACGTCGACGAACTGCAGGCGCACCGAGACCGGGGTGCTGAAGTTCTTGATCGTCACCAGGTGCACCGCGGGGTCGGAGCTGCCCAGCAGACCGATGAACTCGGCGGCGTAGGCGTGGCGGCGCGCGACGAACTCGGAGATCGGCAGCGCCAGGCCGGCGCGTACGTGCACGCGCAGCTCGTGATCGGGCAGCGCGCCGTTCTCGCGGACGTAGTCGCGCAGGGCCTTCGCGGCGAAGGTACCCAGGACCAGGACCTTGCTCAGCTCCTGATCAGCCTTGGAGTGCTTGCCCAGTACCTCGAACTCGGTGAACTTCGAGCCGCGCACGCTCAGCGCTGCCCGGCCGAAGATTCGGCGGTCCGACGCCGCTACCAGGGTTGTGGTGAGCGAGCAGTCGAGCTGGTTGTAGAAGTCGCCGGCCATCACGGAGGCCGCATCCGCGTCGGGGAGCGGCACCTTCGGCGAGGTGCGGGAAGTCGAGACGACCGCGCTGGGCAGATCGATCTCGTCGAAGATCTCCCGCTTCGTATTCTGGATGACGCCCTTGACGTAGCCGTTGCCGACGTCGATGCCGCCGGTAAGGGTGATGATGCCGTTGCTGTTGGCGCTCATGAATCCGGTCCCTCGGTGTCTGTGTTGTCTGCCTGGAAAATGAAATTCACCACGTCACTCAGCGCCGAGTACTCGCCATGATTTCGTCGATGGAGGCCAGCTTCGGCGGCTCAGGGGTTGGGCTGGGGGCGCTTACCGCAGGATGCTCGACCGTCTCGACAGGTGTGGGAACCGGCTCGGGTTGGGCTACCGGCGCTGGTGGTGTCTTCTCGACGACGGCGTCGGCCTGCTCGGCGACCACGGGCTGTGGCCGGCGAGGAGTGGCGGCCGGACGGCGCTCGGTGACCGCCTCGTCGTCCTCGCGCTGCTCGGTGCTCTCCAGCGGCGGCCGGCCGCGACGCGGCAGCTGCTCGACGGGCTTGTAGTAGACGTCGACGTATCCGTCGCGCTGAATGGACTCCCGAATGAGCAGTCGCAGTGACTGCGAGATGTTCTCCTGCTGATCGAGCCACTCGATCACCGAGGTGTCGGCAGCGGGCACGGTCCAGCGGATCTTGCGAGGTTCACTCGGCTGATTCGCCATTGCACTCACCTCGCCCTTCCGATCGCTCCTGCACTCCATCCAGTCGTTCACTGGACGCCTCTCGCTCTGTCACATGGACTCACCACCCTTCATGTTTTCCTTCGGATTCGAATCGCTATGGGCTCACTCTAGTGTTCTTATCGAGCCCCATGCAAGTCCAATTCGATACGCGAGTTGGGCGCCATTAAGTCCCCGGTCGTCTCTGGCGGGGACGCCTGCGAGACGCTGCAGTGCCCCTGCCGGAGAGGGCTGGGCGCATGCCGACGGCGCCATGCGCCTATGAGTCCCACGGGCAACGCAACAAGGGCTCCCACGGGACACCTGCGAGACACCTGGCGTCAGGGCGTGGTCTCGGGGAAGTCGAACGGGGGCACGCGTAAGCTCCCACTGGTGTCCCGACTGCGCCTCCTCACAGACACCACCAGGCTCCCCGACGCAGACGTATCGTCCGAGGGCACTCTGTGCGACACCGGGGCGGCACTGTTGGAGCGCGCACGAGACACTGTGCGGACACGCGCGGGACTCTGAAAGACCCAGCAACATCAGTCGGTGTCTTGTACGTGTCCTAGTCGCGGCCCTTGCGTGTTCCGATGGGTCACCGCAGAGACGCGAGGGAAGCGCTGATTCACGGGGCCGCGAGGCCTGACCGCCCCCTTGCCAAAGCCATCCGGCGGGTACGTTGAGACAGTCACGGACCGCTGGCGGAGCATGGCCGGCACAGCTGCCACCGAGACGCCGACACAGCGCTGGTGCGGCGGTCGGCACGGGGGCGTCATCGAGCCGGCACGGTCGCGCAGAGTGAGAAGGGGCGAAGGGGGGAGCAGGCCCCCACGCCCAGCGAGCGTGCGAGGAATGACGTGCTTGCACAGTACGGGCCGTGGGGTGGAAGGGGCTCGGAGGCGTTGCTGCGGAGGCGCCCTCTGGAGGAAGGCGACAACGCTCCGATACCCCTCGAGCTGCTCGCTGTGCCCGATGGGCAGATGGTCGCCGCAGCCGGGGCTCTCTTCTTCTGATGCGTCCACGAGAGACCGCCCCGGGCTCGCCGCGCAAGCGCGAAACGAAACACAGCCCGGGGTCGGATCGTGTGTCGACAAGGTAGTGCCGAACGCCCGCCTCCGGCGCGGTGCGTGACGTGCCGGCACGCCGCCGCGCCACCACCGGAGCAACGGCCAGAGCACGGCGAATCCAGGTCGGTGCAACCAGCAACACGATGGTGCGAGGCCGGCTACGCCGTCAGCGGCGAGCGATGAAGCAGAGCGTTGTCCACAGCCGAAGCGACGGCGTCGCGCGAGGACGGATCCGCTGCTGGGCGAGGGCTGTGCCGCCTGTGGCAGCAAGGTGGTGAACCGGAGCTGTGCGCCGTCGTACCCCGCCTCGTCGTGCCTCACGAGGACGGATCGGCACGGGGGTACGGCCGTATCCGGAACGACGAAACAGCAGTACGGCCAGAAGGTGTGACGACCAGGCGAAACGGCCAGACCCGTACCCCCGCTGCACGAAAGGGGGAGGGGTACGAGTCGAGAGGGTACGGACCGTTTCCCCTGATGTTCCAGGCTTCCACGCATGCTCCAGCCGTGGAACAGCGGGGACGGCGACAAGGAAGTGAAAGGGCATAAGGGAAACTGATAACGCGTGCCCTGCGGACCCTCGCTCCGCTCGGCCTCTCTACTGCGCTCCGATGACGTGTCAGGCATGGCCCGACGGGTTTCCACCGGTCGCTGAGCTCGCCGGTCCCGCGGTCGCCGGCGCTCCCTCTGGCTATGCCCAGCCCTGCGCTTGAGGGGCGAACCCCAACGCTGCCCCACCGCGGTTGTCCACAGACGTGCGGACCAGCGAGCGGACAGGGGGGAGGGGCGCAGCAGTGGAGAGGCGGGCGGGCAGCGCCTGGCTCAGGCGAGAAGTGACGCTCCGCGCGGTGGCTCGCAGTGCGATCCGGCCAGGGGTGGATCACTCAAGCGGGACCTTCCGGGTCGTCAGCCGGCAGGCTGGCGCGGGAGCTGGGCTGAGCATCGAGATCGCACGGACCCCACCGCGGTCCGCACTCGATGGTCGCCCCCCCCACCCGAGTCCACGCAGAGGCACAACATCGACACAGTCCCAGCCTGAACTCGTCCTGCGATAAAGGAGCCTGCTGCGTGCCGAAGTTGTAGCAGTCGAACAGCGAAGCCGACGCCGAGTATGCGCTCCGGCGAAGTCGGGGGCGTCGATAGTGTCGACTTCACCGACGACGAGAACAGAACGGTCGCCACCGTGAGCATCCCCCGCAGCGGTGACGGGATGTACATCGCCCACCCATGCCGATGTGTAGTGACGATCAGATCCGCGTCGAGCTGCATCGGGAGAAGGACCTGGCCGTGATCGGGTCCAGTACCGGCTGGCCGGAATGGGGCAGCGGCATGCAGGTCGCCGCGCCTGCCCAGACGTCATGACCACAGCTCTCGATTCCAGCTGTGGAGACCACCGAGTCATAAGGAGAGGAGACTCGAATGATTGCTGAAATGATGCCAGAATCGTCCTCGCGCGTCGTCCTCGTCACCGGTTCCCGCAGCTGGAACGACGCGAAGAGTATGCGTGAGACGTTCAGCGACGCCTGGCGCGGCTGGGGGCCCAAGAACGCCACCCGGCCGGTGCTTCTTTCGCGGCACTGTCCCAAGGGGGCCGACGCCATGGCTGAACTGATGTGGCGGGACGCAGGCTCCGAGATCATCATCTTTCCCGCCGATTGGTCGGCCCACGGGGGAGCAGCCGGCTTCCAGCGGAACCCGGAGATGGTCGACGCCGCCCAGGTCTTCCGCGAGGCCGGGGCTCAGGTGCTGTGCACGGCCTTCCTCGACCTCTGCCAGAAGCCCGGATGCCCGAAGCGAAGCCAGGGGCAGCTCATGCCAGAGACGCCGGGACACTTCTCGCGCGGCACCATCCACTGCAGGGCTCGAGCGCGAGCTGCGGGTATCAAGACGACCAACGTGATCCATCTGGTCTGAAGGTGGTCTGAAGACGCGCGAAGGGCCCTGCAGCACACTGCAGGGCCCTTCGGGGGCGAACGAGAGAAGTCGGCCAGGAGGCGAACATCAGGCTCAGCGCTAGTTGCTCCGATCGATGCCGTGAGCCTCGTCGTAGGCCTTCATGACGTTCTTCGGGATGCGCCCCCGATCCGCGAACTCGTGGCCCTTCTCCTTGGCCCACTCGCGGATCTTGTCTCGCTCCTCGGCAGTCGTCTCAGGTACGACTCGCTTCTTGAGTGCAGGCTTCCCGGCCTTCCGGCTGACCTCCATGTACGACTTCAGCGCAGCCTCAAGGCTCTTCTTCTCCTCAGCTGTGAGATCGACTTCGTACCAGGTGTCTCCCAGGCCGAAGGTTACGGTAGCTGCATCCGGCTTACCGCTGAGATCTGACTCGACAATGCTTCGAATAGCCATACTGGCGAGAGTAGCTGATGCGCAAGGACTTTGGAAACCCTATCGCAATCATTCGACATAAGTGCGCCATTTGGAGCCCGAATGAGGCTCAAAGGTGTTGGCGAATTGGCAGAAGAGGTGACTGTTACTGCTAGAATCGCAGTAACGTTGAAAGGCGTCTCATGCCCCGCTCTCCACCGACCAGCGACCCCGATCGAGAGGGCCCCCTCGATGTCCACGCTTCATGCCGTCGACGACCACTCGCTCGCCGACGAGGACATCGACCTCTTCATGCTGCTGTGCCAACGCAGTGGATGGTCGGATCAGTACCTGAAGGAGATCGAGTCCACCGAGCACGACGAACTCCTGGACCTGGCCGAGATGGTCGAAGCCCTTCATGACTCCCGGAGCGCGGGCCAGAAGATCAGCATCGCCCCCTACTTCGACACGGACGGCATCTCCTCTGGCATCCTCGGCCACGCAGGCCTGTCCGAGCTCGGCTTGGACGTCGAGCTGCACCTCCCCGACTACCGCCGCGGCTGCGAGCTCGCTCCCGAGGACGTCGCCGAGATCCATGCGAAGTGGCCTGATGCCCGGGTTCTGCTCACCAGCGACGGTGGAGTGAACTCCCGCCGCAGTATCGCCGCCGCGCGTGCCCTGGGCTGGACGACGTTGGTGACCGACCACCCCGAGGAGCTCGCGCCGGGCTCGACCGCGGACATCACTGTCGACCCGAGCCGGATCGACGAGACCTACGCCCATACCGGGATCTGCGGTGCCCACGACCTCTACCGGGTGATCGAGGCGTACACCCGCGTGCACCGGCCCGAGAAGCTCTGGGAGATCCGCCTGCTGCGTCTGTTCGCCGGCCTCGGCACTGACTCCGACGTCATGCCCGTGCCGTACGAGAACCGCCGGCTGGTGCGCGATGCGATCTCGATTGCCCGCCTGCTGCGCGTCGCCGCGCCGAAGACCATCCCCAATCCCTGGGGTGGGTTCGACGCCGACCCCGATGCCATCGACATCGACATCGACATCGACATCGACATCGAGCAGTCGATGCGGATGCAGCTGCTGCGCACCGAGCCGCATCACCCGGTCTTCCTCCGGGCCTTCGAGGGCTTCGCGATCCTGCTCAAGGCCTTCGCCCAGGCCGGCAAGCTCGCCGGAGACCAGCTTCTGGCCCCGTGGATGTACCTCTTGGACGCCCCCCTCGGCACGTACGGGCTGCCGGCCAACCGGATGATGGGGATCAACGGCCTCTTTCGGATCGTGTCGGCCGCGCCCGCGGCGTCCGGTGCCGTACATGGCAAGGCGGAGGGGTACAGCGTGTACTGGACGTACTCGGGCACCTCGACAACCCGGGGGTCTCCCCGGACGGAGTCCGGCGGATCAGGTGCGGTGCCGGGCGTCGCGGGTCCGGCAAGATCCGGAAGAGACGGCCTGGCCGCCGTGCTGCAGGAGACCACGCAGGTTGCCCTGCTCGCCGTCAGCACCGATGGCCCCAAAGGCGATCTCGTGCTCGGCCCGGACGCCGACCGTGACGCCGGCCTTGAAGATCTGCAGCCGCTGTTCGAGCTGGTGCGCCGGACCGAGGGCCTCAAGCCCATCGGGTACGGCTTCACCACGCCGGTCGTCGAGATCGCGATCGAGCCCCTGGGCCTGCGCGTGGACCGGATCGGAACCGCACTACCTGCGCCTGGTCACCCGGTCCTGCCTGTCCTGCCTGTGGTGGAACGTCGCTGAGGAGAAGTTCGACGTGATCCAGAGCTTCGTGCAGCGCGCCAGCCGTACCCAGCTCGGGACGCTGCGCTTCACGGCGACGTTGCAGCTGAACACCTTCCGCGGCGACACCCGCGTCCAGGCCGTCATCAACGAACAGATCACCACGGCTGCTTGAGCCCCGTAGAGGAGAAGACCATGACGACGCCACCGACCGCTTCGCGTCTGCTCGGCATCGGGTGGTGCGCCCTCGTGCCGTTCGCCGTCGTCGCGGCCTACCTCGGTCTGGGCGCCGTCGCAGTCCGCCTCATCGGCGAGCCGATCGTCGCGACCTCCGTCCTGGGCATGCTTGTTGTCGTCCTGGTCGGCTCAGTGAGGATCCAGCGGCCCCAGTGGCTCGCGCATGCGCCGCGGCCGAGCATGGAAATTCCGCGCTTCGGGTGGACCGCCGTCGGCTGCGCGGTTCTGGCATTCCTCGCCGGGCAGTCGCTGGCCTTGTGGATCTACGCCGCGACCGGGTCCCCAGGCTTCGACGCGTCGAACCAGACGAGGCAGGCGGCTGGAGCGCTGGCGACCCTGCTGCTCGCCATGGTCGCGGCTCCTGCGGGAGAGGAGGCCCTGTTCCGAGGGCTGGTCTACCCATTGCTGCGCAAGCGGGTGAGCATCCTCGCTTCCACGCTGGTCACCGCCGTGGTGTTCGGCCTGCTGCACGGCAACGCCGTGCAGTTCGCCTCGACCCTGCCATTGGCGGTGCTCCTGGCCCTGATCTACGAACACACGCGCGTGCTGTGGCCCTGCGTGCTCCTGCACCTGGGCTTCAACCTCGCTGCCGCCCTTGTCCCAGCACAGGCGCTCTTCGCTCTGGCGAACCCCGTCTCCGCAATGCTCCTGTACCTGGCTTTCGCTGGTTGTGCCTTTGGGCTCTACCGGCGGGTCGCCGGCTTGACCGCGCCAGGCGCAGTGCAGGCCCCGGGAGGCAGGGCTGTTGCAAAGTCGGATTGATCTTGTAGACGCGCTGGTGTGGCCGTGTGACGGTGTCCGGCGGAGGCGCTACGAACGCAACGAAGCTCCCGTTGATGCGGGTGACCTTGCCAAGTCGCCTGT
>NZ_JAPNLJ010000023.1 GCF_026627445.1 Streptomyces sp. H27-H1
GCGCCAGCCTGGTGTCACCCATCCATCCAGGAGAGCGACCCAGGACCAGCCACGTCAGGCGAACCCCAAAACCTGAAACAGAACACGACTCACGAGGCGAGCCAAGACCTCAAAACCAGATCACTAGTGCTGTGACGCTCAGGCCGCCGCACGTTCCCCGGGCGGCGGGCAGTGCCGACAGCGACCCGGCTGCGGGGCGCGGAAGGCTCGGTCGCAGCCGTCGCAGTTCTGGAGCGGGTCGGGCCGCCGTCTGCCGACGGGAGAGATGACGGGCCGGGCCGGTGGCAGATCCGGCGGGATCAGCGCGGTCAGCCGGTACGCCAGGACCGAGGCGGCATTGCGCAGTGGCTCGGGCAGGTTCTGGGACAGGACCTGCCCGACGGCCTCGGCATCGGCCCCGCGCTCCAGCCAGGCGGACACCCCGGGCGCGAGCCGTGCCACGTCGCGCTCGGCCAGCAGCAGCCGGGGGTCGTACCGCCGCAGCCCGGCGAGCAGACTCGCGGCCCCGGGGTGCAGCTGCTGCGGCTCGGGCTCGGGGGCTGCACCGGTTTCGGGGGCGGTTACGGGGGCTGGGCCGGAGCCCGCCTCGGGGCCGTCGGGTTCCCGCGACTCCGGCAGGGGGCCCTGACCGGCACCGGACACCGGGCCGGGCTCCGTGCCCGACTCCGGAGTCGGGGCCGGAGTCGGGGCCGTGTCCTGCCGCTGCTCCGGGTCCGGCACGGGCTCATGGTCGGGTGGCGGCGGGGTGGGCGGGTCGTCCGGTGGCGGCGGAGTGTCCGGGGCGACGGCCCCCGGCTTGTTGTACGAGTACGTCCGGGTCGCCACCTGCCCGGATTCCAGCCGTTCCCGCCGTCGCGCCAAGTACCCGTGCCGCTCCAGCTCCCGCAGGGCGGAACCGATCCGGACCTCCCCCTCCGGGAACCGCTCGGCGAGCGCCTTGATGCCGACGGGAGCACCGTCCGGCAGCGACTGGATGTGCGCCCCGATGCCGATGGCCGTCGCCGACAGCTCACGGTGCTGCAGGAGGTGGTTGCCGATCACGGTGTAGTGAGTCGCGTGCCACGTGTTGACGTGGATGACACCGGATCGGGGGGTCCCGGCGGGAACACGGGACGATGCGCGCGAGGGCGCGCTAAGCTGGCTGGGAGCCATAGGGAAGGTCTTTGCTTCCTGGTTGGTCAGGCCCTCGATCGGGATTGCAGTCCCGCCGGGGGCCGTCTCATGTCTGAGGTTGTGTGGGGCGAGCATATGCCAGCCAACCGGGTGGGAATCCAGCCCAGTTGGCGTAATTCACCCGACCGAGCGACGCGGGCCGGTTTGGCTTGGTTGGTTGGGTTGGTTGGCTATTTCTCTTGGTTCTTTGGTCTTTATACGTCGGGGCGCGCCGGGACTCGGCTGCCCGTGCCCCGGGCGCCGAGCGTCACCTCCGCCCACACCACCTTGCTTGGCGGCAGCCCCCGTTCCACACCCCACCGGTCGGCGAGCGCGTCCACCAACACCAGCCCCCGCCCGGCCTCCGCGCCCCCGTCCGCGTCGCGGATACCCGGGACCCGGTCACACCGCGTGTCCGTTACCTCGATCCGCAGCACGCCATCGGCAAGGGCGAGTCCGATCCGGAAGCTCCGCCCGGGAACCCGCCCGTGGGTCACCGCGTTGGCGGCCAGCTCGGCCACGATGAGCGCCGGGTCCTCCGACGGAAGTCCCCAGGCGGCGAACTGCTCGACGGCGAGCCGCCGGGCCTGGCGGGCGCCGCTCGCAGTGGCGGCGAGTCGGGCGGTGAAGCGGCCCTCGGCGTACTGGATTTCGGTGTTCACGTAACCGAGCGTGTCGGGCCGTGCGTAGCGTGAGAAGCGACAACACCCTTGCGTCCGGCTTCTGTCCGGGGGCTGTCCGGAGCTGTCCCGGCTGTCCTGCCCGGGTCCCGGGAACAGAGCGTTGAGGAATTCGGTGCGTCGGAGGTGGGCCCGCATGAGCGTGGACAGTGACGGTACGGAAGACGCGGGCTGGGACGTCGATCCCGAGGACGAACAGGGAGTGGCGGTCCTGGCCGCGCTCGGCCGCCAGCTCAGGGCCTGGCGGGAGGAGGCGGACATCCGCGCGTCCGACTTCGGCCGGGAGATCGGCTACGGCGAGGACCTGGTCCGCAAGGTCGAAGCGGGCAAGCGGATCCCCCGGCCGGAGTACCTGGACAGGGCGGACGAGGTGCTGCGGGCGGGCGGGAAGATCGCCTCGATGAAGGCGGACATGGAACAGGTCCGCTACCCGAAGAAGGTCCGGGACCTGAAGAACAGGGAGGGTCGGGCCGTCGAGATCGGCACGTACAACAACCACAACATCTACGGCCTGTTGCAGACGGAGGAATACGCGCGGGCGCTGTTCCGGACGTCACGACCCGCCTATACGCCGGACGAGATGGAACGGATGGTGTCCGGCCGCATGGCGCGTCAGTCCGTCTTCCAACGGTCTCCCGCCCCTGCCCTCAGCTTCGTCCAGGAAGAGGTCACGCTCCTCCGTCCGATCGGAGGCACAATGGTGCTGCGCCGACAGCTCGAACACCTTCTGGAGGTAATCCAGTTGCCGAACATCGAGTTCCAGGTGATGCCGACCATCCGCGAAGATCATGCCGGGATGGAGGGGCTGATCGAGCTGCTGAAGTTCGCTGATGGCTCTGCAGCGGGCCGAGCGGAAGGTGCGTTCCACGGACGCCCGGTCTCTGATCCGAAGCAGCTTCGAATCCTTGAACTGCGCTATGGCATCATCCGAGCTCAGGCGCTCACGCCCCGAGAGTCGCGGGCCTTCATCGAGGAACTGCTGGGAGAAACATGATCCACCACGCCGAGTTGGACTGGTTCAAGAGCAGCTACAGCAGCAGCAGCGACGGCAACGACTGCGTCGAGGTGGCAACCACCCCCGCCACCGTCCACGTCCGCGACTCCAAGGACCTCCGGCAGCCCCACCTCGCCTTCGCGCCCCACGCCTGGGCCGGTTTCCTCGCGCACGCCACCACGGCGGCGTAGCCAAGGCCAGGTGACGGTCGGAGTCAGGGGCGCTCGGGCAGGAGCTCCGCGAGCAAGTGGCGGATCCGCGACTCGATCTCGTCGCGGATCGGGCGGACGGCGGCGATGCCCTGTCCGGCCGGGTCGGCGAGTTTCCAGTCGAGGTAGCGCTTGCCGGGGAAGACGGGGCAGGTGTCGCCGCAGCCCATGGTGATGACGACGTCGGATGCCCTGACCGCGTCGGTGGTGAGGATCTTCGGGGTCTGGGCCGACATGTCGATCCCGGCCTCCCGCATGGCCTCGACCGCGGCCGGATTCACCGAGTCGGCCGGGGCGGAGCCGGCCGAGCGGACCTCGACGCGGTCTCCCGCCAGGTGGGTCAGCCAGGCGGCGGCCATCTGGGAACGGCCGGCGTTGTGGACGCACACGAACAGCACGGACGGCTTGGACGGCTTGGACTCAGACACGGGCGGGGCCTTCCGTGGCGACGGCCTGGTCGGGCGCCGGTGCGGGCTGGGGGAAGTAGCGGCGGGCGGCGAGGGCGACGTAGACGAGTCCGATGAGGACGGGGACCTCGATGAGGGGGCCGACGACTCCGGCGAGGGCCTGGCCCGAGGTGGCGCCGAAGGTGGCGATGGCGACCGCGATGGCCAGCTCGAAGTTGTTGCCCGCCGCCGTGAACGCGAGCGTGGTGGCCTTCGGGTAGTCGAGGCCGACCGCGCGGCCGACGGCCATGGAACCGGCCCACATCAGCGCGAAGTACACGAGCAGCGGGACCGCGATCCGGGCGACGTCGAGGGGCCGGGAGGTGATGGCCTCGCCCTGTAGGGCGAAGAGCACCACGATGGTGAACAGCAGTCCGTACAGGGCGAAGGGCCCGATCCGGGGGATCAGCTTCGTCTCGTACCAGGTACGACCCCTGGCCTTCTCGCCGAGACGGCGGGTGAGGAACCCGGCCAGCAGCGGGATGCCGAGGAAGATCAGTACGGAGCGGGCGATCTCCCACACCGACACGTTCAGCGCGGTCTGCTCGAGTCCGAGCCAGCCGGGCAGCACGGAGAGGTAGAACCAGCCGAGCGCGGAGAACGCGATCACCTGGAAGACGGAGTTCAGGGCGACCAGGACGGCGGCGGCTTCGCGGTCGCCGCGGGCGAGGTCGTTCCAGATGACGACCATGGCGATGCAGCGGGCGAGGCCGACGATGATCAGGCCGGTGCGGTACTCGGGCAGGTCCGGCAGGAAGATCCAGGCGAGCGCGAACATCAGCGCCGGGCCGACCACCCAGTTCAGCACCAGCGAGGGGACGAGCAGGCGGCGGTCGCGGGTGACGGTGTCGAGGCGGTCGTAGCGGACCTTCGCCAGGACCGGGTACATCATCACGAGCAGCCCGAGCGCGATGGGCAGCGAGACCCCGGTGACGGTCACCTTCGCCAGCGCGTCACCGAGGCCCGGGACGAGGCGGCCGAGACCGAGGCCGGCGGCCATCGCGGTCATGATCCATACGGCGAGGAACCGGTCGAGGAACGAGAGCCGGGCCGCGACGGGCCCGGCCGCGACCCCCACGGTCGTCGAACTGTCCGCGCTCACGCGGTCGCCCCGGCCGGCTCGGTCGCCCCGGCCGGCTCGGCCGCGGGCCGGGTGAGGACGGCGGCCAGCTTGTCGGTGGCCTGGGGCAGCAGCCGGTAGTGCACCCAGGTTCCGCGCCGCTCCGAGGCGATCAGTCCGGCCTGCTTGAGCAGCTTGAGGTGGTGGGAGATCGTCGGCTGCGACAGGTCGAAGGCGGGAGTCAGGTCGCAGACGCAGATCTCTCCGCCGTCCCGCGAGGCGATCATCGACAGCAGTCGCAGCCGCACCGGGTCCCCCAGCGCCTTGAAGACCTTGGCCAGTTCGACGGCCTGCTCCTCGTCCATGGGCGCGGTCAGCAGGGTCGGGCAGCATCCGGTGGTCTCGTCCTGGCCGAGCACCACGAGCTCTTGTTTCGGCATGCTTCTATGTTGACGTTTTTCGATCCAAGGCGCAAGCTTGAATCGAAGAACATCGAAACAAGCAGTCCGGTCCCGCCAGGCCCCGACATCTTGGAGTGAAGGTCATGAGCGAGCAGCACACAGCCGACGCCGCCCTGCGCGAGACCGTCCGCAGCCGCTACGCCGCCGCAGCCGTCCAGGTCACCGAGGGCGGCACCGCCTGCTGCGGCCCCGCCGCCATCGAGGTCGACGACAGTTTCGGCAGAGCCCTCTACGCCGCCGCCGAACGCGACGAACTGCCCGCCGAGGCCGTCGCCGCCTCGCTGGGCTGCGGCAACCCCACCGCCGTCGCCGACCTCCACGAAGGCGAGCGCGTCCTGGACCTCGGCTCCGGCGGCGGCATCGACGTCCTGCTGTCGGCCCGCCGCGTCGGCCCGGCCGGGAAGGCGTACGGGCTCGACATGACCGAGGAGATGCTCGCGCTCGCCCTGGCCAACCAGAAGAAGGCCGGCGCCACCAACGTCGAGTTCCTCAAGGGCACCATCGAGGCCATCCCGCTGCCCGCCGCCACGATCGACGTGGTCATCTCCAACTGCGTGGTCAACCTGTCCACCGACAAGCCGGCGGTGTTCGCCGAAACCTTCCGCGTCCTGGTCCCCGGCGGCCGCATCGGCATCTCCGACGTCGTCGCCGACGACACCCTCACCCCCGGCCGGCGCGCCGAGCGCGGCGACCACGTCGGCTGCATCGCCGGAGCCCTCTCCTTCACCGAATACCGCACCGGCCTGGAGGCCGCCGGATTCACCGGCATCGAGATCACCCCCACCCACGCGGTCGCCGACGGGATGCACTCGGCCATCGTCCGCGCGGTCAAGCCCGCCGGGCAGGTCGCAGCCTCCACCGCCACTGCGACGGCCGGCTCTGCGGACGCCTGCTGCGGCTGAACCGCGCCGGGACCTCACCTCCCCACGCCCCGGGCGCACCGCAGCCCCCCGCCCGGACGGGGGCGGGGGGCTGCGGTGGAACGGGTGGCAGGGGCCTCAGGCGGAGACGAGGACCTTTGCCTGGTCGGTACCCTCGGCGCCGGCCGGGGCCGACTCGTCCAGCGGGGAGGAGGAGGCGGTCGCGTAGGCGACCTTGTCCAGGATTCCCTCGCGGGCCGCGACGATGACCGGGACCAGCGCCTGGCCCGCCACGTTGGTGGCGGTGCGCATCATGTCCAGGATCGGGTCGATCGCCATCAGCAGGCCCACGCCCTCCAGCGGCAGACCCAGGGTGGACAGGGTCAGGGTCAGCATGACCGTGGCGCCGGTCAGACCGGCCGTCGCGGCGGAGCCGACGACCGAGACGAAGGCGATCAGCAGGTAGTCGGTGATGCCGAGCTGCACGTCGAAGATCTGCGCGATGAAGATCGCGGCGAGCGCCGGGTAGATCGCGGCGCAGCCGTCCATCTTGGTCGTCGCGCCGAACGGGACGGCGAAGGAGGCGTACTCCTTCGGGACGCCGAGGCGCTCGGTGACCTTCTGGGTGAGCGGCATCGTGCCGACCGAGGAACGGGAGACGAAGGCCAGCTGGATGGCGGGCCAGGCACCCTTGAAGAACTGCAGCGGGTTGACCTTGGCGACGCTCCACAGGAGCAGCGGGTAGACGCCGAACATCACGAGCGCGGAGCCGACGTACACGTCCACCGTGAAGGTGGCGTACTTGCCGAGCAGGTCCCAGCCGTACGTGGCGATCGCGGTGCCGATCAGACCGACGGTGCCGATCGGGGCGAGGCGGATGACCCACCACAGGGCCTTCTGGAGCAGCTCCAGCACGGACTCGGCGAGGTTCAGGACCGGCTGCGCCTTGCTGCCGAGCTGAAGGGCGGCGATACCGGCGACGGCGGCGAGGAAGACGATCTGCAGGACGTTCAGCTCGGTGAACGGCGTGATGATGTCGGTCGGCACGATGCCGGTCAGGAAGTCCAGCCAGGACCCGTGGCGCTTCGGCAGCTTGCCGTCCTGCGGGGTGAGGCCGGTGCCGGAGCCCGGGTTGGTGAGCAGGCCGATGGCGAGGCCGATGGCCACCGCGATCAGCGACGTGATCATGAACCAGAGCAGCGTGCGCGAGGCGAGTCGCGCGGCGTTGTTCACCTTCCGCAGGTTGGTGATCGACACCAGGATGGCGAAGAAGACGAGCGGGGCGACGGCCAGCTTCAGCAGCTGGACGAAGATGTCGCCGACCTGCTCCAGCGTGGTGCCGAGCCAGCTGATCTCCTGGCTACGGGAGACCCAGCCGAGCAGAACGCCGAGCACGAGGCCGGTGACGATCTGGGCCCAGAAGGGGAACTTGAACGAGGACTTCTTGGCGGGGGCCTTGGTGGGGGCCTCGGCGGCAGGGGTCTGCGGTGACGCGGACACGGACACTCTCCGGGTGGTTCTGCGGTGTGGGGTGGGCGGTGCGGCAGCACCCGGAAAAACGAAGAGCCGGGCGGGTGGGACCGCTGCTGTGCCAGGGCTGGTCGCGGGACTCAGCGACAGCGGCAACAGGCCGCGGACGCGCGGCGGCAGAGGTCGACGTGCAGGCGCGCCACGAGCGGGACGCTCGGGGTCATCTGGTGCGCGGCTGTCGTCAACATGTTGAACACGCTAACACTTCACCTTTGGGAATCTCAAAGGGTGCCTTTGAGATCTCCCGGGGACCCTCGCCGCGCCACCGACCCCCGCACCCCCCGAAAAGGGCTCGGAAACGCCGAAAGCCCCGGCGTCACGGGCGGCGAGCCCGGTGCCGAGGCATTTCGGTGTGTGATGAAGCTAACTGCTGTCGCGTGGACCTCGCGGGCCCTGCCGGCCCTGCCGGTCCTACTGGCTGACGCGCGTGGCGTCGTCGGCCACGTCTTCCTGGCTGCGGTTCGCGGCGAGCTTGTCCTTCGCGCCCGCGACGCGTCCGGTGATGGCCACGGACATCTCGTCGCGCTGCTTGCGCAGCAGGATGAAGGAGAGCGGCGCGGAGATCACGAGGGCGAGCAGCACGACCCAGGCGGGGTTGGCGTCACCCAGACCGGAGGGCACCCAGCCCAGCTTGACCAGACCGGCGACGATGACGAGGCACCCGACGAAGATCCCCAGGCGCATCGCGGTGTAGCGGATCGTCGCGCTCGGCTTGAGGGACACGGTGACCCCTTCTCTCTCGTCGTGGTCGTACGTCGGCTCGTGCCCGTCCAGTGAAGCACGCCGGACCCCGGCCCCGGCCCGCCGGGGTCGCGCCGTGCGGGGCGTGGGCGGGGCCCCGCAGGTCAGTGCAGCGGCAGCAGCAGGGTGATGTCGTCGCGGTCGTCGCCCGGGGCCACGCGGATGGCGGCGGGGACGCGGCCGACCTCCTTGTAGCCGCAGGACTCGTAGAAGCGTTCCAGGCCCGTGCCGCCGCGGCAGCCGAGTCGGATCGCCTCGATGCCCTCCATCGTGCGGGCCGCGTCCGCGACGGCCTCCATCAGCGCGCGTCCGGCGCCCCGGCCGTGGAGGGCGGGGTCGACCATGACGGTGTAGACCCAGACCCAGTGCTTCTGCAGCCGGTGCTCATTGAGGGCGATGACCGCCGTGGCGCGCACCCGCCCGGCGGGGTCGCGGCCGACGAGCAGCCGGCTGCGGCCGTCGGCGGCCGCGGCGAGGTGCTTGTCCAGGTCGGGGCGGACGTCCTCGAGGGTGACGGGCGGTACGAAGCCCACCGAGCCGCCGGCGTTGGACACCTCGGTCCAGAGCTCGGCGAACTCCTCGACCAGGGCGGGGCCGACGACCGGATCGAAGGTGAAGGTAAGGGTCATGAGGTCAGATTAGCCATTACCCGCCCTGGTAGGCAAAGGGCCCCGGCCCCCCGAAGGGGACCGGGGCCACAGCTGCCGGAGGTCAGACCCGCATCGCCTGGGGCGACTCGCGCAGCTCCGCGTCCGGGCCGGGGTACTCGCGGATGATCTCGTAGCGCGTATTGCGCTCGACCGGGCGGAAGCCGGCCTCACGGATCAGCTCGAGCAGGTCCTCGCGGCCCAGCTTGTTCGGGGTGCCGTAGTTGTCCGCGTCGTGCGTGATCTTGTACTCGACGACCGAGCCGTCCATGTCGTCCGCACCGTGCAGGAGGGCGAGCTGCGCCGTCTGCACACCGTGCATCACCCAGAACACCTTGACGTGCGGGACGTTGTCGAAGAGCAGGCGGGAGACCGCGAAGGTCTTCAGCGCCTCGGCGCCCGTCGCCATCGTCGTACGCGCCTGGAGCTTGTTGCGTACCTTGCCGTCCTTCATGTCCACGAAGTCGTGCTGGTAGCGCAGCGGGATGAAGACCTGGAAACCGCCGGTCTCGTCCTGCAGTTCGCGCAGCCGCAGCACGTGGTCCACGCGGTGGCGCGGCTCCTCGATGTGCCCGTAGAGCATCGTCGCCGGGGTCTTGAGGCCCTTGGAGTGCGCCAGACGGTGGATGCGCGACCAGTCTTCCCAGTGGGTGCGGTGGTCGACGATGTGCTGACGGACCTCCCAGTCGAAGATCTCGGCGCCGCCGCCGGTGAGCGATTCCAGACCGGCCTCGATCAGCTCGTCGAGGATGTCGGAGGCCGACATCCCGGAGATCGTCTCGAAGTGGTGGATCTCGGTCGCCGTGAACGCCTTCAGCGAGACGTTCGGCAGCGCCTCCTTCAGCGCGGAGAGCGAACGCGGGTAGTACCGCCACGGCAGGCTGGGGTGCAGCCCGTTGACGATGTGCAGCTCGGTGAGGTTCTCGTTCTCCATGGTCTTGGCCAGGCGAACGGCTTCCTCGATGCGCATCGTGTACGCGTCCTTCTCGCCCGGCTTGCGCTGGAACGAGCAGTACGCGCACGAGGCCGTGCAGACGTTCGTCATGTTGAGGTGACGGTTGACGTTGAAGTGGACGACGTCGCCGTTCTTGCGCATCCGCACCTCGTGGGCGAGGCCGCCGAGCCAGGCCAGATCGTCCGACTCGTAGAGGGCGATGCCGTCCTCCCGGGTCAGCCGCTCGCCGGAGCGAACCTTCTCCTCCAGCTCACGCTTGAGCCCAGCGTCCATGCCGGTCCTCTCCTCTGTCCTCAAGTCCGCGCGGTACGTGTGCCCCGCAACCGCGCCCCAACCGTACTCTCAGCGCGCTCAGACCTCCTCGGGCAGGCCCCCGACCCGGTTCTCCCACTTGGTGGAGAGAACGATGGTGGTGCGCGTGCGCGAGACGCCCTTGGTGCCCGAGAGCCTGCGGATGATCTTCTCCAGACCGTCCACGTCGTTGGCCCGGGCCTTCAGCATGAAGGAGTCGTCGCCGGCGATGAACCAGCAGTCCTCGATCTCCGAGAGGTCGCGCAGCCGGCGGGCCACGTCCTCGTGGTCCGCCGCGTCGGACAGCGAGATACCGATCAGTGCCGTGACGCCGAGGCCGAGCGAGGCCGCGTCCACGTTCGCGCGGTAGCCAATGATGACTCCGGCCGTCTCCAGCCGGTTGATCCGGTCGGTGACGCTGGGGCCGGAGAGGCCCACGAGCCGGCCCAGCTCCGCGTACGAGGCACGTCCGTTCTCACGAAGTGCCTGGATGAGCTGCTTGTCCACCGCGTCCATATACCTGGAGCCTTCCATTATTCGGCATTCCCTCAAGTTTACGTATAGAATCAAAGGCGCACAGGGTCGACACCCTGTGAATCTTTCAACAGATCAAAGATGATCTGAACAATCTTCAGGAGTGGTTCACCGTGTACACGATCGAGATGGCCTACGCGCACATGCGACAGCTTCAGGAGCTGGCCAACCGATCCCGCACCGACCAGCCCGCCGCCGCACACCGCGTTGACAAGACCCGTAAGCCGGGGCGCCCCAAGAAGCGCTAAGCGTCACCGCTCGCCCCCCGGGCCCTCCCGGGAACGGGAGGGCGGGAGCCTCCGAGCTCCCCCTCCCACCTGCGGTACAGCCCGTGCGGCACCCCTGCCGTGTCGAGCACCCGCCCCGCGACGAAGTCCACCAGATCCTGGATGTGCGTCGCACCCGCGTAGAACGCCGGAGAGGCGGGCAGCACCACGGCGCCCGCCTCGTCCAGGCTCACCAGATGCTTCAGCGTCTGCCCGCTCAGCGGGGTCTCCCGCACCACCACCACCAGTCGGCGCCGCTCCTTGAGCGTCACGCTCGCGACCCGCTGGAGCAGATCCTTCGACAGCCCTAGCGCCACCCCGGCCACGCAGGCCGTGGACGCGGGCACGATCAGCATCCCCAGAGCGGGATACGAGCCGCTGCTCGGCCCGGCCGCCAGGTCCCCGGCGCCCCAGTGGCGCACGCCGTCCAGATCCGGGCGCGCGAAAGTCGCGGGCTTGCCGTCGGCCCCCCGCTCCAGCCACTCCCCCAGATCCTCCCGCCAGTGCGCGTCGCGGAAGGCGATCCCCGTCTCGTCCAGCAGCGTCAGGCGCGAGGCCCGGCTCACCACCAGGTCCACGCTCTCGCCCGCCGCCAGCAACCCACGGATCACCGCGGCCGCGTACGGCGTCCCGGACGCCCCCGAAACCCCGACCACCCACGGGGTGCGCTTGCCCTCAGTCATACCTCCGAGACTATCCGGCCACCGCGGACGGGCACTGGCTAAGGTGTCCGCACGTTCAAGGGGTGGACACGGCGGAGCGGGGGCGGGGCGTCATGAGCGGAAGCGGAACGCGCGGAAGCGGGATGCGCGGGAGCGGTGCGCGCGCGGGCGACTGGACCCGCACCGGCCGCGTCAAAGCCTCCGCGCAGCTGATGCTCGGCTGGGTCGCCCTGCTCTGGCTGATCGAAGCCGTCGACCACATCACGGGCCACGCCCTGGACGCCTACGGGATCACCGCGCGGGAGGCCGACAGCCTGACCGCGATACCCCTGGCGCCGTTCCTCCACTTCGGCTTCGGCCACGTGGCGTCCAACACCGTCCCGCTCCTGATGCTGGGCTTCGTCACCGCACTGAGCGGCATCGGCCGCTTCCTGGCCGTCTGCGCGGCGATCATCCTGGCCGACGGGTTCGCCGTCTGGCTGATCTCCCCGCCCCACAGCATCACCGCGGGCGCCTCCGGCCTGATCTTCGGCCTCTTCGGCTACCTGCTGATCCGCGGCTTCGTGGAGCGCAGCCCGCTGGGCGTCGCGGTGGCCGTCGTCATCGCGGCCGTCTGGGGCACGACCTTCCTGGCCGGAGCCCTCCCCACGGACTCGATGGTCAGCTGGCAGGCCCACCTCTTCGGCCTCCTGGCCGGCGCGAGCGTGGCCCTGCTGACCCGGCCGCGCCCTGAGGTGGCGGCGGTCTAGTGCGGTGCCCGGCACGGGGCGCCGGTCACCGCACTCACCGGGCGGCCGGGCGGATCACACCGGGCCGAGCTCCGGGTCCCGGGTCTCGCGGATTTCCCAGCGGCCCGGCCTGCGGTCGTGCTCCGCCGAGAGCCGCGACCGGAGCGCCCAGGCCGCCAGGGGCACGGCCCCGGCGAGCAGGGACGCCGCCAGCGCGGCGCCCCAGGACATCGGGACGGCCAGCACGAGGACCGCCAGCGCGTAGGAGAGAAGCAGGCCGCCGAGCCAGGGCCAGTGGGCCCTGGGCACCACGGTGGTGGGCGCGGGCAGGAGCGCCGTACGGCGCTGCGGGTCGGGCCGCACGGGGGGCGCGGAAGCGAGGACCCGCTCGAAGTCCTCCCGGTCCATCGTCAGCCAGGCCACCTCCCCCTCGTCCGTGACGAAGACGACCGGCTGCCCGTCCCTGATGAACCGCCAGTTCCGGGCCCCCAACAGCCAGCCCGGCCGTTCCCTCAGACGCGCCGCGAGCAGGGCGAGCCCGTCGGGCGCCGTGTCCCCGCCGCCGGCCAGTACCTCGGAGCCGTCCTCCAGCGTGAAGCACAGTCTGCGGTCCGAGGTGACGCGGACCGTGCCGTTCACGGTCCCGAACGAGGTGTGGTCCGTACGCCGGGCCGCGGTGATCCGCGCCCGCACGGCGGGCAGCGCCTCCCCGTCGGCCGCGTCGGCGCGCAGCCTCCGGGCGGCCTGGTCTGCCCGCCCCCAGGTGGCCACCATCCAGACGATCAGCAGGATTGCTCCGGGAACGAGGGCAATTTGGGGCACGAGGTTCGGCGTGGTGAGCGCGAGCACGGAGTCCGCCTCCTCGTACCGGTCGAGGTGGACCTTCGTGTCGACGACACCGCCGAGATCGGGCCGGGTCGGGGCGTACAGCACCTGAACCGGTTTGCCGGGAGGCCCGGTGACTTCCCTCATCGTCCGGCCCATTTCGTGCACCTGATCCAAGTCCCACCGGCGCCCGAAGTGTCCGTTCACCACCTCGACGGACCCTTTGCCGGCAAGTTCGACCGTCACGTCACCGCTGTAGTACGGGACCTTGGGATCTTCCTTCGCCAGTCGACGGGCGAAGACGATCCTGCCCTCGGCCACCTCGGCGCCGGCCTTCTGTATCGCCGCGATCCGTTTCAGGTCCGCGCCGTCCGGCCTGAGCGCCAGCTCGGTCACCACGGCCAGGGCGGGCAGGATCACGGCCACGCCCAGCAGCCACGGCATGAGGAGGCGCAACCTCCGCCGCGGCAGCCGCGCGGGCGGCGGCGGCACCGGCTCGATCTGCCGGGGTGGCGCGAGGCGCAACGGCCGGGAGCCCGACCACACCCACCCGGCGCCCAGCACCAGGGCCACGCCCCCGATCACGATCACGTCCGTCCGGTACACCGACATGCCCGCGCTCAACAGCAGCCGCCATGACGCGAGCCCCGCGCACAGCAGTGCGCCCCCAGCCCAGAGCCTGGCGGACCAGGCGTTTCTCCCCATGGCTCAGGACACTATCAACGCCCTTGCGCAGGGCGGCCGGTGGCCGATTCGGCCAGGAGGCCGGCCCCTTGCCGCCACCGCTGCCGCCGGGGCTCCGACCTACAGCGACAGCCCCCGGACGATCAGGTCCGCCAGGGCGCACACGAAGAGCGCCATGCCGATGAAGCCGTTCACCTGGAAGAAGGCGCGGTTCAGGCGGGAGAGGTCGTGCGGCGTGACGATGGAGTGTTCGTAGAGGAAGGCGCCTACGACGATCAGCAGGCCGAACCAGAACAGCGGGCCGGCGTCCGTCGCGACGGCGTACCAGGCCAGCAGGGCCGTGGTGACGACGTGCGCGCCGCGCGCGCCCCACAGGGCGGCCGGGATGCCGAAGCGGGCCGGGACGGACTTGACGCCCTCGGCGCGGTCGGCGGCCACGTCCTGGCAGCCGAAGATCAGGTCGAAGCCGCCGATCCACACGCCCACCGCGAGGCCGAGGATCACCGCGTGCCAGGACCATTCGCCGGTGATCGCGATCCAGGCCCCGATCGGGCCCATCGCCTGGGCGACGCCGAGGATGGCGTGCGGGAAGTTCGTGAACCGCTTCCCGTACGGGTACACCACCATCGGTACGACGGCGATCGGCGCGAGCATCAGGCAGAGCGGGTTCAGCAGCGCCGCCGCCCCGAGGAACACGGCGAGGGCGATTCCGGCCCCGGTCCAGGCGGAGCGGACCGAGACGGCGCCCGTGACCAGCTCCCGCCCGGCGGTCCGCGGGTTCCGTGCGTCGATCTCCCGGTCGATGATGCGGTTGGCCGCCATCGCGAAGGTCCGCAGCCCCACCATGCAGATGGTGACGAGGAGCAGCTTGCCCCAGTGCATCCGCTCGTCGAGCGTGAACATGGCGGTGAGCGCGGCGATGTAGGCGAAGGGCAGCGCGAAGACCGAGTGCTCGATCATCACGAGCCTCAGGAAGGCCTTGACCTTGCCGGTGGCCTGCGGCGCGGGCCCGGATCCGAGGACTCCTTCGGCTGCGGATGTCATACGAGGGTGCTCCGGAAGTCTTCGAGGTCGGCCAGCAGCTCCGCGGTGGAGAGCGTGCCGAGGTCCAGGGTCCGGGGGCCGGCGTCGTGCCCCTCCGTCGGGGTGACGTGGGCGGAGATCAGCCAGGCGTCGCCGGAAGGGCGGGCGTCCAGGCGCAGGAAGTTCCCGGCCTCGGCGGTGAACGGCTCGGCCGCCGCCAGGGCGCGCTGGAGCTGCTCGGCGAAATCGTCCGCCTCGGTGTCCCGCGCGCCGGGCAGCTCGAACCCGTCGCCCTCGCCGTTCTCGTCCAGCATCAGCGCCCAGACGTTCCCGGGTCCCGCGAACTCCTCTGGGCTGACGCCCGCATCCGCGGCGGCCTCCCGGACGCCCGGGTCCGCCGGGTCCAGGCGCGGGCGCACCAGGGCCACGTAGACGGTGTCGGTGCCGATGAAGAGGGCCGGGCCCTCCATGCCGATGGGGCTCACAGGCCGTACTCCTTCCAGCGCCGGTCCACCAGCGCCGCCGTGTCCGGGTCGGACTCGACCATGTCAGGCCAGCCGCCGTCCCGGGTGTAACCCTCCGTCGGCAGCTTCTTCGTGGCGTCGATACCCGCCTTGCCACCCCAGAACTGCTGGTAGGAGGCGTGGTCCAGGTGGTCGACGGGGCCCTCGACCACGGTGAGGTCGCGGGCGTAGTCGGTGTTGCCGAGGGCCCGCCAGGAGACCTCGTGGAGGTCGTGGACGTCGCAGTCCTTGTCCACCACGATGATCAGCTTGGTCAGCGACATCATGTGCGCACCCCAGATGGCGTGCATGACCTTCTGCGCGTGCTTCGGGTACTTCTTGTCGATCGAGACGATCGCGCAGTTGTGGAAGCCGCCCGACTCGGGGAGGTGGTAGTCGACGATGTCCGGGACGATGATCTTGAGGAGCGGCAGGAAGAACCGCTCCGTCGCGCGGCCCAGCGGGCCGTCCTCCGTCGGCGGCCGGCCGACCACGATCGACTGGATCAGCGGACGCTTCCGCATCGTCACGCAGTCGATCTTCAGCGCGGGGAAGGGCTCCTGCGGGGTGTAGAAGCCGGTGTGGTCGCCGAACGGCCCCTCCGGCAGCGTCTCCCCCGGCTCCAGCCAGCCCTCGATGACCACCTCGGCATGGGCCGGGACCTGGAGCGGGACCGTCTTGCAGTCCACCATCTCGATCCGCTTGCCCGCCACGAACCCGGCGAAGAGGTACTCGTCGATGTCCCCCGGCAGCGGCGCGGTCGACGCGTACGTCACGGCCGGCGGGCAGCCGAAGGCGATCGCGACCGGCAGCCGCTCACCGCGCGCGGCGGCGACCGCGTAGTGGTTGCGGCTGTCCTTGTGGATCTGCCAGTGCATGCCGATGGTGCGCTTGTCGTGGCGCTGGAGGCGGTACAGGCCGAGGTTGCGCACGCCCGTCTCCGGGTGCTTGGTGTGCGTCAGGCCGAGGTTGAAGAAGGACCCGCCGTCCTTGGGCCAGGTGAAGAGGGCCGGCAGCTGGTCCAGGTCCACGTCGTCGCCGGTGAGGACGACCTCCTGGACGGGCGCGGAATCGCCCTTCACCTTCTTCGGCGGCACGTGCACCATCGAGCCGAGCTTGCCGAAGGCCTCGCGGACGCCGATGAAGCCCTGCGGCAGCTCCGGCTTGAGCAGGCCGCCGATCTTCTCGCTGATCTCGGCGTACGACTTCAGCCCGAGGGCCTTCAGCAGTCGCCGGTCGGTCCCGAAGACGTTCATGGCCAGCGGCATCGCCGAGCCCTTGACGTTCTCGAAGAGCAGCGCGGGTCCGCCCGCCTTGTTCACTCTGTCGACGATCTCCCCGACCTCTAGGTACGGGTCCACTTCGGCCTTGATGCGCTTGAGGTCGCCCTCCCGCTCAAGGGCCCGGAGCAGCGAGCGGAGATCGTCGTAAGCCATGGGGGCAATTGTGGCATCCCCGCTCAGAGCCCGAACCGCGGCGGGGCCTCTACCCTGGAAGAGTCCACGGCGGACCTGCCCGGTCCGCACCGTTCTTCTGGGGGTCGGTCCCACACCGTGCTGCGCTATCTGCCGTTCCTGCTGATCATCGCGCTGACCATCTACACCTTCATCGACTGCCTGAACACGCCGGAAGAAGAGGTCAAGCACCTCCCCAAGGTCGTCTGGGTCCTGATCATCCTGCTCTTCTCGATCGTCGGTCCGGTGGTGTGGCTGTTCGCGGGCAAGAAGCGGGTGCCCGGTGCCGGCCGGTCCAGGCCGCGCCGCGGCCAGTGGGTGGCGCCCGACGACAACCCGGAGTTCCTGAAGTCCCTGCGCGAGGAGCGGGACGACAAGGAGAGCGGCAAGGAGAAGGACAAGGACTGAGTCCTTTCGCGGCCGTCACCCTGCCGGAGATCCGGCGGGGCTCACACCGCCCAGGGCAGGGGCCGGGAGCCTTCGGCGCCGGGGACGGAGACCAGGCCGTCGGCGCGCATGGCGACGTACACCTCGGTGTCCGCCAGGGCGTGGACGCGGCGCAGGACGTCCGGGGGCAGGACGACGGCCGAGCCGGCCGCGACCCGCTCGGTGACCCCGTCGCAGGTGACGTCCAGGGCTCCGGCGGTGACCGTCCAGACCTGCTCGCGGCTGACGGCGTGTTCGGGACCGGTGATGCCGGCGGGGATGGCGGCGTGCCAGGTGCTCAGCTCGGCGCTGCCCCGGCCGGGGGAGGCGAAGCCGGTCATGGTCGCGTTCGGGGTGGTGACGACGTGCTCGGGAGACGGGTCGATGACGCGCATGGCAGGTCCTCCGCTTTCTAAGGCGACTGGAACGAGCAGGTGAGTAAAGCTGCTTTACTCGCCTCGAGTAAAGCAGCTTGACTCGCCTGTGTCACGATGTTTCGGTGACCAACCACCAGAGCGACGCGGGCATCGAGCTGACCTTCCTGCTCGGCCTCGGCTTCCAGCTGATGATCGGCGAGTTCACCCGCCGCCTCGAAGAAGCCGGGCACGCCGACGGACTGCGCCCCCTGCACGGCATGGCCTTCCAGGCCCTGGGCGCCACCGGCGCCACCGCGACCGAGCTCGCCGAGCGGCTCGGGGTGACCAAGCAGGCCGCCGGGCAGCTCGTCGACGACCTGGAGCGGCGCGGATACCTGCGCCGCACGCCGCACCCCGAGGGCGGCCGCCGCAAGCTCGTGGTCCTGACGGAGGCCGCGACCGGCCACCTGGAGGCCGCCGGACGGGTCCTGCACGGTCTGGAGGCCGAACTCGGCCGCGGCAGCGTGGACCTCGGCGCACTGCGCACCGAACTCGGCCGCCTGGTCCGCACCCTGAACGGGGACGGCCCCCTCCCACCGCTGCGCCCCGGCGTGTGACCGGGGCCGCGCGGCCCCGGGAACACCGAAGGGGCCGGGCGGCCTTTCGGCTACCCGGCCCCTCCGTTCGCTCCGCGGATCAGACGCCCGCGTACGAGTGCTTGCCGGTCAGCAGAATGTTCACGCCGTAGTAGTTCCAGATCCAGCAGGCGAACGCGAAGAGCGCGAGGTACGCGGCCTTGCGGCCCTTCCAGCCGGCCGTCGCCCGGGCGTGCAGGTAGCAGGCGTACGCCACCCAGGTCACGAAGGACCAGACCTCCTTGGGGTCCCAGCCCCAGTAGCGGCCCCACGCGTCGCCGGCCCAGATCGCGCCCGCGATGATCGTGAACGTCCACAGCGGGAAGACGGCCGCGTTGATGCGGTACGAGAACTTGTCGAGCGAGGCCGCCGACGGGAAACGCTCCCAGACCGAGGTGGCGAACTTCCCGGGCTGCTCGCCGCGCGCGAGCTTCGCCTCGTAGCTGTCGCGGAAGAGGTACATGACCGCGCCGGCCGCGCCGATGTAGAAGACCGCACCGCAGATGATCGCGGTGGAGACGTGGATCAGCAGCCAGTACGACTTCAGGGCGGGGACCAGCTGGTCGCTGTCGGTGTAGAGCACCGTGGTGGCGATGCCCAGGTCCAGCAGGACCGTGGTGACCAGGAACAGACCGAGCCAGCGGACGTTCTTCTTCAGCACGAGGAGCAGCAGGTACGCGCCGACGGCCACCGTGGAGAAGGTGATCGAGAACTCGTACATGTTGCCCCAGGGGGCCCGCTGCACCGACATCGCGCGGGCGACGACCCCACCCGCCGCGAGGAGGAAGCCGAGGGTGGTCAGCGAGACCGCGATGCGCCCGTACAGGTCGCCCTGGACGGTGCCGCCGGCCGCGCCGGGGCCGTCCGGGACGTCGCGGGTGCCGGCGGCGCTGCGCGTGACGACCTGGGGCTTGTCGAGGACGGCCGTGGTCCCCCTGCCCCGCACCTGAACGGCGGGGGCCGCGGCCTGCGTCCCGGACTGGGTGAGCGCGGCGGCCGTACGGGCCACCTTGCTGCGGCTACCGAAGATCCACTCGGCGATGTGGGCGAAGAAGGCGATGGTGTAGACCGCCATGGACGCGTAGATCAGGTTGTTGCTGAGGTGAGCCAGACTTTCGTTGGCTGCGGTCGCGAGCTGCATCAGGCGCGCTCCCCTTCGACTTCTTCGGCTTCGGCAGGTTCGGTGGCTTCGGCGTCTTCGACACCTGGGGCAGGAGCGGGCGCCGCCGTGGGCGCCTGCTGGTGGAGCGCGCCGGCCAGCGCCGCCAGCTCCTCCGGAAGCTTGGCGGACTCGCTGCGGCCGAGGCTCGCCATCTCGACGACGGTCACCCCGTCCTTCCCGCGGAACGCGCGCACCCAGATCCGGCGGCGCTGGATGAAGAGGGAGCCCGCGAGCCCCGCGATGGCGGCGACGGCGCCCGCGAGGGCGAGGCCGCTGCCGGGCTGGTGGGTGATCGAGAAGGTCGCCCAGCGCTCGATGCCCTCGAACTTCACGGTGCCCTGGCCGCCGGGCAGTTCCATGCTCTCCCCGGGCAGCATCCGCTTCGAGAGCGGCTTGCCGTCCTCGGTCTTGAACTGCTCCATCTTGGACGTGTCCAGCTGGTACACGTTCTGCGGCAGGCCCGAGTCCACCCCGAGGCTGCCGCGCCACGCGTTCAGCGCGAGCGCCGGGAAGTCCAGTTCGGGGAACTGCGAGAACATCGTGCCCTGGCCGGCCCCCGCGAAGGTCGGCACGAACATCGCGGAGAAGCCGAGCTGCGTCGGCTTCCCGTCCCTGTCCTTGTAGCCGTCGGTCACCTTGACGGCGCCGGTGGACGTCAGATTGCCGTCCTGCGGCAGCATCGGCACGGCGTCCTTGTAGATCACCTTGCCGGTGGGGTCGGTCACCGAGATGACCGGCGCGTAGCCGTGGCCGAGCAGGTAGACCTTGGAGCCGTCCACCTCCAGCGGCTTGTTGACCTGGATCTCGCGCTTCTCCGGCTTGCCGTGCGCGCCGTTGCTGAAGGTGACGTACGCCTTGAAGTCGCGCGGGGTGCCCTTCTGCGGGCCCGTCCGCTCGTACGTCGCGTCGAACTTGTCCAGGGTGAAGGAGAAGGGCGGCAGCTCGTCGGAGTCGAAGAGGCTGCCCGACTTGAAGTCGTCGTACTGGGTCAGGGTGTTCGAGAAGCCCTGGCCGCGCAGGACGAGCTTGCCGCCCTCGGACTTGAAGTACTGGCCCCAGGCGAAGGCGATCAGCATGACGATCAGCGCCACGTGGAACATCAGGTTCCCGGCCTCGCGCAGATAGCCCTTCTCCGCCGAGACCGATCCCCTGCCGGCCTCCGTACGGAAGCGGCGGCGGCCGAGCAGGCCGCGCGCGTGGGAGAGCACCTCGTCCGGGGAGGTGTCCGTGGCCCACGTCGTGTACGCGGGCATCCGGTCCAGCCGCCTGGGGGCGGCCGGCGGACGGCCGGTGAGCTGGCCGACGAACTGCCAGGAGCGCGGCAGGATGCAGCCGATCAGCGAGATGAACAGCAGCAGGTAGATCGCGGAGAACCACACCGAGCTGTAGACGTCGAAGAGCTGGAGCTTCTCGGCGACCGTCACCCAGGAGGAGTGCTCGCTCTTCCAGGCGGCGACCTTCATCAGGTCGACCTGGTTCTGCGGGATCAGCGAGCCCGGGATGGACGCCAGCGACAGCAGGAAGAGCAGGATCAGCGCCACCCGCATGGAGGTGAGCTGCCGCCAGAACCAGCGGGCCCAGCCGAACACACCGATGCCCACGGGGCCGCCGGGGGCGTCCTCCAGGGGGGCGGTGGACAGCTGCGCGCCGGCGGCCGCTTCCGAGGTGGCGTCGGCCGTGGCCTCCGCGGAAGCCTCGGCGGAGGCCACAGCCGAAGCGGAATCCGGGGGCTCCGGGGCATCGTGCGGCGCCTCGGTGGACGCCTTGTCGGTCGTACTCATGTCCGTGTAGTCCTCAGATCCCCACCGTGAAGCCGCTGGTCCAGCTCTGCATGTCGCTGACGATGCTGCTCCACAATCCTGTGACGAGCAGCAGACCGGTCAGGATCAGCATGCCGCCGCCGATCCGCATCACCCACGCGTAGTGCTTCTTCACCCAGCCGAACGCGCCGAGCGCCTTGCGGAAGGCGAGCGCGGTGGCGATGAAGGGCAGCCCCAGTCCCAGACAGAAGACCACGGTCAGCAGCGCTCCGCGGCCCGCGGTGGCCTGGTCGAGGGAGAGGGTGCCGACGGCGGCGAGGGTCGGGCCCATGCACGGGGTCCAGCCGAGGCCGAAAAGCACTCCGAGCACGGGCGCGCCGACCAGGCCGACCGCCGGCTTCTTGTGGAAGCGGAACTCCCGCATCGTCAGACCGGGGATCGCGCCCATGAAGAACAGGCCGAGCAGGATCACCAGTCCGCCGAGCACCTGGGAGATGATCCCCTTGTTGGCGTCGAGGGTCCGCCCGAAGTAGCCGAACAGGGCGCCGGTCGAGGTGAACACGGCCGTGAAGCCGAGGACGAACAGGCTCGCGCCGGCCAGCATCCGGCCGCGCCTGGCCTCGGCGAGGTCGGCTCCGCCGACTCCGGTCACGTAGGAGAGGTAGCCGGGGACCAGCGGCAGCACGCAGGGCGAGAAGAAGGAGACCAGCCCGGCCAGCAGTGCGATCGGCAGGGCCAGCAGCAGGGCGCCGCTCAGGACGGTCGTGTTGACGCCGGTCGATTCGGCGGCGAGGACGACTCCGGAGAGTCCCGGGAGCTCGGTGACCACGAGGTCACTTCTCCGCGAGGATCGGGTCGATCATCGCGCGCAGCTTCTTCTCGCTGACCGCGGCGAGGGTGCGGGCGGCGATCTTGCCGTCCTTGTCGAGGACGAGCGTGGAGGGGATGGCGTTCGGGTTGAGCGCGTCCTTGGGGAAGCGGAGCATCAGCTTGCCGTCCGGATCGAAGAGGCTCGGGTAGGTGATCCCGTAGGTCTCTTCGAAGGAGGCCGCGCTCTGCTTGGCGTTGTCGCGGGTGTTGATGCCGACGAAGGCGACGGGCTGCCCGGCCGCCTCCATCTCCTTGGCGACCTTCGCGAAGTTCGGGGCCTCGGCCCGGCACGGCGGGCACCAGGAGCCCCAGACGTTGAGGACGACGACCTTGCCCTTGAGGGCGGTGGTGTCCAGGGTCTTGCCGTCCACCGTCTCGCCGTCGAGCTTGGGGGCCGCGGTGCGGCCCGCCTTGGCGACGGTGGAGATGCCGCTGGAGCCCGTCACGTAGTTGCCTCCGGCGGAACCGGAGGATTTGCTGCCGCCGTCACCATCGCCGCATGCCGTGAGGGTGACGGCGCCTGCGAGGGTCACCGCGGTCAGCAGGATGGCGCGGCCGCTGGTCGAGCGGCTGCGGCGGGGGGCGCGGCTAAGGCTCATGTGAAAAGTTTCGCATGTGCGGTTTGCGGATCTTCCGCGCCCCCCGGGGGGTGTGTTAAGCCGCTGGTCAGGTACTGACCGGCGGCCGGTCAGACCGCCGCGAGATACGTGGCCCAGCCACCGGTCGGCTCCTGGCCGGGGCCGAGCGTGCGCAGCTTGGCCAGCACCTTGGGATCCTGGACGTCCAGCCAGTCGGCGAACTGCCGGAAGGACACGAGGCGTACGTCCTTTTTGTCCGCCATGCCCTTGAGCGCCTCCTCGACGGCGTCCATGTAGATGCCGCCGTTCCACTCCTCGAAGTGGTTGCCGATGAAGAGGGGCGCGCGGTTGCTCTCGTAGGCCCGCTTGAAGCCGCCGAGGTAGGAGGCGATGGCCTGGGTGCGCCAGGCCGGGTAGTTGGACGGGACGCCCTTGGTGGTGTTCTTGGACTGGTTCGCGAGGATGTTGTAGTCCATCGACAGCACCTCGAAGGAGTGCCCGGGGAACGGGAGCGACTGCAGCGGCAGGTCCCACAGGCCCCCGCGCTTGACCGGCCACTGCTGGAGGCCGCCGGGCGAGCTGGAGTCGTAGCGCCAGCCCAGCTTCTGGGCGGTCGCCAGCAGGCTGTCCTGACCGAGCAGGCACGGGGTGCGGGCGCCGACCAGCTCCTTGCGGTAGTCGAAGGGCAGCGGCTCGAGGTCGGTCCACCCGGTGTTGGTGCGCCAGTTGGTGACGAAGGACACGGCCTGGTCGATCTCGCTCTGCCAGTCCTCGGGGCTCCACTTGCCGACCGAGCCGGAGCCGCCGCAGAAGTGCCCGTTGAAATGTGTCCCTATTTCATGGCCGTCCAGCCACGCCTCACGCACGTACTTGAGGGTGTTGCGGACGTTCTCGTCCTTGAGGTAGCCGATGTCGGACGCGCCGACCGGGTTCTTCGGCGGCCGGTAGAGGTCCTTCTTCGACTCGGGGAGGAGGTAGATCCCGGAGAGGAAGAAGGTCATCGCCGCGCCGTGGTCCTTGGCGAGCTTGAGGAAGCGGGGGAAGAGGCCGTTGCCGATCTCGCCCGCCCCGTCCCAGCTGAACACCACGAACTGGGGCGGGGTCTCGCCCGGCTGGAGGGGTTCGGGGGCAGCCGGCTGGTGCGGCTGCGGCCCGGTGTCGGCGGTGGATCCGTCGCCGATGGGCTTGACCGCCGGTCCGGTGGGGGCGGTGGGCGTATCGCCCGACGGGTTGACCGGTCCCGGGTTGCCCGACCCGGACGGCCCGCCGACGCTGCAGCCGGCGACGCCGGCCGCAGCCGCCGCGCCAAGTCCGAGTCCGAGCGCTCCCCTTCTGCTGAAGTCGCGCATATAGCTCATGGATAGTCATACAAACGGACATTCCAGCGAAGTCCAGAGGCGACACGGTAACTTCAAGCCACTTGTGTGAAATTAGGCTGAACCTTGAACAAAGGGACACCCTGTGGGCCGTGTGAGCCGGCGGCGGACTGGGCAGGCGGGGCCGCGCCCACGGCTGCCCACCTGTGCCCACCGCTACGGAACTGCGCCCATGACGACGGGGCCGGCCCCGTCGGACCGACCCCGTACACGCGTATCGCATCACACCCCGGGACCGCGCCCGGCGGCCGAGGCCGGGACCGCGCCCGACGGCCGAGGCCCGCGAGCAGGCCCCGCGATTAAGCCCCGCGGTTAGGCCCCGAACGCCTTGGACTTGCCCTTCACCGGCTTCGCCCCGGCGAGCAGGTGCGCCGGGACCAGGTCCCGGGCCGGCTCGCTGTAGCCCACCGACACCAGCTTGTCGCCCTGGTACGTGAACGAGGTCAGCGAGGCCAGCGTGCACTGGCGGCGGCGCGGGTCGTGCCACAGCCGCCGCTTCTCCGCGAAGCTCCGTACGATCCAGATCGGCAGCTGATGGCTGACCGCCACCGCCTCGTGGCCGCGGGCCGCGTCACGGGCGGTCTCGATCGCGCTCATCATCCGCACGACCTGCTCGACGTACGGCTCGCCCCAGGACGGCTTGAACGGGTTCGTCAGGTGCTTCCAGTTCTCGGGCCTGCGCAGGGCGCCGTCGCCGACCCCGAAGGTCTTGCCCTCGAAGACGTTGCCCGCCTCGAGCAGCCGGCCGTCGGTCGCCAGGTCCAGCCCGTGCGCCTTCGCGATCGGCGCCGCCGTCTCCTGGGCCCGCTCCAGCGGGGAGGCCACGACGTAGGTCACGTCCCGGTTCTCCAGGTGCTCCGCGACCCGGTCCGCCATCTTCCGGCCCAGCTCGGAGAGGTGGTAGCCGCCGCGGCGGCCGTAAAGGACACCGTCCGGGTTGTGCACCTCGCCGTGGCGCACCACGTGGACGACGGTGATGTCGGGGGTGCCGGTGTCGGCGGCGCCGGAGATCTCGGGGATCGCGATCTCCGCGGCCGTGATGTCGGGGCCCGTGATGCCGGCGCTGTCTTCGGTGCTCACGCGGTGGCCTCCGCTGCGGCTCGGGCGGCGGCCGGCAGCGCGGCCGCGATGCGCTCGATCGCCTTGTCGTCGTGGGAAGTGGACACGAACCACGACTCGAACGCCGACGGCGGCAGGTACACGCCCTGCGCCAGCATCGAGTGGAAGAAGCCGTTGAAGCGGAACGCCTCCTGCTTCTTCGCGTCGTCGTAGTTGCGGACCTCGCCCTCGGTGAAGAACACCGAGAACATGTTGGAGGCCGTCTGCAGCCGGTGCGCGACGCCCTCCTTGGTGAGCGCCTCGGTGACCAGCCCCTGGATCTGGCTCGACACCGCGTCGACCTTCTCGTACGCCGCCTCGTCCAGCAGCCGCAGCTGCGCGAGACCGGCCGCCGTCGCGATCGGGTTACCCGACAGCGTGCCCGCCTGGTAGACCGGCCCGACGGGCGCGAGGTGGCCCATGACGTCCGCCCGGCCGCCGAACGCCGCGGCCGGGAAGCCGCCGCCCATGACCTTGCCGAAGGTCATCAGGTCGGGCGCGACCCCGTCCACGCCGTACCAGCCGGCGCGCGAGGTACGGAAACCCGTCATGACCTCGTCGGAGATGTACAGGGCGCCGTTCGCCCGGCACAGGTCGGCGAGCCCCTGGTTGAAGCCCTCCCCCGGGGTCACGACGCCCATGTTGCCGGGCGCGGCCTCGGTGATCACACAGGCGATCTCGCCGGGATGCGCGGCGAAGGCGGCACGGACCGCCTCGAGGTCGTTGTAGGGGAGCACGATCGTGTCCCCGGCCTGCGCACCCGTCACACCGGGGGTGTCCGGCAGCGCGAAGGTCGCGAGCCCGGAGCCGGCGGCGGCCAGCAGCGCGTCCACGTGCCCGTGGTAGCAGCCGGCGAACTTCACGATCTTGGCGCGACCGGTGAACCCGCGGGCGAGGCGGATCGCGGACATGGTCGCCTCGGTGCCCGAGGACACCAGGCGGACCTGCTCCACGGGAGCGATGCGCGCGACGATCTCCTCGGCGAGCGCGACCTCCCCCTCACCGGGGGTACCGAAGGAGGTGCCGCGGGTGACTGCGGCCTGGATGGCCTCCACCACGGCCGGGTGGGCGTGGCCGAGAATCATCGGCCCCCACGAGCAGACAAGATCGACGTACTCGCGCCCGTCGGCATCGGTCAGGTACGGACCGGTACCGGACACCATGAACCTGGGCGTTCCGCCCACGGCGCGGAAGGCGCGCACAGGAGAGTTCACGCCGCCAGGCGTCACGAGGGACGCGCGGTCAAAGAGAGTCTGCGAGACTTTGGCTTCATACGGGTACGGGTAGCTCACACCAGCCATGGTCTCAGAGGCCGCGACTGACTTGCGGACGGGCGTTTCACCGCGCCGCCCCGGGGGAGGTCACTGCCATGATGATCAGGCTGCGTGGCGGGGGTCACGGGGCCGGGGCAGGCAAGACCAGTCGGGTGGAGATATGCAACGCGGTGGTGGACCGGGCGAGGGCACGGACGGCCTGGACCCCCAGCGCGCCCGCGAACGTCGCCGTGGCAAGCACCGCCGCCGCGCCACGGACGCGGCAGAACACGTACCGGGCCCCACACAGGACCCCGACGGCCTCCCCAGGGGCCGCGGCATGGGCGTGACGTACAAGTACTTCGGCGCACCCGACGGGGCCACGGCCGCGCGCGTACCGGTGACGATGCGGCCGGAGGAGCTGGGCGGCGACGAGCTCGGCATGGGCGGCATGTTCACCAAGATCAAGCCGGAAACGGTCGCGGCGATGGTCCTGACCGGCATCGAGGGCATACCCCTGCACAAGGTGCCCCCGCTGGAACTGGTCGTCCTCCACCCCGACTACGCCGTCGTGAAACTCCCGATGACGGTCGTCGACCCGCTGCGCGGCATCGGCGAGGAATCGGTGGGCGCCGCCGCCTTCATCTGGTCCACGGTCCCCGACCGCGGCGGCCCCCGCGACGCCTTCAACGTCTACCAGCTCCTCCACGAATGGCAAGATTTCAGCCATCGCCTCCACGAGGCGGGCCACCAGCCGTACTGCCTGGTCTGGCCCTAGGCGGGACGTGCCGGCTCCGGCACACCCCGGCGCCGGGACGCCTGATCGGCCTCCCTCCGGCACGGCCCACCGTGTGGGCCGCCACCCGGAACCGGCGGCCGTGGCCTACCTGTAAATCCCCCGCCGGCCCCGCCGGGCAATGGCATGCTGGCCCCGTGAACGGACCCGGCATTGAGCTCACCCTCGCCCCCGAACTGCACGTGTTCGCCGCGCCCGCGCGCCGCGGGGCGCGCGTACCGACCGCGACCGACGGCGTCTCCAGCCTCGGCCACGTCGTCGAATCGGTCGGCGTCCCGCTCACCGAAGTCGGCCGGATCCTCGTCGACGGCGCCGAAGCACCCCTCGCCCACGTGCCGCGGGCCGACGAATCCGTGGAGGTGTTCGCCGTCGACCGCCCCCAGCGCCTCCCCGGCGCCGCGCCGCTGCGCTTCCTCCTCGACGTCCACCTCGGCACCCTCGCCCGCCGGATGCGGCTGCTGGGCGTGGACGCGGCGTACGAGAACGAGGACATCGGCGACCCGGCCCTGGCCAGCCGCTCCGCCGCCGAGCAGCGCGTCCTGCTGTCCCGTGACCGCGGACTGCTGCGCCGCCGCGAGCTGTTCGCCGGCGCGTACGTCTACAGCGTCAACCCCGACGAGCAGCTCCGCGACATCCTGGGCCGGTTCGCCCCGGCCCTCGCCCCGTGGACCCGCTGCACCGCGTGCAACGGCACCCTGCGCGAGGCCGACAAGGACAGCGTCGGCGACCGGCTGGAGAACGGCACGCAGCGCTCGTACGAGGTCTTCGCCCAGTGCGCCGACTGCGAGCGCGTCTACTGGCGCGGCGCCCACCACGCCCGGCTCGAGCAGATCGTCGACGAGGCCGTGGCCGAGTTCGGCGGCGTCGGCACCCCGTAGCCGCGCACGCGGGAGAGCGGCGCGGCGTGCACCGACCGGGACGCGTACGCGGGAGAGCCCGCACGGATCGGGACGCGTACGCACGTGAGCGCGTACGCGTCAGGACGCGCGACCCGTCAGAACGCGTACGTGTCCCCCGTGTCCAGGGCCAGCACCACGTGCTCGTTGTTGATGTGGTTCCGGTCGGTCGCGCCGCCGTTCCACCACGTGTCGACCCGCACCACGACCTCCGGAGCCCGCTCCTTCAGCCTCAGCGCCAGTCCGATGTGCCGACCCCGCCCGTGCAGCGGCAGTTCCCCGGTCTCGCACACCACCTCGCGCAGCCCGGCCCGTGCGCAGCCCTCCGCCAGTTCCTGCCGGTCCGCGAGGTCGGCCGACAGGCGCAGCCGTACGGTCGCGTTCGGCAGGGCGGACGGGCCCTCGTTCTCCGGTACCAGCAGGATCCGCAGCCGGGCCCCGTCCAGGGCGACCCGACCGTGGTAGGCCACATCCGCCTCCGGCCCGGCTCCGCCGCGGGCACCGGCCCAGGCGCCGCCGCTCCCCGCACCACCGCCGAGCAGCACCAGCAGCCCGGCCATCACCACACTCCGTACGGCACCTCGGCGCACCGCGACCACCTCCACGCGCGGACGCTAGCCCTCTCGCCCACCCGATGGTCGGACCATCACACGAACGAGGGCGAGCCCTTCGACCCCGGTCGCTCATTCGCTCCGCATAGGGTTCCGGCCATGCTCATCGCCCGCTCCGCCGCCCTCTTCGCCCTCGCCGCACTCCTGGAGATCGGCGGCGCCTGGCTCGTCTGGCAAGGCGTCCGCGAGCACAAGGGCTGGGCCTGGATCGGCGTGGGAGTCATCGCGCTGGGCCTCTACGGCTTCGTCGCCACCCTCCAGCCCGCCGGCGACTTCGCCCGCGTCCTCGCCGCCTACGGCGGGGTCTTCGTCGCCGGATCCCTCCTGTGGGGCGTGGTCGCCGACGGCTACCGGCCCGACCGGTGGGACATCGCGGGCGCCCTCGTCTGCCTCGCCGGCATGGCCGTGATCATGTACGCCCCGCGCGGCCGGTGACCACCACCCCGCCCGGCCTATGCTGGCGGAGAACCGCCCGTACGAACACACGAGCCACCGCACGAGCCACCACACGAGCCAACGCACGAGGAGCCCGCACATGAGCACGGCCACCCGAACCGCCGTAGTCACCGGCGCGAGCAGCGGCATCGGCGCGGCCACCGCCCGCCAGCTCGCCGCGGCCGGCTACCACGTCGTCCTCACCGCCCGCCGCAAGGACCGTATCGAGGCCCTCGCCGAGGAGATCCGGGCCGCCGGCCACGAGGCGACCGCACACCCCCTGGACGTCACCGACCGGGCGGCCGTCGACGCGCTCGCCGCCTCCCTCGAGCGCTGCGACGTACTCGTCAACAACGCGGGCGGCGCCATCGGAGCCGAGCCCGTCGCCACCGGCGACCCCGCCGACTGGCGCACGATGTACGAGACCAACGTCATCGGAGCGCTCAACGTCACCCAGGCCCTGCTCCCGGCGATCACCGCCTCCGGCGACGGAACCGTGGTCGTCCTCTCCTCCACCGCCGGCCACGCCACCTACGAGGGCGGCGCCGGGTACGTCGCGGCGAAGAACGGCGCCCGCGTCCTCGCGGAGACGCTCCGGCTGGAGATCGTCGGGCAGCCCGTCCGCGTCATCGAGATCGCGCCCGGCCTGGTCAAGACCGAGGAGTTCGCGAAGACCCGCTTCCGCGGCGACACCGACCGGGCCGCTCAGGTGTACGCGGGAGTGGCCGAGCCCCTCTCCGCCGACGACGTGGCCGACACCATCACCTGGGCGGTGACCCGCCCCAGCCACGTCAACATCGACCTCCTGGTGGTCCGCCCCCGCGCCCAGGCCTCGAACACCAAGCTCCACCGCGAGCTGTAGCCCCGCACCCCTTACGGGACCAGCCCGGCACTCTTCAGGTGAGGCATCAGGGCCGCCGGCTTCAGCCCGGAGGCCTTCGCCGCGTCCAGGGCCCGCCGCAGGTCGGCGCCGAGCGTCGGCGTGAAGTGCAGCAGCACGATGTCACCGGACTTGAGCTGCGGAGTCGCGGGCGTCTCGCTCCACGTCGTGAAGTCGTACGTCCACGTGATCAGCGCCTTCACCCCGCACGCCTTGGCGGCCAGCCGCACATCGTCGTTGACGGCCCCGTACGGCGGCCGCAGCAGCTTCGGCTCCCGCCCGAAGGCCGCGGCGAGCCGCTCCCCGGCCCCGCACACCTCGGCGTCCTTGCCCGCGGCGTCGAGGGTGGTCAGGTCGGGGTGGTTGACCGTGTGGTTCTCCACGCTCACCCGCCCCTGCTCGAGGAGGCCGGTGAAGTACTGGGTGTCGTACGAGGTCGCCCCCGGCAGCAGGAACAGCGACGCGGGGATCCGCCGGTCCACGAGGGTCTGCGCGACGGCCGGGTCGTGCACCCAGCCGTCGTCGATGGTGATGAACACGACCTTCTCGTCGGTCGGCACGTGCGATACGACGGGCGGCAGCCCGGCCTTCCGCCCCGAGGCGGCGCCCGGACTCCCGGCGGCCTGCCCGGCCTCCTCGCCCCCAACGGCACCGGCGGTCCCCACGACCCCGAGAGCGAGCGACAACGACGCGAGCGCGGCAAGAACCACGCGAGATCTCCACATGCCGCACACCTTGGTCTAGACCAACTCAGCCCGTCAATCCCCTACTCGGGAATTCTGCGAGCCGAAAGCAGTTCCGCGCCACGCGAGTTGACGGCCACCACATCGGCCGGCCCCTGCTCGGGAACCTCGATGACGGCCGTCACCGCCCACCGCCGCTCCACGGCCCGCCAGTGCTTCGACCCGCCTCCCAGCAACCGGTCCGAGTCAGTGTCCGACGTGAAGAAGAACCAGGCCGTCCCCTGCTTCGCGGCCAGTCGCTCCGTCACCACGTACGTACACGTCACCAGCGAGGCACCGGACGCCAGCCGCACGACCGGCAGTTCCCCGCCCGCGGCCTTGTAGCCGAACTCGTGCCGAACCTTCCCCTCGACCTGCTTGTCCCGCTCGTTGTAGCGGTCGACCACCCCGCTCGTGAGGCCGCCCGGCACGAAGTGCTCGCTCTTCGGCTCGCCCTGCGGCGCCGTGAAGCTCATGTAGTCCGCGTACCGTCCGCAGGCCTTGCGGTCGGTACCGGCCCGCGCCGACAGCACGCCCGCTCCGGCCACGCCCGTGACCGGAGCCGCGATCTCCTTCTCCCGCACCTCGACGTTGTGCTGCTCGTACGGATGCTCCCGGGGCGTGACAGCGCCTTGCACGACCGGGTCCCCGTTCACCCAGGAGGTGGCGGCGGCCTTCCAGGGCCCACCGGCCGCGGCCTGCACGAAGTAGTGCACGGCGGTGGCGCGGTCCTCCACCTGGCCATCGTCCTTGCTGAACACGACGAACGAGCGCGGATACCCCGGCTGCTCCCGAACCGTCGGGATCACGAAGACCGACCGGGTGAAGTCGATGTCCCCGTCCCTGACGATGGCGTGCGCGTTCTTCCGCTCGTGGCGCGCCCTGCTCTGCTCCAGCAGCGCCCCGGTCTGCAGCTTGGAGATCGCCGCGAAATCGGCCCTCCCCTCGGCTATCGAGTTCGCCCACCCGTAGGTGTTGAACACCTTTTCGGCGTCCGCCACCCCGAACACCCCGCACCGGCCACGACGAATACGGCCGCCACCCCGAGCCCCGTCACCCGCATCCGCCGTCCTCCAGCCCCGAAACCCACCACACCGGCTCCCCTCAACGGAACACACCCACCAGATTTGCCCAGATCAGACCACATCCCCGCCGCGCAGCACCCCGCCGGGGCCCACCACGAGGACACCCCCGCGCGCACCGCGCACCCCTGGCCACGCCGGCACGCGAAGGCGCCGGACCACGAACGCCCGCGGCCGGGACCGAAGTCCCGGGACGCGCGATTGCCCCGTCCCGACACCGGCCGGGCCTTCGAGCGTCCCCCACCACCACACCCAGGCCTCAGCCCTTGATGCAGATGACCTGCTTGAGCTTCGCCACGACTTCCACCAAGTCGGTCTGCTGGTCGATGACCTGCTCGATCGACTTGTAGGCGGCCGGGATCTCGTCCACGACGCCCGAGTCCTTGCGGCATTCCACACCCTTGGTCTGCTCCGCCAGGTCCTTCGCCGAGAAGCGCCTCTTCGCCGCCGTCCGGCTCATCTTCCGGCCCGCGCCGTGCGAGGCCGAGTTGAAGGACTTCTCGTTGCCGAGCCCCTTCACGATGTACGAGCCGGTACCCATGGAGCCGGGGATGATCCCGTAGTCCCCGCTGCCCGCGCGGATCGCGCCCTTACGGGTGACCAGCAGGTCCATGCCGTCATACCGCTCCTCCGCCACGTAGTTGTGGTGGCAGCTGATCTCCGGCTCGAAGGACACTTTCGCCTTGCGGAACTCCTTGCGGATCAGTTCCTTGGACAGGCTCATCATCGCGGCCCGGTTGTACCTGGCGTACTCCTGCGCCCAGAAGAGGTCGTCCCGGTAGGCCCGCATCTCGGGCGTGGCCGCGAGGAAAACGGCAAGATCACGGTCGACCAGCCCCTGGTTGTGGGAGAGCCCGCGGGCCACTCCGATGTGGAAGTCGGCCAGCTCGTTCCCGATGTTCCGGGAGCCCGAGTGCAACATGATCCATACCGAATCGGACATGTCCACGCAAAGTTCCCAAAAGTGATTTCCACTTCCCAATGTGCCCAATTGCCTCAGGGCGCGGCCATGACGGAACTTCACCGCGTCCGCGAGGTAGTCGAACCGCTTCCACAAGTCCTCGTACCCCTCCACCGAGAACCCGTACAACCGCCCCGGGTCCACCGCCTCCCGGTGCATTCCCGCGCCCACCGGGATCGCCCGCTCGATCTGCGAGCGCAGTCCCGACAGGTCCCCGGGCAGGTCGTTCGCCGTCAGGGAGGTCTTCACCGCCGACATGCCGCAGCCGATGTCCACGCCGACCGCCGCGGGGCAGACCGCGTCCTTCATGGCGATGACCGAGCCGACCGTCGCGCCCTTGCCGTAGTGCACGTCCGGCATGACGGCCAGGCCCTTGATCCACGGGAGGCCCGCCGTGTTGTGCAGCTGGCGCATCGCGCTGTCGTCGACCGACGCCGGGTCGGTCCACATCCGGATCGGGACCTTCGCCCCGGGCACCTCTACATACGACATTTTGGCCTCAACACCCCGTTAACCGCAGAAAAGTCTCCATACACGAAAAGCCTCGCTTATAGCCTCAAATACGACATGAGACCGGCGCCGGCACCAGCGTGTGCGATAGACATTGTGTCCATCCGCGCCCCAGCCGCGGCAACGCATTTTCCCGAAGGGAGCCGGTGGAACGTGCAGCGCAAGTCGGTACGTGGAGTCCTGCCAGGCATCGTGATGCTCGCCGCCCTCACGGTCGGCCTCACCGCCTGCACCGACGACGGCGGATCCGGAACCCCCAGCGACTCGAAGCCCGGCACGAAGCCCGGTGCGCCCGCCCAGCCCGGCAAATACCGCAGCCTGCCCATGCCCTGCAAGGCCGCCGACGCCAAGAAGGTCAAGGCGATGCTCCCGGCCGCCGAGGCCCTCACCCCCGAAGCCCTCGAAGCGCAGTACGCCGGGGTCGCGGACGCCTCGTACGACGCCGACCGGCGCGTCGGCTGCCGCTGGACCGCGCAGACGCCGACCGAGACCCGGCTGCTGTCGGTGGGCTTCGAGCGCGTGGTCTCCTACGACCGGGCCACCACCAGCGACGACGACAAGGCGCGGCAGGTCTACCTCGGCCAGCTCACCAAAGCCCACCTGCCCGCCCCGGTGCCGTCGGCGAGCCCGACACCGTCCGGATCCGGGTCCACGGCGCCCAGCCCGACGCCGACGCCGAGCACCAGTGCGGCGGCTACGGGTGCGGGCGCGACCCCCGGTGCATCGAGCGGCAGCCCCTCCGCCCCGCCCGAGCTGGGCTCCCGCGTCCTCGAAGAGCTCGGCAACGAGGCCTTCCTCGAGGACAAGCTCGGCACGGCCGGCGCCACCGCCGCCCAGGCGCGCACCGTCCGCATTGTGTTCCGTACCTCGAATGTCATCGTCACCGTGGAGTACAGCGTCCAGCCCGCACCGCCCGGCACGGTGCCGCCCAGCGGTGAAACCCAGGACAGGGCACGGCAGTTGGCGCAGGCCCTCGTGGAGCGGTTCAACGAGTAGCCGGCCCCGCCCCAGAGGGGCGCGCGGGCCCATCGTGACGGCGCGCACAGCAGCCGGGCGCCGGGTCGGGCTACCGTTGCCGGGGTCCCGCGCCCGTAAGAGGGGCCCAACCGAGCCCGCACGAAGACCCACAACGTCTGAAGGAATCATGCACCGATCAGCCTCGCGCCTCACCCGCGTCCTCGCCTGCGCAGCCGTTCCGGTGATCCTCACGGTCGCCGGCTGCTCGTCCGACTCGGGCAAGGACTCGGGCTCGGGCAGCGGCAAGAAGTCCGGGGCGTCCTCGTCCGCCCAGCCGAGCTCCAAGCCCTCCAAGGCGCCGCTGGAGAAGGCCGTCTACTCCACGCTGCCGGAGCCGTGCAAGGTGGTCGCCGCGAAGACGATCGAGGCGATCGTCCCGAAGGCGAAGGACGCCAACGGCACCGCCGCCAAGTCGAACGACGTCACCAGCCGCGCCACCTGCACCTGGAACGGCCTGGACGAGGCCGGCCTGAAGGGCTCGCAGTACCGCTGGCTCTCGATCTCCCTGGTCCGCTTCGACTCGCTCGCCTCGGTCGGCACCGGCAGCAAGCGCGCCGAGGACGAGTACGCCAAGCAGGTCGAGAAGGCGAAGGTCATCGAGGGCGCGGAGAACGTGAAGCCCGAGGAGGCCGGCGGCATCGGCGACCAGGCCACCTCCATCACCTTCACCACCAAGAAGGACGGCGAGTTCTTCAACACGACGGTCATCGCCCGCACGCACAACGTCGTCATCACCCTCGACTACAACGGCACGGCCTACGAGGGCGCGGACGCTCCGGACCAGGCGAAGCTGCTCGAGAGCGCCATCGCGGCGACGAAGGAGACCGTGGCCTCGGTCGAGGCCGCCAACCAGGCGAAGCAGCCGGAGCAGTCCGGGACGCCGTCGCCGCAGCCCTCGCCTTCGAACTCCTAGGGCGTAGTGAGCCGTCGGCGGTCCGGCCTCTGGAAGCCCCGGGTCCGGACCGCCGACGTCCCCTTTCCCGTACGCGCGTACGCTGTGCCCTGCCGTAGCTCGACAAGGGGAGGGGATCGCGGGTGGCCGCGATGCAGCTGACTCGTACGCACCGGATATTGATCGGTGTGGTGGTCGCCGGAGCCGTCGTCATCGCGGGGATCGGATTCGCGGGTTCGTACTCCGCCGTGCGCGCCCTGGCCTTGAAGAAGGGCTTCGGCAGCTTCTCGCTGGTCTTCCCGATCGGCATCGACATGGGTATCTGTGTCCTGCTCGCGCTGGACCTGCTGCTGACGTGGATCCGGATCCCGTTCCCGTTGCTGCGCCAGACGGCGTGGCTGCTGACGATCGCGACGATCGCGTTCAACGGGGCCGCGGCTTGGCCGGACCCGCTGGGCGTCGGCATGCACGCCGTGATCCCGATCCTCTTCGTGGTCACCGTGGAAGCCGCCCGCCACGCGGTGGGCCGGATCGCGGACATCACCGCCGACCGGCACATGGAGGGCGTCCGGCTCACGCGCTGGCTGCTCTCCCCGCTGCCCACCTTCAAGCTGTGGCGCCGGATGAAACTGTGGGAGCTGCGCTCCTACGAGCAGGCCGTCGGCATGGAGCAGGACCGGCTGATCTACCAGGCCCGCCTCCAGGCCCGCTACGGCCGCGCCTGGCGCCGCAAGGCTCCCGTCGGAGCCCTGATGCCGCTGCGCCTCGCCCGTATCGGTGTCCCCCTGTCCCAGACGGCCCCCGAGGGCCTGGCGGCGGCGGGCATCGACCCGCTCCTGCTGCCCCCGGCCCCGGAGCCGTCCGCTCCGGCCCTCCCGGCGGGTGCGGCCCACGCCCTGTCGGACACCGCGGGCGCACTCCAGGCGGCCCCGGCCCTCCCCGGCGCTGCCACCGCTGTCGGCACCGCCCCCGCTCCCGGCACCGCCCCCGCTCCCGTCGCGGCCGGCGCTCCCGTCGCGGCCGACGCCCAGCAGCCCCACCAGGCGGCAGGGGCCGAGCCCCAGTCCGCGGAGGGGCCGGGCGGCGAAGCGGCCCCGCAGGGCCACCCCGACTCCGCCCCCTTCGTGGTGGACCCGACCGCCATGCCGGCCGCGCACAACAGCGCCTGGTTCGCGGGCCCGCTCGCGCCGCAGGCCACGTACGAGGGCGGCTACAACCCGCAGTACGTCGAGGGCCTGGAGCCGACCCCGGTCATGCCCCCGACCGGCCCGGAGCAGCAGCAGGAGCTGCCGATCCCGGGCCCCCGCCAGGAGGGTGCCCTCCCGGAACCCGCGGCCGGGCACGAGGCCGAGCCGAACATCGACGACGTGAAGTTCGCGGAGGCGGCGTACGAGGTCTTCCGCGCCTACATCGACGAGTTCTCCGGCTTCCCGACTCCGGAGCAGGTGGACATACACCTCTCGGACCGGCACGGAATCGTGCACCCGCGCAGCGCGTCGATGATCCGCCGCCTGATGCCGGAGCTGAAGCAGCGCTACCAGCGCGACCTGGAGAGCGAGCACATCGCTTAGCCCGTACGCGTACGCGTACGGCGAGAAACGAAAGGGCCCGCACCCCCAGGGGTACGGGCCCTTCGCACGCCCTCGAGGGGCGGAACCTCAGACGGCCAGCAGCTTGCGCACCCGCTCGGCCCCTACCGCGAGCAGCAGCGTGGGCAGGCGCGGCCCGGTCTCCCGGGTGACGAGCAGCCGGTACAGCAGCGCGAAGAACGTCCGCTGCGCGACCTTGAGCTCCGGCGTCGGCTTGGCGTCCGGCTCCAGTCCGGCCATCACCTTCGGCACGCCGTAGACGAGGGTGGTGAGCCCGTCGAGCGACCAGTGCGAGTCGAGTCCGTCAACGAGCCGGCGCAGTGACTCGCGGCCCTCGTCGTCCAGGGACGACAGGAGCTCTACGTCGGGCTCCTCGCGCACCAGCGTCCGCTGGTCGGCGGGAACCTGGGTGGTGATCCAGTTCTCGGCGCGGTCCAGGCGCGGTCGTACCTCGTCCAGCGAGGTCAGCGGCCGGTCGGGTTCCAGGTCGCTCAGGATGCGCAGGGTCTGCTCGTCGTGTCCGGCGGTGACGTCCACCACCGAGGCGAGCGTCCGGTACGCCATCGGCCGCGGGGTGCGCGGCAGTTCGTGCGAGGCGACGCGTACGGCACGCGCGTGGGCGGCGGCGTCGGCGGGCAGCACGGAACCGTCGGCGACCTTCGCCTCCAGCTTGTCCCACTCGTCGTAGAGCCGCTGGATCTCCTGGTCGAAGGCGATCTTGAAGGACTGGTTGGGGCGGCGGCGGGCGTAGAGCCAGCGCAGCAGCTGCGGCTCCATGATCTTCAGCGCGTCGGCCGGGGTGGGCACCCCGCCCTTGCTGGAGGACATCTTGGCCATGCCGCTGATGCCGACGAACGCGTACATCGGTCCGATCGGCTGCTCGCCGCCGAAGAGGCCCACGATCTGGCCGCCGACCTGGAAGGACGAGCCGGGCGAGGAGTGGTCGACGCCGGACGGCTCGAAGATCACGCCCTCGTAGGCCCAGCGCATCGGCCAGTCGACCTTCCAGACCAGCTTGCCGCGGTTGAACTCGCTGAGCTTGACCGTCTCGGTGAACTCGTCCTTGGTGCAGACGTAGGTCAGCTCGGTCGTCACGTCGTCGTAGGACGTGACCTTGGTGAAGTCCTTGCCGCACTGGCCGCAGTACGGCTTGTACGGGAAGTACCCGCCCTCGCCGACGCTGCCGTCGTCCTCGGCGGCGGCGCCCGAACCCTCGGCGGCCTCCAGCTCGGCGTCGTCGACCTGCTTCTGCTGCGGCTTCTTGCCGCCCGGCTTCTGCTTGGTGCGGTACTGGTCGAGGATGGCGTCGATGTCGGCGCGGTGCTTCATCGCGAACAGCACCTGCTCGCGGTAGACGCCGCTGGTGTACTGCTCGGTCTGGCTGATGGGGTCGTAGTCGACGCCCATCTCGGCCATGGCCTCGACGAAGACGGCCTTGAAGTGCTCGGCCCAGTTCGGGTACGCCGATCCGGCCGGGGCGGGCACGGCGGTCAGCGGGCGCCCGATGTGCTGGGCCCACGACTCGTCGATGCCGGGGACGCCGGCCGGCACCTTGCGGTAGCGGTCGTAGTCGTCCCACGAGATCAGGTGCCGGACCTCGAAGCCCCGGCGGCGGATCTCGTCCGCGACCAGGTGCGGGGTCATGACCTCGCGGAGGTTGCCCAGGTGGATCGGGCCGGAGGGGGAGAGTCCGGATGCGACGACGATGACCGGAGCGGTAGCGAGTGGTGTTTTCGCGCCCGGGGCTCGGCGCTCCGCCTCGGCGATGACCTCGTCCGCGAAACGGGAGACCCAGTCGGTCTCGGTGCTGCTCTCGGCGCTCTGAGCCACGACACGTCCTTCTATCTCGAATGCTGGCTTCAGCCATTCTCCCAGACGGAAGAGGGCGCTCCGGGGTTGCGCCCGGCGCGGGGATATCCCGGAATGCGGACAGCCCTCCCGTGGGATACTCGGTGTTTGTCGGAACACCCAAGTGCAAGCTCAGGCACGACCTCACAGGAACGGCAGCTCATGGCCTCGGTCCCTTCCCTCGCTTCCTCCGTCAACCAGCGCGTCGCCGACGCACTCGCCTCCGCCCTGCCGGATGCCGGTGCGAGCGACCCGCTGCTGCGACGAAGCGACCGGGCCGACTTCCAGGCCAACGGCATCCTGGCGCTCGCGAAGAAGGCCAAGGCCAACCCGCGCGAGCTGGCGACGACCGTGGTCGAGGGCATCGACACCGGTGACCTGATCAAGGAGATCGAGGTCTCCGGACCCGGCTTCCTCAACATCACCATCACCGACCGGGCGATCATCGAGACCCTGGCCGGGCGCGCCGCCGACGACCGCCTCGGCGTGCCGCTCGCGGCGCAGCCGGGTACGACGGTGATCGACTACGCGCAGCCGAACGTGGCCAAGGAGATGCACGTCGGCCACCTGCGGTCCGCCGTGATCGGCGCCGCGATGGTGGAGATCCTGGAGTTCACGGGCGAGAAGGTGGTCCGTCGCCACCACATCGGCGACTGGGGCACCCAGTTCGGCATGCTCATCCAGTACCTGCTGGAGCACCCGCACGAGCTGGACCACACGTCCGGTGAGGGCGCGGACGGCGCGGAGGTCTCCGGCGAGGAGGCCATGTCCAACCTGAACCGGCTGTACAAGGCCTCGCGCGGGCTCTTCGACTCCGACGAGGAATTCAAGACGCGTGCCCGCGCCCGGGTGGTGGAGCTGCAGGCCGGCGAGCCCGAGACGCTGGCGCTGTGGCAGCGGTTCGTGGACGAGTCGAAGATCTACTTCTACTCCGTCTTCAACAAGCTGGACATGGACATCCAGGACCCCGACGTCGTCGGCGAGTCCGGCTACAACGACATGCTCGTGGAGACCTGCAAGCTGCTGGAGGAGTCGGGCGTCGCCGTCCGTTCCAACGGCGCGCTCTGCGTCTTCTTCGACGACGTCAAGGGCCCGGACGGCAACCCGACCCCGCTGATCGTCCAGAAGTCCGACGGCGGCTTCGGCTACGCCGCGACCGACCTCTCGGCGATCCGCGACCGCGTGGGCGAGCTGGGCGCCACGACCCTTCTCTACGTGGTGGACGCGAGGCAGTCCCTGCACTTCAAGATGGTCTTCGAGACGGCCCGCCGCGCCGGCTGGCTGAACGAGGACACGAAGGCCGTCCAGCTGGCCTTCGGTACCGTGCTGGGCAAGGACGGCAAGCCGTTCAAGACCCGTGAGGGCGAGACGGTCCGGCTGGTGGACCTGCTGGACGAGGCGGTGGACCGGGCGACGGCCGTGGTGCGCGAGAAGGCGGAGAAGATCGGTCTGACCGAGGCGGAGATCGTCGAGAACGGCAAGTACGTCGGCATCGGCGCCGTGAAGTACGCGGACCTGTCGACCTCGGCCGCGCGCGACTACAAGTTCGACCTGGACCAGATGGTCTCGCTGACCGGTGACACGTCCGTGTACCTCCAGTACGCGTACGCCCGCATCGGCTCGATCCTGCGCAAGGCGGCCGAGACGGGTGACCGCAAGCCGGCCGCACACCCGGAGCTGGAGCTTGCCCCGGCCGAGCGCGCGCTGGGCCTGCACCTGGACCAGTTCGGCGAGCTGCTCGCCGAAGCGGCCGCGGACCACGCCCCGCACAAGGTCGCCGCGTACCTCTACCAACTGTCCTCGCTGTTCGCGACGTTCTACGAGCAGTGCCCGGTCGTGAAGCCCGAGCCCGAGCTCGTCGTCGGCGAGAACCGCCTGTTCCTGTGCGACCTGACGGCCCGCACCCTCACCAAGGGCATGTCCCTCCTCGGCATCCGCACCCCCGAGAAGCTCTGACGCACACGGAAGGGGCCGTGGGGAGCCCGCCCGGCGCGCTCCCCACGGCCCCTTCGCCGTGCCGCGTCCGCTAGCCGATCGCGCGGATCGTGTTCCAGCCGCTCGACCCGACCGTGGTGCGGGTCCCGTCCACCGGGTCGCCCGCGCCGTTGGTCTCGCCCGCGTAGAACATCAGCGTGCCGGTGCCCTCGTTCGTGGTCGCCCACAGGTCGGCGACCCCGTTGCCGTCCGCGTCGCCCGCGCCCGCCAGCAGCGGCCGGTTGCCGGTCCCGTAGCCGTGCCCGTACTCGGTGCGCTCGCCGAAGGTGCCGTCGCCGTGGCCCCGGTAGAGCCACAGCTTCTCGTCGTTCGCGTCGCGCGCGAACAGGTCGACTCGGCCGTCGTGGTCGGTGTCGCCCGCCGCGCTCAGGCTCATCGGGGACCAGCCCCGCAGGCCGATCTGCACGCCGGGCTTCACGCCGGGGTTGGCGGCCGGGTCGCCCGCGTACAGCCACAGGGTGTCGCCGATGGTGGCGATCACGTCCGGGTAGCCGTCGCCGGTGGCGTCGCCTACGCCGGCCACTTGGGAGTCGGCCGGGAAGCCGGTGCCGATCCGCACCGGGGAGGCCAGGGTGCCGTCGCCGCGGTTCGGGTAGACGCGCAGTTCGCCGCCGACGCGTGCGAGAAGGTCCTCGGTGCCGTTGCCGGTCCAGTCGCCCCGGTGGGAGACCGAGGCGCCGGCCCAGCCGCCGCTGCCGATGACGGTGGGGCCGCCGGTGACGGAGCCGTTGCCGAGGCCGGCGTAGAGGCGGAGCCTGCCCGCGTCGTCGACGGCGACCAGGTCGGACTTGCCGTCACCGCTCAGGTCACCGGTCGTCGGCGCGCCGCGGAGCACGGCCGTGACGGGGGCGTGGTCGGAGACCCCGCTCGGAGGGCCACTGGTCGGCGTGTTCGGGGTGGTGTCCATCCGCGCCGAGTCGATGGCGCAGGAGGCGAAGCGGCTCGCGCCGACCGCCTTCGTGGTGAAGAGGTGGTCGAGCTTGTGCCAGGTGTGCACGCCCGCGGCCGTGTCCCAGCCGTGGTAGGTGTACCCGTCGATGCAGCTGTCGTACGCGCTCGTCAGGGGCGCCATCTCGGCCGCACCGGCGTTGCGGTTGAAGTCCCCGCCCAGGACGGAGCCGCCGGGGGCGTGCGCGTCGACGAACGTCTTGACGTTCTTGATCTGTTCGGCGGCGCGGCTCGCGTCACCGGGGATGATGTGCGTGGTGCAGGGTGTGGTGCTCCAGCCCTCCACCACCACGCACAGCGCCGCGAGGGTCTGATCGTCGGCCGGTGAGTCGGGCAGCGTGTTCTCTGCCCAGGAGGCGGTGACGGTGCCCTTGACGGCCAGCAGGATGCCGAGCTCGCCGGCCAGTCCCGCCCGGCAGTCGGTACGGCCGTCGGGGCGCGCGCCCTTGGCGTGCCGGATGGACCATTCACTGCCGAGCCGCTCCTGCAGCAGGGCCATGTGGCTGCCGGGTGCGCCGCCGCAGACCTCCTGCAGCATCACCACGTTGGCGCGCCGCTCGTCCACGGCCTTCTTGACCTCGTCGATCTTCGCGACGGGCTCGTCGCGGTACGGGCAGTAGCCCACGCCCCCGCGGCTGCCGCCGGCCTCTCCGCAGATGTTCCAGGACACCACCCGGATCTCGCTCTGCGCCGGTATCGCGGCCTGGGCGGCCCGGGCGGAGGGTGCCGCGACCAGAACGGTGCCGAGGGTGGCGCCGAGGGCCGCGACGGCCGCCGCCACGGACACGAGCATCCGTACGGATCTCTTCAATTCCCCAGCCTTCTTTCGGTGTGACGACCGGCGGAGCTCCCCACCGGGCGCCCTCATGATCACCGTTCGCCGTCCCCCGGCCGGACGCGGGGCCGGGGCCGGGGCGTGGGGCGGGGGCGCCTCGTCACCCGTACGGCCCGGTTCAGCCCTGTATGCCCGGGTAGGGGACGGCCCGTCCTTCCCCTACGCCCGCCCCCGGAGCGCCCCGTGCCCGATATGAACGGCCCCTACAAGCCCGGCACCCCGTGCTGGATCGACCTGATGGTCCCCGACCAGCAGGCCGCCCTCGACTTCTACACCGAACTCTTCGGCTGGCAGGGCGAGATCGGCCCGCCCGAGACCGGCGGATACTCCGTCTGCACCCTCAAGGGCAAGCCGGTCGCCGGGATCATGAAGGCGATGAACCCGGACGGCACGGTCCCCGACCCGATGCCGCCGACCGTGTGGACCACGTACCTGGCCACGGACGCCATCGACGCCACCCTCAAGTCCGCCACCGACGCGCACGGCACCGCCCTCGTCGGCCCGATGGACGTCATGGACCTCGGCCGGATGGCCGTCCTCGCCGACCCGACCGGCGCCGCCTTCGGCCTCTGGCAGGCCGGTACCTTCGACGGCGCGGGCATCGTCAACGAGCACGGCGCCCTCATCTGGAACGAGCTGAGCACGGGCGACGTCCCCGCCGCGGTCGAGTTCTACACCTCGGTCCTGCCGGTCACCACGGCCGTCTCCGAGATGCCGGACGCGGGCGGCTACACGGAGTTCAAGGTCAACGGCCGCGCGGTGGCCGGGATGATGGACATGAAGAACCTCCCCGCGGGCACCCCGCCGAACTGGCTCCCCTACTTCCACGCCGACAGCGTGGACGAGGTGGAGGCCGCCGCGGTCCGCGCGGGCGCCTCGGTCCTGATGCCGTCCTTCGACATGGTGGCCGGCCGCATGGCCGTCCTCGCCGACCCCCAGGGCGCCCCCTTCGCCATCATCACGGCCGGCTCCCCGGAGCAGCCCGCCTGACGGGTGGTGACCTGCCGCCGTGTGACGGGGCCCACAGGGAACGTTTCGCCTGTGGGCCCCCTCCTCCGCACTCCGGGGCCGCGGTCGCCGCGCCGCTCGCCGCCGACGGAATGGTCCACCTCTACTGGGCCACCGGCGCGACCTGGCCCGCCCCCGACGAGCAGGCGCTGTCCCTGGCCGTACGCGGCACCGCGGTGTCCTTCGGCCCGCCCGTCGTCCTGCCGCTCGCCGCGCTCACCCTCACCGGCGCCGCCACCGTCCTCGCCCACTCCCGCCGCCCGGGCTCCCCCGCCGTCCGCCGGGCCGCCCGGCTGGCGCGCGGCCGGTGAGCGGCGGCCCCCTCACCCCGGCCGCCCGCGACCGCGGGGTCGCCCTCGCCCGTGCGGCCCTCGGCGGCAACACCCTGGCGCTGCACGACCTCCTCGACCACCTGACCCCGTACATCGCGCGGATCTGTACCCCGATCGCCCTCGCGGACGGTCCGGACGCCACCCAGGAGGCCCTGCTCGCCGTCTCCGGTCGCTGCGCTCGCTGCGTGACCCGCAGACGCTGTACGGCTGGGTCCGGACCATCGCCGTCCACGAAGCCGTCCGCACCGCCCGGCGCGCGGGCCGCGACCGGCCGGCCGAGCCGGCCGACGTACCCGGCCGGGGCGACCCGCAGCTCGCCACCGACATCAGGGACGTCCTGGCGCGCCTCTCCCCGGCCCACCGGGCCGTCCTCGTACTCCGTGACGTCGAGGGCCTGGACGAGGAATCCACCGCGACCCTGCTCGGCGTTCCGCCCGGCACGGCCAAGTCCCGGCTGCACCGGGCCCGTTCGAGCTTCCGAAAGGCGTGGACCTCATGACGTACGAAGTGGATCAGGTCGGCCGGCTCCGCATCATGGCGGCGGGCATCCCGGGCGCCAAGGTCGTGGAAAGCGTCCTGCCCGCCCACCTGGAGGCGGTGTGGGCGGTGATGTCGGACCTGGAGGGCGAGTTCGGCCGCTTCCAGCCGGACATGCGAAGCATGCGCGTGCTGCGGGTGACGGGTGATCGGGTGGAGGCCCTGGCCCGCAGCAAGTACGGCCTGCGCGCCCACTTCCGCGGAGTCCTGCGCCCCGGCTGGTGCTGGCTCCAGAGCCGCTTCCTGATCATCGGCATGGCAGCCGCCCCGGAGCCCGGCGGCTCCACCCGCGTCGCCCTGACGGGCGGTGTAAGGGTTCCGGGGCGGGCCGCGATCGTCCCGGTGGGCGCGGAACGCGAACTACGGCAGGCGATGATCCGCCTGTCGGCCGGTGTGCCGCCCCGGGTCGGCGGAGCCGGCCGCCCACACGACCACAACCCGCCGCAGCCGACCCGGCATTGACCCCCCGGAACGTCGAGCGCCCAGGTGTCCCGAAGCTAGCGACCGGCCCCCCGGAACTCGCACCAGACGACTTTGCCCGGCGCCCGGGGCAGTACGCCCCGGGCGTCGGCGAGGGCGTCCACGAGCAGCAGGCCCCTGCCGGGCGGCCGTTCCGCCATGCGCGAGAGTCCGGGTCCGCTGTCGTGGACCTCGATCCGGACCGTGTCGTCGAAGGCGAGCAGCCGCAGCAGGTACCCCCGGCCGCGCGGGACGCCGTAGCGCAGGGCGTTGGTCGCCAGCTCGCTCACGCAGAGCGACACGTCTCCGTCCCGGTCGGACCTCCCCCACACGTGCAAGGTGTCACGTGTGAACTGGCGCGCAGCCGCAACGGACTGGGGATTGCGCAGGTAGAGCCGCTCGATCAGGAGGGCTGCTTGAGTATGCGGATTCACGGGACCATCGTCGCGCGCAGTGACTAGCGTGTGGCTGAGCGCCGACCCGTACTCATGGATGAGTACGGGTCGGCGTGGGGTAGTCCACGTGCAGGGGTGGGGAGTTCGCAGTCATGCCACCGAGGAAACGAGCAAGGCCGAACGCGACGACCATGAAGATGGTCGGCACGCAGGTGGCCGCGGCCCGAACCGCCAAGAACCTGACGCAGAAGCAGCTCGGAGAGCTGGTCCGCCTGGACGCGGAGACCATCGCCTCGATCGAGCAGGGGCGGCGGGCGCTGATGCCGAATGTCGCGGAGCTGATGGATCGGCACCTGGGGCTGCCGGGGTTGCTGACGGTCGCCGCACACGGGATGCCGGAGGTCGACGCGACGCCCCCGTGGGCGGAGGAGTACATGGACCTGGAGTACACCGCGATCGCCATCTCCTGGTTCGACAACCAGGTCGTGCCGGGTCTGCTCCAGACGGAGAGCTACGCCCGGGCCGTGTTCGGGTGCCGCGTCCCGGCTCATCCGGAGGCGGAGGTCGAGGCGCTGACCGCCTCGCGGATCGCCCGCCAGGAGATCCTGCGCCGCCCCACTCCGCCGACCCTGAGCTTCGTCGTCTGGGAAGCGGTACTCCGCGATCGGCTCGGCGGCGACGCGGTGTACGCGGAGCAGCTCCGGCACCTGCGCGCGTGCGCCGGTCTGCCGGACGTAACCTTGCAGGTGATGCCGCTGGGGCGGACCTCTCATGCCGGTCTAGACGGTCCGTTCATCCTCTTGGAAACCCCAGATCACCAGCACCTTGGCTACACCGAAACCCAGCGAGGCAGCCAGCTCGTCTCGGCCCCGGATGAGGTCAGCATCCTGGCGCGCAAGTATGCAATGCTGCGGACCCAGGCCCTCAACACCGAGCAGACGCGGGGCCTGTTGGACCGCCTGCTAGGAGAGACATGAGCGCCACGACCGCACTGCAGTGGTTCAAGTCCAGCTACAGCGGCAGCGAAGGCGGCGCCTGCCTGGAAGTGGCCGTCGCCTGGCGGAAGTCCTCGTACAGCACCGACGAGGTCGCCGCCTGCGTCGAGGTCGCCGCCTGCGCGACCCAGGTCCACGTCCGCGACAGCAAGGTCACCGACGGGCCGGTCCTGGGCCTCGCCCCCGCCGCCTGGGCCGCCCTTACGGAGTGGACCGCTCGCTGATCAGTTCGGCCAGGCCGTCCAGCAGGCGGCCCAGGCCGAAGCGGAACTGGAAGTCCGGCTCGTCCGAGCCGGTGAACGCCGAGGACTCCAGCAGCCGCGTCACCGCCGGGTGGCTCTCCGGGTCGGTCAGCAGCCGCAGCATGCGTACGTACTGGCCCACCACCTGGTCCGGTGAGACCCCGGACTTCACGATGGCGTCCATCATGTCCGCGGCCATGGTGGCCTCGTTCCATGCCGGGCTGGCTCCACGGCTTCGCCGACCACCAGCCGCTGACCCCGGTGATCGAATCCCTCCGAGCCCTGCTCCTGGCCCAGCCGGCGGGCGACGCCCCCTGGGTGGCCCTGGCGTGGTGCGTGGCATCGGTGTGGTGTCCGTGGCCCTGGCGGCCGTCGTCTTCGAACGGCGGACGCGGTAGGTGAGCCGACCCCGGTGCGGCCCGTCCGTGGGGGTGGACGGGCCGCAGTGGGTGGGCCTCGGCCGTGGTGCGCCGTAGTGCGCCGCGGTGCGTCAGTGCAGGGGGTACGAGTGCCTGCCCGTTGCCGCGTCGATCTCCGTGTGGGCCTTCTGCAGCATCTGGGACGCGATGTCCATCAGCGCACGCGCACCCGCGATCTCTTCCCCGACCCGCAACTGCTCCGGGTCCGAGGGGTGGCGCATGGCGTAGCCGTGCGCCCTGATCTCGGAGCCGTCTCCGAGTCTGACCAGGGCCGCCGCACTGGTGCGGTGGCCTTCCTCGGTGAATTCGAGATCCACATGCCACCCGACGAGTGTGGACATGATCCATCACCTCCAGGGTTCGGTTCACCCTGCTTCCAGGGTGCTCCCGGGGGGCGGGCAGCGCGCGGCGGGGGGTGGGGTGGGGGCTCGGCTTCGTCAGGGGTCGGGGGGATCCCGGGAGGTGGAGGGGTGAGGAGCGGGCACGTCGGCGAAGCAGGAGGCGTCTTCGGCCGCCTGCGCAGCCGGTGGGCGGGCGCTACACCTTTCGCGTGACCTTGGGGCGCAGCCGATCGCTACACAGTCGCGCTCGGCTCAGCGGCCGACCACCGTCTGTGGCCCCAGACGTCCAGGCTTGGCCGGTGCGGGTCCGTGAGGTGCAAACGATCAGTTCTCGGAGTGGGAGGACGACTGGGTCGTCTCCAGGTGTGCTGGGGCTCGCGGCCTTGATGGGGAGCCTTGATGGGGCCTTTTATGGTGCCCTGGTGCGGCCCTGTGCGTGGAGGAAATGACAAAGGCAAGGAGAGTTCTCTCCTTGCCTCTCTCAATTTATAGCGGGGTGGGGGGGCTTGCCGCAAGGGGCGGGGGGCGGCGCAGAATTGCCGATCTTGGCCGTCGACAAAGGGATGTCGCAGTGACTGATCAGTACGTGTTGGATCTTCGAGACGTCGATGCGGCGCAGGTCCCGGCCGTCGGGGGTAAGGGTGCGCACCTGGGTGGGCTGTCGCGGATCGAAGGGATTCGCGTGCCCGAGGGCTTTTGTGTGACGACGGATGCCTTCCGGCGGGTCATGGCGCGGGAGTCTTCGATCGGTGGTCAGCTCGATCGGTTGGCGCGGGTGGCCGCCGATGACCGGGAGGGTGTCCGTGCGCTCAGTGCGGAGATTCGGCGGACCATTGAGGGGATTGCCATTCCCGGAGATCTGGCAGCGGCGATCACTCGTGCGCTCGACGAAGAGACGGCGTACGCGGTCCGGTCCAGCGCGACGGCAGAGGATCTGCCCACGGCCTCCTTCGCCGGGCAGCAGGACACGTACCTCAACGTCGTGGGGGCGGCGGCGGTCCTGCGGCACGTCAGCCGATGTTGGGCGTCGCTGTTCACCGAGCGGGCCGTGACCTATCGGCAGCGGAACGGCATCGACCACCGGACGGTCCACATGGCCGTCGTCGTGCAGCGGATGGTCTTCCCGGATGCGTCCGGGATCCTGTTCACGGCCGACCCCGTCACCGGCAACCGGAAGGTCTCCACCGTGGACGCCGGCTTCGGCCTCGGCGAGGCCCTGGTCTCCGGCCTCGTGAACCCGGACGTCTTCAAGGTGCGCGACGGTGAAGTCGTCGCCAAAGCGATCGCCGCCAAAGAGCGTGCCGTCCTCGCCCTGCCGGCGGGGGGTACGCAGGAGGTGGCGATCGATCCGCGGCGGCAGGAGCTGCCCGCGCTGACGGATGCGCAGGTCCTGCGGCTCGTGGAGCTCGGGCGGCGGATCGAAGGGCACTTCGGGTGCCCGCAGGACATCGAATGGTGCCTGGTCGACGACGACTTCCGGATCGTTCAGAGCCGGCCGATCACGACGCTGTTCCCCATTCCCGCGAGCGGGGACGGGGAGAACCACGTCTACGTGTCCGTCGGCCACGGGCAGATGATGACCGACCCCATGAAGCCCCTGGGGTTCTCCATGTGGCAGCTGACCGCCATGGTGGCGATGCACGAGGCCGGCGGCAGGCTTTTCGTCGACGTCACCCGGCGCCTCGCCGCGCCCACGGCCCGCGCCGCGATCCTGGACGCCATGGAGAAGGGTGACCCGCTGATCAGGGACGCCCTGGAAACCGTCCTCGACCATGACGGCTTCATCCCTTCCCTCCCAGACCCGGCTCCCGCCGGCCCGGCGGCCGCGCCCACCCCGATCGAGACCGATCCGGCCGTCGTCACCGCACTGATCGAACGCAGCCGGGCCTCCATCGCCGCCCTGGAGCGCGACATCCGTTCGAAGACCGGACCCGCGCTCTTCGACTTCCTGCTGGAGGCCTTCGAGGAGCACAAGCAGGTCCTCAGTGATCCGCTGAGCATCCAGGCGATCATGGCGGGCATGGAGTCCACCTGGTGGCTCAACGACAAGCTGCTGGAGTGGCTGGGCGAGAAGAACGCGGCCGACACGCTCACCCTGTCCGCCCCCGACAACATCACGTCCGAGATGGGACTCGCGCTGCTCGACGTAGCGGACGCGATCCGCCCGCATCCCGAGGTGGTGGCGTTCCTGCAGGGCGTCAAGGACGACGGCTTCCTCGACGAACTGCCGAAGCTCGCGGGCGGGGCCGAGGCGCGCGACGCCGTGGAGGCCTACCTCGACCGGTACGGCATGCGCTGTGTGGGCGAGATCGACATCACGAGGCCCCGTTGGCGCGAGCGCCCCGCCACGCTCGTACCCGTGATCCTCGACAACGTACGGAACTTCGCACCGGGCGCCGCAGCGCAGCGCTTCGAACAAGGCCGGCAGAAGGCCCTGCAGAAGGAACAGGACGTGCTCGCGCGGTTGCGCGCCCTGCCGGACGGCCCCCGGAAGGCCGACGAGACGAAGCGGATGATCGACCGGGTCAGGACCTTCATCGGATACCGGGAGTACCCGAAGTACGGCATCGTCAGCCGCTACTTCGTCTACAAGCAGGCCCTGCTGGCGGAAGCCGAGCGCCTCGTGGAGGCCGGCGTCCTCCCGGAGCGGGAGGACGCCTTCTACCTCACGTTCCAAGAACTCCACGACGTCGCGCGCTCGCACGAGGTGGACACCCTGCTCATCCTGCAGCGCAAGGAAGCGTTCCGGTCGTACCACGCGCTCACCCCGCCCCGGGTGCTCACCTCGGACGGCGAGAGCGTCACCGGGACGTACCGGCGCGACGACGTGCCACCCGGCTCCCTGCTCGGCGTACCGGTCTCCGCCGGGACCGTCGAGGGCCGGGCCCGCGTCATCCTCGATCTGGCGGAAGCCGATCTCGAAGCGGGCGACATCCTGGTCACGACCTTCACGGACCCCAGCTGGTCCCCCCTGTTCGTGGGAATCACGGGCCTGGTGACGGAGGTGGGCGGCCTGATGACCCATGGCGCGGTGATCGCCCGGGAGTACGGCCTGCCCGCCGTGGTGGGCGTAGAGCAGGCCACCCGCCTGATCCAGGACGGGCAACGCATCCGCGTCCACGGAACCGACGGCTACATCGAGATCCTGCCTTGACCCCCACCCCCACCCACCGAGCCGGACGGGATGGGCGACGGTCGCGGGCGGCCCATGCCCAGCCACAACCGGTGGTCCCCCGCTGAGCCGAGCGAAACGAGAACGGTCCTCGGCGGCCCATGCCCAGCCACAACCGGTGGTCGGCCGCTGAGCCGAGCGCAACTGCGTAGCGATCTGCTGCGCCCCAAGGTCACGGGAAAGGTGTCGGAACCGCCCGGGTGCCGTACACGCGACCGGAAACGGCCCCTGCTTCGCCGACGTGCCCGCTCCTCCCCCTCACTTCCCCCGGCCATCCCCCGGGGGGAACCCGGGAGTCTTGTGTTGTTCCGGGACGGGCCGGTCGGTCAAGGGTGGCCGAAGGCCATCGCGAAGCGACGCGACCGCAGGGAGCGCCCTTGAGGGACCGGCCCGGCACGGAATGACACTGGACACCCGGGCTCCCCCCGGAGCCCGACGCAGCCAGACCCCAACCCGCAGCCCACGTGTTCCCACCCCGGGAGCGTCGGCCGGTCAAAGGGCCGGCCGGTCAAAGGGCCAGCCGGTCAAAGGGCCAGCCGATCAACCGGCCAGTCAGTCAGCGGGTCACCCGGTCACCCGGTCACCCGGTCCCCCGTCACTCGATGCCCTGCGCGAAGCGGAAGAAGCGGTTGGGGTCGTAGGCGCGCTTGACCGTCCGGAGCCGCGTGTAGTTCTGGCCGTAGTAGGCCTGGCGCCAGTTGGTCAGGGCCGGGTCCATGTAGTTCTGGTACGACCGGTGCATCGAGTACGGGTCCATCGTGGTGAAGCCGTTGTCCACCCATGCCTGGCCGCGGTCCTTGTCGTCCTGGCTGAGGTCCGGGCGGGTGAGGCCCACCGTGTAGCCGGCGTTGAAGAGCGTGTCGCGGTGGACGAAGGCGGTGGCGGTCGGTGCGACGTCGTTGATCTTCCCGGCATAGGCGAAGAGGCCCATGAAGCGGAACTGGCCGGGGCGGGCATCGGCCGTGAAGGCGCCGAGGGCCGCTTCGGCGGCGGTCCGGGTCCATCCCTGGGAGAAGAACATGTTGCGACCGGTCGAGTAGTTGTCGCGGGGAAGCTGCGCGTCGGGCGAGTAGCCGACCCGGTGGCACTCGGTGACGGTCTTGGTGCCGCAGCCGAAGACGTTCATCATCGCCTGCTGGTACGGCCGCTCGACGACCTCCCGGGTGGCGCTGGGGCGGCCGACGGCGGCGACGAGCTGGTCGAGGACCCGGTCGCAGTCGGCCTTCGGGCCGGCGTAGCCGCCGGTGAGGACGACGTACGGCTCGGTGCCCGCGGGCGCGTCGGTGGAGAGCAGGAACAGCAGCTCCGAGGAGAGCTCCCGCGGCGCGGTGGCGATCCAGTCCTGCCAGGCCAGGATCACCTGGACGGCGTCCGCCCAGCCGAAGTTCAGGTTGTAGGTGGTGAGGGTGGGGATCCGGACTGGCCGCACCTCGAAGTCGGTGACGACGCCGAAGTTGCCGCCGCCACCGCCGCGCAGGGCCCAGTACAGGTCGGGGTGCTCGTCCTGCGAGGCGCGTACGGTGCGGCCGTTGGCCAGTACGACGCGGGCGGAGACCAGCCGGTCGGCGCCCATGCCGAACTTGCGGGCCGCGAAGCCCAGTCCGCCGCCCTGCAGCCAGCCGCCCACGGCGACGGTGGCGCAGGTGCCGGACGCCACCTGGATGCCGTAGGGGGCGAGCGTGTTGAGGACGTCGACGCCCTGGCTGCCGGGTCCCAGGTGCACGGTGTCGCCGGGGCGGACGCTGTTGAGCTGCGAGACGTCGATGACCAGACCCGGGGTGGTCGAGTAACCGGCCTGGCTGTGGCCGCCGCTGCGCACCGCGGGGGCGAGCTCGTAGTCCTGGGCGAAGCGTACGCACGCGGCCACGTCGGCCTCGCTGGTGCAGTAGGCGATGGCCTGCGGGTGGATCGCGTCGAACTGGGCCAGCTGGAGCTGCTTGGCCGTGTCGTACGCCGCGTCGGACGGCAGGACGAGCCGGCCGGTCAGCCGGCTCTGCAGGGTGTTCCAGGGGATGACGGCGGCGGCCTGGGCGACCACCAGGCCACCCGTGCCGGCGGTCAGTGCGGCAGCGGCACCGACACCGGCTCCTGCGCGGATGAGCGAGCGCCTGCTGAGCACGTGGACCACGCTCCGTTCCGTCCTGCGTACAGGACAAGGGCGTCCTGGCGTGCAGGACGGACAAGGTCGTTGAGTCCTCGCAGCTTCGGTGAGGGGCACCGGATCGCGGGACGGGCCGGGCCGTAGTCCGTCACAAACGGCACGGGGCTCGGGCCGCGGCGAGCTGACGGAGTCGTCGCGCGGCCCGTCGGGCGGCCGCCGGGCGGTGCCTATGGTGACGCTCCAGATCAATGAGCAGGGGTGATCGTCCGACATGGGCACGTTGCGTTGGCTGACCGCGGGAGAGTCGCACGGACCGGCGCTGGTGGCGACGCTGGAGGGTCTTCCCGCCGGCGTTCCGGTCACCACCGGGCTCCTGGGCGAGCACCTGGCACGAAGGCGGCTCGGCTACGGCCGCGGCGCCCGGATGAAGTTCGAGCAGGACCAGGTGAGCTTGCTCGCCGGGGTGAGGCACGGTTCCTCGCTGGGTTCGCCGATCGCCGTGATGATCGGCAACACGGAGTGGCCGAAGTGGGAGAAGGTCATGTCGGCCGATCCCGTGGATCCCTCCGAGCTGAAGGAGACGGGCCGGAACGCGCCGCTGACCCGGCCGCGGCCGGGCCACGCCGACCTCGCCGGGATGCAGAAGTACGGCTTCGACGAGGCCCGGCCGATCCTGGAGCGCGCCAGCGCCCGGGAGACCGCCGCGCGGGTCGCGCTCGGCGCCGTCGCGCGGTCCTTCCTGGCCGAGGTCGCCGGGATCGAGATCGTTTCGCACGTCGTGGAGCTGGGCACGGCCAAGGCCCCGTACGGGGTCTACCCGGTCCCCGGTGATGTGGAGAAGCTCGATGCCGACCCGGTGCGCTGCCTGGACGCGGATGCTTCCCGTGCGATGGCCGCCGAGATCGACCAGGCCCACAAGGACGGCGACACGCTCGGTGGCGTGGTGGAGGTGCTGGCGTACGGGGTCCCCGTGGGACTCGGCTCGCACGTCCACTGGGACCGCCGGCTCGACTCCCGTCTGGCCGCTGCGCTGATGGGGATCCAGGCGATCAAGGGCGTGGAGGTCGGCGACGGCTTCGAGCTGGCCCGGGTGCCCGGGTCCCGGGCGCACGACGAGATGGTCGCCTCCCCGGAGGGGATCAAGCGGACGTCCGGGCACTCCGGCGGTACCGAGGGCGGGCTGACCACCGGCGAACTGCTGCGCGTACGGGCCGCGATGAAGCCCATCGCCACGGTGCCCAACGCGCTCGCGACCGTCGACGTGGCGACCGGTGAGGCGGCCGCCGCGCACCACCAGCGGTCCGACGTGTGTGCCGTGCCGGCCGCGGGGATCGTGGCCGAGGCGATGGTGGCGCTGGTGCTGGCCGACGCGGTGGTGGAGAAGTTCGGCGGGGACTCGGTCCCCGAGACCCGGCGCAACCTCCGGTCGTACCTCGACCACCTGCGGATCCGGTGAGCGGCAGGCCGTACGTCCTGCTGTCGGCCGCGATGAGCGTGGACGGGCGGCTCGACGACGCGAGCCCCGACCGGCTGATGCTGTCCTCGCCCGAGGACTTCGACCGGGTGGACGCCGTACGCGCGTCCTGCGACGCGCTGCTGATCGGCGCGAGCACGGTACGCAAGGACAATCCGCGGCTGCTGGTGGGTGATCCGGGACGGCGCGCGAAGCGCGTCGGACGGGGCCTGCCGGCCGATCCGCTCAAGGTCACCGTCACGGCGTCGTCCTGGCTCGATCCCGGGCTGCGGTTTTGGCACTGCGGCGGCGCGAAGGCGGTGTTCACCGTGGACGCGAGTGTGGAGCCGCTGCGCGAGGCGCTCCACGGGCTGGCGGAAGTGATCGGTGTGGGGCCCGAGCTGGACTGGGCCCGGGTGCTGGAGGAGCTCGGCCGCCGGGGTGTGGAGCGGTTGATGGTGGAGGGCGGTACGTCCGTGCACACGCAGTTGCTCGCCCTGGACCTGGCCGACGAGCTGCAGATCGCCGTGGCTCCGCTGCTGGTGGGCCAGGAGGGCTCGCCGCGGCTGGTGGGCGGTGGCGAGTTCCCGGGCGGGCCCGCTGCCCGGATGAGACTGCTGGACGCGCGGGTGGCGGGCGACGCCGTCGTACTGCGCTACGCGCCGAAGGAGCGTGCGCTGTGACGCCGTTGTACTTGTCGGACGAGGAGTGGATGCGGCGGGCGATCGCCCTGTCGCGCAAGTGCCCGCCCAGCCCGGGTGCGTACTCGGTCGGCGCGGTGCTCGTGGACGGCGGCGGGACGGAGCTGGCGTACGGGTACAGCCGCGAGGGCGACGCGACCGTGCACGCGGAGGAGTCGGCGCTGGCCAAGCTCGCGCCGGGCGATGCCCGGCTGCGGTCGGCGACGCTCTACTCGACGCTGGAGCCGTGCTCGGAGCGGCGTTCGCGGCCCGATCCGTGTGCGCGCCTGGTCATCGCGGCCGGGGTGCGGCGGGTGGTCATCGCCTGGCGGGAGCCGGAGCTGTTCGTGGCGGCCTGCTCCGGCGTGGCCGAGCTGCGTGCGGCCGGCATCGAGGTGGTGGAACTGGCAGGGCTCGAGAAGGCCGCCCGGCAGGTCAATGTCCACCTGCTGGGACCGGGTTCGGGGCAAAGCTGACGTACTCGCCCATCCGGAGTTGATCTTTTGGAGGGCTCTGTAAAAGGTGGGGTCTAACCGCGCGGGACCGCGCCGTCCGTCACCGGTACGGCCGGGGCACCGCCGCACACTTCCGGAGGTATTTCCATGTCCGAGCAGCTCCGCGTCGCCGTCATCATCGCCAGTGTCCGTGAGGGCCGCTTCGGCCCGATCATCGCGAACTGGTTCACCGGTGTCGCCGGCCAGCGCGAGAACCTCACCATCGACGTGATCGACCTGATCGAGCACGACCTGCCCAACCAGCTGTCGCAGGCGCCGTCGGACGAGGTCAAGGCCATACTGGCCGGCGTCTCCCCGCGGCTGGCCGCAGCCGACGCGTTCGTCGTGGTCACCCCGGAGTACAACCACTCGTTCCCGGCCTCGCTGAAGACCCTGATCGACTGGCACACCACGGAGTGGCAGGCCAAGCCGGTCGGCTTCGTCGGCTACGGCGGTCTCGCGGGCGGTATGCGCGCCGTCGAGCAGCTGCGCCAGATCTTCGCGGAGTGCCACATGGTCACCGTCCGCGACACCGTCGGTTTCCACGGCCCGTGGGGCCAGTTCGACGAGCAGGGCAACCTGATCGACCCGACCCAGGCGGACGCCGCGGCCAAGACCCTCCTCGACTCGATCGAGTGGTGGGGCACCGCGCTGAAGGCCAAGAAGGCCGTCGGCCCCTACGGCGGCTAACCGTCGCACCCCCTCCCGGGGTGCGCCGCAACCCTGGAGCAACGATGAGTCACCGAACGGCCTTTCCGCAGTTCGCCCACCGGTCCTCCGGCCGAGTCGCCGACCGAGTCGCCGACCGGTCCACCGGCCGCGCTCCGGCCGCTTCCCGCGGTACGGCGGGCCCCGCCCCGGCGGCGGGGCCGTCCGTGGTTCCCGTGGTGGCGGCCATATCCCTGCTGGGGATGCTCGTGGTGGGCCAGCTGTACGTGGCCATCCCGCTGCTGCCGGACATCGGGCGGGCCTGGGGGGTGGACCAGGCGTCGGCCACGTGGGCGACCTCCGCGTACGCGGCCACGTACGCGATCACCTCGCTGTTCAGCGGGGCGTTGGCCCGGCGATTCGGCACCCGGGCGGTGCTCGTGGCCGGCGTGAGCGCGCTGGCCGCGGTGACCGCGTGCGTGCCGCTGGCCGAGTCGTTCGACGCGGGGCTGGCCCTGCGGGCCGGGCAGGGCCTGTTCGCCGGTGTGTACGTCCCGCTGGTGTACGCGTACCTGAACGCGCACGTACCGGCCTCCAAGTTGCCGACCGCTCTGACGATCGTGTCCGCCTGCATGGCGGGCACGATCGTCGCCGGTCAGGTGGAGTCGCAGTTGCTGGCCGCCGTCGTCGGCTGGCGGGGCACGTTCTGGGTGACGGCGCCGCTGCTGCTGGCGGGGGCCCTGATCCTGCGCCGGGTGCTCGATCCGGTCGATCCGAGCGAGGGCGTGGACGCCGCCTCCCGGGCGGGCGCCGGCCGCAGGACGCTGTGGGCGGGCCTGCTGCCGATGTACATCGTCGGCTTCACCTGCTCCAGCACCATGACGGCCGTCTACACGAGCGTGCAGCTCTACGGTCCGGCCGAGCTGGTCGGTGACGGCCAGGCGATGCTGACCCTGCGCGCCACGGCGATCCCCGCCCTGGTGCTGGGCGTCCTCGTGGCTCCGCTGCTGGGCCGCATCCCCGCGCGGCCCCGCGGGGCCGGGGCCTTCGCCGTGGCGGCGGCCGGGATCTGCGGCGCCGGGCTGTTCGGCGGTACGGCCGCCGGGCTCGCCGGGGCGCTGTTCGTGTTCATGCTGGGTGTGGCCGCGATCGGTCCTGCCGTCGTGCAGGAGATCGGCGCGGCCGCGGGCACGGCCAACGGGGTCATGGCGACCGCCTTGTACGGTTTCACGCTCAACATCGGCGGTGGGGTGGGCGCACAGATCCCCCTGGCGTTCGGCGAGGTCAGGGGCGTGGGCCTGTTCATGTCGGCCATGCTCGGCGGCTGTGTGCTGCTGCTGGTGACGACGGGCCGCCGCCGGCGCCGGGCGGCCCGCGGCTGACGTCCTGGGCGGCCTCCGGTCGACGTCCGGACGGCCTCCGGCTGATGTCCGCGCCGCGGACCTGACGGACTTCCGCGCGGATCCGACGGACGCCCGCGCGGACCTGACGGACTGGGGCCGCCCGCCTCGGCAGGGCGCGGCGCACGGAACAGGATCGACCCAGAGCCCCGGCAGACGCAGACCGGATACGAGCGGGGGCGGTCGAAAGGGAGTTCCGTACGCCATGACGAACATCGCTGTCATCTACTACTCGTCCACCGGCTCCACCTTCAAGCTCGCCGAGGCGGCCGCCGACGGCGCCGCGAAGGCGGGCGCCGAGGTCCGGCTGCTTCGCATAGCCGAGATCGCTCCGAACGGTGAGGCGGCGGGCCGCGAAGGCTCCGCCGGCCACCAGGACGCCACCAAGGACATCCCCGTGGCGACGCTGGCGGACCTGGAGTGGGCGGACGGCATTCTGCTGGGCACCCCGGTGCACTTCGGTCTCGCGGCCCCGCAGCTGATGCACTTCATCAACTCCACGTCGAAGCTGTCGATCGAGGGCAAGCTGCTGAACAAGGCGGTCTCCGCCTTCGCGGCCGGCTCGGCGGCCCACGGCGGCCAGGTCTCCGCGATCCTCGCCCTGCACAACGCGATCACCCACTGGGGTTCGGTCATCGTCTCCACCGGTTCGGTCGACCCGGTGCTGTACAAGCCGAAGAACGGCAACCCGTACGGGGCTTCCGCCGTGGTCGGCGCCAACCCGGGCCAGGTGCCGGAGGAGAACCTGGAGGCCGCGGCCTTCCAGGCCCGCCGCACCCTCGAGGTCGCGTCCGTGATGAAGACGCTGGACCACTGATGATCAACGATGTGATGGTGTCGGCGTACCTGGCGCGGATCGGCTTCTCGCGCCCCGCGCGGACGGACCTGGCAACGCTGGCCGAGCTGACGGAACGGCACGTGCTGTCCGTCCCGTTCGAGAACCTCGACTACCACCTGGACCAGGACATCCACCTGGACGAGCAGGTCGTGGACAAGATCGTCCATCAGGGGCGGGGCGGTGCCTGCTACGAGGTGAACCCGGCCTTCGGAATGCTGCTGACGGCTCTCGGCTACCAGGTGGAGATCATCTCGGCGCGCGTGCACCGCGCGGGCGGACTCGGCGCTCCGCTGGGCCACCTGATGCTGCGGGTGACCCTGGACGGGTCGGCGTACCTGGTGGACGTGGGCTTCCGGCGCAACCCGCGGCGCCCGCTGCTGCTGGGGACCGAGGTGGTGCAGTTCGACCCGCATGGCGCATACGCCTTCGGGCCCGAGCACCAGGGCGAGTTCGACCTGGTGATGGACGGCGAACCGATGTACCGGGTGGACGGACGGGCGCGCGAGCTGGGCGAGTTCCGGCCTTCGCTGTGGTGGTTCCGCACCTGCCCCGACTCGCCGTTCATGCAGGACGTGTTCTGCTCGCTGCCGACGGTCGAGGGCCGGGTCACGCTGAAGGGCCGCACGCTGACGAAGCGCGTCCACGGCGAGTTCATCGAGGAGCACCTCTCCGATGACGTGGAGGTGTTCGAGGCCTACCACAAGTACTTCGGGCTGGTGCTGAACCGCCTGCCCGACGAGCCGGTGCGCCCCGAAGGGTCGCCCGGCGTCGCCGTCGAGTAGTCCCGCGCTCTTCCGTGCCCCCCTCGCACTCCCCCCGCACCCTCTCGCGCGCCTTTCCGTCCCCTCCGCACCCCCCACCGGGCACCTCCTTGCCATCCCTCAGGAGAGAACATGACCACGCTTGTCACCGCACCGGCCGAGCTTCCCAACGCGTTCCTGCACGCTTTCAACGCCCGCGACCTGGAGGCGATCGACCGCCTCTTCGAGCCCGGCGCGGTGCGCGTGCTCACCCCCGGGAACGTCGTCTCCGGCGACGGCCGGCGCGCGGCGACCAGCAGCTTCATGGCCCTCGGCATCCCGATGAAACTGTCGGTGCGCCACTGCTACGAGTACGGCGATCTCGCACTGCTGTTGTGTGACTATCTGATCAAGGGCGTCGCGCCGGACGGCACTTCCGTACTCCACGAAGGCACGGCCACGGACGTGGTGCGCCGCGGTGCGGACGGCGCATGGCGCTATGCGATCGACAACCCTCCGGGCATTGACCGCGAGACCGTCAATCCCTGATTCCCTCAAAGAGAGATTGAATAGCCGATGACCAACGTCGCGATTGTCTATTACTCGGCCACCGGAAACATCCACAAGCTCGCCGTGGCCGCCGCCGAAGCCGCGGAGAAGGCCGGCGCGCAGGTCCGCCTGCGCCGCGTCGCCGAGATCCAGGAGAGCACGCTCGCGCCCAACTACACCGCGTGGACCGAGGCGTACGAGGAGCACACCGGCGGCAGCAGCCGTGAGGTGGAGATCGCCACGATCGACGACCTGGACTGGGCCGACGCCGTCATCTGGGGCACCCCCGGCCGCTACGGCGCGATGGCCGGCCCGCTCAAGCACTTCATCGACCAGACCTTCGAACTGCACGCCCGCGCGGGCCTGAAGAACAAGGCCATGTCCTCGTTCACCTCGACGGGCACCCAGCACGGCGGCCAGGAGTCGACCATCCTGTCGCTGTCGAACGTCTTCTACCACTGGGGCGCGATCATCGTGCCGCCGGGCGTCACCGACCCGATCCTGCTCGCGCCGAGCAACGGGAACCCGTACGGCGTGAGTGCCACGTCCGGCCTGCAGGCCGTGCCCGGCCAGCTCGCGCAGAACGTGACCGACGACAACCTCGCCGCCATCGGCTACCAGACCGTGCGCACGATGGAGATCGCCGCGGCGATCAAGCAGGGACTCAAGAAGTAGGACGCGCCAACGCGCAGGAAAAAGCCCGTAGTGGGGACTCCCACTACGGGCTTTTTCCTGTACGTTGCAGCCAATTCTCGCCACGATCGGTGACTTGATTTCACCGAGCTGACAGAGTCAAACGTCTGCTATTGGGCCTGCGGATCCCGGATGCGAACTTGAATCCATGCTCCGGATTCCGAAGAACAAGACGCCGCTCTATCTCGGCCTCATCGCCGAGGAGGCTGCCGCCCAGTTCGGCGCCAACACCATCACGCTCGACCGCACCATGGACGCCCTCCCCGAGGTCGGACAGGTCCTGACGGTCGCCACGTTCGCCGACCTGATAGCCGAGATGGCGAATCGTCTCTGGGCCACCGGTGTCCGGCCCAGCGACCACGTCGTCATCCACAAGACCAACAACTTCGACATCACGCTGTTCGCCTGCGCGACGTCCCGCATCGGTGCCGTCCCGGTGATGCTCTCCGCGCACCTCGACGGGGAGACCATCAACGCGCTGCTGCAGCGGCTGCCCTCCCCCACCCTCCTGACGGACGCCGCCAAGCTGACCGGCTCGCTCGCCGCGTCTGCGCTCACCGAGCTCACCGCGCGGGTCATCTCCGTCACCGAACCGGTCGAGGGCGCCATCACGCTCGCCGACCTGGCCGGCGCCCCCGAGCGCACGCCGGTGACGCTGCACCCCGACTCGCACGCGATCATGACCCACACCTCGGGAACCACCGGAATCCCGAAGCTCGTGGTGCACTCGGCCCGCTCCATCGGCTCGCGCTACCGCTGGCAGGACAAGGTCGTCAGCCTCCTGCGCCAGCGCGAACCCATCCTGATGCACGTCTCCTACGTGCACTCGCGCATGTACCCCGGCATCGCCGCGATGATGAAGCGCAACAAGCCGATGGTGTTCCTGGACGACGCCGAGCCCGCCAAGGTCGCCGACGCGATGGTCAAGTACCGTCCCGGCGTCTTCGAGACGCACCCCAACTCCTTCCTGGAGTGCGAGTCGATCCTGGACGACCCCCGCAAGCCGTTCAAGACCGTCCGCTTCTACAACTCCACCTTCGACGCCATCCACCCCGGCACGATGGACAAGTTCCTGCGCGCCTCGGAGCGGACGAACCCGGTCTTCCTCCAGGTCTACGGCCAGAGCGAGTGCGGCCCGCTGGTGGCCCGCCCGTACACCCGCACCACCGTCATGAAGGCCGACGGCCGCTGCCAGGGCTACTCGACCCCGGGCATCACCAAGTACCGCCTGGTCGCCCGCAACGGCAAGAAGCCCTCCCGCGAGAACCCCGGCTACATCGACGTGGCGACCGCGGGCCGCGCCCTGACCTACTACGGCGAGGCCGACCGCTTCGACAAGCAGGTCGACGGCGAGTGGTGGCGCGGCGGCGACGTCGGCTACCGCACCAAGTGGGGCTGCCTGCACCTGCTCGACCGCGAGGTCGACCAGATCCCGACCATCCACTCCACCCTCGAAGTCGAGGACACCGTCCTGCACCGGCTGCCCGAGCTCACCGAGCTCGTCATCGTGCCGGGCCCCCGCCAGGAGCCGGTGCCGGTCGTCTGCACCAAGGGCGACGCACCGCTGGACCTGGCCCGCTGGAGCCGCGCCATCGCCGACCAGTCGGACATGGCCGACCCCATCCAGATGAAGCTGGCCGAGCTGCCGCGCACCGCCACCGCCAAGATCAAGCGCCTTGAGCTGGCCCGCCGGCTGGCCGACCAGGTGACGCACGAACTGGCCTCCTGAGCCCGCGCGCCGCCGCTCGGCGCGCATCCCCTGAACCACTCCGCACGAACCCGCACGAACCCGCACGAACCCCTGAACGCCCACATCCCCCGACCCGACCCGGGAGCCGTACACCATGTCCACCCAAACAGAGGGCAAGCGCAAGCGCCTCGGCCTCATCCTGGCCCTGCTGGCCTTCGCCCAGCTGATCATCTCCATCGACTACAACATCGTCTACGTGGCCCTGCCCGACATCGGCTCCGGTCTCGGATTCTCCGCCCAGAACCTCCAGTGGGTCGTCAGCGCCTACGCCGTCGCCTTCGGCGGATTCCTCCTCCTCGGCGGCCGCGCCTGCGACCTCTTCGGCCCGCGCCGCATGTTCGTCCTCGGACTCGCCCTCTACGCCGGCTCCTCGCTGCTCGGCGGACTCGCCGGCTCCCCCGAGGTGCTGATCGCCGCCCGCGCCATCCAGGGCATCGGCGGCGCCTTCCTCTTCCCGGCCACCCTCACCCTGGTCTCCACCAGCTTCGCGGAGGGCAAGGAGCGCAACCGCGCCTTCGCCGTCTGGGGCACCGCCGGCGGTAGCGGCATGATCGTCGGCTCGCTGCTCGGCGGCGTGCTCACCGAGTCCCTCGGCTGGGAGTCCGTCTTCTACGTCAACGTGCCGCTGGCCGGCATCGCCGCGCTGCTCGCCTTCCCGCTCATCCAGCCCGACGCCGCCCGCAACAGCAGCCGCAGCTTCGACCTGCTGGGTGCGCTGACCTCCACCGTCGGCATCACCTCGATCGTCTTCGCCCTGGTCCAGGGTCCGGAGTCCGGCTGGACCGCCCCGGTCGTCCTCGGCGCGCTCGCCCTCGGCATCGTCCTGCTCGTCGCGTTCTTCATCATCGAGAAGAAGTCCGACGACCCGCTGCTGCCGCTGAGCCTCTTCGGCAACCGCAACCTCACCACCGCCGTCGGCGTGACCTTCTTCTACATGGCCAGCTTCGGCACCCTGCTGTACTTCCTCACGGTCTACTTCCAGGGCGTCCACGGCTACAGCCCGCTGGAGACCGGCCTCGCCTTCCTCGTTCCGATGGTCGCCATCGCCATCGGCGCCCAGACCGCGGGTGGCCTCGCCACCAAGCACGGCATCCGCGCCATCATGATCGGCGCCATGATCATCGGTGTCGTCGGCACCGCCATCGTCGGCCTGACCATGGCGACCGACGCCTCGTACTGGGCCCTCGTCCCCGGCCTGCTCATCATGGGCCTGGGCCAGGGCGCCGGCTACACCCTGATGTTCGGTGCCGCCGCGATCGGCGTCGCCCCCCAGGACCAGGGCATCGCCTCCGGTGTCGCCTCCACCACCCAGCAGATCGGTGGCGCCGTCGGCCTCGCCGTCCTGGTCGCCATCGCCAACTCCGGTCTGGAGGGCCAGACCGGTGACGCCCTGCGCGCCGCCACCACCGACGGCCTGCGCACGGCGGTCTACATCGCCGCCGTCGGCATCGCCATCGTCGCGGTGATCGCCCTGGGCCTGAAGAAGCCCGAGCCGCAGGCGCAGGCCGAGCCGGCCGCCGAGCGCCAGCCGGAGTCCGCCGGAGTCTGATCCCTCGGGTTCACCTTCGACGCACAGCACGGCGAGAGCCCCTACCCCGCCGGGTAGGGGCTCTCGCCGTTGTCGCGCCGTGGCGTTGTTCCCTTGCTGCGTTGCTGCGTTGCTCCGTTGCTCCGTTGCTCCGTTGCTCCGTTGCTCCGTTGCTCCGTTGCTCCGTTGCTGCGTTGCTCCGTCGTGGAGTCGAGCCGGGCCCTCGTGCCCCGGGCCCGGACGCCGGAAAGGGGTGCCCCGGCGTTCGGGACACCCCCTGGGGGAAAGGCGGAGCGGCGGCGGTTCGGCCCGACCCGGTTATACGGAGGCCAGCAAGGAGTCGGCGGAGTCCGGGAGTTCGCGGCCCAGCAGGGAGCGCAGCAGCGGGTAGGCCGCCGCGTCGCCGGCGAGGATTCCGCCGAGCAGGCTCTCCCCCTCGGAGTCGAGGACGAGCTTGGCGTAGACGTCGCCGCCCGCGGATTCCCGTACGAATTCCAGCGCGCCCGGGGTCTGCGCGTGGGCGTCGCCGAAGGAGGCGACGTCCACGCCCATCAGCTTGAGCTTGGTGGACATGTCGGCGCCCGGGAAGCGGGTCGGGCCGTCGTCGAGCAGCTGCCCGGCGACGGCTTCGGCCATCCGGTAGCCGGGGGCGACCAGGCCGTAGCAGCGCCCTTCGACGGCCGCGCACTCGCCGATGGCCCAGATGTACGGATCCTCCGTACGGCAGTGGTCGTCGACGAGGAAGCCGCCGCGCTCACCGCGCGGCAGGCCGGCCGGGCCGGCCAGGGAGTCCTGGGGGCGGACACCGGCGGAGAAGACGACCAGGCCGGTCTCGATGGACGTACCGTCCGCGAAGACCAGGCGGGCCACGTTCCCGTCCGGACCGGCCTCTATGTGGCTGGTCGCGGCGCCGAGGTGGGTGGTGACGCCGAGCCGGCGGACGAGCCGGTCGAGCACGCGGCCGCCGCCCTCGTCGACCTGGACGGGCATCAGCCGCGGAGCCATCTCCACGACGTGCGGGGTCAGCCCCAGCAGCCGCAGGCCGTTGGCGGCCTCCAGGCCGAGGAGACCGCCGCCGATCACCACACCTGTCGTGGTGCGGGCGGCGGCCTCACGGATGGCGTCGAGGTCGTCGAGGGTGCGGTAGACACAGGCCCCGGGCAGCTCGCGGCCGGGCACCGGCGGGACGAAGGGCACCGATCCGGTGGCGAGTACGAGGGCGTCGTAGGCGAGGTGGCCGCCGTCGGCCAGGGCGACGGTACGGGCCTCGCGGTCAACGCCGACGGCCCTGGCGGAGTGTCGGAACTCCACCAGGGCGTCGTCGAACAGGGCGGGATCCACGAGGCTCAGCTCGGCCGGGGTCGTGCCGTCCAGGGCGGACGAGAGCTTGACCCGGTCGTAGGCGGGGTGTCTCTCCTCGCCGAGGACCACCACCCGCCAGGTTCCGTCCCGGTCGCGGGAGCGGAGCTCCTCCACGAGGCGTTGGCCGGTCATGCCGTGTCCGATGACGACGAGAGTGCGGGGGGTCATGCGGTGTCCTTTACGGGATGAGGACCACCGCGCCGGGTCAACTGCCGGTCGCGGCAGCCTTGGTGGAGGCCAGGGCAGTGCAGATCGACTCCACCTGGCGGGTGCAGCCGCCGCAGCCGGTGGTGGCCCGGGTGGCGGTGGCGAGGTCGGTGACCTTGCGGGCGCCGGCGTGCCATGCGTCGGTGAGGTCCTGATGGGTGACGTTGTTGCAGAGGCAGACGACCGAGTCGGGGCAGAGCTCGACGGGGCCCTTCCTCGCGACACGGGCGGCGCGGCCCAGGAGCAGGCTCAGCCTGTCGCGCGGGACGGGCAGGTCGTGGACGTACAGCTCGGTCGTGGTGGCGATGGCCCGGTCGAAGCCGATGAGGACGCCGGAGCTGATGCGTTCGCCGGTGAGTTCCAGGCGGGCGTAGCGGCCGTTCGCCGGGTCGTTGAGGGTGATCGTCTCGTCGGCGGGGACGCTGCCCGGAATGCCGAGCACGACGAGGCCGGGGCCCGCGATGCGGGGCCGCAGCACGCGGCGGGCGGCGGCCACGCCCCGGGCTCCGGTGGCGAGGTGGCGGGCCAGCGCCTCGGCCTGGGCCCAGCCGGAGGCCAGGGAGCCGCCGCGGTTGCCGCGGTGCTCGGCACAGTCGCCGATGGCGTGGATCAGCGGGTCGTCGGTGCCCAGCCGGTCGTCGACGACGATGCCGGTGCGCACGCCCAGCCCCGCGGCCCGGGCCAGCCCGGTCTCGGGCAGCACACCGGTGCACAGCAGCAGGGTGCCGGCGGCCAGAGCGCGGCCGTCGGCGAGGGTCAGGGTGCCCGGGGCGTACGAGGCGGCGGGCGTGCCCGTGACGACCTCGACCCCGGCGGCGGCGAGCCGGTCGCAGACGAGGGTGCCGGCGGTCCGGTCCAGGAGGTGGTCCATGGGCCAGGGCCCGGGGTGCACGAGGGTGACCGGCCGGTCCTTCAGGGCCAGTGCGAAGGCCGCTTCGACGCCCAGGGAACCGGCGCCCAGGATGGTCACGGGGGCACGGGCGGCCATCTCGGCCGGGTCGGTGAGACGGGCGCAGTCGGCGAGGGTGCGCAGGACGGCGACCCCGGCGGCGGGCTCGCCGTCCGGGGTGCGCAGGCCGGGCAGGCCGGGAATCAGCGGGGCGGCTCCGGTGGCCAGGACCAGCCGGGAGTACGGGAAGACGCCTCCGTCGGCGGTGTGCACGAGGCGGCGGGCGCGGTCGATGCGGACGGCGCACGCGCCGGTGTGGATCGTGGTGTCGCCGGGCGGCGGCGGCAGCTCCATGGCCTCGGCCGGGAGGCTGCCGTCGAGGGCGGAGGTGAGCAGCGCCCGGTGGTAGGCGGGGGTGTCCTCGGCGCCGAGCACGGTGACGGGGTCCTGGCACCCGAAGTGGCGTATTCGGTCCAGGAGTTGGTGGGCGGCCGGGCCGTTGCCGATGACGAGGAGGGGGGCTGCGGGCGTGGTCGCGGTCATGAGAGGGCGTCCTGGAGGAGTGGGATCTCGATGTCTTCGTCGGCGTCTTCCGGGTCGGCCTCGGGGAACTCCAGCTCCACGGGCTCGATGCGGACGGCGCAGACCTTGAACTCGGGCATCCGGCTGCGCGGGTCGAGGGCGTCGTTGGTGAGCAGGTTGGCCCGGCCGGCGCCCCCGAAGTGGAAGGGCAGGAACACGGTGTCGGTGCGCAGGGTCGGGTCGAGCCGCACCCGGGCGAGGGTGGCGCCGCGGGCCGAACTGACCCTGGCGTGGCCGCCGTCGGTGAGGCCGGCTCGGGCGGCCGTGTCGGGGTGGACTTCGACGTGCGCCTCGGGGGCGGCGGCGATCAGCTGGGGTACCCGGCGGGTCTGGGCCCCGGACTGGTACTGGGCGAGGACCCGGCCGGTGGTGGCGTAGAGCGGATGCTCGGTGTGCACCTCCTCCGCGGGCGGGCGGTGGTCCACGTCGGCGAAGCGGGCCCGGCCGTCGGGGTGGGCGAACCGGTCGAGGAAGAGCCGCGGGGTGCCCGGGTGGTCGCCTTCGGCGTCGGAGGTCTGCGGGCAGGGCCAGTGCAGGGCCTCCCCCGCGTCGAGGCGTTCGTAGCTGATCCCGGAGTAGTCGGCGGGACCGCCCTGCGAGGCGCGGCGCAACTCTTCGAACACCAGGCGGGGTTCGTCCGGGTAGCGCTCGGGGAGGTCGCCCAGCCGGGTGGCCAGGCCTCGCAGTACGGCGAGGTCGGAGCGGGCTCCGGGCGGCGGGGAGAGCAGTCGGCGCCGGCGCAGGACGCGGCCTTCGAGGTTGGTGAGGGTGCCTTCCTCCTCGGCCCACTGGGTGACGGGGAGGACCACGTCGGCCATGCGGGCGGTCTCGGAGGGCACGAAGTCGGCGACGACCAGCAGGTCCAGGCTCGCCAGGCGCCTGCCGACGTGGGCGGCGCGCGGGGCGGAGACCACGGGGTTGGCGCCGAAGACGAGCAGGGCCCGGGGGCCGGTTTCGGTGCCGAGGGCGTCGAGGAGTTCGTAGGCGCTGCGGCCGGGACCGGGCAGGTCGTCGGGGTCGGCGCCCCAGACGCCGGCCACGTGGGCGCGGGCCGCCGGGTCGGTGATCATCCGGTATCCGGGGAGCTGGTCGGCCTTCTGGCCGTGTTCGCGGCCGCCCTGGCCGTTGCCCTGGCCGGTGAGGCAGCCGTAGCCGCCGCCTTCGCGGCCGGGCAGGCCCAGGGCGAGGGCCAGGTTGATGAAGGCCGCGACGGTGTCGGTGCCCTTGCTGTGCTGTTCGGCGCCGCGGCCGGTGAGGATGTAGGCGCGGTCGGCGGCGGCGAGCATCCGGACGGCCTCGCGCTGGTCGCTGACGGGGACGCCGGTGACCTTCTCGACGCGCTCGGGCCACCAGGAGGCGGCGCGCTTCCACGCGGCGTCGAAGCCGGTGGTGCGCCGGTCGACGTAGCCGAGGTCGGTGTGGCCGTCGACGACGAGGATGTGGAACAGGCCGAGGGCGAGGGCCAGATCGGTGCCGGGGCGCGGCTGGAGGTGGAGGGCCGCGCGCGCCGCGGTGGGGGTGCGGCGCGGGTCGATGACGATCAGCTGGGCGGCGGTGAGGTGCCGCATCAGCGGGGGCATCGTCTCGGCGGGGTTGGCCCCGGCGAGCAGGACGGTGTCGGCGGAGCCGAGGTCGGTGACGGGGAAGGGCAGTCCGCGGTCCAGTCCGAAGGCGGCGTTGCCGGCGGCCGCGGCGGAGGACATGCAGAAGCGGCCGTTGTAGTCGATCTGGCTGGTGCCGAGGGCGAGGCGGGCGAACTTTCCGAGCAGGTAGGCCTTTTCGTTGGTCAGTCCGCCTCCGCCGAAGACTCCCACGGCGTCGGGGCCGTGCTCGGCGCGGATCCGGGCCAGGGAGGCGGCCACGGTGTCCAGGGCGGTGTCCCAGTCGGTGGGGCGAAGGGTCCCGGACGCGTCGCGGACCATGGGGGTCCGGATCCGGTCGGGGGTGGTCAGCAGGGCGGGGGCGGTCCAGCCCTTCTGGCACAGGCCGCCGCTGTTGACGGGGAAGTCCGGGTCGGGCTGGACCGAGGCCCCGTCGGCCCTGCCTTCGCGGTCGCCGGCGGTGAGCAGCGTGCCGCACTGCAGGGCGCAGTAGGGGCAGTGGGTCCGCACCTCGGCGGGGCCGGCGTCGGCATCGATCTGCGGGTGCGGCTGCGGGTGCGGCTGCGGCTGCGGTTGTTGCTGCGGTTGTTGCTGCGGCGGGAGGCCCTCGGGCTGTGTCCGGTCAGGCATGGATGCTCTCCGTCGGACGGGCATCGGCGGTGTGCGCCGTTGCGCGCGAGGCGCTGGCGGTGGCACCGGCGGCCCGCTCACGGCGCAGGTACACGGTCCAGGTCACCGCCGCGCAGACGGCGTAGTAGCCGATGAAGGACAGGAAGGCGGGGGTACCGCTGCCCGAGCCGCCGCCGTAGGCGCCGCGGAAGGCGAGGTTGATGGCGACGCCGCCGAGGGCGCCGATCGCACCCGAGATGCCGATGGCGGCGCCGGACAGCCGGCGGGCCGCGGCGAAGGCCTTGGTGGCGTCGTGGCCGGCCACGATGCCGGCCTCGGCCTGGCGGTTGAAGGCCGCGGGGATCAGCTTGTAGGTGGAGCCGTTGCCGATGCCGCTGAGGACGAACAGGACGGTGAAGCCCCCGATGAACACCGGCAGCGAGTGCTGCGCCGACGCGATGAGCAGCACGCCGGTCCCGGCGGCCATGCCCGCGAAGGTGAGGAGGCTGATCCGGGCGCCGCCGAACCGGTCGGCGAGCCAGCCGCCCGTGGGACGGGCGAAGGAGCCGAGCAGCGGGCCGAGGAAGGTGTACGAGGCCGCCTGCAGCGGGGTGGAGCCGAACTGCGTCTGCAGGACCAGGCCGAAGGCGAAGCCGTAGCCGATGAACGAGCCGAAGGTGCCGATGTAGAGGAGCGAGATCAGCCAGGTGTCGCGCTGGCCGAGCGCCTCGCGCTGGGCGCCCGGGTCGGTCCGTACGGCGGCGATGTTGTCCATCTTCGCCGCGCACAGCAGGGAGACGAACGCGATGAGCGGGAGGTAGAAGGCCGCGATGTACGCCGGGTGCGTGTCTCCGGCCGTCGCGATGACGAGGAGGCCCAGCAGCTGGACGGCCGCGACGCCGAGGTTGCCGCCGCCGGCGTTCAGGCCCAGCGCCCAGCCCTGGTGGCGCCGGGGGAAGAAGCTGGTGATGTTGGTCATCGAAGAGGCGAAGTTGCCGCCGCCGACCCCGCCGAGCGCGCTGATCACCAGGAACACCCACAGCGGGGTGCCTGGGCGCTGGATGAAGTACACGGTCAGCAGTGCCGGCACGAGCAGGATGGCCGACGCGAAGACGGTCCAGTTGCGGCCGCCGAAGCGGGTGACCGCGTAGCTGTACGAAGGTCGCAGGAGGGCGCCGACCAGGGTGGGGGTGACGACGAGGAGGAACTTTTCGTCCGGCGCGAAACCCAGGCCGATCGCGGGCGTCATGAACAGCACCAGCACCGACCACATGCTCCAGATGGAGAAGCCGATGTGCTCGGAGGCCACGGACAGGAAGAGGTTGCGGCGGGCGATCTGCTTGCCGCCCTGCTCCCAGTACTGCTCGTCCTCGGCGTTCCAGTCCTCGATCCAGCGGCCCTTGGCGGATCTCGCGGCATTCATCAGTTCCTCCTTGTGTGGGGTCCGGTCAGGAATTCGGAGTCGGCTCTGCGCCGGCCGGCTCTGCATCGGCCGGTTCTACGTGGGCCAGCGCGCGGTCGACGAGTGCGCCGGCGCCCCCGCTGTACCGGGCCGGGTCGCAGAGCCGCGCGATGTCGGCGGCGCCGAGCCCGTGCCCGGCGCCGGACATCCCGGCGAGCACGGCGCTCAGCGGCTGCCCGCTGTCGGCGGCCACCGCCGAGGCCTCGGTCAGCAGTTGCTTCGCTGCGGCCTTGCCCAGGCGTGGGGCGAGGCGTGCGGCGATGCGTTCGGAGACCACCTGGCCGCCGGTGAGGTCGAGGTTCGCGCGCATCCGATCGGCCCGGACCTCCAGCCCCTCGGCGAGTTCCACCGCCGTGTGGGCGGCGCCGCCGGTCAGCCGCAGGCATTCGCGCAGCAGTTGCCACTCGGCGTGCCAGACGCCGGCGGACCGCTCGTCCTCCGCGATCAGGCACTGCGTCAGCCCGGCGGCGAGCACCGGAACCTGCAGGGCGGCCGAGCGGATCAGCGTGGCGAGCACCGGGTTGCGCTTGTGCGGCATCGCGGAGGAGCTACCGCGCCCGGCCGCGGTGGGCTCGGTAACCTCGCCCACCTCGGTCCGGGTCAGCGACTGCACGTCGACCGCGATCTTGCCGAGGGCGCCGGCGGTGAAGGCCAGCGCGGCGGCGAGATCGGCGATCGGTGTGCGCAGCGCGTGCCAGGGCAGTACGGGGCGGGCGAGGCCGGTCTCGGCGGCGAAGGCGTCGACGAGCCGGTCGAGGTAGGGGTGTTCGGCGTCGGCCGCCACGTCCGGACGGTCGATGTCGGCGTATTCGAGGTATCCGGCGAGGGTGCCCGCGGCCCCGCCGAGCGAGACCGGCAGGCCTTCCCGCAGGACCCGGGCGAGGCGGGCGTCGGCGTCGAGGACGAGCCGGTGCCAGCCCGCGGCCTTGAGCCCGAAGGTGGTGGGTACGGCGTGCAGGGCGAGGGTGCGGCCGGCCATCAGGGTGTTGCGGTGGGTGGCCGCGAGGCCCGCCAGGGCCTGCGCGGTCCGGGCCAGGTCGGCCCGGACCAGGCGCAGCGCCCGGGCGGCCACCAGCATGGCGCCGGTGTCGAAGATGTCCTGGCTGGTGGAGCCCCGGTGGACGTGATCAGCGGCTTCGGGGTCGCTCTCGCGGACCGCCGCCGTGAGCGCCTGGACCAGGCCGACGACCGGGTTGGCGGTCTCGCGCGCGGCGAGCGCGAGGGCCCTCAGGTCGAAGTCCTCGGCCCGGGCGGCGGCGGTGATGGTGTCCGCGGCGGTCTTCGGCAAGGTGCCGAGTCCCGCCTGAGCCCTGGCCAAGGCGGCCTCGGCGTCGAGCATGGCCTGGAGCCACGCCCGGTCGCCGACGGCCGCCTCGACCGGGGTACCGGCCCGCACGGGGGAGAGCAGGCCGGCGTCGGTGAGGAGGTCCTCCTCGGTCATACGACCACGCCGGGCAGTGCGCCCTCGGCGGTGTCGTCGGTCACCGCGTGGATGCCCGCCGGGGCGTGCGCGACGGTCGGCAGGGCCAGTACGGCGCGGGCGATGGCGTCGGAGTCCCCGAGGGTCACCGAGTCCACGCCCGGGCGGATGCCGGCGGCCGTCACCCAGTGCACGGACTCGGTGGGCACCCCGTAGGCGAAGCGGCGCGGGTGGGCGGCGCCGCGGGCGTCGATGAGCCGGTAGGGGCGCTCGGTGACCGCGAGGCCGCCGGTCTGGTAGCCGCCCTGGCCGCCGGTGATGACGTACGGCTTGGCCTGGTCGGTGTCCAGCAGGTGCTGGAGCAGCGGGTCGGCGGTGCGCCGCAGGTCGGGCTCGGGAAGCCGGGCCTCGATGAGGACCTGGGCCCTGATCGTGGCGCCCGGCACGGTCGCGGACTCGGCCAGGTAGCTCTGGGTGTTGGTGTCGATGCGGACCTGGGTGCCAGGCCCGGTGAGGGTGAGGATGCCCGCCTCGATCAGGGCGATCATCTCCTCGATACGGGTGGCCGGCGGGCCGATGGAGAGGAAGCCGTTGAGCGGGGTGTACCAGCCCTCGAGGTCGTCGCGGTGCGAGTCCCCGTCGAGACCGCCGTGGTCGACGGCGAGGCGGACCTCGTTGCGCAGGTCGCGCAGGACGTCCAGGGCCGACTTGACCGGGCCGCTGACGTTGCCCTGGCGGGCGGCGACGACGTCGGCCGCGAGGTAGCCGATCAGCCACTGCTGGAAGGCGTCGCGGTCGGCGAACTTCGTGTCGCCGTACGGGAGGGAGAGCCGCTCCCAGCTCCAGTGGTCGGCCGCCTCGATGCCGAACTCGGTGAGCAGATCGATGCGTTCGGCCGGCTCGGCGAGGGACAAGTAGCGCTCGGTGAACTCCTCGCGGTCCGCGCCGCCGCCGCGGGCCTGCAGCAGGGACCCGTAGTAGACGCTCTCCACCTCGAGGGAGATGAAGGGCCACAGGTCGGCGTTGAAGGTGACCATCCCGCCGTCCTCGGCGCGCTCGCGCAGGCCCTTGATGTAGGCCGGGGTCAGCAGCTTGGGGAGGTAACGGCCGTATGCGCCCTTCTCGTTGTCGCCGCGGGCGTGGTACGGGATGCCGCGCCGGGAGAAGGCGTACAGCCGGGGCTCCTGCCCGGACGGCTGGTAGGCGAGCTTGCCGTTCTCGTCGCGGACGAAGGTGCCGCCGCGGCCGTGGCTGAACAGCGACATGTAGTCGAAGAAGTTCAGGCCCAGACCGCGCAGCAGCACCGACTGGCCGGGCTTGACCTGCGCGAGGTCGGCGTCGGCCGGGTTGCCCGGCGTCAGGTACGTCAGGTAGTGGATGCGCGCCAGGGAAGCGGTGCGCGCCTCGCGGGGGGTCAGGCGGGCCGGGACGTGGCCCTGCGCCAGGATGATGGCGTCGAGGTTGTTCAGGCGGGTGCCGTCCTCCAGCCGGACGCCCTGCGGGCCGCCGGGGATGCCCTGGGTGTCGGCGAGGGCGACTGCGCGGGACCCGTGGACGTGGACGGTGACGTGTTTGGGGGCGCCGACGATGACGCGCTGGAAGCACTCGCCGAGGTAGCTGCCGTAGAAGGCGCGGGTCGGGTAGGTGTCCGGGCCCATGACCGCGGCCTCGGCGAGGGTGCCCTCGTCGTAGTCGTCGAACTGGCCCAGCACGGAGAGGGACTTGGCCCACTCGAAGAGACTCGGGCCCGGCTCGATGGGGCCGTCGATCTGGCAGCTCTCGTCGGTGTAGACGGTGATCTGGCAGGCGACGGTGTTCATCAGCAGGTGGCGGGACTGGCCCGAGCGCCAGACCTTGCCGGCGCCGGGCGCCGACGGGTCCACGACGTGGATGGCGACCGAGTCGTGCGAGGGGCGTTCGCGTTCGTTGGCGGCAAGGCGCTCTACGACGGACAGGCCACGGGGGCCGGCGCCGACGACGCATATCTCGACGGATGAGTTGCTCATGCTGTTTCTCCGATGCTGTGGGGTTGCCCGGCCTGGACGGGACCCCTGCGGCGGTCGGGCAGGGCCTGCGCGGCGGTGGTCAGGCCCTGCGCGGAACGGACGGGCAGGGAGCCGGCGGTGGGGGCGGGAGCCGGCGGGAGGTCGGGTCGGGCCTAGGCCGGGGAACCGGCGGTGACCAGACGGGCGAGCTCGAGGCGCTTGATCTTGGTCGTGGAGGTCTGCGGGACGTCCTCGAGGCGCCACTGGACCGGGTCCGCCAGCTTCGGCAGGCCGATGACCGCGGACTTCCACGCGATCAGGTCGAGCGGCTTGTCGTCGCGGGTGCAGACCACGGGGACCGGGACGCCGTCGGCACCGGGGATGATGATGACCTCGATCAGCTCGTGCAGCCGGGTGAAGAGCTTGTCCTCGATCTCCAGCGTGGAGCCGATGCCGGGGATCTCGTCGACCTCGCGGTCGAGGAGGTGCAGGCAGCCCCACTTGGTGCGGTAGCCCAGGTCGCCCATGCGCCACCAGCCGTCGTGGACCTGCTTCTCCCAGCGCTCGTGCTCGTCGAGGTAGGTGATGATGCGGCCGTCGGACTTGATCTCGATGAAGCCGGGGTTCGTCTTGGAGACGGGGTTGCCGTCGCGGCTGACGACGCGGACACCGGTCATGCCGGGGAACGGCGATCCGACGCAGCGGCCGTCGAAGTCCGCGCCCCCCTTGCGGGTGTAGGTGCGGGCCGCGATGGGGCCGACCTCGCTCTGGCCGTAGGCCTGGGCGAAGAGCGGGTTACGGCGCTTCGTGGCGTTGAGCAGGATGCTCACCGTGCGCGGGTGGATCGCGTCGAAGGTCGAGCTGAAGTACTTGACGTTGGCGAGCGGGCCGCGCGGGTCGTCGGCCAGCGCCTCCCAGTGCAGGAAGGTGTTGGGGTGGGCCTCGATGAAGCCGGGCGGGACCTGGGCGAAGATGTCGCCGACGGTCTCCGTGTCGTCCTCCTTGAGGACGATCAGGGTGTGGCCCTGGAGGATCGAGATCGGCATGGCCGTGAACATCCGGGAGTGCACGAACGACACGTGCAGGGCGACGGGTTCGCGCTTGCCGACGGCCGAGAACACGGTGGCCTGCGGGCGGTAGCGGGCCTCGAAGGTATGGCCGGTGTGCACGGCGAGCTTCGGAGTGCCCGTGGTGCCCGAGGTGTGGGTGATCAGGGTCGGGTGGTCCGGCGGCATCGGAATGGCCGGGACGCGGGTGGCGCCCGCGAGGCCGCCCAGTTCGACGGCCCCTTCGTAGGAGCCCGTGGTCAGCAGCACCTTGGCCGTGATGTCGAAGATCTCGGCCGGCAGGTTGTGGTCGAGCTTGTCCTGGTCGGTGATCAGGAAGGGCTGGTCGATGCGGCGGACCAGCACGGCCACCGTCTCGCCGTCCAGCTTCGGGGAGAGCAGGGCCGGGATCGCGCCGATGCGTGCGATCGCGCAGGCCAGCAGGGAGATGTCGAAGCCATCGGACTTGTGCACGACGACGTGGTGGTTCGGGCGCACCCCGACCGCCCACAGCCGGGAGGAGAAGTCGTCGACCAGGTCGGCGAGTTCGGTGAGGGTGGTACGGCGCCCGAGCTGCGGGGCGATGTCCAGGTCGTGGTCCAGGACCACGAGGCCGGCGGGGGTGCGGTCGGCCGCTCGGTCGAAGAGCGTACCCAGCCGGATGCCCTTGTTTCCTATGCGCTGGAGAAGCATGGCCTCGTTCTCTCAAGAGTGTCTTCGGTGGCGTGCGGGGAGTGGCGGGCCGGTCGGGAACGGTCTGCGCCGGCGGCCGGGGTGCGGCGAACGGGTGCGGCGAACGGGCTCAGCGGCCTTCGACGACGTCGCGGATCCGGGCGAGGGTGGCGTCGAGGTCCTGCTCGAGCTTCTCGGTCCAGTCGGTGATGAACTGCTTGCGCCCGACCTCGTCCAGGTCGGCGACGATCTTGTGGATGCCGGCGGTCGCCTGGCCCATCCGGAAGTGGTGCACGAGGACCGAGCCCTGCTGCGCCGGCTCGATGTCGAAGCCCCAGATGGACTCCTGGTCCTCCTGGGCGTGCGTCAGCATCATCCAGCGGAAGGTGCGGCCCGGCTCGGCCGCCGTGATGCGGGCCTCCGTGTACCAGGTGCCGCGGATCAGCGGTGCCCAGCCGACGACGTCCTCGGCACGCAGGTTCTCTCCGCGGAAGACCGCGCCGACGCTGGAGGGCTCGCCGGAGATCCACTCGCCGCCCTTGCACTCCGGGCTCCACTCGGCGCTGCGGGTCAGGTCGCTGACCACGTCGTAGATCTCCTGTGCGGTGGCCGCGACGGGAATGTCCGCACGGATCTCGAAAAGCGGGGTCGAGTCAATGATGGAGTTCGTCATGGCCAGAACGCTATCGGCCACCAATTCGATAACCAACGGCCTTGCTCAGGGTCCGTCAGGTCTTCGACATAAAGAAATACGGTCGAATTCGGGCACGCCGGAACGGCGCCGCGAAAACAATTCGGCGGCGCCGCCTGTTTTCATAGAAACGGAATTTCACCCGCCGGATACGGGCCCGGCGCGCAGTACGAGCTTTCCCGTCACCTTGCCCTCGTCCAGCAGGCGGTGCGCCTCGGCCGCCGCCGACAACGGCAGCACCTGGGTACCGCGCGGCCGGAGCAGTCCGGCCGCCGTCAGCGTGTTGACGTGCGCGGCAGCCGCTGCCAGGCGGCCCGCGGTGGCGTGCGAGATGGCGAAGCCGCGCACCGAACAGTCCTTGAGGTAGAGCGGCCCCACCGGTAGTACGGGACGGGTGCGCAGCCCCGCGAGCAGCACGATCCGGCCGCGGCTCGCCAGCAGGTCCACCGCCGTCTCCAGGTCGTTGCGGCCCGAGGTGTCTACGTGGATGTCCACCCCGTGCGGGCTGAGCTCGCGGATCCGACCCGGTACGTCGGGGTCGTTGTAGTCGATGACCTCCGCCGCGCCCAGGCCGCGTACGTACGCGAAGTCGCGCGGCGAGGACGTCGCGATCACCCTGGCTCCGGCGTGCGCGGCCATCGTGACCAGCGCGCTGCCGACGTTGCCGGCGGCGCCGGCGACGAACACGGTGTCCCCGGCGGTGATCTCGCCCTGGTCGAAGAGGGCGAGATAGGCGGTGACGGCCGGGTGCGCGAGGGCTACCGCGTCCTCGGGCTCCACCCCCGCCGGCAGCGGGTAGAGCCGGTCGGCGGGGACCACGGCCTGTTCGGCGGCGGCGCCCTGGCGGCCGTCGTGGCCGAGGCTGTTGCACCAGACCCGGTCACCCGGCGCGAAGCGGTGCGCGACGGCGGGGCCGGCGGACAGCACCGTACCGACGAGGTCCCTGCCGATCACGAAGGGGAAGTCGAGAGGGGTGCTCCAGGCACCTGAGCGGACGAAGGTGTCGACGTGGTTGACGGAGACCACGTCCACCGCGACGAGGACATCGGACGGACCCGGCTGCGGAACGGGGAGCTCACCGAAGCGGATGACCTCCGCGGGACCCAGCTGTTCGATATAGGCGGCATGCATGAACCGGATTCTGTTCGGGGAGGCCGCCGCGGGAAACCCGCCGCCGCGCGTGTGTCAGGTGTCGCGGGCTAGATAGCGCCCCCTGCACGGCCACCTGACGGAGTGCCCGGTTCCCCGTGGTCGCTTCCGCAAGTCCAGCAGAGTATCCGTATTCCGCCGCCCCTCAATTCTGCCCTTTGAGCCTGCCGCCCCACGACTGGGAGTTTCCCGTGGTTACCGCCCCGCTTACCGTCAGAAGTGAATCTGCCCTTCAGCAGCCCGACTGGTCCGATTTTCCGGAACTGCCCAAGGTGAAGGACGAGCTTTCCCGCCGTCCGGCGCTGGTCAACGCCGGAGACGTCCGTCGCCTGCGTTCCCACCTCGCACGTGTCGCGGCGGGCGAGGCCTTCGTGGTCCAGGCCGGCGACTGCGCCGAGGACCCGTCGGAGTGCGACGGCGGCTACATCGCCCGCAAGTCGGCGCTCCTCGACCTGCTCGCCGGCACGCTGAAGATGGTCACGCACAAGCCGGTGGTCCGGATCGGCCGCCTCGCCGGCCAGTTCGGCAAGCCCCGCTCGCGCCCGACCGAGGTCGTCGACGGTGTCGAACTCCCGGTCTTCCGCGGCCACATGGTCAACGGTCCGGAGGCCAACCTGGCCGACCGCATCCCCGACCCGCACCGCCTGCTGACCGGCTACCAGGCCGCCGCGGAGGCCATGGCCCACCTCGGCTGGACCGACCCGGCCCGCCGTTCGGGCATCTGCCCGCCGGTATGGACCAGCCACGAGGCCCTGCTCCTCGACTACGAACTGCCCATGATGCGCTGGGACGAGGAGGGCAGCCCGCTGCTCACCTCGACCCACTTCCCGTGGATCGGCGAGCGCACCCGCCAGATCGACGGCGCCCACGTGGACATGCTGGCGGGCGTCGTCAACCCCGTGGCCTGCAAGGTCGGCCCGTCGATGGACCCGGAGGAGCTCGTCGAACTGTGCCGGCGCCTCGACCCGTGGCGCGAGCCCGGCCGCCTCACCCTCATCGCCCGCATGGGCGCGGACCTGGTCGCCGAGCGACTGCCCGCGCTCGTGGACGCGGTCGTCCAGGCCGGCCACCCGGTCATCTGGCTGACCGATCCCATGCACGGCAACACCGTTTCCGCCCCCGGTGGCCTCAAGACCCGCCTCGTCGACACCGTCGTCGAAGAGGTGCAGGGCTTCCAGGAGGTCGTCGTCCGCGGCGGCGGCGTCGCGGGCGGCCTGCACCTGGAGACCACTCCGGACAAGGTCACCGAGTGCACGACCGACGCGGCCCGCATCGACGCGGTCGGCGACAACTACACGAGTTTCTGCGATCCCCGCCTCAACCCTCACCAGGCCTACGCCGTGGTGTCGTCGTGGCGGAGCTGAACAAGCCGGGAGTTGGGACATGGACAACAAGGTCGCCCTAGTCACTGGAGCCGCGGGAGGCATAGGTCTGGCCGTGGCCCGCCGAATCGCCGAAGAGGGCGCGATGGTGGCCGCCGTCGACCGCGACGCCGTCCGGCTGCACGAGGCGGTGGAAAAGCTGGTCGCCGACGGACTGAACGCCCACGCCTACCCGGCCGACGTCACCGTCACCGCGCAGGTGGAGGCCGTCGTCGATGAGGTCGAACGCGAACTCGGCCCGCTGGACATGCTCGTCAACACCGCGGGCATCCTGCGCATGGGCGAGATCAAGGACTTCAGCGACGAGGACTGGCTGCAGACCTTCGAGGTCAATGTCAGCGGTGTCTTCAGGCTGTCCCGTACCGCCGTCAACCGGATGATCCCGCGCAACCGCGGCGCCATCGTCACCGTCGCCTCGAACGCCGCCGGCACCCCGCGTGCCTCAATGGCCGCCTACGGGGCGTCGAAGGCCGCCGCGACGATGCTCACCAAATCGCTCGGACTGGAAGTCGCCAAGCACAACATCCGCTGCAACGTCGTCGCCCCCGGGTCCACCGACACGGCCATGCTCGCCTCCATGTGGGAGGACGACCAGGGCCCCGCCAAGACCATCGCGGGCAACCCCGAGTCCTTCAAGGGCGGCATCCCGCTGGGCAAGCTCGCCCGCACCACCGACATCGCCGAAGCCGTGCTCTTCCTGCTGTCGGACCGCGCCGCCCACATCACCCTGCACGTCCTCACCGTGGACGGCGGAGCCACGCTGGGCGTGTGAGTCCCGGCGCGTGAACTCACCTGCGGCGCAGCCCTTTTGAGGAACAAGAGAACCGAGAGGAAACATCATGGCCGGCATACCGACCATCGAGCCCTATCCCCTCCCCACCGCGGGAGAACTCCCCCCGTCCGTACCGCAGTGGTCGTTCGACGCGAACCGGGCCGTCCTGCTCGTCCACGACATGCAGCGCTACTTCCTGGCACCGTTCCCCGAAGGGCTGCGCGAGGAGCTGACCGGCAACGCCGTGCTGCTGCGCGAGCACTTCAAGTCCGCCGGAGCACCCGTCGCGTACACCGCCCAGCCGGGCGGCATGACGCCGGAGCAGCGCGGACTGCTGGCGGACATCTGGGGCCCGGGGATGCGTACGACCCCCGAGGACCGGGAGGTCGTCCCGCCACTCGCCCCCGCCGACGGCGACTGGGTCTGCACCAAGTGGCGCTACAGCGCCTTCTTCAACACCGACCTGCTGGAGCGGATGCGGGCCGCCGGCCGCGACCAGCTGGTCATCTGCGGCGTGTACGCCCACGTCGGCGTGCTGACCACGGCCATCGAGTCGTTCAGCCACGACATCCAGACCTTCCTGGTCGCCGACGCGATCGGCGACTTCAGCGAGCAGGAACACCGGCTGGCCATCGACTACGCGGCCAAGCGCTGCGCGGTCGTCACCACCGCGAAGGAGATCGCCGGATGAGCTCGCCCCTGCTGGCCCGGATCCTCGGCCCCAACCCACCCCCGTTCGCCCTCCTCTACCGCCCGGAGGCCTCCGGTCCCGGAATCCTCGACGTCATCGTCGGCGAGACCGCGACCGTGGCGACCCTCGCGGAGCTGCGCGCCTCCGGCGCCACGGCCGCCACGGCGCCCGCGGCCGGCAGCGGCGCCCGGCACGAGGTGCTCGCGCTCGTCCCCTACCGGCAGATCGCCGAGCGGGGCTTCGCCGCCCCCGAGGAGGACACCCCGCTGGTCGCCATGACCGTCACCGGCCAGGAGCACGTCTCCCTGGTCGAGGCGCTGTCTCGGATCCCCGACCTGCCGATCGAGCTCGACGGCGGCGCGTTCGACATCTCCGACGAGGAGTACGCGGACACCGTGCGCCGGGTGATCTCGGACGAGATCGGCGAGGGCAAGGGCGCCAACTTCGTCATCAAGCGCTCATGGTCCACCGCCATCCGCGAGTACTCCACCGGCCACGCGCTGACCCTCTTCCGCCGGCTGCTGGAGCGGGAGTCGGGCGCGTACTGGACCTTCGTCGTGCACACCGGCGAGCGCACCCTCGTGGGCGCCAGCCCCGAGCGCCACGTCAGCCTGCGCGAGGGCACCGCAGTCATGAACCCGATCAGCGGCACCTACCGCTATCCGGCCGCCGGCCCCTCGCTGCCGGAGGTGATGGACTTCCTGGCCGACGCCAAGGAAGTGGACGAGCTGTACATGGTGGTGGACGAGGAACTGAAGATGATGGCCCGGATCTGCGAGGGCGGTGCCCGCGTGGACGGGCCGTACCTCAAGGAGATGGCCCGTCTCGCCCACACCGAGTACTTCATCGAGGGCCGCAGCGGGCACACCCCGGAGGAGATCCTGCGGGAGACGCTGTTCGCGCCGACCGTCACCGGCAGCCCGCTGGAGAGCGCGGCCGCGGTCATCGCCGAGTACGAACCGCAGGGCCGCGGCTACTACAGCGGCGTGCTGGCGCTGATCGGACACGACGAGCAGGGCGGGCACGCGCTGGACTCGTCCATCCTGATCCGTACGGCCGACATCGGCGCCGGCGGCGAGGTCGAGATCGGCGTCGGGGCCACCCTCGTACGCCACTCCGACCCCTGGTCGGAGGTGGCCGAGACCAAGGCGAAGGCCGCCGGGCTGCTCGCGGCCCTGGAATCGCAGGGCACCCGTGCCCGGTTCGCGTCCCACCCCGACGTCCGCGCGGCCCTGCTGGACCGCAACCGTACGATCGCCGACTACTGGCTCAAGGAGGAGCGGGACCGGGCGGCGGTGGATCCGGCGCTGGCCGGACGGCGCGTGCTGGTGGTGGACGCCGAGGACACCTTCACCGCGATGATCGCCCGCCAACTGGTCTCCCTGGGACTGGACGTGACGGTCCGGCGGTTCGACCAGGCGTATTCCTTCGACGGGTACGACCTGGTCGTGATGGGTCCCGGGCCCGGCGATCCGCGCGACAGCTCCCACCCGAAGATCGACCACCTGCGGACGGCCGTACGGACCCTGCTGGACGAGCGCAGACCGTTCCTGGCGATCTGCCTGAGCCACCAGGTGCTGTCCACCACCCTCGGCTTCGAGCTGGTGCGCCGCAGCGAACCGAACCAGGGCGTACAGAAGGAGATCGACTTCTTCGGCCGGCCGGAACGGGTCGGCTTCTACAACACCTTCGCCGCCCGCTCCGCAGTGGACTCGGCCATCATCCCCGGCATCGGACTCGTGGACATCAGCCGCGACCCGGAGACCGACGAGGTGCACGCCCTGCGCGGCCCGTACTTCGCATCGATGCAGTTCCACGCGGAGTCGGTCCTGACGCTGGGCGGCCCCCGAATCACCGGGGAACTGCTCGCCTCGCTGACGGCACGGATGCTCGCCGCCTGACACGGGCGGGGCGGTCCGCCCCGGACCGCTCCGCTCCCCGCTCTACCTGACAAGGTCCCGCAGCCGCCGTTGTCGGCTCTTCCGCGGGACGGAACCATGAGTTTCACGCTGCTGAGGAGTCGCACGAAATGATCACGACGGGAATGCACGGTGCACAGAGTGCTGTTTCGGTGGGCGTGTTGGGCACGGGTTCGTACGTACCGTCTCACATCGTCTCCAACGACGAAGTCGGCGCTCCGGCCGGAGTCGATCACGACTGGATCTTCGGCAAGACAGGAATACGCAACCGCCGTTGGGCCAAGCCCGATGAGGCGACATCTGATCTCGCGGTGATCGCGGGGCGTGCGGCGCTCGAGAGCGCCGGCATCCGCGCCGACCAGTTGTCCCTGATCGTGGTGGCCACCTCCACCCCCGACCAGCCGCAGCCGCCGACCGCGGCCGTGGTCGCCGGCGAACTCGGCGCGGACCACGGCACGGCCGCCTTCGACGTCAACGGCGTGTGCACGGGCTTCCTGTTCGCCCTGACCACGGCGCAGACCATGCTGGCGGCCACCGCCGGCGAGGGCTACGCCCTGGTCATCGGAGCCGACGTCTACTCCCGCATCCTCAACCCCGAGGACCGGCGCACCACGATCCTGTTCGGTGACGGAGCGGGGGCCGTCGTCCTCGGCCCGTCCGCCGGACAGGAACGCGGCGTACTCGCCAACCGGCTCGCCAGCTACGCGGCCGACCGGCACCTCATCGAGGTCCCGGGCGGCGGCAGCCGCATCCCGACCACCCCCGACACCCTCGCCGCGGGACTCCAGTACTTCACCATGAACGGCCGCGGCGTCCGGGACTTCGTCGCCGACAACGTCCCGCCCGCCATCCGCGCCTTCCTGGCGGAACGCGACCTCACCCCGGCGGACCTGGCGCACTTCGTTCCGCACCAGGCCAACGGCCGCATGCTGGAAACCCTCTCCGCCGAGCTGGCGGTGGGCGCCGACCGGCCGCTCGCCCTGACCACGTGGACCACGTACGAGGAGTACGGCAACACCGGTTCGGCCTCCGTGCCGATCACCCTCGACCGCGCTGCACGCTCCGGCCGGCTGACCGCCGGCGACCTGGTCCTGCTCGCCGGCTTCGGCGGCGGCATGGCCCTCGGCCTGTCACTCATCCGCTGGTAGGCCACCTCTCCCCCCGACACCCCTCAAGGAGATTCCATGCTGGACGCAACCGTGATCGACGACGCCACGGTCGACGCCTACCTGACCCGGATCGGCGCGAGCCGCCCCGCGCAGCCGGACGCCGCCGGACTCAAGCACCTGACCGAACGCGCGGTGCTGACCGTGCCGTTCGAGAACATCGACTACCACCTCGCCGGCCGCGAGATCCACATGGACAAGCGCTCCGTCGACAAGATCGCCCGCGAGCACCGCGGCGGCGGCTGCTACGAGGTCAACCCCGCGCTCGGCTTCGTCCTGGAAGCCCTCGGCTACGACGTCGAGATCATTCCGGGCCGTGTGCACCGCCCGGAGGGCCTCGGCCCGCTCCTCGGCCACCTCGCGCTGAAGGTGACCATCGGCGAGGAGATCCACCTCGTCGACACCGGCTTCGGCCGCAACAGCCGCTTCCCGCTGGACTTCACCAGCCGCGAGGTGCAGAGCGACCCGAACGGCGAGTTCCAGTTCAAGGACGTCGAGGGCCGGCCCGGCACCGTGGACCTGTGGCTCGGCGGCCGCCCCCTGTACCAGGTGGTCGACATTCCGGTCCGCATCGAGGACTACGGCCCGTCGCTGTGGTGGTACCGCACCGCCCCCGACTCCTCGTTCATGCAGGCCCTGTTCTGCTCGATCCGCACCGAGACCGGCCTGGTGACCCTCAAGGGCCACCACCTGAACGTCGTGGACGGCGAGCAGCGCTCCAAGACCGTCCTCACCGATGACGCAGACGTCATCGCCGCGTACAAGACCCACTTCGGCATCAGCCTCGACCGGCTGCCCACCGAGCCGGCGAACTCCACCACCACCGGCGTCCGAACCGACTGAGAGAGTCCCAGAGGCCATGGCTGACCTGATCACCGGCGAGATCCGGACCACGAGAGAGAGCGAAGCGGCATCCGCCGACCGGCCGTCCGACCTGGACGTGCTGGTCGTCGGGGCGGGCCCCACCGGCCTGCTGACCGCCGTCGAGCTGCTGCGGCGCGGCATCCGGGTCCGGGTGATCGACCGTGCCCCCGAACCCATGCTGACCCCCAAGGCCCTGTCCGTCTGGCCCCGTGCCCTCGACATCCTCGAGGACACCGGACTGGGCGACGTGGTCAACACGGAGTCCGTACGGATCAACACACTGAGCTATTTCTCCGAGCGGCGGCCGCTGGCCTCCTTCGGCTTCTCCGACGACCTGGCGTGCCGCACCCTTCCGCAGCACGTCACCGAGCGGCTGCTGACCAAGCGGCTGCACGAGCTCGGCGGCAAGATCGAGCGCGGTGTCCGGCTGCTGGCCCTGGACGGGGTCGACTACTCCGGCCGGATCGAGGCCACCGACGGCGTGACGGCCGTCCTGGAGACGCCCGAGGGCCTGGAGCGGGTGCGGGTGCCGTTCGTCGTCGGCGCCGACGGCGCGGGCAGCGCGGTCCGCGGTCAGCTCGGCATCGGCTTCGAGGGATCCACGTACGAGATGGCCTTCGCCCTGGTGGATGCCCGTATCGAGGGGTACCTGCCGCCGGACGAGTGCCACTTCTACCAGTCGGCGAACGGCGCGCTGGTGATCGTGCCCATCCCGGGCGGGATCTTCCGGTTCCTGTCGGTCATGCCGCAGGGCGACGGCGAGGTCGACGCCTCGATGATGCAGGCCGTCATCGACGAGCGCGGACCCCGCGGGGTACGGATCGAGGAGGCGGTCTGGAAGGCCGTGTTCCGGGTCCATGCCCGGCGTGCGAGCGAGTTCCAGCGCGGCCGGGTCTTCCTGGCCGGCGACGCCGCCCACGTCCACAGCCCGGCCGGCGGCCAGGGCATGAACAACGGCCTCCAGGACGCGCACAACCTCGCCTGGAAGCTCGCCGCGGTGATCCGGGGCGAGTCCCCCTCCGCGCTGCTCGCCTCCTACGGCGAGGAGCGGTCCGAGGTCACCCGGCAGATCGTGCGCGACACCGACCTGCAGACCAAGGCGTGGGTGGCCAAGGCCAAGGCGACGGTGGCGGCGCGCGACGCGGCGTTCCGGCTGCTGGACCGGACCGGGATCATCTCCGAGTTCTACGCTCCGGTGATGGCCGGACGCCGGCTGTCCTATCCGGTGACCCGCGACAGCCAGCAGCCCTCCGGCTGGACCGGCTGCCGCGTACGGCGGTCCCTGCCCGGCGCGTTGGAGGTCGGGGCGGTGTTCCCGCGGCGCCTGGCACAGGCCTACGGCATCTCGGGCCCCGGGGCGGACCCGCACCGCTGGCACCTGGCGGCCGTGTCCGACGGCAGCCGGGAATGGGAGCGGGAACTGGGCCACGTGGTGGCGAAGTGGCCGCTGTTGCGCCAGGTCAACCTGCGCCGCCAGGACGCGTCGGCGCAGACCGGATGCCGGGCGGCAGGTTTCTACCTGATCCGGCCGGACGGTCACATTGTGTCGCACGGCCATTCACGCGATCTCAGCCGACTGGAAGCGGAGCTTCGCATTTCTCTTTTCTAAAATGGCAGTTCACAGAAATTCGGCCATCTCCTTCCGGCCAATATCTAACCTGTGGATACCGTCAAAACCCCTTCCCCGAGCCCATTCCCGTTGGTTACCGTCCGGAGGTAACCGAGCAGGAACAGGATGGGAACCCCCCTTGCGAATCTCCGTCATGTCGAAAGCGACACGGAACTCGGACGAACACAAGGGGATCAAAATGCGCGGCAAGCTCGCTGGTCTGGTCGGACTCCTCGCGGTCACCTTCGCCCTCGGCCTGGGTGTCTTCGTCGAGGTGGACAACCAGACCGATGGGGCCGGCACGGGGTACGCCGTCCTGGCCGACGACCGCGGCCCGATGGCTCCGAAGCCGTAACCCGCTCCCCGCACATGACAGTGGTGCCCCGGCCGGATCCGGAGGGGGCACCACTGTTTTCGTGCGCGCCTCCGCGCGGTACGGAGGGTCAGACGACCCGACGGCCGTGCGGCGGCACTCCCATCGCCTCGAAGTGCGCGTCAGCCTGCTTTCGGTACTCGTCCGCGACCGGACGCTCCAGCTGCTCGGCTGCCGACGCCATCCCGTTCAGAGCATGGGCCACCTCGATCCGGTACCCCGCGTTCTCCGCAAAGACCAGGGCCCGCTCGTGCAGCCGCATCGCCTCTTCGGGCCGGCCATGGCGGCTGTGCGTGAACGCCAGGAAGTTCGCCGCCCTGGAATGGCGCTGCGGCGGGGTCGCCGGGGTGATCAGTTCCAGGGCCCGGGCTTCGTACTCCTGCGCCTTCTGCTCGTCACCGAGCCGGTCGTACACGTCCGCCGCAACAGCGAATGCCAGCAGGCGGTTCTCCGGGCCGCGCGAGGGGCTCGCCAGGGACAGTGCACGCGTCAGACTCACCGCGGCCTCCTCGAACTCACCCATGCCGCACTGCGCCAAGGCCAGACCCGTCCACGAGACGAGCTCCTCGTCCGGGGCATGGATTTCCCGGCACCGCTCGATCGCACGCCGAGCGGAGTCGGCCGCCTCTTCGTGGCGGCCGAGCGAGGTGCACACCGAGACCAGCGTGTTCAAGTCCTCCAGCCCCTGATGCTGCAGCCGGTTGCCACCCCGCCCCTCGGCCACCTTGGAGGCCTCCATGATGTAGTCGTACGACCGCTCCAGGTTTCCCAACGCGTAGTGGACGAGCCCGAGCAGTCCCAGATTGGCTTCCTGGTCCGCCACATCGCCGGACTTCAGGGTCCAGTCGAGCGCCTCCTCCGCCGCCTCCACCGCCTCGGCGAACCGGCCGAGCTTCCAGCGGGCCACCCCGAGGTTGTTGAGGGTCCGGGAGATGAGCTGGTAGTCGCCCATGCTCCGCGTCGCCACCAGACCGGCCCTGCAGACCGCTTCGAACTCGGAGTGCCGACCACGGATGTTGAGATGGAAGGAAGCGTTCCGAGCCAGGACGAACACCTGCTCGGGGGCCCCCTCTTCGGCGACTTGGGCCAGCAGGGTCTGAATGCCCGCAGACTCCCTGTCGAACCATTCCAACGTCCGGTCCTCGTGGCGCATCGAAGGAAGAGCACACTCGAACCTCAGCAGAGCGAGATCCATCTTGCGTCGGGTGGGGAACAGCAGCTCGCACGCGGCCTCAGTGGCCGCCGCGTAGTAGACGAGTAGTCGTCCGGCGGCCTCACGGCCCGTTTCGCCCTGTCTTCCGTCCCCGAGCGAGAGCGCGTAGGTCCGCACCAAGTCGTGGAAGGCGTACAGTCCCGGCTCGTTCTGCACCAGCAGGTGCATGTCGAGGAGGTCCTCAAGCATGTCCTCCGCATCGCGAATCCCCGTCTCCAGCAGCACCGCGACCGAGTAGACATCGACCTCCACACCTGGATGAAGACCCAGGCGGCAGAAGGCTGTCTGCAGTTCCTCCTCCATCGCCCGGTACGACAGGTTCAGGGTCGCCGCCACACTGCGCTCGCCCGCACTGAGCTCGTCCAGCCGGCGCGTCTCGTCGTCCAGCCGGTCCACCAGATAGCGGACGGTCCACCGGGGGCGGTTGCGCAGACGGGCCACCGCCAGGCGCAGCGCCAGCGGCAGATGGCCACAGAGCTCGGCCAGTTCGGCCGCGGCCTCGGGCTCCTTGGAGGCGCGGTCGTCACCGAGCACTTCGGTGAGCATCGCGCGGCTCTCCTCGGGCGGCATCACACCGAGGGAGATCCACTGCGCGCCGTCGAGGTCGAGGAGCCGGCCCCGGCTGGTGACCAGCATCAGCGACTCCGACGAGGACGGCAGCAGGGGCAGCACCTGACCGGCGTCGAAGGCATTGTCGAGCAGGAGCAGCAAGCGCCGGCCCGTCAAGGTGGCGCGCCACAGCCCGATCCGGCCCTGCTCGTCATCCGGGATGCTGTCGGCAGGCACGCCGAGCACTCGCAGCAGGCCGCTGATGGTGGTACACGGACCGATCGGCTCCTCACCCGGCGTGAATCCGCGCAGGTCGACGTGGAGCTGGCCGTCCGGGTACTGGTCCGCCAGCTGGTGCGCCGCGCGCACCGCCAGCGAGGTCTTGCCGGCCCCGCCCATGCCGTCGATCGCCACGACGCGCTGACCGTCGCCCGCCTCGCGGCGGCAGGCCTCGATGACCGCGGCCAGCTCGCGCTCGCGGCCGGTGAAGTCGGAAAGGCCGGGCGGAAGGGTGCAGGGCGCGGACGCCCCGCGGTCCCGGGCCGCCCCGGTCACCCGGCCGGTGCCGTCGGCGTCCACCTCCCCCTCCGCGTCCGCGGCCTGCGCCCCCGGCTGGACCTCGGCATGGGCGAACCGCACCGACACGGCGTCCGGGCCGGTCAGTTCCGGAGAGGCGCGCAGGATGCTCTCGTACATCTTGGTGAGCTGCACGCTCGGGTCGATGCCGAGTTCCTCGACGAGCAGCTCGCGGACCTGTCCGTACTCCGCCAGGGCGTCCGCCTGGCGCCCCGATCGGTACAGGGCCAGCATCAGCTGGCCGCGCAGCGTCTCGCGCAACGGGTGCTGCGCGATGAGGGTCCGCAGGTCCCCGATGACCTCCCCGGCCTCACCCAGCGCCAGGCGCATTTCGGCGAGCTGCTCGGCCGCTGCCAGCCGACGCTCCTCCAGCACCGCGGCCGCCGACTGCACCACCGAGCCGCCGGCTCCCGACAGCACCGGGCCGCGCCATACCGCCAGGGCCGCGCGCAGGCTGTCCGCCGCTTCCCGGGTGCGGCCCGCGGCGGCGGACTGCCGGGCCTCCTGGATGTGCGCCAGGAACTCGTGCAGGTCGAGCTGGCTGGCGCCCACCTCCGCCCGGTACCCGGGACCGTCGGTGATGATCAGTCGCCCGCCGTCAGGAATCCGGCGCCGAAGGTCCGCGACGGCTTTGCGCACCTGATGAGAAGCGGTTACCGGCGGTTCCTCGTCCCAGACCGCCTCGACAAGGCGGACAACGGGGACGACGCCTCCCGGTTCGAGCAAGAGAGTAACCAGGACTCTCTCATGAATTTGTCCGCTAAGTCTGATTCTTGCTTCTCCCGCCCACCCCTCCAGCGGTCCCAGGATGTTGAACCGAACATCGCTCCCCAACAAATTCGACATGCCGACCTTGTCCGTCCCTCAATACGCCCTGGTCCACACCATTATTCCTAGATTCCCCGCCGGTACCAGCCCGAGGTACCGGATCGGGAACGAACCAGGAACACCGAAGCCGAGAGTGACCACCTGACTCGGACTCGGGAGCAGAGATGAAAACATTCGGACTCGGCAGCGGACACCGGACTGTTCGCCGTGCGGCAAACCATTCCGGCACTCGGCCGGCCACCGCGCACAGCGCCTATCAAGCGCAGATCACCACGCCCTCGGCGCAGTCGGCTCCACCGACTGCCCCGCCCGCGGCGAGCCCCTCCACCATGGCGGAGCATCGGGCCCGGATGACGGAAGCCTTGGTCTCGGAGCTCGGCCCGGCGCTCTTCGCTTCGCTGCGCCGCAGCGACCAGCGTGCCCGCGGCGAGCAGTACCTGCGCGGCCTGCTGTCCGCGGAAGGACGCAAGTCCATACGCAATCTGGCGGGAGTCGTCGGCGGGGTGGGCACCGAGCAGTCGTTGCACCACTTCATCAGCGAGTCCACCTGGGACTGGTCTCCGATGCGTGCGGCCCTTGCCCAGTACGTGGAGCGCATGGTCCGGCCGAAGGCCTGGGTCATCCAGTCCATGCCGATCCAGAAGGCCGGCGAGCGGTCGGTGGGCATCGACCGCCGGTTCGTCCCCGAGCTGGGGCATTCCGTCCACGGCCAGCACTCCTTCGGCCTGTGGATGGCCTCGGAGGCGATGAGCGCCCCCGTGAACTGGAGCCTGTCCCTCTCCTCCTCCTGGCTCCAGGACGAGGACAAGCGCCGCCAGGCCAACATCCCCGACTGGGTGGAGGAGAAGTCCCCGGGCGAGAGCGCCGCGGCGGCCGCCCTGGAGGTGCTCGACTGGGATGTCGAGGCCCGCCCGGTGGTCATCCCCTCCCGTGACTTCGTCAGCAGCGCCATGCTCAGCCGCTTCCACGCCGCTGGCGTACCCGTCATCGCCCGGCTGCGTCCCATGGACCAGCTGCGGGTGGCCGACACAGCCATGCCCGGATACGGAGCGGGCCCCATCCCGGTAGCCGACATGCTCCAGCACATCCGCGGACTGCGCCGGCCCGTCGAATGGCTGGACGCCGCCACCGGCACACCGGTCGTCCGCAACAGCCTGGTCGCGGGCATACGCGTCGAGCTGCCGCAGGCCCGCCGGTCGGCCTCCGGGCCCCAGCAGTGGCTGCTGATGGGCGAGTGGACCAACCCCAGCGGCCCGCCGAGCGATTTCTGGCTCACGGACCTCACCAGCACCTCGCTCGACGGGCTGACCCGGATGGCCAAGCTCACCCACCGGACGGCCCTCGACAGCGCCGCCACCGGTGAGCAGGCCGGCCTGCGCGACTTCGCCGGCCGCTCCTTCCAGGGCTGGCACCGCCACCTCACTCTCGCGTCGGCCGCCCACACCGTCGCGATCGGCGCCGGCCACGCCGCATCGCGCAATCGGGCGGCGGCTTCGTCCGGCACTCCGTCCGGGAACCGGCAGCAGCCGCAGGCAGGCTGAGGCGTGTCGTACGAGGGTGCCGGTGCGCCGCGCAGAGGGGGCTGTTCGGGGCCCGCCCCCATGCCGCCTCGCCCCGCCTCACGCGGCGGCTCCGATGGTGTGCGTCGCCTTGGCGTCAGCCTGCGGGGGAGCCGGTACCCGCATTGCGACCAGGCCCACGGCGGTGAAGTAGACCCCCCAGCCCAGCCAGCCCCAGCCGGCCAAGCCGACGGAAGCGGTGATGAGCGGCGGCCCCACCACGGTGGTGACGGCGAATCCGAGGTTGAAGGCGGCGAGGTAGGCGGGCTTGCGGCCCTCGGGGATGTGCAGCAGGGCGGCGCCGGTGGTGCCGGCGATGACGTACATCTCCCCGACGGAGAACAGCAGTGCGGCCGCGACCACCAGGGCCAGGTCCGTGGCCGCGCCGCCGAACGCCGTCAGCGGTACGAAGAGCGCGGCCAGCGCCGACAGCAGTCCGCCGCGGCGCATCATCCTTCGGGCGGCGCCGAAGTCCTCCGAGCCCTTGCTGATACGGACCTGCAAGGCGACGACGAGGGCGGTGTTGAGGACCTGGACGAGGGTGACCGTCCAAGCGGGAGCCTGGGTCTCCTGGACCACCCACAGCGGGACGCCGAGTCCGAGGACGAGCGCCGACATGGTCAGGGCCCCGTACAGGGCGGTGATCCGGAGGAAGGCCCGGTCGCGTAGGACGCTGGCGCGCGAGACCCCGCCCTGCGCGGTGTGCCCGCTGTCGTCGAAGGTGCGGCAGACGGCGGCGCACACGAGGAACAGGACGGCGGAGAGCGCCAGCACCGCCTGGTAGGCCCAGGCCTCGCCGATCGCGATGGCCGCGCCGGAAGGCAGTGCACCGGCTGCCATGCCCGCGTTGCGCAGCGACCGGAGCCGGGCGAGCGACCCGACCGCCTCCTCGTTGCCGGCCCGGGCGATCAGTCCCGACTCGATGAGCGGACTGATGCCCCGGCTCAGCAGCCCGGCCACGGCCGAGGCGAGCAGAGCGGCTACGAACGTGGTGGACACGGACAGCGCCAGGAAGGCGGCGGCGCGCACCAGGTACAGGAGGGTCAGCATCGTGCGGGTACCGAAGCGCTCGGCGGCCCGCGCGATGGGCATGGCGCCCAGCAGCGAAGTGATGCCCGCGACGCCGAGCACCAGCCCGATCTGGGCGTTGGGCAGGTGGACGGCCTTGTCGAAGAAGAGGACGGACAGGGAGAGGTACATGCCGAGCCCGACGGCGTCCGCGAGCCCGGTGGCATAGAAGCGTTTCTTCATGAGAGCGATCCCAACGTCGTGGGTGAGGGGGTTGCGGCCGCCCGGCTCAGGCCGCCGTGGCCGTGCTCGTCGCGGGCGGCTGTGCGGCCTCCACGAGTTCGATGCCGAGGGCCCGCTCGATCCGGCAGGCCCGTTCCCGGGCCTCCTCCGGCGTCGGCGCGCCGAGCATGAAGGTCGCCAGGTGCAGCGTCCGGTTCCGGCTCACCTGCTGGCCGGGCCCGAACCGCGGTGCCACGTAGACCAGTTCGGGGAAGGCCGCCAGCAGCTCCTCCTTCGGGGTCTGCGCGACCACCCGCCACTCCCCTGCCGGGATCGGCACCATCCGCATCAGCGCGGCCCGGCCGAAGTCCGGTTCCGAGTCCGGTGCGAGCCCCAGCGCGCTGCGGCCGATCTGCGCGGCGTAGTCGTAGCCCGCGGAGACCTCGAACAGGATCGGCATCGGTCCGCCCGCCCGGGCATTGACCTCGATCACGCGCGGCCCCTGCGGGGTCAGCGCGATCTCCGTGTGCACGGCCCCGGTGGTCAGCCCGATCGCGACGATCGCCCGGTCCGCGCACTCGACGGCGGCCGCCTGGGTGGCGGCGTCCAGCCTCGACGGCATCGACGAACCCTCCTCGGCGTAGCCGTGGTGCAGCGCCAGCCGGTCGGAGACGACCAGGTGGTGGCGCTCCCCGGCGGCGAGCAGCGATTCCACGCTGCAGTACGCCGCCCAGCCGGTCTCCCCCTCTGCCTCCAGCTCCAGCCGCTCCTCCAGTAGGAAGACGTCTTCGCTCTGCAGGAACGCCGACACCGCGGCCCGGCCGTCCCGGTAGGCCGCGAGCAGCTCCTCGTAGGTGTGCACCAGCCGCACGCTCTGGCTGCCCGCGCCCAGCGAGGGCTTGAAGACGGCCGGGAAACCGATCCGCCGGGCCGCCTCTCCCAGGTCCCCTTCCCCGCGCAGTTCCGCGAACTTCGGTGAGGGAACCCCGTGTTCGGCGAAGACCTGCCGCTGCCGGAACTTGGACTGGGCGATGGTCACCGCCTCCGGGGAGTTCCCCGGCAGCCCCAGGCGCTCGGCGAGTTCGGCCTGCGGGCGCAGCAGCAGCTCCGAGTACGTGACGATCCCCTCGAGCGGGCGCCGCCCGTGCAGGGCGAGGCCGGCGGTGACGGCCCCGTCGAGGTCGGCCGCGGTCAGGAACTCCCCGCCCAGCCCCCGCGCGGCCCAGTCGGCGCGCACCGGCTCCGGGTCGCCCCAGGCCGAGAGGTGGACGACGGAGACCGTCGTGCTGACGCGGGAGAGGGAGTCGAGCGCCGGGGCGGGCGCGTGGCCGCCGATGCCTGAGATCAGCAGCAGGTGCGGCTGATCGGTGGCCTCGGCGGACGGGCGGGCGGTGCGTGAGGTCATGGCGCGTCCTTTCTGGTGACGGGCTTCGGGGCTTCGGAGACTGCGGGCGCCAAGGGCACTAGGGGCACCAAGGGCGCTCAGAACACTCAGAACACTTGGAGCACTTGGAGCAGCTGGAGCACTTGCGGTACTGGGGGCACTTCTGGAGCTTCAGTGGCAGATGAGGGTGGGCGAGCAGCACGACAGGTGCTCCGGCGCCCACCGGGGGTCGTGCGCCGGGACGGACGAGACGCGGCGGGTGGAGCGGAACGAGAGCAGTTCGGCCACCAGGTCGTCCATCCGCTCGTGCAGCCCCTCCAGCGGCAGCCCGGGGGCGAAGTCCCCTCCGGTGGAGGCCACATGGGTGGGTACGGCCCAGCCGCCGAGCGCCCGGACCACCGACCGCATCTGGTCGCAGGCGGTCCCCGCGCCGCGCGGCCCGCCGCCCGCGGAGATCAGCCCCACGGGCCGGTCGGCCAGCGACTGGCCGGTGAGGTGGTCAAGGGCGCTCTTGAGCAGTCCGCTGTACGAACCGTGGTAGACCGGCGTGGCCAGGACGACTCCGCTCGACTCGGCGATCCGGGCCCGGAGCCTGGCGGTCTGGCTGCCCGGCGGCGGGTTCTCGTAGTCGTCGATCCGGTGCCGATCGGTGAACTCCACGCTCAGGTCGAGGAGTTCGTACGCCGTTCCGGTCGCCCGGATGCGAGTGGCGGCCAGCTCCAGGACCCGGCGCGAAACCGAGCCCCGGGCGGCGCTGCCGAGGATTCCGAGGATCACTGGCCGGCCCTCGCGGATCCCGCCGGCGGCCCGAGTACCAGGCGCACCTCGCGCTCGGCCAGGGCGACCAGCCGTTTGACCTCGGCGTGCGAGTCCGAGGCGAAGACGTAGGTACTGGCTCCGGTTCCCGAGAACTTCGGGATGGGAACCACGTCCCCGATCCGGTAGGGGACGGATCGGAAGTACGCGTCCCGCGCCACCGCCGAGTCGTCGAAGTCCAGCAGCACGCCGCCCGTCGTGAAGTGCACGGTCCAGCCCGCGTACGCGCCCACCGGCTCGATGCGCCCGCTCCTCGGATCCATGCCCACGTCGGTGAGGATCTTGGCGTGGGCGAGGTCGACGCCGGTGGTAGCCCGGAACGCCTGCCCGATGCCCGCACCGCCCGGACGTCCGGCCACTTCGCAGAAGGTGAAGGCCCCGGACTCGTCCACGAACGCCTCCAGGTGCAGCACCCCGGCACTGACGTGCCAGGCGTCGATGACCTGGCCGAGCAGTTCGCGGGCGGCCGCGCGCACGGCGGGGTCGGCGACCGTGATGGAGGACAGCGGTACCTGGCGGGAGACCGCCAGGGTGTCGGTCTCGTAGCGGGACACGTCCCAGATCACGTCACCGTCGTAGACGACGGCGTCGATGTGGCACATGTCGCCGGCCACGAACCCCTCGCACAGGTGGCTTCCGGGGCTGAACTCCTCGCGAACCCACCGCTCGACCTGCGCGGCGTCGGTGAGCACCGACACCCCGTACGAACCGGATCCGTCGCGCGGCTTGACCACGACCCTGCCGTGCCGTTCGAAGAGGTCGACGACGTCCTCGGGGGTGTGGACGAGGTGTCCGTCCGCGGTGCGGATACCGGCCCGGCGGGCGATGCGCTTCATCACCGCCTTGTCCACGAACTTGCGGGCCGTGGCCGGGTCGCTGCCGGACGTCCCGAACAGGGTCCGCAGTTCGGCGGCCGGCTCCAGCAGACGTTCGGAGACGGTGGCGACCCGGTCCACCGGGTGCAGCGCGTGCACCGCGCCCGCCAGGACCCGTACGGAATCCTGGTCGAACACGTCCGTCCGCGAGGCGAAGTCGGCCGTGCCCGCGGCGGCGCCGTCGGCGGACGAGCTCAGGACGCTGACCCGGAAGCGGTCCGGGTCCAGCAGCGGCGTGCCGTCGTCGCGGGTCCACACCCGGGGGCCGATCCGGTCCAGCACCAGGACGTGCGTCCGGTCGGCCGGTTCGGTCTTCCACGTCAGCGAGCGCTCGATCCGGGCGGCCGCCTGCTCGGCGTGCGCGGTGCTCGGCCCCGCCACGGTGTACTCCAGCCGCGGGACCGGTCCGGTGTGGATGACGCCCGGGCGCAGCGGAGTCCGTGCCTGCGCCAACTCGGGCCAGTCGTACAGGTCTTCGACGCCGGTCGCGGCGACGATGCGGAAACGGCCGGGTTCCGAGGGGACGTGGCGCTGGATGGCGACCCGTGCACCGTCGGGCAGGTCCGCGCGGACGGGCCGGCCCAGGGCGCTCTCGGCCACCGCCGTCACCAGACTCCGCCGGTGGGCGGCGTCGTAGAGGTCGAGGACCTCCCGGTCGAAGCCGGACACCACCAGCGGATCCGCGCCCCGCGCCCCGAACACGACCCGGACGGGCCCTTCGGTCCCGGCGGCGCGTACGGCGGCCTCGGCCCGGGCGAGGAGCCCCGCGGGCACCGGGCCGGCGACCAGGCGGCGCTCGCTCCCGGAGTCGTCGGCGGCCTGGTCGCAGCTCTCGTCGATCGCGGCGAGTACGTCCACCCGCCCGCCACCGGCGACGGCCAGCACGGTGTGCACGGGGTCGCTGACGAAGGCGAGCTCCTCAAGGAACTCATCGCCGAACTCCGCGCCGTGCGCGCCGTGTTCATCACGTTCGCCGAAATCCGGCCCGCCTGCGCCGAGCGGGCGGGCGCCATCGGCGGCGGCCAGTGCGCGCAGCTTCCGCGCCTCGCGCTCGTACTCACCCGACCAGGACAGGACCCCGGCCACCGGGTGGCGGTCGTGCGCCGCCAGGAACGCCGTCCGCACCGCGTCGAAGGTGAGCTCGTCGCGCCGCAGCACCGTCAGCCGCCCGGTCACCGCTCCCGCCGCGGCCACGATCCGGTCGACCGGGTCGTCCCCGCCCAACAGCAGGACCACGTGCTCGCCACCCGCGGAATCCCGCTCCGCCCCGCCACCGGAGGCGACCGGCTCGACACGCAGCGACTCCCGCACCCGGTCCGCCGCCTCCGCGGCGACCCGTACGGCCGACGCCTGGTCGGCGCCGCGCACCATCAGGTACCCGTACCGGTCGTGGTTGGTGACCAGCGCCGGCACCCGGTCACCCGGGCCGGCGGTCACCTCGCAGTCGATCACCCCGACGGGCAGCTCCGCCAGGGCGGGAACCGTACCGTGCACGATGCCCTCGGCCCGGCTCCACAGCGCCTGCAGGGCCACGGTCGCCACCGGCGGCGCCGCGTCCTCGACCGGCTTGCCGGTGGCGAGCGCCACCAGGTCCCGGCTGATGGACCGGTCCAGTGCCAGCGCCATCTGCCGGACCACCACGTGCCCGGCGATCCGGCCGTTCACCTCGATCAGCTCGGGTCCCGTCGGCGTCATCAGCAGCTCCACGTGGAGCGCGCTCGCCCGGATTCCCAGTGCCTCGACCGCGTCCAGGACGAACCGCCGTGCCGCGCCCATGCCTTCGAAACGGGCCGGGAAGTGCCCGCCCAGCTCGGCCGTCGTGCCGGGCGCCGTCGCGATGCGCTCGCCGAAGCCGAGCAGAACCGTACGCCCGTCCTGGACCAGCAGTTCGGCGCTGATGTGGCGGCCGACGGCGTACTCCTCGACCAGGGCCGACCGCTCGTCGCCGTGCCGCCCGGCCGGGACGGGGGCGCCGAGCAGCCCGGTCAGCGCCTCGGCGGCCTGCTCCCGGGTCCAGGCCACGGTGACCCCGACCGAGTAGCGGCCGCCGACCGCCGGCTTGACCACGCAGGGCAGCCCGATCTCGTCGACCGCGGCCAGGCCCTCCTCCTCGGTGACCGCCCGGCGCCAGCGCAGGCTGCCGATACCGGCCTTCCCGAGTCGTTCCCGTACGGCCGACTTGTCGCCGAGCAGCCGCGCCGCCTCCAGCGACTCGTGGGGCAGGCCCAGGTCACGGGCGAACTGCGCCGCGGCGTACGGGAGGGTGTCGTCGCGGCAGATCACGCCGTCGACGGGGGTGGGGCCGAGCCTGCCGCGCAGCAGGGCGGTCAGGTCCTGGCAGTCGGCCAGGTCCGGCACCTCCACCACCCGCGCGGCCCGTTCGATGAGGTCGAAGCCGGGATTGGCGCGGTAAGCGTCCAGGCGTGCCGTGACGAAGCTGACCTCGACCCCGTCGTCGGCCATCTCCGCAACGACATCAAATCCTCTGACGTATGACGTCTCCAGCAGAACAACATGCATGTGCTCAGCCCCTTGAGTCCTCTTCTTATACCGCAGCATCAAGGGGGACCGGAGTTCGGGGCAAGCCGTAAGGGAATACCGCCGCTCACTCCATCACATCTTCCCGGACCATTACCGGTTCGTTCCCGTTTCGTTCCCGCCCGGATCCCGCTGCCACACCTTCTGACCTGGGTCGATCTGTCAATCAGAAGAACGCGAATATGTCAGGTTCGACAACTTCCCACATTGCAGTACCACGCGTTGCCGAGTTTTTCCGGCCCCTCTAGCCTGCAGATCAGAAAACTGGACACACACCTCGCTGACACGGCCTTCCCAGGTACCTGAAGAAAGGACAGAGCCAGCGTGCGTACCATCTCCATTCCGAAATCCGGTACCGGACATTCGGCCCCGATCACCCACGTGGCCTTCAGTCCGGACGGTTCCCGCCTCGCTACCTGTTCCTACGACGGAACGGTGATCGTCTGGAATACGTGCGACCCCGCGCGGCCCACCGAGACGGCGACCCTCCGGCACCGCCGGCTCGTCAACTCCTCGGCCTGGAACCCCGCCGATCCGACCCTCCTCGCGACGGCCTCGGCCGACAAGACGGTCGGCATCTGGCGCGTCCCCCTGGAAGGCCAGGCCACCCTGGTCAACGTCCTGGCCCGGCACACCGACGACATCAACTCGGTCGCCTGGCTGCCCGACGGCGAGCGGCTGATCTGCGTCTCCGAGGACGGCCGCGCCACCATGTGGTCCGTCCTCGACGGCACCTTCCTCACCGAGGTCGGCTCGCACGAGGCCCACTGCATGATGGTCTCCGTCAGCGCCGAAGGCCTGGCCGCCACCGTCGGCGAGGACGGCCTGGTCGCCGTCAGCGACCCCGCGTCCGGCTCCTTCGTGCCGCGCAAGCGCCACTACGACTCCTCGATCGAGGGCTGCGCCTGGTCCCGGGCCGGCGACCTCCTCGCCGTGGCCCGCGACGACGGTTCCGTCGACCTGCTCAGCCGCGAGCTGGACCTCGTACTGACCGTCGAGGTCTCCACTTCCGCCGCCCGCGCCGTCGACTGGGCCGAGGACGACTCCGCCTTCGTCGTCGGCGCCTACGACGGCTCCCTGCACTGGTTCGACCGGTCCGGCGAACGGCTGCACACCGTCGCCGACCTCCGGGTGTGGCCGCGCTCCGTCTCAGCCGCACAGGGCCTGGTCGCCGCCGGGTCCTTCCGCAACGCCCCGCACCTGTACGACATGGGGAGCGCCGGCGAGCTGTCCGGCCCCGACCGCGCCACCCACGGCCCCAACGCCCTGGCCGCCCGCGGCGACGAGCTGCTCGTCGGCGGGGACTGCGGCACCGTCTTCGCCGTACGCATCGAGGACGGCACGCAGTCGCGGGCCACCTCGATCGAGCTGACCGACGGCCCGATCCTGTCCCTCGCCACCGACGGCGACACGATCTACGCCGGCACCTACTCCGGCCAGGTCATCCGCTACGACGGCGCCCGCACGTACAGCGAGCGCCTCGGCGCGCCGATCCCCTCCCTCACCGTCGACGGGGGCCGGCTCGTCGCCGGCACCTACAACGGCGAGTTCCTCGTCCTGGACCCGGTCACCCTCCGGCTCGAGGAGCGCATCGAGGCCCACGGCGGTTCGGTGAAGTCCCTTGCCGCGCTGCCGGAAGGCGGTTTCCTCTCCGCCGCCACCGACCGCACCATCGAGGCCGGTGGCCTGCGCGGCCGCACCAAGCTGTGGGAGCACGGCAACCTCGTCAACGCGGTGGCCGGCCTGCACGGCCCGCACGACTCCGCCGTCGCCAGCGCCTCCCGCGACCACACCGTCAAGGTCGGCCTGGTCCTGCGTACCGAGGATGGCGGCCGGCGCACCGAGTCGCTGCAGACGCTGCTCGGCTCCGACGAGTCCGTCAAGTGCGTGGCGCTGCTGGGCGACACCCGACGGCCGACGGTCCTCGCCGGCTCGTACGACTTCCACCTCTACTCCTGGCAGGTCGACTGGGCCGACTCGGCGGGCACCCTCGCCTCCGGCCGCGTCCTCGCCGAGTTCACGCAGGGCCTGTCCTGCATGCTCCAGCTCGCCGACGGCCGCGTCGCCGTCGCCGGCTGGGACGGCCGGATCGTCATCGTCGGCGCGGACGCCGAAGGCGCCGCCCGCATCGAGCACTCCCTCCACATCGACGACATCGCGCTGAGCGCGGACCGGAAGCAGGTGGCCGCATGAAGCCCTCGACCGGCGACCCTCAAGCCGTCCCGGCGACGGTCCGGGCCCGCGTTCCCGTCACGCTCTCGCGGGTACGGGACCGCAGCGCCGAACTCATCACCTTCCACCACCTGCCCGACCCCGGCGAGCACTTCGCGATCGTCGTACCGGTCGGCCCCCAGGAGACCGAGGCGCCGCTGGTGCGGCTGCACAGCGAATGCCTGACCGGGGACGTCCTCGGCTCGGCCCGCTGCGACTGCGGCCCCCAGCTCGACGAGGCCTTGAGCCACATCGGCGACCATGGCGGCGCCGTCCTGTACCTGCGCCAGGAAGGCCGCGGCATCGGCCTCTACAACAAGCTCGACACCTACGTCCTCCAGTCGCAGGACTACGACACCTTCGCCGCGAACCGCATGATCGGCCGCGGCGACGACGAACGCGACTACACGGCCGCCGCCGCGATGCTGCACGTCCTCGGCCTGACCCGGATCCGCCTGCTCACCAACAACCCGGACAAGGTACGGGAGTTGCGTGCGCACGGCATCGAGATCACCGGGGTCGTCCCCACCGGCGTGCACCTCACCTCGGAGAACGCCCGCTACCTGTCCGCCAAGGCCGAACTCGGCGGCCACACCCTCGCGCTGCTTCAGGAGGTCGCGGCATGACACTGAAACTCGAAGACCTGGACACGTCCCCGCACTTCCAGCAACACACCGACCTCGCCGACCCCGGCCGGGTGCACCCCCCGCAGCTGCCCGGCACCACCCCCGAGGAGCTCGCCGCCGCCGTCGAGAACCCGGAGCTGCCGGCGGCCGACCGCCTCGCCGCCGGTACGGTCCTCGGCCTCATCGGCGACCCCCGCATCCCCTCCCCCGCCACCGGAGCGGGACCGGCCACGTCCTACGTACCCGGCGGCACCGTCCGCATCGGGCTGCCCGAGCACGAGGCCGGTTACGTCACCAACGCCTGGGCACACGTGGGCGTGGAGGAGTCCTGGATCCTCAAGGAGTGCCCCGAGCACACCGTGGACCTCGCCGACTTCTGGATCGCCACCTACCCGGTGACCAACGGCGAGTACCGCGAGTTCCTCGCCGACACCGGCCTGGAGGAGCGCCCCACCACCTGGTACCTGGGCGCCTACCCCTGGGACCGCGCCAACCACCCCGTCGCCGGCATCGACCCGCAGCACGCCGACGCCTACGCCGCCTGGCTCAGCGGCCGCACCGGACACCCGTGGCGCCTGCCGGCCGAAGCCGAGTGGGAGCACGCCGCCAAGGGCCCCGACGGCCTGCCCTACCCCTGGCCGGGCGGCTTCGACCCGGAGGCGGCCAACACCCGCGAGTCCGGCGTGCACACGACCACCCCCGTCGGCGCCTTCCCGGCCGGCCGCTCCCCGTACGGCGCCCACGACATGGGCGGCAACGTCGAGGAGTTCACCGCCGACGACTACACCCCCTACCCGGACGGCCCCTACGTCGCCGACCACCTGGTGGAGACGATGGGCACCTACCGGATCGCCCGCGGCGGATCCTTCTCCCGCTTCGGCGACCTGACCCGCACCCGGCGCCGCCACGGAGCCTTCCCCGGACCGCTGTACCCCGTCGGGTTCCGCCTGGCCACCAGCGAGCGCCCCGTATGACGACCACCGTCATGACGGCCACCGTCCGCCCAGGGGCGGTGCCCGCCGTCGCCCCGGGCTTCGAGGACATCAGCCGCGTCCTGGCCGACCGGGCCCCCGCCCGGGCCGACCTCGACAAGCCCTTCGCACCGCTGGAGGCCGAGGCACACCGGCTGCTGCCGGCACTGGCCGCACTGCGCCACGGCATCGGCGACACCCCGCTCGTCCCGGTCCCCAGCCGGGCCGGACGGGGCCGCGTCTGGCTCAAGGCGGAGGCCTCCAACGCCGCCGGCTCGGTCAAGTCCCGTACCGCATACGCCCTGTTGTGCGGAGCCGTGGCCTCGGCCGGCACCCCCGAGCTGCGCCTGACCGAGTACTCGGGCGGCAGCCTCGCCATCGCCCTGGCCGAGATGTGCGGACACCTCGGCCTGGACCTGCACCTGGTGGTCCCCTACGGCGTCTCCGAGCGACTGCAAACCGCTCTGCGCCGACAGGGCGCCCGGGTCACCGTCGGCCGCGAGGGCACCGGCTTCCTCGGCTCGATGGACGAAGCCGTCCGCGTCGCCGAACGCGAGGACCGCCACCTGCTGCTCCAGCACTGCGCGGCCGAGAGCGCCGCCATGCACCGCGAGCACACGGGCGCGGAAATCATCGGCCAGCTCTCCGGCTACGGCATCGAACCGGTCGTCCTGGCCGCGGGCGTCGGCACCGGCAGCAGCCTGGCCGGCACCGCGCTGGCCATGGCCGGCGCCTGGCCGCACTGCCGCCCCGTCGCCGTCTTCCCTTCGGAAGCCGTGTACGGCGACGAGCGCGCCCCCGACGGCGCCCGCCGGATGAGCGGTACGGGAGGGCTGGGCCACGGTATCCGCCAGCCCCTGCTCTCCGCGTTCCCGGAGGGCTACTTCAGCTACACCACCGTCGCCTATCCGCAGGCCCTCGACGCCATGCGCCACCTGCGCCGCGAGCACGGGATCTCCGTCTCCGGCAGCGGCGCGGGCGCCTGGCTCACGGCCTCCGCGGAAGTCGACCAAGGCCCGTCAGGGCGCAACGCAGTCGCGGTCGTCGCAAGCCGCGGAACAATCGAGGAGTGGGAGCATGCCGCAGGAAACTGACACGCGCGCAGGAGTGACCGGCCACAGCGCCGCGGACGCGGAGGCGGCGGAGCGCAACTACTGCGGCTACCGCGAGATCGTCCGCGACTCCTTCAAGCAGTGGTACAAGGACAACCGGGACTCCTGGTCGGGCGCGGTCACCAACGACCGCGTCACGCACTTCACGATCGCGGCCGCCCCCACCGACAAGACGGAGCCGGGCGCCGGCCCGGCCCGGGTCCTGGACATCGGCTGCGGCCGCGGCCTGCAGACGGCCTCCCTCGCCGAATGGCTGGACGCCGACGTCACCGGCCTCGACCTGCTCGACGTCTGGGACACCCCGCAAGTCGCGCACGGCTCGACCCGCTTCCACCAGGGCGACTTCCTCGGCTTCGAGGCCGAGGGCCTCGACCTGCTCGTCGACAACGGCTGCCTGCACCACCAGCGCCGCGAGGACTGGGCCGGCTGGGTGGAGCACGGCCGCAAGATGCTGCGGCCGGGCGGCGTGTGGGTGGTGAGCGTCTTCCTCAGCCCCGACGGGGAGATCACCCCGCACCCGCTCGCGGACGGGCGCCTGAACTGGTGGCTCACCGAGGACCTCGTGACCGAGCTCTACGAAGCGTGCGGGTTCCGCGCCACCGGCCGCCTGGAGATCGACCGTCACTTCGAGTACGAGGGCCACCGGCTCAAGTACCTGACCCTGTCCTTCGCCGCGGTCTGAGCGGCGCGGGAGGAGAGAGGAGACCCGGCGATGCTCAAGGAGATCGCACTCGGCACCAGCGGCGGCGACCAGCACGTCCGCGCCGCCCTGCGCGACGGATTCTTCCTGGTCCGCAACACCGTGCCGGACACCCTGCTCGACGAGGCGTACGGCCTGCTCGGCACGTTCTTCGAGCTGCCCGCGGACGTCAAGGCCGCCTGCGGGGTGCCCGGCTCCAACGGCCAGTCCGGGTACCTCCCGCCCCTCGTCGAACAGGGCGAGAAGGGCCGCACCCCCGACTGGAAGGAGCTGTTCCACTGGGGTGCCCCGCTGCCCGACGCCCACCCGCTGCGGGAGCGCTACCCCGCGCGGTACCCCCAGCCCTGCTTCCCCGACCACCTGGTCCCGGGGATCGGCGCCACCCTCGGTGAACTCCACGCCCGGATGGCCCGGTTCCAGCTCGACGTCCTGCGCCGGATAGCCGGGGCGCTCGGCGCGGCCCCCGGCTACTTCGAGGAGATGCTAGAGGACGGCCCCGTCGTCAACCGGGCCACCTGGTACCCGCCGATGGAACAGGCACCCTCCGACGACCACGTCTGGATGGTGGAGCACCAGGACTTCGACCTGATCACCGCCCTGCCCCGGGCCACCGCCGCCGGACTCGACGTACTCATCGACGGTGCCTGGACCCCGGTCGAGGTGCCCGAGGGGTACGCGGTGCTCAACGTCGGCATGGTCCTGGAACGGCTCACCGGCGGCCTCGCCCGGGCCGCCGTCCACCGGGTCGTCGCCGCACCGGGCCAGAGCGGCGGCCGGCTGTCCATCGTGCAGTTCTGCCATCCCACTCCGTGGACCGTCCTCTCCGCGCTCCGCGGCCACCCCGGGGACCGGGAACCGGAGCGCTACCCGGCGCTGACCGCCCAGGACCTGTTCCAGCGCACGATGTACCGGATCAACCGGCTGGACTCCCAGCGGGCACCGGCGGCCCGGCCGTGAGCGGCTTCCGCACCGTGAGCGGGTCCACGGCCCCCACCGACCCCTCACGGATCCCCCTCCTCCGGCAGATCCGCGAGGACCTGGACGCGGTCGTCGCCCGCGACCCCTCCCGCCCGCGCCGGCGCGACGCCCTGCTGCACGCCCCCTGGCACGGGCTGACCCTCCACCGGGTGGCGCACCGGCTCCACGTACGCGGGCACCGGCTGGCCGCCGGCCTGCTCACGCTCCTCGGCCGGCTGCTCTCCGGGATGGAGATCCACCCCGGCGCGCGGATCGGCCGCCGGGCCTTCATCGACCACGGCTTCGGCGTCGTCATCGGCGAAACCGCCCGGGTCGGCGACGACGTGACGCTGTACCACGGGGTCACCCTCGGATCGCGCGGCTGGTCCCACACGGGCAGGGCCGACGCGCGCCGCCACCCCGTCGTCGGCAACGACGTCCTCATCGGCGTCGGCGCCTCCGTCCTCGGCCCGGTCACCATCGCCGACGGCAGCCGGATACGCGCCCACTCCCTGATCCTCAAGGACGTCCCGGCCCCCGGCAGAACGAGCCGGATCCCAACGATCCGGGCACTCTCCACGACGAGCAACACGACAAGAAAGTACGGCTCCCCATGACCCCGACCGCCCTCCGCCGGCACACCCTCGACCTCGTCAAGGACCTCGACAGCGGTGCCTGGGTCCCCACCGACCTGGAACGCAGCATCACCGACCGGCTGCTGACCGCCTCCACCCCCCTCGGCTGTCTCACCGAGAACGCCGTGCGCGAGGCCACGTGGGAGGGTTCCGAGCCGCTGACCCGGGTCAACGACGGCCGCCTCTCGGTCCTGCTCGCCGAGATCACCTACAGCCTGGCGGCGACGGAGCGCGACACCGCCGGCCTGGCCTCGGCCCAGGCCCTGCTCTCGGCGGTCAACCGCCGCGCCTGAGGCCCGCCCCGCGGCCGGCGGCCGCCCCGTGACCGCGGGGCGGCGCCGGTCAGCGGGTCTCGCGCAGCCAGCCGGCGACCTCGGTCGCCCAGTACGTCAGGATCGTGTCCGCGCCCGCCCTCTTGATGCCGAGGAGGGTCTCCAGGATGGCCCGCTCGCGCTCGATCCAGCCCTTCTCCGCAGCCGCCTCGATCATCGCGAACTCGCCGCTGATCTGGTAGGCGGCCACTGGGACGTCCACGGCCTGCGCGACCCGGTACAGGATGTCGAGGTAGGGGCCGGCCGGCTTGACCATCACCATGTCCGCGCCCTCCTCGAGGTCGAGGGCGAGCTCGCGCAGCGACTCCCGGCCGTTCGCCGGGTCCTGCTGGTACGTCTTGCGGTCGCCCTGGAGCGAGGAACCGACGGCCTCGCGGAAGGGACCGTAGAAGGCGGAGGTGTACTTCGCCGTGTAGGCCAGGATCGACACGTCCTCGTGCCCGGTCTCGTCCAGCGCGTCGCGGACCACGCCGACCTGGCCGTCCATCATCCCGCTCGGCCCGACCACGTGGACACCCGCGTCGGCCTGGACCTGCGCCATCTCCGCGTAGCGCTCCAGCGTCGCGTCGTTGTCCACGCGACCGTGCTCGTCCAGGACCCCGCAGTGGCCGTGGTCCGTGTACTCGTCGAGGCACAGGTCGGACATGATGACCAGGTCGTCCCCGACCTCCGCCTTCACGTCACGGATCGCGACCTGCAGGATCCCGTCGGGCTCGGTGCCCGCCGTCCCCCGCGCGTCCTTGTTCTCGTCGGCCGGGACACCGAACAGCATGATCCCGGCGACGCCCGCCTCGACCGCCTCGACGGCGGCCTTCCGCAGCGTGTCCCGGGTGTGCTGGACCACGCCCGGCATCGCCGAGATGGCGATCGGCTCGCTGATGCCCTCCCGTACGAACGCCGGGAGGATCAGGTCCGAGGGGTGCAGCCGGTTCTCCGCGACCATCCGCCGCATCGCCGGGGTGGTGCGCAGCCGGCGGGGCCGCGAGCCGGGGAAGGATCCGTACGCGCTCATCTTCAAGTCGCCTCTTCGAGCATCGAGAACAGTCGGGCCCCAGCCTAGGCCGCCACCGCCAGTGTTCCGGCGCACCGGGGCGCCCTCCCCCCATGGCCCGGCCGTGCGACCGCCGGCGGTCGCCCCCACGCTTGCGCCAGGACCACTTCCCATGGGCGCAAACACGGTGGTCGTCCTCGAACCCGGGCCCCACCGGGCCCACCCGCCCGGTTTCCGGCGCCGATCGTCACCGGACCGTCCGGCGGGCACAACCGAATTCCGGACGCCGGCCCGCCCGACACGGCCAGGGGCCCGGACGCTATGCGTCCGGGCCCCTGGCCTGCCTGCTCATCCCGCCGACCCTCAGGTCGTACGACGCCTGCGCGCCCCCGGACGCCGCTCGCTCGGCCGGTACACGTTCTCCCCGGCCTCCTTCGCGGCCTCGCGGCGCGCGGCCCCGAACTCCGCCAGGGCCTCCGCCAGCTTGCCCACGCTCGGCTCCGGCGACAGCACGTCGACCCGGAGCCCGTGCTCCTCGGCCGTCTTCGCCGTGGCCGGGCCGATGCACGCGATGACGGTGACGTTGTGCGGCTTGCCGGCGATGCCCACCAGGTTGCGCACGGTGCTCGACGAGGTGAAGAGCACGGCGTCGAAGCCGCCGCCCTTGATCGCCTCGCGGGTGTCCTGCGGCGGCGGCGACGCCCGCACGGTCCGGTAGGCCGTGACGTCGTCGACCTCCCACCCGAGCTCGATCAGCCCGGCGACCAGGGTCTCGGTGGCGATGTCGGCGCGCGGCAGGAAGACGCGGTCGATCGGGTCGAAGACCGGGTCGTACGGCGGCCAGTCCTCGAGCAGCCCGGCGGCGGACTGCTCACCGCTGGGCACCAGGTCGGGCTTGACACCGAACTCCACGAGCGCGGCGGCGGTCTGCTCGCCCACGGCGGCGACCTTGATGCCCGCGAAGGCGCGGGCATCGAGCCCGTACTCCTCGAACTTCTCGCGCACGGCCTTGACCGCGTTCACCGAGGTGAAGGCGATCCACTCGTACCGGCCGGTGACGAGCCCCTTGACCGCCCGCTCCATCTGCTGCGGGGTCCGCGGCGGCTCGACGGCGATGGTCGGCACCTCGTGCGGCACCGCGCCGTACGAGCGCAGTTGGTCGGAGAGCGAGGCGGCCTGCTCCTTGGTCCGCGGTACGAGCACGCGCCAGCCGAACAGCGGCTTCGACTCGAACCAGGACAGTTCCTCACGGCGCGCGGCGGCGCAGTGCTCCCCGACCACGGCTATGACGGGGCGCGCGCCCTCCGGCGACGGAAGGATCTTGCCCTGCTTGAACACCTGCGCGATGGTCCCGAGGGTCGCGCTCCAGGTGCGCTGGCGCGTGGTGGTGCCGGCCACGGTCACGGTGAGCGGGGTGTCGGGCTTGCGCCCGGCACTGATCAGCTCGTTGGCGGCCGCCGAGACGGTCTCCAGCGTCGTGGAGACGACGAGGATGCCATCGCTGGCGCCCGCCTCGCTCCAGCAGCGCGCGGAGGCGTTGCGCGCGTCCACGAACCGGACGTCCGCACCCTGCTTGCCGGTCAGCGGAACACCGGCGTACGCGGGTACGCCGACGGCGGTGGCGACACCGGGGACGACCTCGAAGGGGATGCCTCCGGTGGCGCAGGCGAGCATCTCCTCGGCCGCGTTCCCGTCGAGTCCGGGGTCCCCGGTGACGGCACGGACGACCCGCCTGCCGGAGCGCGCGGCCTCCATGACAAGATTGGCGGCATCTCGGATCACCGGGACCCCGGCGGCTGCTGACTTCTCGTCAGCAATCGTCAGCTGCGGCGTGTCCACCCCCGCGCGCGCATGCGCCCGTACGACCTCGAGCACCTCGGGCTCCGCGATCAGTACGTCCGCGGCGCCCAGGGCCTCCACGGCGCGAAGCGTCAGCAGTCCCGGGTCGCCCGGGCCGGCACCGAGGAAGGTGACGTGCCCTTGGACGGCGACGGCCGCGAATGCGGAGGTGGTTGGGCTTGTGGGGTTCAAAGCGACCGCTCCCCCATCAGACCGGCCGCGCCCTTGGCCAGCATCTCGTCCGCGAGTTCGCGGCCGAGCGCCATGGCCTCGTCGTACGACTGGGGCACGGGACCGGTGGTGGACAGCTGCACCAGCGTGGAACCGTCGAGGGTTCCCACGACTCCCCGCAGGCGCATCTCATTGACAGTCTGGCCGTCGGCCAACAGGTCGGCGAGCGCACCCACGGGAGCGCTGCAGCCGGCCTCCAGGGCGGCGAGCAGGGCGCGTTCGGCGGTCACGGCGGCCCGGGTGTACGGGTCGTCGAGCTCGGCGAGCGCGGAGATCAGGTCCGTGTCGGACGCGAGGCACTCCACGGCCAGGGCACCCTGGCCGGGTGCGGGCAGCACGTTGTCGACGGAGATCAGGTCGGTGGCCTCGTCGCCCCGCCCGATCCGGTTGAGCCCGGCCGCGGCGAGTACGACGCCGTCGAGCTCACCGTCCCGCACGAAGCCGATCCGGGTGTCGACGTTGCCGCGGATGGCGACGGTCTCGATGACCTTGCCCAGCGACTTGGCGTACGCGTGCAGCAGCGACCTGCGCCGCGGCGAGCCGGTACCGATGCGGGCGCCGTCGGGCAGCTGCTCGAAGGTCAGGCCGTCGCGGGCGACGAGCGCGTCACGGGGGTCCTCGCGCTGCGGCATGGCCGCGATGACGAGCTCGTCGGGCTGCGCGGTGGGCAGGTCCTTCAGCGAGTGCACGGCGAAGTCGACCTCACCGCGTACGAGGGCGTCGCGCAGGGCGGTGACGAAGACTCCCGTGCCGCCGATCTGCGAGAGGCTCTCGCGGGAGACGTCGCCGTAGGTCGTGATCTCCACGAGCTCGACGGGCCGGCCGGTGATCGCCCGTACCGCCTCGGCGACATGCCCGGACTGGGACATGGCCAGCTTGCTGCGCCGCGTGCCGAGCCGCAACGGCTGGTCGAGACGTGGATTCATGATGCCCGTCCTGAGTCGTGGTTCTTGTCATCCTCGTCGGCCCGGCTGACGGAGGCCACCGTCTGCGGGTCGAGATCGAAGAGTTCGCGCAGCGCCTCGGCGTACCCGGCGCCGCCGGGCTCGCTCGCGAGCTGCTTGACGCGCACGGTCGGCGCGTGGAGGAGCTTGTCGACGACGCGGCGCACGGTCTGGGTGACCTCGGCCCGCTGCCGCTCGTCGAGATCGGGGACCCGTCCGTCCAGTCGCGCCACTTCCATGGCGACCACCTCGGCGGCCATGGCGCGCAGGGCGACCACGGTGGGCGTGATGTGCGCGGCACGCTGGGCGGCGCCGAAGGCGGCCACTTCCGCGGCGACTATCGCGCGCACGGCGTCGACGTCGGCGGCCATGGGCGCGTCGGCGCTCGCCTCGGCGAGCGACTCGATGTCCACGAGCCGTACCCCGGGGATCCGGTGCACGGCGGCGTCGATGTCGCGCGGCATGGCCAGGTCGAGCAGTGCGAGCCGTACGGGCTGCTGGTCCACCCGGCTAGGGGCACCCTTGCGCGGCTGCTGCCGCTGCGCGGTGGCCTCGCCCTGGTCGGCCCAGGTCCCGTGCAGCTCCAGCGAACCGGCGTCCACCCCGGCCAGCGCGGCCCGCCCACCGGCGGTACGCCCCGGATCGGAAGCCGGCGCCTCGAGCCCGACGGGACACCCGTCGCGCTCCTCGACGACCACCTTGGTCCGCACGGCCCCGGCATCGGTGAGCCTGCGCCCGTCGGCGGAGGCAGCGGCCAACCGCGCCACCAGCTCGGCGTTCAGCCCCGGGGGTGTCGAATCGGCCCGCGCTCGGGGCGCGGGGGCCGACGCGGGGTCCCAGGGGGTGGGCAGGTAGGGGACGGCCCCCGCGGAGCCCGCCTCCATGGCCGCGGCCACCTCGTCCCCGGTCAGTACGAGCCCGGTCGCCCCGGTGCAGGACACGACGACGTCCACACGCGTCAGCTCATCGGCGACGCGGGACATCGGAACGGCCGAAGCCGTCACTCCGGTGCCCGAGGCAACCAGAATCTCGGCCAACCGCTCCGCCCGCTCGGCGGTCCGGTTCGCCACCACGACCTCGGCGATGCCGACCCGCGCCAGCGTCGCCGCCGCCAGCGAGGACATCGACCCGGCCCCGATGACGAGCGCCCGCTTCCCCTCGGCCCACTCGGCCACCGGCACGTGTACGGCCAGCTGCTCCAGCCCGAAGGTCACCAGCGACTGCCCGGCCCGGTCGATGCCGGTCTCGGAGTGCGCCCGCTTGCCGACGCGCAGCGCCTGCTGGAAGAGGTCGTTGATCAGACGGCCGGCGGTGTGGAGCTCCTGCCCCAGCGCCAGCGCGTCCTTGATCTGCCCGAGGATCTGCCCCTCGCCGACGACCATCGAGTCCAGCCCGCACGCCACCGAGAAGAGGTGGTGGACGGCCCGGTCCTCGTAGTGCACGTAGAGATAGGGAGTGAGCTCCTCCAGAGCCACCCCGCTGTGCTGGGCGAGCAGCGTCGACAGCTCGGCCACGCCCGCGTGGAACTTGTCCACGTCCGCGTACAGCTCGATCCGGTTGCAGGTGGCGAGCACCGCCGCCTCCGCCGCCGGCTCCGCGGCCAGCGTGTCGTGCAGCAGTTTGGCCTTGGCATCGGCGGGCAGCGAGGCACGCTCCAGCACGCTCACGGGCGCACTGCGATGGCTCAGCCCTACGACGAGCAGACTCATGCCGGCATCACCGCCGGGACGTCCCCGTCGGGTCCGCCCTTGCGTGCGACGGCGGCGGCCCGCCCGGCGGGCGGCACGACGGCGGCGGCCGGGGCCGCCCCGGTGCCGGTGCCCGCGGCGGCGCCACCGGCGGCAGCGGCGGCGGCCGCTTCCTCACCGGCCTTGCGCTGCTCGTGGAAGGCAAGGATCTGCAGCTCGATCGACAGGTCGACCTTGCGCACGTCGACGCCCTCGGGCACGGAGAGCACCGTCGGCGCGAAGTTCAGGATGGAGGTGACCCCGGCGGCGATCAGCCGCTCGCTCACCTGCTGCGCCGCCCCCGCCGGGGTCGCGATGACCCCGATCGAGACGCCGTTCTCCGCGATGATCTTCTCGAGTTCATCGGTGTGCTGTACGGGCATGCCGGCGACGGGCTTGCCGGCCATGGCCGGGTCGGCGTCGATGAGCGCGGCCACGCGGAAACCGCGGGACGCGAAGCCGCCGTAGTTGGCCAGCGCGGCGCCGAGGTTACCGATGCCGACGATGACGACCGGCCAGTCCTGGGTCAGCCCGAGCTCGCGGGAGATCTGGTAGACGAGGTACTCCACGTCGTACCCGACACCGCGCGTCCCGTAGGAGCCGAGGTAGGAGAAGTCCTTGCGGAGCTTCGCGGAGTTCACTCCGGCGGCCGCGGCCAGCTCCTCGGAGGACACCGTGGGTACCGAGCGCTCGGAGAGCGCGGTGAGGGCGCGCAAGTACAGCGGAAGCCGGGCGACAGTGGCCTCGGGAATACCTCGGCTGCGGGTCGCCGGTCGGTGAGTTCGGCCAGTTGCCACGATGCTCCTGCGGGATGAGCGGGGCTGCAGGTGGCCACTTGTCCCAGGACCACCCCGTCGAATGCAGGCTATGCCTTTGTGAACGCGTGCACAAAGATTGTGTCCGCTTTGTCCGAGCAAAGTGACCGGGGTCACGCGCCTCGGGCGCACGGGCCGGGAACGGGCGACACGCCGAACCCGTTCAATTCCCGAAGGGGGCAAAACTGCACACACTCCTCACCAATACGCCCCCGAGATCCCATAAATCGCCCACGATCGCAACCGCCCGACGGCTCAAGCCCGCAATGCCCGTCGGAGCCGATCAGGGTTCACCCTCCAGAAGGTGTGCTGCTCTCCGTCCACCAGTACGACCGGAATCTGCTCCCAGTGCAGGCGGTACAACTCCTCGTCCTGCGAAATGTCCTTCTTCTCCCACTGTGCACCCGTCTCGGCGCAGACCGCCTCGACCACTTCCTGGGCGTCATCACAGAGATGGCACCCCGGCTTCCCGATGAGCGTGACCAACCGCTCCTCCGGACGCTTCTTTTCGGCACGGCGCAGCAAAGGACTCATGCACCCATTCTCCCGCGCGCGCACGCCTACCGGCCCTGGCCGGACGCACCGAAGAGTTCACACCCCTGATTCCCACCGGTTCGGGAACTCCCGAACACAGTGGCTATGCTCGCGTCATGCCCCGCCCGTCGCCCGACCACCACCCCGGTAGGAGTCCCTTCGGGACGCGTGCCGTATTGGGATGGCTCACCCCTCGTAGGCGCTCCGCCACCGCGCGGAGCGTGCTGGCAGGCGAGGCCTCGGCCGAGGCCGCCCGCAAGACCGCGGTGGCCGACGAACCCCTCGACGGGACCGGCTTCCCGGACACGACGGAAGCGGAACGCGCGGCGGAGGCAGAGGCGGAGGCAGAGGCCCCGCAGGAGCCCGCCGAGCCCGAGTTCCCCGTCGCCGGCGACGACCTGGCCGCCGCCTTCTTCGACCTCGACAACACCGTCATGCAGGGCGCCGCGATCTTCCACTTCGGCCGCGGCCTCTACAAGCGGGAGTTCTTCCGCCGCCGCGAGCTCGCCCGCTTCGCCTGGCAGCAGGCCTGGTTCCGGCTCGCCGGGGTCGAGGATCCGGACCACATGCAGGACGCCCGCGACAGCGCGCTGTCCATCGTCAAGGGACACAAGGTCTCCGAGCTGATGTCCATCGGCGAGGAGATCTACGACGAGTACATGGCGGTGCGGATCTGGCCGGGTACCCGCGCCCTGGCCCAGGCCCACCTCGACGCCGGCCAGAAGGTCTGGCTCGTCACGGCCGCCCCCGTCGAAACCGCCACGATCATCGCCCGCCGGCTCGGCCTCACCGGAGCCCTCGGCACCGTCGCCGAGTCCGTGGACGGCGTCTACACCGGCCGGCTGGTGGGCGAGCCGCTCCACGGGCCCGCCAAGGCGGAGGCGGTCCGCGCCCTGGCCGCCGCCGAGGGGCTGGACCTCGCGCGCTGCGCCGCGTACAGCGATTCGCACAACGACATTCCGATGCTGTCGCTGGTCGGACATCCGTACGCGATCAATCCCGACACAAAACTGCGCAAGCATGCCCGCACCAATGACTGGCGCCTGCGCGACTATCGGACCGGCCGCAAGGCCGTGAAGGTCGGCGTCCCGGCCGCCGCCGGCGTCGGCGCGATCGCGGGCGGCGCGGCCGCCGCGATCGCCCTGCACCGCCGCCGCAAGTAGCCGCCACGGGGCCCTGACCGGCCTCTCGCCCCACCGGGCCCGCCGCCCTCCCCCGGCCCGGGGCATTCGCTCACCTCTACCCGCGCTCCCGGCGCGGCACTCCGCGCTGCCCCACTCGGTCGTCAGCCACCGTGGAAGCAGGCATTCCGCGCATCCAAGTGATCAAGAATCGATCACCATCCGTGCCTGAATATGCCCTCGACACGCAACAGAAGTGTCGTAACCGGTGATTTGAGCAACTGGGTGTAGCGCCGCCTGTACGAAGCGTTATTCTCCTCAAACGCATGCCACCGCCATCTGTCGCTACGACGGGTGAACGGTCCCGCACTGCACGTGATGGAAGCTCTGCCTCTGGGAGTCCCGTGTACCCACCTGTCGGGGTTGACGCCTCGGGCCTGGCTACGCTGCGCGCAACGGTCGTCGACCGCCTGCGCGGCTTCGTCCCCACCGCGTACGCCGTCCCCGCATTCGCCACCGCGGTCCCCGCCGGACTCGGCCCGGCCGCCCCTTGCTATGCCCTGACCGACGGCGGGGCGACGGTGGGCAGACGCGGACGTACCGGCGGCGCGTCCACCGGCGGCGCCGCCGCCGGAACCACCGCGCCCGCCGCCCGCCGACCCACCGCGGACAGCGACCAGGCCCGCATGATGGACCTGGTCGAACGTGCCCAGGCCGGCGAGGCCGACGCCTTCGGTCGCCTGTACGACCAGTACAGCGACACCGTCTACCGCTACATCTACTACCGCGTCGGCGGCAAGGCGACCGCGGAGGATCTCACCAGCGAGACCTTCCTGCGTGCGCTGCGCCGTATCTCCACCTTCACCTGGCAGGGCCGCGACTTCGGCGCCTGGCTCGTGACGATCGCCCGCAACCTGGTCGCCGACCACTTCAAGTCGAGCCGCTTCCGCCTGGAAGTCACCACAGGCGAAATGCTCGACGCCAACGAGGTGGAACGGTCCCCCGAGGACTCCGTCCTGGAGTCCCTCTCCAACGCGGCCCTGCTGGAAGCCGTACGGAAACTCAATCCGCAGCAGCAGGAGTGCGTGACCCTGCGCTTCCTGCAGGGCCTCTCGGTCGCCGAGACGGCCAGGGTGATGGGAAAGAACGAGGGTGCCATCAAAACCCTCCAGTACCGGGCGGTCCGCACCCTGGCCCGCCTGCTCCCCGACGACGCCCGCTGACTCCGCCCTCCTCTCACATTTCGGTACCCCTCTCTGATGACCTTGATGACACCGACGACACTGACGAAACGAACGACGCTGTGGTCCGATCATCCTTCGTCCGTAACCCAAGTGCCGCGCCGCTCGTTGTGGGGAATGCAGGCTCCCTGTGGACAAGCCCTGCCTGAAGCCGCTCACTCGAAAGTGTGGATGTGCTCAAGGAAGGCAACCTTCCGGACACCTTGGGGAGTCGATCGTCATGACGAGAGGAGGTGCCGCCAGTGATCGCGAACGTGACTCCGCACCGGCGGGCGAACGCCTTCGCCCAGGCCCTGGAGGAGCGGACCCCGTCCGACCTTTCGGAACCGGACCCGGCGGCCGAGCAGTCCGAGGCACCTGCCGAACCTGCCGACCACGACCGGTTGTTGGCCCTGGCGAGCGTGCTCGGCGAAAGAATGCCGCGCCCGGTGCTGGACCCCGAGGTCAAAATGGTGCAAAGAGCCCAGCTCATTGCCGCCATGGAGACCAAGGTGATGGAGGAGAGGGCCGGGGGCGGCGTGGCCGCGGACCCTCAAGTGCCCGAACAGCGGACCGGCCGCGGCGCCCACCGGGCGAGCTCGCTCCGGAAATTGCGGCCCCGCTCCCGCTGGTCCAAGGGCATTGCGGCGGGCGGCCTCACCGTAGGTGTGGCCGCGGGGGCCTTCAGCGGAGTAGCCGCTGCCAGCACGGACGCCCTGCCGGGTGACCATCTGTACCCCGTGAAGCGGGGCATGGAGGACATCCGGCTCGGGATGGCCGACGACGACTCGGACCGGGGCGAGCTCTATCTCGACCAGGCCTCCAGCCGTCTGTCGGAAGCCCGGCGGCTCATGGAGCGCGGCCGGCTGGGCGCGCTGGACCACGAGTCCCTCGGTGAGATCCGCCGAGTCCTCGCGGGCATGAAGCACGATGCCTCGGAGGGCCACCGGCTGCTCCAGGCCGCCTACGAACGGGACGGCTCGCTCGGCCCGATCCAGGCGCTGTCCTCGTTCTCCCGCTCGCACCGGGACGCGTGGGCCAAACTCAGGGGCAATCTCCCCGCGCAGCTCACAGACGTGGGCGGTGAGGTGGAGTCGGTCTTCCAGGCCATAGACCAAGACGTGGCGCCGCTCCAGAGCCTTCTCCCGAAGCCTCCGGAACAGACCCGCGGCTCCGGCCCCTCAACGAAGCCGAGCACCCCGTCGGGCAAGCAGCAGGCGACGCCCCCTGCGGGCACCCCGTCCGCGGCCCCCACACCGTCGGCCTCGGGTAGCACGAAGACCCCGCCCCCCGACGGCGGCGGACTCCTGGGCGGCACGGGCAACCTCCTGAACCCGCCCTCAACCCAACCCACCCCGGGCGAAACCCCCGGCCCCCCCCCCCCCCCCCCCCCCCCCCCCCCCCCCCCCCCCCCCCC
>NZ_JAPNLJ010000024.1 GCF_026627445.1 Streptomyces sp. H27-H1
GAACAACACAAGACTCCAGGGAACCCCCCGGCCGTGCACCGGGGGGATCCCTGGTGTCTTGTGTTGTTCCGTGGGGGGACGGCCCGTCAAGGGTGGCCGAAGGCCATCGCGAAGCGACGCGACCGCAGGGAGCGCCCTTGACGGGCCGTCCCACCACGGAAGGACACTCGACTGCCGGGACGCCCACCGGCACTCACGCAGCCCCCGACCAGCCCGCAGCACAAGCCCACCCCCGGGGCACCATGAGCCTCGTCCATCTCCGGGCCGGGCAGATCGTAGGGAACTCCCTACGGCCAGATCAACTTCTTCATCGCCCTCGCCTTCATCGGCAAGCCGGCCCCGGTCTCGTCCCTGGCCGACCAGCAGTGGGGCTTACGGCCGCACCGGCCGTCATCGGCCCCCAACACCCCTACCAAGCCAGTTGGGAGATCTCCTCCGACACCACCGCGCACGCGTCCGCCGCCGGGTCGATGAGCGGGAAGTGGCCGACCCCGTCCAGCAGGGTCAGCCCCACCGTCTCCCCCGCCAGTGCGGCCGCCGCGACGTACGCCTCGGACACCGCCTCCGGGACCACGATGTCGCTGCGTCCCTGGACCAGCGCCGTCGCGATGCCCGTCGGGAGCAGCGCCGCCGGGTCGGCGTACGGGCGCCGCGCGGCGAAGCCGCTCGTCCCGCCGAGCAGCTGCGCCGAGGCTCCTCCGCACACCCCGAGCTCCTCGGCGACGGTGAAGTCGGCGATCGGGGCCAGCGCCACCACGCCGCGCAGCGGCGGCGGCGCGGGCAGTCGCCAGCCGGGCGGGGCGTCGTACGGGAGCACGTGCCGGGCCGCGGCCCACAGTGCGAGGTGGCCTCCTGCCGAGTGGCCGGTCAGGACCATGCGGCGCGGTGCGGCCTCGGGCAGGCAGTCGGCGGCCAGGTCCGGCAGGGCGTCGAGGGCGGCGGCGACGTCGTCGAAGGTCTCGGGCCAGCGGCCGGCCACCGGGCCCTGGGCGTCCTGGTGGGGCAGGGAACTCCCGCGTCGGTACTCGACGTTGGCGACGGCGAATCCCTGTCGGGCCAGGAAGTCCGCGAAGGGGGTGATGTGCTGCCGGTCGTAGGGGGCGCGCCAGGCTCCGCCGTGGAGCAGCACGACCAGCGGGGCGGAGTTGCGCGGTCCGGCCGGGCCCGCGCGGCGCGGGGCGTAGAAGTCGACGATCTGGTCGGGGTGTTCACCGTAGGAAGCCGTCGCGTCGGAAGCGACGGGCGGATGCGAGAAGGCCGAGGCTGCCTCGGCGGCGTCCCGTTCGACTGCGGGGTCCGTCATCGGCTCAACCTCCGGTAACGCATGGGACAGGGGGGACTGATGTTCCGGTGTTCCGGCAGAGCGGGACCGTATCAGGCCGGAACGGCCCCCTCCGTGGTGGGCCGGGGAGATACCGGCGCGGGCGGGGCCGCAGCCCCGCCCGCGTGGTGATGTGACGTTTCGCTACTGGTTCACCCGAAAATGTGACCCAGTACGCGCGCCGCACGCTCCGCGTCCGCGAAGCCGACGTACAGCGGGGTGAATCCGAAGCGCAGCACATCGGGGGCGCGGAAGTCCCCGATCACGCCCCGGGAGATGAGCTCGCGCATGATCCCGTCCGCGTTCTCCGTCCGGAGGGACACCTGGCTGGCACGTTGCCCGTGCTCCTCGGGGGTGACCAGCTCGACCTTGCCCGCCGGGACGTACGCCGCCACGCAGTCGAGGAAGAAGTCGGTCAGTGCGAGGGACTTCGCGCGGACGTCTTCGACCGCGACCCCGTCCCAGGCGTCCAGGGCGGCCTCCAGGGCGAGCATGGACAGGATGTCCGGAGTGCCGACGCGGGCCCGCGCCACGCCCTGCGCGCCTTCGTAGGAGGGGGTCATCGCGAAGGGGTCCGCGTGGCCGTTCCAGCCCGGCAGCGGGGTGTCGAAGGCGGGCTGGTGGCGGGCGGCGACGTACAGGTACGCGGGGGCCCCGGGGCCGCCGTTGAGGTACTTGTACGTACAGCCGACCGCGAGGTCCACCGCGTGCGCGTCGAGGCCCACGGGCAGGGCCCCGGCGGTGTGGCACAGGTCCCAGACGACGAGCGCCCCGGCGGCGTGCGCCGCCGCGGTGAGTGCGGGGAGGTCGTGCAGGCGGCCGGTGCGGTAGTCGGCGTGGTTGAGGAGGACCACGGCGGTGTCGGGGCCCATCGCCCCCGCGGCGGCGGCCGGGTCGACCGGGACGACGCGCAGGCCCGTCATCCGGGCCGCCGATTCGGCGATGTAGCCGTCGGTGGGGAAGGTGGCGGCGTCCACGAGCAGCTCGGTCCGGCCGGGAGCGGCCAGCCGGGCGGCGCCGACCAGGGCCTTGAAGAGGTTGACGCTGGTGGAGTCACCGACGACCACCTGGCCGGCGGCGGCGCCGACCAGGGGGGCTATCCGGTCGCCGATGCGCTCGGGGGCGTTCCACCAGTTGGCTTCGCCCTCGGTCCAGGAGCGGATGAGCTTGGTGCCCCACTGCTCCGTGACGACCTCGGCGAGGCGGGCGGCCACTCCTGCGGGGAGCGCGCCGAGGCTGTTGCCGTCGAGGTAGACGACGCCCTCGGGGAGGGTGAAGCGGTCCCGGAGCTTGCCCAGGGGATCGGCCGCGTCCAGGGCTTCGGCGCGGGCCGACAGGTCCGGGGCCGCGGTCGGCTCAGACATGGCTGCGCGCCGTCCACAGTTCCGGGAAGACGTTCTTCGTCGCCCGCTTCTCCAGCCAGGCCACGCCGGCCGAGCCGCCCGTGCCCGTCTTCGCGCCCATCGCGCGCCGGGTGGCGACCAGGTGGTCGTTGCGCCAGCGCCAGACCAGCTCGGCGACGTCCGTCAGGACCTCGCCGAGGCGGTGGAGGTCCGGGTGGGCGTCCGGGGCCGCGTACAGGGCCGTCCACACGGTCTCGACCTCGGGCGAGGGCTCGTAGCGCTGGGAGAGGTCGCGGTCCAGGACGGACTGCGGGACCGGGAGCCCGCGGCGGGCGAGGAGGCGCAGGACCTCGTCGTAGAGGCTGGGCTCCTGGAGGGCCTTCTCCAGCTCCGCGTGGACGCGCGGGGCGCCGCGGTGCGGGACCAGCATGGAGGCGGCCTTGTCGCCGAGCAGGAACTCCATCCGGCGGTACATCGCCGACTGGAAGCCGGAGCCTTCGCCGAGGGCCGCGCGGTAGGCGTTGAACTGGCCCGGGGTCAGCTGGGCGAGGGGGCGCCAGGAGGCGTTGAGGGCCTCCAGCTCGCGGAGGGATCGTTTCAGCGCATCCATCGCGACGGGGAGCTGGTCCTCGCGGAGTGCCTTCGCGGCGGTCTCCCACTCGTGGACGATGACCGTGAACCACAGCTCCATGACCTGGGTGGTGACCAGGAAGACCATCTCGCCCGGGTCGTCCGACCGCAGGTGCTGGAGGTGGGTGAGGACGTCCGCCTGGACGTAGTCCTCGTAGGGGGTCGTGCCGGCGAAGTCGAGGTTCGGGGTGGCCGAACCGCCGTCTCCGGAGGCATCAAGGGCGTGCGACATCGCTGTCTCCTCGATACGTGCTTCCGGGTAGCGGTCCGCTCCTTCCGGTGAGGTGAGTGGAGCTCCGGTCCCCTGTCCGCATCATAAGACCGTCGTGCCGCAGGGCTTCAATAGTCAGTGGCGCACGTCACGTCCCGCGACCGGGCTGAGCCGGTCGGTCGAGCCGGTCGAGCGGTCGGTCGAGCCGGTCGGGTCGAGCGCGACCGGACCGGGCGGGCCCCCGTGGAGCCCGCCCGGTGCCGGACGCCGGGGCGTCAGGCGCCGAGGACGTCCGCGGCCGTCTCGGAGGAGTCGCGCAGGAAGGTCGAGCAGCGCTCGTACTCCTCCTTCTCGTCGATCGCGCCGGCCGCACGGGCCAGGGCGTTCAGGGCGCGCAGGAAGCCGCGGTTCGCCTCGTGCTCCCACGGCACCGGGCCATGGCCCTTCCAGCCGGCGCGGCGCAGCGCGTCCAGGCCGCGGTGGTAGCCCGTACGGGCGTACGCGTACGACTCGACCGTGCGGCCGGCCGCGAAGGCATCGTCGGCGAGGACCGCCCAGGCGAGGGAGGACGTCGGGTGCGCGGCGGCCACCTCGACGGCGGGGGTGCCGGCGGCGATGGCCTCGCGGCCCGGCTCGTCGGGCAGGTGGGTGGGGGCGGGGCCCCCGAGCAGGTTCTGGTGAAGAGACATGCCCCCAGTCTGGGGGATGCCGGCAACCGCGAAGGCCCGGCCCCGCCGTCCGTGGACGGTGGAGCCGGGCCCTTCCGGCAAAGCCGCGGCTATGCGACTACTTGAGCTTCGTGCCGGTGGAACGCAGGTTCCCGCAGGCCTCGGTGACGCGGGCGGCCATGCCGGCCTCGGCGGCCTTGCCCCACGTGCGGGGGTCGTACTTCGACTTGGTGCCGACCTCGCCGTCGACCTTCAGGACCGCGTCGTAGTTGCGGAACATGTGCTCCACGACCGGGCGGGTGAAGGCGTACTGGGTGTCGGTGTCGAGGTTCATCTTCACGACGCCGTTCTCCAGCGCGGTGGCGATCTCCTCGGCCGTGGAGCCCGAGCCGCCGTGGAAGACGAAGTCGAACGGGGAGGACTTGCCGTACTTCTCGCCGACACCGGCCTGGAGGTCCTTGAGGAGCTCGGGGCGCAGGACGACGTTGCCCGGCTTGTAGACGCCGTGCACGTTGCCGAAGGAGGCGGCCAGCAGGTAGCGGCCCTTCTCGCCCAGACCCAGAGCCTCGGCGGTGCGCAGCGCGTCGTCGACGGTGGTGTACAGCTCGTCGTTGATCTCGTGGCTGACGCCGTCCTCCTCGCCACCGGTCGGGGTGATCTCGACCTCGAGGATGATCTTCGCGGCGGCGGCCTTGGCCAGCAGCTCCTGGCCGATGGCCAGGTTGTCGGCCAGGGTCTCGGCGGAGCCGTCCCACATGTGCGACTGGAAGAGCGGGTTCAGGCCACGGGCCACGCGCTCGGCGGAGATGTCGATCAGCGGGCGGACGTAGGTGTCCAGCTTGTCCTTGGGGCAGTGGTCCGTGTGCAGCGCGACGGTGATGTCGTACTTGGCGGCCACGATGTGCGCGAACTCGGCCAGGGCGGCGGCGCCGGTGACCATGTCCTTGTTGTACTGGCCACCCAGGAACTCCGCACCACCGGTGGAGATCTGGATGATGCCGTCGCTCTCGGCCTCCGCGAAGCCGCGCAGTGCAGCGTGCAGGGTCTGGGTCGAGGTCACGTTGATCGCCGGGTAGGCAAACTTGCCTGCCTTCGCCCGGTCGAGCATCTCGTTGTAGACCTCGGGGGTTGCGATGGGCATCTGTCCGCTCCTTGGATGTGCGGGGAGTGTGCTTATTGCGGGCCCTGACCTGGGGGCGACGTTGCCGTCGGGCCCATCTTTCCAGACTCCCGGGCGCACTCCACCTCGATGACGGCGGGGCGCGGGCCGAACCGGGTGGAGTGTTTCACGTGAAACACTCCACCCGGCCGAAAAACCCCAGGTCAGAGCCTGGTTAGGAACTGCCGGGGACCTAAGTCACCAGTTGTACGGAAGTACGACCCGGTGTCCGAGGGTTAGGACAAACCGAGGTCGTCGAGCTGGTAGCCCGTGAGGTAGGGCAGGCCCGCGGCCGCGATGGCGTCGGCCGCGCCGCGGTCGACGATCGTCGCGACGGCGACGACCTCGCCGCCTGCCTCGCGGACCGCCTCGACGGCGGTCAGCGGGGAACCGCCGGTGGTCGAGGTGTCCTCGACGACCAGGCAGCGCTTGCCCTTCACGTCGGTGCCCTCGATACGGCGCTGCATGCCGTGCGCCTTCTGCGCCTTGCGGACGACGAAGGCGTCCAGGCGCGCCCCGCGCGCGGCGGAGGCGTGCAGCATCGAGGCGGCGACCGGGTCGGCGCCCAGGGTCAGGCCGCCGACGCAGTCGAACTCCAGGTCCGCCGTGAGGTCGAGCATGACCTGGCCGACCAGCGGGGCGGCTTCGCCGTCCAGGGTGATCCGGCGGAGGTCGATGTAGTAGTCGGCCTCGCGGCCGGAGGAGAGGATCACCTTGCCGTGCACGACGGCCTTGTCCTTGATCTGCTGCAGAAGCGCATCGCGTACGTCACTCATGGCCCCGAGCTTAATTGGGCACTACCCGAGCCGCCGCCACGTCCACGTCGTGGAGATCTCCAGCGGGTCCACCGGGGTGACCAGCTGCGGGAGGCTGTTCAGGCCGTTCGGCGGTCCCGACTGCGGTTCCACGCAGACGGCCTCGGGCTGCTCGTCGTAGACGACCACCCATTCGGAGCGGCTGGTGACCTTCAGCTCGAGGGCGTCGGGCCAGGTGAGGGTGACGTCGACCCCGTACGGCATACCGAAGCAGTCGTCCCAGGGGCCGGGCTTCGGGTCGATGCGGTTGCCGGTGGGCAGGTGGTCGGCGCCGCGCTCCTCCTGCCAGGCGGCCTCGAAGTCGATGCGGACGTCACCCCCGCCGGTGCCGAGGTTCCGCTGGAACCAGGGGTGCCAGCCGGCCTGCGCCGGGAAGGAGTCCCCGTAGGTCTCGATGCCCATCGTCAGGGTCAGGGCGTTCTCGCCGAGCTCGAAGATCTGGGTGACGAGGCCCTCGTAGGGCCACGGGTCCGCGAGCGGGTACGTGAAGACGGCCTCGGCGGCGCTGGTCCGCGCGGTGCGCCAGGCGGCTTCGCGGCCGAAACCGTGGATGGCGTGCGGCGGGTGGTTGAGCGGGAGCTGGTGCAGGGTCGCCCCGTCCTGGAACTGCCCGTTCCTGGTCCGGCCGCACCAGGGGACCATGGGGAAGGACCCGTAGTGGTCCCCCTGCCGCAGCAGTTCCGTCCCGTCGATGCGCAGACTGCTGATCCGGCAGCCGTTCTCCTGGTCGATGGTCACCTCGGCGCCGCCGGCGCGCAGTTGCGTACTCATGCCATGACCTTAGTCAGCCCCGCGGGGTGCTGACCGCCGCACGGGGAAGCGGGCGAGTTCCCCGGCGTCGCCGAACGGCGGCTCGACAGCGGCTCAGCGGCGGAGCCAGCGGCGGCGGCGCAGGGCTCGGCCCAGGAGGACGGCCGAGGCCACGGCCACGGCGGCGGCCGGGGCGATCCAGCGGAGGCCGGCGCCCGCGGCGGCGGAGGTGGGGGCGGGGACCGGGGCGTAGCGGCCGCGCGGGGGTGCGTGGTCGACCTCTTCGGCGCTCCTGCCGATCATCGTGCGGCGGGCGTGCGCGGCCTCGGCGGGCGGGCGCGGGGGGCCGCCGAGGTCCCCGAGGTCGGCCATTCCCTCGAAGGTGCCCTCGAGGAAGGGATCCAGCGACGGGGGCGGCACATCGGTGTCGAACACGGACGCGGTGACCTCGGTGCTGTCCGGGCCGGTGTCCGCGTCGGTGACCGGGTCCAGGCCGGCAGCCGCGTCCGGTCCGGCCGCGTCCACGTCCGCCTCCAAGCCGGTGTCCGCGTCCACGTCCGCCTCCAGGCCGGTGTCGGCCTCCGCCGCGGTGTCCAGGGGGGTGGCGGGTGCCACGGTCGCTTCCGCCGGCTCGTCGACCGCGAGCGCCGCCAGGTACCCGGCGGCCCGGTCCAGGAGGCGGTGCGCGGCCGTGGCGGCCGCCTCGGGGGCGAAGGCGGCGGCGCGGCCGTCGGCGGCGGACTCCGCGGCGAACTCCAGCCGGGTGCCGCCGCCCGTCTCTGCGAGGCGCAGCTCCAGGGAGAGCTTCACGGTCCCGTTCCCCCTCACCTCGGTGCCCTCGCCGGCGAGGGCGAAGTGGTCCGGGTCCCGCTCGGTGACGCTGAGGGCGCCCCGGTAGGTGACGGTGTGCCCGCCGACCCGCACTTTCAGCCGGCCGGTCAGCGGCCCGGCATCGGTGTCGGCGTCCTGCTGGAGCCCCGGCACGCAGCGCGCCACCCGGGCGGGGTCGCGCAGCAGGGCGCGGACGTCGGCGGCGGGGACCGGAACGAACACCTGATGCTCCATGCGGTCGAGCCTACCGACGCGGCAGCCCGGCTACGAGTACCTGGGGTGCGGCAGCGTGGACGGCGGGAGGCCGGACACCCGGGTGCGTTCCGTGTCCCGGGCGGCGTCGGCCAGTGACTGGGTGGACAGGGACCGCAGGACGGGCGTGTCCCGGTCCACGCGCAGCCCGGGCGCGCCCTCGCGGGCGGCCAGGACGAAGCCCCAGTCCTGGGGGAGCGTCGCGGCGGCGGAGCCGGCGCCGAGGACCCGGTCGGGGCCGGCTGTGAAGCCCGAGAGGCGGCCGCCCGCGCTGTAGGGGGTGGTGCGCAGGCCGGCGGCGCGCAGGGTGGCCTCGACGGTCCAGTAGGTACGGGGCCTGGTGCCCGGCGGTCCCGCGTGGACGGCGAGCCGCCCGCCGGGGCGCAGGGCCCGCGCCGCCAGCCCGTAGAACTCCTGCGAGTACAGCTTCGTGCTGGGGGTGATCCCGGGGTCGGGCAGGTCGGAGACGATGACGTCGAAGCGGGCCCGGGCGCCGGTTCCGCGCAGCCAGCGGAAGGCGTCCTCGGTGACGGCGCCGAGGCGCGGGTCCTCGTATGCCCGCTCGTTCAGCGCGGAGAGCATCGGGTCGGTTCGGGCGAGCCGCACGACTCCGGGGTCGAGCTCGACGACGGTGACGGAGGCGACGTCGCGGTAGCGCAGCACCTCGCGGGCGGCGAGGCCGTCGCCGCCGCCGAGCACCAGGACGCGGGTGTGCGGGCCGGTCATCGCGGGGTGCACGAGCGCTTCGTGGTAGCGGTACTCGTCGTAGCCGCTGACCCGCAGGCGGCCGTCGAGGAAGAGGTCGAGGGAGCGCGGGGAGCCGTTCGGGGGGCCGGTGAGGACGAGTTCCTGGACGCCGGTCTGCACGGCGACGCGGACCTCGCCGCCGTAGACGGCGCGACGGGCCACCCGTTCGAAGTCGTCGGCGAGGACGGTGGCGCCGGCCAGGAGGGCGAGGACGGTGACGTTGACGGCGATGAGCAGCCAGCGGGCGCGGCGGCTCAGGTCCCGGCGGAACAGCCACAGGACGAGGCCGCCGCCGGCGGTGACGTTGACGGCGCCGGTGAACATGGCGCCGGTGAGCTGGCCGAGGACGGGCAGCAGCAGGAAGGGGAAGGCGAGGCCGCCGACGAGCGCGCCGACGTAGTCGGCGGCGAACAGGTCGGCGACGGCGCCGCCCGCGTCCTGTCTGCGGATGCGCTGGATCAGGACCATCAGGAGCGGGATCTCTGCGCCGATGAGGACGCCGATCGCGAAGGAGAAGGCGACGAGCGCGGGCCGGGACTCCCCCAGCCAGGCGAAGCTGGCGTAGAGAGCCATGGCGGAGAGCCCGCCGAGGAGGGCCAGGGCCGCTTCCACGAGGGCGAAGCCGAAGGCGGGCCGGGTGCGCAGGGCCTTGGCGAGCAGGGATCCGACGCCCATGGCGAAGACCATGACGGACAGCACGACCGACGCCTGGGTGACGGAGTCGCCGATGAGGTACGAGCCGAGGGCGAGCAGCTCCAGTTCGTATACGAGCCCGCAGGCGGCGCAGACGAACACGGTGGCCAGGACGAGGAGTCGGCCGGTTCTGGGCCGTACGGGCAGGGCGGCCGGGGCGCGGGCCACACCGCGCGGCTCCGGAGCCGGGAGCACCCCGCGCGGGGCGGAACGGTCGATCATGAAGCGAACCGTACGTCACCGCCTGCTCGCACCCGGTCACCCACATGGGTGTAAGTGGAGTGCTGGTTCCGGCAGTTGGCGTAACCGCCCGGCAACTCCGCGACCCTGCGACCCCGGAGCTCCCGGATCACCACCCGCGACCCCGCGACCGCCGGATCACTACCGGCGGACCCGCGGCCCGGCGACCCCCCCCCCCTGCGCTCCCGCTCCCGCCCCCGCCCCCGCCCCCTAGATCAACACTGGCGACTCCACGGCCGCCGCGGCGCCCGTCACCAGCCCCGCACCGCTCCCGGCCGTCCGTACGCCGACCCGGGTGCGGGTGGCCACCAACTGCCCTTCCTGCGGGTACGCGTGCCAGGTGCGCCACCGCACCTGGCCCTCGTAGCGCTGCGCGAGCATGGCGGTGAAGGCGTGCGGGCTGCCGGGGAAGGTGCCGGCGAGCCCGTTCGGGTGATCCGCGACCAGAGCGAGCAGTTCCTGCGCACGGCCGGCGAAGGAGCCGCGCGAGAGGTTCTCGACCCGCGCGGCGAACTCGTACTCCCAGTCGCCGACGCGCTCGGCCACGCCGAGCGGAAGCGGGGTGCTGCTGCCGGGCATACAGGCGACGGTCTCGGAGCAGAGCACGTCGCCCTCTTCCAGGAGTACCTGGTGAGAGGCCCCGAGCAGACGCAACTCCACTTTGGCGTCACCCAGTTCGAGATTCAGTACGGCCAGGGCGGGCAGCCGATCCCGCCCCAGGGCCCAGGCGAGGTCGGAGGCACGCGTGTCGGTATAGGTGGTCTGGAGGGTCGTGAGCATGAGTCGGCTCCGCAAACGCGCGAGGGAGATGGGCCGGAGCCCGCCAGCGGTAGTCAACGGGTGGGGGGACACCGGCACGGGTCCACAGGAAGTCCAGGGAGGTCCGAGGACTGGTCTACTCAACCGAGGGAATCATGAAAGGCACGGCACTCACAGCGTTTTTACCCAAGTTGCAGGGGTTTACATCCCCTCGGGGGCTACGCAGTTCACGTGTTCAACAGCATGCCGCCCGTACGTCGTAATGCGCGGTATGAGCGTCCGAACAAGAAGACGCCCGACGGAAGTTGTACCCGGCGGGCACCCCGCGCATGTCGGCGGGGAACCCACGGGTCCATGCTGCCCCCTGTCAGCTGGAACCGCATCCGCCGCCGCCGCAGGAGGAGGACGAGGAGGAGGAACCACAGGAGGACGATGACGAACCGCACGAAGAGGAAGAGGATCCGCAAGAGGACCCGTGCGAGCTGCCACTGCCCGCCCACCAGCTGCTGCTGCTGTCACCGGACCCACCCGAATCCCCCGACCCACCCGATGCGTACCCGCTGCGCGCCGCTCGAGCCGACGCCACCACCACCAGCACGATGCCGGCGAGCACGGCCATACCAACCACGACCAGGACGACCACCATGATCGTCCCCCCCTTCTGTCGAAACCCGGATACCCGGGGTGCGGGCTCCCATTCGTCCGCGTGCAGGGGGAATTCCCTAGGTGCACGCGGCCCAAAGCACACTTGAGCAAGTCCAGAGCTTCCCCGCAGGATGGCGCCCATGAGCGCTCCCGAACGCACCCCCCGCCTCGCCCGCCCGATCCTCAACCGCCGGCTGGCGGCCTTCGGCACCACGATCTTCGCGGAAATGTCCGCACTGGCCACCGCCACCGGCTCCATCAACCTCGGCCAGGGCTTCCCCGACACCGACGGCCCCGCCGAGATCGCCGAGGCGGCGGTGCGCGCGATCCGCGACGGCCGGGGCAACCAGTACCCGCCGGGCCCCGGTGTTCCGGAGCTCCGTACGGCGATCGCCGCCCACCAGCAGCGCTTCTACGGCCTGGACCACGACCCGGACACCGAGGTCCTCGTCACCGCCGGGGCCACCGAGGCCATCGCGGCCTCCCTCCTCGCCCTCCTCGAACCGGGCGACGAGGTCATCGCCCTGGAGCCCTTCTACGACTCCTACGCCGCCTGCATCGCGATGGCCGGGGCCGTCCGGGTGCCGCTGACCCTGCGCGCCCCCGATTTCCGCCTCGACGTGGACGCGCTGCGGGCCGCGGTGACCCCGCGCACCCGGCTCCTGCTGCTGAACACCCCGCACAACCCGACGGGTACGGTCCTGACCCCCGCCGAGCTGGCCGCGGTCGCGGAGCTGGCCGTCTCCCGCGACCTGCTGGTCATCACGGACGAGGTGTACGAGCACCTGGTCTTCGAGGGCGCCCACACCCCGCTGGCGGGCCTGCCGGGCATGCGCGAGCGCACGGTCACCATCTCCTCCGCAGGCAAGACCTTCTCCTTCACGGGCTGGAAGGTCGGCTGGGTGACGGGGGCGCCGGAGCTGGTCACCGCGGTCCGCTCGGCGAAGCAGTTCCTGACGTACGTGGCCTCGGGCCCGTTCCAGTACGCGATCGCCGAGGCCCTGGCCCTCCCCGACACGTACTACGACACCTTCCGCGCGGACCTGGCCGCCAAGCGCGACCTCCTCGCCGACGGCCTCGCGGCGGCCGGCTTCGAGGTCTTCCGCCCCCAGGGCACCTACTTCGTCACCACCGACATCACCCCGCTCGGCGAGCGGGACGGGCTCGCCTTCTGCCGGGCCCTGCCGAAGCGCTGCGGAGTGGTGGCCATCCCCAACCAGGTGTTCTACGACGACAAGGCCGCCGGAGCCACCCAGGTGCGCTGGGCCTTCTGCAAGCGCACGGACGTCCTGGAAGAGGCGGTGGAGCGGCTGCGGCGGCTCTGAGGCGGCTTAGTGCTGTGACCGGAAAGGTTCACCGCGTCGCGGCGCCCGGCACGGCACCTAGCGGCGGCGGAATCGAATCGTCGGGCCCCGCCCTCGTAGTGTTCCTCTTCCTCCATCACGGCGCCTCCGACCGGGAGCCCTCCAGAGAGTCGGTACCGCATGGCGACGGAAACGCTGTCGAACGGCATACGGACCGGGCGGCGCGCCGGCCGGTACGGCAGGATCCCGGGCTCCGTGCTCGCGCTCGGGGTCTACGCGGCCGTGCGCGCCGCCGGGGTGCTGGCGGTCGCCGTGGCGGCCTGGTGGAGCGGGCGCAGCCCCGTACGGGTGCTCGGTGAGTCCTGGGACTCCGTCTGGTACCTGCGGATCGCCGAGCACGGCTACGGCCGGACCCAGATCCATCCCGGGATCGGATCCGTACAGAGCGACTCCGCGTTCTTCCCGCTCTACCCCGTCCTGATCCGCTGCGCCTCCCTCGTGCTGCCCGGCTCCCTGACCGTCGCCGCGCTCGCCGTGGCCTGGATCGCCTCGGGCGCGGCCGCCGTGGGGGTGTACCGGGTCGGGGAGCACCTGCTCGGGGCCCGCGCCGGAGTACTGCTCGTCGCACTGTGGGCGGCGCTGCCGCACGCCCTCATGCTGACCCTCGCCTACACCGAGGCCCTGCTGGCCGCCTTCGCCGCCTGGGCCCTGTACGCCCTGCTGCGCGGCCGCTGGGGGTGGGCGGCGGGGCTGGCCGTGCTCGCGGGGCTGACCCGGCCCACCGGGATCGCCGTCGCCGCAGCCGTGACGGCGGCCGCCGCCTACGAGGTCTGGCGGCGGCGGGGCCGCGCGCCCGCGGCGGTGTGGGCCGCCGGGCTGGCCGCTCCCGCGGGCTGGGCCTCGTACGTCCTGCTCGTCGGCGTGCACCGGGGGGATCCGCTCGGCGGCTACTTCGCCGTCCAGAGCGGCTGGGGCTCGCGCTTCGACTTCGGCGCCGGGGCGCTGCGCTCCGCGCGGCACGCGCTGGGCTCCCCCGGGCAGGTGGAGCTCGCCACGGTCGTGACGGTGGTCCTGCTGGCGGCCGCGCTGGTGCTCGCCGGGCTGCTGGCGGCCGACCGCCGGATCCCGCTGCCGCTGTTCGTGTACACGGGCGTGCTGCTGCTGATGACCTACGGCGGCGCGGGCTTCTTCGAATCGAAGCCGCGCTTCCTGCTGCCCGCGTTCCCGCTGCTGCTGCCGGCGGCGGCCCTCATGGCGAAAGCCCGGCCGAGCACCGCGGTCGTGGTGACCGGGGTGCTGGCCGGGCTCTCGTACGGATACGGGCCGTACCTGCTGCTCGCGTCCGGGGTGGCGCCGTGAGGGGTGGGACGCGGACCGCGAAGACCTAGTTGGTCTCGCTGTCGCCGCCCTCGCCGTCCTTGTCGCCGTCGGTGGAGTCGACGTCCTTCTCCAGGCCGAACTGCTCGACGAGCCACTTGTCGAACTCGATCGACGCGCGGACCCAGCTGACCGTGGAGGACACGAAGTGCTCCAGGTTCACGCCGGTGCCGATCAGCATCTGCGCCTCGCCGATCAGGCGGACGGAGCCGTCGTCGTGCGTGTGGCTGTAGACCTTGGGCCACAGCGTGCGGCGGTTCCAGTCGTCGATGGACTCGAGGAGCTGAGCCTTCTCTTCGATCTTGTGCGGACGGTCGTAGAAGGTCCGTACGGAGAAGACCTGCTGCTCGTCCTCGCCGCGGAACATGAAGTACGTGCGGAAGTCCTCCCACGGCGCCGCGAGGTCACCCTCGTCGTCGACGACGTACTTGAGCTCCATCTGCTCCAGGAGCTGCTTGACCAGATCCTGGTCGGGGACGACGGGGCCCGCCGGTCCTGTGGCCTGCGGATCGGGCTGCTGCCCTCCGAAGTTCGGAATCGAGGCCGGGTCGATGCTCACCGTGTGACTTCCCTTCGTGCGGATGCCGCCATCCTCTCCCATCGCGCCCACCCCGTGTCCACCCCGGGCGGTACCGATCCGCGCAGGGCGGACAGGAGTAGGGACCGGGTAAGCCGGGCCCCGGATGGACCGGGGGCCCGGCTGAGGCGGGATTGCGCCGGATGCCTGGGCGGGATCCCGCCGGGTTTCCGGGCCGGGACCGCTCCGGACTACAGCGCCTTGCCCACCAGCAGGTCGTCGCCCGCGACGGAGACGCGGACGGTGTCGCCGTCCTTGACCTCGCCCGAGAGGATCTCGCGGGCCAGGCGGTCTCCGATGGCCGTCTGGATCAGACGGCGCAGGGGGCGGGCGCCGTACGCGGGGTCGTTGCCCTTGTCCGCCAGCCAGGCCAGGGCCTCCGGGGTGACGTCCAGGGTGAGGCGGCGTTCGGCCATCCGTTTGGCGAGGCGGCCGACCTGGAGCTCGGCGATGTGGGCCAGCTCGGACCCGCTCAGGGCGGAGAAGACCACCAGGTCGTCGAGGCGGTTCAGGAACTCCGGCTTGAAGGAGGCCCGCACCACGTCCAGGACCCTGGCCTTCTTCTCGTCCACACCTGTGGACGGATCCATGAGGAACTGACTGCCCAGGTTCGAGGTAAGGATCAGGATGGTGTTGCGGAAGTCCACCGTGCGGCCCTGGCCGTCCGTGAGGCGCCCGTCGTCGAGGACCTGGAGCAGGACGTCGAAGACCTCGGGGTGGGCCTTCTCCACCTCGTCCAGGAGGATCACGGAGTACGGGCGGCGGCGGACTGCCTCCGTCAGCTGGCCGCCCTCCTCGTAGCCCACGTAGCCGGGCGGCGCGCCGACGAGGCGGGCCACGGTGTGCTTCTCGCCGTACTCCGACATGTCGATGCGGATCATGGCCCGCTCGTCGTCGAAGAGGAAGTCCGCGAGGGCCTTGGCCAGCTCCGTCTTGCCCACGCCCGTCGGCCCGAGGAAGAGGAACGAGCCGGTCGGCCGGTCGGGGTCCGCGATGCCGGCGCGGGTGCGGCGTACGGCGTCGGAGACGGCACGCACGGCCTCGCCCTGGCCGATCAGGCGGCGGCCCAGCTCCTCCTCCATGCGCAGCAGCTTCTCGGTCTCGCCCTGGAGCAGCCGGCCCGCCGGGATGCCCGTCCAGGCGCCGACCACGTCCGCGATGTCGTCGGGGCCGACCTCGTCCTTGACCATGCTGTCCTTGGAGCCGGAGCCCGCCTTGACGGCCTCCTCCTCCGTGGCCTCCGCGAGCTCCCGCTCCAGGGCCGGAATCTCCCCGTAGAGCAGCTGGGAGGCGGTGTCGAAGTCCCCGTCGCGCTGGGCGCGCTCGGCCTGGCCGCGCAGGTCGTCCAGGCGCTCCTTGAGCTCGCCGACCCGGTTGAGGGACTCCTTCTCCTTCTCCCAGCGGGCGGTGAGGCCCCGCAGGTCCTCCTCCTTGTCCGCCAGGTCCTTGCGGATCTTGTCGAGGCGTTCGCGCGAGGCCGGGTCGGACTCGTTGTTCAGGGCCAGCTCCTCCATCCGCAGCCGGTCCACGGAGCGCTGGAGCTCGTCGATCTCCAGCGGGGAGGAGTCGATTTCCATGCGGAGCCGGGACATGGACTCGTCGACGAGGTCGATGGCCTTGTCGGGGAGGAAGCGGGAGGTGATGTAGCGGTCGGAGAGGGTGGCCGCGGCGACGAGCGCGCTGTCGTTGATGACGACCTTGTGGTGGGCCTCGTAGCGGCCCTTGAGCCCGCGCAGGATCGCGATGGTGTCCTCGACGCTCGGCTCCGCCACCAGCACCTGCTGGAAGCGCCGCTCCAGGGCCGGGTCCTTCTCGATCCGCTCGCGGTACTCGTCGAGGGTGGTAGCGCCGACCATCCGCAGTTCGCCGCGGGCCAGCATGGGCTTGAGCATGTTGCCCGCGTCCATGGCGGAGTCCCCGCCGGCGCCGGCGCCGACGACCGTGTGCAGCTCGTCGATGAAGGTGATGATCTGGCCGTCGCTGGACTTGATCTCCGCGAGGACCGTCTTGAGCCGCTCCTCGAACTCGCCGCGGTACTTGGCGCCGGCGACCATCGCGCCGAGGTCCAGGGAGACCAGCCGCTTGTTCTTCAGGGACTCGGGGACGTCGCCCTTGACGATGCGCTGGGCCAGGCCCTCGACGACGGCGGTCTTGCCGACGCCGGGCTCGCCGATGAGCACCGGGTTGTTCTTCGTACGGCGCGAGAGGACCTGGACGACGCGCCGGATCTCCTGGTCACGGCCGATGACCGGATCGAGCTTGCCCTCGCGGGCGGCCGCCGTGAAATCGGTGCCGAACTTCTCCAGGGCCTTGTACTGGCCCTCGGGGTCGGGGCTGGTCACCCGCCGCCCTCCTCTTGCGTTCTCGAATGCGGCCAGCAGCTTCTTCGCGGTCGCGCCCTGGGCGGAAAGGAGCTCACCGGCGGCGCCGCCCTTGGCGGCGACGGCGATGAGCAGGTGTTCGGTGGAGAGGTACTCGTCGCCGAGCTTCCCGGCCCGCGCGTCGGCCTCCGCCAGTACGGCGAGCAGCTCGCGGGTGGGCTGCGGGGGCGCGACCGTGGAGCCCGTGACGCTGGGCAGGGCGGCGAGCAGCCGGTCCGCTCCGGCGCGGACGGCGGCCTGGTCGGCGTCCGTCGCGGCCAGCAGGTCGGTGACGTTCTCGTTGTCCTCACCGGTGAGCAGCGCCAGCAGCAGGTGCGCGGGCGTCAGGTCCGCGTGCCCGTCCTTGACGGCCCTGGTGGTGGCCGCGTTGAGCGCGTCCCGGCTCCTGTTGGTCAGCTCGGCATCCACGTGCGCCTTCTCCCTTCCGTGCGGGTCGTACGACTCGTGCAGCTTGCGGCTTGCACCGCAGCTCTCGCGTGCTTGTGCTTTACATGGACAACCTGCACAAAGTTGAGTCTATTCCACTCAAGGTGGCGCGACGTACCCTTCGCGCATGTCGGTTACCAGCACAGCCCATGACGTACTCAACCCGACGGCCGAGTACCTCGCCTTCTGGCGGGAACGGCACGTCTGCACGCTGACCACGCACCGCCCCGACGGCAGTCCGCACGTGGTCCCGGTGGGTGTGACGTACGACCCGGAGGCCGGGCTGGCACGGGTGATCAGCAACAAGCACAGCAAAAAGGTCCGCAACGTGCTGGTGGCGCAGGACGGCCCGCAGGGCGACCCGCGGGGCGGGGTCCGGGTGGCGGTGTGCCAGATGGAGGGGCGTCGCTGGGCGACCCTGGAGGGTCGCGCGGTGGTCCGTACGGACGAGGCCTCCGTCGCGGAGGCGGTGCGGCGCTACGCCGAGCGGTACGGGCGGACGCCCTCGCCGAACCCTGACCGGGTGGTCGTGGAGATCAGCCTGGACCGGGCCATGGGGCGCGCGTAGCCGGCGGAGTCCGCCTCGGCCTTGCCCGGCACGCGCCCGCCCGGGGCCGCCCCCTCCGGCACGACCACGCCCGATCCGGCCGTGTCCGGTTCAACCATGTCCGGTTCAACCACTGGACACGGACATCACAGCGACGCCATCGTGGTCAGGTCCACGATGGCGTCGCTGTGTGGGGGGTAGCGCCTGAGCGATCTTCGACAACAGGGGAATCGCTTCAGGCACTGCGGGGGGTGGCAGCGGATTCGGGCTCGAAAAGTTGGTGATCACGCTGGTCCAGATTGACGAAGACCATGCCGTACCGGATCTCGCAGCGGACCGGCTGCGGTGCGCCTCGGGGGCGGCGCAGACAGCGGTAGGCGCGGACGTCCTCGTCCTCCTCCCGCACCACGATGATCGGCTGGCCGAAGAGGGTGACCTTCAGCGAGTCACCCGCGTAAGGAATGGCGCTGGTGAGATCGATGAACTGCCAGCCGGAGCGGTATGCCGATGCCATTTCACGGCGGAAGCCGTGATCGTCGGGGGTCATCAGTCCCAGCCGAGGTCGTCGGTCGACGCTGCGGCCGAGTCCCAGCCCAAGTCGTTGGGCGTCGAATCCCAGCCCAGATCAGGCTGGCCTATCGCCACGGGCGTGTCGGTACCCCCCACGTCCCCGCCGAAGGCGCTGACTGCCCCGATGACCGCAGCGGCGGAGAACCCAATGGCAAGTACCGAGCGAAGCATTCTCTTGTACATGGTCGGCTTCGTCCTCACTTGATGGAAATCTTCTCCCCCGCGTGTCAGACGATGGCTCATTCGGGCACGTCGCTGCCACAGGGACGATGCATCATGTTCTTGCATGTTCAGGACCCTGGGGGGTGGAGATTTGCCCAGAAACAACACAAAGCCGACACATCCCCACCCCGTCACGTCCATGTGCGAGGAGGGAACACGGCTCTACACGGCCGCGCTGAGCACCGGCCGGGTCACCCGCAGCGAGGTCGAGAACGCCCCCTGCCTGCTCGAATTCGCTCTGCTGAGGCCCGACCCCGATGACGCGAACCAGCTGCGCGCGGTTCCCCCGTCCGTCGCACTCGCCCAGCGGCTCCATCCGCTCGAGCGAGAGATTCAGGACCGGCGCCGCGACACCATAGATCTCACCGACGCATTCGAGCCGTTTCTGACCGTCAGCGCACAGAGCCCCGCGAACACCCACGCCATCACCGTGCTGGAGGGGTTCGACCAGATCCACACCGCGCTCGACCAGGCCACCGCCGAATGCCGGACCGAGGTGCTGACCGTACAACCGGGTGGGGCCCGGTCCACGTCCGTCCTCACGGAGGCGCTGGAGCGCGCCGCTCCCCTGGTCAACCGCGGGGTGCGGATCCGCACGCTCTACCAGCACACCGTGCGGCACAGCCAGGGCACGCTCGCCTACGTGGACCGGATCTCCGCGGGGAAGGTGGAGATCCGCACACTCGAAGAGCTCATAGAGCGTCTCATGATCTTCGACCGCACGGTGGCCTTCATCCCCACCAGCGACGACCGCAAGACAGCCCTGGAACTGCGCCACCCCGGGCTGGTCGACTACCTCATCAAGGTCTTCGAGCAGTTGTGGCACCGCGCCATCCCGCTGTCGGCGGAGGTGACGTACCAGCACACCCCCGGCGGCATCTCCGGCGTGCAGCGCTCCATCGCCCAGCTCCTCATCGAGGGGCACGTGGACGAGGCCATCGCGCGCAGGCTGGGGATGAACGTACGGACCTGCCGCGCCCACATCGCCAAACTGGCGGCCTCGCTGGGCAGCGGCAGCCGGGCGCAGCTGGGCTTCCTCATCGCCCGGTCGGGAATCCTGGAAGACCCGGCGCCCGGCCCCTGAGGGCGGCGCCCGGACGCTGAAGGCCGCGCGCAGGCCCTGCAGGGCACCGGGGGCGACGCGGAAGGCCCCGCCCGGTGAACCCGGGCGGGGCCTTCGTCGCACGTCCGTACGGGCGCGCTCAGTCCATCGGGCGCTTGGGCGCCGGCCGCCAGACGACCAGGGCGCTGCCCGGCTGCGGCGGCTGGTAGGGGACCAGGTCGCGCCGGTACGAGGCGTGCACCTGGGCCTCGCGCTGCTGGAGGACGGCGGCGGCGCCGTCGACCGCCGTGGAGAGCTCGGCCACGCGCTGCTGGAGCGCGGCGACCTGGTTCTCCAGCTCGATGATCCGCTTGATGCCGGCCAGGTTGATGCCCTCTTCCTGGGACAGCGCCTGCACCGTGCGGAGCAGTTCGATGTCACGGGCCGAGTAGCGCCGGCCGCGCCCGGCCGTACGGCCCGGGGAGACCAGGCCGAGGCGGTCGTACTGGCGCAGGGTCTGCGGATGCAGGCCCGAGAGCTGGGCGGCCACCGAGATCACGTAGACCGGGGTCTCATCGGTGAGCTGGTACTGGCTCCTACGGCGGCCGTCCATGTCATGCTCCCTTCGCGGACTCGAACAGTGCGGAGCGTGGGTCCTCGGACTCCGTAGCCTCGCGATACAGCTCCATGGCCTCGCGGGCCTTGTCGTTCAGCTCCGTCGGGACCGCGACCTCCACCGTCACGAGCAGGTCGCCGCGGGTGCCGTCCTTGCGGACCGCCCCCTTGCCGCGGGCCCGCATCGTGCGGCCGCCCGGGGTACCCGGGGGCAGCTTCAGCGTCACCGAGGGGCCGTTCAAGGTCGGGACCTTGATGTCGGCTCCCAGCGCCGCCTCCGCGAAGGTCACCGGGACGGTCACCGTGAGGTTGTCGTCCTTGCGGCCGAAGACCGGATGCGCGTCCACGTGCACGACCACGTACAGGTCACCGCCCGGGCCGCCGCGCTCGCCCGGGGCTCCCTTGCCGCGCAGCCGGATCCGCTGGGAGTCGGAGACCCCCGCCGGGATCCGGACCTGCATGGTCCGGGAACTACGGGCCCGTCCGCTGCCCTTGCAGATGTCGCACGGGTTCTCGGCGATCAGGCCGCGGCCCTTGCAGTCCGCGCAGGGGTCGGTCAGCGAGAAGCCGCCGCCGCTGCCTCGGGAGACCTGGCCGGTGCCGACGCAGGTCGGGCACACGCGGGGCGTGCCGTTCTTGTCGCCGGTGCCCGAACAGGCCTTGCAGGGGGACTGCGAGGACATCCGGAGCGGGACCGTGGCCCCGTCCACCGCCTCCGTGAAGGAGAGGGTGACCTCCGACTCGATGTCCTGGCCGCGCCGCGGCTGGGTACGGGTACCCGGGCCGGGGCCGGCTCCGCCGCGGTTGAACAGGCCGCCGAAGACGTCTCCCAGGCCACCGCCGCCGAAACCGCCGGCCGCGCCGCCCTGCTGCTGGCCCCCGAAGAGGTCGCCGAGGTCGAAGTTGAACGAGCCGCCGCCCCCGCCCGGACCGGGGCGGAAGCCCCCGTTGCCGAACAGGGCGCGGGCCTCGTCGTACTCCTTGCGCTTTTTGGCGTCACCGAGGATGTCGTTCGCCTCGGAGATCTCCTTGAAGCGCTCCTCGGCCGAGGCGTCGCCCTTGTTGGCGTCCGGGTGGAACTCGCGGGCGAGCTTCCGGTACGCCTTCTTGATCTCGGCCTCGGTGGCGTCCTTCGGGACACCGAGGACCTTGTAGTAGTCCTTCTCGACGAAGTCCTTCGTGCTCATCCCCGGTGTCCCTCCTCTCGTACTTCTCGTCCCTCTGGTACTGCGCGTTCAGCTACTGCGTGTTCTGCGTCAGCCCTCGTCGGGGGCATCCGCGTCCTTGTCGGACGGCGTCTCGGCCTCCGCCGCCTCGGACTTCGGCGCCGTACCCGGCTGGGGCTCGGCCACCGCGACCCGCGCGGGGCGGATCGTACGCTCGCCGATCCGGTAGCCCGGCTGCAGGATCGCCACGCAGGTGTCCTCGGTGACGTCCGCGGCGTACGAGTGCATCAGGGCCTCGTGGATCGTCGGGTCGAAGGGCTCGCCCTCCTTGCCGAACTGCTGCAGGCCCATCTTGGCCGCGGCGGTCTCCAGCGATTCGGCCACCGACTTGAAGCCGCCGACCAGCTCGCCATGTTCCCGCGCCCGGCCGATGTCGTCCAGAGTCGGGAGGAGTTCCGTCAGGAGGGACGCGACCGCGATCTCCTTGACGGCGATCCGGTCCCGCTCCACGCGGCGGCGGTAGTTCTGGTACTCCGCCTGGACCCGCTGGAGGTCCGCGGTGCGCTCACCGAGCGCGGTGCGGGCCTGGTCCAGCTGGGCCAGGAGAGCTACGTCCTGTACTGCTGCGGAGTCCCCGGCCGGGGCCGCGGCCTCCTCCTCGGAGGAAGCTGCGGCCTTCGGCTCGGCGGCGTCGTCAGGCGCGGCGTCGGCGGGGACTTCGGGCTTCTCGTCGAAACCCGGGGTCTCCTCCGACATCAGACAGCGCCGCCCTTCGGCTTCTCGTCGTCGACGATCTCGGCGTCGACGACGTCGTCGGCGTCCGCGGCTCCGGCCTGGCCCGCGTCAGCGGTCGGCGCGCCACCGGAGGCCTGGGCGTCGGCGTAGATCGCCTGGCCGAGCTTCTGGCTGACGGCACCGAGCTTCTCGGTCGCGGTGCGGATCTCGGCGGCGTCCTCGCCCTTGAGCTTTTCCTTCAGCTCGGCGATGGAGGCCTCGACCTCGTCCTTGACGTCGGCCGGGACCTTGTCCTCGTTGTCCTTGACGAACTTCTCCGTCTGGTAGACGAGCTGCTCGCCCTGGTTGCGGGACTCGGCCGCCTCCTTGCGACGGAGGTCCTCGTCCGCGTACTGCTCCGCCTCCTGGCGCATGCGGTCGACCTCGTCCTTGCCGAGCGAAGAGCCGCCGGTGACGGTCATCTTCTGCTCCTTGCCCGTGCCGAGGTCCTTCGCGGTCACGTGCATGATGCCGTTCGCGTCGATGTCGAAGGAGACCTCGATCTGCGGGACGCCACGCGGGGCCGGCGGCAGGCCGGTCAGCTCGAACATGCCGAGCTTCTTGTTGTACGCCGCGATCTCCCGCTCGCCCTGGTAGACCTGGATCTGCACGGACGGCTGGTTGTCCTCGGCCGTCGTGAAGATCTCGGACCGCTTGGTCGGGATCGTGGTGTTGCGCTCGATGAGCTTGGTCATGATGCCGCCCTTGGTTTCGATACCCAGGGACAGCGGGGTCACGTCGAGGAGCAGGACGTCCTTGACTTCACCCTTGAGAACGCCCGCCTGGAGGGTCGCACCGATGGCGACGACCTCGTCCGGGTTGACGCCCTTGTTGGCGTCCTGACCGCCTGTGAGCTCCTTGACGAGCTCGGCGACGGCCGGCATGCGGGTGGAGCCGCCGACCAGGACCACGTGGTCGATCTCGGACAGGTTGATACCCGCGTCCTTGATGACGTTGTGGAACGGGGTCTTGCAGCGGTCGAGCAGGTCCGCGGTCAGCTGCTGGAACTGGGCGCGGGTGAGCTTCTCGTCCAGGTGCAGCGGGCCCTCGGCGGAAGCCGTGATGTAGGGCAGGTTGATCGAGGTCTCCGTGGAGGAGGACAGCTCGATCTTCGCCTTCTCGGCGGCCTCACGCAGACGCTGGAGCGCCATCTTGTCCTTGGCCAGGTCGACACCGTGGCCGTTCTGGAACTGCTTCACCAGGTAGTCGACGACACGCTGGTCCCAGTCGTCGCCACCGAGGTGGTTGTCGCCGTTGGTGGCCTTGACCTCGACGACGCCGTCGCCGATCTCGAGGAGCGACACGTCGAAGGTGCCGCCACCGAGGTCGAAGACGAGAATGGTCTGGTCGTCCTTGTCGAGACCGTAGGCCAGGGCGGCGGCCGTCGGCTCGTTGACGATGCGAAGGACGTTCAGGCCCGCGATCTCGCCGGCCTCCTTCGTCGCCTGACGCTCGGAGTCGTTGAAGTAGGCCGGGACGGTGATGACCGCGTCCGTGACCTTCTCGCCCAGGTACGCCTCGGCGTCGCGCTTCAGCTTCTGCAGGATGAAGGCGCTCATCTGCTGCGGGTTGAAGTCCTTGCCATCCAGATTGATCTTCCAGTCAGTGCCCATGTGGCGCTTGACGGAGCGGATGGTCCGGTCGACGTTCGTGACTGCCTGACGCTTGGCCACCTCGCCGACGAGGACCTCGCCGTTCTTGGCGAAGGCGACGACGGACGGCGTGGTCCTGGCGCCCTCGGCGTTGGTGATGACGGTGGGCTCGCCGCCTTCCAGAACGCTGACGACGGAGTTAGTGGTGCCCAGGTCGATGCCGACCGCACGTGCCATTTTGATTCCTCCAGCTGACTTGAGTGGAACAGACTCAAGACTGCCGGATCGGTTTGCCGGTGTCAACAGAGGTGAGCCGAGGGGGCTCAACCTTTAGGCTGCGTTTACGCTCAGGCACACCGCTTCGCCCGGCCCCGGCACCGACACCCCACCGGCTCCGCCTCAGCCGAACGGGGCACGGCCGCAGCGCGGCGCCCGCACACCGAGGGAGGCGTCCGGCACGGTGCTGGCATGCCTCTGCTGTCACGCCTCCCCTTCCCGTCAGGGCTGCGACCGGCCGGGCCCCCGGCCAAGCGGGTGCTCGACCTCGCCGGCGCGGCGCTCCTGCTCGGGCTGCTCCTCGTACCGCTGCTGCTGACCGCCGGGATCCTGTACGCGACCCAGGGCGCGCGGGTCCTCGTACGCGAACCGGCGGCGGGGCTGGCTGGGCGGCCCTACCGGGCGTGGCGGTTCCGGGTCGGCAAGGGCCGGACCGGGGCCGCGCTGGAGCGGTACGCGCTGGACGGGCTGCCGCAGCTGCTCAATGTGGTCCGGGGCGAGATGTCGCTGGTCGGACCGCGGCCCGGACCGCCCCCCGTGAACGGCGCACCGCACCGGCCCGACCGGCTCCTCGTACGGCCCGGGATGACCGGGCTGTGGCAGGTGGGCGCGCGTTCGGACCTGCCGTGGGAGGAGATGGACCTGCTGGACCGGCACTATGTGGAGAACCACTGGCTGGGGATGGACCTGGCGATCCTCGCGCAGAGCCCGCGGGCGGCCTGGCGGTACGGGCGGCTCTGAGACGGGGTCGGGCGGGGACGGGACGCTGACGGGACGCCGACGTGGCGGCGACGAGGCGGCGACGAGGCGGCGACGAGGCAGGGCCGGCCCCGCGGCGGCCGGGGCGAGCGACGCAGATCACCGCGCGCTCGGCTACATTGCGGCGTCGGGACTGGGTAACCTCAAGCCTTGACTGGATAAGTTACCGCTTAGTAAGTGCCGCCCGAGGAGCCCTTCCATGCAACTCGCCGCGATCATCGTGTCGCTGGTCCTGACCGTGGTCGGCGTCGCGCTGCTCGCCCGAGCCGTGGCGCAGATCTACCGCTTCGTGAAGCTCGGACAGCCCGTACCGGCCGGCAGCCGTACGGACGACCCGAAATCCCGAACGCTCACCCTGGTCCGGGAGTTCCTCGGCCACAGCCGGATGAACCGCTGGGGCCTCGTCGGCTTCGCTCACTGGTTCGTCGCGATCGGCTTCCTGACGCTGCCGCCGACCCTGGTGCAGGCGTACGGGCAGCTCTTCCAGGCCGACTGGACACTGCCGATCATCGGCGGCTTCCTGCCGTTCGAGATGTACACCGAGTTCATCGGCCTGATGACGATCGTCGGCATCGCCGTCCTGATCGTGATCCGCCTGCTGTCGCTGCCCTCGCGGGCCGGCCGCAAGTCGCGCTTCACCGGCTCCAAGGCCTGGCAGGCGTACTTCGTCGAGTACATCATCCTGACGATCGGCCTCGCGATCCTGGCGCTGCGCGGCCTCGAGGGCGCGATCCACCACGTCGACTCCTACGAGCCCGCCTACTTCGTCTCGTACCCGCTGGTGCTGGCGTTCAAGGGGCTCTCGCTCGGCGCGCTGCAGAACGCCATCTACTTCACCGGCATGATCAAGATCGGCACCTCGCTGATCTGGATGATCGTGGTGTCGCTGAACACCAACATGGGTGTGGCCTGGCACCGCTTCCTCGGCTTCCCGAACATCTGGTTCAAGCGGAACGCGGACGGCTCCACCGCCCTCGGCGCCCTGCAGCCCATGACCAGCGGCGGCAAGGTCATCGACTTCGAAGACCCGGGCGAGGACGACGTCTTCGGCGTCTCGCAGGTCGAGCAGTTCTCGTGGAAGGGCATCCTCGACTTCTCCACGTGCACGGAGTGCGGTCGCTGTCAGTCGCAGTGCCCGGCCTGGAACACGGGCAAGCCCCTCTCCCCCAAGCTCCTGATCATGTCGCTGCGCGACCACGCGCACGCCAAGGCCCCGTACCTGCTGGCCGGCGGAGGCAAGGACATGGAGGGCAACGAGAAGGCGACGCCGGAGCAGCTGAGAGACGTCCCGGCATCGGCCCTCGCGGAGGCCGAACGCCCGCTGATCGGCACGGCCGAGGAGAACGGGGTCATCGACCCCGACGTCCTGTGGTCCTGCACGAGCTGCGGTGCGTGCGTCGAGCAGTGCCCGGTGGACATCGAGCACATCGACCACATCGTCGACATGCGGCGCTACCAGGTGATGATCGAGAGCGCGTTCCCGTCCGAGGCGGGCACGATGCTCAAGAACCTGGAGAAGAAGGGCAACCCCTGGGGCCTCGCGAAGAAGCAGCGCGTCGAGTGGACCAAGGAGGTGGACTTCGAGGTCCCGATCATCGGCAAGGACGCGGAGGACCTCTCCGAGTTCGACTACCTCTACTGGGTCGGCTGCGCCGGCGCGCTGGAGGACCGGGCGAAGAAGACCACGAAGGCCTTCGCGGAGCTGCTGAACATCGCGGGCGTCAAGTTCGCGATCATGGGCGGCGACGAGAAGTGCACGGGTGACTCCCCGCGCCGCCTGGGCAACGAGCCGCTGTTCCAGCAGCTCGCGCAGGAGAACGTCGCGATGCTGAACATGGCATTCGGCGAAGACGACGAGGACGAGTCGACGCGCAAGCCGAAGACGGCGAAGCGGATCGTCTCCACCTGCCCGCACTGCTTCAACACCATCGCGAACGAGTACCCGCAGCTGGGCGGCGACTACGAGGTCATCCACCACACGCAGCTGCTCCAGCACCTGATCGACGAGGGCCGCCTCACGCCGGTGACCCCGGTCGACGGGCTGATCACGTACCACGACCCCTGCTACCTGGGCCGGCACAACAAGGTCTACACGCCGCCGCGCGAGATCATGTCGGCCGTACCGGGCCTGCGGCAGCAGGAGATGCACCGCCACAAGGAGCGGGGCTTCTGCTGTGGCGCCGGTGGCGCGCGGATGTGGATGGAGGAGCGGATCGGCAAGCGCATCAACAACGAGCGCGTCGACGAAGCCCTGTCCCTGAACCCGGACATCGTCTCCACCGCGTGCCCCTTCTGCCTCGTCATGCTCACCGACTCGGTGAACGGCAAGAAGAACGACGGCCAGGCGAAGGAACACGTCACGGTGGTCGACGTGGCGCAGCTGCTGCTGGAATCGGTGAAGACCGTGGAACCCGTGGAGCCCGTGGTGGTGGACGAGGAGGAGCCGGTGGCCGAGACGGCTGCCGCGCCGGCTGCCGAGGCCGCTGCCCCGGCCGCTGCCACTCCGACCGAGGCTGCTGCTCCGACCGAGGCCGAGGTCCCGGCGGAGCCGGAGACCGACGCCGAGGCGAAGTAGCCCGCGCGGTCGGAACGCCGGAACGGCCCGCCCCCTTCAAGGGGCGGGCCGTTCCGCTGTACGGAGCCGGGCCGGTCAGGACCGGCCGCTCCCGGCACGGTTGCGGCGCAGCATCGCGAAGCCGAGGCCGGCCGCACCCACGGCGGCCATGCCCCCGCCCGCGGCCAGCAGCAGCGGAGTCTGCCCGTCGGCCTCCGCCGACACCGGGGTAACGCCCTCGGCGCCCGCCTTCACGCCGCCCTTCGGCACGACCCGCTCGGCCGGCTTCTTCTCGGCCGGCTTCGTCACTGCCGTCTTCTTCTCGGCCGGCTTCGCGTCCTTCGGGCCGCCCTTGGCGACCTCGTACTTCTCGATCAGCTTGCCGCTGGTGAACTCGTACACCCAGCTGTTCCCGCCGCTCCTGCCGTCGATGACGACGAACTTCACGCGCTTGCCGTCCTGGACGAGCTTGTACGTCCAGCCGTCGTTCATCGCGCTCGGGTGCTTCAGGTCGATCGTCCCGAGGAGGTTCCCGTCCGACATCAAGATGTCGGCGCGCTTGCCGTTCGGGCCGTCGATCAGCTTCGCGGTCCATCCGTCGGGCATCGCGACCCGCACGAAGGTCTCCTTCTCCACCACGGGCTTAGGCTCGGGCTTCGGCTCGGGCTTCGTCTCGTCGACCGGCTTGGACGTGCCCTCGACCCACGAGGTGACGGTGCCGTTCGGCTGGAGGACCACGTACATTCCGTTGTTCTGACCGCGGGCCGGCCTGCCGTCCTTGCTGACCAGGGTGTCCAGCTTGACGTCGCCGGAGAAGATGTCGGCCTCGAAGTGGCCGTCGCCGAACTTGTAGACCTTGGCGACCGATCCGTCGGCCAGCTTCACGGTCGTGACGTAGGCCCGGACCGAAGGCTGCACGGGCGGGGTCGCGGGCGGGGTGGTCGGCGGAGTGGTCGGCGGGACGGTGGGGTCCACCTGCGGCTCCTGCGGATCCACGGAGGGCTGCGGGTCCACGGAGGGCTGCTCGACGCCGGGCAGGACCTGCGGCTCCGGAACCACCGGGGAATCCGCGAAGGCGGACCCCACCGGAAGGGCGAGGACGGCGGCCGCACCGGCCACGACGGCGGCGGTACGGAGGGTGGTGCGTCGGTGCGGGCTGCGCATGGCGGGGGCTCTTCTCGTGCTCGTTCGTACTTCGTGGCGGTGGCGACGTCTACGAAGCTACGGACCCGGTATGTCCGTATTCCATCGGAGATGTAACGGGAACCGGCAGACTGCCGCGCAGCCACGTAAACCACCCCGAGAAGGCCCCCGGGCACCCCGTAGACGCCCCCGGGATACCCCCTAGGGGATGTCACAGCTCAGCCGCAAAGGGGACTTCTTCGTCCGGCCCGGTCCTGCGGCCCCTCGGGAGCGGGTACTTTCGATCACGTGGCTGGATTCAGGATCGGACGCGGCCGGGACAACAACCGCACCCCGCAACAACCTCCGCGGCAGCAGCCGTACGGTCAGCAGCAGGCGCCCCAGGGCCCCGCGCCGTACGGCCAGCAGCCCTACCCACCCCAGCAGTGGCCGCAGCAAGCCGCTCCCGGGGGCCATGGCGAGCCCGAGTACTTCGACCCGCACGGCGGCAACGCCGGGCAGGGCCAGGGGTACGGCCAGGGCCCCGGCCAGGGATCGGGCGGCCCGAGCGACTCCCCGGGGTACACCCAGGCCTTCGCCATCGGCGAGGACCCGTACCCGTACAACCAGGGCGGGACCTACCAGGCGGGCGCTGCCCAGGCGGCCGCTCCCAGCGGCCCTCGGCTGCCGTGGAAGGAACTGCTCCGCGGCATCGTGACCCGCCCGGGCGCGACGTTCCTGCAGATGCGCGACTACGCCGTCTGGGGGCCGGCGCTGATCGTGACCTTCCTCTACGGACTGCTCGCGGTCTTCGGCCTCGACGACACCCGCGAGGACGTCATCAAGGCCACCCTCTCCAAGGCCGTCCCGATCGTGCTCTCGGCGGGCGTGGCCTTCGTGATCTGCGGCCTGGTCCTCGGCGCCGTCACCCACACGCTGGCCCGCCAGCTGGGCGGCGACGGTTCGTGGCAGCCGACGGTGGGCCTGTCGATGCTGGTCATGAGCCTGACGGACGTACCGCGGCTGCTGTTCGCCCTGTTCCTGAGCGGCGACAACATGCTCGTCCAGGTGCTGGGCTGGGTCACCTGGGTGGCGGCCGGCGCGCTCTTCACCTCACTGATCAGCAAGTCGCACGACCTGCCGTGGCCGAAGGCCCTGGGCGCGGCGTCCATCCAGCTGGTCGCCCTGCTGTCGATCATCAAGCTGGGCACGATCTAGTACGCCCGCGGACACACGAGGGGCCCGCCGCACGGCACACCGTGCGACGGGCCCCTCGTCACGACCACAACCACCTGACCTGTGCCGCAGGCTCAGGCGTCGAGCACCTGTCCCTCGCGCTTCACGACGGGCGGTTCGACCGACCAGGGGAAGTTGACCCACTCGTCGGTCTTCTTCCACACGTACTCGCACTTCACGAGCGAGTGGGACTTCTCGTAGATCACGGCGGACCGGACCTCGGCGACGTGCCCGAGGCAGAAGTCGTGCACCAGCTTGAGCGTCTTGCCCGTATCGGCGACGTCGTCCGCGATCAGCACCTTCTTGTCGGTGAAGTCGATCGCCTCGGGCACGGGCGCCAGCATGACCGGCATCTCCAGGGTGGTCCCCACCCCGGTGTAGAACTCCACGTTCACCAGGTGGATGTTCTTGCAGTCCAGCGCGTACGCCAGACCGCCCGCGACGAAGACGCCGCCCCGGGCGATGCTGAGGATGATGTCGGGCTCGTAGCCGTCGTCGGCGATGGTCTGCGCAAGCTCGCGCACGGCCCGGCCGAAACCCTCGTAGTCGAGGTTCTCGCGCAATCCGTCACTCATGCCTCGTGCCTCACCTGGGTTCGGTGGAAGTTCTGGAAGGACCGCGACGCCGTCGGGCCGCGCTGGCCCTGATACCTCGATTCGTACCGCTCGCTCCCGTACGGGAACTCCGCGGGCGAGCTGAGCCGGAACAGACACAGCTGCCCGATCTTCATACCCGGCCAGAGCTTGATCGGCAGCGTGGCGAGGTTCGACAGCTCGAGGGTCACGTGCCCGGAGAACCCGGGATCGATGAAACCGGCGGTCGAATGCGTCACCAGGCCGAGGCGGCCCAGACTGGACTTCCCCTCCAGTCTGGAGGCGATGTCGTCGGGCAGCGAGATGACCTCGTAGGTCGAGGCGAGCACGAACTCGCCCGGGTGGAGGATGAACGCCTCGTCCCCGTCCGGCTCGACCATTCGGGTCAGATCCGACTGCTCGGTGGCGGGGTCGATGTGGGCGTAACGGTGATTCTCGAAGACCCGGAAGAACCGGTCGAGACGTACATCGATGCTGGAGGGCTGCACCATCGACTCGTCGAAGGGGTCGATGCGAACCCGTCCGCTGTCGATCTCGGCCCGGATGTCTTTATCAGAGAGAAGCACGTCCCGAGGATACGCAGAGCGCGCGGGCCGCCCCAATCGAGGCAGACGCCCGCGCGCCGGTCACCACGCCACTAATGCTTCGCCGCTGCCCCCACGGGCACGGCATGCCGCAACCGCGCACACCGCGGACACCGCAGCAGCCGGCCCGGCCCGATCCGGCCGGCACCGAGGTGCTGCAGCGGAAACGAAGCGGTGCTGAATACGTGCCCTTCGGCACAACGGACGACGGTGTGCTCCATCGAGTCCCTTTCCCCAACCAACCGTACTGCGATGAATCGCCACATTAGGGGATGAACAAGACCCCCTCCAGCCGCCGCTCCGCACGCACACGCTACGCCCCCAACTCCCGCCCCCACGACCCTCCGTGCACCCCACACACACCACGACCCCCGGGGTGAATTCACCGGGGGTCGATCATGGGGTAGGGTGAGAAACGATAGAGCTCCGGGCAACCGGGCTGCTATGCGGATGTAGTTTAATGGTAGAACATGAGCTTCCCAAGCTTATAGCGCGGGTTCGATTCCCGTCATCCGCTCTTGCAAGAAGGCCCAGGTCAGCGACCTGGGCCTTCTTCGTTGTCTAGACCTCTATGGCCCTACGGTGCCCTCCGCGTGCCCCAACTCGCGTAAATGCCCTAGCCGGAGGAGCCCGGCGCACCATCCGCGCCACCTCGGCGCCGCGCACCTCAAGAAGACCGCGGGCTGACGACACCGCGCGACCGGGTTATGTATGAAGGGTGGCCTCGCCGGTGATCCGGATACCGGTGTCTTCGCCCGGACGGACGGTGAGTGGGCCCGCGACGCGGACGTCGATCGGGGTGTCCAGGCCGTCGACGGCGACGGTGACCATGGTGTCGTGGCCGTAGAAGCACACGTTGGTCACGGTGCCGCGGGCCGCGGACGTCTCGCTCAGGTGCAGCTGCTCGGGGCGCAGCAGGACCGTCCCCGTGCGGTGGCCCGCCGTCGGGGTGGCCAGCGGTACGGAACCCAGTGCGGTGCTCGCCGTGCCGTGCTCGGCGGTGGCCGGGAGCAGGACGGCGTCGCCGACGAAGGCGGCGACCCAGGGGTCGGCGGGGCGGCGGTACAGCTCCTGCGGGGTGTCGCACTGGGCGACCCGGCCTTCACGTACGACGGCGACGACGTCCGCGGTGGAGAGTGCCTCCTGCTGGTCGTGGGTGACCAGGACAGCGGTGGCGCCCGTGGCCTGGAGGGCGGCCCGGACGTCGGCCCGCACCCCGGTCCGCAGGGCACTGTCCAGCGCGTTGAACGGCTCGTCGAGCAGGACCAGTTGGGGGCTCGGGGCGAGGGCGCGGGCCAGGGCGATGCGCTGCTGCTGGCCGCCGGACAGCTCGTGGGGCATCCGGTCGCCATAGCCCGCCAGTCCGACCAGCTCCAGCATCTCCTCGGTACGGCGGCGGCGGTCGGCCCGGTCGAGGGAGGTCAGGCCGAAGGCCACGTTGCGGGCCACGCTCAAGTGGGGGAAGAGCGCGCCCTCCTGGGGGACGATGCCGATCTGCCGGTGTTCCGGCGGCAGGTGCACGCCCGGCCCGGTCAGCACGCGTCCGCCGACCGAGACCGTGCCCGCGTCGGCGCGCAGGAAGCCGGCGATGATGCGGAGCATGGTCGTCTTGCCGCAGCCGGAGGGGCCGAGTACCGCGGCCAGGGCGCCGGCCGGCACCGTGAGGTCGAGGCCGTCGAGGACGGGTGGGGCGTCGGGGCCGCCGTAGGACTTGGTCAGGCCTTCGATGTGCAGCCCGGTCATGTGCGGTGCCTCCCGAGGAGGTAGGAGGGGATGGCCGCGAGCAGGATCAGCGCGGCGGCGTACGGGGCCGCAGCCGCGAAGGATCCACTGCCGGTCTCCGTCCACAGCCGGGTGGCCAGGGTGTCCATGCCGGTCGGGCGCAGCAGCAGGGTGGCGGGCAGTTCCTTCATGCAGACCACGAAGGTCAGCGCGGCTCCCGCCGCGACCCCGGGGGCGGCGAGCGGCACGGTGATCTCGCGCAGCACCCTCCAGGGGCCGCGGCCCAGCGACCGGGCGACGTCCTCCAGCGCGGGCGGGGCCTGGAGGACGGCGGCGCGGGTGGCGGCGACCGCGACGGGCAGGAACAGTACGGCGTACGCGCAGACCAGCAGCGGGAGTTCCTGGTAGAGCGGGCGGGCGTAGCGCACCGCGAAGAAGACGAGGGAGAGCGCGACGGTGATGCCGGGCAGCGCGTGCCCGGCGTACGCGGCCTGCTCCAGCAGGTGCGCGGTGCGGCCCCGGTAGCGGGCGGCGATCACCCCCACGGGCAGCGCGAGCACGGTGGTGAGCGCGGCGCCCGCGGCGGCGACGCCGAGCGTGGCCCAGGCGGTCTCGGCGAGCCCGGCCGGATCCCAGGTGGCGGAGGAGCCAACGGCCAGCCAGTAGCCGAGGGTGGCGAGCGGGAAGCCGACGGCTGCGGCAGTGACCAGCCCGCACCAGCCCAGCGCGGGAAGCCGCCACCGGCCCAGCGGGGCGGGGACGGCCGGGCGGGCGGTCCCGGTACCGGTGCGGGCGTACCCGGCGCGGCCCCGCGTACGGGACTCCACGGCGACCAGGGCCACGGTCAGCAGCACCAGGACGACGCTGAGCGCGGCGGCCGGGGTGCGGTCGAAGCTGGCGCGGTAGGAGGTGTAGATGCCGCGGGTGAAGGTGTCGTACCGCATCAGCGAGACGGCGCCGAAGTCGGAGAACACGTACAGCGCGACCAGCACCGCGCCGCCCACGGCGGCCGGACGCAGCTGAGGAAGGGTGACGCGCCGGAAGGTGCGCACCGGGCCGAGGCCGAGCGAGCGCGCGGCCTCCTCCTGGGCGGGGTCCGTCCCGCGCAGGGCGGCGGCGACCGGGAGGTAGACGTACGGGAAGCTCACCAGGGTCAGGGACAGCGCGGCCCCGGTGAACCCGGCCAGTTCGGGGAAGGCCGACAGCCAGGAGAAGGCGGCGACGTAGCTGGGCACGGCCAGCGGCAGGGTCGCCAGGACGGACCAGCCGCGCGCCCACGGCAGTGCGGTACGGGCGGTCAGCCAGGCCAGGGAGACCCCGAGGACCAGGCTGGCCGCCACGACGACGGCGGCGAGGCCGACGCTGCGGGCGAGCAGCAGGCCGCTCTGATCCGTGGTGACGATGGACCAGGCGTATCCGGGACCGCGTTCGAGCGACCGGAGGGCGAGGTAGCCGAGCGGCAGCACGGCGAAGACCGCTGCTACCGCGGCCGGGACGACCAGCGCCCACGGGGGCCTGCGCACGGTGGACCGGCGCGGTGTGGTCTTGACGGTGACGGCCGGCACGGTCAGACGAGTCCGGTTTCCCGCAGCATGGCCAGCGTCTCCTTGAGGGAGTCGAGCTTGCCCAGGTCGATCTTGGGGGCCTGGAGGGAGTCCAGCGCGGGCAGGCCCTTCTCGGGGGCGACGCCGGCGGCGAGCGGGTACTCCTTGGTCTCCTCGGCGAAGTAGGTCTGCGCGTCCTTGGAGAGCAGGTAGTCGGCGGCCTTCTGGGCGAGTTCGCTCTCCTTGGCGGTCTTGCCCTTGAGGAGACCGACACCGGCGACGTTGACCAGCCCACCCGGGTCGCCGTTCGGCAGGAACTGGAGCTTCGCCTTGAGCTTGCCCTCGCCTTCCTCGGCGGCCTTCTCGTACCAGTAGTAGTGGTTGATCAGGCCGAGGGAGATCTGTCCCTTGTCGACGGCGGCGAGGATCTCGGTGTTCTTGTCGTACGCCTTGGGGGCGTTCGCCTTGAAGCCCTTGAGCCAGGTGCGCGTGGCGTCGTCGCCCTCCAGGACCCTCATGCCGGTGACGAACGCCTGGAAGGAGGCGTTGTTCGGGGCGTATCCGATCTTGCCCTTCCACTCGGGCTTGACCAGGTCGTGGACGGTGACCGGCGGCGTGGGGACCTTGGCCGGGTTGTACGCGAGGACGCGGACGCGCCCTGATACGCCGACCCAGTCGCCGGCGGCGCCCCGGTAGGACGGGGCGACCTGGTCGAGCGTCGCCTGGGGCAGCGGGGCCAGGCGGCCTTCCTTCGACAGCGCGCCGAGGGCCCCGGCGTCCTGGGAGAAGAAGAGCGCGGCCTTGGTCTTGTCGCCCTCTTCGAGGATCTGCGCCGCCAGTTCGGCGCCGTCGCCGTAGCGGACGTCGATCTTCACGCCGAGCTGCTTCTCCATCTTCTCGATGAGCGGCTTGACGAGCTTCTCGTTACGGCCGGAGTAGACGACGATGTCGCCGGGCTCCTCGCTGCAGGCCGCGAGGCCGGGCAGCAGCAGGCCCAGTGCGAGGAGCGGGGCGGCGAGTCGGCGGGCCGTGGGGCGTCGCATGGTGATGCCTTCCTGACATGACATGGCTTGCGTGGTGTCGCCGGCACATCGCGTCGTCACTGGGCCGGGGAGCGGGCGGCGGAGCGACCCACTCCGGGCCACCGACCCTATGAATAAGGTAAAGCTAACCTCACCGTCAAGAACGACGTAATAACGGCTTGCGCGTGCACCCGAAATATCGGTCATGCGCCGTCCGCGCGCTTCCCTGTGCACCGCCTGTGATGAATCTGTGCCTTTCCAATGAGGTAAGCCTCACCTAAGGTTCCCGCTGTGCTCACCCCCCACCATCCCTCGCCGGGCATAGCGGACCCCCAGCAGACGCTGTTCGCCCGGCATCTCGCCTCCTACGGAGACCGTCCGGCCATCCTCGGCCCCGACGGCGATCTGTCCTACCGCGAACTAGCCGAACGGGTCGCCGAGACGGCCGACCGCCTCGGCACGGACCACCGGCGCCTCGTCCTGCTCGCCGGCGCCAACACCGTCGACGCACTCGTCGTCTACCTCGCCGCCCTCGCGGCCGGGCACCCGGTGCTGCTGGTCCCGGGTGACAACGACGACGCCGTGCGGTCCCTGACCGCCGCCTACGACCCGGACACCGTGGCCCGGCCGGACGCCGCCGGCCGATGGGTGATCGACGAACGCAACCCCGTCTCGGCACACGAACTGCACCCGGAGCTCGCACTGCTGCTCAGCACCTCGGGGTCCACGGGATCGCCGAAGCTGGTGCGGCTGTCGTACGACAACCTCCAGGCCAACGCCGAATCCATCGCCGACTACCTCGGCATCCGCGAGGACGACCGCGCCGCGACCACCCTGCCCCTGCACTACTGCTACGGCCTGTCGGTCGTCAACAGCCACCTGCTGCGCGGCGCCGCCCTGATCCTCACCGGCCTCTCCGTCTCCGACGACGCGTTCTGGACCCTCTTCCGCGATCGCCGCGGGACCGCGCTCGCGGGGGTCCCGTACACCTTCGACCTGCTCGACCGGGTCGGCTTCACCGAGATGGACCTGCCCCACCTGCGGTACCTCACCCAGGCCGGCGGCCGGCTGGCGCCCGAACGGGTCACCGAGTACGCCGGACTGGGCCGGCGGCGCGGCTGGGACCTGTACGTCATGTACGGCCAGACCGAGGCCACCGCCCGCATGGCCTACCTCCCGCCCGGCCTCGCCGCGACACACCCGCAAGCGATCGGAGTGCCGGTCCCGGGCGGCACCTTCCGCCTCCAGCCCCACCCCGACTGGCCCGGCCGGGACACCGGCGAACTGGTCTACGCGGGACCGAACGTCATGCTCGGCTACGCCGATCGCCCCACGGACCTCCGCCTCGGCCGCACCACCGACGAGCTCCACACCGGGGACATCGCCCGGCGCACAGCCGACGGGCTGTACGAGATCGTGGGCCGCAGCAGTGGCTTCGCCAAGGTCCTCGGCCTGCGGATCGACCCCCAGCAGACCGAATCCCTGCTCGCACGGCACGGCTTCACCGCCTACTGCACGGGCGCGGACGGCACCCTCGTCGTGGCCGTGGCGGGCCACGCGGGCACCGACCCCGTCGAGGTGCGCCGGATCGTGACTGCCGCGTGCGGCCTCCCGGCCCGCGCCGTACACGTCCACGTCCTGCCCGAACTGCCCCGCCTGGCCACCGGAAAGCCCGACTACCAGGCCGTACGCGCCCTCGGGTGTCTCCCCGCGGAGATACCCGCGCGGTCCACCGGTCGGACGGACCTACGGTGCCTGTACGCCGAAATCCTCGACCGCAGTGACGTCACCGAGGACAGCAGCTTCATCTCGCTGGGCGGCGACTCCCTCTCCTACGTCGAGATGTCCATCGCCCTGGAAGAGGCACTCGGCCACCTCCCGGACGACTGGCACACCCTGCCGATCCGCGAACTGGCCGACGTGCGAACGGAACTGGACCCGAACCCCGGCCCCCGGGCCGAGCGCCGACGCCGGCGCCGCCTGGAGACCGGTATCGCCCTGCGCGCCGCCGCGATCGTCTTCGTAGTCGGCTCACACATCCCCGACGTCTTCTACATCAAGGGCGGCGCCCACCTGCTGCTGATGGTCGCCGGGTTCAACCTCGCCCGCTTCCACCTCACGCCGTCCGCCGAACGCCGCGACCGCGTCCGGAACCTGGGGCGCGCCATCGGCCGGGTCGCCCTGCCGAGCATGGCCTGGATCGGCCTCGTCATGCTCGTCAACGACGACTACGACCTGGCCAACCTCTTCCTGCTGAACAGCATCCTGGGGCCGCACGGGGACACACCCCGCATGCAGTTCTGGTTCGTCGAGACACTCGTCTACCTGCTGATCGCCCTGGTGGCGCTGCTGGCTCTGCGGGCCGTGGACCGCGCCGAACGCCGCTTCCCCTTCGCCCTGCCCATGGCCGTCGTCGCGGCCGGACTGACCACCCGCTACGACGTGTTCGGCCTGACGGACCGCTTCCACGTCCCCGAGGCCGCCGCCCTCCTCTGGCTGTTCACCCTGGGCTGGGCCGCCGCGAAGTCGAGCACCGTACGCCAACGATGGCTGGTGACGGCGGTGGCGACGGCCACCGTTCCGGGCTTCTTCCCCGGCCTGCAGCCGTTCCGGGAGGCTCTCATCATCGCCGGATTCGCAACTCTGGTGTGGGCACCGAGCCTGCCGAGCCGCGGATGGATCAACCGAGCGGCCGGGATCCTGGCCGGCAGTTCGCTGTACATCTACCTCACCCACTGGCAGATCTACCCCCACTTCCAAGGGTCCTACGGCTGGCTCGCGCTGTTCACCTCCCTCGCCCTCGGCATCGGCTACGCCGAAGTGGCCACGCGCGTGGCACGGAAGCTGCCCGCACTCCTCCGCCACGCCCGCGGTGTCCACACGTCCGCTCGTGCGGCCGAGGTGTCGTAGGCCTGCGCCCGCGCAGCCAACGCACCTTGCTCTACGTGGTCCCGCCTGAAGGGCCACGCACGTCCCTCTCCCGGAGCCCCCTCCACATGCTGTCGCCGACCGCCTCCGCCTCCGTCGCCCCCACGCCCGATCCCCGGCCCCTCCGCCTGTACGACTCCTGGTGGACCGTGGCAGCGGCCGCCTTGCTCGCGACGCTCGCACTGACCGCCGGGCTGTGGTCCTCCCTCCACGTGCGCGCAGACGCGGCGCTGCACACCGCCGCGCTCTTCGTACATCTGGCGTCCCTCGTGCTCGGCTTCGGCGCCGTGCTCTGCGCCGACTACTGGGGCATGCTGTGGCTCACGCGCCGGTGCTCGCTCGACGAGGTCCTGGGCGCCGTGTCCCGCCTCCACACGCCGATCTGGGCCGGCCTCGGCGGGCTCGTAGCGAGCGGATTGCTGCTCCACCCCAACCTCGGCTCCCCGCTGACACTCACCAAACTCGCGCTCGTACTCGTACTGACCCTCAACGGCCTCCAGGCCGGATTCCTCGGCCACCGCCTCGCTGCCACCCCCGCGCCGATCGGCAGAGGGATGCTGATCTGGGCCAGCGCCACCGCGCTCATATCCCAGGTGTGCTGGTGGGGCGCGGTCGTGATCGGGTTCCTCAACTCCAACCGCTGAAGTCCGCGGAACGGGCGACTCTGTCGAAGTCCCAGATAGGCGTGACCGCCCCGGCGACGTCGGTCGCCGGGGCGGCGGCGGAGGCCTTGCTGAAGGGCGGGCGACTCAGTGGCCGTGGGCGTGACCGTCGCTCTGGATCGGAGTCTGAGAGTCGGGCGTCGCCGCCGGAGAGGCCCCTGGGACCGGAGTCGTGACGGCGGACGGAGTAGCGGCGGGTGCGTGGTCGTCGGCGGCCGGCTCCTCGGCGGTGCCGTGGCTGTGCCCCCCACCGGGCGCGCTCTCCATGGAGGCGGCTACCTGGCGCAGGCCGAAGTACCCGAGCGCGGCGACCACGAGGACGGCCAAGCCGACGAGGCCGAAGATGCGGCGGGTGGGGATGTCCGCGTCCTTGATGACGTAGGCGATGAAGGAGACGACGAGCCCTGCCGGGACGAGGACGGCGCCGCGGGCGGGGAAGTCGTCGAAGTGCTGGAGGCCGCCGGAGAGCATGCCGATGCCGAAAGACAGGAGCAGCGAGGAGCCGATCACGACCAGCGTGCGGGCCCAGCCGGGCCGCTCGCGGGTGAGGAGGAACTCGTTGATGACAGTCGCGGCGAGGAAGACCAGTACGCCGTAAACGGCGATGCGGAGGTAGCGGGCGGGGTCCAGCGGGTGGTGGACGACGGCGCCGCTGATGAGGCCTGCGCCGACGAAGTAGCCGACGTAGCCGAGGTAGCGGGCGGCCAGTGAACGCTTGCGCGCCTGCCGTGAGTCCTCCTTGCGGCGTTCGGCGCGTCCACGGGCGGGCGGAGCCGGGGTCGTGGTGTCGGGGGTGGGGGTGTCGAGGAGCTGGGCCTGGTTCACGTACGAGTTCCTTGTGCGTGCGGGTGTGGCTCATCGCCTGGCGGGCGCACGAATCGGCGCGGCCATGTCAGCGATGAAGGGTGACAGAGCGGGTGAAAACGCCCGGATCTATACCTGCTGCACCACAGAACTCAGGGAGCTTCGCCACGGAGGCGGGGCGGAGGAAGGCGTCGGCGCCCAGGAAGCCGGACCGGCGGCACCGCATCCGGGAGTCAGCGCTCCCAGGGGAACGAGTGGCGGGCTCGGCAGGAGTGCGGCCTGCTCTGGATGGGCCGAGGCGCAGGCCTCCGCCGGGTGGGAATGCTCCTCGCCGTCCTCGTGCCCGTCGGGCGCCTCGTCCATGCGCCCGTCCGCTCTGTCCGCTGATAGGTGCGGCACCGTGGCCGCACCGCCGGTGACGTGTGCGGTCGCACTGTCGGCCCCGGCGGCGTGGGTGTAGAGGAAGCCGAACAGCAGGGCGGCGAGCCACAGCAGCCGCAGCGGGCCCGCCGGGCGGCGGGTCCGCGACGCGCCTGAGGCAAGCCGTGCCGTGACCATGCCGCGACCGTATCCGGCGTCGGAGGCAGCCCGTCCAGGTGTCCGGTCCTCGACCACACCAAGTGGTGATCTTGACCAACTCAGGGAACCGGCCGCAGCCCGCCGAGAGTGACGCCGACCAGGCGCCGCACAGCGGTCTCAGACTCGGCTACCTCAGCCCTATCGAGTTCGAGGAGAAGCGCTACGCCAACCAGCCAGCCAGCCAGCCAGCCAGCCAGCCAGCGAACCAGTGAACCTGAGACAACGCCAGCCCGCCCTGACCAGCTGATCAGCCACTCCCGCGCAGCGGGGGAACCTCACAGCGGCAGAGATGCGCGTCCCACCAGACCCGGCTTTGCTGATGAACGCCAACATGCCGGTCAACGCGATCACCATCCCGGCCGGCACCTCGTCTGATGCCGTACGGAAGGCCGTCCCACAACGTGCCAGTAGGGCCGGGCCGGGTGATTCCCAAGCTTATAGCGCGGGTTCGATTCCCGTCATCCGCTCTTGCAAGAAGGCCCAGGTCATCGACCTGGGCTTTCCTTTTTGTCTAGACCTATCAGCCCCTGCCGTGCCCTCCCCGTGGCCCAACTCGCGGAAAACCCCTGCCCGGAGGGGCTCCGGCCCACCATCCGCACCACCTCGGCACCGACCCTTCTCGCGTCACGGGACGCACTTTCAGTGGCCTGCGCCACGCCGCGATACCCGGACTGCGAATTCGCACCCATAGAGCGGCGGTTGATCTACCGAAGGACCTGTCGCAGCTGTTCGACGCTCGGGGCGCCATCGCCGCGCGCGTCGGCGGCGCGGTAGATCCGGCACGACACACTCGTGGCGGCGTCTGCTGCGGCGAAGGGATCCGTCCCGTTCACGAGGAGGGTCGGGGAGCCGTGCATCCCTGAGTGAGCCGCCTCGGCCTCTGTCGTGATCACCTGGACCGGGATCGGCGGCCGTGCTCCAGGTAGCGCCTTTTCGAGACGCTGGAGCAGCAGGGCGACGTTCGGGCAGTCTGGCACAGCCAGAACGGTCAGCTCCAAGGCTCCTCCCTCCGAGCGATGGGCGGATGGGTGTGCCGTGCGGCGGCCTGCTCACGCAGAAGGCGCAGTTCCTCGCGGGTGTGCCTGATCTCCGCGTCGACGCTCTCCCGGGTACGCCGGGGCGGAGTTGTACAGCAGCCGGCGTTGCGCCGCATCGGGCGGATGCAGCGAGCAGGCGCTGCCCGAACTGCACTTCATCCGCCAGGCCCAGGCCCTCGGTCTGAGCCTGAAGGAGATCAAGCGCATCCTGGACCTCCAGCGTCAGGGCGTACAGCCCTGCGACCTGGTCACCAGCCTTCTCGACGAGCACCTCGCCGAGATCGACCGGCGCATCGAAGACCTCCAGACCCTCCGGGAGACGCTGAAGAGCGCCCGCGACCGCGCCGACCAGGCCGCTGGCCGCGGGGAACCTGGCGTCATCTGCCACATCATCGAGGCGACCGCAGGCGACCCGGCCTGACGACCGGCCTCGGTCGGCTTCGGCCCGCCCGACTACCCCGCCGGCCATCAGCACGAGTCAAGCCGACCGCGCCTGTGCGCGGCGCGGGTTTACCGCGCTCAGGTGCGGGGGTGGGTTTCATACATCCTGGCCGCGACGAGCAATCCGGAGGCGGCAGTGAGAGCGGCGATGGACCAGATGGCGGTGGTGAGGCCGTAGGCGTCGGCGAGGATTCCGGCGAGGAGGGCGCCGATGGCGAAGCCGCCGTCCCGCCACAGGCGGTAGACGCCCACGGCGCGGGCGCGCCAGGCAGGGTGGGCGACGTCGCCGATGGTGGCGAGCAGGGTGGGGTAGACCAGCGCGGTGCCGACACCGAGGAGGATCTGGGCGCCGGCCCAGACACCGAAGGTATTCCCGGCGGCGACCAGGGCGATGGCGGCGGCCTGGACGAGCATGCCCGTAGTGATGAGGTGTTTGCGGCCGATGTGGTCGGACCACCAGCCGGTGAGCATCTGCCCGGCTCCCCAGACAGCGGGGTAGAGGGCGGCGAGGATGCCGATCTGTGTGATGGACAGGCCGTGTGCGGCGAACAGCAGGGGGAAGATTCCCCAGGCGAGGGCATCGTTGAGGTTGTTGACCAGGCCGGCCTGGCTGGCGGCGGACAGGGCCTTGTCGCGGGCGCTGGTGAGCCAGGCGATCTGGCTGGTGGTCAGTTCGCTGTGCCGATCGGGACTGTCCGGCGCCGGATGGCGGGCGGCCTCTGCGCGGGCGTAGTCGCGGGTCTCTCGGACGGCGAGGGTGGAGAGGCCCAAGGCGAGCACGACGTAGGCGGCGCCGAGAAGGAACGGGGCAGGGCGAAGTCCGTAGTGGGCGGCGATGGCTCCGGTGGCCATGGCGGTTGCGGCGACGGCCACGTAGCCGGCGGCCTCGTTGAAGCCCATGGCGAGGCCGCGGCGCTCGGGTCCCGCCAGGTCGATCTTCATGATGACGGTGGTGGACCAGGTCAGGCCCTGGTTGACGCCGAGCAGGACGTTCGCGGCAACGATCCATCCCCAGGACGGGCCCCACGCCAGCATCGCCGGTACGGGGAGGGCGATCAGCCAGCCCGCGACGAGGACGGGTTTGCGGCCGTATCGGTCAGACAGCGTGCCGGCGAAGAAGTTTGTGACGGCCTTGGTGGCGCCGAACGCCAGGATGTAGGTCAGGGCCGACGTGTACGCATCGAGGTGGAAGACTCGGTCGGCCAGCAGTGGCAGGACGGTGCGTTCCTGGCCGAGCATGCCGCCGACCAAGGCGTTGATGGCAACGAGGAGGGTGAACTGGCCGAGGTTGGCGCGCAGTCCGAGCCGGAGACCGCTGGTTGGGCGGGTGCCGTCGCTCGTGGTCACTTGCCCTCCTGAAGAGGGCGGCCGGTGGCGGATGCCCAGTCGGTGGGACCGCCGTCGAGGACCGCGAGGCCATGATGTCCGGCGCGTTGCAGCAGACTGGCAGCAGTCATGGCCCGCTCACCGTGGCCGCAGGCGACCACGGCGCCAGCCGGGGTCTGGTCGGCTTGTGCGGCGAGGTCGCCGAGTTCGATGTGGAGCGCGCCGGGGATGTGCCCCGCGGTGTGCTCCGCGCTCTGCCGGACGTCGAGAACAGGGCGGTCGGCGACGCGGCCGGGTGCGAGGAGGTCGATGCTCTGCTCGGCTCCGCCGTCGGCCTTCCAGGCGGGCATGCCACCGCCCAGGTGACCGGCGAAGCGCTCGTAGCCGATCTTCAGGGACTGCCAGGCGACCTCGGCCAGATCCTGTCCGGGGTCGGCGACGAAGACGAGCGGCGCGGTGTCGGGCAGCAGCCAGCCCAGCCACGTCGCGAACTGGCCGCGCAGGGGGATGGAGACCGCGCCGGGGATGTGGCCGGCGGCGAACTCCGCCACTGGCCGCACGTCGATGACGTACGCCCCTTCGCCGAGCAGGGTACGCACCTCGGCGGGGCTCAGGGCAGGCAGGACGGGCTCGGCGGTGAGGAGGGCCGGACCTCGTCGGTTGACCTCGCTCAGGCGCTCGAAGTAGGCGGGGTAGGAGCCGAGACCGGACAGCAGCGCCGTCACGAAGGCGTCCTCGTCGGGGGCGGCCAGCAGTTCGTTGGCCCGCTTCTGCGCGCCGATGGTGGTGGTGCGCTCAGACCCGGGCGGTGCGGAGCAGAACGAACCGGCCCCGTGGGTCGGCCACACCCCGGTGGAGTCGGGAAGGGAGGACAGGCGCTTGAGGGAGCGGTACTGGGCACGGGCCAGTTCCTCGGTGCGTTCATTGCCCAGGAGGTCGGTTCGGGCAGCCGAGCCGACGATCAGGGAACCGCCGGTGAACACTCCCAGCTCGGCCGATCCGTCGAGCAGCAGGAAGGACAGGTGCTCGTCGGTGTGGCCGGGGGTGGCCAGGGCTCGCAGGGTCAGCCCTCCGAGGTCCACCTCGTCGCCGTCGCCCAGAGCGGTGTGGGGGAACGCTCGGTGGCCGGTGGCGGAGGCCAGCACCTGGGCGCCGTCGTCAGCGGCGAGCTGGAGCGCCCCGGAGAGGAAGTCGGCGTGCAGGTGGGTATCGGCAGCGAACGCGACGGTCAGGTTGCGCCGGTCAGCGGCGGCCCGCAGGGCGCGCAGGTCCCGGGCGGCGTCGACGGCCAAGGCCCGGCCGTCGCCGAGGTCGACCAGGTAGGCGCTGTTGCCCAGGCCCTCGTCGACCAGCGGTATCAGATGGCGGTCTTCGAAGCTCATCACGCACTCCCAGGGACGTAGGACCAGGGTCGAGGTGGCGCGGCCACCCTTCCCACTCATACAATATTCCATGGATTGATGGAGGAAGCCATGGGAGACCCCACACGCAAGGCCGCCCTGTACGAGACGCTCGCACTCACCGGCAAGGCGCTGGCCAGCGGCAAGCGCCTTGAACTGCTGGACCTGCTCGCCCAGGGCGAGCGCAGTGTCGACGCCCTCGCCAAAGCGGCAGGGCTGGGCCTGACGACCTGCTCCGCACACCTGCAGACCCTCAAGCAGGCCGGCCTGGTCGCTACACGCCGCCAAGGAGTACGCATCCACTACCGGCTCGCCGGAGGCGACGTCGCCTCCCTGTACGCGCTGCTCCAACAGGTCGGCCGCACCCATCTCGCCGCCGTGGAGGCCGCCCGCACCGCCTACCTCGGCCCCGCCGACACCGATCACCTCACCCGCGAGGAACTACTCGAACGCGTCGCGGCCGGCACCGCCACCGTCATCGACGTGCGCCCCGCCGAGGAATACACGGCAGGCCACATCCCCGGCGCCCTCTCCATCCCCTTGGGGGAACTCGAAGCGCGCCTGGCCGAACTCCCCGTCGGCACTGAAATCGTCGCCTACTGCCGAGGCGCCAACTGCGTCCTGGCCCACGACGCCGTCCGCCTGCTCAACCACCGCGGCCACAAAGCGCTGCGACTGGCCGACGGCATGCTCGAATGGCGCCTGAGCGATCTGCCCGTCACCGCTGGCGCAGCAGGCTGAGCACCCACCGACACGGCCAGAAAGGGCGCGTGCCGCTACGTGCCAGTCAAGGCGGTAAACAGCGTTCAACAGAGGCGCATTCGAGAGCCCGACAACACGCCCGATGTGAAACGTTTCCGCAGGTCAGAAGCACGTCGGGTGCCAAGTGCCGGGTGATTCCCAAGCTTATAGCGCGGGTTCGATTCCCGTCATCCGCTCTTCTACGAAGCCCCAGGTCAGCGACCTGGGGCTTCGTTGTCATCTAGACCTGCTCAGGAGCCCCGCACCACTTGCGCACCACTTGACTCCTGCAAGGCCTGTTCTGCGGCCTTCTGCCGCGCGGCCCGCACCATCCCGTCCAGCCCGCCGGCCACCTCCTTCTGCCGCTCGATGCCGCGCGCCGGATGCCGATCGCCACACGGGATTCCCCGGGCCAGACGTCGGCTGGCGAACGGCACCGACCTGAGCGACTGATGTCGCGAGTGACCCTCGAAGGTGCGTTCGCCATCGATGGGGCAGGATGGCAAAGGCGTCCAGGCAAAGGATTTGACGTGGCATCAGACAACTTGTGCAGGAACGGACTTCGCAGGGGAATCGGGGCCCTGGCCCTTGCTTCTCTACTGCTCGTCTCGGTGGGCTGCTCCCAGAAGGGTGCTGAGGGGGCGGCACAAGCAGCCCCCACCGTGTCCCCCAAGCCGCTTGCCGAGCCGGTGAAGTCGGCGGAGGAAGCGGCCAAGGAACAGATCCTCTCCGCCTACCAGGGCCTTGATTCCGTCACGTCCAAGGCCTTCGAGACCGGTGAGCTCGACAACGCCGAACTGCAGAAGTACGCGCGGGACAAGGCTGCCGTCGGCGTTAGCATGGCTCTCGCCTGGTACAAGCAGCGAGGACTCAAAGTTATCGGCCGGAGCGCGCACGATCCCAAGGTGACAGCGCTCGACCTGGTCGGGGATCCGAAGACCGCCGTCGTCTCGGACTGCCACGACACCACCGGTTCCGACACCGTCTACACGGCCACGGGGAAGTCGGCCATCCGGCAGGACTCCACGGAGCCCCGGCGAAAGCCGGTCACCGCCAAGGCCATGCTCGTTGGAAACCAATGGCTGATCAGCGACTACGACGTGGACCGGAGCCGAACGTGCTGAGACTCCGGCCCCGCGGCGAAGGCCGCGCGTTGCGCTACGGGCAGATCGGCGGCCGCGGCCGTGCCACAACGTGCCAGTAGGGGCGGTAAACAGCGGTCGCCAACGGACTCGCCGGAACGCTCCGAAGCGAACCAGTGGCGACCGTTTCCGCAGGTCAGATGCCAAGTAGCGGCCCAAGTGCCGGGTGATTCCCAAGCTTATAGCGCGGGTTCGATTCCCGTCATCCGCTCTTGCAAGAAGGCCCAGGTCAACGACCTGGGCCTTCGTCGTTGTCCCGGCTCTCCGGAACTCCCACCTCTGATCTACAGGACCCCACTCAATACTATGAACGCCCGTACGTGGAGATACTCGTACGACGGAGCGATGGGCGGGGGCTCAGAATGCAGAACGCCGATCTGGGCGTCTCGGAGGACGGCCTCACCGGGCTGGCGAACGACCTCGACGAGATGCAGCGCTATCTGGAGCAGCAGATCCGCAGCATGGACGGGGTCGTCGACAAGATCGCCGCGGGCTGACAGGGGCCCACTGCCACCGCGTACCGCTCCCTGCACCGCGGGGTCGCGGAAGACGCCGTGCGCATCCGCAAGGTGGTGGTCCTCCTCGAAGCGGCCATGCGCGCCTCGCGCGACGCCTTCACCGAGCAGGAGCTGGAGGTGCTGGCCTCGTTCCGCCGGTCGTAGCAGCGCGAGGACGTGTCCGCCGCGGCCCGCGCCCTCACCGTGCCCGGCCCGGCGGCCGCGCCGGACGCCGTCCGGCCGACGAGTCGCCTTCTGGACATCTGAACACGGCGGGATCAGCGCCATGCCGGACGAAGACCGGATCACCGTCGACTTCGCGACCCTGCAACGCCTTCGGGAGACCTGGAGGAGATCCTCCGTGTCCTCAACGAGAAGTTGGAGACGCTGTACGACCGGGCCGCCAAAGCCGTCCTGGGCTGGGACGGCGAGGCCCGGGAGGCCTTCATCGACGAGCTGGACACGTGGAGTCGCTCCGCCGACGACCTCAAGGCCGCACAAGCCTGGCTCCACGAGGTCGTGGTCCAGGGACACCTCAACTACGCCGCCGCCAACAGGTCCGTCCTCCAGGGGTGGGGAGGCAGCGCCTGATGGCCGGCCCTTCCCCCACGCCCTCCCCCACGCCGTCGCCGGGCGGGAGCGGCACCATCGACGTCAAGCCGACCGACCTCTGGTGGGTCTCCGGACGGATCGCCTCGCAGCAGGACCTCCTGGTGCGCGGCGCCAACAAATTGCTGGACGAGTTGGGCCAGTACCCCGACGCCGGAGGCGCCGGCACCGAGGCCCAGAGGTTCGCCCAGACGTACAAGAAGATCGGCGACCGCTGGCTGGAGGTCTGGGGCCGTTCCGTGTTCAGCGTCGGCGGCGTCGCCGTCGGGTTCACCGAGACGGCCAACGCCGACACCAAGGCGGACGCGGCGGCCCATCCCCAGCCGGGTAAGACGGCCGAGCAGCGCCCGCGGCCCACGGTCATCGACAAGGCCCCGAACTTCGACCCGGTACCCGACATAAGTGGGGTGACGACGACGGCGGCGACGACATCCTGCGCAGCCTGATGGAAGGCATCCCCGAGATCGTCCGGGACCCCCTCCAGCCGCTGTGCAAGCACGTGTTCCGGGTCGGCAGGGTGGCGGACGTCCACCCCTTCCCGCAGCAGCACTACCTCAACTCCCTGTGCCACAGCTGGATGGACATCTCCGTCACGGCGACGGTGGTGACGGACCAGCCCACCCAGGCCGTCGGCACCATCACCAACCACCAGCAGGCCGACTGGGAAGCCGCCATGCGGACCTTCTGCGGCGCCCTGTGGGGCGGCACGTCATGGGGACAGCAGCGGCACGGCTACCAGTGGGCGCATACCGCCGACTCCGGCCGCGGCACGCCCCGCCTCCCCACGAACAGCGAGCCCGTGCTGTCCGTACTGAAAGACACGGCCGACAACATGGCCACCATCCTGCGCGAGTACGCGGAAGCCGCCGTCGATCTGAACCGCGACGTCAATGACGAGCTCGAGCGCGCCATGCTGAAGGCCGCCAAGGAGATCGTCGAGGACCTGGCCAAGCCCAAGGACCCCAAGAACATCCTCGGCACGGTCACTTCCGCCCTCGGCAAGGGGGTGGGCCTGATCCTCTCGTTCGACGTCAAGACCGTACTGAACATCGACACGGCCAATTCGGCGGACGGCCCGTTCTACCTGTAGGGCCGCACGCACATGTCCATGAAGCCCCTCGAACACGACCGCCGGTACGGCGAGCTGGACCGGCGTACCTCGCGAGTCGGTCCGCAGTGGCCTTCTCGTACCCGCCGAACCGCCGGACTATTTCGTCCCGGCGCTGGTGCAGCTTGTCGAGCTTGCCCCGGAGCTGAGCCAACTCACGCTCCAGGGGCTTGAGCTCGACTCGGACTGCCCTGAGTTCGGCGAGGCAGTTGTCCAGCGTTTCCTCGCCCAGGACAGTTGACCCGCCAGGCGACACACCCCGTGGGACGGCCGGGGCCGCGGCCCCGGAACTCCGTTCAGAAGGCGCTCAGCGCGTCGCGGGTGTTGGTGCGGTACAGGCCGACCTTCGGGTTGGCGACGCTGCCCGGCTTGGCCAGCTGGAGGCTGACGCCGTCCGCGTTCGGCATGTGCTCCTTGTCGGCCAGGACGTTGACCTCATCGGCCACGGGGCCGTTGCCACCCGACGGGTTGAGGTCCACGGCCGCGTACGCGGTGGCGCCGGGGTGCACCGGGTACGCCGGGGCGCCGCCCAGACCACCGGGGGCAGCGGCCTGGAGACCGAGCGCGCCGCCCTTGGCGCTGAAGCCGACGGCGGGGAAGTAGTCCAGACCGCAGGAGCTGGAACCGTTGTTGGTCACGGTGATGACGCGGACGGTGGCCGGAGTGCCCGTCGGGGAAGTGACTTTGACGGTCAGGTTGCGGGCCGAGCAGGGGTGGGTGTAGGCGTAGGAGTCACCGGTGGTGCCCTCCGTGCCCTTAGCGCCCGAACCGGCCTTCGCCGGGGTGGTGGTGGCCGTGCCGGTTCCCGTGACCTCGCCGGCGGACGGGGCGGCGGAGGCGCCCTTCCCGGACGGCGTCACGGTCCCGGTCGAGACCTGCTTGTCCGCGCTCTTGGTCGCGGCGGGGTTCGCGGTCGGCCCGCCGGCGCTGTCCGAGCCGCCGCAGGCGGTCAGGGCCAGAGCGAGGCCGGCGGTGGCGGTGGCCAGGGCGGTGGTGCGGAGTCGGTAGGTGCGCATGGGGAACTCTCCGTGTCGGTGCGGTCGTCAGGCGGAGGCTTCCGCTTCCCGCCTGACGAGACGTTGGGTGGGGCTGCTGTTCCGGTCGGCTGCTGCCGCAGGCGGCCGAGGGCGGCCGGTGGGGCGGGTGGGGACCCTCCCGTTGCGACCGCCGAATCCGACCGCCGATCCGATCGGCGGACCGACGGGCTGATGACGCAACAGTGGGGCCGGTTTTGTTCCAGTGGCGTCTGGGCCGGGATAGTAGGAACCCTGGAACGCTCCCGACCCTTCTCACCTGGGCGATCGGGCGAGCCTGGAACGTGCTTCCGGGATGAGGGGGAGGGTGGAATGGCCACGGAGACGGAGCGGTTCGCGGAGCTGATGCGCGGATTCAAAGAGCGCTCGGGGCGCAGCTACGGCACGCTCGCGAAGCGTCTGCACTCCAGCAACTCGACGCTGCACCGCTATTGCAGCGGCGCGGCGGTGCCCACGGAATACGCCCCGGTGGAGCGGTTCGCCCGAGTCTGCGGTGCCTCGGCCGACGAACTGATCGCGCTGCACCGGCAGTGGTTGCTGGCGCTGGTGGAGCGGCGGCGGGGGGTGACGGAGGGGCCGCCCGCATCGGCGGTGGTGGCTGGGGAGGCTTCGGAGGTCCGGCCGCAGGCGGAGACCGACCCCGCACCGGGACCGGCGTCCGCGGCCGGGTCCGCCCCGGCGCCCGGACCTGCCGCTGCGGAGGCACCCGCCCCGGCGCCTACCCCCGCTCCCGCGCCGGCACCGGCGGAGGCCCCCGCCCCTGCACCGGCAACGGAGGCACCCCACGCCCCCGCCGCCCTCATCCAGCCGGGCCCCGCCCGGACCTCCGTACCGGGGGCCCGGCGTCCTCGGCTGCTGCTCGCCCTTGCGGCCGCCCTGGCCACCGCCGCGGTGGCGGGGACCGCCGCCGCCGTCTCCGCCATGGGAGATACGGGTCACGGGGACACGCGCCGCGGCGCCGCCCAGCCGTCCTCGCGCGAGCGGGCGGCGGCGGGCCCGGCCTTGCCGTCCGGCGGGTCGTCGTCACCCACGCCCACAGCGGATTCCGCACCCCCGTCCAGCCCCGGACCGTCGTCCCCTCCGGCAACGTCCGCGTCCACCTCGGCAACGTCCGCGTCCACCTCGCCGGCCACCGCCAAGGAGGGGGCCTCCCCCGCCGCCCCGTTCACGGTCAACGTCCTGCCCGACAACTGGGACAGCCCCTGCGACCAGTGGTTCGCCCTGGACAAGGCACCCGGCACGGTCCCCCCGCCCCCCGCCGGGCAGGCGACCGAAGGGTGGGCCCGGGCCCTGCATGCCGTCCCGGCGGGGCACCTGCGCATGCAGCTGACCGTCCAGGGCACCGAGGGCAAGGCCGCGGTCCTGCACGCGCTGTACGTCCATGTCGTGAGCGGCCGCAAGGCTCCCGGCTGGAACGCGTACACCATGGGCGCCGGTTGCGGCGGCGCGCTGGTGCCGGCGTCCTTCGCCGTGGACCTGGACGACGCCTCCCCGAGGGCCAGGTCCGTACCTGGCAAGGAGGGCGAGCGGCTGACGGCCTCGACCGACTTCCCGTACAAGGTCTCCGCCTCAGACCCCCAGGTGCTGAACATCGACGCCGCCACACTCGGTCAGGACGTCAGCTGGTACCTGGAGCTGGCCTGGAGCAGTGGCGACCGCAAGGGCACCACCCGCATCGACGACCACGGCCGCCCGTTCCGCACGGTCGCCCTGAACGCCGGCCACAGCTACTGGTACAACGAGAATGACAACGCCTGGCTGCCGGACACGGAATGAAAGACCCAGTGCACCCGGTCCGAAGAGCGGCCGCGGTCCGGACACTCCGCCCCGGACGGTCGGCCTCTCGCCACCACCTCGACCGTGCCGAACGCAGCCGTCACCGCCGCGCCGTCCACGTCGTCGATACCGTCGAACACGATCGAGTCCCGGAACGATGCATCGGTCAGACACCGCATGCCGGAGCCGGCGGCGGGCACGTAGAAACGTGCGCTGGGGGCGAATCAATATCTGTCGCCGCGGCTTAAGAATTTAATGGATCCAGCGGAGAGAGTTTCTACCGCAACACAGCCGACGGAAATATCCACCGCGCGCAAGCCACTGCAGCGTGCTACTGTCGATCTCGGTTGCAGTTTTGGTACCCAAGAACTTCAAGCGCCTCCAGCCGGAATTCGTTCCACTGGAAGCGCTTTGTATTTCCCGGTCATTTACCGGGCGGGGCATCATCGCGGCGACACGGCGTCCGCACAGTGCAGACGCTGCTGTATTGCCCCAAAGGAGATATGACATGGCTGCTGGTACCGTGAAGTGGTTCAACGCGGAAAAGGGTTTCGGCTTCATCGAGCAGGAGGGTGGCGGCGCTGACGTGTTCGCCCACTACTCGAACATCGCCGCCCAGGGCTTCCGCGAGCTGAACGAGGGCCAGAAGGTCACCTTCGACATCGCGCAGGGCCAGAAGGGCCCGACGGCCGAGAACATCGTTCCCGCCTAAGCGCTGACACGCATTCTGCAGCTGGGGCCCGCATCCCTCGGGGTGCGGGCCCCAGCTGCACGCATTTCCCGCGGTGCGTTCACCCGCGGTAGTGAGCGTCGAGACACTCGGCCCACCGGCCCTCTCGGGGCTGCACCCGAGTCAATTGCCTTGGTTGTCGCGTCCACGTGACGCCATCTTATTCCAGCGCCTGAGCCCGGTACAGATTCTCTCTGTCCGCCAGATCCGCTTTCGCATTCCATTCGGCCCGTTCTCGCAATTCCCTGCGCCGCTCCTACGCTGCGGGAATTCCTTGATACGTGCCGTATCAAGGAAGGTTCCGCATGAACCCCACACGTACGAACGACCGCTCCTCCCGCACCCGCAGCCGCACCGGCGGTCCCGCTTTCGGTACCGGCGCTGCTTCGGGCCGGGGCAGCCGCTTCGGCTCGTCGGCCGAGAGCCGTTCCGGAGCGCCGAGCCGTTCCGGAGCCCCGAGCCGTTCCGGTGGCCCGAGCCGCTCGGGCGGATACGGCCGCCGGCCCGCCGCGATCCAGGGCGAGTTCGCACTGCCGAAGACCATCACCCCCGCGCTGCCCGCCGTCGAGGCCTTCGCCGACCTCGCCATGCCGGCCCAGCTGCTCGCCACGCTCACCCGTGAGGGCATGGCCACGCCGTTCCCGATCCAGGCCGCCACGCTGCCCAACACCCTCGCGGGCCGCGACGTCCTCGGCCGCGGCCGCACCGGCTCCGGCAAGACCCTCGCCTTCGGCCTCGCCCTGCTGGCCCGTACCGCCGGCCAGAGCGCCGAGTCGGGTCAACCGCTCGCGCTGGTCCTCGTACCGACGCGTGAGCTCGCCCAGCAGGTCACCGCCGCCCTCACCCCCTACGCCCGGGCGGTCAAGCTGCGCCTGGCCACCGTGGTCGGCGGCATGCCGATCTACCGCCAGGCCGCCGCACTGCGCGCCGGAGCCGAAGTGGTCGTAGCCACGCCCGGCCGCCTCAAGGACCTCATCGACCGTGGTGACTGCCGCCTGAACCAGGTCGCGATCACCGTCCTCGACGAGGCCGACCAGATGGCCGACATGGGCTTCATGCCCCAGGTCACCGCCCTGCTCGACCAGGTGCGTCCCGAAGGCCAGCGGATGCTGTTCTCCGCCACCCTGGACCGCAACGTCGACCTGCTGGTGCGCCGCTACCTGACCGACCCCGTCGTGCACTCGGTCGACCCCTCGGCCGGCGCCGTCACCACGATGGAGCACCACGTGCTGCACGTCCACGGCGCCGACAAGCAGCGGACGACCACCGAGATCGCCGCCCGCGAAGGCCGGGTGATCATGTTCCTCGACACCAAGCACGCCGTCGACCGCCTCACCCAGGACCTCCTCGACAACGGGGTCCGCGCCGCGGCCCTGCACGGCGGGAAGTCCCAGCCGCAGCGCACCCGGACCCTGGCCCAGTTCAAGACCGGCCACGTCACCGTCCTGGTCGCCACCAACGTGGCGGCCCGCGGCATCCACGTCGACAACCTGGACCTCGTCGTCAACGTCGACCCGCCGACCGACCCCAAGGACTACCTGCACCGCGGCGGACGCACCGCCCGCGCCGGCGAGTCCGGCAGCGTCGTCACCCTGGTCACCCCCAACCAGCGCCGCGAGATGGCCCGCCTGATGACGGCCGCGGGCATCACCCCGCAGACCACCCAGGTCCGCTCGGGTGACGAGGCCCTGAACCGCATCACCGGCGCCCAGGCACCCTCCGGCATCCCGGTCACCATCACCGCACCGGTGTCCGAGCGGCCCAAGCGCAGCACGGCCTCCCGCGGCCGGCGCGGGCCCGCCTCGGCCGCCCGGCGCGCGAGCGCGCGGCAGTCCGCCTTCGATGCGGCGGCCTGAGAACCCAGGTGATCAGGACACTGACCCATCTCTGCAGGAGGCACCTTTTGACGCTGGTTCAGATGCAGCCCCGCTCCGCGCATGCCGACCTCACGCACCGGACGGTGGACGACGCCATGAAGGCGGCCGGTCCGCAGGTCTGCGACGACATGACCGTCGAGGTGGCCCTGGCCGTCACGGCCAGTTCCCGCACGGACCATCTGCTCGTCTGCGACCAGGACGGCCTCTGCACCGGACTGATCACCCGGGAGCGGCTCAGCGCCATCCGCGACAGCGCCGCGTACACCGACCGGCTCCGTCTGCGCGATGTCCTCGGCGACCGTGGGCCGTTCACCTCACCCATGACCACGATGGCCGAGGCCGAGCACGCGATGCGCTACCGCAAGCTCGCCGCCCTGCCCGTCGTCGATGAACAAGGCAGCGCTCTGGGCATCCTCGCCCTCGCCCGCTGAACCACCTCACCATGGTCGGACCGTTCTCCTCTTCTCTCTGTGAGGCAACATGCGCTGTGTCATCGCCCGATTCCCGTTCGACCTGACCAAGACGGGCGTCCTGGAGTCCATGAAGGGCATCAAGCCTGAGCAGGTCCTCGGCGAGTCCGTGATCATCGGCCGCCGCACCTACCCCGTCAAGCAGGTCGGGCAGGTCCTCACCCGCCAGGACCGCCGCGACTTCAGTGCCGGCGAAGTCCTCCGCGCCATGACCCAGCTCGGCTTCACCTGCCGCGGAGCCCTTCCCCGAACCACCGTGGCCACACGCGTACTCAGCCCCCTCCAGCGGGCCTCCGCCATGCTCGGCACCCCCGTGACCGCCTGACCGGTGGGCGCCCGGCGCGCGCCGCCACCCGAACAGCGAAGAGGGCCCGACCGGCACGCCGGTCGGGCCCTTCCGCGTACCCCGCGGGCCGCGGCTATTCGCGGGTCCGGCGGGGGAGGAGTGCGCGTACGGTCTTTCCGCCTTCGGGCGTGGGCGTGACGACGGTGGCGTGGGCGAGGTCGTTGACCATGTGCCAGCCGAACCCGCCGGTGCCGTCGACGAGGTCGGGCGTACGCATGAGCGGCGGGTGGGGACTGGAGTCCTCGACGCAAACCTCAACGGTGTCGGGGTGCGCGGCCAGGCGAAGCGCGTAGGCGCCGCCGCCGTGACGCAGGGCGTTGGTGACGAGCTCGGAGACGACCAGGATCACGGTGTCGGCGCATTCCGGGGCGATGGTCGGCTGCCCGAGGGCTCCGAGGAAGGACCGGGCGGCCTGGCGCGCCTCGGCGACGGCGGCCAGAGGACGAAGGACTGTGCGCTCGGCGCTCATGGTGGTCATCGCGCGCTCCTGGTCTGTTGTTGGTGTCCGGCCTTGCCTGCCCGGTCGTTGTGCCCTGGCCGATAGCTGCTCAATCCGACAGGACGCGATTACCTCCGAGACACGCACTCAAAAATCTGTCCTGGCTGGAGTAGACATTGGGTGGTGCCATGGTTATGGTTTCTCTCGTAGCCAGAGAGACAGCAGGGCCTGGCAGAGATGAACTGCCGGGCAGCAGTACACGCAGTCCCCGTAGTTGCAGTGCGCAGGACGGTGCGGTGGTGGAGTTTCGAAGCCAGAGCTTTGCAGGACGGCGACGGGACTGACGACCGGACCGGGTGGCCCGCAGTGATCAGGGGCCACCACGAGCAGTACCCAGCAGTGAAGTCAGAGTGAGCAGCACCTTGGTGAAGGCGTCGGCTGCGGGCGCGCGCACCGGGAAGTTCGGCAGTGGGGTTCCAAGCCAGAGCAGACGCACGATGGGCGACGGGGCTGGCTGCCGAAACGTGGTGCCAGGTCAGGCCACGAGTGGTAAAAGCAGTGCGCGGAACGGTGCGGTGGTGGAGTTTCGAAGCCAGAGCTTTGCAGGACGGCGACGGGACTGACGACCGGACCGGGTGGCCCGCAGTGATCAGGGGCCACCACGAGCAGTTCGCAGTGAACGCAGTGGCAGTACCTGTAAGTGCAGTTCTCGTAGTTGCAGTACCCGGCAGTGAAGTCAGTGAGCAGCACCTTGGTGAAGGCGTCGAGTGCAGGCGCGGCCACCAGGAAGTTCGGCAGTGGGGTTCCAAGCCAGAGCAGACGCAGGACAGGCGACGGGGCTGGCTGCCGAAGCGGCGCCAGGTCAGGCCGCGAGCATTGCAAGCGGTACGCAGTAGAGCAGTGAGCATCACCAGCATTACGCAGTCCCCCGCTTGGTAAGCAATTGATCACCGAGGGAAGAACGGAGGAGCTTAGCGCCATCAGGATCGCCCGGGTCGGCAGGTAGAAGCCCGGGTACCGCAGGACATCGTTAGTGAGGTGGTCTCCGGTCAAGCAACCGCGATCCCCGCACCCCGATCACGTATGACTCGGGTCTGCGGACACAGAAGGCCGGCGCAGTATCAGGGCCGGCAGATGGTGTAGTAGTTCCTTCGGGGCCCTGGTGCCATAGGCACCAGGGCCCCTCCACGCGTTCCAGAAAGAGGTGCAATGACAGCAGATGATTCGTTCGGCCGTCTCGATGACGACGACTACCCCGCTTACACCATGGGCCGGGCCGCCGCGATGCTCGGCACCACCCAAGGATTCCTCCGTGCCCTGGGCGAGGCCCGCCTCATCACCCCGCTGCGCTCGGACGGCGGCCACCGCCGCTACTCCCGCTACCAGCTGCGCATCGCCGCCCGCGCCCGCGAACTCGTCGACCACGGAACCCCGATCGACTCCGCCTGCCGGATCATCATCCTGGAAGACCAGCTCGAAGAAGCCCAGCGAATCAACGCCGAATACCGCCGCGCCGGCGAATCCTCCGCTCCATCGGCATCGGCCTGAGGTGATCGCACCCGTCGGCATCGGCGGGCTCTCGATCTTGAAGCATTCCCGAGGTGACGGGGGTGGGCAGGCGCGCGGCCTCTTCGGCCTCTCCCCTTGCCGCCACCCTTCGACACCGCAAGCCGGACCCGAATGCCCTCGCTGCGCCCGCCACACCGGCCCAGAGGGCAACGTTCGCCCCCCTGCGGCCTCGTCGTCCTTCTCGCCGCAACTCGGACTCCGGACGCAGTGGTACTCGGGCGCCGGGGCTTCTGCGAGGTCCGCCCTGGCGCGCACGCCCGGAATCCTCTGCGGACTCGGTTGCGCAGCAGGCACCGGGGCAGGTGGTCGGGCAGACGCGAACCGGTGGTGCACCGAGGCACCACGCCCGGTCGCCGACGACGAGGAGAGGGTCTGTGAGCGGAGTGTGGATGTACGCGCAGGACAGCGGTTATACGTCCGGCCAGTCACTGGTGGGATTCACCATGGAAGCCGCTGACGGTGCCATCGGGCACGTGGACCGCCAACAGGACCAGCCGGGCAGGCAGCATCTGGTGGTCGACACCGGCGTGTGGGTGTTCGGCAGGAGCGTCCTGATCCCGGCCGGGGCCATCACCCACATCGATGCAGCAGCGCAGGCGGTGAAGGTCTCGGCTACGCAGGAAGAGATCAAGGCCGCGCCCCGATTCATCACCGACAGCGAAACAGCCGACCACACCTACCTGTCCGCGGTCGGCGACTACTACGTCTCCCTCCGCCGCCCGCCCACGCCCTGACTCGAAGCCGGTCGGCAACTCACCGGCAGCACAAATATGGGCGGGCAAGCATCGACACGTCGTCGTGCTCAGTAGGCAGAGAGGAAGACGGCGATGTAGTGCGCGGCGAACGCTGCCACGGTCAGGGCGTGGAACACCTCGTGGTAGCCGAACCAGCGGGGTGAGGGGTCGGGGCGCTGGAGGGCGTACACGACCGCGCCCGCGCTGTAGAGCAGCCCGCCCGTCACGATCAGGGTGAGTACGACCGCGCCGCCGCTGTGCAGGAAATCGGGCAGGTAGCGCACCGGTGCCCAGCCCAGGGCCAAGTAGCAGGGCGTGTACAGCCAGCGGGGCGCTCCGATCCACAGGACGCGGAAGGCGATGCCGGCCAGAGCGCCCGTCCACACGATCCACAGGAGGACGGACCGCTGGTCAGGGGCGAGAAGGAGCACGGCCAGCGGGGTGCAGGTGCCGGCGATGATCAGGAAGATGTTGGCGTGGTCGAGGCGGCGCAGGACGGCCTCGCCGAGCGGTCCCCAAGTGCCGAGGTGGTAGACGGCGCTCGTCCCGAACAGCATCCAGGCGGTGACGGCGTACACGGTGCAAGCCACAGTGGCCTGCGGTGTGCCTGCCAGACCGATGAGGACGATGCCCGCGGCCAGGGAGGCGGGGACCATGCCGGCGTGGAGCCAGCCCCGTAGCTTCGGCTTGATCGGCTCCACCAGATCGGCTGCTCGCTCGAACAGGTCGGCGGCGGGCTGGGAGCCCCCGCTTCCTCCATCCGTCGGTGCGGAGACAACATGGCCGGCTTCGGCGTCGTCCCGGGGCACTACTTCCCGTCCTGACACGTGCTGCTGGGCATTACTGGCAACCATGAGTCCATGCTAGGAGCCTGTCCGGAGCGGCATTGCCCGAGGGTGGCGCCCGACTGGGTCGGGAGGGTGTGTTCGCCAAGTCCACGTCGTGCCGCCGCAAAGCCGCCTGCTCCTCGGGCCGGCGACGCCGGAGACGTGTGCCGACCTCGCACGGGCGGACAACCCAGGGCGGCAGCCGGCGCCGCCGCACCGCTCCGAATCACCCTGCACGACACGGTGGCCAAGGCGGATTCAGCTGCTCTGGCCGTGACAATCTGCTCGCCAGCGCAAGGTTCTTGAAGCGGAGGTACGCGCCCCGTGGGCATCACTGTCAACCCCACCATCAGCAGACGCCGACTGGGGGCGGAGCTGCGTCGGCTCCGGGAGGTCAGCGGTATGACGACACAACAGGTGGCGGCACGCCTGCTGATCTCCCAGCCCAAGATCAGTCTGCTGGAGAACGGCCGCCGACTCATCAAGCCGCGCGATGTGCGAGATCTCTGCGAGCTGTACGGAGTCCGGGATCAGCGGCGCGTTGACGATCTTATGCAGATGGCCAGGGAATCGGGTCGGCCGGGCTGGTGGAATGCCTACGACGACATCCCGTACGGCGCCTACATCGGCCTGGAGGCCGAGGCGGCCGCGATCCGCTTCTACGAGCCCCTCGTGGTCCCGGGCCTGCTGCAGACCCCCGCCTATGCACGGGCGGTCATCGCAGGAACGATCCCTCACGCCACTGCCGAGCAGGCCGGCACCCGCCTTCAGGTGCGGATGCGGCGCCAGGACCGGCTGCGCACCCCGGGCAACCCGCTGCGCCTGTGGGCCGTGCTGGACGAATCGGCGTTGTGGCGCGTCGTGGGCAGCCGCGAGGTCATGCGCGAGCAGCTGGACCATCTGATCCACCTCAGCGCCCAGCCGCACATCACCCTGCAGGTTCTCCCCCACGAAGCGGGTGCGCACCCAGGCGTCTCGGGACAGTTCTCGCTGCTCGAGTTCGCCGACACCACCGATGTGAGCGTGGTGTATCTGGAGAGGTTCACCAGCGACCTCTATCTGGAGAAACGATCCGACGTGGGACGCTACAGCGACATGTATGCGCACTTACAGGCCCAGGCGCTGAGCCCGGACGGTACCCGGCAATACATCAAGGAAGCCATCAGGGCGTACGCCGACCCAGAATCGTGGCCAGACGCCCGCGCGCTGTCCCTGCCGAGCCCATGAGCTCCGCTGAGCCCCCGGACGATGTGCCCAGGGGCTCAGCTGCCGAACGGCGGACCGGACGGCCTATGTGACTGATCGAGCGTCAGCCCTTACCTGCGAAGGGCTAGTCCTGTCGGGTTGCCGCACCTCGCCGGATCCGCCTCATGGCGAAGAAGGCCGAGCCTCCGACGAATGCCAGCGCGGCCGAAGTGGCGGCCATGATGCCGCCCTCGTTGCTCGAGTCGGTCGCCGCGAGGGCCGACGTCGCCCCCTTCGGCTGCAGGCCGGTGGCGGCGTTCACGGGGGTGAAGTTGACGTTCTTGGCGGTGCGCCCGGGACCGGCGTGGCCCGGAGCATCGCCGGAACCGCCTTGCAGGAGGTCGGCCCACGGGGGCTTGCCCTGGTCGGAGCCGTCGTGGCCGTGCCCGGGCTTGCCCTGGTCGTGACCGTGTCCGGGCTTGCCCTCGTCGTGACCGTGTCCGGGCTTGCCGTGGTCGTGGCCGTGGTCGCCCTCGTCGTCGTGACCGTGGTCGCCCTCGTCGTCGTGACCGTCGTCGTGGCCGTGGTCGTGACCGTGGTCGTGATCGCCCGAGTCACCCTTTTCACCCTTGTCGCCGCGAGGCCCCTTGGGTCCGGCCGGTCCGGCGGGACCAGCGGGTCCAGCGGGTCCAGCCGGTCCAGCCGGTCCAGCGGAGCCGACGGGGCCAGCGGAGCCGACGGGGCCAGGAGCACCGGTCGGGCCAGCGGACCCGACGGGGCCAGGAGCACCGGTCGGGCCTGGGGAACCGGGGGCACCGGGGGCACCAGGGCTGCCGTCGGAGCCGGGAGCGCCAGGAGCACCGGTCGGGCCGGGGGCACCGGTCGGGCCGGGAGCACCAGGGCTGCCGTCGGAGCCGGGAGCGCCAGGAGCGCCGGTCGGGCCGGGGGCACCGGTCGGGCCGGGAGCACCAGGGCTGCCGTCGGAGCCGGGAGCGCCAGGAGCGCCGGTCGGGCCGGGGGCACCGGTCGGGCCGGGAGCACCAGGGGAGCCCGGGGCACCGGGGCTGCCGTCAGAGCCCGGAGCACCGGTCGGACCAGGCGAGCCGGTCGGGCCCGGAGCACCGGTCGGACCAGGCGAGCCGGTCGGCCCAGGCGAGCCGGTCGGCCCAGGAGGCCCAGGCGGGCCAACGGCGCAGGCCGCCCTCGTGATGGTGTTGGTGTCCAGCGTGACCGCGCCATTACGCGCCAGGGCACGGCCTTCGAGCACGGCGCCCGTGTTCAGCGTGATGGACGTCAGGGCCAGGATGTTGCCCTTGAACTGGGAGGTCGTGTCGATGGTGGCGGAGCTGCCCACCTGCCAGAACACGTTGCAGGCATTTGCCCCGTTGATGAAGGCCACGACGCTCGCCGGAGCCGTGATCAGGGTCGAGGGGATCTGGAAGATGAAGACGGCATCGGGTTTGTTCTGGCCGTCGAGAGTGACCGTTCCGGTGATGTTCAGTGTCGACGAGGCCGTGTAGACGCCGGGCGCCAGCGTTTGTCCGCCGATATCGGCGGAAGTGGCGGTGCCGGGTCCCCGGCTTGCCGCGTCGTTGTAGGCGACGACGAGGTCGGACTTCGCCTGAGCGGCTGCGGCGTCGGTGACGTGCTGCGTTCCGTTGACGATGCCGGGCGGAAAGCCGGTTACCGATGTGCCCGGATGGAGCCCCAGATCTCCGTTGATGGTGGAGGGGCCCGTGTTGGTGACCGTTGAACCGGCCAGGACCGCGTAATTGGTGGCGGTCCCCAGTCCCACGGGAGCTTCCAGGGCGTGAGCGAGGTTCGGGGCCAGGGCTGCCGCCGCCAGGATCGCTGCGGGGAGCAGGACAAGGGCTCCCCGTTTGAACAGATTGCGTCGAGGCCTTCTGTCGGGTGGACCCGACCGGATGACATCCAATGTCACAGCAGGACCTTTCTTGTTGCTTCGGGTCTCAGGTCCTCCCGGAGGAGGTTCCCGAGCGCCCGCGACGATGGCTACGCAGGGCCGCAAGCCCATACCTGCGCCGACGCGCAGGCTCCCCCCGAGCGGGGACTTCGAGAGCGGCTTCCTGCCCGAGGTAGTGATACGCCGTCACGCGAGGACAGTCACGCATATTTCACAGCAATTGGGTACAAGTCAGAAAAAATGCTCTATGTGAGTGACGTAACGTCAGGAAAGCGGCAGTGCTGCCGGCCCGCGCGAATCCGTTGTGCCGTCAAAGTAGGGCGGGCGTGGCGGCAGCGGAAACAGCAACCCGCCTCAGACACGGGGCTGTCTCCCCCTCCCTGCGAGCCTCGAGGTCGCATCGGGCGGGACATGACAGAGCCTGGCCGGGCTCTGCGTGTGAGGGCGAGTGGCTCTCCGGTCAAAGGGTCTCGTCGTGCAGGTCCTCTCTGGGCGCTGTACGGCTGAGCCAAGGAGATGAGTCCCGTGAGCGGGCAGCCCCGCATCACGGGCTGACCTTCATTGGGCTGCCGGGCGGGCGCCGAGGGCGAGCAGGGCGGCCATGGCGGAGAGGGCGGACAGAAGCAGGAAGAGGGAGGGGTAGCCGCCCATGGGGCCGGAGAGTGCCGCACCCGCGAAGGGGGCGAGGGCGGCGGTGATCGTGGCGGGGGCGCCGAGGAGGGCGGAGAGGCGGCCGTAGTGGGTGGTTCCCCAGCGGTCGGTGACGGCGGTGGCCTGGAGAAGGGTGAGGTTGCCGCGGATCAGCCCGGCCGCCACGGCGATCAGGGTGAGTGCCGTCAGCGGGCCGGGTACGAGGGCCAGCGCGGCGGTGGTGGCGCCGCCTGCGGCGAGGAGTGCCGTGGTGCGGGTGGTGACGGTGGTGCCGCGGGCGAGGGTCGCGTACAGGGTGCGGCCGAGAGTCTGGCCCGCGCCGCCGAGGCCGAGCGCCCAGGCTGCCTGGGTGGTTGACGCACCGCGTTCGGTCAGGAGCGGGACGAGGCCCATGACGACGGAGTACATGGCGAAGCCGGAGAGGGTGAGGGCGGCGGCCAACAGGAGGAACGGGCGGCTACGGGCCGTCGCCGCCGCTCCGCCTGCGTGATGTGCGAGCTGAGGCGAAGGGGCGGGTGGCCAAGGGGCCTTGAGGGCGATGGCGTGTGCCGGGATGGTGATGACAGCGAGGATCGCGGCGAGTACCAGGTAGGTGGCGCGCCAGGAGAGGTGCTCTGCGAGGACGGCGGTCAGGGGTGCGAAGACCGTGGAGGCGAGTCCGCCGGCGAGGGTGACGATGGTGAGGGCGCGGATGCGGTCCTCGCCCCACCAGCGGGTGAGGGCGGCGAAGGCGGGATGGTAGAAGGTCGCGGCCATGGAGATGCCGGCCAAGACCCAGGCTGCGGCGAAGGCGTAGAGGTTGGGTGCGCCGGCGACGGCGACGAGAGCCACGGCAGCGAGGACGGAGCCGCCGGTCATGACCGCGCGGGGGCCCCGGGCATCGAGCATGCGTCCTATGGGGATCCCGGCCACACCTGAGACGACCAGGGCAAGCGAAAAGGCCGCGGTGGTCGCGAGTGGGGACCAGCCGGTGCCGGCGGTGATCGTCGGGTTGAGGACGGGGAAGGCGTAGTAGACGACGCCCCAGCTGGTGATCTGCGTCGCGCACAACGCGGGAAGTACAGCGCGAGGCCGCGACCGGTACCCCGATCCGGTCGCGGCCTCGCCGGCCTGGGTGTGGGCCACGGTGGTCAGCAGCCGCCGGAGGAGAGGGGGGCGCCGACGCCGGTCTGCAGCGCGGCCGGGGCGGGTGCGGCGCAGCAGCCGCCACCCTTGTCCTCGGCCGCTTCGGGCTGGTCGAAGAGGCCGGCGCCACCGCACACTCCGGTCTCGGGGAGGGTGAGTTCGACGCGCTCCGCCGCTTCCTGGTCGCCGGCGAGGGCTGCGGCGATGGAGCGGACCTGCTCGTAGCCGGTCATGGCGAGGAAGGTGGGGGCGCGGCCGTAGGACTTCATGCCGACGAGGTAGACGTCCTTCTCCGGGTGGGAGAGCTCGCCCACGCCGTGCGGGTAGACGGTGCCGCAGGAGTGCTGGTTGGGGTCGATCAGCGGGGCCAGCTCGGTGGGTGCCTGGAGGCGCTCGTCGAGGCCGAGGCGGAGCTCGGACAGGAAGCTGAGGTCGGGGCGGAAGCCGGTGAGGCCGATGACCTCGTCAACCGGGTCCAGCCGCTGGCCGTCCTCGCCGACGAGGACCAGGCGGCCGTCGGCTTCCTGCTCGACTTCCTGGGTGCGGAAGCCGGTGACCGCGTCAGCGTATCCGTTGTCGACGGCGGCCTTGGCGGCGAGGCCGAGGGCGCCGCGGGCGGGCAGCTGGTCGGCTGCGCCGCCACCGAAGGTGGAGCCGCTGATGCCGCGCCGCAGGATCCAGACGGCGTGCGTGCCGGGCTCGTCCTTGGCGAGGTCGGCCAGGTAGGCGAGGGCCGTGAACGCGGAGGCGCCGGAGCCGATGACGGCGATGCGCTTGCCCGCGTACCGGGCACGCTGGGCCGGGTCCTTGAGGTTGGGGACGCGGTAGGAGATGCGGTTCGCTGCCGTCCGCTCGCCGAGGGCGGGGAGGCCGTCGCCGCCGATGGGGCTCGGGGTCGACCAGGTGCCGGAGGCGTCGATGACGGCGGCGGCGAAGATCCGTTCCTCGCGGCCGTCGGCGGTGGTGAGGTGGATGGTGAAGGGCTGGGCGTCGCGGTCGGCGTCCACGACGCGGTCGCGGCCGGCGCGGGAGACACCGGTGACCGTCGCGTTGTAGCGGACCTGCTCGCCGAGTACGTCGGCCAGGGGCTGGAGGTACTTCTCCGCCCAGTCGCCGCCCGTCGGGTACGTGGCGCCGTCGGGCTTGACCCAGCCGGTCGGGGCGAGGAGCTTCTCGGCGGCCGGGTCGGTGACCTCGGCCCAGGTGGAGAACAGCCGTACGTGGGACCAGTCGCGGGTCGCGGTGCCCGCGCTCGGGCCTGCCTCCAGGACCAGAGGCGTCAGGCCGCGTTCGACGAGGTGGGCGGCGGCGGCCAGGCCGACGGGGCCGGCGCCGATGAGCACGGTCGGCAAGGTGGCGGGGGTGGTGTTGTCGCTCATCGAGGGCTCCGTTGGCAGGCTTCCGTCGATCTTCTGATTCGACGTTTATCGATATGACTGACACCTGGAGCTTGCACCACGGCATCGACCGATGCCAATATCGATACATGTCGAAATCGAGTGTGGTCGCGCTGCCGGTCCTCAGTGAGCCGGTCGCGCCGTGCTGCCCGCCGCTGAACGAGCGCCCGCTGAGCGCGGAGGAGGCCGAGCGGACGTCAAAGATGTTCAAGGCCCTGGGTGACCCGGTGCGGCTGCGGCTGTTCTCGCTGGTCGCTTCCCACGCGGGCGGGGAAGCCTGCGTGTGCGACATCTCCGATGTCGGCGTCTCGCAGCCGACCGTCTCCCACCACCTGAAGAAGCTCAAGGACGCAGGCCTGCTGTCCTCCGAGCGGCGCGGGACCTGGGTGTACTACCGGGTCGAGCCTGCCGTCCTGGCAGCAATGGGCGCCCTGCTGGCCACCGCCGCGACGAAGGCGGCCTGACGGGATGCGCATCGCTCCGCTGCTTCCGGAACACGCGGACGAGGTCCTGGCGATCTACCAGGCCGGGATCGACGAGGGCAACGCCACCTTCGAGACCGCCGCACCGACGTGGGCGGCCTTCGATTCCGCCAGGCTGCCCGAACACCGTTTCGCCGCCCTTGGCGAGGACCTCAAGGTGCTGGGCTGGGTCGCCGCCGGCCGGGTCTCCGACCGGTGCGCGTACGCGGGCGTAGTGGAGCATTCCGTCTACGTCCACCCGGGCGCTCGTGGGAGGGGTGTCGCCCGAGCGCTGCTGGATGAGCTGATCGCGTCCACGGAGGCGGCGGGTATCTGGACGATCCAGTCCGGCATCTTCCCCCAGAACGGTCCAAGCCTCGCCCTCCACCAGCGCGCCGGCTTCCGGGTGATCGGCACCCGCGAGCGCGTCGGCCGCCACCACGGCGTCTGGCGCGACGTCGTCCTCCTTGAGCGCCGGAGCCCGTCGATCGTCTGACGGCTGCGCGAACGACGTCGCACCAGGTCGAACCAGGAGCGCTGCCACCCCGGCCCACCGCTGCTTCAGGCGGAGGGCTCGCGCCCGCATAGCCGCCCGAACCGGGAGAGCACGCACTCCTCGCGGACCGCGATACGGTCTCCAGAGGCACGTGCGCAAGCGCTCTCCGCCAAAGCCGCAGCCCTTGCCGGATACGGCGTCTACGCTCACGAGATGGACCAGAACGAGGTCATCAAGAAGGTCGTCGGCATCCTGACAGAGGCCTACGACACGTTCCGCCATCCCGAGGCCGACGACGTACCCGAGGACGAGCCCAACCTCATGGGCCAGTTCCTCACCGAAGCGATGCCGAAGATCGAGCTCTCGTCCGACTCCTCGCTGCAGGAGGTGGCCGACCAGGTTGGCCGCGAGATGGGCCTGGCCGTCACTCAACTGGCTGCCGCCTTCGCGGCGGCGTACGTCGAACTCGCCCTGGTCCACGATGAGAGCGACCCGGCCACCTCTTCGGCAGAGGTGCTGCGAGACATGGCCATCCGGGCCGAGGATCCGGACGGCTACGACTGGCCACAGGCGTAGTCAGCACTTACGCCCGAGGCTGCGTACCCCGAACCCGGGCTGCTCGGCGCCTGTGTACAGTCGGCTCGCCCCGGCGGTTGCCGGACGTGTGGGGTGGGTGTTTCCCGAGCGGCCAGGTGGAGTCATGACGAGTGCAACCAGCAGGTCGGAACTCACCGGCGGGACGACCGACGCACCATTGCTGTCGGTGGCCGAGCGCAAACAGCGGATGCGGCGCCGGCTCGAACGGCTGATAGGCATCGCCGCCACCGAAGGAAACGCCTTGACCGTCCTGCGCAACGGGGACGAGATCTTCACCGCGATGCTGGACAGCATCCGCACCGCCGAACACACCATCGACATGATGACCTTCGTGTACTGGCGCGGCGATATAGCCCGCCAATTCGCCCAGGCGTTGGCGGACCGGGCCCGTGCGGGCGTCCGGGTGCGGCTCCTGCTGGACGGTTTCGGCAGCCGGCTCATCGAACAGGACCTGCTCGATCTGATGGAGGACGCCGGGGCCGACGTGGCCTGGTTCCGCAAGCCGCTCCACCTCTCGCCGCTCAAGCAGAACCACCGCTGCCACCGCAAAGTGCTCGTTGTCGACGAGCAGACGGCATACACCGGCGGAGTCGGCATCGCCGAGGAGTGGTGCGGCGACGCCCGCAACGAGAACGAGTGGCGCGACACCCACGTCCAGCTGCGCGGCCCCGCCGTGGACGGCGTCGCGGCGGCTTTCGCGCAGAACTGGGCCGAATGCCACGACACCCTCTTCGACGACCGGGACCGCTTCACCGAGCACGTTCCGCAGGGCGGGGCAGTGGTGCAGGTCGTCCGCGGCTCGGCGAGCATCGGCTGGCAGGACATGCAGACCCTGATCCGGGTCGCCATCGAATCCGCCCAGCAACGCTTCCGCCTGGCCACCGCCTACTTCGCCCCGGACGTCTATTTCATCGAGCTGCTGTGCGCGGCCGCCCGCCGGGGCGTCGAGGTCGAGATCCTCCTGCCCGGCCCCCACACCGACAAGCGGGTCTGCCGGCTGGCCGGTCAGCGCTTCTACGCCGACCTCCTCGCCTGCGGAGTGAAGATCTTCGAGTATCAGCCGACGATGATGCACGCCAAGGTCATCACCGTCGACCAGATCGCCGCGCTCACCGGCTCCACCAATTTCAACCGTCGTTCCCTGGACCACGACGAAGAGGTCATGCTCGCGGTCCTGGACGAGGATTTCACCGCAACCCTGGACCTCCACTTCGACCAGGACCTGCGGGCCAGCGAGCAGATGGAGCAAGGACGTTGGAACCGCCGCTCCGCGGCGCAACGGCTACGGGAGCTCGCGGTCGCCCCCATCCGCCGGTTCCTCTGACTGCCGCACCGCCCCGCGCCACACCGCCCCGCGCCGGCAGTCAGAGAAACCGTCGCCAGGTCAACGCCCCGGCAGCAGGCCGCTGTTCATGGCCACGACGACTGCGCGCGTGCGGTCGCTGACATCGAGTTTGGCGAATATGCGCAGGAGGTGGGTCTTCACCGTGGCCTCTCCGATGAACAGCCGGCGGCCGATGTCGGCGTTGGACAGACCGTCGGCGACCGCGCCGAGCACCTCGGACTCGCGCGCGGTGAGCGTGACCGGCGCGGGCTGCCGCATCTTGGCCACGAGCCGTTGCGCGACCCGCGGCGCGAGGACCGTCTCGCCCCGGGAAGCCGAGTGGATTGCTTCGACGAGCTGATCGCGAGTGGCGTCCTTGAGCAGGTAGCCGGTCGCTCCCGCCTCGACTCCGCGCTCGATGTCCGCATCGGTGTCGTACGTGGTCAGGATGAGTACCTGGGTCCGCGCCCGGCTCCCGACGATCTCCACGGTGGCGCCCACCCCGTCGAGTACGGGCATCCGCAGATCGAGCAGCGCCACATCCGGCTCGAGCTGCTCTACGAGCCGTACGGCCTCGCGGCCGTCCCCCGCCTCTCCGACGATGTCGATGGTGGGCTCGGAGGACAGCAGCGCGACGAGGCCGGCGCGCATCACCGTGTGGTCGTCGGCCAGGATGATGCGGAGCGGGCCCTTTGTCGCTGTCGCAGTCGTCGGCACAGCCGTTGTCGCCGTCGTTGTCGCGCTCGTCTTCGCAGTCGCCGTCGTTGTCGCAGTCGTCATGTCACTCCTGACCGTTCAAGGGGATCGTCGCAAGGATCCGGGTACCGCCACCGAGCGAACTGGTGACGAGGAGATCACCGCCGAATTCGGCGAGGCGCTTGCGCATCCCGTCCAGTCCGAAGCCGTGGGACTCCTCGACCACGAATCCGCAGCCGTCGTCGGTGATCTCCAGCTCGACGCCACCGGGGTGCCTCGCCAGGACCACGCCCACCTCCCCGGCGGCCGCGTGTTTGCGGATGTTGGCCAAGGACTCCTGGGTGCACCGCAGCAGTGCGACCCGGGTCGGCTGGTCGCAGTCGACGTCCGCCAGCTCCGCCGTGACGACGAGCCCGGTGTCCTCGGTGAACCGGTCCAAGGTGCGGCGGAGGGTGGTGGCGACCGATCCAGCGGCCACGCCGCTGCGAGGGGCGGCGCCGACCAGGTCCCGGGCCTCGGCGAGATTCTCCCGGGCGGTCTGCTCGATGGACTGCAGTTGCAGGGCGCTTCTGCCGGCGTCCACCGCGAGTCCGGACCGGGCCGCCTCGGCCAGCACGATGATCGAGGCGAAGCCCTGGGCGAGGGTGTCGTGGATCTCCCGGGCCAGGCGCTCGCGCTCCTCCGCCGCGCCCTGCCGCTGGTACACCTCGGCCAGTTCCAGCCGGGCGGAGCTCAACTCCGCTCTGAGTATGGCCCGTTCATCCCGCTGGGCCAGCGCCCGGGGCGTCAGCAGCGCGATCAGGATGCCGACCGCGTACACGGCGAGCGAGGAGACGGCATTGGCCGCGAGAACGTCGGCACGCCAGCCCTCCCGCAGTGTTCCGCCGACCGTGATCGCCAAGGCGCCGAGGCCCGTGTACACGACCGCGGACCTGAGGCTGTCCACGAAGACGGCGAACTGCGCGAGCGTCACCGTGTAGAACACCCCGAGGCCGTCGCCGACGTAGGAAAGACCTCCCAACACGGCGACCAGGACGCACAGATACCCGTAGGGGCGTAGGACCGGGTTGTCTGGATAGCCGCGCACGAGTGCGTAGCAGAGCGCCAGTACGGCCACCAGCGCCGGCAACCCGTACCTCGTCGTCGCGGGGGCGTCGCCCAGGACCGTGATCAGAGTGACGAGGGCGATCAGCGCCCAGGACAGCCACTCCCACCAATGGAGCGCCCATATCCAGAACGGGTCTCCGCGCTGCGGCCGTTGAAGCATGTTCGTCAGACTACGTTCTGCAGCGGACGGGCGGCGGGGGCGGCGTTCACGCGCTGCGGGGAGCGGCGCAGGGGCCACCAGGCCCGGTCGCCGAGGAGCAGCAGGATCGACGGCAGGATCATCATCCTGATCACCACGGCGTCCAGCAGGACCGCGACAGCCAGGCAGAATCCCATCTGCTTCATCTCCGTCAGGTGCAGGAAGACGAAGGCCGCGAACACCGTGACCATCACCATCGCCGCGCTGGTCACCACCTTGGCCGAGCGGCCGATGCCGTCGAGCACTGCCGCGCGGGCCGTCAGCCCGTTCTCCATGGCCTCCTTGATCCGGCTGACCACGAACACCTGGTAGTCCATCGACAGGCCGAAGAGGATCACGAAGAGGAAGAGCGGTACGCGCGACCCGATCGCGCCGAGGGAATCGAAGTCCAGCAGGTTCTCCGCCCAGGTTCCGTGGAAGACCAGGACCAGCGCGCCCAGTGCGGCCGCGGCGGACAGCAGGTTGAGGAGTACGCCGATCAGGGCGATGCCCACCGAGCGGAACGCCACCGCGGTCATCACGAAGGTCAGCAGCAGGAGGAACCCGATGACCAGGGGCAGTTTGCCGGTCTCGTGCTTCACGTAGTCCTGGCCGCGCGCCACGTCACCGCTCACCGCCGTCTCCACGCCGGGCAGTGCGCCGACCGTGGCGGGCAGATACGTCTCACGGAGGTGGTCGAGCGACTCGATCGCCCGGTCGGAGGGGGCGGGGTACGGCACGGCCAGTTCGAGCACGCTGATCCGCCCGTCGGCCGACGTACGCACCTTCGGCTCGGCGTCACGGGCGAACAGCGGGTCCGCCTGGGCCCGACGCCCCAGCTCCGCCAGGGCCTCCTTGACCCGCGGGGCCCGGTCTGGGGTGGAGCGGACGACCACCTCGTGCTTGACCAGGATCTCCGGGAACCGCCCGGTCAGCCGGTCGTAGACCTGCATGGCCGGGATGTCGCGGGAGAAGGTGTCCTTGCCCGGGTCGATGAGCTTCAGGCCCAGAGCGGGCGCCGCTATGGCGAGCATGACCAGTACGGATACGCACAGGGTGAGCGCGGGGCGGCGCCGCGCGGGGCGCAGCAGGGCGGCGAACACCTTGCCGTTCTCGGGCTTCACCCGCTGTGTACGGGCCGGGTTGCCCCGGCTCGCTCGCCGGGCGGCCTTCTTGGCGGCGCGGCGTTCGGTGCGGTGGCCGATCTTCACCAGCAGTGCGGGAAGCACGGTGAGTGAGCTGAGCACGGCGACCGCCACGACGAGGATCGTGCCCGTCGCCAGGGAGGAGAAGATGACGTCCGTGGCCAGGTAGAGGGTCGCTGTGGAGACGATCACCGCGAGGCCGGAGACCACGATGGCCCGGCCGGCCGTCGCCGACGCGAGCTCCACCAGTGCCTCGGGGGTGAGCCGGCCTCCGGCGCGGGCCCGTTCCTCGCGTTCGCGCTTGAGGTAGAAGAGCGTGTAGTCGACGCCCACGGCGAGGCCGATGAGCAGGATCATGTTGGTCCCGACCCCGGGGTCGGGAAGGACGTGGGAGGCCAGCATGGCCAGGCCTGTGGTGGCGGCGATCGAGGAGAGCGCCAGCAGCAGGGGCACACCGGCCATGAGCACCGAGCCGAAGACGATCAGCAGGATGACGAGCGTGACCGGCAGGGTGAGGCGTTCGGAGAGGGCCAGGTCGTCGTCGCGCTGGTCGTTGACGCCCTTGCTGATGGCGGGTGAGCCGGTCTCCTCCACGACGAGGCCGGGGTGGGCGACGGCCACCTTCGCGGTCTGCTCGAGGAGCGCGACGACATTCTTCTTGCCGTCCAGTTCGGCACCCTTCAGGACCACCGTCACGCGCAGGGCCGTCCCGTCGGCCGAGCGGACCGGGGCCGCCACGCTGTCCACCTCGGGCAGCGCGGCCATGCGACCGGTGATGTCACGCGCCGCGGATTCGGCCGCCCGCTCGTCCAGAAGACCGTTCCGCGCGGAGATCAAGACGTGTTCGGTGGGCCGGCGCTGGAGGCCGCCGTCGGTCGCCATCGATTCGGCGCGGCCCGCCTCCCCGACCCAGAAGTCCTCGGTGGTCGCCGGGTTGCCACCGACGGCGATCCCGGCGCCGAGGCACAGAACGACGAACAGGAACCAACCGGTGATCGCGCTCCAGGGGTGTCGGGCACTCCAACGGGCCATATGTACGGGGCGAGTTCTCATGCGTCACATGCTGGTCCGCGGGACCGGTCTCCCGGCAGCCTCGACCAGTTGAACCCGGCGTCCACCAGTCGGTGGACAAGCGCGGGGTCGCGATCTTGTCGTTGGCGATGCCGAACACCCGTCGCGAGTCGGCTTGGAGCGCTATTTTCTAGACGCTGCACTCGCCGTGAATCAATATCTATGTCCGCGGTATCAGAGTTTGGCGATCGCCCCGGGGAGAGTTTTTGCGGCGGCGTACAGGGCGTGAGCATTTAACGTACACACGCCACTGCAGCGTGGTACCGTAAATGTCGGTTGCAGTTGTGGTACCCAAAAACTTCAAGCGCCTCCGGTCGGCCTCCGCGCCAGATGGAAGCGCTTTATATTTCCGGGTCATTTTCCGGTCGGGGCATCATCGCGGCGACACAGTGTCCGCTATTTTGCGGATTCCGGTGTATGCCCCAAAGGAGATATCGCATGGCTGATGGCACCGTGAAGTGGTTCAACGCGGCCAAGGGTTTCGGCTTCATCGAGCAGGACGGTGGCGGCCCTGACGTGTTCGCCCACTTCTCGAACATCGCCTCCCAGGGATTCCGCGAGCTGCTCGAAGGCCAGAAGGTCACCTTCGACATCGCACAGGGCCAGAAGGGCCCGACGGCCGAGAACATCGTTCTCGCCTGACGCCGACAGGCATTGTGCAGCTGGGGCCCGCATCCCTCGGGGTGCGGGCCCCAGCTGCGCGCATTTCCCGCAGTGGTTTTGCCTGCGGGACCGAGCATTCAAGGTCGAGTCCTCCTCGGACCGTACCCCTCGATCGAAGTCCCGGATTTCACATCCACCGGACGTCACCCATTTCAGCGCCTGCGCCCGTACAGATTTCCTGTAGGCCAGATCCGCATTCCATTCGGCCCGTTCTCGTGATTCCCTGCGCTGCTCTTTCGCTGCGGGAATTCCTTGGTGCGCGCCGTATCAAGGAAGGTTCAGAATGAACCCCACGCGCAAGAACGAGCGTTCCTCCCGCACCCGCAGCCGCACCGGCGGCCCCGCATTCGGCGCGGGCGCCGGTTCGTCCCAGGGCAGTCGCTACGGCTCCTCCGCCCCGAGCCGCTCGGGAAGTCCGAGCCGTTCCGGAGGCCCGAGCCGCTCCGGTGGCTACGGCCGCCGGCCCGCCTCCATCCAGGGCGAGTTCGCCCTGCCGAAGACGATCACCCCGGCGCTGCCCGCCGCACTGGCCTTCGCCGATCTCGCCATGCCCGGGGAGCTGCTGGCGGCCCTCCACGCGCAGGGCGTGACCGTGCCCTTCCCGATCCAGGGCGCCACCCTGCCCAACACCCTCGCGGGCCGCGACGTCCTCGGCCGCGGCCGCACCGGCTCCGGCAAGACCCTCGCCCTCGGCCTCGCCCTGCTGGCCCGCACCGCCGGGCAGCGCGCCGAACCCCACCAGCCGCTCGCTCTCATCCTCGTCCCCACCCGCGAGCTGGCCCAGCAGGTGACCGACGCCCTCACCCCGTACGCCCGCTCCGTGAAGCTGCGCCTGACCACGGTCGTCGGCGGCATGTCGATCGGCAAGCAGGCCGGCGCGCTGCGCGGAGGCGCGGAAGTCGTCGTGGCCACGCCGGGCCGGCTGAAGGACCTCATCGACCGTGGTGACTGCCGCCTGAACCAGGTCGCGATCACCGTCCTCGACGAGGCCGACCAGATGGCCGACATGGGCTTCATGCCCCAGGTCACCGCCCTCCTGGACCAGGTGCGTCCCGAAGGCCAGCGGATGCTGTTCTCCGCCACCCTGGACCGCAACGTCGACCTGCTGGTGCGCCGCTACCTGACCGACCCCGTCGTGCACTCGGTGGACCCCTCGGCCGGTGCGGTGACGACGATGGAACACCACGTCCTGCACGTCCACGGCGCCGACAAGCAGCGGACGACCACGGAGATCGCCGCCCGCGAAGGCCGGGTGATGATGTTCCTGGACACCAAGCACGCCGTCGACCGCCTGACCGAACACCTGCTGAGCAGCGGAGTACGGGCCGCAGCGCTGCACGGCGGCAAGTCCCAGCCCCAGCGCACCCGCACTCTCGCCCAGTTCAAGACCGGTCACGTCACCGTGCTGGTCGCCACCAACGTGGCGGCGCGCGGCATCCACGTCGACAACCTCGACCTCGTCGTGAACATCGACCCGCCGACCGACCCCAAGGACTACCTCCACCGCGGCGGACGCACCGCCCGCGCCGGCGAATCCGGCAGCGTCGTCACCCTGGTCACCCCCAACCAGCGCCGCGACATGGCCCGCCTGATGGCCGCCGCGGGGATCACCCCGCAGACCACCCAGGTCCGCTCCGGCGAAGAGGCGCTGCAGCGCATCACCGGCGCCCAGGCACCCTCCGGCATCCCGGTCACCATCACCGCACCGGTGTCCGAGCGGCCCAAGCGCAGCACGGCCTCCCGCGGCCGGCGCAAGCCCCTTTCGGGTGACCGGCGCGCGAACGTACGGCAGTCCACCTTCGATGCGGCGGCCTGATCTCTGTGTGATCAGGAAACTGGCCCATCTCTGCAGGAGGCACACTTTGACCCTGGTCCAGATGGAGTCCCGCTCGACGCGTGCCAACCCTGTGCACCGGACGGTGGGCGATGCCCCGGAGGCAGCGGCTCTGCGGGTCTGTGACGATATGACGGTCGAAGTGGCCTCGGCGGTCATGGCCGGCGCCCGCACGGGCCATCTGCTTGTCTGCGACGATGACGGCGTGTGCACCGGGCTGGTCACCCAGGCCCAACTCGCCGCCATCCGTCAGGGGGACACGTACACGGACCGGGGCCGGCTGCGCGAAGTCCTGGTCGACCGCGGACCGTTCGCCTCGCTCTCGACCACCAAGGCCGAGGCCGAGCATCCGATGCGCCACCGCCGGCTCGATGCCCTGCCCGTCATCGACGGACGAGGCCGCCCTTCGGGCGTCCTCGCCCTTGCACACTGAGCCGTATCACCCACGGCACAATCGTCCCCTTCTACTTTTCTGTGAGGCATCATGCGCTGTGTCATCGCCCGTTTCCCGTTCGACCTGACCCACAGCGGTGTCGTGGAATCGATGAAGGGCATCAAGCCCGAGCCGGTCATCGGTGAGTCCGTGATCATCGGCCGCCGTGCCTACCCGGTCAAGCAGGTCGGCCAGGTCGTCACCCGCCAGGACCGACGCGACTTCAGCGTCGGCGAGGTCCTGCGGGCCATGACCCAGCTCGGCTTCACCTGCCGCGGCATTCCCACCGCCCCCGCGCCCGCGCCGTCGCTCAGCCCGCTCGAGCAGGCTTCCGCGATGCTCGGCGCCCCGGCGACCGTCTGACCTACGGGCCCTGCCCGAGCGCGCCCCCGAACCACGAGGCGCACACCCGAACCACGAGAAGGGCCCGACCGGCACCCGCCGGCCGGGCCCTTCCGCGTTCTGCGGTCCGCGTTCTGCGGTCCGCGTTCTGCGTTCCGATGTCTCCGGGCGGCGCCGGCTCAGAGGTCGGAGTAGCTGACGTCGCCCATCGTCCAGGCGCTGATGTCCGCGATCGAGACGCGGTACATGCCACCCGTCTCCGGGATCCCCACCGCGCCCTGGAGGATGCGGGCCATGTGGAAGTGCAGATGGGTGGGCGGGCCCTCCCGGCGCGGGGGGCCGGTGAAGATGGCGGCGAACTCACCCAAGCGGGCCGAGTCCGTCAGGACCTCCGACACCCGCTGCCTCCAGACGGCTTCGGGAGCCAGCCGACCGGTGATGACAGCGCCACCGGTGACCACGGTCAGGGACATCTGGTTGCTCAGCTCGGACTCCACCAGGGCGGCGACGTCAACGAGCAGCTCGTCAAGCTTCGACATGAGGCCGATTCTATTCGCCGGCCGTCCCGCGGGACATGGAGCCGCTGCCTTCGGACGGCGGCCGCCGTCCCCGAGCTCCTGACCAGCAGCGCAAGCCGCCCTGCGCATCCTAAGGCCTTCATGGTCATCTAGCTTCACCCAGGGAACACGAAAATCTATCCCGGCCAGAGTAGACATTGGGCGGCGGCGTGGTTATGGTTTTTCTCGTAAGCCAGAAAGACAGCAGGGCCTGGCAGACACGAACTGCTGGGCAGCAGTACACGCAGGTGCGTTACGCAGAACGGTGCGGTGGTGGAGTTCCGAAGCCAGAGCTTTGCAGGACGGCGACGGGACTGACGACCGGACCGGGTGGCCCGCAGTCATCAGGGGCCGCCGCGAGCAGTACCGCAGTTGATGCAGTGGCAGTACCCAGCAGTGAAGTCAGTGAAGTCAGTTGATCCACGAGGGAAGAACGGAGGGGCCAGGCGCCATCAGGATCGCCCGGGTCGAAGTCTGAGCCCGGGTACCGCAGGACATCGATAGCGAGGTGGTCTCCGGTCAAGCAACCGCGATCCCCGCACTCCCGGCAGCATCTCGGCCGGGTCGGCGGAAACACGGGGTCGGCGCAGTATCAGGGCCGACAGATGGTGTAGTAGTTCCTTCGGGGCCCTGGTGCCGTACGGCGCCAGGGCCCCTCCATGCGTTTCACGAGAGAGGTGCAATGACAGCAGACGATTCGTTCGGCCGTCTCGATGACGACGACTACCCCGCCTACACGATGGGCCGGGCCGCCGAGATGCTCGGCACCACCCAGGGTTTCCTGCGCGCCCTCGGCGAAGCCCGCCTGATCACCCCGCTCCGCTCCCCCGGCGGGCACCGCCGCTACTCCCGCTACCAACTGCGCATCGCCGCCCGCGCCCGCGAACTCGTCGACCAGGGCACTCCCATCGAGGCGGCTTGCCGCATCGTCATCCTCGAAGACCAGCTCGAAGAAGCCCAGCGCATCAACGCCGAGTACCGCCGCGCCGCCGGGACATCCGCTCCGCCGACCTCGCCCTGAGGTCGGCGTGCCCCTCGGGACCGGCGGGCCCCCGCCCGCGACCAGGACCGAGCCGGGACGCAGCGATTACGCCCCCCTCCGTTCTTCCGAGAAGGCCCAGGTCAGCGACCTGGGCCTTCTTCGTCGGCCACGGTGGCCGACGGCCATGCCGTCAGGGCTGTCGTCGGCGTGGAGCCGGTTCTCCACGGCTTTGCCCTCCGGAATTTCAGGCCGGGCCCGAGGTGCGCAGCGCGTGGGTCAGGCGGCTGACGCTCTCCTCGTCCGCCGGCGCCGATCCGGTGAGGGTGGCGACCAGGGCCTGGGCGAGGACGGTCGCGGAGCCGATCCTCGCGTCCTCCCGTTCGTCGCCGGTGACCTTCCCGATCACCGCGTCACGCACAGACTGCGAGATGTCCAGACCCCCGAACAGCTCGGGGAAGGAGAGTGCCATCAGGCACACGCCCACGTTCGCGGAGAGGATCGACTGGCCGGCCAGGGCCGGGCTCGTCCGCAGCCGTCCGGCATCGCGGCACCGCTTCACGGCCGACAGGAGCAGGGCCTGCGCTTCCCCGATCGCCTGCGGCTTGGCCTCTCCCGTCGGGGTGAACATCAGCCGGTAGAGGTAGGGGTTGCGGAGCGCGAACGCGACGTGGCTGTCCCAGGCCGTGCGCAGGTCCGCCACCGGATCGCCGGTCTGCGGATTGCGCCTCTTGTTGGCGAGGAAGCGCTCGAAGCCGATGTCGGCCACCGCGGTGAGCAGCCCCTCCTTGTCGCCGAACTGACGGTAGATCTCGGGCATGCCGACCTTGGCCCGGTCACAGATGGCGCGGGTGGAGATCGCCGGTGCGTCCTTGGTGGCGAGCAGCTCCACGGTGGCTTCCAGAATACGCTCTCGGGCCGTTGACATGACTCCGATGGTAGCAGTGCTAACAGGTCCGGCCCGGGTGGGCGACGGGCACAGGCAAGGGAACACCGAGCTTTGATATCAGTGATTACGATACATGTTAGCGTTGCATACATCTGCCCGTGATCGCTGCCAGAGAGCTGGACCTCCCATGAGCCGTTCCTCGTCGCTCCTCACCGCCCGCGGCGGCGGGGACACCGGCTGGTCGAGCAGCGCGACCTCATTCACCCGCGAGACGGCCCGGCTGATCGTGATCGTGCTCTTCGAGGGCGTCGACCTCCTGGACGTCACCGGGCCGCCGGAGGTGTTCTCCCTGGTGCCGCGGGAGACGGACGACGCGACCGGCTACCGCGTCGTACTGGCCGCGCGGACGGCGGAGCCCGTCACCACCTCGGCCGGGGTGCGCATCCTTCCGGACCTGACCTTCTCCGAGGCCGCCACGCGGAGCATCGACACGCTCCTGGTGCCCGGCGCGGTCGAACTCGACGCCGAGCGCCGCGTGCACGCCCTCACCGACCCGGTGGTCGTCGACTGGGTGCGCACGCTCGCCGCGGGCGCACGCCGGGTCGCGTCCGTCTGCGTAGGGGCGCACATCCTGGCCGCGGCCGGGCTGCTCGACGGCAAGCGGGCCACCACCCACTGGTCCACCGCGGCGCAGCTCGCCGCCGACCACCCGCTGGTCGAGGTGGACGCCGACCCGATCTTCATCCGGGAGGGCGCCGTGTGGACCGGCGCCGGGATCAGCGCCTGCCTGGACCTCTCGCTCGCCCTGGTGGCCGAGGATTTCGGCGAGAGGACCGCGCTGCGCGTGGCCCGGCAGCTCGTGATGTACCTGAAGCGGCCGAGCGGCCAGAGTCAGCTCAGCGTGCTCCTGGAGCCCGTCTCGGGGACACGGCGCGGCGAGGACCTGCGGCTCTACATCGGGCAGCACCTCGGCGACCGGCTCAGCCTGGCCGATGTCGCCGCGTACGCGCACGTCAGCGAGCGGCAGTTGGCCCGGATCTTCAAGTCCGAGCTCGGCACGACCCCGGCCGCCTACATCGAGTCGGCCCGGGTGGAGGTGGCGCGCAACCAGCTCGAGGCCACCGATGCCACGCTCGAACGCATCGCGTCCGCCTGCGGGTTCGGCACGGTCGACACCCTCGTCCGGGCGTTCCGCCGCCGGCTCGACACCACGCCGACGGAGTACCGGTTCCGCTTCCGGGCCGGATCCGGCTCCGGCTCCGGCTCCGGCTGATTCCCCCGCTCGGCTACGCGGCCCCGCGCGCGGCCGGGTCGAGGGAGTCGACGTCCTCCATGAAGCTCAGCATCCGGGTGTTGACCAGGTCGGGGTGGTCGATCTGCGGGCCGTGCCCGGTCGCGGCGACGATCTCGGCGCGGGCGCCGGGGATCACCCGCGGTACCCGCTCCAGCTGGCGCGCGGGATGCACGAGCAGGCTGCGCTTGCCCATGATCAAGTAGAACGGCGTCCGGATCGAGCCGAGTTCCGCGTCCGAGAGCGGCAGCGGGGCGGGGCGGCGGATCCGGAAGGCGCGGACGCTCCTCTGGATCATCGCGCGCAGTTCGGGGACCACGAGCACCGGTTGTTCCAGCCAGGCGGCGAGGCGCGGGCGCAGCGCCTTGGGGGCGTAGGTCGCGAAGAGGCTGGCGAAGATCCAGACGAAGAAGCGCAGGCCCACCTTCTCCAGGCCGCCCGGGTCCAGGGCGGTGACCGAGGCGAGCCGGCCGGGTCGCAGGTGCGCCTGATTGATGACCAGCCAGCCGCCGTAGGAGGAGCCGACCAGGTGGACCCGGTCCAGGCCGAGCGCGTCGAGGGCCTCGTCCATCCACTGGGCCGCGCGCTCGGGCTGCCACATCGGCTCGCGCTGGACGCTGCGGCCCGGGTCGCCGGGGGTGTCGAGCGCGTAGACGGGCCGTTCGGCGCCGAGGGCCCGGGTGTTGGGGTACCACTGCGCGGAGCAGCCGCCCGAACCGTGGATCAGGACGATGGGCGTACGGGACTCCGCGGCCGGGTCCGTGGGGCCGTACCGGTAGACGTGCGTGGTCCCGAAGCTCGTTTCCACGTCGGTCTCGGAGCGGGCGGGCGCGCCCATCGCGTAGAGCGCGTCACAGGCGGCGAAGTAGCGGTCGCGCAGTTCGTCGCTCACGTAGCGGCCGATGTCGCGGCGTACACGGGGCTTGTTCTCGGGCACGGGGGCACCTCCTGGAGGATCCGTTCTTCGTGATACGACCGTACCATGATGTTGGTACGGCGGTACCATGTAAAAGAGCGGCGGGCTCATCACCGACGGGCGGAGACACCAGAAGATGCCGAAACGCGTGGACCACGAGGAACGGCGCACCCAGATCGCCGAGGCGCTCATCCGTGTCGCCGGACGGCGCGGGCTGCACGCGGTCGGCATGCGCGACGTGGCGGCCGAGGCCGGGGTCTCCCTGCGCCTCGTCCAGTACTACTTCCAGACCAAGGAGAAGCTGCTCTTCTACGGACTCCAGCACCTGACCGACCGCTTCACCGCGCGGGTGGGCGCCCGGCTCGCCGCCGCCGGCCCGGATCCCGGCCCGCGCGCGACGATCGAGGCGCTACTGCTGGCCTCCCTGCCGACCGACGAGGAGAGCCGCACCTTCCACCTCCTCTACAGCTCCTACTCGATCCTGTCCGTGACCGACGAGGCGCTCGCCGCCCAGCCCTTCATCGACAACCCCGACGCCGCGGAGAACGCGCTGACCGGGCTGATCGGCCGGGCACAGGAATCCGGCCTGGCCGACCCCGAGGCCGACGCGCGCAAGGAGGCGATCAGCCTGCTCGCCATGGCGGCGACCATGGGCACCAGCATCCTCGTGGGCCAGCGAGGCCCCGAGTCGGCCGTCGAGGTGCTCCGTCACCACCTGGACCGGATCTTCACGACGCGCACGAGGAGTCCCGAAGGGGACGGCGCCCCGTCCTGAGGTACTCGGTGACCGTGCGGTCGGCGCAGGCGTTGCCGTTGCCGAGGTAGACCCCGTGGCCGCCGTGGTCGACGGTGAGCAGCCGGGCCCGCGCGCCGAGGGCCGCACGCATCTTCAGGGAGCCGGCGTACGGGGTCGCCGGGTCGCGGAGGTTCTGCACCATCAGGATGTTCGACGGGCCCTGGCCGGTGATGCGGGTGGGGCGTTCGGCGGGGGCGTCCTTCCAGAAGGCGCACGGGGTGATGTTCGCCGGCATCCCGGCCGTCAGGGGGTGCGCGGCGCGGTCCGCGGCCACCGCCCGCTCGTACCCGGAGACTTCCTTCGGCCAGGCCACGTCGTTGCAGATGACCCCCACCATCAGCGCCGCGTCCGAGTCGGGCAGTACCGCGGCGAGGTCCCCCGGCAGCGCCGGGATCGCGGCCGGGTCCTGGGCGGCGCGGATCAGACGGGCGAGCGCCGGGAAGAGGGCGTCGCCGTAGAGGGAGGTCTGCAGGGCCTGGCGCAGCATGGTGCCGGTCAGCGGCAGGCCGGGTACGTCGGAGGGCTTGGGGGCCCGGTCCAGTTCCGCCGCCAGGGCGAGGAACAACGGGAGTACGTCCTCCGCGTGTTCGGCCAGCCGCAGGCCCTCCGGCGCCCTCGCCGGGTCCGCCGCCCAGGCCGCGAAGTCGGGGAAGCGGTCGTCGGCTCCCTGCGCCATGTTCGCGAGCCAGCCGCGCGCGACCCGCGTGGGGTCGGGGTCCCCGCTGCTGTCCAGCACCACGCGGTCGGTCCGCGCCGGGAACTTCTGCGCGTACACCGCCGTCACGTAGGTCCCGTACGAGACGGCCCAGGCCGACAGTTTCCGCTCCCCGAGGGCCTCCCGGAAGCGGTCCATGTCGCGTACCTGGTTGGCGGTGGTGAAACTGCGCAGCTCCGCACCGCCGTTCGCGGCGCAGGCCTCGGCCACCCGACGCGAACGGTCGGCGTTCTGCGCGATCCCCCCGTCGGGGCCGGGCCAGGAGCGCAGGGTCGTCAGGCGCCGGTCCGCTTCGTCCAGGCCGCACGCGGCCCTCACGCTGCCGCCCACCCCGCGGGGGTCGAGCGCGACGAGGTCGTAGGCCCCCGCCAACTGCCCGGTCAGCGCCGCCCCCTTCTGCGAGAGCCGCTGCACGCCCGAGCCGCCCGGCCCGCCGGGGACCACGATCAGCGTCCCTCGCCGGGCGGCGGGACGGGCGCTGGGCAGCCGGGACACGGCGAGGTCTACGCGCGGCCCGGCCGGGGCGGCGTAGTCGAGGGGGACGGACAGCTTCGCGCACTGCTGACCGTCGAGGTGGCCCGTATGGGTGCACGGCGCCCAGGCCAGAGCTGGCGGGGAAGCGGCGGCCCTCGCGGTGGCAGCGGCCGTGGCACCGGCAGTGGCAGCGGCCGTGGCGGTGCCCGCCAGCGTGGTCGCGACGGCGGTGGCGCAGAGGGCGGCGAGTGCGGCCTTGCGGCGGTAAGTGGTCATGAAACGAGGATGGTTGAGCATCCGCCGCCGCTACATCCGGTAGCCGGGACAGTCGTCCGGGGGGTATCCCCCCTGGACCCCGGTCCCCAACGCCCTGCGCCTCTACATCCCTGCGCCCCTGCGCCCCTGTCAGACCACCACGAACACCACCGCCGCCGCGCCCATCAGCACGGCGGCGGTGTGGATGGCCGCATGACCGTAGTCGCCCGACCAGAGGTGTCGGGCCAGGCCGCCGATGGCGGCCAGGCCCGCGATGATGCCGATCTGTGCGAGCAGGGTGACGGCGGTGAACGGGGTCAGGAACAGGAGTACCGAGTTGAGCCAGAACGGGGCCGCGCCCGTCCAGCCCCGCCACTCCCGCACCTCCCGCCACTGCTGCCGGGACGGCAGCTCCCGGCGTTCCTTGAGTCTTCGGTGGTCGCCAAGCCCTCGGATCGCCGTCGCCACCGCGCCGTCACCCAGCCTTTCAGTCACTCGCACGTAAGACGTCAACTCGCAGGCTGTACAGCCTCCTTGGGTGTGACAGCGGGGACAAGAGCCCGTTCGGCAAGAAATCCGAAAGCAAGGCCGAAAGTGGTCCACATCGCGGCCTGGATGGCGAGCGAGGCGAGCCGGAACTGCCAGACGAGCGCCGCCGGGAAGTCCGCCGGCACCTCGTTGACGCCGGGCAGGAGCGCGTAGGCGATGGCGACGGCCGCCACGAACGCGAGCGAGGCGGCGACCGAGGCGTTCCAGTTGCCCAGGCGCGGCGCGAGGCGCCGGCCCAGGATCAGGGCGGCCGCGGCGAGCAGCAGGCCGAGCGCGAGCATCAGGACGTAGAGGGTGGTCCGCTGGACCGTGGTCCCGGGATCTCCGACGGCCGGCGGATTGGCGGGGTACTTGAAGAACGGCACCAGGGTGACGGTGACGAACAGACCGCCGGCGACCAGCAGCGCCGTGGCCCGGGGGCCGAAGCGGCCGATCCGGCCCAGGGCGTAGCAGAAGACGAGCGCGGCGATGCCGCCGAGCGCGACCCCGTAGAGCAGGGTTCCGGTGCCCAGGCCGGCCGTGGCCTGCAGGGCCCGGCTGACCGGGGCGGCCTCGCCGCCGTGGTCGTGGGCGCCGGCTTCCTCGATGGCGATCGCCGCGTCCACCTGGGACTCACCGAGGCAGTACGCGACGAGGAAGGCCGCGGCTCCGGCCAGCAGGCCGGCGAGCATGCCCCGGACGAGGAGCACGCGGGGGGAAATGGGATTCATGGGTTGCTCGGTCCCCTTGCGGATCGGCGGATCAGTGGCAGGGGAAGCCGAGGAGGTGGCGGCCGTCGTGCATCCACTCGTGCACGGTGTCGCCTTCGAAGATCGCGGTGGCGCCCTGCTCGGCGCCGACGAGGTAGAGCAGGACCAGCATGAGGACGCCGACGAACAGCGCCCAAGGGGCCAGAGCGGAGAGGGAGATGGGTGTGACGGCCAGGGGGGCGGCAGTCGTGGGCACGGCGGAGTCGGCCATGGCAGGAACCTCCAGAGGGAACACGCGTCCCGGTCAGTGGTGCATGCGACGACGGTGGCGGGTCTGACTTTCCTCCCCTTGCGGGAGGATTCACAGTGGCGCGACCGTGCCGGATTCTCACCGGTTCTTCCGTCATACCGTCGTCTTGTCGTCCGTGACCGTACCGCGCTTACGCTGCCCTTATGAACCCCCCACTCGTACGAGTCCGGCTGGTGAGACCTTTCTCGAGCGCCGAGGACCGGCTGCCGCGGTTCCCCAGGGGGGATCCGGATGCTGTGCACGAGGGCCTGCGGGAGCAGGAGTTCGGCGCCTGGGCCGGGCGGCCCATGGACGAAGTGGCCGGTGAGGATCCCGCCGGGCTGCGGCAGTGGATGGCCGACACCGCCTACGCGCCCCCGGGCGGCGGGGAGTCGGTGGAGGCCCTGATCGCGCGGGTCGGCGTACACCTGGGCGCACTGGCGCCGGGGACGCACCGGGCGGTGGCAGGGCAGGGCGTCGTACGGGCGGCCGTGGTGTGGGCGCTGGAGCTGCCCGCGGCGGCCTTCTGGCGGCTCGACGTACGGCCGGGGTCGGTGACGATGCTGACGGGGCGCTCCGGGCGCTGGAACCTGCTCGTGGGGCAGGCGGAGAACCCCGACCGGCTTCCCGAGTGAGAACGCGCAGCGGCCCGGACCCCGCGAAGCGGTCCGGGCCGCACTACCGTCGAATCGGAGCGGGCGTTACGGGTGTTACAGGCGTTACGCCACGATCCAGTCGCTCGTCGCGATCACCGGCTGCACGCCGTCGCGGTGCACGGTGCCCTCGATGAGGCCGTACGGGCGGTCCGCCGCGAAGTAGACCTCGTTGTCGTTCTTGAGGCCGAAGGGCTCCAGGTCGACGAGGAAGTGGTGCTTGTTGGGGAGGTTCAGGCGCACCTCGTTGACCTTGGGGCAGTTGTCGAGCACGCGCTCGGCCATCTGGTTCAGGGTCTGCTGCAGCGAGTACGAGTAGGTCTCCGCGAAGGCTTCCAGCATGTTCTTGCGGACCTTCTTGTACGACTGGTCCCAGTCGTACTCGGCGTCGTCGCCGGCGAGCGCCGAGTGCGCCCAGCGCGCGGTGACCTTGGTCGCCAGGATGCGGTCGTACGCCTCCTGCAGCGTCGTGTACTTGTCCTTGATGAAGCCGTGGAACTCGGAGTTGGTCGAGTTCATCACGGTCAGGTCCTTCAGACCCGAGATCACCTGGAGACCGGTGGACTCGCTGTACGTGATCTGCGCGGTGCGGATCTCGGTGCCCTTGAGGGCGAAGGAGTGCTGCTCCTTGCGCGTCGGGACGGGGATCCGCTCCCAGACGTACTCCTCGATGCGGATCTGTGCCTCGCGGATCGGCTCCTGGGAGGAGACGAAGTGCTTGGCGAGGAGGATGCCGAAGGCCTCCGGCGAGGTGATGCCGTGCTCCTTGCCGAAGGCGTACACCGTGTTCTTGGTGGTGTCGGTGGGCAGGCAGTTGGCGTTGTCGCCGGTGAGGTGGACGTCGCGGAACTCGCCGCGCAGCGCGACGGAGACATTGAGGTCGCGGATCTCGCGCCAGGAACCCTCGCTGCCCTTGCGAGTGACCTTGACGATGCGGTTCTCGGCCTTGCCGTACTGGTTCTGGCCGAGGATGTGCTTGCTCATGCGCTGTATTCCTTCGGGTACTCGGGAACACGGAGTCCGGTTGTCCGGATCCCGTACGCCCGGCGTCCGGCGGACGCGCAGCCCGCCCCCCGCCGTTCGGTCACGTAGCCGGATCGTCACGTGGACCGCCCCGGGACTGACGTGCATCCCGGTCCGTAGGTGCTCGTTGATTCCAGCACGTTCACATGCTGTTAGGAATGACGCGAATCCTCCGAGAACAGGCACCCACGGATTGGGCGACCATACGATCCGGGCAGGTCAGACCGTGTGCGCATCGGCGACTGTCAGGGCTTCGTCGATGATCCTCAGCCCCTTCGCCACGTCCTCGGCCGATACGTTGCAGGGCGGCGCGACGTGGATGCGGTTCCCGGCGAGCAGCGGCCACAGGCCGGCCTTCTTCAGGGCCGCCCCGAACTCGGCCATCGGCGCGTTGTCGGCCCCGGCGGCGTTGTACGGCACCAGGGGCTCGCGCGTGGCCTTGTCCCGTACGAGCTCCAGTGCCCAGAAGGTGCCGAGCCCCCGGACCTCCCCGACGGACGGGTGGCGTTCGGCGATGGCGGCGAGGCCCGGCCCGAGCAGCTCCGCGCCGGTACGGGCGGACTGCTCGACGGTGCCCTCCTCCTCCATGACGTTGATCGTCGCGACGGCGGCGGCGCATGCCAGCACGTGCCCGGAGTACGTCAGTCCGCCCGGGTAGGGCCGGCGGGCGAAGGTGTCGGCGATGGCGGCCGAGATGGCGACCCCGCCGAGGGGGACGTATCCGCTGGTCACGCCCTTGGCGAAGCAGATGAGGTCGGGGGTTACGTCCCAGTGCTCGGAGGCGAACCACTTACCGGTCCGGCCGAAGCCGACCATGATCTCGTCGAGGATGAAGACGATGCCGTAGCGGTCGCAGAGCGCGCGGACTCCGGCCAGGTAGCCGTCGGGGTGCACGAACACGCCCGGGGCGCCGCCGACGGTCTCCAGGATGATCGCGGCGATGGACTGCGGCCCCTCGAAGACGATGGTGTCCTCCAGGTGCCGCAGCGCACGCTCGCACTCCTCGGCGGGGTTGGCCGCGTAGAAGGGCGAGCGGTAGGTGAAGGGGCCCCAGAAGTGCACGACGCCGGCGGTCGCGGAGTCGTTGCCGAAGCGGCGCGCGTCCCCGGTGAGGTTGATCGCGGTGGAGGTGGCGCCGTGGTACGAGCGGTACGCGGAGAGCACCTTGGGGCGGCCGGTGTGCACCCGGGCCATGCGGACGGCGTTCTCCACGGCCTCGGCGCCCGCGTTGGTGAAGAAGATCTTGTCGAGGTCGCCCGGGGTGCGCTCGGCGATCAGCCGCGCGGCCTCGGAGCGCACGTCGACGGCGAAGCCGGGCGCGACGGTGCAGAGCTTGGTGGCCTGCTCGGCGATGGCCGCGGCCACCTTCGGGTGCTGGTAGCCGATGTTCGTGTAGACGAGGGCGCTGGAGAAGTCGAGGAAGCGGTTGCCGTCGTAGTCCCAGAAGTAGGAGCCTTCGGCGCCGGCGACGGCGAGCGGGTCGATGAGCTCCTGGGCCGACCAGGAGTGGAAGACGTGCCCCCGGTCGTCGTCCTTCACGGTGGCTTTTGCGGCTGCGCGTGCGTCGGCTTCTGCGTTCATATTCCGAGGGTAGTTGTCCACGATGTGGAATCCGTTGGGGATGGGGACGGAGCCGGTCCGGGCCCGCGTCACACCACGTGCCGGCCGCCGTCGACGGTGAGCACGTCTCCGGTCGTGTAGGCGGCGTCGAGCAGGTAGAGCGCGGCCTCGGCCACGTCGTCCGGGGTGCCCACGCGGCGCAGCGGGGTGTTCTCCGTGATCCACTCCCGCGAGCTCTCCCAGACCTGGTCCTCGCCCTCGTACCAGGGGGGGTGTCGATCAGGCCGGGTGCGATCGCGTTCACCCGGACGCCGGGTCCGAGCTGGGAGGCCGGCAGCCGGGTCATGTGGTTGACCGCGGCCTTGCTGACGGCGTAGGGGATGGAGCTGCCCAGTGCGCGGGTCGCGGAGACCGAGGAGATGTTGATGATCGAGCCTGCCCCGGATTCCCGCAGGTGGGGGACGGCGGCGGTGATCATCTGCCAGGTGCCGACGACGTTGACCTCGAAGATCTCGCGCCAGGCGTCGGCGTCGGCGGCGTCCAGGTCGCCCAGCGGGATGAAGCGGGTGACGCCCGCGTTGTTTACCAGGATGTCGAGCCGTCCGTACGTGTCGATCGCCGCCGCGACGATCCGCCGCGCGTCGTCGGCGTCCGCGACGTCGCCCCGTACGTAGACCGCGTCGGGCAGTTCGGCGGCCAGCGCCTTGCCCGCGCTCTCGCTGCGCGCCGAGTGCAGGACCACGCGGATGCCGGCCGCGGCCAGCCGGCGGGCGATGCCGGCGCCGATGCCGGAGGAGGAACCGGTGATCACGGAAAGACCCCACCGCGTCAGGGACCCGTAAAACCCGACACACCTGGCGTATGGGGCCCGTCAAGGAAGCCTGTGACCAGCCGAAAAGGCGTTCCACTCAGAGGTGTCCGAAAAACGCACTCGAACCCTCCGGGAGCTCACGATGGCCGATCTGGCCTTCGTCGTCGCCACGATCGCGGTCTTCACGCTGGTGGTCCTCGTCGCCAAGGGGGTGGCCAAGCTGTGAACGCCGAAAACGTCGTCGGCCTGCTGGTCGCCCTCGCCCTACTGGGTTACCTCGTCGTCGCCCTCGTCTTCCCGGAGAGGTTCTAGCGCCGATGAGTCCCGTCCTGTCCGGAGTGCTCCAGCTCCTCGCGCTCGCCCTGGCCCTGGCCCTCGCCTATCACCCCCTGGGCGATTACATGGCCCGCGTCTACTCCTCCAAGAAGCACTACGCCCCCGAGAAGTGGATCTACAAGGCGGTCGGCGCCAATCCGAACGCCGAGATGCGCTGGCCCGCGTACCTGCGCTCGGTCCTCGCCTTCTCCGCGGTGAGCGTCCTCTTCCTCTACGCACTCCAGCGCCTGCAGGGCCACCTGCCCGGCTCGCTCGGCTTCGTCTCCATCAAGCCGGACCAGGCCTTCAACACGGCCGCCTCCTTCGTGTCGAACACGAACTGGCAGTCGTACTCCGGTGAGCAGGCCATGGGCCCGCTCGTGCAGACCGGCGGCCTGGCGGTGCAGAACTTCCTCTCCGCCGCCGTGGGCATGGCCGTCGCGGTGGCCCTCGTACGGGGCTTCGCGCGCTCCCGCACCGGCGAGCTCGGCAACTTCTGGTCGGACCTGGTGCGCGGCACCCTCCGCATCCTGCTGCCGCTGTCGGTGATCGCCGCGGTGGTGCTGGTGGCCTGCGGGGTCATCCAGAACTTCTCCGGCATCCACGAGGTCGGGCAGTTCGTAAACGGGCACGGTCCGGGGACGGCGCAGCAGTGGAACGGCGGGGCGGTCGCCTCGCAGGAGGCCATCAAGGTGCTGGGCACCAACGGAGGCGGCTACTTCAACGCCAACTCCGCCCACCCCTTCGAGAACCCGACCCCCTTCTCGAACCTCTTCGAAATCTTTCTGATCCTGCTCGTCCCCTTCGCCCTGACCCGCACCTTCGGCCGGATGGTCGGCTCGGTCCGCCAGGGCTACGCGATCCTCGCCACGATGGTCACCATCTGGATCGGTTTCACCGCCCTGATGATGTGGACCGAGTTCGCCCACCACGGACCGGCGCTGCAGGCCGCGGGCGGAGCGATGGAGGGCAAGGAGACCCGCTTCGGGATCGGCGCCTCCGCGATCTTCTCGGTCGCCACGACGCTGACCTCGACCGGCGCCGTCAACTCCTTCCACTCCTCCTACACCGGACTCGGCGGCGGCATCCAGCTGCTGGGCATGCAGCTCGGCGAGATCGCGCCCGGCGGCGTGGGCTCCGGCCTCTACGGCATGCTGATCATGGCGATCATCGCGGTGTTCCTCGCCGGCCTGATGGTCGGCCGCACCCCCGAGTACCTGGGCAAGAAGATCGGCACCCGCCAGATCAAGTTCGCGGCCTGCTACATCCTGATCACCCCGGCCCTGGTGCTCGGCTTCACCGCGCTGGCGATGGCCCTGCCCACCCCCGCGCACTCCATGTCCAACGGCGGCGCGCACGGCTTCTCCGAGGTCCTCTACGCCTACACCTCGGCCGGCAACAACAACGGCTCGGCCTTCGCGGGCCTGAACGCCAACACCCAGTGGTTCAACACGACCACCGGGCTCGCCATGCTGCTCGGCCGCTTCCTGCCGATGGTCTTCGTCCTGGCCCTGGCCGGCTCACTCGCCGAACAGCAGCCGGTCCCGGCCACCGCGGGCACCCTGCGCACCGAGAAGCCGCTCTTCACCTTCCTGCTCGTCGGCACGATCGTCATCGTCACGGGCCTCACCTACTTCCCGGCCCTGGCGCTGGGCCCGCTCGCTGAAGGGCTCGCCTCATGAGCACCGTCACCCCCACCCGAGCCCCGCACGGGGACCTGCCCAGCGGTCACAAGCCCGAGAAGGCCAAGATCGGCGGCGGCGTCTTCGACCCGAAGCAGCTGCTGAAGTCCTTCCCCGACGCGGTGTGCAAGCTCGACCCCCGGGTGATGGTCAAGTCCCCGGTCATGTTCGTGGTGCTGATCGGTTCCGTACTGACCACCGCACTGGCGATCTCCGACCCCGGCAGCCTCTTCGGCTGGGCGATCACCGCCTGGCTGTGGCTGACCACCATCTTCGCCAACCTCGCGGAGGCGGTCGCCGAGGGCCGCGGCAAGGCCCAGGCCGAAACCCTGCGCAAGGCCAAGACCGACACCGTCGCCCGACGCATGAACGGCTCCGCCCAGGAGCAGGTGCCGGGCACGGAGCTGCGGATCGGCGACCTCGTGGTCTGCGAGGCCGGCGACATCATCCCCGGCGACGGAGACGTGGTCGAAGGCGTCGCCTCGGTCGACGAGTCGGCGATCACAGGTGAATCGGCCCCGGTCATCCGCGAGTCGGGCGGCGACCGCTCCGCCGTCACCGGCGGCACCAAGGTGCTCTCCGACCGGATCGTCATCAAGATCACGACGAAGCCCGGCGAAACCTTCATCGACCGCATGATCAGCCTCGTCGAAGGCGCGGCCCGGCAGAAGACGCCCAACGAGATCGCGCTCAACATCCTGCTGGCCTCGCTGACGATCGTCTTCCTGCTCGCCGTCGTCACCCTCCAGCCGTTCGCGATGTACGCGCACGCCAAGCAGTCGATGATCGTGCTCACCGCACTGCTCGTCTGCCTCATCCCCACCACCATCGGGGCCCTGCTCTCCGCCATCGGCATCGCGGGCATGGACCGCCTGGTCCAGCGCAACGTCCTGGCCATGTCCGGCAGGGCCGTCGAAGCCGCGGGCGACGTATCGACCCTGCTGCTGGACAAGACCGGCACCATCACCCTCGGCAACCGCCAGGCCTCCGAGTTCGTCCCCGTGACCGGCGCGATCGCCGCCGAGCTGGCCGATGCCGCCCAGCTCTCCTCGCTGGCCGACGAGACCCCCGAGGGCCGCTCGATCGTGGTCCTCGCGAAGGAGAAGTACGGTCTGCGCGAACGCCACCAGGGTGAGCTGGCGGGCGCGGACTGGATCCCCTTCACCGCGCAGACCCGTATGTCGGGCGTGGACGCGGACGGCCGCAAGGTCCGCAAGGGCGCCGCGGGCTCCATCACCGCCTGGGTCCGCGAACAGGGAGGTACGGTCGCCCCGGACGCGAACACCGAGGTGGAGAAGATCTCCGGCGCCGGCGGCACTCCGCTGCTCGTCGCGGTCCAGGACGAGAAGGGCGCCCGGGTCCTGGGCGTCATCCACCTCAAGGACGTGGTCAAGGAGGGCATGCGCGAACGCTTCGACGAGCTGCGGCGCATGGGCATCAAGACCATCATGATCACCGGCGACAACCCGCTGACCGCCAAGGCCATCGCCGAAGAGGCGGGAGTCGACGACTTCCTCGCCGAGGCCACCCCCGAGGACAAGATGGCCCTCATCAAGCGGGAACAGGCCGGCGGAAAGCTCGTCGCGATGACCGGCGACGGCACCAACGACGCGCCGGCGCTCGCGCAGGCCGACGTGGGCGTGGCGATGAACACCGGCACCTCGGCCGCCAAGGAGGCCGGGAACATGGTGGACCTGGACTCCAACCCCACCAAGCTCATCGAGATCGTGGAGATCGGCAAGCAGTTGCTGATCACCCGCGGAGCGCTGACCACCTTCTCCATCGCCAACGACGTCGCGAAGTACTTCGCGATCATCCCGGCGATGTTCGCCGCGGTCTACCCGGGCCTGGACAAGCTCAACGTCATGGGCCTGCACTCGCCCGACTCCGCGATCCTCTCCGCCGTCATCTTCAACGCGCTGGTCATCATCGCCCTGGTCCCGCTCGCCCTGAAGGGCGTCCAGTACCGGCCCACCAGCGCCGACAGGATGCTGAGGCGAAACCTCACCCTCTACGGACTCGGCGGCCTGATCGCCCCGTTCATCGGCATCAAGCTCATCGACATGGCCGTCTCCCTCATCCCCGGGCTGCGCTGAATTAGGAATGTGCTGATCTCCATGAACAACTCCGTAGGCAACACCGCCCGCCTGCTCGGTGCCGGGCTCCGCGCCCTCCTCGTCCTCACCGTGCTGTGCGGGGTCCTCTACCCGCTCGCTATCACCGGCATCGCCCAGGCCGCCTTCGGCCACAAGGCCGACGGCTCCGAGGTCAAGGACGCGAGCGGCAAGGTCGTCGGCTCCTCCCTGATCGGCCAGTCGTACGGGGACGACCTGCGCTGGTTCCAGGGCCGCCCGGCGGCGGGACTCGGCAAGAACACCGTCAACGGCCAGTACGAGCTGCTGGTCTCCGGCGCCACCAACAAGGCGGCGGACAGCCCGGAACTGCTGAAGTCGGTGCGGGAGGCGCAGGCCAGGATCCTGCTCGACAACACCGTCCCGGGCTACGCCCCGCGGCTCTCCCAGATCCCGGCGGACGCGGTCACCTCCTCCGGCTCCGGCCTGGACCCGGCCATCTCCCCGGCCTACGCCGAACTCCAGACGGCCCGCGTGGCTCAGCGCAACGGGCTCCCGGTGGCGGAGGTCGCCAAGCTGGTGAAGGCCCACACCGAGGGCCGCACCCTCGGGTTCATGGGCGAGCCGCGCGTCAACGTCCTGGAGCTGAACACGGCGTTGAGGGGCCTGCGGCGGTGATGCGGAGGTACCGCGCACATAGGGTGTGATCCACAACTCTATCTTCGGAAATATATTGTGGGAGCTGTATCAGATCTTGCAGTGTTACCCCTGGGCCGAAGGAGATTCGGCTCAGGGGGATGAGGGGGAATCTCATGTACGAGATGTTCGACGACCGGTTCCGCACCGGACGGTGCATGAACGGGGACGACGCGCTGGAGGTCCTGCACACCGGCTGCCGCTGGGCCGAGGGACCCGTGTACGTACCCGCGTGGCGGCAGTTGGTCTGGAGCGACATCCCCAACGACCGGATGCTGCGGTGGGACGAGGAGACGGGGACCGTCGCCGTGTTCCGGCGCGGCGCCGGCCACACGAACGGCAACACCCTCGACGCGCAAGGCCGGTTGGTCACCTGTGAGCAGGGCAACCGCCGGGTGACACGGACCGAGCACAACGGCACGATCACGGTGCTGGCCGACCGCTGGCAGGGCAAGCGCCTGAACAGCCCGAACGACGCCGCGGTCAAGTCCGACGGCTCGATCTGGTTCTCCGACCCGGACTTCGGCATCACCAGCGACTACGAGGGCTACATCGCCGAGAGCGAGATCGGCTCCAACAACGTCTACCGCATCGATCCCCACACCGGTGAAGTACGCCTGGTCGCCGACTGCTTCGAGGCCCCGAACGGCCTCGTCTTCTCCCCCGACGAGCAGCAGCTCTTCGTCTCCGACACCCGGGGCGGCTGCATCCGGGTCTTCGACGTGCGCGAGGACGGCACCCTGTCGGACGGCAAGGTGTTCACAGAGGCCGCGGCCCGCCCCGGGGCCCGCTTCGACAACCTCCGCTTCGACGACGGCGGCCGGCTCTGGGCCGCCGCGATGAGCGACGGAGTGCACTGCTACGACCCCGACGGCACCCTGATCGGGCGGCTCGACGTCCCCGAGGCGGTCTCCAACATCGCCTGGGGCGGGGCCAAGCGCAACCGCATCTTCATCACCGCCGAGACCAGCCTCTACTCGGCGGTCATGGGCGTCACCGGCACCCACCCGACCGGACCGGGGCGCCGGCCCTGGCTGGACGGTGCCGGCCGGCCCTGAGATCCCGGTGCTGGACCAACCCCGGTGCCGGACCAATCCCGGTGCCGGACCAGCCCCGGTGCCGGATTAATCCCGGTGCCGGACGACGGCCCGCGCTGGCAGACTCCCCGCATGGACGCCACCGGCACGCCTGAACCCCCTCACCGCGTACGCGAGATGACCGAGCCCGACATCGAGGCCGTCTCCGCCGTACGCGTGAGCGGCTGGCGCTACGCCTACGCCGGGCTGATGCCGCAGTCGCACCTGGACGGCCTCAGCGCCACCGAGTACGCCGAGCGGCGGCGCGCGGCCTTCGCCGATCCGTCCAGCACCGTGACCAACCTCGTGGCCGAGGGCCCCGACGGCGCGGTCGTCGGGTGGGCCGCCTACGGCCCGGCGCAGGATGCGGAGCCGGGCGAGGGGGAGCTGTACGCCCTGTACGCGCGGCCCGACGTGATCGGTACCGGTGTCGGCCGCGCCCTGCTGACCGAGGTGCTGCGCCGCGCGCCCCATCCCGCGATCCGGCTGTGGGTGCTCGAGGGCAATGCCCGGGCGCGCCGCTTCTACGAGCGTGCCGGGTTCCGTCCCGACGGCGGTGTCCTCGTCGACGAGGTGGACGGCTTCCCGGTGCCCGAGGTCCGCTACCGCAGGGCCGCGGCGGCCTGAGCGGAGCGGCTGAGCGGAAGCGGCTGAGCGGAAGCGGCTGAGCGGAAGCGGCTGAGCGAGGCCCGGGCCTCGGTGGCTGAGCGAGGCCCGGGCCTCGGCGACCGTCACCGGACCTCGGCGGCCGCTCCGACGCGCTGACACGCCCAAGGTCCGCCCCTGCCGTTCTCACCCGTTCGGGCGTACGGCCCCCACTCCTGGTCCGCCCGCGCCCCACCCGCCTCCAGCTGCGAAGACGTAGCCGAGGGAGGGTGAGATGGGAATGACTTGCCGTCAGTTCGCCGTGTTACGCACCCCAGCGGGGGGCGGCGGAGGGTCCACTGCTCTCGGGACCGGCCGCCCGAGCCGGACCAGGAGGGATTCCCATGCCCCGCGCCAAGTGGGTGGTCGGCGTACTGACGGTGGCTCTGCTGTGCACCGGCCTAGGGGTGTTGCGCAGCACCGAAGGCGGCCGGCCGGCCGCCCCGAGCGCGGGCGACGCCTTGCCCTCACGGGTGCTGGGGCTGTCCGGCCCCCGCCGGCTGGCCCGCCAGTTGGAGCACTCCGGCGGGCACACCGCCGGCAAGGACTCCCGGCGGCCCGGACGGTCGGGAACCACGGCCCTGCCCGCGGCAGTGCCGCTGCGCCTCGTCATCCCCGGCCTGGAAATGGACGTACCGCTGACGGGCGGCACCCCGCCCGGCGGGGATGCCTGGCCCCAGGGGCCGAGCACGGCGGACGGCGGGCCCGGCGCCGCCGACGCCAAGCCGCCCGTCCCGGACAGCGCGGTCTGGGACTCCGCGGGCCCGGCCCCGGGCGCGGCCGGCACCGCGGTGGTCTCCGGGGACATTCCCCGGCTCGGCGAACTCCGGCGCGGGCAGACGATCGAGGTCCCGCGCGCCGACCGGCGTACGGCCGTGTTCACCGTGTCCCGGGTCTCCCCCGCCGGGATCTCCGGACGGGGCGGGCCGTCCGGCCGGGCCCAACTACGGCTGACCAGCGGCGAAACCGCCGTCCTGGCCCGCCTCACGGGCCACCGCCGCACCCCCCGCTGACCCCGGGGCGGCCCCCGGGTCAGCGGACACCCCCTGCGGCCACCTGTCAGCCGTGGGGGGTGTCTTCGTCCCCCGGTCGGGGGACGCTGCGCTCCCGTCCGGGAGTTGGCCCGCATGGCGGGGCACACCCTCCGCATGAGCGGGACACTGCGTGCGCGGACGGCACCGGACAGGGCCCTGAGGGCGGCCCTGACGGTGCTCTGCGTCATGCTGCTGTGCCTGTTCGGCGTCGGCGGGGCCGGGCCGTCCACCGCGACGGCCGAAGGGCCCCGCTCCGCCCCCAGCGCTCCGGCCGAGCCCACCGAGGCGCCGGCAGATCCGGTCGGCGATCCCGAGGTACGGGTGGCGGTACGGGTCCCCGCGCGCGCGGTTCCCGGCGTACGGGGGCTGCAGCGGCCGGTGTTTCACGTGAAACCTCCCCGGTCCGGGCCCGTGGAGCCGGACCAGCAGGCGGCGGGAGCGGGCGCGCCGACGGCGTCCCTGCGGGCGGTACGGGGTGTGGTCCTGCGCTGCTGACCGGGCCGAGAGGCCGAGCAGCAGCACCGCGCGCCCGGCACGGCCGGCGCCCGGCACACCGGGTGCCCGCCCCTGGCACGCGTCCCCCCACACCCCCGAAACACCGTGAGGTTCCGCCATGTCCTTCGACCCGTACCTGGCCCTGAACGCCATGCTCCGCGCCGAGGCCGCCCGCTTCTCCCCGCCGGCCCCACCCGTACGCAAGCCGGAACCGGAGTCCGCCAAGACCGCCCAGACCACCCCCGAGGCCCCGGCCGGAGACGACACGGCCGCGTAGGACTTCTCGTACGACTTCGCGAAGGCATGGCGCAGCGCACGCACCACGCGGGCTTCGCGTACGCATCGCGACATGAGGAAGCACCGGTTCCCGCGCCCTCGGCAACGGAGAGTGGTCACGTGAGGTTCGACCACGGGCACGGGAACCGGCGCCTCCACCAGTCTCGTCCACCGACCCACCCGCACAGCTCGGTCTTTTGTCCCTATTTGCCCAGCCGAAAGCACCGCTCCGACGAGTTGTCCCCAGGCTGGACGCCGGAGCCCCGGCCCCCGCACGCGGCGGGTGGCCGGGGCTCCGGCGTAAGCGAGCGGCCGCTAGGCGGCGCGCATGTGGTAGCGGTAGAAGGCCGCTACTCCTACGCCCGCGCCGACCAGCAGGCCCAGGCCCGAGCTCTTGAGGATGGATTCGCCGGCCAGGCTGTACAGGTAGCCGAAGGAGATTCCCGCGAAGACCGCGTACGCCGCCGCGTGCGGCTCCTGCGCCAGCCGGGGGCCGATCCGGGCCAGGGCCACCAGGCAGGCGGCGAAGATCGCGCCGCACAGGATCCCGTAGAAGACGTTGCCCGCGTCGACGGGCCCCATCTGACGCTTCATGAAGGCGGCGTAGACGCCGTAGACCAGTCCCATGAGCAGCGGTCGCACCAGGGCTGACCTGCTCGTGTGAGCCTCCGTGCCGGACACCGTCTGGCGGTGCCTCCGGGGGGCGGTGGGTGCCGCATGTGCCATGACGGACTCCTCTCTCCCATCATCCAGGGCACACCCGCGGCCCCCGACCGGCAACCGGAGCACCTGCCGGGTTGGTGGTGCTGCTCGTCATTCCAAGCTCCTGGGTCAGTTGCCCCACGGGGTTGCCCGGGCGTCGGCCTGCCGCCGGATCTCGTCGAGGTTCTGGGCGGCCAGCGCCCGGCGCCGCTCGTGCGAGGCCGCCGGCCGGGCCGCCGAGACCGCCCGGCCGTCACCGCTCCAGGACAGGTTGAGGCCGCTGGGCGGGGCCCACTCGACGCCCTCGCCCGTCTTCATAACCCGGACATTGAACGTCCAGAACACTTCGGGCAGGCACCGCCACGACCGACCCGCACCACCCGGCCGCAGCAACCCGGCTCGCGCGGCGCGCCCGGCCGCATTTCGCTGGTGACGTGCGGACCTTCCTCTCGGCGGTACTCATCGTGCTCGTGGCCCTGCTGGTGCCCGCGAGCGCAGTCGCGTACTGGGCCGACCACGAGCTCGGCAGCGCCGACCGCTACACCGCGGCCATGTCCCCGCTCGCATCGGATCCCGCCGTGCAGAACCTCGTCGTCACCCAGGCCGGCCGGGCCCTCTCCGGGCAGATCGACGCCGGCCCCTTCCAGGGCGGGGTCGACACCCTGCTCGGCGAGGCCCTGCAGTCGTTCGTCGGCACCCCGGCCTACCGCACCGCCTGGGACGCCGCGAACCGGGCCGCCCACGGCGCCTTCCTCCAGGCACTCACCACCGGTGACGGCAACGCCGTGAGCATCGACCTCGCGCCCGTGATCGCCCGGGTCAAGGGCGATCTCGTCGAGAACGGGGTGCCGTTCGCCGACCGCATCCCGGAGACCCGGCTGTCGGTGAAGGTCATGGAGTACGACAACCTCGGCGCACTCCGGAAGGGCTTCCGCATGCTGCAGATCGCCGGGGTCTGGCTCCCCGTCCTCACCGTGGTGCTCGCCGCCGCGGCCATCGCCGTGGCCGTCCGGCGCCGCCTGGCCGTCCTGGCCACCGGGCTGGGGCTGGCCGCCGGAGCCGTCCTGCTGTGGGCGGCCCTGGTCCTGTGCCGCCGCCTCACGCTGGACGACCTGCCGGCCGACATCGACCGGGCGGCCGCCGAAGCGGTGTACGACGCGCTCACCGCGTTCCTGCGGACCACCACCTGGGTGGTCCTGGCCGTCGGACTGGCCGCCGCACTGGCCGCCTGGCTGATGGGCCGGCTGCGCCGCACCCCATAAGCTCTGAACCGTACGCATAGGCGCGCAAATCAGCGGAACAACCCCGAAGAACCGATTCGCGAGCGACAGCACGGAAGCGGGAATGAGCACCGAACGCACCGAAGGCATACCGTCCGGGCCCTCCCGCCCGGACCGGGGACGATCGCGTGCGCCGGCCCCGCCCGGCTGGCTGCTGAAGGGGCTGCGGCCGAGCACCGCGCCGATCCCCTGGGCCGCCGTCCTGCGCGCGGGCATCGCGATGGCCGTCCCGCTGGCCGTCGGCTTCGCCCTCGACGAGCCCGAGTTCGGCGCGCTCGTCTCCATGGGCGCCCTGTCCGGGGTCATCGGCGACACCGCCGACGCCTACCGGATGCGCATCCTGAACATCGCCGTGCCCCAGTTCTTCGGGGCCGTCGGCGTCCTGCTGGGCACCCTGGTCTTCGATCGCGGCTGGCTCGCCGTCGGCGTCCTCACCCTGATCGCCCTGGTCTCCGGGATGATCTCCTCGATCGGCACCGTCGCCTCCGTCTCCGGCCTGATGCTCCTGCTGTACTCCGTGGTCGGCGCCGGCCTGCCGATGCCCCAGCCCTGGTGGGCGGCTCCGCTGCTGCTGAGCGCGGGCGGGCTGTTCGTGCTGGCGCTGTCCCTGCTGGGCTGGCCGCTGCGCGGCCGGCAGCCGGAACGCTCCGCCGTCGCCGGCGCCTACCGGGCCCTGGCCGACTGCCTGGAGGCCGCGGGCGGTCCGGGTCCCGCGTACGACGAGCGCCGCCACCAGGTCACCCAGGCCCTGAACCAGGCCTACGACCTCGTACTGGGCCGCCGGGCCCGGGTGCACGGGCGCAGTCCCTCGCTGGTGCGGATGCTGGCCCAGCTGAACGTACTGATCCCGCTGGTCGAGACCGCGCCCGCCGCGCACCTGCGCCGCAGACCGCTGTCCCCCGAGATCCCGGCGGCCGTTCGGGAACTCGCCGCAGCCGTCGAGGAGGGCCGCACCGGAACGCCCGTACTGGACCTGCCCGAGCCGGGCAGCCAGTCCGAGCGGGCCGTCGACGCCGCCCTGCGGCACGCGGCGACCATCGTGCTGCTGGCCGAGCCCGACCCGTACAACGTCGACGACCGGCTCGGCCGGCCCGCCGCGCTGGGGGTCCGGACCCGCCGGGCGGTGCGCGACATGATGTTCTCGGAGGCCTCCTGGCGCTACGGGCTGCGGCTCGCGCTGTGCATCGGGCTGGCGCAGGCGCTGGTGTCCGTGGTGGAGATCGAGCGCTCCTACTGGGTGGCGCTGACGGTCACCTTCGTCCTCAAGCCCGACTTCGGCTCGGTGTTCTCCCGGGCCGTCCTGCGCGCACTGGGCACCGCCGCCGGGCTGGTCATCGCGGCCGCCGTACTCGCGGAGGTGCCGCGCGGCTGGTGGGACGTACCCGTGATGGTGGTCCTCGCGGCGCTGATCCCGGCCTTCTCCGTGCGGGGGTACGCCTTCCAGACCGCGGCGATCACGCCGGTGATCCTGCTGCTCTCGGACCTGCTCAACCACCAGGGCTTCGACCTGATCCGGCCCCGGCTGCTGGACAGCATCATCGGTTGCGCCATCACCCTGGTCGCGGGCTACCTGCTGTGGCCCGAAAGCTGGCACACCCGGATCGGCGACCGGCTCGCCGACACGGTGGACGACGCCGCCCTGTACGTGGAGCGGGCCTTCGGCGGCCATCCCGACACCGAGGCCGGCCTACGAGCGGCCCGCACCGCCCGCCTCCAGGCCCGCCGCCGCATCTACCGGGAGCTGTCGGGCGTGCGCAGCGAGTTCCAGCGGGCACTGACCGAGCCGCCGCCGACCGGGGAGCGGGCCGCCGCGTGGTGGCCGCTGGTCGTCGCCGTCGAGCGGATCGTCGACGCGACGACGGCCGCGCGGGTCCGGGTCAACCACGGCGCGGAGCCCCCGGGCGCCGCGGAGGTCGCGGCGATCGCCGAAGACCTGCGGACCCTGGCCCACGGCGTCCGCCAAGCCCACACCCCCACCCAACTGCACCCCACCGCACCCCTCACGCCGGACGAAACCTCCGTCCTGTCCCCGGTCCGCCAGGAACTGGCGGCAGCCCGGGCCATCGCGGACCCGGCCCGCGACTCCCCGTAGGCCCACCTCGCGGCGGCCTCCCGGCCCCGGCGACGGCGCCGCGCCGTCCCCCCAATGGCCCCGCCCCCGGGCCGCCCCGCTCCCGGCAGGGGAGCATCAGGACATGAGGCCCTTCCTCCGGCACGGCCGGGCCATCCTCCTCACGACGGCCCTGTCGGCAGCCGCCGGCTGCGCCGACGTGGAGGGCCTGCGCGACGACGGCGACCTCGGCACGGTGCACGCCCCCCGCAGCCTGTGGAAGGACATCCGCCCCGACCCCCCGGCCCCCGGCCAGCAGCCCGGCGCGGCCACCGCCGTCCCGGGTCTCGCCAAGGTCCCCGACCTGTCCATGCGGGGCGTGAACGCCGTGGACGTCGTACGGGCCGACATCACCGCCGCCACCGCCGCGGACGCCGGCACCGGCCGCCTCGTCGACCCCCGGGCGATCCAGCGGCTCGCGCTCTGCACACAGGCTGTGGACGGCGGTCCCGACTGCCCCGTGCGGCCCGCCGTCCTGGCCGATGTGACGGGCAACGGCAGGGACGAACTGATCACCGCCCTGGACATCGACGGCCGGCTCAGCGAACTGCGCGTCTACACCGTCCAGGAAGACGGGACGATCACCCGCATCCTGTCCCGGCGCGCCGTACTGCAAGGCGTGGAGGTGGCCGCCGAGCACCTGGCGGTCCGCGAGCCGACCTCGAACCCGGAGAAGGTCTCCATCTCCGACTACATCTGGGACCCGGAGGCCGGGATCCTGAACCTCTCCCAGCTCACCCTCGACGACTGCCCGGGCGCCCCGGACGACGCCGGCCCGTGCCCGGCCCCGGTCACGGCCTCGGTCACGCCCTCGGGCACGGGCTGAGGAGGGCGGGCCCGCGATGCGTCGGACGAGCAGCCTGCGCTGGAAGATCGCCATGACCACCACCGCCGTGTGCTGCGCGGTCGCGGCCGTGCTCGGCATCCTCGTGCACAACGTGGTCGCCCACCAGCTCGCCGGTGAGGTCCGCAAGGACCTGGACAGGGAGCTGGACTACGCCCTGAGCGAGTACGAGTACGGCACCGCCCGCGGCGACGGGAACAGCGCCCTCGACCCGCCCGGCCTCCCGGCCCCGCTGCGCGAGCTGGTCACGCGCGGGCTGACCGGCAGCATGATCGGCGAGCAGGGCGGCAAACCCGTCATGTGGGCGGCCGGCCCTGCCGACGGCAAGGCCCTGGCCGTCTGGATTCCCTACGAGAGCACCCGCACGCGGCTCCGGGAGACCGACGCCGCCATCCTGGTCTCCGCCGTCCTCGCCGCCGGGCTGGTGGCCCTCGCCGGCCTCTTCCTCGCCAACCGCATCAGCCGCCGGCTCGCCACCACTGCTGCCGTGGCCCGCCGGATCAGCGCCGGGGACCTCGATGCGCGCGTGGGATTCCCGGCCGACGGGGAGGGGCCGCGCCCGCGCGCCCGCGACGAGGTACGGGACGTGGCGCAGGCCCTCGATTCCATGGCCGCCTCGCTCCAGGGCCGGCTGGAGGCGGAGAAGCGGTTCACCGCGGACGTGGCGCACGAGCTGCGCACCCCGCTGACGGGGTCCCTGGCCGCGGCCGCGCTGCTGCCCGAGGGCCGGCCCAAGGAGATGATCAACGACCGGCTCAAGGCCCTGCACCTGCTCACCGAGGACCTGCTGGAGGTCTCCCGGCTGGACTCGGGCGTCGAACGGGCCGACCTGGCCCGGGTGGAGCTCGGCCGGGCCGTGGAGCGGGCCGCGGCGAGCACCCGGCTGCCCGTCGCGGTACGGATCGAGCGGGACGCGGTGGTGCTCACCGACCGGCGCCGACTGGACCGGATCCTGGCCAACCTGCTGGTCAACGCCCACAAGCACGGGGGGCCGCCGATCGAAGTGACCGTCACCGGCCCGCTGGTGACCGTACGCGACCACGGGCCCGGCTATCCGGCCGAGCTGATCGAGCAGGGCCCGCGGCGCTTTCGCACCGGGGATCCGGGACGCGGACGGGGCCACGGACTCGGCCTCACCATCGTGGCCGGACAGGCGGCGGTGCTGGAGATCGAGCTGAGCTTCTCCAACGCCCCCGACGGCGGCGCGGTGACCACGCTCCTGCTGCCGGTCGGGCGCCTGCTTGAAGGAAGTTGAGCGGAGCGGCCCGATGTTTCACGTGAAACATCGACAAGCATCGGCCGCGCCGCGAGATCAACTCGACCTGGTCCGCAGGCGGATCAGACGCCGATGTTCTTGCCGTCCTTGCGCCAGACCGATACGACCGACGGACGGACGATCTTGCCGGGACCGTCGGGCCACACCGACTGCGGCTTCTCGACGGACGCGCCGTCGATCTCGCCCGGGTGCTGCACGGCGACCAGGACGCGCTTGTCCTGGATGATCGGACCGCAGGTCTCGGCACCGCGCGGAACGGTCAGGAACTGCTTCAGCTCACCACGGCGCTCACCGGCGGTCGCGACGCCGAACAGGCCGTCGTGCGAGCCGAGCTGGTTGCCGTCGGTGGAGATCCACAGATTGCCGTGCGGGTCGAAGGCGACGTTGTCCGGGCAGGAGATCGGGCTGACCTTGTCCTTCGGGAAGCCCGCGAAGTAGGTCGACGGGTCGTTCGGGTCGCCCGCGACCAGGAAGAGCCGCCAGGCGAAGCCGTCCCCGGCCGGGTCGTCGAAGTTCTCGGCGAGCTCCAGAATCTGGCCGTGCTTGTTCAGGTTGCGCGGATTGGCCTCGGTCGCGCCTTCCTTGCCGGCCTTGCCGCGGTCGGTGTTGTTCGTCAGCGCGATGTAGACGCGGCCGGTGCGCGGGGACGGCTCGACGTCCTCGGGACGGTCCATCTTGGTCGCGCCGACCTTGTCACCGGCCAGGCGCGTGAAGACGGACACCTCTTCGGCGGTCATGCCCTCGACGTGCGAGACGTTCCCGGACGGGGACGAGGTGAGGATCTTGATCCACGCGCCGGAGCCGTCGAACTCCCCGTCGGAGGCGAGCTTGCCGGAACCGTCGAACTCGGCGGCCGGGGAGTCACCGGTGAGCTTGGCGACGTAGAGGGTGCCCTCGTCGAGCAGCGTGAGGTTGTGCTCCTTCGCCGCGCGCGAGTCGCCCTTCTTCATCTGCTTCGACGAGACGAACTTGTAGAAGTAATCGAAGCGCTCGTCGTCGCCCATGTAGACGACGGGGCGGCCGTCCTCGGTCAGGCGGGGCTGCGCGGCCTCGTGCTTGAAGCGGCCGAGCGCGGTGCGCTTGCGCGGGGTGGAGTCCGGGTCGTACGGGTCCAGCTCGACGACCCAGCCGAAGCGGTGCGACTCGTTGGGCTCCTGCGCGACGTCGAAGCGCTTGTCGAACCGCTCCCACTTGCGCTCGGTGGCGCCGGACGTCACGCCGTAGCGCTTCAGGCGGGCGCTCCGGGTGGGGTCGGTGACCAGCCCGGCGTTCCCGAAGTACTGGTTGAAGTTCTCCTCGCCGTGGAGGGTGGTGCCCCACGGGGTGGTGCCGCCGGCGCAGTTGTTGAGGGTGCCGAGGGCCTTGGTACCAGTGGCGTCGACGGAGGTCTTCACCAGATCGGAGCCGGCGGCCGGGCCGGTCAGCCTGAACTCGCTGGTGGCGGTCAGACGGCGGTTGAGCCGGTGGCGGTTGACGGCGGTCAGCTTGCCGCTGCGGTGGTCCTCCTGGACCACGACCACCGACAGACCGTGCGCGGCCCAGGCGATCTCGACCTGCTCGCGGGTCGGGTTGGCCGGGTCGTAGCCCTTGAACATGAGGTTCTCGTCCGTGTACTCGTGGTTGGCCACGAGCAGCTGTCGGCGCTCGTAGTCGCCGCCGAGCGGGAGAAGGCTCAGGAAGTCGTTGTTGTACCCGAACTGACCGGCCTGGGCGGCTGCGGTCTGCTTGTCCGGGTTGAAGCCCGGCGCGCCCTTGACGATCGGCTCGCCCCACCGGATGACCACGTTCTGCTCGTACCCCTGGGGGACGGAGACCTGGTCGGCGGTGTTCGGCGCGACGGGCTTGAAGCGCAGGCCGCGGGCGCCTTCGGCGTTGACGCCGGCGCCGCCGGCGCGCTGCGCCGGGGCGGTGGGATCCGCGGTGGCGGAGGAGCCGTTGCCGCTCAGCGTGAGGGCGGTACCGGCGGCCGTGGCGACCGTGACGACGGCGGCCGAGCGGAGCATCGCGCGGCGGGAGTAGGCGCGGGCTATGACGTCGCCGACGTACTCGTTGTCGCTGGTGTTCGGCACCTCGTGGAAGCAGGCGTCACCGCACCGGTAGCGGCAGGTGAGAGCGGAACGGCCGCCGCCGTGAGAAGTGCCGATGAGCGGCAGGAGCTTGCGCACGAGTGTCCTCCGTAGATGCACGGTCCCCGACAACGTGTCGGAACAATCTGTCGGTGACGCTATGGGCGGGTTGCGCCGAAGCGGCGGCCGATGGATGAACGCCCGGTGAATCCGGCACGTCGGAGCGGCAGTTCGGGGGCAGAACGGGTGCGTTTGAACAGTGGACGCCACGAAAGGTGCCCCTCCCGAAGTTCCGGCCAAGGGGCCGATAACCTTACGTGTCCACTCTGGGCAGGGATCTACAGCGCAGCACGGACAAATGACGCACACACTCATGCGAAAGGCCTGGCCCATGGGTATTCGGAGCTTGTTGCGCAAGGTATTCGGACGGACCTCTGAAGCGGTTCCGGAGACGACCGGCGCCGCTTCGGCGGCCCTTCCGAGCCAGACCGAACGCACTCCCCTGGACGCGGCGGCCGAACTGGTCGCCGCCTCCTTCGACAACCCCACGGTTCCCCCGCAGTCCACTCCGCGGGACCTCGAACCTGGCACCGTACTCACCGCCCCGGCCCCGGCCCCCAACGCGGACCCCACGGTCCCGGAGGCCCGCCGGTCCTCCACCGGCGGTTCATCGGGAGCCCCCGCGGCCCCGGTCGCACCGCAGGCGCCGGCCAAGACCGAAGCGGAACCGGCCGCCGAAGAGGCGACCGCTGTCGCAGCCGTGGCCGAACCGGCCGCCGAGGCAACGCCGCAGACCCCCGCGGAGCCGGAGACCCTCACGGCCGAGCCCGTGGCGGCCGAAGCCGAACCGCAGGCGAAGGCCGAGCCGGTCACCGCCGAGGCGGACGTGACCCGGCCGGAGGCGGAAGCCGCGCCCGACGCCGACACCGCCGAACCGCAGGCCGACGCAGCCACCCCGGAAGCGGAGGCCGAACCGGTCACCGCGGAACCGGAAGCGGAGGCCACTCCGGTCGCCGCAGAGCCGGAAGCGGAGGCCACTCCGGTCGCCGCGGAACCGGAAGCGGAAGCCGAGCCGGTCGCCGCAGAGCCGGAGCAGCAGGTCATCGCCGAGGCCGAGCCCGTGGCAGCCGACGCAGAGCCCGAGCCCGTAGCGGCCGAGCCCGTCGCGGCCGAAGCCGAAGCCGAGCCCGTCGCGGCCGAAGCCGAAGCGCCGGAGGCGCTGGAGGCCCCGGAGGAGGCCGGCTCCGACGCCGTCGCCGCCCCCGCGCACGCCCTCGCGGCGGTGAAGCGGCAAGCGCCCGCGATCACGGCCGCGTACAAGGCCGCCGGGCAGGTCCTGCGCACCAAGGGGAAGGCCGGCGCCCGCGCCACCGTGTTCCTCGTGCTCGACCGGTCGGGATCGATGCGCCCGTTCTACAAGGACGGCAGCGTCCAGTACCTCGCCGACCACGCCCTCGCGCTCGCCGCGCACCTCGACGAGGAGGCCACCGTCCGCACGGTGTTCTTCTCCACCGAGCTGGACGGCGCCGCCGACCTGTCCCTCGACGCCTACGACGAGGCCTGGGTCGAGGTCCGTCACGCGGAGCTCGGCCGGATGGGCCGCACCAGCTACCACGCCGCCGTGGAGGCCGTCGTGGAGCGCTACCAGAAGGACGGCGGCGAGGGCCCGGCCCTGGTCCTCTTCCAGACCGACGGCGCCCCCGACAACCGGCAGCCGGCCAGGGCCGCCCTGACCGAGGCGGCCACCACCGCCCCGGGTATCCACTGGCAGTTCGTCGCCTTCGGCGAGCACGACTCCAAGGCCTTCGACTTCCTGCGCAAGCTGGACGCCGGCAACGCGGGCTTCTTCCACGCCGGCCCCGCTCCGGCCGAACTGGCCTCGGTCGCCCTCCTGAAGGGCCTCCTGGAAAAGTTCTAGACGACGCGGAAGGGCCCGGGATCCGAATGGATCCCGGGCCCTTCCGCGTAAGACGGCTTACTGGTGGGGCTTAACGGCCTTCTCGACCGGCTCGGTGGTCTTCGTCTCCACCGGCTTGCGCAGCGCGATGTTCAGCTCGCGCAGGCGGGTCTCCTCCAGGATGGTGGGCGCGCCCATCATCAGGTCCTGCGCGTTGCCGTTGAGCGGGAAGGCGATGGTCTCGCGGATGTTCGGCTCGTCGGCGAGCAGCATGACCATGCGGTCCACACCCGGGGCGATGCCACCGTGCGGCGGGGCGCCGAGCCGGAAGGCACGCAGCATGCCGGCGAACTCGCGCTCGACGGTCTCGGCCTCGTAACCGGCGATCTCGAAGGCCTTCAGCATGAGCTCGGGCTCGTGGTTGCGGATGGCGCCGGAGGACAGCTCGATGCCGTTGCAGACGATGTCGTACTGCCACGCCAGGATGTCGAGCGGGTCCTTCTCCTCCAGGTCCTTCATGCCGCCCTGCGGCATGGAGAACGGGTTGTGGGAGAAGTCGATCTTGCCGCTCTCCTCGTCCCGCTCGTACATCGGGAAGTCGACGATCCAGCAGAACCGGAAGACGTCCTCCTCGAACTGTCCGGCGCGCTTGGAGGCCTCGACGCGGACGCCCGCCATGATCTTGGAGACCTCGTCGAACTCTCCCGCGCCGAAGAACACGGCGTGACCGGCGGCCAGGCCGAGGCGCTCGGTGAGGACCTTGACGTTCTCCTCGGTGAGGAACTTGGCGATCGGGCCGGTCAGCGCACCGTCCTCGCCCACGCGGACCCAGGCCAGGCCCTTGGCGCCCAGCGAGATCGCGTACTCGCCGAGGCCGTCGAAGAACTTGCGCGACTGGCCCGCGGTGTCCGGGACCGCCAGGGCGCGCACGTGCTTGCCGGCGAACGCCTTGAACTCCGAGCCCTCGAACACGTCGGTGATGTCGACGAGCTCCAGCTTGGAGCGCAGGTCGGGCTTGTCGTTGCCGTACTTCAGCATCGACTCGCGGAACGGGATCCGCGGGAACGGGGAGGTGACCTCGCGGCCCTTGCCGAACTCGGTGAAGATCTCCGTCATCAGCCGCTCGATCGGCTGGAAGACGTCCTCCTGCTCGACGAAGGACATCTCGACGTCGAGCTGGTAGAACTCGCCCGGCGAACGGTCGGCGCGGGCGTCCTCGTCGCGGAAGCAGGGCGCGATCTGGAAGTACCGGTCGAAGCCGGAGATCATCAGCAGCTGCTTGAACTGCTGCGGCGCCTGCGGGAGCGCGTAGAACTTGCCCGGGTTCAGCCGGGACGGGACGACGAAGTCACGGGCGCCCTCGGGGGAGGTCGCGGTGAGGATCGGGGTCGCCATCTCGTTGAAGCCGAGGGCCACCATCTTGGAGCGGATGGAGGCGATGACGGCCGAGCGCAGCATGATGTTGCGGTGCATGCGCTCGCGGCGCAGGTCGAGGAAGCGGTACTCCAGGCGCCGCTCCTCGTTCACCCCGTCGTCGGTGTTGATGGTGAAGGGCAGCGGGGCGGCCGCGCCGAGCACCTCGACCGCGGTGGCCTCGACCTCGATGTCGCCGGTGGCGAGCTCGGGGTTGACGTTGTCCGTTCCGCGGGAGACGACCTTGCCGTCGATGCGGACGACGGTCTCCTTGGTGACGCTGCTGAGCGCCTCGTTCGCGGCGGTGCCGGGACGGGCGACGAGCTGCGTGATGCCGTAGTGGTCACGCAGATCGATGAAGAGGATGCCGCCCAGGTCTCGACGATTGTGCAGCCAGCCGCTCAGCCGGACGTCGGAAGCGACGTCGGAGGCACGGAGCTCGCCGCACGTGTGGGACCTGTACCGATGCATCAGTCATCCAGTTCTACGTGATACCAGGGTGGATTCAACCGTGCCAAGGTTACCGTCCGGGCGGGACACCGTGCGGGCACGCCCGGTGAGGGCGGCGAACAGGCACGTCAGGCGTATCACCTGTAAAGATGACCAGGTGCGCACAGAGGACGTCCTGGCAGCCATCGCGACCGGTCTGTGGCGATGGGACAACGCCTCCGGGACGGTCACCCTCGACAGCGAGGCCGCCCGGTTGCTCGGGCTGCCCGCCGAGCCCGTCGCACTGCCCGAGGTCGCCGTGCGCTCGCGCTTCCATCCGGTGGACTGGAACGAGATCAACGGCATCGTGAACCTCGCCGTGGCCGAGGGCACCCTCGCCGAAGCCCGGTTGAGGATCATGGACGAGGACGGGCGCGTGCTGCGCACCGTGCGGAGCCGCTCGAAGCCGCTGGAGAACCGTAGTGCGGACGGCAGCGTCGACTACGAGCTGATCGGCACCATCCAGGAGATAGCCGAGGCCCAGCCCGGCACCACGGCCGTGCACACCCCGATCACCGGCGACTGGCGCCGCTCGCGCGAGGCGTTCCTGCTCGACGCCGGGCGGGCGCTGGCCGAGGCCCGCTCCACCGCCGAGGTCCTGCGGGTGGCGGCCTCGCTCTCCATGCCCGGGTTCATCCCCGACGGACTGGCCGTCTTCGGCGTTTCCGGCGACCGGCTGTCGATCATCGGGCACCACGGGCACGACCCCGGGGACGAGGGCCCCTTCGCGGACATGCCGCTGCAGACCGACTACCCGGCCGCGGAGGTCGTCCGTACCGGCCGGGCGATCTACCTCCCCAGCCCGGAGGACTACAAGCGCCGCTTTCCGGCCACCTGGCCGCTCGCCCAGCGCTTCGGCCGGATCTCCTGGGCCTTCCTGCCGCTGATCGTCGCTGGACGCACCATGGGCGCCTGGATGGCCGCGTTCAAGCACCCGGTGTACTTCTCCCCCGACGAGCGCTCCGTCCTGACGACGGTGGCCCGGATGCTCGCGCAGGCGCTCCAGCGCGCCGGAGTGGCCGAATCCGAGCGGGAGCTCACCACCGGCCTGCAGCGCTCGATGATGCCCCAGCTCGGCCCCGAGATCCCCGGGATGACCATCGCCGCCCGCTACGTGCCGACCGGCGGCGGGCTCCAGGTCGGCGGGGACTGGTACGACATGATCCCACTGCCATCGGGACGGTTCGCGCTGGTCATCGGCGATGTCCAGGGCCACGACGTACGGGCGGCCGGGCTCATGGGCCAGCTCCGGATCGCGGTGCGCGCGTACGCCTCCGAGGGCCACCGGCCCGACGCGGTGCTCTCGCGCGCCTCCCGGTTCCTGGAGGGCCTGTGCTCGGAGCAGGGCACCGGCACGGAATCCGACGCGGACTCCGACGCGGACTCCGATTTCCAGAGCCCGCGCTTCGCGACCTGCCTGTACGTGGAGTGCGATCCGCAGACCGGCCTGCTGGAGGTGGCCCGCGCCGGGCACCCCGACCCGGCGGTGCGGATGGCCGACGGCACGGTCCTGATGCGGCCCACCGCGGGCGGGCTGCCGCTCGGCATCGTGCCGGACACCGACTACCCGACGACCCGGTTCACGCTGGAACCCGGCGAGACGATGATGCTCTGCACCGACGGGCTCATCGAGACGGGCGGACACGACCTCGACACGGGCTGGGCGCGGCTGCGGGCCATCCTGGAGTCGCAGACCCCCGAGGCCGAGGACCCGGAGCCCCGCCACCTGGAACGGCTGGCCGACCTGCTGGTCCAGGCGGTGCACGGCCCGTCCTCGCACCACACCACCGGCCCGCTGGCCGACCGGCGCGAGGACGACATCGCCGTCGTGCTGCTCTGCCGCGAGGGCGCGGGCTGCGGCTGCGAGACCCCGCTGCCGCATCCGGCCCGGCCGGCCCGGCGCACCCTGACGACCGTCGCCCAGGCGGAGCCGGAGCGCGTCTCGGGCGTCCGCCAGCAGATCCGGGAGCTGCTGCACGACTGGGCGGACCCGGAGCAGGTCGACTCGGCGGTGCTGATGGTCTCCGAGATGGTGACGAACGTACTGGTCCACACGGACGGGGACGCGCTGCTGACGGCCGAGGCGATCGGCGAGCTCGGCGCGCGCCGGCTGCGGGTGGAGGTGGCGGACGGCTCCGACGAGCTGCCGCACAAACGGCACCCGGGCGAGATGGCGTCGAGCGGGCGGGGCGTCCTGTTGCTGGAGATGCTCGCGCACGACTGGGGCGTCGACCCGCGCGGCGAGGGCAAGTCCACGTGGTTCGTGCTCCTCGAGCAGTCGAAGCCGGACCAACCCGAGGACTGATCCCCGGACCCGTACAACCATCGGGCGGGGTGAGCGGTCTCTTCACCGATCGGTCCAGCGACCGGTCGACGGAGAGATCCCTGGGGGGACACATGAAGAAGCGCATCAGCGCCGTGCTCTGCGCGGCCACCGCCATGGGGGGCGTACTGGCCGTGCCCACGGGCGCCCAGGCGGCGGACCCCTTCCCGAAGGGGTTCCACGCGGAGGTGGCCAACGAGGAGGTCAACCTCTCCTTCAATACCTGGGACGCGCCCGCGGACCTCAAGGTGCACGTGCGTAAAAAGGGCACGACCACGCGGGTCGCCACCATCACGGGCCTCTCCGCGAGGGAACCGGAATGCACTTCGTCCTGCGAAGACCCGATACCCCCCACGACGCGGTACTTCTCCACCGGGCCGCTGAAGCTCCCCGACCTCGGGGAGTACACCCTCGACGTGGAGTACGACGGCACCGAGGGCGACACCGTCCTCCATCAGGACAAAGCGGCCCTGAAGTACCAGCTGCGCCCGGTCTTCGAGAACGTGAAGGCCTCGGACTCGGTGTCGTTGGCACAGCTGGACACGGTGGTCTCGGGCGACGTGCAGATCCACGACCCCCGCGACAGCTCTCGCAAGCCCTTCGCGGGCGGCACGGTCACACGCCTCATCGGCACCGCCTCCACGCCGGTCACCACCGACGCGCAGGGACACTTCGAGTCCAAGGTCACGCTCTCCGGTGCCGAGCCGCTTCGCCCGCACGCCTGGGCCGAAGGGTGGTACTACGTGGCCATCGACCTCGCGGCCGAGCTGAACGGCGCTACGGCAAAGGCCTCCCCGGAGAACCCCTCCGTGTCCCACCGGAGGGCCCGTATCACCCGGGATGCCACGAAGGTGACCGGCGCCTACGGCACGCGGGGCAAGGTCGGCGGCACCGTCGACTGGCAGACTCCCGACGGCACGTACAAGCCGGTACCCGCGGGCATGAAGATCAAGGTCGGATCGGAGACGGTCAGCACGGACAGCACGGGCCGCTTCGCCGCGTTCCCCCAGTTCCGTGCGGACACCAGCTGGACGGTCGTCGAGGACTCTCCCTGGCTGTACGGGAGCGGCCCGCAGGTGGCGGTGGACACCACGGCCGGAACCCTCCTCTCCGGTTTCAGGGCCGCAGTGGACCAGTACAAGACCGTGAACGTGAAGGCCCAGTTCGAGCGCGGTGAGATCCCGGCCGGGACCACCGCGCTGAAGGTGGACGTCGAGACCTCGGCGGACGGCAAGACCGGCTGGACCACCCGCAAGAGCGTCAACGTCGCCACCCAGCCCGGCGCCAACGCCGCGGCCACGGTCGAGACGACGCTGCCCTACCCGGGCCCCGGCTACGTACGGCTCCGGTACGCCGGCACCCCGGCGATCCACGGCGCCGTCACCCCCGCCGTCAAGATCGCCCGCACCATGACGGCCATCCCGCGGTTCGACGCCGCCCCCGAGCCCGCCAAGAAGGGCCAGCCGCTCACGGTCACCGGCACCCTCAACCACGCCGACCCCACCTGGAAGCCCCTCCCCGACCAGAGCGTCCAGTACTACTTCCGGCCCACCGGAACCACCACCTGGAAGCTCATGGGCGACTCCAGGACCACCGCCGACGGCACCTTCACCAAGGCCTTCACCGCCGACCGGACCGGCTCCTGGTACGCCCGCTACTCGGCCGACACCACCCACTTCATGGCGGCCAGCCCCGTGGACGAGGTCATCGTCAACCCGTAGTACCCGCCCCCGGACCCGCGCCCGCTGAAGCGCCGCGCATCCGGTACCCCCCGGTACCGGACGGGCAGCGCCCCGGAGCGCCGGACGGGCAGCGGCGGTCGGCCGCCGCTGCCCGGCGGGGCGCGGCCGGGGCCCGGTCCGGGGCTGCTTGGATGCGGAGGTGTTGACCGAACTCCTTCCCCCGCCCGCCCGCCGGTTGCTCGCCTGGTGCATCCTCCTGCTGCTCGTCGTCGGCGTGGCAGCCGTCGGGGTCTGGGTGTGCGTCACCTTCAAGACGGCCATCACACCCGTCCTGCTGGCCCTGCTCGGTACCGCCCTGCTGGGGCCCCTGCACCGGCGGCTCACCCGGATCGGGGTGAACCGCTCCGTCGCCGCCGGACTGACCTGCCTGGCCGTCGTGGGGGTGGTCGGCGGGGCCACGTACGTGGTGGTGCGCGCGCTCCTCGAGACCGGCGACCAGATCATCTCCGGCCTTGAGCAGGCGGGCGCGGACCTCGCCAAGCACGTCGGCGCCGCCGGGACCTCGCTGGAGGACCTCGCGGTGAACTCCAAGGAGCTCCTGGCCAAGTTCGGCGGCACGGCCGCCTCCGGGGTGATCAGCGGGATCAGCGTCGTCGGCGAGATGATGGCCACCGCCGTCCTCGCCCTGCTCCTGATCTTCTTCTTCCTCCGCGACTCCGACCGCGCCGCCGGCGCCCTGCGCGCGATGGCGCCGGGTGCCCGCGCCGACACCGTGGAGGCCATGGCCCGCCGGGCGTTCCAGGCCGTCGAGGGGTTCATGCGCGGCACCACCTTCATCGCCGCGATCGACGCCGTCTGCATCACCATCGGCCTGCTGGTGCTCCGCGTGCCCGGGGCGGTGGGGCTCGGCGCGCTGGTGTTCGTCGGCGCCTACATCCCGTACCTCGGCGCCTTCATCTCCGGCGCGGTCGCGGTGCTCGTGGCCTTCGCCGACCGGGGCTGGGTGATCGGGCTGTGGGCGCTGGGCGTGGTGCTGGCCGTCCAGGTGCTGGAGGGGCACGTGCTGCAGCCCATGATCCAGAGCCGGACCGTGCAGATGCATCCGGCGGTGGTCATGCTGGCGATCACCGCCGGGGCGAGCGTCGCGGGCATCCTCGGGATGCTGCTCGCCGTGCCCCTGACGGCCGCCGCCTTCGGCGTGGTCTCCGAGCTGCGGTCCCGGTACGGGGTCGGTGGCGCGGGCAAGGCGGGTACGGCGGGGGCCTGACCCTCAGCTCCTGCGATGACGCCGACCAGGTGGTCCAGGCAGGTGGCCAGACGGGCCGGCCGGCTGCGGCCCGGGGGGGGCAGGCCGAGGCCCACGGGCACCGCCCGGACCCGGAAGGTGTGCCTCGGCCATTGCGGAACACCGCGTCGGACACCGGACGCGGCACCGGAACCGAGCCCGAGCCCGCTCCCGCGCCCCGGCATCAGTACACGGTCCCCATCGCGGCGCGGACCTCGGCCAGGGTGGTTTCGGCGACCGCGTTCGCACGCTCGTTGCCCCGTCGCAGGACGTCCCGTACGTGGCCGCGGTCGGCCGCGAGCTCCGTACGGCGGGCCCGCAGGGGTGCCAGGTGTTCGTTGACGGCCTCGGTGACCACCTTCTTCAGCTGGACGGCGCCGCCGTCGCCGATCTCCTCCGCGAGCTCCTGCGGGTCCCGGTCCTGGCAGAGCGCGGCGAGCAGCAGGAGGCTGGAGACCTCGGGTCGGGCGTCCGGGTCGTAGGTGATGCGGCGGACCGCGTCGGTCTTGGCGCCCTTGAGGAGGCGGGCGGTTTCGTCGGCGGTGGCCGACAGGGTGATCGCGTTGCCCCGGGACTTGCTCATCTTGGTGCCGTCGGTGCCGAGCAGCAGCGGCGCGGCGGACAGCAGCGCCTCGGGCTCGGGGAAGACCGGCGTCCGGCCGGCGGCGTAGCGCTCGTTGAAGCGGCGGGCGATGGTGCGGGTGACCTCCAGGTGCGGGAGCTGGTCCTGGCCCACGGGCACCACACCGGCCTTGCAGAAGAGGATGTCGGCGGCCTGGTGCACCGGATAGGTGAACATCAGCCCGCTCACCGAGACCTGCCGGGAGTGCGCGATCTCGTCCTTGACGGTCGGGTTGCGGCGCAGTTCCGCCACCGACACCAGGGACAGGAAGGGCAGCAGCAGCTGGTTGAGGGCGGGCAGCGCGCTGTGCGCGAAGACCGTGGAGCGCTCGGGGTCGATGCCCGCGGCCAGGTAGTCGAGTACGAGTTCCTCGACGTGCTCGCCGAGGTGTTCGGCGACGTCCCGGTCGGTGAGCACCTGGTAGTCGGCCACGATCACGAAGGTGTCCACGCCCAGGTCCTGCAGCCGTACCCGGCCCCGCAGGGTCCCGAAGTAGTGCCCCAGGTGCAGCCGCCCGGTCGGCCGGTCCCCGGTCAGCACCCGCAGCTGCCCCGGGTCGGCCGCGATCCGCTCCTCCAGCTCGGTACTGCGCCGCCGCGCCGCCGAAAGGTCGTACTTACTCACGGGCTTCTCCTGCTCTCTGCGCGCGGGATGGGCCGGGGCCCCTGATCACGGTCGAGCTGCTTACACCAGATGCAGACCAGATGCAGACCAGATGATTCAAGTATAGCGCACAAAAAGGGCAGTTACTTACTTAGAGGCCGCGCAGATAGGCGCGGTGGCGCCATCTCGGTAGCAGAGCAGGCACAAGTCTTGGCGATCATGGAGTTGCGACGCTCTGTGATCACCGGGGAGACCTGTGCCTGTACTGCCATCATGG
>NZ_JAPNLJ010000025.1 GCF_026627445.1 Streptomyces sp. H27-H1
GCGGCATCGCGTTCCGCTTTGACAAGACGCCAGAAAGCTACGAGGCCGGCCTGCATCTGTGCGGTGCGATGCTCTGGCTCCGCAGCATCGCACCACATTCATAATCCGATCTCCAGACAGGACCTAGTGCTGTGACCGGAAAGGTTCACCGTGTCGCGGCGCCCGGCACGGCACCTCGCGGCGTTGTCGGACCACGCCGGTACGTCCAGTACGGGTCGTGGTCCTCCGCCTTGCGATGCACCGCACCAGACACCGCGACCCGAGCCGCATAGACGTGTTCAAAAACCGGGGTCAAGGCCCGACGATCTTCACCGTGGACACTGGCCGACGACCAGCGCGAGGAGCCTTCCCGCCCCGCACGCCAGACCCGCGACCAGCGACCAGCGATGCACACCTCTCATCGCGTCAGTCGTATCGGCAGGTGCTGCCGCCTTCGTTGAGCGTTCCGGCTCCTTACTGCTGAAGTCGAGAATCGATCAGGGTGTGGTGAGGGAGAACCGATTGACGGCGACGGCCCCGCCGAGGGCGGCAGTGGCGTAGTTGAAGATCGCAAACCGGTAGCCCATGAAGAAATTCGGGCGATTGTCGAGCGTGAACGCGGGTCCGAGCGGCGTGAAGGTCGTGCCGTCGGTGCTGTAGGAGAAGGTCGCCTGGCGTCCGGAGTCAGGTCGAATATCGGCGGTGACGCGCAGCCAGACTCGGCTGCCGCCGATCCCGCCGTCGACCCGGACGAGCTGCCACTGCTGGTTGCTGCCGTTCCAGCTGCCCCATTGCTGCACGGCGGCGCCGTCGGCGGTCGACAGGCCTGCCACCTCGAGAACCTTGTTGCTGTTCCGATTGACCAGGCGAACATACCCGTCAGTGGAGTCGAGACGGAACTGCTGGTTGCTGCCTCCGACGTCGGTCCACTGCACCACGGAAGCGCCGTCGGCGGTGGCCCCGCCGAGGACGTCGACGACCTTGCCGGAGTGCCGCACGCGCAGCTTGTAGTAGCCGCCGCCGGCGTCCACGAACTGGAACTGCTGGTTGTTGGCGTTCGTGCGGGTCCACTGGTGGAGTCGGGCTCCGTCGGCGGTGGACACGCCGCTGACGTCCAGGGCCTTGCCACTGTTGCGGTTCAGCAGCACGTACCAGGCAGTGGGGTCGACCGTGGCGGACAGTTCGGCACTCGCGCGTTCGGTGCCGGTGCCGCTGGTGTTAAAGCTCGAGTCCATGGTGAGGCCGTCGGTCATGGACAGGCGGGTGACGCCGTTGTCGCGGCGCAGGCCGATCCAGGCGGAGGCGTTGCGGAGCATCGCGAGTCCGGCCCGGTCGCCGTTCGCCATCGCAGACGGGTCGAGTTCGACCGTGGCGGTGGAGGAAGGGCCCTGGATGCGGTGGGTGAGGGTGTTGCGGGCCGCGTACAGGTCGTTCGTGACCGTGGCGGTCTGGAGCTTGAGGCCGTTCCCGGTGGACCACTTGGTGTTGTCGGGGTTGTGGTTCCATTCCCACTTGGCGGCCAGGGTCGCGGTGGTGAACGTGTCGGCGCCGGTGAGCGGCGGAACCAGGTGCGGGGTGAGGCTCGGGAACGGGTAGGTCTGGCCCCAGGCGCCGTTGACGGTGGTGACCTCCGGCCAGCCGTCGGAGGTCCAGGTGATCGGCGCGAGCGCGGGCATTCGCCCGCCGGGGTAGGCGTCGACGAACCCCATGTAGTACCAGGCGCCGTTCGGGGTCGAGACGAGGCCGCCCTGGTGCGGGACGCCGCCGCCGGCAATCGGGCCGGGCATGTCGAGCAGCACCTCCCGGACTTCGTACGGTCCCCAAGGCGACGAGGACTTGAGAATGTACTGGCCGTTGGGGGGCCGGGTGGCGAAGATGTAGTAGTTGCCGTTGATCTTGTAGAACCGGGAGCCCTCCAGGACGCCGATGTCCGACGGAGTGGAGAAGACCTGCTGGTTGCGGACTTCGGTCTTGCCGTCGGCCGAGAGCTGCGCGACGGAGATCTTGGTGGCGCCGTAGGCGACGTAGATGGTGTCGTCGGTGTCGACGAGCATGCCTGCGTCGTAGTAGGAGCGGGGGAACTCGGCGTGGCGGGTCCAGGGTCCGGCGGCGTCGGTGGCGGTGTACATGAACGAGCGGTAAAAGTCGATCTGCCCGAGCCAGTAGAAGCGGTTCTCGCTGGCGCGGTGGGTGATCGAGGAGGCCCAGATGCCGCCCACGTAGCGGTGGCCGCCGTTCAGGTCATACCAGTCGCTGAAGTCGAGCCTCGGCACGGAGTGGCCGATGAACTCCCAGTTGACGAGGTCCCGGGAATGCAGGACCGGGGCTCCGGGCGAGTAGTGCATCGTGGACGCGGTCATGTAGAAGTCCGCGCCGACGCGGATGACCTCGACGTCGGCGAAGTCCTGCCAGATGACGGGGTTCGCGTAAGTCGACTCCTGGGCTTCGGCTTGGGTGAACGGGTCGAGGCCGGTAGCGGCGGCGGCCCCGGCGAGCACGCCGGCTCCGCGGATGAGCATCCGCCTGCGGCTCATGGGGAATTCGAGCCAGGACATGGTGGTTCCTTTCGTTAGTCGAGGGTCGGCGCGGTCCGCGCCGGCGCGGGCGTCGCGGTGCCGACAGGCCGCGCGGGCGAGGAGCACAAGAGATGTCCGTCACGGCAGACAGTCCAGGCTCCCAGCCGGGGGCCCCGGAACCACTTGCACACAGGATGAGGAACCCCAGCCGATGCGCGGCTGGGGTTCCTCGGTGCGGTGGGTATCGGTCAGCAGGTGGAGTTGCCCACGCCGTAGACAGCTCGTCTGCGCGTCGGCGGACCGCATCACATCGCGATCACCGCGGTCAGGCGGGTCAGCGCTGCAGGGTGAGCAGTCCCGGCCGGTACGGCAGGCTCAGGTAGTTGGTGCCCGCCGGTATGTTTTTTGGGAGGCCCTGGTAGAGGAACTGCAGGTTGCAGGGATCGATGGTCTTGGTCTGGTCGGGGTTGTTGCGGACCAGGTCACCGTGGCTGACGCCCTGGGCCCAGGTGGAACCACTGTTGGCCTGGCCCGCGAAGGGGCTGCTCTCGCTGCCCGCCTGGACGGTCCACGGACCGTTCAGGCTGGAGGCGGTGAACGAGCGGAAGTAGCGGTTCGTACCCTGCGCCTCGACGATCATGAGGTACTGGTTCTGGCCCTTGACCTTGTAGACCTCCGGCGCCTCGAACAGAAGGTCCGTTGTGTCGCTCATGACCGTCGTGTACGAGGAGCCGAAGCTGCTGGGGAAGTTCCCGAGCGGCATGCTCGCCCGGTAGATCTTGCCGTTGTCAGCGGCGAAGAACAGGTACATGTTCTGGTCGTCGGCGATCATGGTCGGGTCGATCGGGGCGTCCTTCTGGCCCTGGGGGCCTACGGGGAGGCTGCCGGTGAACAGCGGCTGCGAGGCGGACCAGCCGTTGGGGTTGGTGGGGTCGCTGGACGTGCGGTAGTAGAGCGGCCACTGACTCCACTGGGACACCATCACCCAGACGTTCTTGGGCGCGAAGTAGAACACTTCGGGCGCCACCGCGGGGTCGTTCATCCCGGTCTGGGTGGCCGTCGCCATGTCCGACCAGTTCGTGAAGGGACTGAACGCCGTCGAGCCCCACGACGTTCCGTTCGAGGTGGTCCCGTAGACCAGGTGTTTGCCGTTGTACGTGGTGGTGCTGAAGTCCTTCAGTGCGACCTGCCCGTTCGCCGGCTCCGCCAGCGGGCCGGTCGATGTCCAGCGGTAGGTCGACGGAAGAGCGCACGTGCCGGTGCTGACGTCGGCGACGGGGACAAGCTGCCACTGCTGGTTGCTGCCGCCCCAGTCGGCGTACTGGACGATCTTGCCGCCGTCGGCGGTGGAGGAGCTCTGGACCTCGAGGGCCTTGCTGCTGTGGCGGTTCAGGAGGCGGACGTAGCCTCCGGCGGAATCGGCGAGGCGGAACTGCTGGTTGGTCGCGTTGAGGTCGCTCCACTGAACGACGTCGGTGCCGTCGGCCGAGGACCAGTTGTAGTCGTCGAGCACTTTGCCGGAGTTCCGGTTCTGCAGGCGGTAGTAGCCGCTGCCGGAGTCCAGGAAGCGCCACTGCTGGGCTTCGTTGCTGGAGCGGGTCCACTGAACGACGGGCGAACCGTCGGCGGTGGCGAAGTTGTAGTCGTCGAGGGCCTTGCCGCTGTTGCGGTTGACCAGCACGTACCACTTGGCGGTGTCGACCGAGGCGGCCGAGGCGGATGACGGGTTCACCATGGCCAGGAAGCCGGCCATGAAGACCATCGAGAGCAGGGCGGCCATCCGCGGCCGCCATCCTCGCCGTGTCGAGGTTCGTGGAGCTGTACCGAGAGCGTTCATCCGCACCCTCCTAGGGGCGACTTAAGCAGCGGTCGGTCCTTCTCGGTGCGTGCGGACCGGGCACGACACGTCCGAGGCGGCGGCAAGACGTGACCTCTGCGGGGTTGGGGGGAGACCGGACCCTCGGCATGCTGTTAACGCTAACAACTTGAAAGTCGAACATCCGGCGTGTTGCAGGGAGAAAACCATGGGGCATGAGAGGCCGTCAAGTACCGTGCCGCAACCTGTCCGTTACTGGGGCGTCATCAGAATCTCGTCCTGGCAGAGGTGTTGACGCGACTGACGTGAGCGCTCACACTCTTCGGCGCGGGCGGCGGTTAGCTCGACTCTGTCGGTGATCTTGATGGTCGAGGTCATTGTGCTGGCCCCATTGCGTGCCGCGAACGCCTGACCCGGGCAGCGCGGTACGGCGCTCCCCCGGGCCGGCCGGGCTGGGCCCAGTGAGCGGTGTGCATCGTGAAGTTGCTGGTCGCGGGTCTGGTGTGCGGGGCGGGAAGGCTACTCGCGCTGGTCGTCGGCCAGTGTCCACGGTGAAGATCGTCTGACTTGTCGGTCGGAGCTGTTCTTGGGTTCTGCTGCGCGGACCGCCTTGCCGCTTTTACGATCCGTCACCGGGCCGGAACGCCGGGAGAGCGTGGGAGGGCCTGGGAATGCGGGAGCTGGAGCGGATCACGGCTCGCCGGAGTGAACTGGACGCGCTCGCCGAGGAGTTGGCCAAGCAGTTGCCGGAGGTCCAGGCCGAGCGGGAGGAAATTGGGGCTCTGTCGCTGGTCTTGTGATCGGGGGACTGCTGTCGGTGGTGCCTGCCATCGTGCCCCTGGTGCACTTCGCAAGGCTTCGAGGCGCTTGTTCCTCATCTGTCCGGTGTTGTGGCGGAGTTGGTCGAGCGATCGACCGACGAGATCACGATTCATGCTCGTGTCCGTGCGATCGATGCGCGGTGCTCGCGCTGTCAGTTCAGATCAGCGCAGGTGCATGGTCGGTATCTGCGGCGCTTGTCCGATGCCGCAGCCAGCGGCACCCGGGTGGTCATCGAGCTGCTGGTACGCCGGTTCCGCTGTCTCAACGACACCTGCCTCACGGTGACCTTCGCCGAACAGGTCGCCGGGCTGACGAGCCCGTATGCCCGCTACACCCCGCTGATGCGCCAGACGCTGACGTCGATCGCCCTGGCGCCGGCCGGACGAGCGGGCAGCCGACTCGCCGTCGCTCTCGGAGCCCCGGCGGCGAAGGACACTCTGTTACGCCTGCTCAGGGCCTTCCCCGAGGAACCGATCGGCCAGGTGGAAGAACCTCGGGGAGGCGGTCGAGAAGACGGTCGGCACCCACTACGCATGCGTGCGGGCCACGTTCGAGAAGCCACCGGTCGCCGGCCCCATTGATGTGCCCGACAGCGTCGGGGCGCCGGCCGTGGCCCCAATCGGGACCCTGGACGTCTATGGGCGCGAGCGCCGCCTGGTGACCCGGACCCGGGAACGGTTCGCCCTGGTCCAGGAACCGCTGCGGGATGGCGCCTCGCTGGAGTCGATCTGTCGGCGACTGCAGCTGGACCGTCCACCGTGCGCCGCTTCGCCCGCGCGACCTGCATCGACGAGCTCCTGATCAAAGCGGTCAACCGCACCACAATGCTGGACGCGTACCGGCCCCACCTGCACCAACAATGGAACGAGGGCTGCCACGACACCGCCCAGCTGCACCGCGAGATCACCGTCCTCGGCTTCACCGGGGACATCCAGAGCGACCTCACCGACGAGGACGCCCTGGCCCTCAAAGAGATCCGCGCCGGCTGCCCCGAACTCGACGCGGTCACCGACCACGTCCGCTATTTCGCCGAGATGATGCGCGACTTGACCGGCTACCGACTGCCCCAGTGGATGGAGCGCGTCGAACAGGACCCCCTGCCCGCGTTGCACTCCCTGGTCAACGGCCTGCGACGGGACCAGAACGCCGTCATCGCCGGACTATCCAGCCCCTGGAGTTCCTGACCCCCGATCACAAGATCAGCGACAGAGCCGGAAAAGGGGAGCCCCCGGCGCCTGGGGGGGATAGGCGCCGGGGGCTCGTTCTGGGGGGTTACGCGACTGCGTCGAAGCCGGTGTCGCGGGCCATTTTCTTCAGTTCGAGGAGCGCGTGCTTCTCGATCTGGCGGATCCGCTCCCGGGTCAGGCCGTGCTGCTTGCCGACCTCCGTCAGCGTCCGCTCGCGGCCGTCCTCGATGCCGTAGCGCATCTTGATGATCGACGCCGTGCGCTGGTCCAGCTTGCCCAGGAGGTCTTCCAGCTCCTCGCTGCGCAGCAGGGAGAGGACGGACTGCTCGGGGGAGATCGCCGAGGTGTCTTCCAGCAGGTCGCCGAATTGCGTGTCGCCGTCCTCGTCCACGCCCATGTTGAGGCTGACCGGGTCGCGCGCCCAGTCCAGGACGTCGCCGACGCGCTTCTCCGTCGAGTCGAGCTCGGCGGCGATCTCCGCGTGCTCCGGGTCCCGGCCGTTCTCGCGGTTGAACTCGCGCTGGACCCGTCGGATCCGGCCGAGCTCCTCCACCAGGTGGACGGGCAGGCGGATGGTGCGGGACTGGTCGGCGATGGAGCGGGTGATCGCCTGGCGGATCCACCACGTGGCGTACGTGGAGAACTTGAAGCCCTTGGCGTAGTCGAACTTCTCGACCGCGCGGACCAGGCCGGCGTTGCCCTCCTGGATGAGGTCGAGGAGCGGCAGCCCGCTGCGCGGGTAGCGGCGGGCCACGGCGACGACCAGGCGGAGGTTGGAGCGGATGAAGACTTCCTTGGCGCGCTCGCCTTCGGCAGCCAGGGCTTCGAGCTCCTCCTGGGAGGGCTTCTTGCCCTTGCGCTCTATCGCACCGTCGAGGATCTGCTGGGCGTACACGCCCGCCTCGATGATCTGCGAGAGCTCCACTTCCTTGGCGGCGTCGAGCAACGGGGTACGCGCGATCTCGTCCAGGTACATGCCGACCAGGTCACGGTCTGCGATCTCCCCGCCCACAGCGCGAGCGCTGCTCGTGGACTGACGACGGGCGACGGCGCGGGTTGCCATGCGTGCTCCTTTGCGATGAGTTCGGTCGCGGCGGTGCGGCTGCCTGGACACTCTTCCGAGTGCCCGCTTCCGAAGGAAACAACGACTGGAATCGGGACAGAATTCCCACGTTGCCCCCTCTTTTTCGAGATCTTGCAGTATCCTGCCTCGCCATCCCCCGATCCGAGAGGATCCGCGATGCCGTCAGAGCTCGAAGAGGTGCAGGTCAGGCCCGGAGTGGAGGCTGACCTGGAGGCCCTCACGGACCTCTACAACCACTACGTCCGTGAGACCGCCGTCACATTCGACACGGCCGCCTTCACCCCGGAACAGCGCCGCCCCTGGCTGCACTCCCACCCTGAAGACGGCCCGCACCGGCTTCTGGTTGCCTGGACTGGCGATCGAATCGCCGGATACGCCACAAGCAGTGCATTACGCCCCAAAGCGGCCTACGGCACCTCGGTGGAGGCCCAGCGTCTACCTCGCCCCGCGCGCGGTGGGCCGGGGAATCGGCGGCCGGCTGTACGGGGCCCTCTTCGCCGCCCTGGCCGATGAGCCCGTCCACCGGGCCTTCGCCGGCATCGCCCTCCCGAACGAGGCCTCGGTGCGGCTGCACGAGCCCTTCGGATTCCGGCGCGTGGGCGAGTCCTCCGCGGCGGGCCGCAAGTTCGACCGGTACTGGGACGTCCGCTGGTACGAGAAGTCACTGGCGGACTGAGTGCCGTGGGCGGGAGTCCGGCCAGGGCCTCGGCCGCCGGGAGCCACCGGGCCCGGGGCCGGATCCGTCTCGGCTAGCCGAACTGCAGGGAGCGCTTCGAGAGGCCCATCCAGAAGCCCGAGACCGGGGTGGACGCCGTCGAGAGGTCGGATTCCGCGGCGCCCAGGGTGACGAACAGGGGCGCGAAGTGCTCCGTGCGCGGGTGGGCCAGGCGGCCCGCCGGGGACTTCGCTTCGAAGTCGAGCAGGGCGTCGACGTCGGAGGCGGCCAGCGCCTCGTGGCCCCAGGCGTCGAACTCCGCCGACCAGGCGGGGACCCCGGGGCCGGTGTGGCGCAGGGCGGCCAGGTTGTGGGTGAAGAAGCCGCTGCCCACGATGAGGACGCCCTCGTCGCGCAGCGGGGCCAGTTTGCGGCCGATCTCCATGAGGCGGCGCGGGTCGAGCGTGGGCATGGATATCTGGAGCACCGGGATGTCGGCCGCCGGGAGCATCTCCACCAGGGGGACGTAGGCGCCGTGGTCCAGGCCCCGGTCGGGGATGTCCTGGACGGGGGTGCCGGGGGCCTTCAGGAGCTTTCGTACCGCCGCGGCCAGTTCGGGGGCACCGGGTGCCCCGTAGCGGACCTGGTAGTAGTGCTCGGGGAAGCCCCAGAAGTCGTAGACGAGCGGGACCCGCTCGGTGGCGCCGAGGGCGAGCGGGGCCTCTTCCCAGTGGGCGGAGACCATCAGGATCGCCCGGGGGCGGGGCAGGCCGGCGGACCAGGCGGCCAGTTCGCCGGGCCAGACGGGGTCGTCGGCGAGGGGCGGGGCTCCGTGGCTCAGGTACAGCGCCGGCATCCGGGTGGGGGGCGCGGCTTCAGAGGTCGTCATCAGGGGCTCCAGGAATCGTCACGGCCGAATCGTCACGTCGTCGAATCGTCACGTCGTCGAATCGTCAGCGCGGGCCGCCGGACAAAAGACTGACCCCGCATCGTTCAAATTTGAACGATGCGGGGTCATCAGTCATTCCCGCACCCCGGAACCGGGGCCCTCCCGGGTCAGTGGGCGATCACCGGGATCTTCACCTCGGCGTCCGCGCCCTCGGCGACCGGGTCGCCCGCGCCGGGCCGGCCCGTGGTGATGAGGGTCAGGGCGATGAGCGAGCTGGCGACCAGGATGCCGACCGCCCACCAGATCGCGGAGGAGTAGCCCTCCACCATGGCCTGGGCCTGGATCAGCTTCGCCGCCGGGCCGCCCGCCGCGGCCTCGGCCGCGTGGTCGGTCAGGTAGGCGGTCGTCGCGGAGGCGGCGATCGTGTTCAGCAGGGCGGTGCCGATCGCGCCGCCCACCTGCTGCGAGGTGTTGACCATCGCGGAGGCGACACCGGCGTCGGCCGGGTTCACCCCGTACGTGGCCAGGGACATGGCGGGCATGAAGGCCGTACCCATGCCGAGGCCCAGCAGCAGCTGCGCCGGCATGATCAGCGCCGGGTACGAGGAGCCGACCTCCAGCTGCGTCAGCAGCAGCATGCCGCTGGCGGCGACCATGAAGCCGGGGCCCATCAGCAGGCGCGGCGGGACCCGCGTCATGAGACGGGCGCCGATCTGCGTGGAGCCGGCGATCATGCCGACGATCATCGGGAGGAAGGCGAAGCCGGTCTGGACGGGCGAGAAGCCCTTCACGACCTGCAGGTAGTAGGTGAGGAAGAGGAACAGGCCGAACATCGCGATGACGGCGAGGCCCAGCGAGAGGTAGACGCCGCCGCGGTTGCGCTCCAGCAGGACGCGCAGCGGAAGCAGCGGGTGGGCCGTACGGGACTCGACGAAGACGAACGCGGTGAGCAGTACCGCGGAGGCGATGAACATGCCGACGGTCAGGCCGTCCGACCAGCCGGCCGACTCGGCGCGGGTGAATCCGTAGACGAGGGCGACCAGACCGGTCGTGGACAGCAGCACACCGGGCATGTCGAGCGCGGCGCGGTTACGGCCGCCGGCCGGCTCGCGGATGATCATCCAGGCGCCGACGGCGGCGACGATCGCGAACGGGATGTTGACGAAGAACGTCCAGCGCCAGTTCAGGTACTCGGTGAGGAAGCCGCCGAGGATCAGGCCCACGGCGCCACCGCCACCGGCGATCGCACCGTAGATGCCGAAGGCCTTGGCGCGCTCCTTGGCGTCGGTGAACATGACGGCCAGCAGCGAGAGTGCGGCGGGCGCGAGCAGTGCGCCGAAGGCGCCCTGGAGGGCGCGGGCGCCCAGCATCATGGCCTCGCCCTGTGCGGCGCCGCCCAGCGCGGAGGCCAGGGCGAAGCCGGTGAGGCCGACGATGAAGGCGTTCTTACGGCCCCACTTGTCGGCGATGCGGCCGCCGAGGAGGAGCAGTCCGCCGAAGGCCAGCGCGTACGCGGTGATGACCCACTGGCGGTTGCCGTCCGAGATGCCGAGGTCGGTCTGCGCGGACGGCAGGGCGATGTTCACGATGGTGGCGTCGAGGACGACCATCAGCTGCGCCAGCGCTATGAAGACCAGGGCCTTCCAGCGACTGGGGTCGGCGCCGGCAGCCAGCGGCGGATTCGCGGCTGTTTTTGACATGGGGGTACCCACTTCATGGTGCGAGATGACTGAAAAAGGAAAATCAGGACGGGCTTACGACGCTCATGGGCGCGCCCGGGAACGTCACATGGCCTTCCGCCTCAGGTCCGCCAGCGTGGCCGCCGAGCCCGGCAGTTCGGAGCGGGCCGGGGCCCTCAAACCGTCCAGGAACAGCTGGAGATGACGGTGGACGAAGACGTTCGCGTCGAAGCAGGGACTGCCCGGAAGGGGGCGGCTGAGCTGCGACAGCGCGATCAGCAGGTCGCCGACACCGATGTCCGGGCGCAGCAGCCCGGAGCTGTGGCCGGCGGCGAGCAGGGCCTCGACCGCCTCCCCCAAAACCTCGCGGGAGGCCATCAGTTCGGGGTGGTCGTGGTCGAAGTCGCTGGAGAGTACGGGGCACAGGGCGCCGATCCGCTCATCGGCCGCCGCGTGCGTGAACCGGCACAGGGCGGCGAAGGCGTCCGGCTCCTCGGCGAGGGAGTCGACGGCCAGCGCCGTCACCCGGTCCAGGCCGAAGAGCACGACGTGGTGGATCAGGGTCGGCCGGTCGGGGAAGTGCCGGTAGAGCGTGGCGTTGCCCACGCCGGCCCGGCGGGCGATCTCGTCGAGGGGGGCGGCGGGGCCGAACTCCACGAGTGCGTCGCGGGCGGCGGTGAGGATGCGCTCCCGGTTGCGGACGGCGTCGGCGCGCGGACGCGGGACCTTGCTCTTGCCCCTGCCCGCGCCGGAAACCGTGGTACCCACGACACCGCCGGCATCCGGGCCCGCCGCGGCCGGCGCCGTGAGGTCGAGGCCGGCCTCCGGGCCCGGCACGGGCAGGGCCGCCGGATCGGTGGTGGCGGGGCTCTTCATGACTGGCTCCCTGGCACGGGTGACGCGTAGGTCCGCTCGATCCTCCCGAAACGGGGAGCGGATCCCCGGTTCATGGGGACTCTGGTTCAAACGGGGAAGACCTCCCCGGTTATTTCACTCTCCCGTGTGACCCGGGTCACATCACCCCGGGCTCCCTGATCCCGTTTGGCCTCTTCCGGCGCGCGAGCCCGCCCCAGCCGTCGGAGGGTGAGCCCACAGAGCGCAGTCCGGACCCGGCCGGCTGCCGCGGACCCGAAGGCCGATCTCCATGCCGCAGACGCGCCACCGGATACGCAAGCCAAGCCGCACCAGTGCCTACATCGGCATCACCGCGCTGGCCCTCGGCATCACGGCGACGGCGAGCGCGGGCATATCGAGCCGCGGCCATTCGGCGGCCGGAGCGGTGGCCGCGAACACCGCCGAGTCGCTGCTCGCGCCCTGCCGGATCGCCGGCGCGATGGGCGTGCAGATGTCCGAGGGACTGCCGACCTCTCCGGGGTACTCGCGCTCGACCGGCGAGGTCCGGGCGCTGAACCTGATGATCGACTTCCCCGACGCCAAGGGCGAGGGCACGGCGGCCGACCGGTTGGCGGAGTTCTTCCCGCAGACGTCCGACTGGTTCCGCATCAGCTCATACGGGCGGCTGACCTACCGGGCCGAGGCGCCGATAAAGAACTGGCTGCGGATGCCGATGCCGTTCGCGGCGTACGGGATCGAGCGGGGTTCCGCGTACGAGCCCGGCTATCGCCAGCTCGTCGAGCACATCGTCAAAGCCTCCGACGCCGAGGTCGATTTCTCCCGGTACGACCTGATAAATATCCTGGTCACCCCGAACGCCGGCCCCTCAGCACTCGACACCGTCCTCTCCGTCACCTTCTCCGGCAACGGCGAGGCACCGATGGCCGACGGGGTCCCGCTCGCCAACACGTCCTTCGTCTACAGCCGCCAGGACGACGGCTCCGGCTCCTACCGGGAGACCGGCTACCGGGTGCTCCCCCACGAGAACGGGCACGTCTTCGGCCTGCCCGACCTCTACACCGCCGACGGCGGCGGCACGGTGGGGCACTGGGACATCATGAGCGAGGACTGGGGCGCCAACAACGACCTGCTGGGCTGGCACAAGTGGAAGCTGGGCTGGCTCGACAGTGCGCAGATCAGCTGCGCCGGGAAGTCCGGGGTCAGCGACCACGTACTGAGCCCGCTCGCCGTCGCGGGCGGCACCAAGCTGGCCTTCGTCCCCGTCTCGGAGAGCGCCGGATACGCGGTGGAGGTGCGCACCCACGCCGGGAACGACGAGGCCGTCTGCAAGCCCGGGGTGCTCATCTACAGGGTGGACTCCGAGGTGGACACCGGCCGCGGGCCCGTCACCGTCTCCGACAGTTCCCACGCCAGCGGCGGCTGCACCCGGCGGTCCAACGTGCACGCGGAGCTCTCGGACGCGCCGTTCCGCCCGGGCGAGACCTTCACCGACGACAAGTCGGGCATCAGCGTCTCGGTCGTGGGCGAACTGCGCAACGGCAGCTACCAGGTCCGGGTCACCCGGCCGTGAGTCCGCGAAGGGTCGGATTCGGGACCGGCAGCGCGACAAGTGCGGCCGGTCGGCCCGCCGGTTTCCGACCTACGGCCCCCCACGCGGCCGGGTGCGTGCCCCCATGGTTGAAGACGAGCCGTGTGACGACGTAGCGACGAAGTAGGGAGACGCGTGAAGGCCTTCGCGCTGCGCCGGAGCGGCGAGCCGCCCGCCGTGCTGGAACTGCCCGTGCCCCACCCGGGGACGGGCGAGGTCCTCGTACGCACCACGGCCGCGCTCATCTGCGCCTGGGACGGGCACACCGCCGCCGGGGCGCCCACCGGCCTGGGCCACGAGGCCGTCGGTGTCGTCGAGGCCGTCGGCCCCGGGGTCTGCCCGTCCTACGTCGGCCGGCGCGTCGGCGTCGAGGGCCACGGGCGGCTCGCCGAGTTCTTCCGCGCCCCGGCCGCCGGGGCCGGGCTGGTCCCGCTCCCCGACACCATCAGCGACCACCAGGCCCTCTACGCGGCGGGCGCGCTGCCCACCGGCTTCGCCGCCGCCGAGGAGTCCGGGCCGCCCCCGGGCGGGAGCGTCGTCGTCTTCGGCCAGGGCGCGGTCGGGCTCGGCGCGACCATCGCCGCCGGCCGGCTGCGCGGGGCCCGCGTCATCGCCGTCGAGCCGGAGATGAAACGCCAGCGCCTCGCTCTGCGGTTCGGGGCCGATGTGGTCATCGACCCGGCCTACGAGGACACCACCGAGCGGATCCTGGAGCTGACCGGCGGCGCCGGCGCCGACCGCGCGATCATGGCGACGGCCGCCCCCGCCGCCGCGACGGCGGCCCGCGCGGGACTCTCCGCGAGCGGGCGGATCACCTACGCCCGCTGCCGGCCGCCGCAGAGCAGCGGGGCGCGGCTCGCGCGGGCACTGGACCTGATCGAGGGCGGGCTCGTGAACCCGACGGTGATCACCACCCACCAGTTCCCGTTCCACCGGGTCGGGGAGGCCTTCGGCCGGCTCGCCGCCAAGGAGCCGGGCATGATCAAGCCGGTCATCCTCTTCCCGCGGCCGGCCTCCTCCTCCCCCGCAGCCCCCTCCCTCCCCGTCCTCGCCGGCGGCAGCACCCCGTGATCGAGATGCGGCAGCTGGTCATCTTCCGGGCCGTCGCCCGGAGCGGGTCCTTCTCGGCCGCCGCCCGGCAGCTCGGCTACACGCAGCCCGCCGTCAGCCAGCAGATCAAGGCCATGGAGCGCACGCTCGGCACCCCGCTCGTGGTCCGCTCGGCCCGCCGGCTCCAGCTGACCGAGGCCGGGGAGGCGCTCTGCCGGCACGCCGTGACCATCCTCGGCGTCATCAACACCGCGCAGGCCGAGATCCAGGCCATCGCCGGACTCAAAGCGGGCCGGGTCCGGGTGGTGGCCTTCCCCAGCGCCTGTTCCGCACTGGTCCCCAAGGCCATCGCGCTCACCCGCAAGGCCCACCCCGACCTGCGGGTCACCCTGGTCGAGGCGGAGCCGCCGGAGGCCGTGGGGATGCTGCGCGCGGGGGACTGCGAGGTCGCCGTCGCCTTCGACCATCCCGACCGCGGCGGCGCCGATCAGGCAGACACCGGCGAAGTCGCCGACGTTGCCGATGTCGCCGACCTGAGCGTCCACACCCTGTTCACGGAGCCGCTGAGCCTGCTCCTGCCGCCCGGCCACCGGCTGTCGGGCAGCGCGCGCACCGAACCCGTACGGCTGGCGGAGCTGGCCCGGGAGAGCTGGATAGCGGGCTGCCCGCAGTGCCGGGGCCACCTGGTCGACGCCTGCAAACAGGCCGGCTTCCACCCCGACATCGACTACGCCACCGACGACTCCCCCGCCGCGGCCGGGCTGGTCGCCGAGGGGCTCGGCGTGGCGCTGGTGCCGCGGCTGACCGTCCTCGGCGGGGTGCCCGCCGGGGTGAAGGTGTGCGCCGTCGAGCCGCCGATGGAGCGCCGGGTGACGGCGGTGACACTGCCGGGCCTGGACTCCGTACCGGCCGTGAAAGCGGTGATCGAACTGCTGAAGAAGGCCTCAAGCATCGCTTTCGGCGAATAGCGGCATCGCTTGTGGGGTGGAACTCCTTAGGGACCTAGGACCTATTACGGGAAGTTTGACACCCCCCTGCCAGACCCCTTCACACCTCGGGACCTTCGCCGCATCTCCTCTTTCCGTCCGGCTCCTAGCCTGAAAGGGCAGCAAGTCGAACCGACGGAGAAGTTGGGGACATCATGGCTACGACCATCACACCGATCGGCGGGCGCGCCGGGGCCGCAACCCGGCCGGGCCCCCGCGACTGGAAGGCCGCCGCCTCCGCGGCCGGCCCGGTGATGCTGGGCTATCTGCCCGTCTCCTTCGCCTTCGGCGTCCTGGCCCCCACCTTCGGAGTGCCCGCCTGGGCCGCCATCGCGATGTCGGCGGTCGTCTTCGCGGGCTCCTCGCAGTTCGCGGCGCTCGGCCCGCTCCAGGCCGGAATGTCACCGGTCTCGATCATCTTCACCACGTTCCTCATCAATCTCCGCCACTCCCTCTACTCCCTTTCCATGGCCCCCGAGGTCAAGGACTGGAAGCAGCGCCAGAAGCTGGGATTCGCCTGGCAGCTCACCGACGAGGCATTCGCCGTTCACTCCGCCGAATTCGCGAAGCGCACCCGCCCGGCCGGTGAATGCGGAAAATTCAATCTGCTGATCCATTTGTCGTGGGCGGGCTCCACCGCGCTCGGCACCGTGGCCGCCTCGCTGATCCCCGACAGCGGGGCCCTGGGCCTGGACTTCGCGCAGACCGCCATGTTCCTCGCCCTGCTGGTGATGCTCTGCTCCCGCCGCCTGGAGTTCGCCGTCGCCGCACTGTCGGGCGTCCTGGCCGTCGTACTGACCACCGCCGGACTCCCGCTCTGGTCGGTGATCGCACCGACCGTGATCGCCGCGAGCGCCGGGCTGTTCCTGGAGAACAGGACCGGGAAGAACGAGACGACGAAGGAGGCGACGGAGGCATGAGCACCACCACCCTGCTGATCGTCATCGCCGGAATGGCCGCCGTGACCTACGCCTGCCGGGCGGTCCCCCTCTTCCTCGCCGGCCGGGTCACCATCCCCCGGAACACCCTGCGCTGGATGCGGTTCATCCCGCCGGCCGTGCTGGCAGCGCTGATCGCCCCGGCCGTCCTCAACCCGCACGGCCGCGCCCTGGAGTTCGGCGCCACCAATCCGCTGCTCCTGGCCGCCCTGCCGACGGTCCTCGTCGCCTGGAAGACCAAGAACATGTACGCCACCGTCCTCGTCGGCTGCGCTTGCGTCGCCCTGCTCCGGCTCGCCGGGCTCTGACCTCCGAAGGAACGCATCATGACCACCGCACCCCTCACCTCCTCCGAGTCCGTCTCCGCCCTCACCCTCGGCTCCGGCTCCGGCTCCGACTCCGAGCTGGACGTCGACCGCCGCGACCCCGCGTACCGCGGCTGGCTCCGCGAGGCCGTCCGCAAGGTCCAGGCCGACGGGAACCGGTCCGCCGACACCCACCTGCTGACCGTGCCGCTGCCCGCGGAATGGGGCATCGACCTGTACCTGAAGGACGAGTCCACCCACCCCACCGGCTCGCTCAAGCACCGCCTGGCCCGCTCGCTGTTCCTGTACGCGCTGTGCAACGGCTGGGTCCGCCCCGGCCGTCCGGTCATCGAGGCCTCCTCCGGCTCCACCGCGGTCTCCGAGGCCTACTTCGCCAAGCTGATCGGAGTCCCCTTCGTCGCCGTCATGGCGCGGACCACCGCCCGTTCGAAGATCGACCTGATCGAGTTCCACGGCGGCACCTGCCACCTCGTGGACAACCCGTGCGAGGTCTACGAGGTCTCCGCGCGGCTCGCCGCCGAGACCGGCGGGCACTACATGGACCAGTTCACGTACGCCGAGCGGGCCACAGACTGGCGCGGCAACAACAACATCGCCGACTCGATCTTCCGCCAGCTGGAGCGGGAGCCGCACCCCGAACCGGCCTGGATCGTGGCCGCCGCGGGCACCGGCGGCACCTCCGCCACGCTCGCCCGGTACGTCCACTACACCCAGCGCGCCACCGGCATCTGTGTGGCCGACCCCGAGAACTCCGCGTTCTTCGGCGGCTGGCTGGGGCAGGACCCCTCAGTCACCACCACCGTCGGCTCGCGCATCGAAGGCATCGGCCGCCAGCGGGTGGAGCCGAGCTTCATCCTCGGTGCGGTCGACCGGATGATGCGGGTGCCCGACGCGGCGTCCATCGCCACCATCCGGGTACTCGAAGGGATTCTCGGCCGCAAGTGCGGTGCGTCCACCGGCACGGGGGTGTGGGCGGCGTTCAAACTCGTGTCCGAGATGAAAGCCCGTGGTGAGCGCGGCAGCGTCGTGACGCTGCTGTGCGACCCGGGCGAGCGCTACCTCGACAAGTACTACTCGGACGGCTGGCTGGCCGAGCAGGGCATCGACATCGCTCCGTACCAGGAGCGGGTGGAGCGCTTCCTGCTCACCGGCGAACTGAACCGCTGACCCAACCATTGACCTGACCGCTGGCCGAACCGCTGGCCGAACCGCTGGCCGAACCGCTGACGGTAGCCCGGGACGTCAGCACCAACGACCGCACCAGCAGCAGCGACAGCGACAGCGACAACAAGGAGATCCGACCATGCCCAGCACCCCCGAAGAGCGCCTCGCCGCCGCCGGCCTGAAGCTCCCGCCGACCCCCTCGCCGGTCGCCGTCTACGTCCCCGCCGTGCAGAGCGGGCACTACGTGTACACCTCCGGCCAGCTCCCGATGGTCGACGGCGCCCTCCCCCTCACCGGGAAGGTCGGCGCCGAGGTGACCCCGGAGCAGGCCAAGGAGCTGGCGCAGCAGTGCGCGCTGAACGCACTGGCCGCCGTCGCCTCCGTCGCCGGGGACCTTTCGGCCGTCAAGCGCGTGGTCAAGGTGGTCGGATTCGTGGCCAGCGACCCGCACTTCACGGGGCAGCCCGGCGTGATCAACGGCGCGAGCGAACTGCTGGGCACCGCCTTCGGCGACGCGGGCATCCACGCCCGCAGCGCGGTCGGCGTGAGCGTGCTGCCGCTGGACGCCCCCGTCGAGGTGGAGATCCTTGTGGAACTGCACGCTCCGATGGGCGTCTAGTTCCGGACGAAGCACCACGGCGCGGGCCCGAAATCATCCCAGAGCAAGGCCCTGACCTGCGGTTCAGCGGGGAGAGGTCACGATCGGGGCCTTGGTGGCACATGGCAGGGTGGGGCCATGAGGCTGCGTGATCTGCTGTCGTCCGAAGAGGCGCAGGCACCTTCCGAGCTCCGCCTGCTGCGCCTGCCCGGCGGCGAGCGGGACCTCGACCGGCCCGTCCTGGGCACGGTGACCATCGACCTGCCCGACCCCGGGCGGTTCGTGTCCCCCGGGGACCTGGTGCTGTCCGGGCTGGCCGAAGGGGAGGCTCCCGGGTGATCGCGACCGGTGGGCGCCCCTCGTCGGCGCGCGGCGGGGCGCGGGAACTCCCGTACGCCCGGAGGATCTTGTGGGGCCGGGTCGGTTCACAGGAAGATCACCGGAGAGCCGGAGGGCCAGAAGGCCCGGGACGACATCAGGGGGATCCGCGCATGACCCGCCACATCGAGTTCGAGCGACTGCACAACTTCCGTGATCTCGGGGGCTACCGTACGGCCGACGGCGCCACCGTCGCGTGGGGCGCCCTCTACCGGGCGGACTCGCTCGGCAAGCTCGCGGGCGCCGACTGGGACCAGTTCCTGGGCCTCGGCGTGCGTACGGTCATCGACCTGCGCTACCCCTGGGAGATCGACGCCAAGGGCCGGATACCGGAGCCCGAGCGGTTCACGTACGCCAACCTCAGCATCGAGCACCGCCCGTACGACCAGGCCGAGATCGACCCGGACACCGACCCGTGGCGGTTCCTCGCGGACCGGTTCGCCGAGGTCGCCGAGGACGGGGTCGCCGAGATCCGCGCCGCGATCGAGCTGCTCGCCGAGGGCCCGGGTCCGGCGGTCTTCCACTGCACCTCGGGCAAGGACCGCACCGGCCTGATCGCCGCGCTCGTCCTGACCCTCCTCGGTGTGGACGAGGAGCAGATCCTCGCGGACTTCGCCCTGACCGAGCTGGCCACCGCCCGGCTGACGGCCGACTGGCACACCGCCAACCCGGGCCGCACCATGCGCTGGCCCTCGTACGGCCGGGCCCCCGCCGAGATCCTGCGCCTGACCCTGGCCGACCTCGGCGCCCGCTACGGGTCGGTCGGCGCGTACCTCACGGACCGGGTCGGCATCACGGCGCAGACGACGGAGCGCTTGCGCACGCGCTTCCTCAACAGTTGACGGACGGACGGACTGGCGGACGGACGGACGGGCAGGGCTGCGGGACGATCAGGGCGTGAACGCGGAAGACATCGCTGCCCTCATCGCCCAAGCCGGTCACATGGATCCCGGTCTCCGTGCCGGTGGCCGGCGAGCTGCCGGGAGCACTGTCCGGCGAGGCGGGTGACCCCGTGCCCGCGGCTCTGGTCCGGCTCACCTGCGACGAGACGGCGTACGTGCGCGAGCAGGCCGCTTTCGCGCTGGGACGGCTCGCGGAAGTGGACGGTCCGGGGATCAGGGCGGCCCTGTGGCGGTGCGTCGAGGACGTGGCCCAGGAGACGCGCGAGGAAGGCGTACGCGGTCTCGCCGTACGGCGGGATCCCGGCGTACGCGCCGCTGGAGGCGGTCTACGCCCTGCTGCCCGATGCAGCCGGTCCGGGCGCCACCAGACCGCCGCCCCGAAAGCGATCTACGCTCAGGACCCATGAAGTCCTACACCCGCGGCCGGACCGCCGACCGGCTCGCCATCAGCGCCAACCCGGCGCACCGCCGGGCGGACGCGGACCGCTCCCCCACCCACCCGGCCCTCGAAGCCGGCGTACGGGCGACCGCCCATCTGATGCCCAACACCGCCCACATCGCACCCGCCTGAGCCAGACCTCGGACATGAACATGGACATCGACCTGGCCATGAACCTGGCCATGGACTGGCATACGGGTCTGGCCGGGCTGGCCGCGGGGCTGCTCATCGCGGTGGTGACCGCGCCCGTGGGGGTGTCGGGTGCGGTGTTCCTGCTGCCGGTGCAGCTGAGCGTGTTCGCCGTCCCCAACCCTTCGGTCACACCGACCAACCTGCTCTTCAACGTGGTGGCCGGCCCCGGCGCCCTGCTCCGCTACCGCCGCCACGGCACCCTGCGCGGACCCCTGGTACGCCGCCTCGTCCTGGGCACCCTGCCCGGAGTCGTCGTCGGCGCCGCCATCCGGGTCTTCGCCCTTCCCGGGCCCACCGTCTTCCGCCTGCTGGTCGCAGCGTTGCTGCTCCCGCTCGGCCTGTGGCTGTGCGCGCGCACGCTGTGGCCCGTCCGCCACAAGGCGGCTTCCGAGCCTTCCCCTCGCACGATCACCGGCCTGGCCCTCGCCGTCGGCGTCATCGGCGGGATCTACGGCATCGGCGGCGGCTCCCTCCTCGGCCCCGTCCTCGTCGGCCGCGGCATGCCCGTGGCACGCGTCGCCCCGGCGGCGCTGGCCTCCACCTTCGCCACCTCCCTAGTCGGCGCGGCCACGTACGCCCTGCTCTCCCTCACCCGGTCCGCAAACATCGCCCCCGACTGGTTCCTCGGCCTGTCGTGCGGCGCCGGCGGCCTCATCGGCGGCTACCTCGGCGCCCGCCTCCAGCCCCACCTGCCCGAAACCCTCCTACGCCTCATCCTCGGCTCACTGGCCGCCGCCGTAGGCCTGCTCTACGCGGTGCAGGCCTGAATCCCGGCCACCCAGACCGTGATCGCCGCCTCCGCGATCACCCCCGGAGACGACTCTCGACGCGACCGGGGCGCTCCGGCGCCGACACCGGCACCCGGACCGCAGAAGGCAACACCCAACCCCCCCTTCAGCCCATCACCGCAGGTCAGCGGCTCTAGCGAACCTCCCGCTGAGATTCCAGCTCTGCGGCGGGTCAGAGCACCAGGGTCCGGCCGTGCAACTACGGATAGAGCTCCTGAATGGATTCCTGCGGGCCGTGTTCGAAGCGGTTGACGACCTTGCCAAGCGGGTTCCACGCTCTGCCGTCGGGCATCCTCACCCCGACGGACTGCCGGATCAGCTGCTGCTGCTCCTGGTCGAGGTCCACCCAGCGTGCGCCGGCCCGGCGGTGGCACAGCGAAATGTCGGCCACGACCATCACGGAGACCGGTGGGGTCGGTTCTCACAAGGAAGTGTGCGAACCCGCGTACAACCCTCGGGCCCTGCCGAGCGCCCCGCGACACGCATCGCGGGGTCAGCCTTCTCCGGGCGTCCGCCGGAGCTCGATCCTCAACGCCGCCGGGTCGCGAACGGACTGCACACTCACGTAGGTCACCACCGACTTGCCGGGGGCCATCTCACCGCCGGAGTCCACCGTTCCCTCCCACAGCCGGGTTGCCCCCTCGCCGCGTGAGGAGTACACACTCAGGCGCGTCTCGACGCGGCGCTGCGCATCGCCGGGGTTGGTGAGCACGACAGGGATCTTCGCCAGGCGCATGTCCTGGTTCTCCCAAACCGCCGCGTGGGCGGTGGCGACCGTCTCCCCGCCTTCGCGGTCGGTGGCGACGTCAGGCCCGAGGTCGGCGCGCTGCGCATCGGTGAGGATGTCACCGACGGGCCGCTCGGCGGGCGCCGCGGTGGCGACCGTGAGGGGGTCGCCGAGTTCGGCTTCCATGCTTTTGGCGAACGTCACCCCGCCCCACACCGTGCCGACGACGACCAGGCCGCCGATGAGCAGAAACGCTCCCACGCTTTTGTAACGGGCCACGATCAGCCTTCCATTCTCTTGTCAGCCTCACTGACGGCGGCCTCGTTCTTGGTCTTGAACGAATCGAGGACCTGCCGCTGCTCATCGATGATCGTCATTTGAATCCTGGATTCCTCAGAGAACCAGATTCCGCCCAAGCCTGTCTCAGCCTTGCAGTCGATCTCCGCGAGGGCCAGATCAATCTCCGGCCGGTCGGCGGGTACGCCCGCCCTCGGGGTGGGTGACGGAGCGGGCGGCTTCGAACGGGTCCTTGAAGCCGGGATGGCCCTTGCCGGTCATGCAGGCCGACCAGTCCGCGAACGCGGCGACGACGGCGGGGGTCTTCATCGACTCGGTGAAGCTGGTGCCGTTCAGCTCAGAGATCCGGTCCAGCTCGTCGGCGGTCGAGGGCTCCCGGTCGGTGGGCCCGTAGCGGCGCTCCATGTTGGCGTCGTTCTCGGTCGGTGAGAACACGTCACCGGCCTCGGCCGGGCGGACGTGGAACGTCGGCGCTTCCTCAAGCAGCACGGATCCGTCGCCCCCGTCTTCTACGAGCGCATCAGTCCCTACCGGAGCGGCCATGAGTTCTTGTGCGACCAAGGCCGCATCGCCGAGAGCATCCGCATCGACGACGGCACCCGCTTCCTCGACCCCCTTAACGGCCCCTCCGGGGCAAGCGGAACAGAACGGACGCTCCAGCAGCCTGCCCACAGCCGTACAGCAGCCCCGGCCTCCCCACCCGCCACCCCAGACGCTCAGAAACCCCAGGTCACGACCTTGCCTTCGTCTCAGCCCCCCTCCCACGGCAATCCATGCGACCACTCCCAGCACGATCCGCTAGGCTGTCAGCGGTCAGACGACTACCAGGCGTGTGCCCGGGAAAGTGTCCGCGAGGGCATCCCCACCTGGGTGTGTGCACGTCACCTGACCAGCATGTTTGTCGAGGCAGCTCGCGTCATCCCTCTGGGGTTTCCGGCAAGGTTTCCGACAGGCCCCCGCCTTCGTAGCTCAGGGGATAGAGCACCGCTCTCCTAAAGCGGGTGTCGCAGGTTCGAATCCTGCCGAGGGCACAGAGAATCGCCTGGTCACAGGCGTTTGAGTGCCGAGAAGGGCCCTTGGATCTTGGATCCAAGGGCCCTTCGGCCTTTCCGGGGGACAGATGGGGGACAGCGCGCTAGGCAGCGATCTCCTGGCTCTCTGCATCCGGTGAGCTGTTGATGAGCACCAACCGGGGCACCGGGTCAGGGGTCGGCGCAGGCTCAGGCTCAGCCTCGGGCTGTCCCCCGCCAGAATCCGTGGACGCTGTCGCCTGGGCACGCGGGACGACAGCCACGGTGGCGTCAGCGTTCGCCTTGTCGAACTGCGGCATCAGCGAGGTGTACGTGTCCGCGGTCAGGCTGAAGCTCGCGTGCCCCAAGAGCAGCTGGATCGCCTTCATGCTCAGGCCGGCGATCAGCGAGAGGGAGGCGGCGCAGTGGCGGAGGTCGTGCAGCCGGATCGGCGGGAGGCCGTGGCGCTCAAGGAAGCGGTCGAAGGTCTGGCTCACGTGCTTGGGGTTCCAGGGCCTGCCGTCCTCCATGGTGAAGACCTTCCCCGAGTTGACGAACGGGCCGTACTTCTGGGGCTTGTCGGGGTTATCTGCCATCCACTGAGCGCGCTTGAGTTCCCACCGCTCTCGCTGGCCCTTCTGCACTTCCCGCCAGGCGGCGAGGAGCGTCAGGGTGATGGAGTCGAAGGTGACCGTGCGTCGGCTGGCCCGACTCTTGGGCGTCTCGGCGTAGGTCTCGTACGAGGAGCGGACGGCCAGCGTCTCGACCAGGTTGGCGTATCCCTGGTCGAGGTCGACTTCCGTCCAGGGCAGGCCGGTGGCTTCGCCTCGGCGGGGGCCGCGGAAGGTCATCCAGTGCCACATGACGTACATGCTGTGCTCGACGGCCAGGTCGAGGAATTCGCCGGTCAGTTCGGGCGTCCAGACCATGACGGGGCCGGGGACCTCTCCGGTCTCGCGCCAGCGGGCAACACGTTCGGGCGTCCACACGAGGGGGTCGGGCTTCTCGTACTTGGGAATGACGACCGCGTCGCACCAGTTCTCCGTGATCAGCTTCTCTCGGACGGCGAACGCCATTGCGCCTGAGAGGGCCTGGAGGAACTTCTCCTGCCGGCCGGGGCCGGTGTCCTGCCTGGGCTTCGCGTTCGCCTCCTTGAGGGCTGCGCGGGCAGCCGTCCACCGCTCACGCAGGTGGTGGGGGCGGGGCTTGGGGGCTTGCTTCCATGCCAGGTGCGCTTGGTCGACCTCGGCCTTCGCCAGCACTGCGGCTACCCGGTTGGCTTCCTTGATCTCGTTGAAGGCCCAGATCTCCTTGAACATCGCCTGGATGTGCTTGGTGCGCAGGTCACGCATGGGCACGTCCCCGAAGGCGGGGATGTAGAGGCGGTGGATGAAGTCGTGGTGGTCGTCCCGGGTGCTCTCCTTGAGGTCGACGCGGGTCTCGTGCCAACGGAGCAGGAACTGGTGCGCGGTCTCCTTGGACTCGATGTCTATGCCGTTGCTGGCTTCGTCCCACAGTTTCTGGGCGGCCTTCTCGGCGGCCTTGCTCGTGAGGAAGCCGCCCTTACGGGGCCGGCGGTTGCCAGTGCCGGGGAAGTCGGAGAGGTTGACGTAGTAGTACCAGGAGCCGTGATCCTTCTTCTTCAGGTTGGGGCAGTCGGCTCCCATCTCGCGTGTGGCGGGCTCGCCGTTCGCCGTGAAGATCGGCTCTCCGGTGGCATTGAGCTTGGGCTCGGTGCACTTGCACCGCTTGTAGGTCGAACCCTTGAACACGCGTCCCCCTCTGAGCTGGGCTGTCCTTACGTGTCCTGATCTTTCTGTAGCGAAGGGGACGCCTCCTTGGGCACCGTATGCTTCCGGTCAGGTGGCGCGGGGAAGAGGGATGTGACCACCTATGTCCTCATCTGCATCTGTCACGCAGGAGCTTCCGGGGGGCCGGGAGCGGCGCGGGGCGATGACCATGGCGGAGCTGTTGGAGCTGCCGCCGATGGTGAACGTGACCACTGCGGCCCGTGCTCTGTCGATCGGCAAGGACACGGCGTACAAGCTGATCAAGTCCGGGGAGTTCCCTGTGCAGGTCATCCCACTGGGGTCGACCTCGAAGGTCGCGACCGCCTCGCTGTGGGAACTGCTTGGGGTCCGCCGGTGACGCCTGCACGGTGACCTATTTCTCCGAAGCCCGCCCCTCCCGCCGAGGTGGCGGGCTTCGTGGCGTCTACGCCCCCGGCCAGCATGTTCGAATAATTGACCCCGTGTACGTTCACGCCCGTGAAATATTGTGAGGTGGGTCACAATGGGGCAACCTTTCGAGTCTCCGACCAGTGGCTTTCACGTACCGCACATGCGCGGGGCCGTAGGCGGACTGTTCGAACGTTGCCTAACACGTACATTGGCCTATTAGACAGGTGAGCGGCTACTCATCTGCACGCGATCATCACGCGAGGGATTAAGACATATGGGACGGCTGTCCGGCTATGCCAACGGCGGGGGCCTCAACTCCCGCGAGGCAGCGTTCCTCCGGCGGGCGGCTTCCAGACTCTTCGTGACCGACCCGCAGGAGTCTGCAAACGCCGTTGCGAACTGGCTGAACGACGAAGGGCACCGCACTGTGCGCGGCGGCCTGTGGCGCGGAGAGACACTCCTTCGGACGCTCACGAACCCGAAGATGGCAGGCCTCGACGCGAACGGGGAACCGCTCGAGGGCTTCGGAGAAACCGTCCTGACACCGGCCGAGTACAGCAAACTGAAGCAGAACCGCCTGGAACGGACTTCCGCTGCGCCTCCTCGCGAGGCGTTCGAGTATCTGCTGACTCAGGGGATCGCAGACTGCGATGAGTGCGGCTACGACGTGTCCGGCTCGAGAGTCAACGCCGACGCGGGTCCGGGATACCGATGCCTGCCCCCCACCCAGACGCGTAAGTCCTGCGGCAAGGTCCGCATGAACGCAGACCGTCTGGAGCCGGCCGTGGCTGAGCAGGTCCTCGCAGATCTCCTGCGCCCAGGAGTCCACGAGAAGCTGTTGCAGCTCCAGAAGGACGCTGCCGAGGAAGTCGAGCGGCTGCGCACCCACATCGAGGGTGCGGAGGATCGCTTCGCAGTCCTCAAGTCCATGCGGAAGTCCATGATCCTTGATGCATACAAGGCGGCGGAGAAAGCCACCAAGGACGACCTGAAGGCCTGCCGGACGCGCGTCCGCTTCCTTGAGCAGATCGCCGGCGTCCCCCTTGCCGACGTACACGACATCGTGGCCTGGTGGATGTCTGCGCCTCGCGCCTCCCAGCGTGGTCTGGTGCTGCTGGCTGTGACGAAGGTCCACATCAAGGCATCTGGTGGCGGTCGAGGACACGATCCGCACGGCCGCATCCGGATCGACTGGAGAGCCTCGCTGCCCGTCTAGTGCCGGATCAGGCAACGTTTGCCCTGTCGACGACGGCGCGTAGGCGCTGGTCGTCGGCGTGGCGGTTACGCCAGATGATGTAGCGGCGGATCATGCTGCCCTGTTCCTTGTGGGTGGTGTGGTCGGTCCACCGCGCCGCCGCCCTCAACCTCCGCCGACTCATCAACCTCGGACTCACCCGGACCAGCACCACCTGGCGTCTCACCCCGGCAACCGCATAAGCAAGGGGCCGCCCGGCCTCCGGCCGGACAGCCCCACAACAAGATTTTCAGCAGCCTTCTAGGGCGCACTTGGGCGCGTCTCCGAGCCCGGGGCCTCGGCCGGCTGCTCTGCCGAGGCGCCGTGCTCAGGAGCTTTGCGCCAGCGGGCTTCGCAGAACGAATAGAGGCCGAACACCAGGAGGCCCACCGCCGCGGCGATCAGCAGCACGGGTCCGGCGGGTGTGGCGGCGAACGACCGCAGCGTCTCGTCCATGCCCTTGGCCCGGCCGGGATCGAACTGCACGGCGGCCAGGAGGACGAACAGCCCGGCCACCGCCGCGACCACGCCGCACGCCACGCCGCCGACGATGCCCAGCCCCGCGACGATGCGCCGCGTCGTCGGGCTCATCTCGTCCGTTCGGAGATTCTCCTCGAACTTCCGCATCAGGCTCCGGACCACGATTACCACGCCCACGACGACCAGGACGGCCCCGAACACACCGACGAAGACCCGCCCGAGAGGCAAGTTCAGCACCTTCGCGGTGTAATCCTTCGACGTCTCATCGCCGGGCCGGCCCCCGGCGGACCCGCCGACCAGGGCGGTCTGGACCACACCGATACAGATCACGGTGTAGAACACCGCCAGCCCCAGAGAGCCCAGGCGCCGGGTCCACTTGTCCCCGCCCGTCACCGCCTGCCCGAATGCGGCCTCGGACAGCCGCCACAGCGCCATCGCCGCCAGCCCCACCACCAGCGCCCACAGCAGCACCCGGCCGAACGGCTGCTCACCGATGGTCCGCACCGCACCGGACCGGTCGGCCTCCTTGCCACTGTCGCCGCCGAAACCCATCTGCACGGCCAGCAGCCCCACCAGTACGTAGATCACACCCCGCGCGGAAAGTCCGACCCTGGACAGGACCTCCATGGCGCGGCTGTTGGACATACGCCGCCCCTGGGATCTGGCGTGGGCGGCATCCTTCTTGATGGCCATACGTGGCACCTCCGGGCCCTTCCGTGAGGACGGCAGGGCGGGCGCAGTGGTCAGTGCTTGAAGGCGTCCTTGATCTTCGCCCCGGCCTGCTTGGCGTTGCCCTTGAACTGGTCACCGCGGCCTTCGGCCCGCAGGTGCCAGCTACCGGTGACACGGCCTACGGTCTTCTTGGCGCCGCCCTTGACCGCTTCGGCCTTGTGCCCGATCTTCTTGCCGATACTCATCGGTGGCCACCCTTCGTAAGTGCGCCGGCATGTGGAGACCTACCGGGGCTCCGATCGGTGCTTGAACGGGTTGAACCCCCTCCGGCGCTCTCCGCCCGGGTTGGACTCTCGCCCACCCGTCGCCTGTGGGCGGGCGATGCCACGCTGGTCCACGACGTCGGCACGGTCGTTGCCGGCAGCGGCTGTCCCCCGACGCGACGTGTCGCCTTCGGGGCCGGCGCTGTGGCCGCGGCGAGAGGTGCGGCGGGCACCGGCCAGGAGGAGGCTCAGCCCGAGCAGCGCCACGGCCCCGACGGCGATGCCGTAGAGGAAGAGGGTGCCGGTGGAGCCGGTGACCTCGTAGTCGAATACGGAGAATCCGCCGGTCAGCTCGTGGGCGCTGCCGTCGTTGGTAACGACGCCGGCCACACCGACGACCAGAGCGGCGATCAGGAGGACGAGTCCGAGGATGACGAGCATGGCGCGCTCCAGAGGTCTGCTCACTGTCTCTCCACGGTAGGACTGTCCTGCCCGGGAAGCCACCAGCAGAGGGCAGATCTACCCTGGGAACAGGGGCTTTGCATCACCCGTGAGATCGGCGGACATCATGATCGTCCTCGGAATCATCCTGCTGGTCGTCGGCTACGTGGCCGGCATCGCCATCCTGTGGACCATCGGGATCATCCTGGTCGTCATCGGCATCATCCTGTGGATCCTCGGATCCGTCGGACACAAGGTCGGCGGACGACGGCACTACTGGTAGCCGCCCCTGACCCCGCGCGGGGAACCACTCCCGTTCCCGCACGACCCCGACCTCGACGCCGAGGACGCGTACATCACGGCCGCCACGCCCCTGCCGCGCATCCGGCACGCACACCCGCGAACCGAGGCATCACACTATGACCCTCTTCTACCTCCTGCTGATCGCAGCGATCGTTCTGATCGTCGTCGGTGCGACCGTCGAAGGCATGCTGTACCTGACCTCTGCCGGCGTACTCCTCCTCATCGCCGACGTGCTGTACCTCGCAGGGCGCTCCATGTGGCGCACCACTCACCGCCCGGCCCATTGACCCGCCTGGCACTACCGTGTCCGCCACCGTTCCCCCGTCCTCGGTCCGTTGTCCTGCACGCGCCGAACCGCCACCACTCGCCCAATAGTGCATTTCGGGTGATATGTGAAATTCTGGAATGTGGCACACCAAGGGACGGCACCCGCGGCGGTGACGCTCGTACGCCCCGGTTCTGGCTGCCTGTGTGAGCTGTCAACGAGTGGAGGATGCGATGTGGACCATCGTCATCATCGTGGCCGCCGTGGTGGTCTTGGCCGCCGTCGCGCTGACCATGCGGACCATGACCCGGCGCCGGCACCTGCGGGAGCAGTTCGGTCCCGAATACGAGCGCACGGTCGAGGCGGGGCAGAGCCGCGGAGCGGCCGAGCGCGACCTCAAGGAGAGGGAGGAGCGGCATGAGGCGCTGGAGATCAGGCCGCTGCCCTCCACCGTCCGAGACCGGTACGCCCGGGACTGGGCCAGCGTGCAAGAGCACTTCGTCGACAGCCCCGACCAGGCCGTGGGTGAAGCGGACCGGCTCGTGACCACGCTCATGAGCGAGCGCGGCTACCCGACCGAGAATTACGAGCAGCAGAAGCGGGACCTCTCGGTCGAACACTCCCGGACCCTGGACCACTACCGCATCGCCCATGAGATCAAGGGGCGGGCCGGCGGCAGGGACACCACGACGGAAGAACTCCGGGGCGCCATGGTCCACTACCGGGCGCTGTTCGAGGAACTGCTGAAAGACGACACCGCTTCGCCGGATGAAGAACGCCGCTGAATGCCCGGCAGCCGCAAGCGGCCGTTCGCCACCATGGAGGTGAAGGGACATGCAGAGAGAAGGACCATACGGGCGCGACGACGAGTACGCCGAGCCCGCCGGAGAGACGCTGTCCACTGAGGACATCGCCCGCCCCCAGACAGAAGCATCTGAGCAGGCCGCAGACGACGATCTGACGGCAGCCCCCGAAGACGAGGGGGCAGCACCCAGGACCAGAATCACGGACGAGGCCGGGGGCGAGCCGGACGCTGTGCCCGGCGAACGGGACGAGGCAACGCAGGAACCCGAAACCGCCCCGCTCCTCGGGGCCCAGGAGGCAGAAGGCCTCCGTACCCGGTGGCAGCAGATCCAGCAGGGATTCGTCGACGACCCAAAGCAGTCGGTGCTCGCGGCAGACGGGCTCGTCGCCGAGGTCATGCAGCTGCTCGCGACGACATTCGCCGACCATAAGCAGGGACTCGAAGGCCAGTGGCACCGCGGCGAGGAAGTCGCCACCGAGGACCTGCGCCTGGCACTGCGCCAGTACCGATCCTTCTTCGACCGCCTGCTCAGCACCTGACCACCGGCCCGAACCCGCGACGAATACCCGGCGGTTCGCAACAAAGCACCGGCCGGTGTCTCCCGCACGCAAAGAGGATCGTGTGGGGAGGCACCGGCCGGTACAGGTGCAGGGCCGTCACATGGGGTCGACGTCCCCGAGGCCCCGCTCGCTCTCCTTCTTGCTCTGATCCAAGATCCGGCGGGCCTTGTCCTTCAGCCGCTGTCGCTCCGCGGGGTCGGTGGCACGCTCCGCAGCCTGCTCCATTTCCTGCGCCTTGGCCCGCATCTGCTGGGCACGGCTGCCGGACTCGCCTGCAACGCTCATGATCACTCCTGGGATCTGGGGGAGAGCGGATGCCACCAGCGAAACAGCGCCCCCACTCCCGCGCATCCCGAACGGTCACCCACCGCTATCCCCGCAGCACAGGCCAGGTGCTAGTGCCGGATCAGGCAACGTTTGCCCTGTTGTGATGTGACGCGCCGTTCGGGTGGCTATGCCGGGCGGCGCGTGATCGTCATCCTGTCCGGGTGGCGGAACGAGTACGTGTACGCGAGATCGATGATGACGAGGGTCGGCGGCTGCTGCGGATCATCCGCAGGGGCACCGGATCGGTGGTGACCTGGCGGCGGGCCCAGATGGTCCTGCTGTCAGCGCAGGGAATGCCGGCGGCGAAGATCGCCGAGGTGTCCTTCACCAGCGACGACCGGGTCCGGGATGTGATCCACAACTTCAACGCCGACGGCTTTGCCTCCCTGTATCCGAAGTACTCCGGCGACCGGCCGAAGACCTTCACGCTGCCCGAACGGCGCGAGATCAAGAAGATCGCCAAGTCCAAGCCGACCGAACACGACCTGCCGTTCTCGACCTGGAGCCTGACCAAGCTGGCAGACTTCCTGGTCGCCGAGGGGGTGGTCGACGACATCAGCCACGAGGGCCTTCGCATCCTGCTCCGCGAGGAAGGCGTCTCCTTTCAACGCCTGAAGACCTGGAAGACCTCCCGCGACCCCGACTACGCGGCCAAGAAGGCGAGGGTGGAGCACCTCTACGCGATCGCCGACGGCGAGGTCATACCCGAGGACGGCGAGCCCGAAGTCGTCTTCTGCATGGACGAGTTCGGACCACTCAACCTGATGCCCCACCCCGGGAAGCAGTGGGCCGAACGCGGCGGCAAACACAAGGACCCCGACCGCGAGCCCCGCCGTCGGCGCCGGGCGACCTACAACCGCTACGACGGAGTACGTCACCTGTTCGCCGCCTACGACCTGGCCAGGGACAAGCTCTACGGCCACATCAAGAAGACCAAGAAGCGCACCCAGTTCCTGGAGTTCTGCCGCTACCTGCGCACGCTCTACCCCGCCGCAGGGCGCATCGCGATCGTCTGTGACAACTTCGCCCCGCACCTGACCACCAAGAGGTGCCAGCGAGTCGGCGACTGGGCCGCCGCGAACAACGTCGAGATCGCCTACACCCCGACCAACAGCTCCTGGCTGAACCGCATCGAGGCCCAGTTCACCGCCCTGCGGTACTTCACCCTCGACGGCACCGACCACACCACCCACAAGGAACAGGGCAGCATGATCCGCCGCTACATCATCTGGCGTAACCGCCACGCCGACGACCAGCGCCTACGCGCCGTCGTCGACAGGGCAAACGTTGCCTGATCCGGCACTAGACGGGCAGCGAGGCTGGCTCGGCCACAGCGGTACGCGCCGGAGCCCCTGCGTCAGCGCAGCCACATGAATACGGCGGCCGCGATTCCAGCTCCCGCGGCGGCGCCTGCAACGACCTGGGCGAAAGTGTGCGCGGAGAGCACGAGGCGGCTCCAGCCGATTATCGCCACGAGCGGCACGGCGGCTAGAGCCCACCACCCGAACGCGAGCGAGGCCACTGCCACGGCCCCGGCAGGCACAGCTGTGTGGAACGAGATCTTCCAGACGGTGGTCACAAGCAGGAACACGGCCAGGGCCGCCATCATGGCGGCAACCAGGGCCAGCAGTTCACGCGGGGCGTCGAAGGCAACCATCACGGTGATGCCAGCTCCCACGGAGACCATGATCCCGGGGATGACCAGAAGCCTGTCCTGCCTCCGCCGGACGTGACGGTCCCCCCACAGCTTGCGGCGTTCACCCCACTTGATCCACAGAATCGGAAGAACACCGGAGAAGATTCCAGCGACGACGCCCCAAGCCACCCCAGACCAACCTGCCGCATGCCAGCCCACCGCCAGGGTGATCACAAGCAGCCAGTTCTTCGGTTCGAGAGCATCAGTGACCCATTGGGCCACCACCGTGCGGGTGCTGGGCTCGGTAAGGGTCGGTGTGGTCATGATGAGGTCCTCGTGGAGCTGGCGGTGCCGGCCGTCTTGTAGGCATCAGCAAGGGCGGTAAGACGCTGTACCTCGGCGTCGAAGTCGAGTTCATCCAGGTCGGCCGCCGCCTCGTTGATCGAGAACTGGCCTGCTCCCGCGCCCGCAGGATGATGCCCCCGGATCTTGGCGTGCCGAGCAGCGTGCAGGCCCGACGCCTGGATCGCCGTGTCGCCTCCGCCGCCCCCCTGGCGGAGGGCGTCAGGGATGTAGGGGACGAGTGCCGAAGCAGCGTCGCGGATCTCGATGACGACACGGTGGAGTTGGATACGGGGGTTGCGCCCCAGGGGCGCGGCCAGGACCACTTCCGGCACCACGGTAGTCAGGTCACGCCACAGCGGGCGGAGGCGACGTACTGCCGTCCAGTCCTGGTGCGCGCTGCGCAGGACATCTACGGGGGCTACCGCGTTCCCGAGGATGATCAGAATGATCGCGAGGTACTGCACCGCGTCGGCCAGAGGCTGGAATTGTGCTTCGTCGAGGGGGAAGTCCTTGTCCAGCATCTGGTAGCCGAGGTGCGTCGCGCGCAGCAGTCCGTAGATCATGCCGAGGCCTGTTCCGATACCCAGCAGGCGCAGTCCCGCCCGCAGCCAGCTGCGGGCGGCGAGCCTTGCGGCGGACAGGCACATCCACGAGGCGAAGAACATGGCCGCACCGAGGTATATGACGAATGTCAGCGAGTAGCCGAGGGCGGGCAGCGAGTCCCGGTAGGCCTCGTAGAAGTTGGTGACCCTCGTCGGCTGTTCAGTGGCGATGAAGAGGCCGGTCATGACTGCTGCGACGGCAAGAGCGCCTGCAACGTTGTACGGCCGGGAGCGTTCGAGGAAGCGGGGGTTGGACATGGCCGTCACGAATTCGAGGACGGCCGCGATGGCTACGATCCCAACTATGTGCTTGACCAGGACTGAGGCGTTGTGCGCGCCCAGCATGTCGTCGATGAAGAGTCCCGCGGCGGGGACGGATGTTGTCGCTGCGGCGGACAATCCTAGGAATGCCAGCCACATGGCGCGCTGACGCGGGTTCCGCATGGCGGCGGGAAACCGCCACAGGACCACCAGCCATAGCAGGATGACGGTGGTCAGCTTGATCATATTCATTACTTGCGTCGTGCGGGGTGCCCGAACGCATCGTTGAGACGGCCCACAACACCCCCTGCCTCTCTGCTTTTGCTTTTGACCTCTGGCCGACGGCTCGCCCTTTCCAGGATGAGAGTCGCCAGAGTTTCGGCATCTCGTTCTTGCCTGCTGCGGAATCCCGTCCGGGCGAGCAGGCTGGCGATGCGGTCCGGGGAGAACCCCATCTCGCTGTCCAGGACTTTCACTTCGGCGGCCGACGCGCGGACACGAGCCGCTTCTGAACGCAGTGCCTCTGACGCCGACGCCGCAGGTTCATCGCCTGTGGGTCCGTTCAGCTGCGCGACCACCTGGCCAAGGATGTGCGCCCCGTCGAGGTCGGGGTCCCCCAGCTCAGGCGCTGTGTGCCCGAGCAGCATGTGCGATACCTCATGGAGCACGATCTGCGCTCGAAGGAAGTCGGGGGCTGATGCGTCGTAGAAGACGAGGTCAGCGTCGTCCAGGCCCAGCCAGAGGCCACACGGGAGTTCCGTTGCGGGGCCGGCTTCTACGGGGATCAGGATCAATGGCCTCCCCCGCAGGTTCGCAATCGAATCGCAGAAATCTTGGAGGTCAAAAGGCTCAGGAATATGGAGGCCGCCGACGATGGCCGTCAGAGACTTCTTTCCCCTTGCCCAGAACATTCCCCGCCCTCACCGTGATCGCGTACGTCCCCAGAGATCAGCACTCTGTGGCTGACCAACTGTATGCGCCGGATGGTTGAAGGTGGAACCGGGGTCTCCCCATGATTACTCGGGGCTGCGACCCTTGGCCGGCTTCGAATTCACCCTTGGCAGCCCTTCGGCGGCCCGGTACGTGTCGACCATGCCCTTGATGCCGCGCAGGGCAGTTGTCGACAAACCGCCGAGCCGGAATAGAACGGCCCGAACTTCCTTGTCCTCTAGGGCATTTGCGAGATCTTCGCCGGCGGCGGCACGATCCACATCGCCCTTGATTTCGCGGATCCGCTCGTCGATCGGCCCGCTCACCGCATCGTCGAAGAAGTAGCCAACGGGGACGCCGAAGAACGAGGCGAGGGCGCGGAGGGAGTCAGCTCCGGGGTTGGTGATCTTGCCGCTTCGGATGTTGCTGATCGTGGCGTGCGTCACCGTGGGGTCGCCGTCGGCCGCCCTCTGCTTGATCAGCGCCTCGATCTCTCGGCTCGCGTACGGGCCTCGGTCCTGCGGGTGCAGCGTCTTGATCAGGTAGTCGAGCTTCTCGCCGATCGTCCGGCTGGCGGGGGCTTCCTCGCTCATGGTCACCTCTCTCTCGCCCACCGTCGGGGCACAGGGCTTGTACCGCCTCAGTGTCTCATCTGTTTTCCAGGGCCGGGTCGGCGGGGGTGAGGCGTGCCTCCCCTGTTTGACATGACGGGGAGTAGTTGACATATGGTCACATCGTCAACGATCACCCGATTCTTGGGGATGGCGCACCCTGCCTGGAGGCGCCGTCGACCGACGCCGGCTCCAGCGCAAGCGCGACCACGGAGAGACCTTGCCGCACTCAGCTGGACAGTTACGCCTCGGGTCGATCGAGCTACGGCCAGGCCGCTGACCTGGATGACCTTTCGGTCGACCCACTCGGCCGCACCCTGGCAGAGCGGCCGAGGCGGGACGTAACGCAAGCCCACCACGGGGGGCTGAACATCATGGGGGGGCTTGTGATTAACGTGCAGCGCATCATCGCGCTGTCGAGGCAGCCGCGGCAGTCGGCGGGCGAAGGGCCGATGGGTGACCGCTCGCCCGCGCTCCAGACGCTCGGCGACCTGGGTCACGAAACGAGTCCCCTCGCCCGCCCCATCGCCTGGAGCGAGGCGGCGTGCCGCAGCGCCGACCGGCGCTCCCGGAAGTTCAGCGCGCCAGGGAGCCTGTGCGCCGCATGCCCTCTGGCAATCGACTGCTCGGTCGCGCTCTTGACGGGCGCGCCGACCGAGGTTCAGCAGTGGCGCGAGCGCGTGGACGGGGGTCGCGCGCTCGCGGCATGAGCGGGGGGACGTCGAGGGGCGCCGGAGAGATCCGGCGCCCCTCGACGTTTCCCCAGCCCGCAACCTCGCCCTGTTGTGGCCTAGGTCACGTTGCCCTCATCTCCGGGGGCTGGACACCCCCCTCATGCATAGTAGAATTCAGGTATAAGCAGGGGCAGAGAAACCCAAAGCCAAACACCTCTTGGAGCCTGAAATGACCTACCGCACCGTGAAGATGAGCCAGGTCCGCCCGAACCCGAACCAGCCCCGCGACTACTTCAACGAGGACGCGATCAAGGAGCTGGCCGCCTCCATCAAGCAGTACGGGCAGATCGCGCCGATCGAGGTAGCCCCGGACAACGAGAAGGGCGGCTACGAGATCGTCTCCGGCGAGCGCCGCTACCGCGCCCTGACGCTCCTGGAGAAGACGACCGTGAAGGTCTCCATCATCTCGGAGCAGGACGAACTGAAGCGGTTCAAGCGGTCCATGTCGGAGAACGTCAACCGCGAGGACATGACCCCGTTCGAGGAGGCCCACGGCTACCAGCGGATCCTGGACGAGGAGGACGGCGCCACGGTCGCCAGCGTGGCCGCCGACTTCGGCAAGACCACCGCCTACGTGAAGCTCCGTCTCGCGCTGCTGGACCTGCGCATCGAGTTCCAGAAGCTCGTACAGGACGGTGCGATCGGCACGGCGGCCGCTGTTCAGATCGCCTCACTCAGCCTCGCCAACCAGGGCGCACTGCTCGGCAAGTTCGCTCGCGGGGAGTTCAAGGCCGACAACGAGATCGTGCACTTCGCCTTCGCCATGAAGCAGCAGCAGGACCAGGCCGTCCTGATGGTCGTCGAGGACATGAGCGAGCAGCAGCGCGAGGAGCGCGCCGCAACCCAGAAGAAGGCCAGGGGAACGCTCGACCGCGTCGAGCAGATCCGCGCCATGCTCGACGAGATCGCCAAGACGGACCCGGTCAAGCTGGCGCAGGCCCTCGAAGGTCAGGTCGGGTCTCGCCTGGAGCAGCTGGACCGGGTGGCCGACTCCCTGACCAAGGCGCGGTGGCAGCTCAAGCAGGCCAAGGCGCACGCCGAGGCCGCTGAGCTGATCGTCAACCCGGAGGCCGAGGCCGAGGAGCACAAGGGCGAGCCGGTCGCGGCCTGACGCTGCGGGGGCGGGGCGCACCATGCGCCCCGCCCCGCCTCGCCCCCTACTCCGCCCTCGCACAGGAGATGCCCATGACCCAGCCGCCCGCCGGCCCCGCCTGGACCGCGATGCCGTACAGCGACTTCGACGCCAACGCCCCAGCCGTGCTCCCCTTCAGCTCCGGCCCAAAACGCATCTACGCCAACGCCGACTCCTTCGGCACGGAAGCCCTGTTCGGCGACACCCCGCCACCGAAGAAGGAGCGCACCAAGCAGGCCACCCCGGACCCCGGCCAGGAGGGGCTGTTCTGATGCCGGTGTTCCTTCCCGAACCCTCGCCGTCGCGCCCCGTGGACGGCGAGGGGTGGAATCGCCTGTCGCTCAACGCGCACATGGGCGCCGGAGGTCCGCAATGCGCCCTGCGGCCGCGGTCGTACGCCACGCTGCGCGAGAGCTTCGACACCAGACGCGCCCGGTGGGGCGGCTTCGGCCCGTGCACCCAGACTCAGCCGTACGCCTGCGCCCGCTGCCCGCTATGGACGGGCCTGGCGGCTGCGGCTGAACAGGTGTCCTTCAACTCGCCGCTCGTCCTGGTCCGCGTCGAGACGGCGTACGAGGCGGGGGCCCCGTTCTCCGGAGGCCGGACCACATCGCTGTGGATGACCGACGATGCTGCTGACCCCGACTACCGGCAGCGCGGGCAGCCGTGGACTTGGGGTCGGCTGGCCCGGCTGCAGGGCTGGGATCTTGGTCGCGCTCGGCGCGATGAGATCGGTGAGGGCTTCTGGATGCACCGCACGAGCTGGGCTCCGGCCCCGCACGTCGAGATCCGGACTCGGGCCGGGGCGTCCGTACGACACGTGCTCCTCGTGACGGGCCAGGGCGCCTGCCTGGTGGTCTGTCCGGGTGGGTGCAGGCACGACGAGCGGCTGCTCAACGCGATCGGCCATCAGGTGCCCGAGGTACTGGACGACGAGCCCACGCAGGTGAGGGGGCGCAGGCTGGCGCTGCCCGGCGACGGTTCGGGCCGGCGCGTGGCCGCGCGGGGAAGGTCGGGGATGACGATCTCGGGCGACCACGAAGACCCGGTGCGCCTGTCCTTGACGGGGTCCCAGTGGACCGATGAGCAGATTCAAGGGGTCGCTGCCGCGCTGCTGGAGTACGGGCGGGTGTAGGGCGGCGTTTTCGGAGGGGCTGGACACCCCCCTAATGCATAGTAGAATTTAGATATAAGGGGGGGCGGTGGTCGCCTTCACTGCGAGAGGAGACCCGAATGTCGCTCACCCACTCCCCCGTCATCTGTACCGACACTTTCGACTTCGAGGCGCCCGAGTGCGAGAGCTGCGACGGACTGGGATGGGAGGTCTACCTCCACGGGCCGCACGAGCAGACGCGCGAGTGCGCCGAGTGCCACGGCATCGGGCGCCGCATCGACTGCAAGGACTGTGAGGACGGCGTGAGCCCCGCCACCGATGACACGTGCGAGACCTGCGACGGCTTCGGCGCCCTCTACTGACCAGAAATAGGCCATCACTCATAGAAGGATCTGCAATGAATCTCGGCGACGCCCTCACCCACGAAGCCCTCACCACCGGCAGCGGCTTTGCCGTGTCCGCCACAGCCACCGGCGGCCGCCGCCTCGCCATCACTCTGGACGGCGGAGGCGTCCAGCACTTCGAGCGCCCCGCCACCGGCGGCCCCGGCGACTGGATCGCGACCGACCTGGAAGGGCAGGCCAGCGGCTGCGCCTTCAATGAGCCCGTCACCCCCGAATGGGGCCGCGGCCTGGAACTCATTGCCACCACCCGAACCCAGAAGGGCTGAACCATGGAGTACGAAGTCGGCACCGCCGTCACCCCGAATAGCACCGGCCCCAGCCGCCACATCCACATCCTCGGTGAGGTCTCCGGCTACGCGACGGACCCATTCACCGGTGACCGACTGGTGGCCGTGACCTGGAGCGGCTTGCGCAAGCCGCAGCTCTACGACCTCAACGACGTGATTGAACTCGACTAACAGGCAAGAAATAGGCCACCACACAAATCCGTGTTACGGTCCTGCACATCAGGCCAGAGGCACGGCCCGATACCCACCCACCTCCGGACGGGCAGCGACACCCCGCGCCCAGCCCGCCCGGACCGGCTCGTCAGATACGAGCCACCCCCTCCGGCCGGGACCCGCCCCCACTGCGGGTCCCGGCCCACCCATGGAGAAACAGATGCCTACGACCACGACCCATGACGACCTCGAAGAGGCACAGGCCATGGAGCAGTACGGGCACCCCCTCGCCGAACTCACCAGCGAGCGGTACTCGATCGACGACGTCCTCCGCGACCGGCACCGCCGAGCGAACCCCCGGCCGCCGGCGCTGGTCTACACGCCGCAGCCGGACCCGAAGGCCGCCGAGCACTGCGCCGTCCTTGAGGCAGCGATAGCGGGCTGGACCTACCGGCCCTCCGCGAACACGCAGTGACCGAGGAGCAGTTCCGCCGCCACGTGAGGCAACTGGCCCTGCTCCGCGGCTGGACCCTCGCCTACCACACGCACAACTCGCAGCGCAGCGACGCAGGATGGCCCGACGAGGTGTACGGGCACCCGCTGACCCGCCGCACCTTGTTCGTTGAGCTGAAGACTGACACCGGCAAGGTGCGCCCCGCTCAACGCGAGTGGCTCACCCACTTGGCGGCCTGCGGCTTCGAGGCCGCCCTGTGGCGGCCACGCGACCTCGCACTCATCGTCGCCACCCTCGCGCCCAACGGCCCACGCTCCACCCTCCCCAGCACATTCTGACGAGGAAGACACCATGGCCCACGATCCCGACTCCGCACCGGCCCCCGGCTCGATCTGGTGTAACTCCTGCGACAGCTGGTTCAACGTCATCACCAACACCTGCCGCTGCAACAACCGCTGATGGTGAACGCCGTGCCCTACACCCCTGCGGCCCACCGGGGCTCGATCCCCACCCGCTCCGCCCTTGTCCTCCCGCTCACCGTCGAGCAGGCCCTTGCCGAGATCGTCGAGCTCGCCAACCAGCTGTGCGAGGAGCTCGCCGACAGCCAGTGGTCCACAGCCGCCCGCATCCGCCACCTCGCCGAGGCATCCCACATGAACGGAGCCACCCCCTGATGCACGCCCGCTTCGAGCCCCTGCCGTCCCGGAACTCGGACGCCGACACCGCCGCCGCGTCACTGCGCGACCGCCACGGTGAGTGGGCACACGTAGACGCGCGCGACTCGACCAACCAGGCTGCGAACCTTGCCTACCGGATCCGCAGCGGCCGGCACACCTCATTCCGGCCCGCCGGTGCGTACGAGGCCCGGTCCCAAGGCACCGACGTCTGGGCGCGATACGTCGGCCCACGCGCCACGGCCGCCTAGGCCCAGCACTCACGCCCGCCTGACCCAACCGGTAGAGGTGCGTGGTCACCGGCTCAGCCCGGATGAAGGCCACAGAGATCCGGGTTCGAACCCCGGGGCGGGCACTCACCCCAGGCCCTCGGGCCGCAGCAGCTCGCCCCCGTTGAGCACGGTGCGCCCACGGCAATGTCGAGCAATTCTCTCCGAAGCCTCCTCGGATCCCGCTAGCGTGGTCGCCAGCACCGCGCAGGGAGGTCACGTGCCAACAACCGTGATGGGGTTCCGTCTCGGCTGCGACGAACGGGGCCGTCAGGTAACCGTCGTACTGACCGAGGCCGGCGTCCTGCACCGCTGCAACGGCCCGATGGGATTGGCCGCAAAGCCCGCCAAACCCGGCGTACCCCCTTCCGTGGACCCTCATCCGGTACCCCGGCAGGCCGCGAAGCTGCGGAAGATCCATGCCGACCTCACCAGCAAGGGCTACACCCGCGCGCTGATCCCGCCTGCCTGCGTGCGGCTGGAGATCTCCGAGCACCCGCTTCATGAACATCCGTACGGGCCTGACGCTCCACCACCGCACCCGGAGCTGGTGGAGGAGTTCGTCGGCCTTGCACCGTCCGGCCCGCGCTCCCTTGATGAGGCGGTCCGTGCCTTCTACACGGCCATCGGCATTTCCTCACGCCCCAAGCATCCGATCCCACCCCGACAGGTGCCGACGCCTCTCCCTCCCCGAGCCAGCAGCGCACTGCGAGTTCTTACCAGCGGCTCCGCCATCACTTCACCCGCGCGCCGCACCGTTGGCTGGAGGATCACCGCCGACGGCGTACGTCTTCATGTCGGCCCCAGCGGCGAAGACCTCACCCCTCGCGAGATCGCGGACCTCCAAGCCGCGCTGGCGGCTTGGCTCCGCTTGAATCCGACGCACAGCGAACAGAGAACGGGAGCGGCTCCCGGCGCCGAAGCCAGGGGCTCAAGCAGGCTGTGACGGCTCCCTACGCCGCTCACCCAATACGATCACCTGCGCCTCGCTGCATCCCCCGTCGGCGGGGCACACTCATGTCCCAGCTCGGACAGAGACCCCAGCCCGGGACCCCCAGGCCAGTTGCAGGCCGGAAATCAGCCTCGATGCGGTGTGCGCCCTGCCTACCTGTTGCCGCACCGCGCATGATGCTGCGCGGTGTTGTATTCCTGCGCAACCGCCGGCACCGTCCACCATCCCGCCCGCCACCTCTGCCTTGGGGGATTCATGAGCGCCTCCGTACATTCCGATTCGGGGCTCAAGCGCGCTCGTCAAGCGCGGCACATGACGCTGGAGGAGGCGTCCGATGCCCTGAACGGCATCACCGGCGGTTCAACGGACGCGAGCCTGCTCAGCGCGTGGGAGTCCGGCCGTAAGCGGACGGGAATCAAGAACCGGCGGGGCCTGTGCCAGCTGTACCGGGAGCGGGGGGAGATCCTCTTCGCCCATCAGGACGGCGCAGAGAACGCGAGCGCCCTCGAGGCGAGCGGCACCTCCGTGGTGGTACGCGTCCTGAACCGGTACTCCGATCTTTTGGAGGCCATGGTCGAGGTTGCGGCCGGAGCCCGCGAGCAGCTGGTGGTGACGGGGTCGCGGTCCCGGGAGAAGTCCTACCTGGCGGCGATCGAGACGGCGGTGGCGCAGCAGCCGGACCTGGTGCACTTCCGGGTGCTGTACGGGCCACCCAGGCACGAGGCCTTGACCGCGCACTTGGTGCGGCTGCTGGAGTTACGTGATCCCGGGGAGCGCCGGAACGGGCAGAAGACCCTGCACATCGGGATGGTGGAGCCTTCGTCGGCGATGGAACGGTTCTTCGTCGCTTCGGAGACCGCCGCGGTGGTGCCGCTCCCGAGTTTCCACGGGGCGGAGGGCTTCGACTGCGGGGTCCTGCTGAGCCGGGAGGCCGCCGTGGGGCTTCTCCAGCATGGAAAAGAAGCGTGCGCGTCCGCACGGCCGTTGGAGACGATGGCGGCTGTACGCGCGCTGCCGCACCGGCAGGGCGGGGCGCTGTGACAGGGAGAAGCGTGAACGAGACCGTGGCAGCTGCAGCCCATCAGGTGGAGTCCGTGGTGGAGCTGGCCCAAGATCTGATCCGGCAGCCCAGCCGTGGCGGAGTCGATGACTACGGTCCGGTGCTCGGAACGCTGGAGGCGTGGCTGACCCGCCGGTCTCTCCCCCACCGGCGCCTCCGCGACGGGGACGGTCACCTCGTCGGCCTCCTGGTGGAGATCGCGGGTGGGCGCCCCGGACCGTGGTGGACACTGGACGCCTGCGTCGACACCGCCGACTTCGGCGACGACCGGTCATGGAGCTTCCCGCCGACCGTCGCCGATGTCCACGAGGGCTGGCTGCGGGGCCGGGGAGCAGCCGACTCAAAGCTGGCGGCCTCCGCGTTCTGCCACATCGCAGCGGAGGTCCACGAACGCGCGCACGAGCTGGCTGGCGGGCTCGCGGTGCTGCTCGACGTGGATGAACACACCGGAGGTTTCGGTGGCGCGCTGGCCTACCTCGCGGACCCCGACACCTCCATTCCCGCAGGCGTGATGATCGGCTACCCCGGCATGGACGAGGTAGTGGTGGGCGGACGCGGGCTGTGGCGGGCGACGATCTCCGTGCACGCCCCGTCGGGGCACTCCGGGTCCAGCCGCACCGTCGTCGGCGCGATCTCCCGCGCCGCCGCCCTCGTGCAACTCCTGGACGCGGCGCAACTCCCGCAGGCCCCGGCGACCGGCGCCCGGTTCCCTCTGCCACCCAAGCTGTCCGTGACCTCCTTCCACGGTGGACAGGGCTTCTCCGTGGTGCCGCAGCGGTGCGACATCAACATCGACGTGCGCACCACCCCCGACTTCGACTCGGCGGATGCCGAGAACCTGGTCCGCAAGACGGTCGCCGAGTTCGACGCGGAGGTTCCCGGACCGCAGCCCACGGACATCGAGGTCGTGGCGAGCTGGCCGCCGTTCCAACTCGGGGCCGACGAACAGCCCGCCGCGGCCCTCATGTCCGCCGCACACCGCCTGGGCACGCCGGTCCGGCCCAAGACAGCCGGGCCATCGAACATCGGGAATCTGCTGGCCCTACACGGCATCCCCGCCACCGCCGGGTTCGGACTCCCCTACGAAGGGCTGCACGGCATCGACGAGCGGGCGGACCTCTCCGAACTGCCCCGCGTCTACGCGATCTACCACCAGGCCGTTCTCGATCTACTGAAGGCGCCCTGACCTCGGCACGTCCCAACCGGATACCAGGTTCCTCCCAGGAGACATCCCAGTAAGGGCCCAACTACGCCTCTTATGAAGGATGTTGAGCCGGGGTGTCATAGAAGTGTTCGAAGGGCCGACCGGGGCGAGACCAGACCGGGCAGGCCGACGGACAGTCCCTAACCCCCCGAGCATTCTGTGGAGGATGCAATGGAGCTCATCGAGACCCCCGAGTACGTCACCCCGGCCGTGTCCACCCTCGGCACGGTCACCGGCGCCACCCTCGGCTCGGCCGGCAACAACAACGCGGACGACACCCAGTACTTCGAGTAAGCAGCCCGCCCCGCAGGGGGTGACTAGCTGAGCGTGCGCCCGGGACGCCGACCTGACGGGTCGTCCCGGGCGCTTGCGCTGCGGTGGCAAGGGTCCGGTTCACAGACGCAGGAGGGCGGGGCGATGAGGTTCGTGGCGGGGATGTACGACACCGGGCGCGGCAGGGCGCCGGGCAGCAGGTGGCGGCCGTGCGCACGGCGCGAGATAGCCATGGAGGGGCCGGGCCGCATCTGGTACGCGAACTACAGCGAGACGGAGGTCCGCAGCAGTCCCGCGCTGGGCGGCACCGCCGAGGTGGTCGCGATCGGCTCGTGCCTGGCCACGGCGTCGGAATTGCGCGAGGCCCGGGATGCGGCGGAGCGCAGGAACACGTCTCTCGCCGCACGGCTGCCGGGGGCCTACCTGAGCGTGGTCCGCACCGGGGACGTGGTGCGGGTGACCGGTGACCGAGCGGGGACGGTCACCGTGTTCTGGATCGTGGACGGGGACGAGGTCCTGTGGTCGACCTCGGCGCTGGTGCTGGCGGCGTACGCGGGGTCGTCGCCATCCCTGGACCGGCTCCTCACTTCGTTCACCGTCCACCGGGTCGACCCGCTCGGCGGCCGCCATTCGTACTTCGACGGAGTCAGCAGGGTCCCCCCGGGCAGGGCCCTGGTGCTGGAGCCCGGCCGACTCCCGCGCACGGAACCGGTCACGCCTTCCGTGTCCGGCCTGCTCAGCTTCGAGGAAGGCGCCGAGGCCCTGGCGGACCGGGTGGCGACGGCGGTGGTGCGCCGCATGGCCCTGTACGGCAAGACGTCCACCGACGTGTCCGGGGGTATCGACAGCAGCGTGGTGACCGCCGTGGCGTCGAATCGAGCACCGGTCCTCGCCATCACCTACACCGACCGGCAGATGGCCGCAGAGGACGACCTGCTGTACGCGCGGCGCCTCGCCGGTGACCTGCCGGGAATCCAGCATGCGGTGGTGGACGGATCCGCGCTGGGAGTGAAGCACTTCGACCGGCTCGACAGCGTCACAAAGCTGCCCTTAACCGACAGCCCGTCGCTGAGCCTGGGGGTTCTGGCCATCAAGGCCGCTCACCTGGAGCCCGCGCTCGCGTACGGCTCCCGCGCCCACCTGACCGGGCGCGGCGGAGACGATGTCCTGGACGCGGTCCCGACCACGAACATCGACCTCTTCCACAGTGGGCACCGGTCTGCCGGCGCCCGCGATACCTGCGCGTTCGCCCGCGCGCGGCAACGCTCTGTCCTCTCCGTCCTTACGGAGGCTGCCCGCACCGCGCGCACGACGTACCCGCAGGCCTTGACCCGGCTGGCCGAAGAATTGGAGCGCCGTTCGCCGCTGGCTCTGCGGCCGGGACCGATGGCTTGGTGCGGGGCTACGGCTGCCGCAGCATGGCTCACCGCCGGAGGGCGGTCCGCCGTGGCCGCTCTGCTAGACCACGCGGCCCGGCGTGCCGACCCGGACATCCGGCCAGGAGTGCTCCATGAGCGTCTCGCCCTGGAACGGATGGGGGAGGAACACGCGACGTTCGATGACATCGCCCGCCAGCGGTGGGGCCTGCCGGTCCACGCCCCCTACCTGGACAGCCTCGTCGTCGACGCCTGCCACGCGGTCCCCGGCTGGGAACGGTCGCGGCCCGGAGACTTCAAGCCCCTGGCCCGTGCGGCGTTCAGCGCGGTGATGCCCGCGTACGCCCTGAACCGGCGCACGAAGACGGCGCACACGCAGAGCGTCTACGCCGGCCTGCGGGCCAACTCCTCTGCCCTTACCACGATCATCAAGTCCTCGGCTCTGGCGCAGGCCGGTCTGATCGACCCGGTCCGGGCCGTTGCCGCCCTTGAGGCAGCCGTACGCGGAGAACCCGCCCCGCTGGCCGGGCTGCACAGCCTGATCGCCATCGAGCGATGGAGGGCCGCCGTCCCCATCCGGCGCGAGCTGTTCTGGGAGCAGGCACCGGCCGCCAAGGAAGCGGCGTGAAGCGGGCCAGCGGTGTTCACGCCGCCCGAACTGGTGCCGGTGTCGCCTTGATGGACATCCGCCGCGGGCGCGGACAGTGGCGGTTCCTCGACCCGGTCGGCGCCCAGCTGTGGAGGAAGACCACCACGGGCACGGCGGTGGCCGAGACGATCGAGGAGCTGGCCGCCTACTGGTCGAGCCGGGGCATCGACCCGGACACGGTACGCGCAGACCTGCGCGCGGTTGCCGACGACCTTGAGGCCGCCCGACTGCTCACCGGCGTTGAGCAGCCGCCCACGGCTGGCGTGACCGTGCCTACGGTCCGCTTCGCCTCACCCGGCGCCGTCCCGCTGCGCCAGCAGATCGCCGGTCAGGCCGGGCTAGCGTTCGCGCTCGTGCTGCTGCGGTGCCTGCCCGTGCGCTGTGCTGTCGCCGTCGCCCGCGCCGTGACCCGGCTCCCGGGGCGGGCAGCGACCGCCGACGAGGCTGCCGTCGCGCACGCCGCCGTTCGCAGAGCAGCCCGCGGCTGGCCCGGACGGGCCGCCTGCTTGGAAGAGTCCCTCGCCGCCTACCTCGCCGCCGCACTCACCGGCCACCGGGTCCGCTGGGTCCTCGGCGCACGGTTCGCACCCCACGGTGCACACGCGTGGATCGAGGCCGAGGGAGTCGTCATCGGGCAAGCCGAAGCAGACCGCGTCTGGCCGTACGCACCCGCCCTTCAGGTGGAACGCTCGAACTGAAATTCGCCACCCCTCGCCACCACAACCACCCGTATGGGTGACGCGTTGCTCCATGCGTGACAGACACACAACCCCACATCAGCGGCACGGCCGACGCCACTCCCGCACCCTCCAGTGACGCCCCCGCGCGGCCCGCTCGCCGCCGGAGCCGAACTCCGGCGGCCGGTGATGTCCTGCCGCAGTACAAGGTGAGCGCCGAGCGCCACGAAGACGCACTCGCCGACTCGCTTCCCACCATGCTCCGACGCCTGCCCGCCCTCGCTGCCACCGCGCTGCGCCTGGCCTGGGCCGCCGACCAGCGGGCCGTCCTGTGGCTGTCCGTGCTCCAGCTCGTCGGCGGGGTGCTGACCGCGGTCGGCCTGTACGCCACCCGCGGTGCGCTCATCCCGCTGGTCGCGTCCGGGGCGGCCACCGACCGGCTGCAGCAGGCCCTGCCGTCCCTCGCGCTGATCACCGGCGCGGCCGTCGCCCGGTCTCTGGCCTCCGCGATGGCGGTGAGCGTGACGGCCCGCATCGGCCCCCGCGTCGACGGCATGGCCGAACTCCGCTACCTTGACGCCGCAACCCGCGTCCCGCTCGCCACCTACGACGACTCGGTGTGGTGCGATCACAGCGAAGCCGCGAACAGGGCCTCGAAGGACACCCACCTCATGATCGAGGCCCTCGCCTCGGTGACCGCCTCCGCGCTCGGAATCCTGGCTGCTCTCGGGATCCTCGCCACGCTTCACCCTGCGCTCGTGCCCCTGCTGCTCCTCGCCGTCCTCCCCAAGGGAGCTGCGGCCATCTACGGGGCGCGGGCCGCCCATCGCGCCGAGCGCCACACGCTCGCGGACCGGCGGTTGCGGCACACGCTGATGTACCACACCTCCGGCCGCGCGACCGCGCTCGACGTCCGCGCGAGCACGATGCGTCCTTGGCTCCTCGCGGAGTTCGGCGCCGTCGCCCGACGCCTTGAAGACCACGCCGAACAGGTCGGTCGCAGCACCGCCCGCTATCAGCTGCTCGGGGACGCGCTCGCCGGCGGCGCGATGCTCCTGGTCTACGCCGCCCTGGCGTGGCTGGTCACCGGCGGGACCGTGCCGATCGCCTCCGCCGGCACGGCCGTGATCGCCGTGCAGACCAGCCGCATCCTACTGAGCGGCCTGGTCGCCGGCATGCACACCACCTACAAGGTCGGCCTCTACCTCCAGGACTGGGCCAGCTTCCTCAAGGACGCCGACACCCGGACCCGTATCCCCCGCCCGGCGGCCACCATCCCCGCCGAGCCCAGCATCATCCGAGCCCAGAACGTCTCCTTCACCTACCCCGGCCGGACCGTACCCGCCCTCTCGGATGTGTCCGTGAGCGTACGGCGCGGCGAAGTCCTTGCGATCGTGGGCGCGAACGGCTCGGGCAAGTCCACCCTAGCCAAAGTGCTCTGTGGGCTGTACGCCCCCAACCAGGGCGCCGTGACCTGGGACGGCACGAACCTGGTCGACGTCGAGCCAGAGCAAATCTGGCAGCGTCTCGCCATGCTCCCCCAGGACATCGCCCGGTGGCAGACCTCCGCCCGCGCCAACATCACCCTCGGTCAGGGCAAGGGCGACGACGCCGCCGTCCTCGCAGCAGCGGTAGCGGCCAGCGCCGACGCGGTACTCGAACGGCTCCCCGACGGCCTCGACACCAACCTGGCACCGTCGCAGTGGGGCGGGGTGGACCTCTCCGGCGGTCAGTGGCAGCGGCTCGCCGCCGCACGCGCGTTCTACCGAGCCGAGGCCCCGCTCCTGGTCTGCGACGAACCGACCTCCGCGCTCGACCCGCGCGCAGAGGAAGCGATGTACGAGCGGATCCGCGCCCTGTCCGCCGGCCGCACCGTCATCCTGATCACGCACCGGCTCGGCTCAACACGCCACGCGGACCGCATCATCGTCCTCGACTCCGGGCGAGTGCTTGAGGAGGGGACACACGAGTCGCTCCTTGCCCTGGACGGTTCCGAATACGCCGTCATGTGGGAGAAGCAGGCCAGGACTTACAGCGATCAGCTCGCCTGACCGGCCTTCATGAGACCGAGGGCCAGGGCACCGCTCTGGGGAGTCCGGGTTTCGTGTGCTCGGCGAAGGCCTCGTCGGTGACGTCCAGGTGAGGGTTGATCGTCAGCGTCCCGCGGATGAGCTGGTCGTGTCCGAGGTGCCGCAAGGCTAGGCGCACTCGGGATGCGGCCAGCTTCTGGGCGCGATCATGCATCGGCGTCTCATGGCCCTCAGAACAGGTCCAGACGACCACGAGTCCGTCGACGGTCAGCACGCCGGGCTCTTGCGCATCGGCGGCCCGGCAGCCATAGGTGCCGCACCCTACGGACATCCAGGAGCCCCGGCGGGTGAGCATGACCCTGGGCGTCGCGATGCGCAGTACGTCTGTGGTCACCTGCACCGGGTCGAGGTTGCGGCGGTCTTCCTCGGTCACGCCCTCGAGGGCCTCGGCCAGGATGGGCACGCATCGACGCAGGGCGGACGGCCCGGGACCGAACTCGTCGTCGATGGCGTCGACACCCGAGTACCGGCTGCACAGGTCGTGGGACAGCATCCAGATCTGGCTGACGTCGCGGACCGCAGGAGCCCGCAGTCCCGAGAATGTTGGCTCGTGCCCTGCTGTACGCACCGCCTCCTGGATCTCAGCGGTCAGTGCCGGCTCCTCGGCGAGGTCTCCGTGGGAGGTGAGCATGCCGGTCACGTCGACGGCCGTGCGGAGCTCGTCCATGCTCACGTCCGCCGGGGTTCGGTGGCCGTTCCATGTTCGTGCGTACAGCAGGAGTGCCAGCGCCCGCAGTTCCCGGTCCGCTGCGGGCTCGGTCCAGGACGGGGCCAGGACTCTGGCGGCCTCGCGGACGGCGAACGCCCACGCATCTGGTGCCGTGGATGCCAGGAGAAGGCCGGCGGCCAGGCGCAGCGAGCGTGTCGGCGGGAAGCGGGTCACGGGGCGGGGCCTTTCATCCTGACGGGCGTGAGCCGCAGTCTTTCAGGCGCCCGCCCACGGGCGGGGCCGATCTGCGACAACACCCTGCTCCGAGACGGCCGTCGATCTACAGTGAGGGCGAGGCGTGGCACTTACGAGCCGCGTCTCCCGACGGTGCGTCGTCGCAGACCGGGCCAGGGGGACCAATTGGAAAGCTTCTTCGACCGGGTGAGTTCGATATGGCCGGCGGGCCGCCGTGATCTTCACTGGCACGTGCTGCCGACGCCGGCGGAGGCGAGCACCCTCATTGCCCCCTACTCCTGTAGGTTCGCATTTCGCCTGTCCCTTTCTCGTTGACGATGGCCCTTGTCCGGCCCAAAGGACAGCGCGGTGAGACGCACTCCTGTCTGATCGTTCACTCGTCGCAGTGCTGATCCCCGTCTCGATCTATACAGCGGTCCTCCCCAGCCTGATCGTGGAGACGTCTCAGCTGGTCGGGACCGGGAGCTGCTCCCGTCCTTGCTGCTCGGGGGTGGGGTGTGTCGCCTGTGGCCTGCGAAGTCTTGATGAGCCTCCGTCGTACGGACGGGAAGATCGACGAGGATCTGGTCTGGTCGGCGACGGCCGTCGATGTCTTCGAGCCCTCGATGCCGTGGCGTACGCTCCGGTGGCGTTACAGACAGAAGCATTACTCGGGCACGCATTGGTCTTCCACCATGCGTGCCCATGTCGTCTACGAGTCGCGGCTTGGGCTGACGCGCCTGCTGTCCTGTCGCACTCCGGTTGGCAGACTCTCAGGCGTTCTCATCCACGGTGGCGGATTCTCATGGGACCGCCTTCCGAGCGGCGGTGGCCCCCGCTACCCGCTTCCGCCGCACTGCTACGAAGACGATCTCCGACAGGCATCAGGCAAGTTCGGGTCGTGGACAGCACCGAGATCGCGATCAAAGTAGATCGCGCTGGGAGCCGACAGTCGTCAGACGCTGTCGTTCACACCCAGGTCGGCCCTCATTGCAGTGCGTACGAGTGTCATCGAGTCCAAGTACTCGCTCATGGCCTCCGTGCCCTGGACCTGGATGTTCGTGCCCTCGATGATGACGTCTCGCACAACTCGCGCGCACGAATCCAAGTCCCGCGCCGGGGACAGCACCGATTGAGGGGCCAGCACTTCAAGTTCGGAACGCGGGGCAAAGCAGCCGGTGTAGGCCGTGCGGGCCCGATTCGCGCGCTCCTCATCCGACAGGCCGGAGGTTGCAGCGAGGATGCGCAGTTGCGCGCGCATATGGGCATGAGCCGCGAGGTAGCGCGCGTACAGATCCTGCTTGGCCGCGCGGCGATCGATACGGTCCTGCCTGCGCTCGCGGCGGCGTTCAACGAGGAGGGCAGAGCTGAGCGCGATAGCTGCTCCGATAACGGTCCCGAAGAGGGGTAGCCACGACATGGCATGACGATAAGACGGATAGCAGTAGCGCGGAATGGCTAAGGCGTTAGCCCCAGCCTCGATGTTGCTGTGCAGCACGCTGGCCATGGGTATACCGGTCAAAATTCCCTACGTTGTCTGCGGGACCGGGCTTCCGTGAAGGCCGTGTCGTTTGAGAACATCGAAGCGTGGCGTTCTCAAACGACACGGCAACCCGGCAGGTCAGCAGCCCACTCTCTGCCAGACGTACTGCGACAGGACAACTCCTGCCTGATCATTCACTCGCCGCAGTGCTGATCCCCGCCTCGATCTATACAGCGGTCCTCCCCAGCGATGCTGTCCTACCACTCGGGTTTGATCGCGGACTGCCATCCCGACGAGCAGTTGGCCGCGCTCCACCACCAGGGCCGGGAGACCATTCGCGCCACCCGGGGCGAGGGAGCAGTCCGCTATCCCTGGGGCGTCCAGCACCTGACGATCTCCTACGTCACCGGCGAAGCGTCCTCCGATGATGCCCAGCGACTCCTACGCCGCGTACGGCCGAGCCACGCGCCGCTTCGCATCGACGCCGTGCACCTGGTCGACGTAACGGTCGACAGCAAGGCCAAGGCCGTCACCTGGGAACACCTCGATGCCATCCCGCTCGGTGGTGGCTGATCCATCGACTGCGGATGCCGTAACTGGCCGATCGGGGCGGGCCCACGGATCACGATGTTGGGTCTTTGAGGTGGGCGGTGTCGTTGAGGGCGGTGAGGTTCCAGATAAGCCGGTCGTAAGGGTCGCGCTGGAGTTCGAGGCGGGTGAGGCAGGCATGGTCGGTGCCGAAGGCCACGCGGGAGCTGGAGTGGGGGGTGAGTTCGAGGAGCAGGTGGCAGGCGGCGTGGACGGTTTCGCCGTGGCCGGCGATCAGGATGTTCTGGCCGTGGTGTCGCTGCAGGAGGGCTGAGAGGTCCAGGCCGGCGCGGAGCAGGTAGCCGTTCCAGGTGTCGGAGCCTTGTGCGTAGGGCAGGTCGGGGTGGGCGGATGGGTGGCCACGGAAGTCGGCTTCGATGTCGCGCCAGAGGCGTCCGTCGGCCTGTCCGTGGCGGGGGCCGTCGAGTCCGGGGTCGGTGATGAGCGGCAGGCCGAGTGCTGTGGCGAGGATCTGGCCGCTTTCCTGGAGTCTGAGTCGTGGGCCGGCGTACAGGACATCGAAGGCGGGTCCGGTGCGGTGTTCTGCGGCGAGGCGGGCGGCAAGGCGTTCGACCTGCCGGCGGCCGCGGTCGGTCAGTCCGGTACAGGTCTTCTCGCCGCCGACCCGTCCGTTGACGTTGCAGTGGGCTTCTCCGTGCCGGGTGAGCACGAGCCTCGTCGTGATGGTCACGGGCTTGCCTCCGTTCGGGGGTGCAACCCTCCCTGGACGGACCCGGCGTGCCGTGGTGGTTACGCCCGTGATACCTGGTCGGGCTGACCATGGTGAGCCGCGCGTGGTCATGTCGGCGGCGGGCAGGCCGCCGCCGGCATGGTGGGTCTTTACAGGGTGGCGGCCAGCTTGTCGGCAGTGCGCAGGGTGAGGGCTGCCAGGGTCAGGGTGGGGTTGGCGGTGCTGCCGGTGGGGAAGACGGAGGAGCCGACCACCCACAGGTTCGGGTGGGCGTGGGAGAGTCCGTCGGCGTTGACCACAGAGGTGGTCCGGTCGGTGCCCATGCGCATGGTGCCCATGAGGTGGCCCGCGCCGTTGAACTTCAGCAGTGGCTGTACGGGGTCGATCTCGGTGGCTCCGGCGGTGTTTTCCAGGTGCTGCCAGATGCGGCGGGCGACGGAGTGGCCGTAGGCGAGGGCCCGCTTGGAGTAGTCGTCGACCTTGTAGGTGATCTTGGGGCGGGGGGTGTCGAGTCCGTCCCTCTCGTCGGAGAGGGTGACCCGGTTGGCAGGGTCGGGTAGTTGTTCAGTGGAGTAGCCGAAACGCAGCATGCGGGTGACCCGCTCCGCGAGCCTGTCCTGCAACTCCTGGCCGATGAGTTTGATCTTTTTGGCGGCTGGATCCCACATGAGTTTGTCGAGGGCGGCGGCGGGGGTTTCGGTGCGGCCCCAGCCGTCGTTGCCGATGGTCATGCGGAACGCGCCGGTGTTGCGGCGGAAGTTGCCGTCTCGGAACGTCTCGATGCTGAGGGTGGACTGGGGGCCGCGGAAGGGGAAGACCGGCTGGCCGAAGAGGCCGACGACTTCTTCGGCGAGGTGGTCCATGAGGTTTCGGCCGACCTGGTCGCTGCGGTTGTCGAGCGCGGACAGCAGCCACAGTTTGGGGGTCTCGATGGCGTTCAGGGCCAGCACCACGTGTGTGCCGGTGACCTGCTGTTCGGCTCTGTCGGGGGTGGTCCAGTCGCGGAAGACCACGGTGGGGGCGGCGGTGCCCGGGTTGGTGATGAGGCGGGTGACCGTACAGCCGGTGCGGACTTCCACACCGAGTTGATCGCGGGCCCGGCGTACGTGGACGGAGGCGTCGTACTTCGCGCCGGACGGGCAGACGGGGATACAGCTGGAGTTGCCCTGACAGGCTTGGCGGCCCTGATACGGCTGCGAGTTGCGGGCCTGTGGCGTGGTGAGCACGGTCACGGGCGTGCCGTCGATCGGCGCGATGGACGCGAGCGCCGTACGGACCAGTTCGTCGCCGTAACTGGCGGCGATGCCGGGCATGGGGAAGTCGGTACTGCGCGGGGTGAGCGCCGGGTCCCACTCGCTGCGGTTGCCGGACACGCCCAGCTCGGCCTCGGCGCGTGCGTAGTGCGGCTCGAGGTCTGCGTAGGAGAACGGCCAGTCCACGCCGACGCCGTAGTTCGTCTTCAGCTGGAAGTCGCGGGGCATGAATCGCGGGCTGTTGCCGCGCCAGGCCCAGGTGCTGCCGCCGACCATTCGCTGGAAGCCGCTCTTGAGCAGATCCGGGCCGCTCTCCACGTAGTACCGGTTCATCGCGACGGGGTCGCCGGTACCGTCCGCGGAGGGTGCGTAGCCGAGTTTGTTGTTGGGCAGGGCGGCGTACGGGGAGGGGACGTTCTTGGCCGTCGAGACCTGGTAGGCATCGACGAAGGTGGTGCGCTGGCTGTCGTCCAGGGCGTTGTTGCCGGTGTCGATCAGCAGGATGTTCGCCTGAGGCTTGGCGGTCTTGATCTGGCAGGCGCACAGGGCCCCGGCCACGCCGGCACCGACGATGACGACATCGTAGGAGGTGACCATTTGCGTGTCCTCGTCTCGGTCAGGGGTGCTGGGACCAGGAGCCGTACCCGCCCGGGACCGGCGCGGCGGAGATGGGGTGGGCCTGGATGACCTGCCAGACCAGCCCGGAGCGGTACTGCGCGGGGGTGCCCGGCGCGTCCTGGGATCCGTCGGGGCGGGTGAACTGGGCGGTGTACCAGACGGTGATCGTCTCCCTGCATACCCGTGCCAGCGCCGTGTCGGCGTTGAGCGCGGCGGTCAGGGCAGCGGCGGGGTCCGGCTGGGTGGCCGCGGCGCGGTAGGCGTCGAGGAGGCGGGGCAGGTCGGCGGGGTAGGCGCCGGTGAGGCGCCCGCGGTAGGCGTCGGCAAGTGAGGTGTCTAGCGACGGCTCACCGATGAGGAGTTCGGACAGTGCGACGAAGTCGGCGGAGTCGGTCATCGTGTGGCCTCTCTCGCTCAGCCCTCGTCGAAGACGAGGTCTTCGGCGGGGTGGGTCATCTTGATGGTCTGCCCGTTGGTGACCTGGACGATGAAGTCCAGGCCGGTGGTGGGGTGGCCGGTGGAGAGGATGAAGTACTTGTCCTGCTTCTGTGCCAGGAAGGCGGGGAAGCCGGCCAGGGACGGGTCGCCCAGGTGCAGGTAGTCGACGAGTCTGCGGAACAGCTTGGGGAGGATCACTACGTTGTTGGTGATCGAGGACAGGCCGGCGATCTTCGCGCCGGTGGTGGTCACATCCTGGGGCCACAGCCCCTTGCCGTCGGCCCTGGCCTGCTGCGCGACGGCGGTGAGCTCGTCGCGCAGGTCGGGGAACAGGTTGCGGTAGTACGTCGGGTAGGCCAGACCGGTCGCGAGCAGGTGGTGGTTGACTGTGGTCCTCAGCAGCGGGACATCCACGACGACCTGGGTACCGCTCGCGGCTGGCGGGGCGCCCTTGCCGACCAGGGCGACGCATCGGCCGAAGCGTTCGGCTCCCCGGGTGAGGATGAACCCGGGCACCTGGGCTGGGGTGGCGGCGGTGACGGTCTCGTCGTTGTGCTGCACGCCGGTGAAGCCGAGCCAGGCGAGAAGCTCGTTGCGGGCGGCGTGCGCGAACTGAAGCGGCTGGTGGTCCCGGTGCGGGCTGTAGTGGGTCTCCAGGGCATCGATGGCGTCCAGCCGCAGCTGGTTGGTGCCGACGCCGTTGTGCTGCACCGGATGACTGCCCCCGACGAGGTTCCACTCGCTCGGATCGTCGGGGGTGAAGTGGATGGAGTCCCCGTCCGGCTGGGCCCCGATGATGTCGAACGAGCCCTGGATCAGCAGCATGGGCATAGCAACCCCCAAGGGGTGCAAAGTACGGGCGCCGCATGTCCCCGCCGAAGGGTGCACTGGTGGACTCAACCACGCAATATCACCCTAGATGATGGCGTCGTTACATGGAGCGCATAACGTGGCCACGCTATGCCTGTGCGCCATCAATGCCAATCTCCACTTGTTTTCGGCGTGTCACTTTCTGTAACCATCCGCCGGATGGGCTCGTCATCGAAGTACTCACCGCCCGGGATCGCCGCAGCCATAGACGGCGCCGATATCAGGGGCATCGAAGGATCGAATGGGCGATCCAGATCACTCTCCCCGCCATCGCGCACCCAGTCCGTGCCGACGACAAACATCCGGGGTGTCCGCGCCGCGACCGTGGGCGACCCGCTCACGCCGTCGGCGAGGACCGGTTCCACATCACGCTCGACCAGCTGTCCCAGAAGCCGGCCGCCAAGATCCCCGAGGAAGAGCAGCAAGCCTTGATCGCCAAGCTGACCAGGCAGATGCGGGCCGTCGCCCCTTCACCATCACGGTCGGCAACCCAGCCCCGTACAGCAGCGGGCAATTTTTGATCTTGGGCCGGACGAACCACTGACCGCGCTGCGCGCCGCCACGACCCGGGCCTTCGAGGTCACGCGCGGGGCCGGCGCCACCGCTTACGAGACCGGGGTCCTCCACCTGACGGAGTCGTACGCCACGGCCGAGGTCACCCTGGAGCACTTCCACCAGATCCACCGCCGCGTACGCCGGCCCGAGTAATGCGCCGCTTCATCTCGATGCCATGGCGCTGGTTGACGTCGTCGTCAGCGACGCCTAGAAGACCATCACGCGGGAAACCCTTGCGACGATTCCACTCACTGGCGCATCGACGTAGGCCCCCCTCGGCCGGGACCGAAGGGCCAAGATCGTGAGACTGAAAGCCGTGGCCCACCAATGAGACATGCCGTAAACCCGCAGGTCGCCACAACGGAACGGGACATTCCAAATGAGGGCCTACAACTCCGGATTCGACCGGCCGGGGCTGACGGGCGTGGGGGCGGAGGGCATGCACTGCACGCTCCTGCACACCATCGGACTGGCTCTCGCTGACGTCGACTTGGGCGCGCTCCTCAAGGACGCCGCCGAGTACGCGCAGACGGTCCAGCCCTTCACCCTGACGTTCGACCGCCCTACGATCGGAAACGTCGCCGTGGAGATGAGCGGATGGCCCGGTGGCCCGTTCACGCAGCTCGTGGACGACATCACCCGGATCATGGACCGCACCGGGGCCTCCTTCCGTCCGGCGCCGAGCCGGTACCCGCACATGTCCGTCGCCTACACCTCCGAGGGTGCCGAGAGCATCGAGGCCGTCAGCCTCAAGGCCGAGCTGGCGGCAATCAACCGTACGCTCTCCGGCACCGTCCACGTGGACCGTCTGCACCTCGTGGAGCAGTGGCACGATGGAGCGAAGATCATGTGGCACCCCGTCGCCGCAGTACCTCTCGCGGGGGTGACGCTGTGAACCCGTGGCCGGGGACCCGCCCGATGGTTGGGGACAGCGTCGCGATCACCACCGCGACCTTCTCGGTGACGATCACCGGGACCGTCACGTGCCAGGGCATCACGGAGAACGGTCGCGGGTTCGTCGAACTGACCCTTCCTGACGCCGATCCTCAGCAGCGGCGACAGCTGGAGTGGAGCAAGGAGTACCAGTACAACCTCTACATCAAGGGACAACTGCTGTACTCCTCACCACAGCTCGCGCTCAAGGGCACCCGCAGAACCCATGAGGGCGCCCTGGTACTGACCGGATCACCAGCCTGACCGGCAGCACCAAGACCAGAGGCGCCACCTCGGATCACCTACGCTCGTAGAAGGGCGCGGGGGCTGGAGCCCTCGTGTCCACTGCCTCACCTCGCATCCCCACCTCGCTCGCGGACCTGACCGTCTCGCTCGCCGACTTGGCGCCGTACCACCGCAATCCGCGCACTGGCGATCTCGACGCCATCGCGGAGTCGTTGGCCACCCACGGGCAGTACAAGCCGATCGTCGTCAACCGCGGCACGCATACCGGACGCCCCAACGAGATCCTCGCGGGCAACCACACGGCGAAGGCCGCCCGGAAACTCGGCTGGGACGAGATCGCGGTCACCTGGCTGGACGTGGATGAAGCCACGGCCGCGAAGATCGTCATCGTCGACAACCGGACCAGCGACCTGGCCGGGTACGACACCGCCCTCCTCGCGGACATCCTCACCAACCTCCCGGACCTGGAGGGGACCGGCTACGACCAGGAGCAGCTGGACGATCTCCTGGACGACACCTCGCTTCCCGCGCCGATCGAGCTGCCGAGCGACGGCGCCGGCACGGGGGCCGCCGCCACGGTGGACTACCTCCAATGGGGCTACCTCCAGTGGTCATCCACCCGCGTACGGATCACACAGGACGAAGTGGAGTTCCTCAACGCGATCTACAAGCGGTACGTGGACGAGCAGGACACCGACCTCGGCTTCGGCTGGCACGTCCTCAACGAGGAACACCACGCCTCCGAGGAGGCCACGGCGTGAACCCCCTCGACGTACGGTTCGATCCCGCCTACCCACTGGATAAGCTCCGCCCGGCCGACTACAACCCGCGGCGGCTCTCGGAGAGTTCGTTCGTGCGCCTCCAGGGATCACTGCGCCGCCACGGCGTGGTGAAGCCCGTCATCCTCAACGCGGACGGGACTCTGGTCGCCGGTCACCAGAGAACCAAGGGCCTGAAGGCGATCGGGCAGACCACCGTGCCCGCGATGATCCTTCCCCAGAAGGTCCGCCTCCAGGACGAGATCAAGTTCAACCTCCTACACAACCGGGTCGAGACCGACAGCAGCGTCGTCTACGCGGAGGCCGGGCCGATCGGCCAATGGTGCTGGATTCCGTGGCAGAGCATCGAGGTCATCGCCTCACGCAACCTGCCGTTCCAGCAGGCCATCGGCTTCATGACCGCAGCTCACGGCCCGTGGGGGTCTGTCGTCATCGACGACCAAGGCCGTGTCGTCCTGAACGCCGAGTACGCGGCCGTCGCGAAGGCACAGCGGTTCGACATCCTTGCCTGGACCGTCGCCTCCTTCGACGCCGGCCAGCTCGTGGAAGACCTGACCGGCGAGTACGGCGTCTACGACTGGACCGGGCTGGAGGATCAAGCCCCCGTCTGGAACCAGCACATCGTCCAGCCGAACCGGCTCCGTGAGCACTCCTCGAAGGCGAAGGCGGACAAGGTCCGCTACAAGTCCGAGGTGTGGGAGCGGCTGGTCCTGCCGTGGCTCACGACCTCGCACAGGGTCGTGGACTTCGGGGCCGGACACGGCGACTACGCGAAGCACCTGCGCGCACAGGGCTACCAGGTCCAGGACTACGAGCCGTACCGGACGCTCAAGGGCAAATACAGCCTCGACGTCCGCGGGATCGTGTCCATGATCCGCGGGATTGAACGGGAACTTCGAGAGCGCGGGTTGTACGAGGTCGTCATCCTGGACTCGGTGATCAACGCGACCACCTCCCTCGAATACCAGCACTGGGTGCTGCTCACTGTGAACGCGCTCTGCGCAGCCGACGGGCAGGTGTGCATCGGCACCCGGAACCTGGAGCGCGAGATGGCGTACGAGAACTCCGGGCACTCCATCAGCCGTGACTCCACCCGCCTGGCGTTCCTGGACAGCGAGAACGTGGACATGCGGTTCGTACGCGGGAAGTGGCAGCGGATCCGATATCACACCCCGGAGTCGCTGCGTGGGCTCCTGTCCCGCTACTTCGAGGAAGTGGAGCTGAGTGACGCCACGCGGGCGACGGTCAAGGCCGTTTGCCGCAAGCCGCGCCCCTTCCCCATCGAGGAATACGAAGAGGCTTTCCGGAATGAATTCAACATGCCTTACCCTAACGGCTTTCGGCATGACAAACATGAAGGAATCGTGGAAATTTTGATAGAATTGATCAAGGGTAGGAATAGTTAATTGGAGGGGTAGTAAATGGAATCGGGGGCGGACTCCAAAAGGGTTCGCGTAGAAATAGATTCGCGCGACAAGTACGGCATCATGTGGCTGGCCGGGATACGTCAGATCGATCTCACACAGCACTGCCTGAAGACGTTCGCCGAGTGCGACCGGCCGAAGGTGGACCGCCGGCTGAAGCAGCAAACCCTGCTGCTGCCGGCGGATTCGCCGCCGGTTGCCTGGTACTTGTGCGCACTGCCCATCCCTTGGCAGTGGAGCCGCAACGCCCACTTGGCCTTCGAGCACGCACCTGGCGAGACGTGGGAGGGGGACGCGCTAGTGCCTGGGCTCGGCGTACGACTGACCAACGCCCGGCCCATTACCGGCTGGGGTGAGCACTCCATCCCTGCCAAGGCTCCTATGCGGCAGGCGCGGCTCTATAGGACGTGCCGGAATTGGCAATTCGGCTGGTGGCTTCGGCAACACAGGGAGGCCCCTGACGCTCCAGAGAAGCCGCACCGGCAGGAGTCGGGGGGCGACTCTGAACAACTCACCTTCCAGTGATCTAACGAGCATTGTTCAGCCAGTGGCTTGATCAACCTCTTGTGTAGCAGCCTGGCGGCCCGCTAGCATTTCTGGGCCGCCAGGCGTATGCCTGGTGAGGAACGGGTCGAAGGGCCTTCGAGGCCAGAAAGGGCGGGACAGGTGCGGCGAGACCTACTCCGCCGCTGACTCACGCAGTTCGAGTCAGCGGAGCGGTTGTCGACTTGGACGTTCTGCCGGAGACGGCGGAACCCCGAACTGAGGGAGATCTATGCCCTCAGGACGGAAGCCAGGTTGCTCGCCCCGACTCGCACTGAGGAGACACCTTGTTCGACCGCCTTGTTGACGTACTCGCCCAGGCCAAGACGCTTCGCGCCGTCGTCGACTTCCTGACGATCGTCGTGCGCATCATCCCGGCCCTGTTCGTCGTGATCGCCCTCATCCCCTCCTTCTTCGTGTTCGCCTTCATCGCGGACGGACCGCGCCGCTCTCTCCTCGACATCGTGGACCGCCTCACGAAGTGGACCCTGGCCCAGAGCTAACCCTCCCCAGCCCGGCCCTGCGTCCACCAAAGCACCTGGCCGCGGGGCGGGCCGGGCCACGCCGCCGGGCGGCACCCTTCGCTACAGGATCATGGGAGGGTGGCGCGGGGCCCAGGAGTTGTGTTCATGGGCCGCCCCACCCGGGCCGTGCGTGCTGCAATCACCCAACGCCGAGCCGACGCGATCGATTTGAAGCTCGCTGGTGTCGACTGGCTGACCATCGGGCGGAAGCTCGCCGCCGATCCGTCGATCAACAGCGATGGCGTCGCCTACCCGCAGGGGTACGGCATCGACACGTACAAGCGGGGCGACGAGCCCCCTACTGACTCCCGGCTGATCGAGCTCGCGTGCAAGGACGTCTCCAAGGCACTGGCCGAGCGCAGCACCGTACTGGACGACAGCGCGGACGAGCTGCGCAAGCTGATGGTGGAGCGGCTGGAGCGGCTGTTCTTCGGCGTCTACCGGTCCGCGATCCGCAACGGTGACCTCCAGGCCGTCGACCGCGCCGTGCGAATCATCGAGCGCAGCAGCCACCTTCTGGGCCTCAACCGGCCGGTCCGCACCGAAGTGTCCGGCCCGGACGGCGGCGCAGTGCAGGTAGAGGCCACAGGCCTGGAAGAACTTCAGCGGCTGATTGCTCTGGCCGGCGACCCGGGCGAGGGTGGCCAGGGCTGATGAGGCTGCGGTCCTCCAGCTGTACCGGTCGCTTCCCGCGCCGCGCCGCCGTGAGATAGCCGCCGCCTCCACACCACAGCTCCGTGCCCAGCTCGCTCGTATCGAGCGGAACATGGCGATGGATCGCTCCCCGGGGGCGATGGCTTCCGTCCTCACCGAAGGGCGGGAGATGCAGGCCCCGCACCTGGGGCTGATCGACGCTGCCTTCGAGCGGGTCGCGGCCGGCGTCCCGACGAAGCTGCTGCTCACCATGCCGCCCCGGCACGGCAAGAGCCGAAGGGCCGCCCGGTGGGCGCCGCTGTGGTACCTGCGGCGGCGCCCGGAGCACCGGGTGATGATCGCCTCCTACTCCTCCGACCTGGCCGACGACCACGGCCGGTGGATCCGCGACGCGATCCTCACCTACGGGCCGCAGATCGGCATCTCGCTGCGGCCGGGCTCCTCGGCGGCGAACCGCTTCGACCTGCTGGGGACCGAGGGCGGCGCCGTCATGGCTGGCGTCGGCGGTGGCCTGACCGGTAAGGGCGCCCACCTGGCGGTGGTGGACGACCCGATCAAGGATGCCGCGGAGGCCTCCTCCCCCACCATGCGCCGCCGGTTGTGGGAGTGGTGGCAGGCCGTCCTCCTGACCCGTATCGAGCCGGGCGGCTCCGTCATCCTCATCCAGACCCGCTGGGACGAGGACGACCTCGCCGGACGCGTCCTCGCCGACGAGGGCAGCCGCTGGACCGTCATCGACCTGCCCGCGCTCGCCCTGTCCGAAGACGACGCCCTCGGGCGCCGGGTCGGCGGCCCGCTCTGGCCGGAGCGGTACAACGAAGCCGCGCTCGCGGAGATCCGCCGCTCGGTCGGTGAACGCGTCTGGTGGAGCCTCTACCAGCAGCAACCCCGGCCGCAGGACGGCGGAGTCTGGGACTGGGCATGGATCACCGGCACCCGGATCAGCGCCGCCCAGCTGCGCGGCATCGACCTCAGCCGAATCGTCGTGGCGGTCGACCCGGCAGGCGGTGAGTCCGCTGTAGGCGACGAGACCGGCATCGTCGCGGCGGCCCGCGACGCCGAGGGCCACATGTACCTCCTGGACGACCGATCCGGGAACCGTGGAGCCGACGCCTGGGGACGAGAGGCGTGCCTGCTCGCGATCGAGCTTCGGGCGGACGCGATCGTCGTGGAGGCCAACTACGGCGGTGACATGTCGAAGCAGGTTCTGCTTCAGGCGTGGCAGGAACTTCAGCGCGAGCAGCGCACGGAGAACATGCTGATGCCCGCCGTGCTCCCGGTCACGGCGAAGCACGGCAAGAGGTTGAGAGCCGAGCCCATCGCCCAGCTGTACGAGCAGGGCCGCGTCCATCACGTCGGGCAGTGGCCGCAGCTGGAGCAGCAGATGGTGACCTGGGTTGCGGGCATGGACTCCCCGGACCGAATGGACGCCGCTGTACATGCGATGACCGAGCTCGCCGACCCGCAGCGCAGCGGCTCCGCTTCGTCCGGGTACCAAGACGGGAGGCTCACCGGACGCCGATGAACGGGCATCGAAGGTGACCGTTCTCAACGAACCAAGTCGTCAGCGGTCTCCTGGCGAGGGCGGACCAACTGCGTTGAGACGGTTGTCCTCCGTGCGACCCGCCGCTCTCGCGTCGTTGACCTGGGGCGACTGTCTTCGTTGAGACAGGTCGCCTCGCAACTGAGTTCGTTGCGATCGGACAGAAGGGTGGCTTTGTTCATAAGCTTGTTCCAACCTCACGTTGATGCGTGGTGATGGTGAAAGCCGTCCTCGTCCTGCACCATCACCACGCATCAACGTGAGGTTGGAAAAGGCTCACTGCCTGCTGGGTGACCAGCCACGAAGACTGGAGGCGCGTCCCGCGCCTGCGCGTGCCACTTGCCACTTGCCACTTGCCACTTGCCACTTGCCACTTGCCAGGATCACAGCCTCTGATCTGATGCGAGTGTGCCGTCAAATCCAAATCATCTCCATAAATACCCACTTGGCCTATATAAGAGCGTCGCACCATGGGGAATAGGTAGGCCGAACCATGCCTCACTCGCCGGAGGCTGGGAGGCAGTGACCTTCCCTGTCAGTGAAAGGGTATCTCGTGGCTACGAAAATCTTCAGCATGAACGACTCGTCAGGGCTTCTGACCGTTAGCGTCTTCCGTGACCGCGCAACAACGCCCGCATCGAAGCACACCGAGGTGGAGTGCGAAGTTGACGACGACATGGTCGTCATCGGGGGTGGGGCAAGCGGATCAGGTAGCCCCGGTGCTTTGCTCACCGCATCCTTTCCACGAGAGGACCGCAAGGCATGGCTGGCCTCTTCAAAAGATCACCTGATCGAGGATAAGCATGTACTTACCTGCTATGCCATCGGACTGTCCATCAGCGGCATGGGATTTCAGGAGATTCTCAACCTTCTGAATTTCGCGGAGGAGACAAGCCCCTCTAAGGTGTCGCATCCCATTTGGTGGGCGCCTGTTCCTGTGGACAGGGGCTTCACACTGATCAGCGGCGGGTTCCGCGTGAACATGGACTCAAATGATCCTGGCAACCTCGCCACCGGATCCTTTCCGGACTTCGCCCAGCAGTGGACAGCCCGATCTAAAGATCACGTTACACCTTCAAAAGCCACCATCACGTCTTTCGCTATCAGCATCAAGAAGCTAATCACGGTCATGCAGGGAATGCCTCCCATCCCAAAGACTTTCAATGTGGACGTCCGGTCGACAACCGACTGGAGCGGAGCTGGCCAACAGGTCACAATCGAGGCCTTTCTCCCACTTTCACCCCCGCCGCCGGCGCTGCGTAACACATATGTCCTGACTGGCCTCGGCGCCGAGACTCCGCCCTCGGAACCCGGCAACATGCTCTGGGAACTCGTACCGATCATGAATGAGGGAAAAACACCGAATCCGTCGAGCTACGGTGCGCGTGCCTCCATGAAGGATCACGTGGAATTTTCAAAGAACTTGATCAAGGTGTGGGCAATCGGAATGCGGCTCGTGTAACCGCTGCGGCCTGACTACGCCCGATGCTCCGGCAGGCGCCCGACCGGAAGCCTGCCTTACAGGCTTTCTGGTGAACAGAGCCAAAGGGGCGGCCGCCCGAACTGAGGGCGGTGTGGCGCAAGCCGTCACGAGGGCAGTGGTGTGGAGTGGTCGGGCCCAGCCACCCGGACACGGCGGCTGCGGCGCACCGCCCCTCGTCCCGGGCCGCCGTCGCGCAGCAGGCCTCGGGGCGAGGTGAGCGAAAACGGGTGCGCGCGGTTCGCTCCCCTACGCTGAAGGCGGCGCGGGGCTGTCGAGGGTGATCTTCTCTTGGGCCTGCGCACTTTCGTGTCCGACGCCTGGTCGTGGCTGAACTACAAGCCGATGATGACGGCCGGTGGCGGGCAGCCTCATCGGTCTCTTGCGCCCCAGATGCAGGCGACATGGGTTCCTCGTGAGGCTCTCCGCCGGCTGGCGGCGTACAAGATTCTTGCCGCGTACGACGCGAATCAGGCCGGGGAGCTGGCCGTCCTCACTGGCAACAACGCGGGCGCCGAGCGTCGCGAGTTTGGTGACGCCGCCGTGTTCGTGGACACCGCGCTCGCGCACCTGCTGGGCAAGTCTCAGCAGATCGTTGTGGCGGGCGCCGAGCATGCCGGGGCGGAGGAGCTCGACCCGCAGGCGCAGGCGGCGGCCGCCGTACAGCAGCTGTTGCGGGGCTGGGCGGAGAAGGAGCTGCTGCCGCTGCGGATGCAGGCCGCCGAGCGGAAGGCGGTGCTGCTCGGCGATGCGGTGTACCTGCTGGCCTGGGATCCGGACAAGGGCAGGGTGCGGCTGCGGACCTTCGACCCCGGCTTCTACTTCCCCGTGCTGGATGAGGACGCGGATCCGGGCGACTACCCGCGGCGGGTCCATCTGGCCTGGGAGATACCCGAGGACGCCGAGCGCGGAATCAAAGCGCGGATCCGGCGCATCACCTACGAGCTGGGCCCGATCACAGCGGCGACGCGCAGCACGACGCCGGACGCGGGACGTACAGGCCGGGACCTGGTGGCTGATGGCACTGGCGGGTGGCTGCTGGAGACCGGCGACGTGCTCCTCGCGGACGGCGGGGTTATCGAGCGGACCTACCCGTGGGCGGACCGGCCCTCCAGCACGACCTGCTATCTCACGGACGCGGAGTGGGCCCTCGATGACCTGCGCCACGGCCAGAGCCTCGATGACCTGCCCACGGACAAGGCCCGGTTCCGGACCCGTTCGGACGGGGAGGTCCTGCACCGCCTCGACCTGCGCCTGGACTTCCTGCCGATCATCCATATCAGCAACTCCGTGGCCGATGGCGAGCACTTCGGGCAGTCGTCGCTGGCCCCCGTCATGCAGGTGCTGGACGAGCTCGCGGAGACGGACACCGACTCGGCGCGCGCCTCGGCTACGACCGGTGCCCCGATCATCGGCCTGGCCGGCGCCCGCGCCGAGGTGGACCGCGTCACCGGCAGGCCCAAGCCGCTGTCGGTCGAGCCGGGCACCATCTTCCAGCTGGCCGACGGCGGGCGCATGGACGTCCTGGACACCTCCGGGCAGCTGGCAGAGCTCCGCGCCCGCGTGGAGGAAATCCGGGAGAGGGCAGCCGTCAACGCCCGTCTCCCCGCGGTGAGCCTGGGCACCGTTAACCCTTCTGACGTCCCCAGCGGGTATGCCCTCCAGCTGTCCCTGGGCCCGCTGGACTCCCTCGTCGACTCCATGCGCCTGGCCCGCGCGCACAAGTACGGGCTGCTGTTCAAGATGGTGCAGCGGCTCCACCAGGCCGGGCAGGCGGAAGGCTGGCCCGCGGGTGAAAACCTTCCGGTACGACTGGCCTTCGGGCCGCACACGCCTACGGACCGCAGTGCCGTCCTGGACGAAGTGGTGCGCGGTGTCGGAGCCGATGTCCTGAGTCTGGAGACCGGCGTACGGATGTTGCAGGATGCCGGCTACCCGATCGAGGACGCCCGTGAAGAGGTACAACGGATCACAGTGAGGCGAGTGGAGACAGCACCGGCCGGGATCCGTTCCGCCGAACCGGGTGAGGAGGAAGACGCTACCTCTCCGGAGGGAGCTTGAAGTCCGACTTCCGCTTCGTCTTGAACCGCTCCCTCTGGGCCTCTGCCGACTCGCGCATGTCCTCTTCAGAGACCTCCTGCCTGGCGCCTCCGCCCCACTGCGTCAGATAGGTGCCCTTCCCGCCGGGGACGTTGTCGATGTGGGAGATGAACAGGCAGTCGCCTGCGAATTCACCGAACTCAGGCCCCAGTACTTGGCCTTCCTTCGGGTCCCGCCCGGCGGCAAGCCGCCTACCGTCCTCGTCGTAGATGACACGCTCCTCCTGGGATGCAGCCGCCCGTACGCAGGGACCCGGGTGAGGACCCGGGGACTGTGTACTCGGCCTCTTGGAGGGCGGCCGTATACGCGGTGAACGGTGTGCGGTCCACCCACGGCTGCCACAGCCACAGGCCGCCACCCACCATGAGGACAGCTACCGCACCGGCAGCCAACCGTGTCTTCTTCGGCCGCCAGTCAACCGCCGTCGCTTTCTCCAGCGATACGCCGTCAATCTCTTCCAAGATGCCCCCACCTGGATAGTCGTGTTGATCATGCCAGGTGAGGGGATCGGAAGGCCGAGGGGCGTCACGCTGGCTTACGTAGACTCGGTGACGGCGCGGGGACGTCGAGGAGCTGCACGTCCTGATGTCCCGCACCCTGCCCACTCCCGGTGCCGTCCTCGGCTACCGCCGCGACGGCCGCCCCATCTTCCCGATCCTGGGCGCCTCGTCCGAAGATCCGTCCAACGCTCCAGTGAGGGTCTCTTTCGACCAGCAGCAGCTTCAGCAGCTGATGGCCCGCGAGAAGGACCAGGGGCAGCGTTCCGGGGCCCGCGCACTCGTCGAGAAGCTGGGCTTCACCTCGGCCAGCGAGCTGGAGCAGTTCGTCACCACGCAGCGCGAGGCTGAACAGGCGCAGCTCACCGAAGCCCAGCGTCGTGAGCAGGAGCTCGACGCCCGCGAGGCCGCAACCGTCCAGCGTGAAGCGGCGGCGAGCAGCCGTGAGCGGGACGCCGCACGTCGTGCCGCCCTCGCGGGACTCGGTGCGACAGGCGAGGACCTCAACGACGCCGTGGCCCTGCTCCGCGTCCCGGACGACGCGGACGACACCACCGTGGCCCAGGCCGCAAGCGATCTCCGCGACCGGCGCCCCGAACTGTTCACCACGGTCCCGAAGACCCCCGGAGCGATCCCGCCGGCGCCCGGCGGAGCACCCGCGTCCGTCCCTCCGCCCCGCCCGGGCAACCAGACCAGCAAGCCCGGTTCTGCCGGACTCGCGATGGCACGGCGGCGCGGCATCCTTCCCCCGGCCACCTAGCCGCACGCATCGCCAGCTGCACGCCGCGGGGACCACGCCCCGCTCTCTCCTCGTGGACCGCTCCACCAACTCCGGTGAGTGCGTGTCGCCTCCAGCACTACAGGAGACAGCGGCTTGATACAGCCGTACACGACCTCTGTGACCGTGACCGCTGACCGGGACTGGCTCGCCTCCCGCCACGGCACCGACTCCACCGAGACGATCACCATCGACCTGGCCAAGCTCACCAAGAGCACCCACTACTCCGAGCCGACCGCGACCGCCCCACACGGCTTCGTGCGCTCCGGTGTGCCCGTCGGCCGGATCACCGCCTCCGGCCTGTACGGCGCCTACGACCCGGCGGCCACCGACGGCCGCCAGGTCCTCGCCGGCCTCGTCTACGCGGAGGCCGCGTTCACCCCGGGCACCGTGAAGGTCCCGGCTGCGCTGTTCTGGCACGGCACGGTGAAGACGGCGAAGATCCCCGGCGGCATCGATCCGTCGAAGATCGCCGCGAACCCGGCGGGCGCGCAGATCCGCTTCCTGGCGGTGAGCTGATGAGCATCTCCGACCTCCTCAAGGGCGTGTCCGTCGCGGACCTCACCGTGTACGCACGCTCGATCCCCAACCCGGGTGACTTCCTCCTGACGCAGACCGTGTTCACGGAGACGCAGGTCCAGGACGTGAAGTGGCGGATCCGGAACTCGAAGCGGCGCGTCAACACTGCCTCCTACCGTGCGTACGACACGAGCGTCCCCTTCGCGAAGCGCCAGGCCGAGGCCACGCAGACCGAGGGCACCCTGCCCGCGCTCGGCCAGAAGCTCCTGGTGGGCGAGATGGAACAGCTCCTGCTCGACGCTGCGCGCGGCGCCGACGAGGACCGGCTTGTTGAGCTGCTCTATGACGACGTCGAACGGCACGTCGAAGCGATCCGCTCGCGCCTGGAGCTGGCCGCCGGTGACGTGCTCCTCGACGGCAAGTTCTCCCTCGCCGGCGAGAACGGGCTGACCGTCGAAGTCGACTATGGCGTCCCGGCGGCGAACATGCCGACCGCCCCGAAGCCGTGGTCCGATCCGACCTCCGACCCGCTCGCGGACGAGCTGCGCTGGATCGACTACCTGGACTCGATCGGCGCCCCGGCCCCGGAGATGGTCCTCACCTCCCGAAGGGCGTGGTCGCACCTCGCGGGGAACGGCTCCTATCGGGCCGCCTACCACGGCACCCCGACCGGCGCCCAGACGCCCACGTCGGTCCTGACCCCCGAGCAGGTCAACAGCGTGCGCGGTACGTACGGGCTGCCGCCGATCACCCTCTACAAGGCGCAGGTCTGGCAGGACGACGTGTCTAAGCGCGTACTGCCCGAGGACAAGTGGATTCTGCTTCCGCCGGATCGCGCCAAGTGGGGACAGACCCAGTACGGCACCACCGCCGAGTCCCTGGCCCTGTCCCGCGGCACTGGCGCGCAGATCGAACGGGAGGAGGCCCCGGGCATCATCATCACCCGCGGTGCTCAGGACGACCCCGTGCAGATCTGGACGAAGGGCGCTGCCGTCGCCATGCCGGTGCTGGCCGCCCCGGACTGCCACATCACTGCGACTGTCCTGTGAGCGCGGCCGTCCATGCCCTCGGGGTCCTGACCGCGACCGTGCACGTCGTTGACCCGATGCAGCGCGTACCGCTCGTGCTGACCGCCGGCACGGAGGTCACGGACCCGGAGATCGCCGAGCAGATCACCAACCCCAACTGTTGGGAGAACGACGAGCCACCGAAGGCGAAGCCCGCCCGTAAGGGCACGCCCTCAGCCTGACCGCCCCGGCGGGGAGGAGCACACCGCTCCTCCCCGCCTCCTACGTACCGAACAGGAGCTTCGTGCACACCGATGTCCTTCACTGGCTGGCGGCCCAGCTCGGCCCCGACGCAGATCCGGTCGATCTGGCCCAACGGTACGAGCGACTCGGATCAGCGCGTGCCGTTGCCGACGAGATGCTTCACGAGCGGATCGCCACGCTGCTCGCTGAGCCTCTGCGGGTAACCGTGAACGGCGTCGCGACCATCGATCACGCCTCGAACGTGGCCGCACTGGAGCGGCGCCTTGGCCAGCTCAGCTCACAGACCGCACCCGACGACGGACCTGTGGGGGCGCCGGAAATGATCCTGAGCGTCCCGCTCGTCGCGCGCCCCCGTCGCTGACGGACCACGGCGGTCCGGTCCGCCGGGACGGCGTAACGGGCAGAAGAGGAAACGGACAGGGCGTCCACGGCCCTCCGGGGTGAAAACGGCGGTGTCCCGCCCCCGAAGAGGGGCGGGACACTCGGGTCCGATAAGCACAGCAGCCAGCTTTGATTAATGGACGTGGCTCACGCTACGGCAGCGAACGGGACGGTCTACATCGCTGCTCCTCCGCGGAGCAGACGTTGTTGCTGGTCGTCCGCCTCTGTGTCGTCTGCTTGCAGGGAGGGTGATGCGGTGTTGGACGGCGGTAGCGTGTCGGATGACGGCCACGCGGAGATCAGGTAGGCCTCGGCTGATTCGAGGTTCGTGCCATCGGGTTCGAAATGGCGACCGCGTGCTTTGATCTCAACCTCGTACCAGCCAGGTCCTGCCTCACTCAGGAGCGAAAGGCTTTCGTGGGCTCCGTGGACGAGCGATTCGACGCGAAGGCCGCCCGTCGGTGCCCAAAGGCGAGCGCGGGCGTTTTCTTCCCAGCCGCCGTTGTCGACGTCACCTTGCTGGGGGATCGCGTCTACTTGGACGGTGACGTGTCCCGTGTTGATGCCGGTCAGGACAATGGCCCCTTGCGCCATGGGCACTAGCAGGCTTTGGGACCAGTCAGCTGTTTCGATGGGTACTTCACCGGCGTCGAGAATGCCGAAGGTGCCTTCGTTGACGAAGATCCGGGCTGAGACGGTCATGTGTTACTCCTCGCTCCGCGGCGGCACTCGGATACCGATGTGGAGCACGGTACTTGAGGACTCGTCTGCCAGTGGGGCTGCGGCGTCGCGCCGCCGCAGCCTCGTGCGGGCTGGTGTCCTTACCTGACTGCGACGCGGAAGGGGTCGTTCTCCAGGACCCGCTCGCGGCGGAAGAACTGGGTGTTCGTTCCGCCCTGTGAGTTGTTGTCGGCCACGGCGATCATGCAGACGCTGACCCCGCTCGGACCTGTGCCCGTGGGGACGCCTGTGAAGCCACAGCCGGTCTGGGTGCGGCGGGTACCTCCGACATTGAGGCCCTGGTGAGAAGTCGCGATGGGGTATTCATCGCATGACTTTCCCGGGATGCTCGGGGCACGGCCGCAGGCCTTTGTCCGGTTGCTGGCGATGATCGTGGCGTTCTCCGTCCGGGTGAGCGGGTTGGCGAAGGTCGCTCCGGGGAGTCCGGAAGCTTGGGCCTTGGTGACATGGGCTGCGAGTGCAGGGGTGTTGGCGCGCAGGTATACCAGCTCGGAGGCATACCAGGGCACCACGCAGCCGGCGCCGGGGCGCCCGGCTGTTGCGTTGTCGCACCGGACCTCGTTCATGGAGACGCTGGTGACGGCGGCGCTATAGGGAGCGTTGGTGAAGGTGAGGTACCAGGTGGTTCGGCACTTGCCGATGGCGCCTGAAGCCGTGGCGGTGGTGTCCCAGAACGACTCGCCTTGCTGCCACGAGTTGGCAGGAGAAAGCTTCTTCCTCGGGAAAGTTGCGCTCTCGCGGCTGCAGGAACCAGTCAGGGTGGCCTGGCCATCGATCGCGGCCTTCGGGGCGTCTCCCCAACCGCTGTACATGGACGTTTCGATCTGGTGGGCGTACCTGCCGAGACCGGTGGATGTGTAGTTGTACTGCATGACGATCAAGTTGGCCTGACCCGTGGTCGTCCTCTGGCCGTTGACGATGCGCTGGGTGGTGTATGTGACGGTTGTCCATATGCACGCCTGAGTGCGCGTGCCATACACGCGATTCTTGGCCTTGTCGCACCACTGCGGGGGTGTGATCGCCGACAGAGCCGTGGGGCCGCGGTTGAGCGCACTCGCAGGTACCGGAGTGCCCGGCTTCACCTCGATGCAGGTGCTGGCACCGCTTGCGTTCGGCTCTGAGCACTTCGCGCCGTCGGGAGCCGCCAGAGGCTGGGCCTCTGGCTTGCCGACGGGCTCGTTACCCAGACTTACCGGCTCTGGTACGGGGCGCGCCGTGCCTGCCGTTGCGGGGCGCTCGTTTGCTTCTGGCGTTTGTGCTGACGCCACACTCGTTGAGCCGACCAGGAGCACGATGGCAGCGGTTGCAAGGCGTAACGCGATGCGCCTTGCGCCGTGTTGCTTCACAGAGTTCCTCCACGTTCATTGCTTGTTCGGAGCGCCGACCCTAACTCCAGGTTTCCAACTGGCGTGCGAGAATTTCGCCTGCCGAGATGCTGAGGGAGCTGTTTCGGCATGGCGGTTCACCAGCGCGAATACGTCACCTCAAGCTGCGTGGGCGGTGATCACTTACAGGTAGCTCGCCATTCCGATTCATGATCACGTTCACGTGTCTGGGCAGCGTAGGACGCCACTCAGTGGGCTGCCGGTCCCTACCTCTTTCGTCGCTCGCGACCCTGACGTCTGCGCACTTACTGTGCTGAATATGAGCGATGTGGATCAGGCGCAACGTGTCCGAATTTCTGCCTCTCCGGGCGAGCCCGCCGTGATCGAGATCGACGGGCATGACGTGGCCTCGACTGTGGAGGCCTACCGGATCACGCAGACCGTGGACGAAGGTCCCGAGGTCACGCTGTATCTGACTCCGGGCTGGGAGGGGATGGCCTTCGACGGGCTGGCGGAGGTGATGGCCGAGCCGTCCGATCTGAGGCATGTCGTGATCGGCTTCCTCAATGCCGTGGACTCGCAGAAGCTCGACGAGGCCGTGCTGAATCGCGATGACCTTGATGGCCGGCCTGGTGAGCTGACCCGCGGAGTGCTGGCGCAGCTGAGGGAGTGGGCCCATCGTGCTTGATCAAACTGGGATTGCGCGCTTCGCGGAGCGGCATCTGATGCCGGACACGGTGAAGGTGACGCGTGATGTCGGTGAGCAGGTCCTCGACCCGAAGACCGGCCAGCTGATCGACGGGCCGCCGCTGGTGGTCTACGACGGGAACGCCGGGCTGTATCCGCAGCAGGAGAAGATCCGCAGTCGGGGCCGGGACGGGGCGTGGGTGAAGGAGATCCGGGCCGGGTACAAGCTGCTGCTGCCACTGTCGGCGCCGGAGCTGGAGGACCACGATGTGGTGTTGGTGGTTGTGGCCCGTGACCGGCAGGCCGAGGGTCGTACGTACGAGGTGACCACGCTGGGCGAGGTGTCGTCGTTCCCGGTTCTGCGGACCGTGTGGCTGGAGCAGCGTGACCGGGGTGCCCAGTGAGCCGGGGGAAGGGATCGTTCAACCATCCGGCGGCGCTCGCAGCCCTCTTCGATCAGAAAGGGCTCACCCTGCGCTCGGAGTCGGAGGCTGCGGCCCGGGTCAGCGCGGCTCTGCTGGTGGCATCGATCCGGCAGCGGGCGTCCGGCCGGCCGGGCCCGCGGGTGATCACCGGCAAGTACCGGGCTTCGTGGCAGTCCGAGGTCACAGCAGCAGGGCCGGTGTTCGTCGCGCAGATCGGCTCGAACGCGCCGCAGGCCCGGAGGCTGGAGTACGGGTTCGTCGGGACGGACAGCCTCGGCCGCCGGTACGCGCAGCCCCCGTTCTCTCACGTCGGGCCCGCCGTAGAGGCCTCCGGGCCGGTCGTCGCTCGGATCCTCGGTACTGCGGTGGAGCGTGCCCTGTGACCGATCTCGCCGCTGACATCGAGGAGGCCCTGACCGACGTCCTGGGTGGGCACGAACGCGGCATGCTGTCCCGGGCCGTGGTCGTCGCCGAGCTCCTGGACGCGGACGGCGAACGCACCCTCTCGATCATCACGACGCCCGGCGTCACGGAATGGGACGGGCTCGGCATGTGCCGGTACGGCGTGCTGTCCATCGAGGGGCCCGCAGCCTCCCACTTCACGGGAGGCTCCGAGTGATCGACAGGGCTCCGCTCACGGCCGCCGTGCGCACCATGCTGAGCACGGCAACCGGCAGGCCCTGCGGGGTCGGGGGGCTCCCGCTGGTGGACGGCCGACCGGCGCCGCTGCCGTACAGCGTGCTCTACCCCCTGGGCGGCCTGGTGGACGGCTCGCCGTTCACTGATGCCTCCGAGGACGCGTACCCCGCCTTTCAGGTGACGATCGTCGGCGTCCGCACCGATCAGGCCGAATGGCTGGCCGACCGGGTACGTCGCGCCTTCCTCCAGCGCACGCCGGCGGGCGACTGGGAGCAACCGGTCGCCGCCCCAGGCCTGAACGTGTGGGCTCGGGAGCTGCTCGTGGACGAAGGCGCCGACCCAGCTGGCGGAGACGTCGTGACGTACGTCCAGCGGTACAAGCTCGCCACGTCGGCATCGACATGATGCTGGCAGGCCCCAGGTTCGGAGGGCCGCCAGCATCCTGTGGGTCAGGACCGGTCGTGGAGGCGGACGATCTCCTCGTCCACCTCCTCGGCGGCGGCCGGCGTCTCGTCCGGGGCGACCCGCTCGGCGATCAACCGGCGGAGTCGAGTGATCCGGGGCCCCCAGAACTCGCAGATGAGCCCGGTCAGACGCTTCATGACGGGCGGGCCGACGATGAGCGCGCCAATCCCGATCAGGGTCGTTCCAAGGCGGTTCTCCGTGACCACGGACAGGGTCATGGTGATGGTCTGCACTGCGTCTCCATGTCGAGGATCGGGCGCGGCGGCGCCCGATCTGGAGATCAGGCAGCGAGCGCCCAGGGGTATGTGGGGGCATCGATGTGGAGAGCGGGTTGCGGCCCGCGCGGAACCTCGGGAGAAGCCATCCTGAGCAAGCCGCATGGCGACTTGTCGTGAGGAGGCGCGTGCGAGACGAACTCGTAGTTGTCGATCCCCAGAAGCCGGTCCAGGGCTCGTTGGATCTGTCGGCCTAGGCGGGCCAGCCGGCGGCCCAGCCGGGCGAGTTCGGCGTTCGACAGCTGTCGCAGGGTGCGAACCAGCTGCCCCTGGCCGACGCCGAATCCGTGCTGATGTAGATGCTCGTGCAGTGCCAGGCTGCCCGCTAGGCCCTGACTGTCCAGCGCACGACTTGAGGTTGCGGTGGCTGCCGGGCTCTGCGGACCACGAATGGTCCAACCCCGCCCTCGAAGATCACGAAGCCGGCGGTCAGTCAGCTCTGCCGCAACCGCACCACTACTGCGTTCCGTTGCAGCCAGCAGCCGAAGGGCATTGGTGCGCCGACCTGTGCCGGGTGGGCCGCTGACCACGAGCACCGGTTGCGTGGAGAGCCAGAGGGCGGCCCTGACGACGGGTGGCTGTTGTGCGTCTGCCCAATCCGGCTGAAGCCGGAGCGGAGCAGCACAGCCCTCAGCGGCCCTGATGGGCACTCCCTGGTCGGCGTGAGGGCCGTGATCGGTCACAAGGCGATTCTAGCGGTCCAGCTCCATCAACTCGGATCGGATCCGAGCATCTTTCGGACACCGGTAGGCTGATCAGATACGGCCAGCCGGTGACCCCCGGCAGGTCTCACCCTTACCGCGGAGGCCACTCGCGGACGCCCAACCCGATGAACGGGTGGGCCGGTTCCCCGACATCGTCGAGGGACGGGGCCTCCCTAATGTGCGGCTGCCGTCCCGGAATCGGACAGCAGACCCTTGCAGATCCAGAAGTATTCGCGGCGCGGCATCACGCGCATCCTGTGGCTTAAGGCCGTCAAAGACACTGGCAACCTACCTACTCGGGCGGAGCTGACCGCCGGCACCGACCTGACGGGCGCCATCGCGGCGATCGACGGCTGGTCGCTGTCGAACCAGGCGATCGAGACCCCGGACCTGGGCTCGACGTTCGAGTCGAAGATCCCCGGCACTGATCAGGCGGATGACTCGTCCCTCGGGTTCTACGAGGACAAGGTCGCCGACGAGATTGAGCAGCTCCTGACGAAGGACTCCACCGGCTGGGTGGTGATCCTCCGCAAGGGCGACATCCCCGCGAGCCGGTCCATGGATGTCTTCCCGGTGCGGATCGGCTCCCGGTCCCCGCAGTACTCCGTCGACAACGAGGCCGCCAAGTTCACGGTCGCGTTCTCGATCACGGAGAAGCCGCTCCAGGACGCGCCCGTGCCGCCTGCCACCCCGAAGACGCCGTAGCTCCTCTTCCCCGAACTCCCGGCCGACCCTGCCGCGTCCCTGCGCCCATCCCTTGTTGGCGTGCGCACGACGCAGGCCCGGCCGGGCACCTCCCCCTCACCTTGGAGACTCCCCTGATGTCCGGCACCACCACGCCCCCTGTCCCGCCCGAGCCTGCTGTTGCCCGTGATGCCCACTGGGCCAGCAAGCTCGCTCGTCTCCGTGCCCGACAGCTCCCGGAGCAGGTCCTCCAGTTGTGCGACGACGCGGCCACGCAGAAGCGTCTCGACCAGGCGAAGCTGAATCTGGCCCGTCTGCGCATGGCTGATGCGGAGACGGGCGGTGAGCAGACCGAACTTGAGGCGGCGCAGGCCGAGCTGGTCGCGGCGCAGGCCGCTTTCGACGAGGTGTCGGATCGTCTCGTGTTCAGGGCGCTGCCGCGTCCGGTCCTCGACGGGCTGATCCGGCAGAACCCTCCGACGGAGGACCAGGCGGAGAGCGGGGATGCCTGGAACCCCGAGAGCTTCCCGCCGGCGCTGGTGGCCGCTGCGCACATCGAGCGTGACGAGGACGGCCAGGTGGTGGAGGGCCTGACCGTGGAGGACGCGCAGGGCCTCCTGGACAGCTGGCCGATCGCGGAGGCTAACGCCCTCTTCGCTGCGGCCTGGCAGGCGCAGCAGATCAACCGGTCGACGGTCACGGAGCTGGGAAAAGGCTGATCGCTGACGGTCAGCTCCGGGCCGAGCTGGAGGTGTGCGACCGGTACCGGATCTCGCACTCCTTCTTCCTCGGTGCCGGGGATGGCCGCTGGTCGGAGAGCGACCGGGCGAAGGCGCTCGCCTACGAGGCGTACCGGCGGAGCGTGTGCGAGCAGTGCGGCACGCGGGGCGCGGAGTGGGATGAGGAAGCGGGCGGAGACCGGCACGCCTACGTAAGCACGACGGTCCGGTGCGTGGGCTGTGAGCTGATCGCCACGGAACAGCAGCAGGTACCGGACGGGCCGGACGGGTACGGCGTACGGATCGGGTTGATCTCCCGTGCTGCTGTCGAAGCGCAGGCCGGGGACCGTGCGGCGGGGAGCACTACGGTGGACTGAGTTGGACGTGCGGGCCGTTAGCGGCCCGCACGCACCGCTTGGGGGCGGTGGGGCGCACGAGGTAGGCGCGCGGGGAGTAAGGGCACCGGCCAGGTGTCGAGCTACACGCTCAGCGTGCAGATGCGCGCCGACGCGGCGCAACTGCTGTCCAGCATCCGGGGCGCCTCCGGCGCACTCCGGTCCCTCGGCCGCGATGTCGACTCGCTACACCGCACGCTCGGCCGTGTCGGCTCCGGCTCGGCGGGCCTGCGCGGGATCTCCACCGACGCTGACGGCGCCCGGCGTTCCCTTCGTCAGGTCGGCTCGGATGGCGACGCGTCGATGCGCCAGCTGCGGCGCGGTCTCATCGGCGCCCGGCAAGAAGCGCACCACCTGCGGAACCTGGTGGCCGGTGGCGGCTTCGTCGCCGGTCTCGCCGAGATTGCCCGCGAGGGCAACGAGTACCAGCGCGCCATCCAGAAGTGGGGCGCGGTCACGAGCGCCTCCGGCCAGGAGATGGTCATGGCGGCCGCCAAGGCCCGTGAACTTGGCGCCGACCTGAAGATCCCGGGCACGTCGGCTTCCAAGGCCGCGGCCGCCATGCTCGAACTCGCGAAGGCGGGCCAGACGAGCACCTCATCCATCGCGAACGCGCGGGCTGCGATGCAGCTCGCGGCGGCCGACAACCTTTCGGCGGCCGACGCCGCCCGGTATCTCGGGGACGTGATGGACCAGTTCGGGCTGAGCTCGAACAATGCGGGCCGGGCCGCCGACGTCCTCGCGGCCGGCGCGAACGCGGCCTCCGGTGGCCTCCAGGACATCTACTACGCGATGTCCTACACGGGCCCGGTCGCCGCCCAACTGGGCATTTCTCTGGAGGACACAGCGGCATCCGTAGCGATGCTGGCCCGGTCGGGCATCCTCGGCTCCAAAGCAGGAACGTCGCTGCGGGGCATCTTCACGAACCTGGCCGCGCCGACGAAGCGGATGAAGGAAGGCCTCGCCGAGCTCGGCATCGAGGCGTGGGACACGCAGGGCAACTTCAAGGGCCTGCGAACCGTCGTCGAAGGCTTCGAGAAGGCACAGCACCGCCTGAGTCAGCAGGACTTCACAGCCTCCCTGTCGAAGGTCGTCGGTAAGCCTGCGCTCGCCGGGGCGATGGCCCTCGCGCATCAGGGCGTCGAAAGCTTCGACCAGATGCGGACGGCAATCGGCCGTACCGGTGCGGCCGGTGAGATCGCCGCCTCCCAGACGAAGGGCCTCGCCGGTGCCCTCAACCAGCTGAAGAGTCAGGCGAAGAACTCCGGGCAGGTCCTGTATACGGCGGCCGCACCCGGCCTGGAGAAGCTCACCCGCCTCACCACGAAGATGCTGAGCGCCGGAACCCCGGCAGTGGCCGGGGCCCTGGACTACCTCCACGACCTCTACACCCTGGCGAAGCCGTCCGCGTCGGCCGCCGCAGCCAAGGGACTGGGCGAGCTGTGGGATGCCGTCAGCAGCCTCGGCGGCCCAGCGAAGGACCTCGCGTTCGATGTCGCCGCCGCAGGACTAAACGTTCTGGTCAACGTCGGCCGGGCTGGCGTCGACATCTTCAACAACCTAGTGGACGCGGCCCGGCCCGTCGCGGACGCCCTGGCCGAAGTCACCGATGAGAGCGGGGCCGGTGCGACGGCTCTGGACATCATCGTCACCGCGTTCAACCTGGCGAGCACTGCCGCCTCCGGCCTGTCCGGGGCCCTGGTGCCTATCGGTGCGGCGGTGGGCTGGCTGGTGCGCGGGTTCTCCGCGCTGCCGGGCCCCGTACAGACCGCGATCGTCGCCATGATGCTGGCCCGCCGTGTCGCACCGATGATGCAGAGCCTCGGCCAGACGGTCTCGGGCCCGGTCGTCGGCGCCTACCGGTCGTGGGGCGACCAGATGCGCGTGCAGGCCAGCCTGGCCGCCGCGCAAGGGCAGTCCGTGGGCCGGATCGGACAGGCACTCGCCGTCCTCCAGACCCGTATCCCGATCGTCGGGCAGATGTCGGCCGCGTTCCGGTCCGCAGAGGGACCGGCCTCCGGCCTGGCGCGCTCGATCGGTGTCGGTCTCGGTGGGGCCGCCCGCGGCCTGATGGGTGCGCTCGGCGGGCCGTGGGGCGTAGCGATTGCCGCCGCTGGTGTTGGCCTGTCGATGCTGGCCTCCCACCAACAGAAGGCGGCGCAGGCGGCAGCCGAACACCAGTCCCGCATCAGCAGCCTCTCGCAGGCCCTGCGCGACTCCAACGGTGCGATCACCGAGAGCGTGCGCGGCGCGGCAGCTCAGGCCGTGATGGACGCGAAGGTCTTCGACGGGAAAGCCCGCCTGGTCGACGTGATGTCGAAGGCGGGGGTGAACACCCGCCAGCTCACCGACGCCTACCTCGGGCAGGACGGCGGCCTCAACGCCCTCCAGAAGCGGCTGAAGGAAACTGCGGACGCCAGCCGGGAAATGATCGTCACCAACGGTGGCGCCGCCATGACCTACACGACCCAGGGTTTCGCCTACGCGAAGGCAGCCGACGCGATCGGCTCAGTCAAGGGCGAGATGTCCCAGGCCGTGAAGGACGCGAAGGACCTTGCCGACGCCACCGGGTCCGGTGCGAAGTCGGCGGCCGACTCTGTCGGCCCGTTCGGGAAGTTCTCCGACGCGATGCGCCGCCTGTCGGACTCCACAGCTGATGCGGACACCCGTGCCCGTGCGCTGCACGACGCGCTGAACATCCTCGCCGGCGGGTCGGTGAACCTGTCGGCGGCCGAGGCCCGGCTGAACCGGCAGATCTCCGACGCGAACGAGGCGTTCAAGGGCGGCGTGGACCATGCGCAGGGGTACGGCAAGGTCCTGCTGAACATGGACGGGTCTCTGTCCACGGTCACCCGCAACGGTCAGAAGCTTTTCGATGTCCTGCAAGGACTGTCCACGAACAGTGCGGACGCCGCCTTGGCCGCCTACCAGTTCGCGGAGGCCAACGGGAAGACCGTCCCGGAGGCGTTGCAAGCGGCGCAGAAGCAGATGCAATCCGCCCGCGAGTCCGCGATCTCTACCGCTGAGGGCTTCGGGCTGACCGCAGAGCAGGCGGGGAGGCTGGCCGATGCGGCGGGCCTGGTGCCAGAGCAGGTGTCGATCCTCCTCCAGACCGCCGGCATGGATGCGTCGATGTCCGAGCTGATCGCCGTGCAGCAGGCGCTGAAGGCGACACCAGACCACAAGACGGTGACGATCGCGACGCTCTCGAACGAGGCTCGTGAGGACCTGAAGAAGCTCGGGTTCTCCATCACCGACCTGAAGGACCGGCGGGTGCAGGTGACCGCGCCCACGGACTTGGCGCGCACCGACCTGGACGCGCTGATCGCGAAGATCAGTCAGACCCCCGGCGCGAAGCACGTCGCCGTGTCCTCATCGACGGCGGAAACGATCGCGAGCCTGGAGAACGTCAAGACGGCGATCGCAGGCGTTCCCGGCGGCAAGTCCATCGTCATGAGCGCGCCGACGGAGACAGCACGGCAGGAGCTGGTGAACCTCGGGTTCTCCATCGATGCGGTGCCGGGCAGCAAGAACGTGTCGGTGACCGTGCCGACGGGGTCGGCGACGAGCGGGGCCGCCACCATCCAGGGCGCCATCAACTCGATCTACGGGCGCACCGTGACGGTGACCACCGTCCACAACGACATCTTCCGGACGTCGCAGGAGCGTGGCCCGGGCCCGTGGGCCGATGGCTACCGCTTCGCGAGCGGCGGCATCCTCACGTACGCGTCGGGCGGCGTCCGGGAGAACCACGTCGCACAGATCGCGCGCGGCGGCGAATGGCGGGTGTGGGCGGAAGACGAAACCCAAGGTGAGGCGTACATCCCCTTCGCGTCGGGCAAGCGGGCCCGGTCCAAGTCGATCCTGGACCAGGTGGCGCGCCGCTTCGGCGGCGAGGTCACCTACAACGCGTCCGGTGGGCTGTCCGACTGGTCCTACCAGGCGCTCGGCGGCTCCGGGTTCTCCGTCAGCGATGTCGTCTCCAAGTCGAAGAAGAAGCAGGGCGACAAGGAAGTCTTCGACCTCGGCCTGTTCGAGTCGAACCTGCGCAGTTCGGTATCCACGGCGCAGTCCTGGCGGTCCAACCTGACCACCGTCGCCCAGCGTGCCGGCACGGATGTGGCCAAGGCGTTGGAGGACATGGGGGACGACGGCGTTGAGCTGACGCGGAAGATGGCCACCGGGTCGACGCGCTACGTGCAGGACATGGCGGACCAGCTGAAGAAGCTTTCCGCGACCGCGCGGGCCAGCTTGGCCGACTACACGGCGCAGCTCCAGAACGCGGTGAAGGACAACACCGCGTTCCAGAGCGCGCTGACGCAGCTGGCGACGAGCGGGTTCGGTGCGCTCGCGGAGCGCCTGGCGAAGCAGAACGACGGGAGCGCGGAGACCCTCGCCCAGGAGGCGGTTCGGGACCGGGGCAAGGCGGAGAAGGCGAACGCTGCTGCGGAGGCGGCGGGTAAGTCCCTCGACGGGGAGCAGCTGACCGACCTGGTGAAGCTGATCGGCGCGCTCAGCGCCGGCCGCGGTATCCACGACGTCGCGGACCAGACGGGGCTGGGCGAGGACCGGCTGATCGAGGTCGCCAACCTTGCGGCTTCCCAGCTGCGGGGTACCGGCGCGCGGGGTGAGCGGTTCCTCGCGGACCTGGTGAAGGCGAACCGTGGGCTGGCCTACGCGAACGGCGGTATCTGGGAGCCGGGCGTGTACGGCGGCGCCGGGGCCACCAAGGGCCTGATCAAGTTTGCTGAGCCCGAAACCCGAGGCGAGTCGTACATCCCGCACTCGGCGGCGAAGCGCGGCAGAGCCACGGCCGTACTCGGAGCGACAGCAGGAAAGTTCGGGTACGGGCTGGTGCCCCGCAAGCTCGTGGATGCCGGGAGTGGCCATGCGCAGGTCGTGGTGGTGCAGCAGTCCCCCGCGATCGGCACGCAGACCATCAACGTGTCGAACAGCCCGGCCTCCGCGAACGACATCGCCGCGTCCATGGCCTACCAACTGCGCCGGGCGCAGCGCGGAGGTCTGCGATGACCATCGTGCTGAAGGACTTCCAGGTGGAGCTGGGCGGCGTCACCATCGGGCACGGCACACGGGTGCCGATCGCAGAGATCGAGGGCCTGGGCCGTGCCCCGGTGCGCGGGGACGTCGTGCCCCGCCCGGGTGCGGACGGGGCGTGGGCGGGCACCGACTGGTACGAGGCCCGGACGATCCGTATCGACTGCGGCATCCGGACGCCCGGGGATCCGGCGGCCGGGGTGGAGATACTCTCCGACCTGCAAGAACTCGCTGACGCACCTGAGGCGCGTACGGCTCCGGGCGCAGTGATGCCTCTGCGCATCCAGTGGCCCGGCCGCCAGACGCGTGTCCTGTTCGGACGGCTGCGGCGGGTCGATCCGTCGTGGGAGAACGCCGCCGTCGGTTGGATACCCCTGGACATCGAGTTCGTCGCTGTCGACCCCCGCTTCTACGCGGACACCACGTCCGCGCTGACGCTGTCGCTGTCCGCGAAGGGCCTCGGCGGGCTGAAGGCCCCCCTGGTCGCCCCCTTGAACACGGGCGTCTCACTCCCCGACGAGCGACGCGGCTGGGTCCGTAACGACGGCACCCTCCCGGCCTGGCCGACCCTGCGGATCACCGGTCCGTGCATCGACCCCCGCATCTACATGCCGAAGACGGGCCAGCTCCTCCAGCTGTCCGTGTCGCTGACCACCGGCGAGTACATCGAGATCGAGACCCGGCCCGGGACTCGGTGGGCGCTGCGCAACGGCGCCGAGAACGTGGCCACCGGCATGTCGACGGACTCCCGGCTGGACCGCTTCCAGATCCCGGTGGGGTCCACCGAGCTGTGGTGGACCGCCCGCGGCTACTCATCCGCCTCCCGCCTGTCGGTGACCTGGCGGGCCGCCTTCAAATCCCTGTAACCCTCCTCTTCAAGGACTCCGCGCTCATGACGCTGATCAACCCTCCTCTCCTCGTCCACGGCGGCACCCACGCGGCCAGGGCCTTCCGCATGATGGTGCGGGACCTGAGCCACGGCGCTCAGGGCATCACGGAGTCGGACGACCTCAAGGTCACCCAGCTCGCCACGCCCGGCATCGGTGTTCGGGTCGGGGACGGCTCTGCGGTCATCCGCGGAGCCATGGCGTGGGGACAGGGCAGCTACACGCAGTACAACGTCGGCTTTCACAGCGTGCCGGTCGCCCCGACCGGGGTGTCCGCCCGTTCGGACCTGCTAGTGCTGCGTGTCGAGGACCCCGAATACGAGGGTGTTCGCAACCCGGAGAAGGACGACATCGGGTACTTCCACGTGATCCCCAATGTGACGGCGAACACCGTGAAGCCGCCCGCCGGGATGACGGCTGTCGCCCTCGCCCGGATCGACCTTCCGGCGAACGCCCGCGTCGTGACCGATTCGATGATCAAGGATGTGCGGACCATCGCGAACCCGAGGCGGGAACGGCAGCTGCACACTGCCTCGCCGGGAGAGGATCAGAACTGGGCGGGGAACAAGGGCAGCTGGGCCGACTGGCCGCTGGCCTCCCGCTTCGATGTCCGCGTGCCTGTGTGGGCGCGCCGGGCCCGCATCGTCATGACGGTCTCCGGGCTCCAGGTCATGGGGAGTATCTGGGGTTCCACCGCCTTCCGGCTCGGTGGCGTGCAGGGTCAGTCGATCCAGATCGACGACGGCAGCACGAAGGGCGACGGGTCTGTCCGTATCAACGCGATCTCGGCGGACACCATCGACGTCCCGGCCGAAATGCGGGGCACCACGCAGCGTCTCCAGGGGCTGGTGTTCCTCACGAAGGACAACGCGGGCTCCCTGCAGGCCGACGTCGTGACGACGGTCATCGCGGACATCGAGTTCGAGGAGGGCATCTGACCATGCCCGACTACCGCTACCGCGTCCACGACGCCTTGACCGGCGACGTCGTCGTTCCGGATCTTCCACTGTCCGATGTCGAGTTCGGGCCTGGTCTTTCGGAGCCCGGCGACCTGTCGGGGGAGGTCCCCGTGCCGTTCCGGCACCTGGTGGGCTCCACGATCAGCCCCGCGAACACCGTGCTGGTGGTGGAGCGGGACGACACCGTGCTGTGGGGCGGTCTGATCTGGCGGGCCGAGCCGGAAGGCGACAAGTTCCCGATCGAGGCGGGCGGCTGGGGCTCCTACCTTCAGCGCCGGCACGACGTCCACGGGCAGCTCGACGGGCGCGGCCCGTACGTCCACGCGGACGCCTGCCAGGTGATCCGCGATGTGTGGGCGTACGCACAAGCCCAGCCCGACGGCAATCTCAACGTGGCAGTCGACGGGGCGCCGAGCCGGACCAAGGTGGGTACGCCTGCCGAGCCGTACAAGGTCGAGTGGTGGGAATCCCCCGTTCTCGGCGACATCGTCGACGACATGACGAAGGTCGAGGGCGGCCCGGAGTGGACCGAGGACACGGTCTATTCGGACTACTCGGCCGGTCGGCCGTCTGGGCAGATACGTCTCGGGTGGCCGCGTCTGGGGACCCGCCGCGGCGACATCATGTTCGCCTCCGGCGTCAACATCGTCGGAGACGCTCCGGTGACGTACGACGGGGACGCGTACGCGCAGGTCGTCATCGCGCTCGGGGCCGGCGAAGGGCGGGGGCGTCGGCGTGCCGTCGACGCTGTCCGGAACGGGCGTCTGCGTATGGAGCGGGTCCTTGAGGTGGCCGGGGAGAAGGGCAACGACCGTTTGGCGGCCCGGGCCCGCCGTGAGCGCATCGCCCGGCAGGTTCTCGGAGAGGTCAGCGAGATCCACGTCATCGACCATCCGTCGGCGCCGGTCGGATCGTGGCAGGTCGGTGATGACGTGCGGGTCCGTATCCACGGCCAGTGGGCTAACTGGGTCGGCTGGTGCCGGATCACCGGCTGGCGGATCCGTCCTCCTCAGGGCGACGACGGGGAGCGGGTCACGCTGTCACTGGCCCGGGCCGACCGATTCGTCTACGGGGGCTGATGTGGCGAGCCATCTGACGCAGATCGCGGCCCGGCTCGCCGATGTTGAGCGGCGGCTGACGGGGCAGGCCCGCTCGGCGAGCTTGGCGTACTCCTCGGTGGAGGCCGGGGCGATCGAGGTGTACGACGAGGACGGTGTTCTGACGGGCACCGTCGGTGTCCAGTTCGACGGGACGACCGGTGTCGCGACGTTCAACGGTCCCCCGCCACCGACGCCGACGATGCCGCAGGTCGTGCCCGTGCTGGGCGGCCTACGGGTCGGCTGGGACGGCGCTTTCACCGATGCGACGTCCCCGCCGCTGAACCTCGGCCGGGTGCAGGTGCATCTGCTGCTCGCCGCGGACGAGGCGTTGGACATCCGGAACCCGGCGGCGACGATCGAAGGCGCGTCGGGGGCGACGGTGACGATCGCGGTCAGCGACTACGTACCCCGGCATGTCCGCCTGGTGGCGCTCAGCACCGCCGGCATTCCGGGGCCGGGGTCCGCCCCGGTGATCGCGGCAGCGCGCCAGGCTGTCGGGCAGGACCTCCTCGACGGAATCGTGTCGGAGATCAAGCTCGCCGAGAAGGCCGTCACGGAAGCGAAGATCGCCATCGGCGCCGTGGGGACGGCCGCGCTGGCTGACGGCGCCGTGCTCGCGGACAAGCTCGCGAAGGCGTCCGTGACCGGCGACAAGATCGGCTCCGGCGCCGTCACCCTGAACGCACTCGGTGGCGTGTTGGCGGACGGGATCACCCAGCACTACGTGGATGCGCTCGCCGACCCTGCTGCTTGGACGACGGCCGTCGTCGGCACCGGGGCGAAGTGGGTTCACCTGACGGGTATCGCGGACGCCCCGACCGGGCGGACCGTAGGCCAGGCCACCGGGTACACCGTGCTGCGCGGCTCCACGCCGATCCCGTACGACCCCGACACCCTTTACCGGATCTCGGCCCGCGTGCGGACCCTTGCTCCGTCCGACTCCGGCACGGACAGCATCTACGTGGGCGTATTGGGGTTCGGTGCGGACGGCAAGACCATGGTGAACCGGGCGGGGGTGAACACCATCAGCTCGCACTACTACTGCGCCGCGTCCCGCACGCCACTCCCCGCAGGCTCCGGATGGCAGGTGTTCACCGGCTACCTGCGGGGCCGGGCGCTGGCGGGCGCGTCAGGCTCGGCAGGGGTTTGCTCCGACCCCCGGGCCCCGGGCAAGCTTCACGATCAGGTGCGGTTCCTGGTGCCGTACCTCTACCTCAACTACGAGTCCACTCCGACGGGTACGGCCAGCGCCACCGGGGTCGTGCAGGTGGACGCGGTCACCGTCGAGATCCTCAAGACCGGCATCGTGGACAGCAGCAACATCGTGTCCGGGTCGGTGACCACGGGCGCCCTGGCGACCGATTCGGTGACCGCGGGCAAGGTCGCAGCGGACACGATCAGCGGCCGGGAGCTCCAGGCGGCTTCGATCTCCGCCGGGCATGTGGTCGCGGGCGCGATCACGACGGACAAGATGACCGTCGTCGGCACCGCGAACGTCCTGGCCGACCCCAGCTTCGAGGGCGCACCAACGGTCGCCCTGGTGGCAGCCGTTACCTGGGCGACCCAGGACAAGACCATCGGGAACGGGTCTCCTTCCTCTCTGCGGATCGACGCCGTGTCTGCGACTGCGGTCTACCGGGCAGTGGATCTCACCCTGCTGCCTGCGACTCCCGGAGATCAGCTGTACCTGGCTGCGGACTACTACGTCTCCGAGGACTGGGTGGGTGCGGAGATCAGCTTTCACGTCCGGTGGGAGGCCGGGGACGGAAAAATCCTCGGCTACGGCAAGGCCCGTACGGTGAGCCCTGTACGGGCGCAGTGGGCCCGGCTGTCCGCGACGGCCACGGCACCGGACGGGGCAGTCCGCGGACGCGTTCGGGCCGAGTCCGGCAACTCGACGGCGGGCACGCTGTGGTGGGATAACGCCTGCGTCCGGCCGATCGTGGCCGGCGTGCAGATCGCGGACGGGGCGATCACCGCACCGAAGGTGTACGCGGGTGCGATCACCACCGACAAGCTCGCGGCGTTGGCGGTGACCGCCGACAAGATCGCGGCCGCAGCCATCACGGCGGACAAGGTGGCGGCGTTGTCGATCACGGCGGAGAAGCTGACGGCGAACTCGGTGACGGCGTCGGCCATCGCGGCGGGCGCCATTGAGGCCATCCACATCAAGGCGGGCTCGATCTCGGCGGACAAGATCGCGCTGGGGCTTGACGGCAACATGGTGGCGGACAGCAGCTTTGAGGGCGAGGTGGCGTTGAAGCGCGTCGCCGCGACGGGTGGCTGGAGCATCGTGAGCCCGGGCCGGGATACGGCGAAGGCGTTGCGGGCCGATTGCACTGCCTCGACGGCCACGGACCGCGTCCACACCCTGGGGATCTTCGCGGCGACGCCGGGGACACGAGTGTGGATGGCAGCGGACTACCAGGTCAGCGCCGATTGGGTGGGCAAGCGGGCCCAGGTGTACATCCGGTGGGAGGACGCGCAGGGCGGAACGCTCGGCTACAGCCGAGTCGTCAGCGCCACCGGTTCGGCGGGCAAAGGCTGGTTGTTCATGTCGGGGACCGCCCCGGAGCCGGCGCCCGCGCAGACGGCGACGGGCCGGATGCGCCTCGCCGTGGATGCGGGGACCGCAGGCACCGTGACGTTCGACAACGTGGTAGTCCGGCCAGTCGTGACATCTGGGGCTCCGGGGGGTCGGGCCGAGATCTCTCCGGAAGGCGTGCGCCTGTTCGACGCGGATGGTGAGGAGTCGATCTCTCTCGTCACCGGCAAGCCCCAGTATTTGACCATCACCAACGACGGTGTTCCCGTCGCAACGATCAACGAGAACGGGCACGCATCCTTCAACGACCTCTCGGTCGCAGGGCAGTTGACGATCAAGGGTGAGCGTCTGGAAGCGCAGCTCGTCGACCTGGCCCGCGGGGTGGTGGCCATCCACTCCACCACCCAGGGCGTGGAGGCAGCGATGGGCGCGGAGACCGGCTACATCGAGCTGCCCGTCAGGATCGAATCCGACCGGCAGTACCGGATCGTCGTGGACGCCTACCTGGATCCGTCCGCCGGAAACGGCGAGCACATCCTCTTCCTCCGGGATGGGGGCACCGGCGAGCCGACCGTGACGTCCCGGCAGATCCAGAGCATCATCGTGCCCGCCGGCGGAGGCTGGCAGCGCGTCCGGTTGGAGCACACGTGCTCAGGTGCCTCCCTCGGCGCGGGCACCCACCGGCTGCTGAGCACCTTCCTGTGGAGGTGGGGCGCGGCCGGCGGAACGGTGTCGATGTTCGGCGGCGGGGAGTACCCGGCCGTCATGTACGTCGAGGACGTCGGGAAGGCGATCGCGTCGACGGGAGAACTGAACCGGGGCACGAGCGGCGGTGGCACGGACCCGACGAAGCCTGCGACTCAGCGGTACGAGAAGACGTACGGGGCATCCTGGTCGGGCACCTACACCAACCGGAGCGGATACAGCAGCTACCACGGAAACCAAATGCTTCAGGGCTACTACTCCTCAACCAACGGCACGACCGCATCGCTGGTGGGCTTCCCGACGGCTCTCACCACGGATCTCAGCGGGGCCAAGATCGAGAAGGTCATGATGTACCTGTACTTCGAGCACTGGTACTTCGCGGCCGGCGGTTCGGCGGTGATCAAGCCCCACGGCCACACCTCCAGGCCGGGAAGCTTCGGCAGCGACAGCGCGTCGATGACGGTGAGCTGGCGCCGCAACGAGGGCAAGTGGATCGACATCACGTCGCTCTTCGACGCGTCCAAGAAGGGCATCGCCCTCGACCCCAACACGACGAGCAGCACCTACTACGGGCGGGCCCATGGCGTCGGCCAGCAGTACCCGCCTCAGCTAAAGGTGACGTACGTGAAGTAGCTGCCCCTGCGTCCGGTTGGCGCACGTACGATCGAATCAGGCGTGGGGCTGCTGGGAGTGATCAGAGTTGTCTGTGCCGCCGAGCGCCGAGCCCACGTTGTGGGAGTTGCACCGTGCGGTGTCGCAGCTCCGTGAGGACCTTCGAGGTGACCTCGTGCACCTCGCCGCGCGTCTCGATCAGGTGGTCACCCAGGACGTGTACCGGGCTGATCAGCGTGCGACGGAGCAGCGCATCGGCCAAGTGGAGGCTGCACTCGCGGGACTGCGTGGGGAGCACGACCAGATCACGGAGCGGGGCGATCAGCAGCGCCGGGAGGACCAACTTCAGGCTGCGGCCACCCGGCGGCTGGTGGTGAGTTCCTTCGTCGCTCCGCTTGTGCTGATGGCCGTGCAGCTGTGGCTGGTTTCGCGCGGCACCTCCTAGCAGTAGCTCCACCCTTTTTCGATCTTGGGCGCGGGAGAAATCCGAGATTCGACAATGGCAACACCCCTGAGTGCTGACGCACTTGTGGCGGCCCTGCGCGCTGAAGGCGTGCGGGTCGTCGAGCGCCCTGGCTGGCGCACCCACAACCGGAACTCCAAGGGGGCTTGGGGCCCCATGCATGGCGTGATGGTCCACCACACGGTGACGTCGGGCACAGCGAGCACCGTGAGCATCTGCGAGAACGGCTACTCGGGACTTCCCGGTCCGCTGTGCCACGGCGTGATCGCGAAAGACGGCACAGTCCATCTCGTCGGCTACGGTCGGGCGAACCATGCGGGCGCCGGCGACTCCGACGTCCTGGCCGCGGTCATCGCGGAACGTGCCCTGCCTGCGGCCAACGAGGCTGACAAGGACGGGAATCCGCACTTCTACGGCTGGGAGTGCGAGAACCTCGGCGACGGCCGAGACCCGTGGCCGGCGGCTCAGCTGGAGGCGATCGAGCGTGTCTCCGCCGCACTGTGCCGTGCCCACAAGTGGAGCGCGGCGAGCGTCATCGGTCACCTGGAGTGGCAGCCCGGGAAGGTCGACCCGAAGGGCTTCGCGATGTCCGGGCTGCGCCAGCGGATCGCCGGCCGTCTGAACGGCAAGCCGGGCGGCGGCTCGGCCACCTACACCGTGCGCGCCGGGGACACCCTGTCCGGGATCGGCGGGCGCCTCGGCGTGAACTGGCTGGCCCTGGCCCGCGAGAACAACATCGCCTCCCCGTACGTCATCCAGCCCGGCCAGACCCTGAAGGTGCCGAAGTGACCAAGAAGAGTGCGTTCGACGCGAACCAGCGAACTGTCCGGACGGTCTTCCAGACTCTCCTGGGTCTGGCTGCGGGTCTCCCGCTGATTATCGACGCGAGCGGGATCCCGCAGACGACGGCGGGTGTCGCCGTCGCCCTGGCGGTGGCCGGAGCTGTCACCCGGGTGATGGCCCTGTCCGTCGTACACAACCTGCTGCCGAACTGGCTGTACCGCAGTGATCCCCCGCCGAGGGCGGACGAGGGCGGCGGACAGCTGACCATCGTGGACGACTGATCACGGCGAGCCCCCGGGGAACTGGGGGCTCGGCCCTCTTCTCAGCGGTGCGAGGTTGCCCGGCCTGCGTCGCCGACGGCGCTGGTCGAGGAGGCGCTGGTGATGGGATCTTCGGGAGGGGCCTGTGGCCCCCAGCAATGCTGGGGGCCACAGGTGGTGGTTGAGCCGTGCGGGTCAGAAAAGACCGTTGATGCTGCTGGACCAGCCACTCGATCCGACGAGGAGGGGTGACTTGTTGCTGCTGGGGCCGCCTGGGTAGAAGAGGAGGCAGCCGGTGGGGCAGCTGGCGGTTTGGGAGTTCCCTGCACTGTCGACGTATCTGACTGGGTAGTCAGCACTGTTCGGTGTGGTCGCCCACAGGTCTCCGGGCTCATCGCCGGCCTTGACCTGGAATTGCTTGTACGGGATTAGGGTGCCGTCGTCGTTGGCGGTCTTGTCGACGACGACGCCCTGGGCATTGCCGCTGGTGGCGAGCAGGGGGCGCGTGTCGTCGCCCCAGCCACTGGCGCCGTATGTGTCGCCGAGGCCGTCGATTCCGCGTTCGAGGCTGTAGACGCCGTTGATCATCTTGCCGAGGTAGAGGTGGAGTGTGTTGTTGAGCGTGTCGCGGGCGAGGATGTCCTTGATGCCGTCGCTGTTCTGGTCGCCGACGCCCAGGACTGTCATTCTGCCCCAGCCGCCGGTGGGCCCGGCCAGTGTGGCGGGGTTGTCCAGGTCGAAGGGCTCGTCCTGATCCGCAAGGCCACCCGGGATCCGGTTCCCGGAATAGATGCGAAGAGCGACGTTCCCCGAGCACGCGCCATCGATGTAGGTACATTCGAGCGCGAGTAGGTCGTTGCCCTTTGCATGGAGCCCATCTGGGCGCTGGTCGATGTCTCCAGGGGCGACGATCTGCCGGAGCCGTGCCCAGCCCTCGGCGCCCAGCCTGGAGGGTGCCTCCAACGGTCGGCGGCCTGCGTACGAGAGGGACCCTTGCCCGTCGCCGGGGTAGCGGTAGAGGCGGTCGGTCCCGAGGCGGACGATGGCGTCCTCGTAGCCGTCGGGAGCGGCGGTGGGGCTGATGAAGTTCATGAAATCACCGCCATGTGCGATCAGCGCATTTTCCCATCCCCCTGATCCGACGATGGATCCGCTGACATGTCCGGTGCCGTTGCCGGAGTAGTAGCGCAAGCGGCCGTCAGGTCCTGTGGCGAGCATGTCGACGTGGCCGTCGCCGTTGAGGTCGCCCTTGAGGTCTTCGATCGCTTTCCCGTCCAGGGGGCTCTTGCCGTTCGGATAGACGAAACCGCCTGAGATCGTTTTCAGGAGGGTGACGCCTTTTGTGCCGTCGGTCGGTGAGCGGTTGCCCGCCTTGTCGAAGGCAATGATGTAGAGGGTGCTCTGGGGCCGGCCGGTGGGGACGACCTCGATGACGGCTTCCTTCACGCCGGTGGCGAGCGGTACCCAGTTGCTCCCTTCGCAGGGGGTGCTGGAGATGGAGATGGGGATGTCCAGCCGCCAGCAGAAGCCGGCGAGGTCGGTGGCCGGGTTGTAGAGCTTGAGGCGCAGTGGAGTGCGCGCTTTGTGGTCAGTGGTGTCGAGGTCCTGTTTGTCCTCCCTCGTGACGGTGACGCGGAGGGGAGGGCCTGTCTTGTCGACGGTGAACGAGCACCAAGGGGTGGGTGGGTAACTCTTGGTGTTTTCCTCGTCGAGGGCGTAGACCTGCCAGCTGTAGGTACCGCTGGACAGGATGTCGGTGTCCACGGTCGCGAAGGCGGTGCCTCCGGTCCACACCGTCTTGTAATTGGAGGGGAAGGACACGTCGCCGCCGGCCGAGTTTTTGACCTTGAAGATGCCGGTGACGTAGCCACTGTCCCTGTCGCGGAGGGTGGCGGTCATCGCGAGGCCGCTGTTGCCGATGGAACCGCCGCAGGGCACGGACTTGAGGCCGTCGGCGCCGGCTGCCCAGAAGCCTTCGAAGGCCCCGCTGCTGAGTACCTCGGGCAGGAAGTTGTACGTGACTTGGAGGACGGGGTTGTTGCGCAGGCGCTTGAAGGTGTTGGCGTTGCCGGTGGCGGGGACGCGTAGGCCGAAGACGAGCGGGTCCCAGTCCTTGGTCGCGGCTTCCTGCACGTAGGCGGTCAAACTCGCGGACTTGAAGTCGAAGCCTTCTACGCCGGGGCAGTAGGTGGGGTTGCCGTGGGCGAACTTGCCTTCGGCGACCTTGTAGCCCCAGTAGTTGTTTCGGGTGTTCCATGTGGGTGTCGTGCTGATGTCCTTCGAGGTCCACAGCTGGGTGTAACCGGCAGCGGCAGGGTCACAGCCCCAGGAGTGGGTCTGCTCCACGGCGAAGGTGGCATCCTGGATGGTGGCGCCTTGGAGTCCGTTGGTGTTCATCGCGAAGAAGGACTCGGTGTCACCGTCTCCGTTGTAGCCGACGCGAGGCTCATCCGCCGGGTTGCTGGAGTTCCAGCCGCTGCCGTTGGGGTAGTCCGCATTCGGTGTATCGGAGTACACGACGGCCCACTTCTCCCGCCAGCCGCCGTCAAAGTCTGGGTCGATGACCAGCGGGAACTGTGTGGCGGAGGCCAGCAGGGTGGAGTCGGGGGTCAGCGTGAGGGTGTTGGCGGTGACGTCCGCCGCAACCGGGGCCCCCTTGGGAGCCGGCTCGGGTTCCTCCGCGAGAAGGAGGCTGGGGGCCGCGGACTTGGCCAGTGGGGCGGGTGCTTCGGTGGCGGCCGGTTCGGGCTGTTCCCACATCTTAGGCTTCGGCGCGCTGAAGACGACGCGTCCGCCGGCGTCCTTGGCCAGCAGCTGGTCGCTGGCGTCGTCGTCGAGGGTGACGCCGACGGTGGTGATGGCGAACTTGATGGTTTTCAGGGCCGGGTTGGCGGCGGCTTCGGGGGTTTTGACGATGAGGTGCTGGGCGAAGCCGTTAACCTTGGCGATCAGCTTGAGGTCGACGTCGGGAAGCACGGACTCGTAGAGCGCGGTGTTCTCCCCCAGCACCGGCTCAGGAAGCTTGCCGGGCCAGCCCAGGGCCAGCTTCTTGCCTTCCTTGTCCATCTCGACCATCGGTCCGTCCCCGCCCGCAGAGAACGTGATGCCGAACGCGGCCGTCGGGCCGATCGTGCCGTCCTCGCGCTTGATGACGGTGTCGTCGGCCTTGCGCCAGAGGCCGTCGTGGCGAGTCCAGACGGGCAGCGTGAACTGCTTCTGCGTCAGGCTCCCGTCCGGATTCGCATACGTCTCAGAGGTCTCGGTACGGCGGTCGATGATCTCAACCCGCTCGCCCGACTCCCGGGCCAGGCCGACGGCCTTCACCTCCGACGCAGACTTCGGGGCACCCGAGGCCACAGTCGAACTGTCTGCCGCGGTCGCAACCGCCGCGGGCTCAGTGAGCAGGGTCGCCGCGGTAAAGGGGAGTGCGAGAGCGAGGAGGGCTGCGAGCGAGCGGGGTGGGTGCGCACCGGCTCTTCGTTGGTTCATGGAGATGTCAGTCTTTCTGGAGAGTGTGCCAGGGTCATGGATCACCGCAGAGTAGGCGAAGTGATTCGCATTGGCATAGCACGACCTGATTGTGAATCAGGCCTCCCACCAGCCCGACGGCCAGAATGATCCACTTCAGTACGCATCGGCGTGTTTTAGCAGGTCAACCCGGTCAAGATGGGTCTTGCGCCGTGCGATCAGGGCGTGTTGGCTGCGGTTTTATCTGTCTCTTAATTCCCGTGGGGGGTTTGCTGTGTTTAAAAAAACGGACCTGATGTCCGAATTGTTTGGAGGTGATCGTTTTCGTAGAAAACGTAGCCTTCGGACGGGAATTGCCGGGGCGGTATCAGCCGCGCTGACTGTTTCTCTCCTCACCGGGCCCGCCTGGGCCGGCCCCACCGTCTCCAAGCCCCGCCCTGTGCAGAAGACCGCGTCCGTCCCGGGCAAGGACCTCAAGACGAGCGCGAAGAAGGCCGCGGCCAAGCCCCCGACGTGGAAGCCCGGGGCCGTCAACTGGCCTGCCGCCGGCTCCGCCGAGGTCGCGCTGCCCACCGTCGCACCGCTGGCGAAGGCAAAGAACACGGCGCCGATCCGGGCCGGTTCCCTGCCCGTCCGCGTCGCACAGCCCGCGCCAGCCGCGTGGACCGCGTCGCCCGCAGGCGCCGGTTCCGACGCTGCCGGCAAGGGCACTCAGGCGGGCCCGTCGCGGGTGAGGGTCACGGTCGCCGACCACAAGGCCACCCAGCGGGCCGGTATCACCGGCCTGCTGCTGTCAGTACAGCGAACTGACGGCTCCGCCGCAGCCGCGAGTACCCAGCTCGAGGTGGACTACGCGAAGATCAAGGACGCCTACGGCGCCACTTGGTCCTCCTCACTGCGCCTCAGCCAGGTACCCGCCTGCGCGCTGACCACGCCCTCGAAGCCGGAGTGCCTCCAGCGCACCCCGCTGGCGACGCGTAACGATGAGAAGGTCTCCACGCTGACCGCCTCCGTGGACCTGCCTGCGACCGGCGTGCCCTCGGCTCTGCTGAAGTCGGCGCCCGGCACGCTGGCCGCGCCCGCGGGTGGTACGGCGGTATTGCTGGTGGATGCAAGCCCGGACAGCTCCGAGGGGTCTTTCAAGGCGACTTCCCTGTCGCCGTCGGGCTCGTGGTCGGCGGGCGGGAACTCCGGCTCGTTCGCCTGGAACATCCCCGTGGCCGTGCCTCCGGCGCCCGGCGGCCTGGCCCCCAAGGTTGGCCTCAATTACAGCTCCTCCTCCGTGGACGGGCGTACCGGTACCACCAACAACCAGGCGTCCTGGGTGGGCGAGGGCTGGGAGTACAGCCCTGGGTTCATCGAGCGCAAGTACGCCTCGTGTGAGAACGACAAGCAGGGCGGCAACAACAGCACCGTCAAGTCCGGTGATCTGTGCTGGAAGTCGGAGAACGCGACGCTGTCGCTGAACGGCTCCAGCTCCGAGCTGCTCTGGGACGCCGCCAAGGGCGTATGGAAGCTGTCCAACGATGACGGCTCCCGTGTCGAGCGGATCTACGACTCCGTGGGCAATGCCTCTGGCGACACGGACTCCGAGTACTGGCGGGTCACCACCGGCGACGGCACGCAGTACTGGTTCGGCAAGAACCGCCTGCCCGGCTGGACCACCGACGATGAGGTCACCAACTCCGTCAACTGGGTCCCCGTCTACGGCAACCACACCGGCGAGATCGGCCACCAGGCGGACTTCGCGTCCTCGGCCGTCAATCAGGGCTGGCGGTGGAACCTCGACTACGTCGTCGACCCGCACAACAACGCAATGGCCCTGTACTACACGAAGTACGGCGCGTACTACGCGAAGAACGGGAAGATCGACGCCCCCGCCATCTACACCCGTGACAGCACTCTGAAGAAGATCTCCTACGGCCTGCGTGCCGGCCAGGTCTACACCCCGGCCCTGGCTCCGGCCCAGGTCAACTTCACCATCACCAACCGCTGCAACGTGGCCACCTGCACCCTGGATGAGGACCACGCCACGGAATGGCCTGACGTCCCCGTCTACCTGGACTGCAAAGCCGCGACCCAGTGCCTGCAGGGCTCTCCGTCGTTCTGGTCGACCAAGCGGCTGATCTCGATCGACACCGTTGCCCTGTCCGGAGGTGTCCACGTGCCCGTGGACACCTGGACGCTCAACCAGTCCTACCCGCCCACCGGCGACACCTCCAAGCCGGCGCTGTGGCTGGACTCGGTCACGCGCACCGGCAAGGCCGGCGCGTTGGGCGACAGCACCCCGCTCACGACCACGTTCACCTACAGCGACCTCATGGCGAACCGGGTTGACTCGGCCGAGGGCCGGCCGCCGATCAACAAGCGGCGCATCAAAATGGTCACCGGCGAGACCGGCTCCGACACGCTGGTCACCTACACCGACAAGGACTGCACCCCCACCAGCCTACCCACCGCCGACGACACCAACACCAGACGCTGCTACCCCTCCTGGTGGACACGCGACGGCGGCCAGGATCCGGTCAAGGACTACTTCCACAAGTACCCCGTCCTCAGCGTCGAGGAAGCGGACACCACCACCGGCACCGGAGCCCCCTCCAAACTCACCAAGTACATCTACATCGGCGCCGCGAACTGGGCCCGCGACGAGAGTGAATTCACCCTCGACGAGCACCGCACCTGGAACGACTTCCGCGGCTACCGCACGGTCCGCACTCTGACCGGCCTCGCACCCAACCGGCTCAGAACCGAGAACGACTACTACCTCGGCATGGGCGCGACGATCAACGGTGTCACCGACCGGCGTGACTTCGCCGGAATGGTCTCCGAGACCCGCACCCTCGACGGCGAAGCCGGCCCCGTGGTGGAAAAGACCACCCATACCCCGTGGATATCGCCTGCCAACGCCTCTCAAAGCGTCGTGGGCATCACCGATCCGAAGACTCCGGGCACACCCGGACCGACTCTGGTCTCCAAGGTCGCCCGGTACTCCGGAACCACCACCACCGTCGCCAGCAAGCTCCTCGCCGACGGAACCTGGCAGGAGTCGACCACGACCCGGGCTTATGGGACGTACGGTTTGCTCCTGACCGAGGGCAACGACGGGGCGAACACCACCGAGGCGACCTGCCAGGTCACCGAGTATGTGACCCCTGACACGGAGAACTGGCTGATCGCCTACCCACGTCAGGTCACCTCCACGACCGCCGAGCCGTGCACACGGACCGTCTCGGCACCGGCCGTGACCGGCGCCGGCCGGATGTCCTACGACGGCCAGGCCGTCGGTACGGCCCCCAAACCGGGTCTGAGCAACGTCACCAAAACCGAGCAGGCGTCCAAACTGGACGCGAACAGCCAGCTCGTCTGGGAAACCCAGAGCCAGGGCACGCGCGACCCCTACGGCCGGGTCCTGACCGCCACTGGCAAGGACGGTGAGACCACCACCACTGGCTACACCCCGGCCACCGGCGCACAGCCCACCACCATCACCGTCACCGACCCCAAGGGCTATAAGGCTTCCAGCGCCCTCGACGGGCTGCGGGGTCTGGTCCTCACCACTACCGACGCGAATAACCGCACCACCACCTCGCAGCACGACTCGCTCGGCCGCCTGGTCAAGGGGTGGGCCGCCGGCCGCCCGACCAGCGAGCAGCCCAACGTCACCTACACCTACAAGCTGTCCGCCACCGCCCCCTCGACCGTCACCACAAAAAAGCTCTACGAGGACGGCACCTGGGGCACCTCGGTGACGCTCTACGACTCCCTGCTGCGCCCCCGCCAGATCCAGAGCGAATCCATCGGCATCACCAGCGCCACCGGGCGGATCATCACCGACACGTTCTACGACAACTACGGCCGCGTCCGGCGGACGAACGCTCCTTACTACAACGAGAACCCGGTCAGCACGGCGATGTTCGCCCCCATCGCCAACGGGATCCCCAGCGCCACGGAAACTCTCTACGACAACCGCAGCCGCGTCACCGCTGCCGTGCAACTGCACCAGAACACCGAGAAGTGGCGCACCACCACCACCTACGGACCGAACTGGCAGGCCGTCGTCCCGCCCCAAGGCGGGACCGCCACGCTGGCCGTCTCCGACGCCCGCGGGCGCGTCATCGAGCGGCGTGATTACAAGGACCGAACCCCCGGCATCGCCGACGCGGCCACCCTGTACGAGAAGCACACCTACACCTTCGACCGCGCCGGCAAGCTTTCGAAGATCGCCGACAATTCCGGTCGCAACACCTGGACCTACAGCTACGACCTGGCAGGACGCCAGACCGAGAGCACCGACCCCGACAAGGGCAAGTCCACCACCGTCTACGGCGCCGACGGCCGCCCCGAGAGCGTCACCGATGCGCGGGGTGTCACGCTCGCCACGACCTACGACGAGCTCGGCCGCACGACCAGTCTGCGCAAGGGCACCGTCACCGGTACCAGGCTCGCCGCCTGGACCTACGACACCGCCACCGGCGGCAAGGGCCTCCCCGCGACCACCACCCGCTACGACGGCACCGCCGCCTACACCAGCACCGTCATCGGCTACGACGCCAGCGGACAGGCAACCGGCACAAAGGTCACCGTCCCGACGGTCACCGGAGAGGAAGAACTCGCCGGCACGTACACGGTTACCGGCACCGCGACGCCCGTCAGCGGCCTCCCCGAGACCACTACCTATAGCACCAGCAACGCCAAGGCCACCGCCGCCCTGCCCGCCGAAACCGTCACCAACAAGTATGGCAAGCAAGACAAGCTGAGGACCGTCTACGGCTCCCTCGACCAGGTCTACCTCCTCGGCGCCATCTACACCCCCTACGGTGAACTGGATTCGGCTGAGCTCGGCACCCCCGGAACCACGATCACCAGCACACTCACCTACGACCAGCACACCCGTCAGGTGGCGATCTCGGCCACCAGGCGCGACGCCTCTCCCAGCACCCTCTCGTCCATCGCCTACACCTACGACCCGGCCGGAAACATCACCCGGATCACCGACCAGCAGGACAATGCCGCGGTCGAAGACGACCAGTGCTTCACCTACGACTGGGCGCGTCGGCTGACCGAGGCCTGGACCTCCGGCGACAACTGCACCACCAAGCCCGTGAACGGCACCGGCACCCCCAACCTGGGGACTGTCGACCCGTACTGGACGTCCTGGACGTTCAACGACACCGGGCAGCGCGCCACAGAGAAGCAGCACAAGGCCGGCCCGGTCACCGCGGACACCCTGCGCACCCACACCTACCCCGCCGGCACCATCCCCGGCCACGAGCTGCAGAAGGTCACCGCCACCGGCGGCACCGCAGGCATCGACGCCTACGCGTACGACGCCACCGGCAACATGACCATCAAGAACCCGGCCGTCGGCGGCACCCAGACCATGACCTGGAATGACGAGGGCAGACTCGCCACCTCAACTGTCTCCGGCGCCGCCACCTCGTTCCTCTACGACACGGCCGGCACCCGAATCCTCAAGCGTGAACCGGCCACCACCACGCTCTACCTGCCTGGCGGCCAGGAACTCATCCTGACCAAGACCACCAACACGGTCACCGGAAACCGCTACTACGCCGTCCCCGGCGGCAGCGCGATCCGCTCCAGCACCGACGGACGCGTCCGCTTCCTCACCGCCGACCACCACGGCACCAACACCCTCTCCATCAGCGCCGCCACCCTCAGCTACAACCGCCGCAAATCCCTCCCCTACGGCAACCAGCGCGGAGCCACCCCGGCCTTCTGGCCCGGACAGAAGGGATTCATCGGCGGAGACACCGACACAACCACCAACTTCACCCACATCGGCGCACGCGAATACGACCCCGACACCGGCCAATTCATCAGCGTCGACCCACTCCTGGTTCCTGATTCTCCGCAGTCGCTGAACGGCTACGGATACGCCAACAACAATCCGGTCACCACTGCCGACCCCACCGGCATGTGCGCGGAAGTCGACTGCCCCACCAGGCCCTCACCCAGCCACGAAAACACCACCCCAGGAAACGAACCAGGCCCGGAGAAGGTCTCACAGGGCGGAGGCGCTCCGCCGGCACCCAAGGGCCATTTCAAGAGCTCATGCAACCGAGCCAGCTGCACGACCAAGTGGGTCAACCAACCACGCGGGAATGACCGGGACCTCCTAGCAGGCGCGGTGACTGGAGTCGTAGACACGCTGACCTTCGCCTGCTATGGGTTCAAACTCTTCGGAGAGGTCGAATGCGCTGGCGACGCTATGAGGAAAGAAGCCTCCAGCGAATACGGCGTAGATCCCAGCAGCGCGGCGTTCGATATGGGATGGAGCGCGGGAAGCGCCGTGGCGTCGGTCCCGCTCGGCCCCGTCGCTCCGGAAGTTTCGGGAGCAACGAGATTCACCTCTCTACTTCTCGCTGATGACGGCATACGAGCCTCAGGCGGGGCCATCAGATCCAGTGCCAAATTTCGTGGAGACGGTGAGACCGTATTCCATGGACACGGAAGCTACCACAGCAAAAATGGAGACATTGCAGTACCGGACGGAACTGCAATCGCATTCTATGGCCCTCACGGCAGGACGATTTCACAGACGACAGGTATGATAATTTCCGGACCGGCTGGCATCCGGAAGGAACCTCTTGAAGTGTTCTACCCCGGTGACATGATACCGAACTACACGCTCGCCCCTTTGGGGCCAGGCTTCACTTTCCGTAACGGGTCGACAGTAGTAGAGCAGCGAACTCAACTCAGTAGCCTACTCGGGGAGAACATGGGAATAACACATTGGGCTGCCTGCCGGTCCTGTCGAGGATAAACTAGCCAAGTCCAAAATCGGGGTGGCCTACCCAGGGGTAGGCCACCCCACCTCGAGTCACCCTAAGCGAAAAGAGCTTATCAATGGAATATTCCGATCTTTCGCCATACTCGTATTCGGCGGCAATCATTCCAATGATTAACGTGGGATGGCTCGGACTAAACCTCGGAATTCAAGACGTCGGCTACGCGGAGATAGGCCGTCACGAAACCGAGTTCCCCGTTCCGACTTCGAAGTTCCTGTCGAAACTCACCCTCGGGGAACATGTTTGCGAATTCTGCCCTCGCGGAGGTCCGCAGTTCACCAGCAACGGCGAATATCACTACTACTGCCCCAGCGGCATTTCGTATTCAACGCCTGCAATGATCTCGCACTATGTCGAATCTCACGGATACCGCCCACCTCCGTCATTTCTATCGGCAATCACTTCCCCAGCGATTCTACGCTGGGATGGGCGTGCAGAAATTCTGAAATCCACACTGTCTGACACCGCCGCCGATTTCGAACTTCGAATCGACGCAATCACTGACATCGCATACTGGAACGACCGTCGCGCATTGTCCGCTCTAATATCCGCAACTACCGATGACGATCTCTTGGATATCGCAGGGTTCCAAATTGGAGCCTCTCTGCATCGCATCCTAAGTAGAACTCCTGAAGGGACAAATGAGTTTCTTATCGAATCCCTTCCAACAGATGTGCAACTCGGTTTCATGAACGCATAAGGCGACCGCCACAGGCCTTTCTGCCTGCCCCCGGGCCCCCCGACCTGGGCCGGCGTCGCCTACGTCGCCTTCGTCGTCGACACCTTCTCCCGCCGCATCGTCGGCTGGTCCGCCTCCACCAGCAAGGAGACCAAACTCGTGCTGGACGCACTGGAGATGGCCCTGTGGCAGCGAGACCGGGAAGGCCGCCCGCACAACCCGCGCGAGCTGATCCACCACTCCGACGCCGGCAGCCACACCTCGTTCAAACTCGCCGAGCACCTCGACGCGGCTCAGATCGCGGCCTCGATCGGATCAGTCGGCGACGCATAGGACAACGCCCTGATGGAGTCCACGATCGGCCTCTACAAGACCGAACTGATCAAGCCCCAGCGGCCCTGGAAAACCCTCGCCCAGGTCGAACTCGCCACCGCTGAATGGATCGACTGGTACTGCCACCGCCGACTCCACGGTGAAATAGGGCACATTCCGCCCGTCGAATACGAGACCAACCACTACCTGACGACCACGAAACCCCAGATCAAAACCACAATCTGAGATCTCTACCGAACCCGGGGCGGTTCACTTCACCGCGGGGACGGTGCCGATGACGGGGATCGCCGGTTCAAGCAGGGCCTTGACAGTGGGTAGCGCATGCACCGTGGCGGTGTTGCAGGCGATAGTCAGGGCGTCGGGGGCATACGCGGCCGCTGCTTGGGCGGCTGCGATAACCCGCTGCCGGAGGTCTGGGGCGCTTCGCGGTCCCCAGGGCATTCCGTCCGGGTCGGAGGAGAGGATCAGGTCGGCGTCGGGCCGTAACCGTCGGATGGCCGCTGCTGCCGCGAGGAGCCCGATTCCGGAGTCGATGAGCGCGATCTTCATGTGTCACCTCTGGGTATCCCGGGCGTCGTCGTGGCCGGGAGGTCATTGGACAGTTGCCGCGAGCCGGAAGGCGGTACAGAGTTGAACGGGGCCGTCCTCCTCACCTGTTTTGAGGAGGACGGCCCTGGTCACGGGTCGGGTCGTGGAGATCAGCCGGCGTGCTTCACGTTGCTGATGAAGGACTGCCAGGCCTGGGGGCCGAAGCGGAAGGCAGCGCCGTCTGGGACCTTGGAGTCCCTCACGGCCATGTCGCCGTTGTCGCAGTGGGCTCCCTGCACGCACTGGCCGCCCTGGTCGTTGCTGTAGCTGGACGAGAACCAGTTGACGTGCAGCTGGTTGGCTCGGTGGGACATCAAATCTCCTTACTGGCTTTCCTGATCATCTCCAGGGATTCCTCGTATCCCGGAGCTATGGCTTGCAAGTCACGGATGGCCGCCTCGTACTTCCGGACCTCCTCATCTCGCCGCGATACGCCCGCGCCACCCAGGCTCTCCAGGTAGACGATGGGCTTCAGCGGCTGGGGCAACTTCAGGTAGGTGAACGAGCCGTTCATCCCGGCGTGGGCGCCGCGGTCGAAGGGGAGCACCTGGACCTTCACGTTCGGCAGTTCGTCGGCCACCTTGGCGATGTGCGCGAGCTGAGCTCGCATCACGTTCGGCCCGCCCACCTGCCGGCGCAGGACGGCTTCGCTGAGGAAGGCCGTAAACTCTGTCGGCTCATTCCGGCGCAGCACCTCCTGCCGGGTCATACGGACAGCTACTCGAAGGTCCAGCTGATCTGCGGGCAGACCCTCGCTGGCTCGGGACATGATGACGCGGACGTACTCTTCCGTCTGAAGCAGCCCCGGAACGAATTCGAGCTCCAGATTGACGACTTGGTCCGCGAGTCCTTCGAGGCCCAGGTACGCCTTGAAACCGGGCTGGCTGACGTCTCGCACGTCCTGCCGCTGCCACCAGTCCTTCTTGGTTTTGGTGACCGTCGCGTAGCCACCCAGCTCAGCAGCCTTGTCCTTGTCGACGCCGTAGAGCGCGCACAGGGCCGCGACGTCCGAGGGCTCGACTTGCCCGTTGTCCGCCGTCTCCAGCCGGGTGAGCTTCGATCCGGCCCACGAGAAGTGCCGGGCGACTTCGGTCGCCTTCATATTGGCGGCGACGCGGGCCGCGCGTAGTTCCACGCCGAGCTGAAGACGGCATAGCGCGGGGGACGCGGACTCGATGACAGGCCCCTCCGAGCCCCCTGCACCAGCCGTCGGGCTGAGGTCGTTCACGATCACCCTCCCCTACATGTCCCCCACAGTTTGACGGCGAAGATTCGAGCTGCGCAATGCACATTGCGGCTTTTCGCAGAACGTTCGAGCAGATGACGCAACTCCGGCGCTGCGCACGGAAGTTCGACGACAAAACTCGTCTCGCAGAATTCTGTGAGAGTGCTTCCACGGTAGTCGTTGCGCTGTCATGCTGGTCCTCGTTGAGCACGTTGGGTTCGAGTGATCCGACTCAGCGTGACCTCGGCGTGTGGTGTGCCTCAAGTACCCCCAGGACCGCATGCCGCTCGGAACCGCGACCGACCAAGACGAGGTGCGGCATGCCGTTTCACAAGACCCCCGACGAGACCCCGACATCAGGCAGGGGACGACTGTTCCCGACCTCCCTGGACCTCGAATTCAAAGTCCGTGGCAGGCGGACGGGTTCGGGTGCCATGGACGACGCGGACGCGATGTTTCCCGGACGCGCCCGGCGCCTGTGCAAGGCGTGGCTCCGGCTGGCCGACCAAGAGGACCTGGTCGACTGGCTTGAGCTGGTGGTCTCCGAGCTCGTGACGAACGCACTGCGCTACGGATGGGGTTCCACCATCACGTTCGGTCTCGGCATGGACGGTGACCGGCTCCGGCTGTCCGTGGGCGACGGCAATCCGCATCCGCCCTACGTCCGCACGGCGGACTCCTCGTCCGAAAGGGGGCGGGGGATGCGGATCGTCATCCAGGCGGTCCGCAGTGCCGGCGGAGAACTGGGGTTCAGCCGCGACGGCACTACCACCTGGTGCACCTTCCCCATCTCCGAGGAGAAACAGCGTGTTTGAGATACCCCACGACGGCTTACCGGCCCTCGCGCCCTCAGATCAGCTTGAGATCCGTCGCCCGCAGGACGCGTGGACCCAGGCACAGGCCCTCCAGCCCATGCCCCACTTCACGCAGCCGGATGAGCAGCCCCAAGCCGGAGGAGAAGGGCCGGTCAGGGGGTCCGGCCCGTGGTCTACCTACAGACGGCGCCCGCGGTCGGAAGCTGGACTGGCCCCGGAGGCGTGACATGCCTCGGCGTCACCGTTCTGCTTCCAACGGCGCTTCTCGACTTCAGGGAGCCCGGCGCTCACCGGTGAAGAGGCTTCCCCGGCTCCGAGTCGCGGTCCGACACCCCTTCCGGATTCTGGACCGTTCGGGTTTCGGACCAGGCATCTCGTGCGCGATGGCCCTCTACTCGGGGTACGTAGTCGTCTGGGTTGCCGTGCGCCTGCTGCCCCTCGCCCCTTGATGGCGCCCGGCGACGCGGGTGCGACGTGCCTGCGCCGGCGGCCCCTATCCCCCGCTGCCCCAGGCAGCCTTCAACATGAAAGGCGTTTTTTTGGATCAGCTCCCGCCCCGGACCTGTGATCATTCTCCTTTGTGCCCAGGGGCTGAGGACCATGACCGGGGGGAGGCGCGGATCGTGTCCGCGCACCCCGAGCAGGGCTGGAACCTTCGGTGTAACGGCATCCTGAGCTTCGAGGACAACGGGCAGCTACTGCCCGACGGTACGGTCATCGCCTCACAGCGACCTGTCGGTTTGGACAGGACGGCGGCATGACGGGCAGAGCACATCCTACTGGGCAGATCGGGCTGACGGAGCGTGAAGTCCAGACGGTGGGCCTGGCCGCCGAGGGACTGAAGATCAACGCGATAGCCCGTCGTCTGTCCGTCAGCGCCGGAGCGGTGCAGTCCAGGCTGAAGTTCGCCCGGCTGAAGACCGGCTCGGCACGTACCACCGCCTTGGTCCACGCGGCGTACGCCTCCGGTCAGCTGTCCAGGCCCGCCCCTGAACCGCCGGTGTCCCTGACCGACGAACAGGTTCGGGTACTTGGCTACCTGGCCGACGGGCTGACGGTCGTGGACATGCAGGCGCAGGTGGGATGGACGCAGTGGCGCTTGCGCGAGACGTACGGCGACCTGCTGGCCGCCCTCGATGCCGCAGACAGGCCTGCCTACGCGATCAAGCGTGGGTGGGCGATGGGGCACCTCAGCGCAGACAAGCAGACCAACTAGCAGCAGCCCCTTCGCAGGGCATCTACGGCGTCCCGGCGCGGGTATGCGGCCCGCTCAGCCTTCGACCGCGTACGCGGGCACGGCACCGGGCCGGGACGCCTTCGATCGGAGCAGCACTCCAACCACGAGGAGCGTACATGTCCAACTCCCTTCACTTCACGGGCCGAATCGGCGTCCTGTACGGCGGGAACTCCCCGGAACGACCGGGGTCTGTCGCGAGCGCCGAGGCCGTGTTCAAGGCGCTGTCGAACGCCGGGATGCGGGCGGAGATGATCGACCTGGCCGAGGTCGGGGCGAACCTCCGGGACCGCATCGACGTCGCCCTGCTCGCCTGCCACGGGCCGGGCGGTGAGGACGGGAAGGTTCAGGGACTGCTGGAGCAGCTCGGGATCCCCTATACGGGCTCGGGCGTCCTGGCCAGCGCGCTCGGCATGCACAAGCCGACGTTCAAGACGCTGCTCGCCGCCCTGAACGTGACACCCCGCGATCGGTCACCGTGCTGGCGGAGCACTCCGTGGAGAGCACCCTGACTACGGTGGAGCTGAACCTCGGCTACCCGGTATTCGTCAAGCCCGCGGGCGGCGGCGGCAGCCTCGGCGCCGGCATCGCCCGCGACGCCGGGGAGCTGGCGGCGCTGCTGCGGGCCCGCCGCGACGAGCAGTACGCCGAGTACATGGTCGAGGAGTACATCGACGGGATCCCCTGCACCGTGGGCATCCTGGACCAGGGCCGCCCCGTCGTCCTGCCGCTCCTGACCTGTGAGACGGACCGCGAATTCTACGACTACGAGGCCAAGCACGACCGAGGTCTTCGTCGTGAGAGCTGCCCCGCCGACCTGCCGGAGGACGTGGAGCAGCGGGTGGTGGAGACCGCGTTGAAGGTGCACCGGCTGATCGGGGCGCACGGCGTGAGCCGGGTGGACTTCCTGATCTGTCCGGACGGACGCAGCCCGGTGTTAGAGGTGAACACGGTGCCGGGTCTGTCGGAGCACGGGAACCTGGCGACGATGGCGGCCGCGGCGGGCGTCTCGTACGTGGAGCTGATCAAGCGGGTGCTGGACACGGCGTTCACGAAGGACTCGTACGTGCCCTGACGTCCGTGAGCGCCCGGGCGGCGGCAGAGTAGGGGCATGACCGTTGCCACCACCCACCATGTCCCGTACTTCTCGCAGTGGGAGTCCTCCGGCCTGGTGCCCGACTTCGTGTCGGGCACCACGGCCGCAGCCGCCGATCCGCTGTGGGAGTCCTCCGGTGCCGACAGCGCAGAGGAGTACGCCTTCTGGGCGCCGCGCATGTGCGGTATGGCGTGCCTGCGGATGGCGCTGGGTTTCTTCGGGCAGCCTGTGCCCGCGTCGGTGCCGCTGGTCCGTGAGGCTCTGGCCGCCGGGGCGTACGTGCGCGACGGTGACCAGGTTCGGGGGCTGATCTACGCGCCGTTCGCCGCGTGGGTGGCGGCCCGGTGGGGCCTGTTCGCCGAAGCCCGTCCGCAGCTCTCCGTTGAGGAGGTCGACGCCGAGATCGTCCGTGGGCGTCTGGTGCTGATGTCTGTGCACAAGACGATCCGCACCCTCGATCCCCGACCGGAGCAGCGCGGCGGGCACCTGGTGCTCGCGGTGGGCTCCGGTCCCGACCACATCACCATCCACAACCCCTCCGGGTTCCCGGAATCGTCACAGCAGTTCCATCAGGTTCCCAGGGCGGACCTCGCCCGGTTCTTCGCCGGCCGGGGGGTCGTACTGGGCCACGCACAGTAAGGGCAACGTGATCCCCCTCTCCCTGGCCTCTGCCGCACTCGCCACCGACGGCCACCTCTCCGGTGCCGCCGATCCCGACAGCCTGATCACCGGACCGTTGGTCTTCGACTCCCGCGACATCACACCCGGAAGCCTGTTCTGCTGCCTTCGCGGCAAGTCCGTCGACGGACACGACTTCGCCGCCCAGGCGGTGGCAGCCGGGGCCGTCGCCGTGCTCGCGACCCGGCCCGTGGACGTCCCCGCCCTCGTGGTCCCCGACGTCCTGGAGGCAATGGGCCGGATCGCGGCGCGCGTCGCCTCCGAGTTCACCGGCACCGTGATCGGGCTGACCGGATCGGCGGGCAAGACCAGTACCAAGGACCTCCTGAAGTCCATCCTGGAACTGGACGGCCGGACCGTGGCGACACCTCGATCGTTCAACAACGAGATCGGCTTCCCCGTCACCGTCTCCCGGGTCGAGGCGGGCAGCCGCTACCTGCTGCTGGAGATGGGCGCACGAGGCCTGGGGCACATCGACAGCCTGTGCGACATCGCCCGGCCGTCGATCGCCACCGTGTTGGGGGTGGGCTCCGCGCACATCGGCGAGTTCGGATCCCGGGAGGTCATCGCCAACGCGAAGGCCGAGATCGTCCGGGCTCTGCCTGCGCACGGCATCGCTGTCCTCAACGGAGACGATCCGCTCGTGGCGGCCATGGCCGGTGACACCGAGGCCACGGTGATCACCTTCGGCTTCGGCGAGAAGTGCGATGTGCGGGCGGAGCAGGTGGGGATGCAGCTCGACGGGCGCCCGCACTTCGTCCTCGTCCACGGCGCCGGGAGGAGGCGAATCGATCTGCGCGTCCACGGCCGGCACAACGTGCTCAATGCACTGGCGGCGGCTGCCACAGCTCTGTCCGCCGGTGTCCCTATGGACCGTGTCTCTCAGGGTCTGCGGGAGGCGACTATTTCCAGCGGAGGCCGTATGGAGGTCACCACCCGCCCAGACGGGGTGACGGTCATCAACGATGCCTTCAATGCGAGCCCCGAGTCTGTTCTCGCCGCGCTCGCCGCGCTCGCCGCGCTGTACGACATCGCCGGTACGACTCGGCGCAGGCTGGCGGTCCTGGGTGAGATGGCCGAGCTCGGCGACGCGGCAGAGAAGTGGCATGAGGATGTCGCGCAGAAGGTGATCAGTCTGGGTGCGGATCACGTCATCAGCGTGGGCGGAGAGCGGGCCGAGCAGATGGTTGCTGTCATCGCCGGGGCTGGCCTCAGCGCCACTATGGCCGCTGCCGGCATGCCTTTGGCCGATCAGATCAACAGCTGGCTGATGCCGGGGGATGTCGTGCTGGTGAAGGGCTCGAACGCCCTGGGCCTCGAAGCCGTGGCACGTGACGTAGCCACTCTGGTGGCTCAGTGACGCAGCCGTTCCGGGGTCCCGCTGCCACAGGCCGGGGCCCGTTCATCCCGCTTCATCCGATTTGCCGCCGAGTGCAAGTTCCGTGCAGGCAGATGGCGTTCGGTGAAAAAATCTCGGCGAGGTCAATCCCGATGCACCGAGCGAGGAGGGCACCATGGCTCTGCGCAAGCTTGGCAAGGACCCCGAGAGCAAGTCCGGGGGCAGTCCGACCGTCTACCTGGACGAGGAGAAGGACACGTACCTCGTCCAGGGCTGGATCGTTGAGGACGACGAGCGGCTGAACCAGCTCGACCTGCCTGGCCACGAGACCGTCGTCGAGATTCCGCGGCGGATGGTCCAGTTCTTCGAGGAGGAGGACCGTGGGGGCACCGTCGTTTGAGGAACTGCTCTCCTCCGCGCGCCACTCCGCTGTCCATCTGGAGATGCGCGACGGGTACGGGGCAGAGCCTGCACTTGATGCGTGGAGAGCCGGATCGAGGGAGGATCTTCTCGCTGACGATCCCGAGTTCCAGCAGTGGCTCAGCCTGATCCGCGAGGTCACGGCCCGTGGCGTTGTCGTGCGGCGGGCCCGCGTCTTCTCTGTCCCCGAGTCGGACTACATCCGGTGGGAGCACTTCATCTCCGACGCCAACGTGGAGGCCGGTGAGCAGATCCGTTGGCTGCCGCGTCCGCAGGCGACGGACATCGCTTTCCCTGGGAATGACTTCTGGGTCATCGACAGCGTGAAGGTCCTGGTTCTCCATCACACCGGCGATGGAGAACCAGCGCCGGAATACCGGGAGTTCACGGACAACCCCCGGATTGTCGATCTGTGCTCGAGCTCTTTCGAGGCGGTGTGGGATCGAGGGGTTCCGCACTCCGAGTACAAGCCTTCCTGACCGAGGGCGACGTGGCGTCATCTCTTCCCGCTGTCGAGGAGGCCAAGCAGGCCCTCGGGATGCGACTGCGTGAGATCCGGAAGCAGGCCGGGTTCCAGACGGCGCGGGCGTTCGCGGCCCGCGCCGGCTGGAGCGAGGTGAGGGTGTCGCGCCTGGAACACGGGCACACCTCGCCCAACGAGGATGACCTGCGGTGCTACGCCGAGGTCTCGGGCAATCCGCGGCTGTACGAGGATCTGTTCGCGACGGCGAGCAACATCAACGACATGTACGTGGAGTGGCTGCGCCTGAAGGGGAACGGGCTGACCCCCGCCCAGGAGGTGCACCTGCCCCTGTACGAACGCACCCGTCACTTCCGCGTCTACGAGCCGGGTGTGATCCCGGGCCTCCTCCAGACTCCCGCGTACGCGCGCGCCATCATGGGCCGGATCATCAGCTTCTGGGGCATCCCCGACGACGCCGAAGAGGCGGCCGAGGTTCGGGTCGTGCAGAAGCAACGGGTCCTTCGCGATGCGGGCCGCCAGTTCGGCTTCCTACTGGAGGAGACCGCACTGCGGTCCCGTTTCGGTGACACGGAGACCATGGCCACCCAGCTCGGGCACCTGCTGACCGTGTCCGTCCTGCAGCAGGTCAGCATCGGCATCATCCCCATGACTGCGGACCGGCTGATGTGGCCGAACGAGGGATTCTGGATCTTCGATGACGATCAGGTCATCATCGAACTGGCCACGGCGCAGGTCACGGTGAAGCAGCCGAGCGAGATCGCCACGTACGCACGGGTGTTCCGCGAGCTGGCAGGCCTCGCCTGCTTCGGGAAGCCCGCACGCGCTCTGATCAGCGCCGCGATCGACGCCCTCGAATGATCGTCTGACCGCCTGCAAACAACTGCAAGTTTCTTGAGTCCGGGCCCTCATCTTCCCGATGCTGTCACCACCCCCAACGCCCCCCTTCTAGAACGGTGGTGATTCGCGTGGCAGAAACAGCAGAAGCCGGCCTCCCCTGCGGTGACACGATCTCCGTGAACGCGGCGAAGGAGCTGATCGCGGCACTGGATTCGATCGGCATCGCCCTGCCCTCGATCCGCGCTGAGCAGAGCGCGGACGGCATCCCGTACGTGAACCTCGGCGGCTGTGCGTCGGAGTTGGCCTTCGAGCTGGCCCACTGGATTCAGGACCACCAGTGACGTGGCTGGCCGCCCGGCCCCGCTCCGTGATCATGCAGCCGGGGACGCGTTGCCTGCCGCTGGACTGCTCGTACTGCTACCTGCCGTTCCGCAAGGTGGCTCACCTGATGCCGGTGCGCGTTGCCGAGGCGGTCGCCACGGTCGTGAACCGGTGGGCGGCCTCGGATCCGGGGTTCGAGGTGGTCTGGCACGGCGGGGAGCCCCTTGCTGTCGGCCGGGAGCACTTGGCCGCGCTCATGGCGCCCTTCCGCGGGGTGAAGCACACCGTGCAGACCAACGCGGTCCTCATCGATGACGCCTGGTGCAAGTTCCTGCGTGAGCACGACATGGCCGTGGGCGTGAGCATCGACGGCCCCGAGCACATGAACATCCACCGGGTCACCAGCGCGGGGCATTCGGCGTTCAGGGTGATCATGCGGGGCATCGACCGGTTGCGCCACCACGGCATCCCCTTCTCTGCCATCGCGGTCGTCTCGGACCCGGACCCCGCCCTCGCGGAGGACTTCTACGGGTTCTTCGCGGAGCTGGGCGTCACCTCGGTCGGCGTCAACATCGAGGAGCAGGAAGGCGAGAACGTCACTCTGGACCGTGATGCCGGCCAAGTCACCCGGTTCTGGGAGGCGCTCGCTTCGGCCTGGACCGCCAACCCGGTCACACCAGTGCGGGAGATCTCCCGCGTCTTGGATTTCGCCCGCTCCGTGCTCGACGACAGCGGCCGTGTCGCTGCCGCCGCCCCGTGGGACCCGCTGCCGACCGTCGCCTACGACGGCTCCGTGGTGCTGCTCTCCCCGGAGCTCGCCGGATACCACGATGAGCGGCTCGGCGACTTCACCACCGGCAACGTCCTCACCGCTCCCCTGGGCGTCCTTCTGGCGGAGGCGGAGGCTCGCACACCGTGGCTGGGGGAGCTGTGGCGCGGCGTGGAGGCCTGCCGGGCCTCCTGTGAGTACTTCGCGTTCTGCGGGGGCGGGCACGCGGCGAACCGGTACTTCGAGCATGACGGGCGCCTGGATGGCACCAGAACCCGGTACTGCGCCTCATCCAAGATCGCTCTCTTCGAAGGAGTCACCGACCATGTCCGCTCTCGCGCCCTCCATCGCTGACCAGGTCGCTCTCCTGGAAGGCGGCTTCCGGGCCTTGATATCCCTGGCCCCCCTCCCTGCTTCGGGGAAGTTCGACAACCGGCCGACCTGGGTGAACGCCACGCCGGCGTTCGACAACAAGCCGACCTGGGACAACTGGAACAAGAAGTCGTAGAACCGGCGGGCGGGTCGCAACGTGTGGCCTGCCCGCTCCACCCCTGAACGGAGAGCCCGCGTGATCAGCCGCACTGTCGGTCACACCACCGTGACCCTGCCCGCCCTCGACGAGCCCGGCCTATATCTGACCAACGTCGAATCCCTCGAAGGCACCCGGGGCACCGTTCAGGACTTCCAGTACATGGGCCTCAACCTGCGCGCGCTGGAACTCACCTCCACGAGGCTGATCACCGGTCGCGTCAGCGGGCTGCGCGCGGCGCAGGTCATTTTTGAGGACGCCCGGGTCGACTCGGTGGAATTCAACGACTGCGACCTCGGCGCCGCCCAGTGGCGGAACAGCAAGCTCTCCCGGGTGGTGTTCCGCAACTGCAAGATCATGGCTGGGGTGTTCGCCGAGCTGGCCTTGGACAACGTGCTCTTCGACAAGTGCAAGCTCGACTACAGCACCTTCGACAAGATCCGCGCCACAGGTCCCGTCGCCTTCTCCGGATGCAGCCTGGACGAGGCGTCGTTCTCCGAATGCGACCTCGCCGACTCCGCCGTTGAGGACTGCACGCTCCGCCTCACCGAGTTCGGGCAGGGCCGATACCGCGGCCTGGATCTTCGGGGCAGCGACCTGTCCCAGATCCTGGGCGTCGCCCAGCTGAAGAAGGTGCTGATCACCCGCCGGCAACAGGTGGACCTTGCCCAGGCCCTGGCCGCCGAGCTCGAAGTGGTCTACGGCGCCGAGCTCGATGAATCCAACTGATCGACCGGTCGGAGGAGGGTCCACCATGGCCTTGCACATCGCGTTCCGGGACTCGGCGGCCCTACGCGGGCGCTGCCAGTACGCCCAGGTCCGCACCACTCACCGTGATGCGGGCTATGAGGACGGGGCGGTCGTCCCCGACGGGCCGTGGCTGCCGGTGACCGAAGAGATCACGGGGGCGCTGTCGGCAGCGGAGTCGACCGCTCCGGAGACGGTGGTGGAGATCGTCCGGCCGTGGGAGGCAGTCGGTGGTGAGCTCGGTGCGCTGACCGTCCGTCTCGGTGACCCGGACGCGGTGTACCTCGGCCAGTCGCCGGCCAGGGCCGACATGGTCACCACGACCGACAACCACGCCGACGGCCGTCTCCTCGGCATCCACCTCGACAACTGGGACAAGCTCGCCTACGCGGACAAGGCCTCGGGGCGTCGGCGGCTGTGCCTCAACCTGGGGCGCGGCTCCCGCTACATCCTCTTGGGGGACGTAGACGCGCAGGAGATATGCCGGTCCGTCCACCCCGAATACCGGGGCCGCTACCCGCACACCGACGACCTTCGGACCCTGATCGGGCGGGGCGGGACGATGCGCTGTTTCCGCATCCGCATCGACCCCGGCGAGGGTTACATCGCCCCCACGGAGTTCCTGCCACACGACGGCTCGACTGCGGGTCTCGCCTTACCGTCGACGGCTGCATTCTGGCTCGGCAGGTGGCCCGTGGGCGTTGTTCCCAGCGTCGTGTAACCGCGGTCAGGGGAAGCCCGACCCGATCGAGTGGTCCCCGGCCGAGCTACCCCCTCACGCGGGCCCACTCCTGCACCCTGGCCAGCCAGAAGGGCACGAAGGCGGACCGCGGCCTGCCCGCGCCCCGCACTGAGCACCAGTAAGGACGGACACGATGGCCACCCACATCAACGAGCCAGCGGACGAGCCTCTACATCGATGGGCTGCTCGCCGGGAGCACCGGCTGCGCCCACCAGGAACTCGCAAGGCCCTGACGCTGAGCGCAGGCCCCCAGCGGGCCGGGCACGTCGACCCCGGTGTTGCGCGCTTGATCGTCGAGTGGGACGGATTCCAGTGGGTGCCCGTCATGCTCGCTGAGGACTACGCCGCCGCCCGCAGGCTTCTCGATCCCACCGCCCACGCCGAGGCTGTCGAGCTGCCCGGGTTCTCCCCGGCCCCGCTGCGCGCTGGGCGCGGCCGGCACCGCCGCACCTGAAGGCCCCACCCCCGTACAAGACGAGGAACCCATGGACAACCTGTGGACGACGATCACGAGCTTGCCGTCACGTTCGAAGCGAGCGACACCGAGCGGGCTTTACCTGTCGAGGACCAGTGGACTTTGCAGGTCCTCGAGATCGGTGAGTGAGACGTTGATCCTTAGAGGCCGCGCAGATAGGCGCGGTGGCGCCATCTCGGTAGCAGAGCAGGCACAAGTCTTGGCGATCATGGAGTTGCGACGCTCTGTGATCACCGGGGAGACCTGTGCCTGTACTGCCATCATG
>NZ_JAPNLJ010000026.1 GCF_026627445.1 Streptomyces sp. H27-H1
CCAGGCGTACAGCCACTCCGTTCGCGGCAGACCCCGAGAAATCACAGAACGTGACAACTACGTGATCGCCCAGGGCCTGTGCCTGTTTCGCCCAAGGCTCCCCACCGCGCCTATCTGCGCGACCTCTTAGCCGCGGCCGGAAGAAATACCGTCATGCACAGAAGGATTATCGCCAAGGCGAGGACGCGTTTCGACGACCGCTGAAGTGTGAATGTCACTGCTTGAGTCCCCTATTCGGTTGGGAGATGAAGGGGTGGCGTCGGCGGGGACCGCCAGAAGCCGGACCTCTAGCGCTGCAGTGTCAGCACGCCCGGCCGGTACGGCAGGAGGCCGTAGTCCATGCCGTCGGTGCTGGGGTCGCGCCCCTGGTAGAGGAGCTGGAGGTTGCAAGGGTCGATGGTCTTGGTCTGGTCGGGGTTGGTGCGGACCAGATCGCCGTGGCTGATGTCCTTGGTCCAGGTGGCGCCGCTGTTGGCCTTGCCGGCGAAGGGGTTGGTCACGGTGTCGGCCTGCGGTGTCCAGGTGCCGCCGAGGCTGGTGGCCGTGAATGAGCGGAAGTAGCGACCGTACCCTGTGTAATTCTGGGCCTCGACGAGCATGAGGTACTGGTTCTGACCCTGGACCTTGTAGACCTCAACTGCCTCGAACAGGTTGAGCGGCGTGTCGCTCATGATCTTCGTGAACGAACCGAAGGTGCCCGGGAAGTTACCGATGGGCATGCTGGCGCGGTAGATGCCGCCCTCATCGTCGGCGAAGAACATGTACATGTTCGCGTCGTCGCCGATGAGGGTCACGTCGAGGGGACCCCCCTTCGGGAGGGTGCCTGTGAAGAGTTCCTGCTGCGGGCCCCAGCCGTTGGGGTTGGTGGGGTCGCTCGAGGTGCGGTAGGAGAAGCTGTATGGCCAACCCCCGTTGTAGGCGAGCACCCAGAGGTTCTTCGGGGCGAAGTAGAACAGCGTCGGCGCGATGCCGTCGAAGGAAATCGTGTTCTGGGTGGCGGTGGCCATGTCGGACCAGTTCGTGAAGGGGCTGAAGGTCGTCAACCCCCAGCGCCCCTGGTCACCGGCGAGGGTGTTGTGCGTCGTGGCATAGACGAGGTGCTGGCCGTTGTACTTCACGGTGGTGAAGTCCTTGAGCGAGGCCCACCCCGGCTTCGGCTGCGCCAGCGGAGCCGTTGAGGTCCACCGGTAGGTCGACGGGAGGGCACACGCGTTGCTCGCCCCGGACAGGCCGGTCCACTTCTGGTTGGTGCCGCCGTGGCACGACCAGAGCTGCGCCCCCGTGCCGTTGGCCGTACCCCAGCCCGAGACCTCCAGGCACAGCCCGGACCGCACGCCGATGACCGTGCCGTCGGGGTTCACCCGCCACTGCTGGTTCTCACCGCCGGTGCACGTCCAGATCTGCACCGGGGTACCCGACGTGGTGGCGCCACCCCGGGCATCCAGGCACTTGTTGCCATACACGGTCAGCTGGCTGCTGTCCGTCAGCGTCCACTGCTGGTTAGCGCCGCCGTGGCAGTCCCAGATGTGCACGTTCGCGCCGTCGGTCTGGCTGAAGCCCGCCACATCCAGACAGCGGCCGGAAGCAACACCCCGCACGTCGCTGGTGGCGGCCGCCTGAGCCGGCGGGCCGACGACGAGCAGCGCCGCCAACGCGGCCAGGGCCGCGACCACGGCGGCGAGCACCGCGGACAGGCGTCCGCGGCTGGAATTTTGTCTGCGCATCGAGATCTCCTTTGTGACCGGATGAGCTGTCACACGGTTCAGGCAGGCGCAACCTGTCCTCGGCGCCTGCGGATCCGGCTGGACCGGTCACGACGCGTCGGAGCGGCTACCAGGTGTGGCCCCTGGGGTTGGTGTCCCTGCGGTAGTGGGGGACGCCGGAGGTTTGTTAGCGCTAACAATTTGCAGTTCGCGCACCGGCGTTGGAGGAAGAGAAACAGGGGCCTGGTCGACTGTCAAGATCTTCTGCAAGAATCCGCCGGATCACTTAAGCAACATCAGGACGGCCAACCGCACCGGGAGTCGATGGAGCCGAGGCCCGGCGAACCGACCTCAACCCGGAATGGCACCGCACTGAGCCCTTTCCAACCTGCTGGTGGGGCAGCGTGGTTGCGATGTTGCAGGACTGTACGACGTAGCGAAGCTCCTGGTAGACGGGTTCTCGACCAAGATCACCCGTGTCCGCCAGGAGCTTCGTGTGCTTGTTTACCCATCCGCAGTCGATCTGTCCACCCAGACCCTGCGGTACCTGGCGGGGCAGCTCCGCTCCCGGCAGAGGGAGATCGGGACACGGTGGCGGCGCCTTCCCACCGGCCGTCAAGCCCTGCTCGCCCTGGCCCACCTGCGGTGCGGCGACAACTACGCCCGGCTTGCTGCCGGGTTCGGTGTCGGCATTGCGACCGTCTACCGCTACATACGCGAGGCCGTCGACGTCCTGGCCGCCCTCGCCCCGGCCCTGGCCGAGGCGATGAAGACCATCCGGACCAAGGCGTTCGTGATCCTGGACGGCACGCTGCCGCCGATCGACCGGATCGCCGACGACACCCCGTACTGCTCCGGGAAACACAAGCGCCACGGCATGAACGTCCAAGTCCTCACGGATCCGTTCGGCCGCCTGCTGTGGGCTTCACCCGCATCGCCCGGTTCCACCCACGATCTGACCGCCGCACGACAGCACGGAATCATCGACGCGCTCGCCGATGCCGGTGTGAAGTGCTGGGCGGGCAAGGCGTACCAGGGCGCCGGCCGCCACATCCGCGTACCGTTCAGAGGCCGTCGGCTCAAGCGGTGGAAGCGGCGGTACAACAGCACCCACGCCAAGATCCGCTGCCTCGGCGACAGGCCATGGCGACCCTGAAGGGCTGGCGCCTGCTACGCAAGCTCCGCTGCAGCACCAACCGGATCACCGACATCGTCAAGGCCGTCGTAGTCCTCCACCACGCCTCAACCCGAGGTTGGAAAAGGCTCCGTGACACGTAGTGCGGCGACCATAACCCGCTCCACGTCGCCGACCTTGATGAGTTCACCCTGTCGCACCAGATCCCACGTCGACGGGAAGCCTGGAGCGGATGCACCGCTCCAGATCGTCAGCTCCGCCGGTGTTAGGGCCCCTTGGCCTCCGCAGGTGCCCTTCCGCCGGACCGCCCAACGCCATAGCCGACGGAGTCTCAGCTGGGCGGCCCCAGGGTGCCAGGGACCGCGCCTGGTGCCAACCATCCCTCTTTTGTGCCAACTAAAAATCCTCGTCACAACCCGTCAGCGGCGTACGCGCGGCATGCCGAGGCCGATCCACGAGATGATCTCGCGCTGGATCTCGTTGTTGCCGCCGCCGAAGGTGAAGATGACCGCGCTGCGGTAGCCGCGCTCCAGCTCCCCGTGCAGGACCGCGCCCGCGGAGCCGTCCTTGAGGAAGCCGGCCGCGCCGACCACCTCCATCAGCCAGGCGTACGCGTCCCTGCGCGCCTCGGAGCCGTAGACCTTCACCGCGGAGGCGTCCTGCGGGGTGAGGTTGCCGTCCTGTACGGCGTTGACCATCTGCCAGTTCAGCAGCTTCATCGCGTCGAGACGGGCGTGCGTGCGCGCGAGGCGGCCGCGGACCCAGGAGAGGTCGATGACCCGGCGGCCGTCGGCGAGCTTGGTCTCGGCGGCCCAGCGCTGGACGTCGTGCAGGGCGCGGATGGCCATGGTCCCGTGGGCGGCGAGGGTGACGCGTTCGTGGTTGAGCTGGTTGGTGATCAGCCGCCAGCCCTTGTTCTCCTGGCCGACGCGGCGGCTCGCGGGAACGCGGATGTTCTCGTAATAGCTGGCGGTGGTGTCGTGCGAGGCCAGCGTGTTGATGAGGGTGCAGGAGTATCCGGGGTCGGAGGTCGGCACCAGGAGCATGGTGATGCCCTTGTGCGCGGAGGCGTCCGGGTCGGTGCGGACGGCGAGCCAGACCCAGTCGGCGGTGTCGCCGTTGGTGGTCCAGATCTTCTGCCCGTCGACCACGTAGGTGCCGGTCTCCTCGTCGCCCTCGCGGACCGCCTTGCACTTGAGGGCGGCGAGGTCGGTACCCGCGTCGGGCTCGCTGTAGCCGATGGCGAAGTCGATCTCGCCCGCGAGGATCTTGGGCAGGAAGTACGCCTTCTGCTCGTCGGTGCCGAACTGCATGATGGTCGGCCCGACGGTGTTGAGCGCCATCAAGGGCAGCGGTACGACGGCCTGCGCGGCCTCGTCGAAGAAGATGAACTGGTCCATGGGCGACATCCCGCGCCCGCCGTACTCCTTGGGCCAGCCGACTCCGAGCCATCCGTCGGCTCCGAGCCGGCGGATGGTCTCCCGGTAGAAGCGCTTCTGCGCGGCCGGGTCCTCGTACCGGGCGTAGACGTCCGCGGGGACCAGCTCGGCGAAGTAGGCGCGCAGCTCGGTGCGCAACTGCTGCTGCTCAGGCGTGTATTCGAGGTGCACGGCCCCTCCGGGTCTCTTGTGGCTCAAGGTCGCGCGGCCGTCCGCCGCCGCCGCGGGGGCAGACTAGAACCTGTTCCAAGAATCCGGAAGGGTCAGCGGGCCACCACCCCGATTCCGCCCCGGCCTGGCCGGATCAGAACCTTGATGTGGTCCTCGGGCCGGCGCAGGGAGGCGAAGGCCGCGTCGAGCCCGCCGAAGCCCGCTTCTCCCGTGACCAGGGCCCCGCCTTCAATGCCGGCGCCGCCGCCCTCCCCCTGGGTGGGACGTCTCCTCCGGGGCGTACGCCCCGGCTCCGGCGCGGGACCAGCGACGCGGGGCCGCGGGGCCGCGGCTCAGGCGTAGTAGAAGACGAAGTCGAAGTAGACGAGGTCGCGTATGCCGTCGAAGGAGAAGGTGCCCGAGGGGACCACGTTGAGGCCTTCCTCCAACGCGCGCTTGTCGTAGGTGTCGCTCTGCCGCCAGCCCGCGCTGGCGGGTATGTACGGTTGCAGCGGGCCGGGCACGGCGGACAGCGGCTTGACCTCGAAGTGGTGGGCGGGATCCCGCGTGATGCGGTTCGCGGAGCCCCGCTTGAGGTGGGCGGTCCCGACCAGGCGCATGCGGACGTCCGGGCCCGGTACCGTCCGCTCGCTGTCGGACTCGTCGATGTTGTAGCCCAGCCAGTGGGCGTCGGACACGTCGCCCAGCGCGGTCCAGAAGCGCCTGTTCAGCGGTCCCACGTCGGTGCGGACCTTCTCCGCGCTCTCCTCCTCGGGCCACACCGCGTAGCCGAGCCCGGCCGCGCCGAGGAGCAGCGGGGCCCCCAGTCCCAGGAGAAGCCGCCGTCTGCTGGTAAGGCCCCGCTGTGTGCCCATCAAGTCCCCCGGTAACCGTTCTCTCAGTTCAGGGCGCTGATCATAGCGGCGGCGGTCGCCGTCATGGCCTTCCGTGCAGCGGTCAAATACGGGCGGGGATCCGCCGAGGTCAGGTGGGTGCGGATGGCTTCCGTCATCGCCACGTTGAGCGCGGTACCGATGTTGACCTTGCGGATGCCGCCGGCGACGGCTGCGGCGAGTTCCGCGTCCGGCAGCCCGGAGGAACCGTGCAGCACCAGCGGTACGTCCACCGACTTGGCGAGGCGGCCGAGCAGCGCGTGGTCCAGGGCGGCGGTGCGGCTGGTCATGGCGTGGCTGCTGCCGATGGCCACGGCCAGCGCGTCCACTCCGGAGTCTGCGACGAACCGCCGCGCCTCGTCGGGGTCGGTACGGGCGCCGGGAGCGTGCGGATCCAGCGGCTCGGCCCCGTTCTTCCCGCCGACCTCGCCCAGCTCTGCTTCGATCCAGAGCCCGTTGACGTGGGCCCAGTCGGCGGCGGAGCGGGTGGCCTCCAGGTTGTCCGCGTAGGACAGGTGCGCGGCGTCGTACATGACCGAGCCGAATCCGGCGTCCACGGCCTGCCGCAGCAGTTCGGAGCTCTTGACGTGGTCCAGGTGCAGCCCGACGGGCACCCCGGCGGCCTCGGCGATGGCCACGGCCGCGCGGCTGATCGGCAGCAGCGCTCCGCCCCGGAACTTGACGGCGTTCTCGCTGAGCTGGAGGACGACGGGCAGCCCGGCCGATTCGGCGCCGGCGACGACCGCTTCGGCGTGCTCCAGCGTGATGATGTTGAAGGCGGCTACGGCGCGGCCCTGGGCGGCGGCCTCCAGGACGAGCCGGCCGGCGGGGACGAGGCTCATCGGACCGCCTCCTCGCCCGTGGTGAGGATGACCGACCGGGTCAGATTGCGCGGCGCGTCCGGGTCGAGGCCCTGGTGGGCGGCGACGGCGACGGCGAGACGGTGTACGCGGACCAGCTCGGCGAGCGGGTCGAGGTGGCCCGCCACCCACTGGGCTCCGGTCCCGCGGACCTGTTCGGCGAGCCCTTCGGGTGCGTCGCCGAGCGACCAGGTGGCGGTGCCGGGCGCCGAGACGCTGATGGGGCCGTGCCGGTACTCCATGGCCGGGTAGGACTCGGCCCAGGCCAGGGCGGCTTCGCGCATCTTCAGCGCGGCCTCGTTGGCGAGTCCGACGCTCCAGCCCCGCCCGAGGAAGGTGAACTGTTCCCGGGTCTCCAGCTCCGAGGGGAGCGGCTCGGCGAGTGCGGCGCGCCCGTCGGCGACGACGGACGGGCTGTGCAGGCCGACGTGGGCGCGCAGCAGGGTGAGGGCCGTGGTGGCGAACCGGGTCTGGACGACGGAGCGCTCGTCGGCGAAGTCCAGTACGACGAGTGCGTCGGCGAGGGTGATGACGGGGGTGGCGGGGTCCCCGATGACGGCGGTGGTGGGCACGCCCGCGTCCCGGAGTCCGGCCAGCAGGTCGAGGACCTCGGTGGTGGTTCCGGACCGGGTCAGCGCGACGACCCGGTCGTAGCGCCGGTGGCGGGGGAACTCGGACGCGGGGAAGGCGTCGGTCTCGCCCTGCCCGGCCTCCTCCCGCAACACGGCCGCGGCCTGGGCCATGTAGTACGAGGTCCCGCATCCGACGATAGCGGTACGCTCCCCCGGCCGTGGCAGCGCCGCCCGGTGTTCCGGGGCCAGTTCGGCGGCCCGTTCCCAGCATGCGGGTTGCGTGCCCAACTCGTACGCGACATGGCTCATGGCGGCTCCCTAGCGCGGTGCGTGTACCTCTGAATGCGTGTTCCTGCAAGATACGGGGCTCTTTCGCGCAACTTCAAGCATCTCAGGGGTGATCTCCTGCGTTAATGTCGATACGTAGGCCAAGAGGGCGCATCGAACGGGGTACCGACCCGGCGGCGGACCGAACGGCGAAGCGAAGACCGAAGGGCGGCCGATGACCCGCAAGGAACGCTGGCAGACACTGCTGGACCTGCTGGTGGAGCGGGGCGAACTGGAAGTGGAGCCCGCCGCCGAGGCCCTGGGCGTGTCCGCCGCCACCATCCGGCGCGACCTCGACCAGCTCGCCGAACAGCAGCTGCTGGTCCGCACCCGCGGCGGAGCGGTCATGCACGGGGTCTCGTACGAACTCCCCCTGCGCTACCGCACCTCGCGCCGGGCCGCCGAGAAGGGACGCATCAGCGAGACCGTCGCGGCGCTCATCGTGCCGGGCGAGGTCATCGGCCTGACCGGCGGCACCACGACCACCGAGGTGGCGCGCGCCTTGGCCGGCCGCGCCGACCTCGCCACCGGATCCCCCGCCCTCACCGTGGTCACCAACGCGCTGAACATCGCGGGAGAGCTGGTCATCAGACCGCAGTTCAAGATCGTGCTGACGGGCGGTGTGGCCCGGCCCCAGTCCTACGAGCTCACCGGCCCCCTGGCGATGGAAGTGCTCGGCCAGCTCTCCGTGGACACCGCCGTCGTCGGCGTGGACGCCTTCGACCCGGCCGACGGGGCCGCCACCCGCCACGAGGACGAGGCGGCCATGAACCGGCTGCTCTGCCAACGCGCCCGCCGCGTGGTGATCGCGGCCGACTCCAGCAAGCTGGGCGTCCGCGCCTTCGCCCGCATCGTCGCCACCGACGCCGTGGACATCCTGGTGACGGACACCGGACTGGACCCGGCGGTCGCCGCGGAGTTCGAAGCCGCGGGCGTGGAGGTCATCCGCGTCTAGTGCTGTGGCCGGGAAGGTTTGCCGGGTCGCGGTGTCCGGCGCGGTGCATCGCAAGGCGGAGGACCACGACCCGTACTGGACGTACCGGCGTGGTCCGACAACGCAGGGGGCACCTCCCAGCGGTAGCTGGGGGAGAAGTGCCGTGCCGGGCGCCGCGACACGGTGAACCTTTCCGGTCACAGCACTAGGGCGCGAGGACGTGTCCGGCGGGCCCTGCGGCCACAGCACCGGCGGTGTGGTTGCGGGGGTCGCCGGTAAAGTCCGCCGGATGGCCGACGATCTTCTGCGACTCACCGTGCTGGGCAGCGCCACGCCCTACCCCGCCGCCGACAACCCCTGCTCCGGCTACCTGCTCGAAGGCGGCGGTGCGCGGATCTGGGCGGACGCCGGCACCGGGACCCTGGGGCCACTGCAACAACACGTCGGGCTCGGCGAGTTGGATGCGATATGGATCTCACACCTGCACGCCGACCACACGGCCGACCTGCTCACCGCGTACTACGGCCTGCTGTACGCGGACGTACGACGACCCTCGCCTCTCCCCCTCTACGGGCCGCCCGGCATCGCGGACCGGCTGGCCGCTTTCCTCACCAACGGCCCGGGCCCCAGCCCCGTCGAGGCCGCCTTCGCGGTCCACGAGCTCCACGACGGCCACCACGCGCGGGTCGGCGGGCTCCACCTGACCAGCCGGGCGGTTTCCCACGGCATGCCGGCCTTCGCCCTGCGTGCCTCGGCCGGGGGCGCGTCGCTGGTGTACTCCGGTGATACGGCGCCGTGTCCGGCCTTGACCCGCCTCGCCGAGGACTGCTCGCTCCTGCTGTGCGAAGCCGACAGCCCGGCCCACCCGGCCGGTGCCGAGCCCGTGCACCACACCCCCGAGGAGGCCGGCGACACCGCGCGCGCCGCCCGCGCCGGACAGCTCGTCGTCACGCACGTGGGCCGGGAGCTGGCCCCGGCCGAGGCCGTCGCGCGCGCCGCCGCCCGCTACCCGGGACCGGTCGGCTACGCCGCGCCCGGCGCCGTCTTCACGATCGGGTAGGTCCCGGGCGCGGCGCCGGACCGGTCAGTGCTCCGGGAGACGGTCCGCCTCGCGGGTCAGGGCCGCCAGGACCGGAGCGATCAGCGGGTGAGCCCCGGCGCCGCGCCGGGTGGCGGCGAAGACGCGGCGGGTGGGCGCCGGACCGGACACCGGGCGGACCCGGACCTCCTTGAGGTCCATGCCGCGCAGCGCCGAACGCGGTACCAGGGCTACTCCGGCGCCGGCGCCGACCAGGGCCACCACGGCCCGGAAGTCGTCGGAGGAGTGCACCAACCGGGGCTGGAAGCCCGCTAGTTCGCAGGCGAGGAGCATCACGTCGTGGCAGGGGTTGCCAGGGTACTGGCCCACCCAGTCCGCATCGGAGAGATCGGCCAGGGACACCTCGGGCAGGTCGCCGAGCGGGTGCCCGGACGGGAGGACCGCGTCGAAGGGTTCGGCGTAGAGCGGGAGCACGGACAGCCGGCCGTCGGCGGCGCCCGGGGCGCCGCGGTACTCGACGGCCAGCGCCAGGTCCGCCTCCCCGTCGAGCAGGAGCAGCAGGCTCTGGTCGCCCTCCGCGTCCCGTACGCGCAGCCGGATCCCGGGGTGGTCCGCGGCGAGCCGGGTGATGGCCGGGGCGAGCACCTCGGCGATGCCGGTGGCGAAGGCGGCCACGGTGACCTCGCCCGCCGAGCCGCCCGCGTAGGCGGCGAGTTCCGCTTCCGCCCGCTCCAGCTGTGCGAGCACCTCGTGGGCGTGCCCGAGCAGGATCTCCCCGGCCGCGGTCAGCCGTACGCCGCGGCCGCTGCGGGTCAGCAGGGTGTGCCCCGTCTCCTGCTCCAGCGCCGCGAGCTGCTGGGACACGGCGGAGGGGGTGAGGTACAGCGCTGCGGCCGCGGCGGTCACCGTACGGTGGTCCGCCACGGCCCGCAGAATGCGCAGCCGGCGGGGGTCGATCACCCCGCCATTCTCGCAGGCCGGGCGGGGGTGCCCGCCAGCGGCCGCGGGGCCGGCCGCGGGGCCCGGCCGGTGGCCTCCGCAGGCCCGCACCGGCCGGCGCGGTCCCGGAGGCGGGCGCCGGTGTCCGGGATCCCAGGACCCGCGCCGGGCCCGGTGGCCGGGTGGGTCAGGCCGCGGAGCCCGCCTGGGCCGCCAGCGCCGAGCGGGCGTCGACGAAGGCCGCGATCGCGCGTTCCACGTCGGCCGTCGAATGGGCGGCCGAGAGCTGGACGCGGATCCGCGCCGCGCCCATCGGCACCACCGGGTAGGAGAAGCCGATCACGTAGACCCCGCGCTCCAGCAGCAGATCCGCCATCTTGGCCGCCTCCGCCGCGTCGCCGATCATCACGGGGGCGATGGCGTGGTCGCCGGGCAGGATCTCGAAGCCGGCCTCGGTCATCTTCGTACGGAAGAGCGCGGTGTTGGCGGCCAGCCGCTCGCGCAGGTCGTCGGCCGACTCCAGCAGGTCGAGCACCTTGAGGGAGGCCGCCGCGATGACCGGGGCGAGGGAGTTGGAGAAGAGGTACGGGCGCGAGCGCTGGCGCAGCAGCTCGACGATCTCGGTGCGCGCCGCGACGTAGCCGCCGGAGGCCCCGCCCAGCGCCTTGCCGAGGGTGCCGGTGATGATGTCCACGCGGTCCATGACCCCGTGCAGTTCCGGGGTGCCGCGGCCGCCGGGGCCGACGAAGCCGACGGCGTGCGAGTCGTCGACCATGACCATGGCGTCGTAGCGGTCCGCGAGGTCGCAGATCTCGGCGAGCGGGGCGACGTAGCCGTCCATGGAGAACACGCCGTCGGTGACGATGAGGCGGCGCCGGGCGTCCTGCGACTCCTTGAGCCGGGTCTCCAGCTCGGCGAGGTCGCGGTTGGCGTACCGCAGGCGGCGGGCCTTGGAGAGGCGGATGCCGTCGATGATCGAGGCGTGGTTGAGGGCGTCGGAGATCACCGCGTCCTCGGGGCCGAGGATGGTCTCGAAGACTCCGCCGTTGGCGTCGAAGCAGGAGGAGTAGAGGATCGTGTCCTCCTGGCCGAGGAAGGCGGAGAGCCGCGCCTCCAGCTCCTTGTGCACCTCCTGCGTACCGCAGATGAAACGCACGGAGGCCATGCCGTAGCCCCAGCGGTCCAGGGCCTCCTTCGCGGCGGTGACGACCTCGGGGTGGTCGGCGAGGCCGAGGTAGTTGTTGGCGCAGAAGTTGAGCACCTCGCCAACCGCGCTGCCGGCGCCGCCCGAGGTCACCGCGACGGCGGCGTTCTGCGGGGTGCCGATGACGCGCTCGGGCTTGTGCAGACCCGCGGCGCGGATCTCGTCGAGGGTCGTACGGATGTCCGCGCGGACGGTCTCGAACATGTGCGGTGCTCTCTTTCTCCTGGTGCGGCGGAGGGAGGGGGCCGGGCCCCGCGGAGGGGGGTGGTGCGGGGCCCGGCCGGAGGGAAATGGTCTGTGGGGCTGAACGCCAGGGCGCCCGTGCCCGAGCTGTTGCGCCCGAGCGGCTGCGCCCGGACTGCTACGCCTGGGTCCAGTCCAGGATGATCTTGCCGCTGCGGGCGGTGGCCGCCTCGTCGAACGCGGCCTCGAAGTCCCCGTAGGCGTACCGGCCGGTGATGACGGGGCTGAGGTCGAGCCCGCCCTCCAGCAGCACGGTCATCGCGTACCAGGTCTCGAACATCTCGCGGCCGTAGATGCCCTTGATCGTGATCATCGAGGTGACGACCTTGGCCCAGTCGACGGCGAAGTCCTGCGCCGGCAGGCCGAGCATGGCGATCCGGCCACCGTGCGTCATGTTGTCGATCATGTCCCGCATGGCCTCGCCGCGGCCGGACATCTCCAGGCCGATGTCGAAGCCCTCGCGCAGGCCGAGTTGGGCCTGCGCGTCGGCGATCGTCGCCTTCGAGACGTCGAGCGCGAGCGTGGCGCCGGCCTTGCGGGCGATCTCCAGGCGCTCGGGGCTGACGTCGGTGATGACCACGTTGCGCGCTCCCGCGTGCCGGGCCACGGCCGCCGCCATGATCCCGATCGGGCCCGCGCCGGTGATCAGTACGTCCTCGCCGACCAGCGGAAAGGAGAGCGCGGTGTGCACGGCGTTGCCGAACGGGTCGAAGATCGCCGCGACATCGAGGTCCACCTTCGTGCGGTGCACCCACACGTTCTGCGCGGGCAGCACCACGTACTCGGCGAAGGCCCCGTCGCGGCCCACCCCGAGACCGATCGTGCTGCGGCACAGGTGGCGGCGCCCGGCCAGGCAGTTGCGGCACTTCCCGCACACCAGGTGGCCCTCGCCGCTGACCAGCGCGCCGATCTCGATGTCCGACACCTCGGAGCCGAACGCGGCCACCTCGCCGACGAACTCGTGGCCGAGCACGAGGGGGGTCTTGACGGCGCCCTGTGCCCAGCCGTCCCAGGAGCGGATGTGCAGGTCGGTCCCGCAGATGCCGGTGCGCAGCACCCTGATCAGCACGTCGCCGGAGCCGTACTCGGGCTCGGGAACGTCCATGAGCCACAGCCCGGGCTCGGCCTTGTGCTTGACGAGTGCCTTCATGGGCGTGGCTCCAGGCATGCGGAAGGAAGCGCTACGGGGCGTGCGGGCCGGGCAGCGTTCGGACAGCACCAATCTGCCGACCCGCGGGGTGATCAGTCCATCGAGACTTTCTTAAGCGGGTCGACAGCCCAGCTTCACGCCTATGCTCCTCGGGTGTCGGGCAGGGGCCGGGGAGCGCTCCGAGCCGGAAATGGGGAGGTGGGGGGGCGTGCCGAGTCTGCGCAGCAAGGCACTTTCGGTCGCGCTGATCGCGGCGGGACGGCGAAGACGGTTCGCAAGCGCCGAGGCGGTCCACACCCGGGTGGCCGAATCGGCGCGGCGCCCGGCGTCGCACGTTCCCCCGCGTTCGCTGGGCCGGGTCGCGGAGGTCTCGCGGACCTACGTGGGGGCCTGGCCGGTCTACGAGGTATCGCCGCTCGGAGTGGAGCCGGTCGCCCGGGTGCTGTACGTGCACGGCGGCGGGTACATCAACGAACTGGTCCGGCCGCACTGGTCGATGATCCGGACCCTGGTCACGCGGGCGCACGCCCGGGTCGTCGTACCGGCGTACATCCTGGCCCCGCGCGGCACCGCCGACCGGACCGTCCCGGTCGCCGCCGACCTCCTCAGCGGCCTCATCGCGAGCGGGGGCGCCGGCGGCACCGTGCTCCTCGGGGATTCGGCGGGCGGCGGGCTGGCGCTGGCCGCCGCGCAGCGGCTGCGCGACCGCAGCGGAGCGCAGCCGTCCCGGATCGTGTTGATCTCGCCCTGGCTGGACCTGTCCATGAGCCACCCCGACCAGGCCGCCATCGAGGCGGGCGACCCGATGCTGGCCCGCCCCGGACTGCGGGAGGCCGGGCGGCTGTACGCGGGCAACCTGGCGGCCGACGACCCCCGGGTGAGCCCCCTGCACGGCTCGTTCGCGGGGCTGGCCCCGATGACGGTGTTCACGGGCACCCGGGACGTCCTGACGACCGACAGCCGCGAACTGCTGACCCGGGCGCGGGCGGCCGGCGCCGAAGTGGAGTTCATCGAGGAGCCGGGGCTGCCGCACGGCTACCCGCTGATGCCGGTCCCCGAGGGCAGGGCGGCCCGCGACCGGATCGTGGAACTGGTCCGCGCGGCGGCGGCCGAGGTCTGAGGCGCCGCGGGACGGGGCCTCGCGGCGGCTCGGACCGGCCGCAGGGTCGGCTGGTCCCCGCCGCGGCCGGCCGGACGCCCGCTTGCTCGGGCTCGGCCGACGGGGCGGATCCGATGCCCGTGCCCACGGGCTGGGTTCAGGCTGCGACGCAGTTCATCAGGGAGCCGACGGGGGCCGTGCGGTAGCGGGCCCAGTACGTCTCGTCCCGGGTCGCGCACGCGGGCGGGGTCCGGGTCGGCTGCCAGGCCACGGTGGCGAAGCCGGCGTCGGCGGCGGCCTCGGCGAAGTCGGCGTGGGCCCATTCCCGGCATTCGAAGGGGACCGGCGGGTCGGTTTCCAGCCGGGCCCGCAGCAGCGGGGCGTCGCCGCCGGGCGAGCGCTCGACGACGCTGATGCCGTACGGCTTCCAGTCCGCGTAGGGGAAAGCCCCCGGGTTCGGCACGATGGCGAGGAGCCGGCCGCCGGGGCGCAGGTTGGCGCGTACGGCGCGGAACATGGCGTGCAGGGCGATCCGGTCGTGGGCCTGGTTGAACAGGTACACGGCGGTGGCCAGGTCGAACGGCCCGAGCGCCGGCATGCCGGCCGCCGCGTCCGCGACGACGTACTCGACGGCGTGCGCGAGATCGGCGCCGCTCTCCCGCGCCCGGCGAATGCGCTCGGGGCAGCTGTCGACGCCCACCGTCCTGCGGGCCCCGCCGCTCGCCAGCAACCGGGTGATGCTGCCGTGGCCGCAGGCCAGGTCGAGGGTGTCGAGGCCGCGGACACCCCCGAGTGCGTCCAGGGCCGTGCTCAGGGTGAAGGCGTCGGCGACCGAGAAGGCCGGCGGGGGCGTTGACGTGTCGTACTGCTGTCGCATGTCCGCAAGCCTTCCCTGACGGTGGCCCCGGGGGCGGTCCACGCGTCGGACCTCCCCCGCAAGGGTGAGGGCGATCGGGTGAGTCCGTACGGCGTACGGGGCTACGGGACCAGGGAGCTACGGGGCGGGGCGGCCCGAACCCTCACCGCGCGGTACCGGGGTCAGAGCGACCAGGGCCGTCCTCGAGGATCCGGCGGACCCGTCGGGGCAGGTCGTCCCGCATCCGCGTGAGGCGAAGAAGCAGCCCGAGCAGTCCGGGGCCCCGATCTCCTCGCGGCGGAGCCGGCCCTTGCGGACCCAGTACGCGGCCAGGTCGGCCGCCTCGGCCCGGTCGATGCCCAGCCGGTCGGCGATCTGCGCGAGACCCTCGCCGGGGGCGGCCTCCTCGAAGGCGCGCAGCAGCCGGCGCAGCATGCCGGACCCGGTGCCTGCGCCGGACCCGGTGCCTGCGCCGGTCCCGCCGGTCCGTCCGGTCACACCCGTCCATCCGATTCCGCCGGTCCATCCGATTCCGCCGGTCCATCCGGCTCCGCCGGCCCATCCGGTTCCGCTCACCACATCAGCCTCGCGATCTGGAAGACGCCGACGGCCAGCAGCCAGGCCGCCGCGAGTTGGATGCCGAAGCCGATGACGGTCAGCCGGGTGCCGATCTCTGCCCGCTGCGCGGCCAGGGTGGCCATGCACGGGGTGTAGGCGAGGATGAAGACGAGGAAGGCGAGCGCGGCCGCCCGCTGGTGTCCGCCGGAGGATTCCTCGAAGGTGGCGTGCAGGCGCGCGGTGAGCCTGGGGTCGCCGCCCTCCTCGGCCGAGTAGGTCTGGGCGAGGGTGGAGATCACGCCCTCCTTGGCGATCAGCCCGGTGCCGAGCGCGGCCGTGGCGTGCCAGTCGCCGAAGCCGGCCGGGGCGACGAGGGACGCCGTCCCGCGGGTCACCGCGCCGAAGACGCTCTGTTCGACGTCCACCTTGCCGAAGCCGCCGTGGCCGGCGCCCGCCGGGACGGCCATCAGCAGCCAGACGGCCGCGGCGGTGGCCACGATGATGCCGCCGGCCGTGCGCAGGAACGCCGTGAGCTTCTGCCAGACCTGGGCGCCGGTGACGCGCACGGTGGGCAGCCGGTACGGGGGCAGTTCCAGGACGAGCGGTTCCTCCTTCATGTCCTTGAACAGCAGGGGTCGCAGGATCAGGCCCATGACGATCACCAGCAGCACGGAGGCGACGTAGAGGAAGAAGACGACGGTGCCGGAGTTCGAGCCGAAGAAGACGTCCGCGATCATCACGTAGACGGCGAGGCGGGCGGTGCAGCTCATGTACGGGATGAGCAGGCCGACGAGCAGCCGGTGCGAGCGGCGGTTGAGGATCCGGGTCCCGGCGAGGGCGGGGACGTTGCAGCCGAAGCCGACGACGAGCGGCAGGAAGGCCCGGCCGGGCAGCCTCAGGGTCCGCATCAGGCGGTCGGCGACGAACGCGGCGCGGGCGAAGTAGCCGGAGTCCTCCAGCAGGGCCAGCAGCAGGAACATGATGATCATCAGCGGGACGAAGGTGAGCAGCTGGCCCACCCCGTTGATCAGGCCGTCCACCAGCAGCCCGGTCAGCCAGCCGGGCGCGTGGACGGCTTCCAGGAGCCGGTCGGCGCCCCCGCTCACGGGCCCGGAGACGAAGGCCCCGAGGCCGTCCTGGAGGGGCTTGGCCAGGACGGTGGTGGCCTGGAAGACACCCCACATGACAGCGAGGAAGAACGGTATGCCGAATCCGCGGGACAGCAGCAGCCGGTCCACCCGGTCGGTGAGGGTGGGCCGGGCCCCGGCCGGGCGGGGCGCCGCGCGTTCGATGACGGCGTGTGCCCAGGCGTAGCGGGCTTCGGCCACGAGCAGTTCGGCGTCGGTGTCGGAGCCTGCACCCTCGGTCCCGCCGCCTTCCGCCCCGGCGCCTTCCGCCCCGGCGCCCTCCGTCCCGCCGCCCTCCGTCCCGCTGCCGTCGGCCGTCGCGGCGAGGCGGTCCGCCGCGGCACGGGCCCGCTCGGCCAGCTCCGCCGGAACCTCCGGCGGCTCCTCCCCGCAGAGGAGGCTGACGGCCAGCCACCGCGCGGGGTGCGGGGTCCGCCCGCCGGCCTCCGCGGCGAGGGCCGCCAGTTCGGCGGCCACGGGCGAACCCGCCACCCAGGCGGAAGTCCGCCCGTGCGGGGGCGCTGCGGGGGCCAGGGCGTCACCGACAGCTTCGGCGAGTAGCTCCAGCCCGGTCCCGGAGCGTCCCCCCACCGCTACGACGGGCAGCGCGAGCTCGCGGGCCAACGCCTCCGGGCCGGGGGGCGCGCCGCGCCGGGCGGCGACGTCGGTCATGGTGAGCGCGACCACGAGGGGGATGTCCGTGTCGAGGATCTGCGAGAGCAGGTACAGGTTGCGGGCCGGGTTGGCCGCGTCGAGGGCGAAGACCACCGCGTCGGGTCGCTCCCCCGCCGGCGCGGTCAGCACGTCGCGCACCAGCGCCTCGTCCGGGGAGTCGGGCAGCAGGCTGTAGGAGCCGGGCAGGTCGGCGAGGCGCAGCCGGCGACCGCTCGCGGTGCGCCAGTCGCCCTGGGCGACGGAGACGGTCTTGCCCGGCCAGTTGCCGACGCGCTGGTGGGCGCCGGTGAGGGCGTTGAAGAGGGTCGACTTGCCGACATTGGGATTGCCGACGATGGCGACGAACGGCGCGCCCGTCCGCCGCTCCGCCGTGGCGGTCGCACCGCCCCCGGCGGCGTGACAGCTCATCGCGCACACCTCAGCCGGCCGGCGGTACGGGAATCCAGCGCGACCCGGGTGTCACCGAGCCCTACGAGCAGGCCTCCGGTGGCGCCCCGGGCGATCACGGTGACGTCCGCGCCCGGCACGAAGCCGAACTCGAGGAGCCTGCGCCGGCTCCCGCCTGCCTGACCGGGGCCGATCCCCGTGATGCGTACGGTCGTCCCGGGACGGCTGTCGATGAGCGACGGCACCGGACCTCCTTCTTCGGCTCCACTTAGGTAAACCTAAGCAGTCGAGGGAGTGCCCACAGCCGGGCAAAGACCCTGATCGACCGGGACTTTCAGCCCTCTGCTCCCGGCCGGACATCGGCCGATCGGCCGGGGGCCCGGGATCACCCGGGGTTCGGCCCGGCGACCGGGGTGCCGCCCCGCCGCCGGTCGCAGGTGGCAGGCCGCCGGACGCGGGTCGCAGGTCCACGAGGTGGCGGACTACGGGATCGGACGCCGGACGCCGCCGGGTCGGCGACCTGCCCTTCGAGGGGGAATCCATCCTCGGACACGGCCTCCGCGCTCGCCGGATTCAGCGCTACGGGAATGTTGCGGAGCACGGCAATACGAACGAGGGCGAGTACGTCGTGAACATGCGGGGCGGCCCACAAAGGGTCCCAGACGAACGAGCGAGGTGACGTCGCCGGAATGACCATCGAGCCGATCTGCCGGCCACCGCCGTGCGGCCCGGACCCAACCGCCCTGAGCTGCAAGCCCTGTTCCGATCTGAGCAGCCGGGCGGTGGAGCTGCTCCCCACCAGTCCGGGCCGGGTCACGGCACGGTGATTGCGCCGTACCCAATTCAGCAGGTCGACCTTCCTCCGGTCATGCGCCACGAGAGCGACCGTCAGCCGACGCCGACCCCACGGATTTCCTTGCGCCATTCAGGGAATGAAATTCCGAATGACGCAGTCGCGCGTCCGATAATCGGACGGGATTCGACGGGGAGGGTCCTGGGGGTGTGCGAAAGCACCGTCCCGAGGGCATTCTGAAGGGGTGACGGCGAGATCGGACACCAGCGGCCCCGTCACGGACGCCACGGCCCGGGTGCTCGCGCGGGCCGCTCTCGACGCCATGGGGGCCGCCGGCGGGTACGCGAGCGGGGTATACCTGCGCTCCGGCACCGAGGGTCTGCTGCTGATGGCGACCGTGACCGGGCTCCCGGGACCGCTGTTCCGCCCCTGGTGGCGGATGCAAGTGAACCGCCCGTACCCCGTCGCCGAGGCCTACCGGTCCGGCCAGTCCGTGCACCTGCCCGACGCCGAATCGGCGATGCGGCGCTTCCCCCAGCTGATGGCCGGGCTGCCGTTCCCCTTCGGCTCGCTCTACGAGCCCGTGACCCGCGGCCGCGAGCGCTACGGCGTCCTCCTGGTACTGCGCCCCGCGACCCCCGGGGTCCCGGTCGGGCCCGGCGACCGCAAACGGCTGCGGGCGGTGGCGGCCCGGCTGGCCGGGGAGCTGGCCGCCCTGGCCGCGGGCGGCGCCTCGGTGACCTGGGAGGGCGACCCGGTGTACCTGCCCGGACCGGGCGCGGCGGGCGGCCCGGCACTCAGTTCGCCGGGCCGCCCGGCGACGGGCGCCAAGGGCGGTCCGCCGGCCGGCACGGCAGGCGAACCCCCGGGCAGCCTCCCGGGCAGCTCCGCGGCCGGCGCCCGCGCGGCCGTGGACCGGCTGGACATGGCCGTCCTGTCCGTGGACCGGCAGGGCCTGATCGGCTTCGCGAACTCCCTCGCCCGCTCCGCCGCCACGACCCTGCTCGGCGCCGACGGGGCGGAACTCTGCGGGCGGATGCTGTGGGAGGCGCTGCCCTGGCTCGGACACCCCGCCTACGAGGACCACTTCCGGGCCGTGTACCTCTCCCCCACTCCGGTGCACTTCCAAGCCGCCCGGCGCGGACGCCAGGCGCCCCCGCACTGGCTGTCGGTGGGCCTGCATCCCGGGATCGACGGGATCACCGTCACCATCGCCGCGTCCGAACCACCCGCGTACGCACCCGAGTCGGTGGTACAGCCCGGCACGGGGCTCGGTTCGCCCGCCATGGGTTCGCCCGCCGACCGGGCCTCGGCCCTGTACCGGCCGGTGGCCCTGGCGATCGCGCTGACCGAGGCGGTGACGGCCCGCCAGGTGTCGATGGTGGTCACCGACGAGCTGCTCCCGGCCTTCGGCGGGCGCCAGTTGGCGATCTACCTGCTGGGCGAGGGGCATCTGCACCTGGCGTGGGAGACCGGTTTCCCCCAGGGGTTCCTCGACCGGTTCGACGGGGTCGCGCTGGACGTGCGGTTGCCCGGGGTCGAGACCCTCACCTCGGGCCGCCCGCTGTTCTTCGAGTCGATGCAGCACCTGGCCGCCGCCTACCCGGGGATCGAGCTGGACGCCGACGTCGGCGCCCGTGCCTTCCTCCCCCTGATCGCCTCCGGCCGGCCGGTCGGCTCCTGCATCCTCGGCTTCGACGCCCCACGGGGGTTCAGCCCGGAGGAGCGTACGGTGCTCACGGCGCTGGCCGGGCTGATCGCGCAGGCGCTGGAGCGGGCCCGGCGCTACGACAGCGAGGCGACGCTGGCCCGCGGTCTGCAGGCGGCGCTGCTGCCGCACCGGCTACCGGTGCACGAGAGCGTGGTCACCGTGGGCCGGTACCTGCCCGGCACCGTCGGGATGGACGTCGGCGGCGACTGGTACGACGTCATCGAGGCGGGCGGCGGACGGCTCGCGCTGGTCATCGGCGACGTCCAGGGCCACGGGGTGGCGGCTGCGGCCACCATGGGCCAACTACGAAGCGCGGTAAGAGCCTTCGCAATGAGCGGCAGCGAGCCGGAGCAGGTGCTGCGCGGCACGAACCAGTTGCTCATCGACCTCGATCCGGGCCAGTTCGCCAGCTGCTGCTACGTCCTGCTCGACCCGGGTTCCGGTCTCGCCCTGGCCGTCCGGGCCGGCCATCCCCAGCCGCTGCTGCGGCATCCGGGCGGCCGTACGGAGGTGCTGGACCTGCCGGGCGGAATGGTGCTCGGCATCGATGCCGAGGCCAGGTATCCGGTCACCCGGCTGCGGATCGAGCCGGGGGCGGTGCTCGCCCTCTACACGGACGGGCTGGTGGAGATCCCGGGTACTGACATCGACGCGGGAGTGGAGCGGCTGCGGGCCGCGCTGGCGGCCGCCGGTCCCGCTCCGCTGACCGAGACGGCGGACCGGCTGGTCGCCGAAGCAGGGCACTCCACCGACCGGCCGGACGACATCGCCCTGCTGCTCGCGTCCCGCACGTCCGCCCCGGAAGCGACCACCCCGGACCGGGTGGAGCCGGCCCGGACCGACTCCGACCGGGTGGATTCGGGCCGGGCGGATTCAGGCCCGGTGGTCTCGGGCCGGGCGGACCCGGACCAGGGGCGCCCGGGCCGGGCGGACCCGGACGGGGCGGACGCGCACTAGCCTCGCCGTTTCACTTGGATGCGGCTGGCTTTGGGGGACCGGGACCGGGCATGATCCGGGCCGGGTCGCCACTGATCTCGCGGTGATGCTCACCGACGGCGGTCAGGCGATCGCGGATCTGGCCGTGCGGCGGGACCAGGGCGAGGTGTTCGCCCGGTCGCCTCTACGTCCACGGCTTGGCGGTTGCTCGCCGACACCGACGAGGTGCAGTCGCTTCGCTGCAGAGCAGCCCGTGCTTCAGCCCGGGAAGTCGCCTGGATGCAGGCCACCGAGACCGGCGAGGGCACGGGGTGTTGTCTCCGAGGACGAGGCGGGGCCGGTTGTTGAGCTCGCGGGCGACTGCGTGGAGGTCTCGGAAAGTACTGTCGCAGGCGGCCGTTCGTGTTCTCGTTCGTGCCGCGTTGCCAGGGGTGTGCGGGTCACAGAAGTAGATGCGGAAGCCGGTGAAGGCCTCTGTCTCCTCGTGGAGTGTCAGCTCGCGTCCTCAGTCCCAGGTGAGAGTCTTCCTCATCCGTTCGGGCAGGTGAGCGGTCTGCGTGGCGATGGGCATTCTCGCTCGGCTACCAGCCTCAACTGAAACAGCGGGCGTCAGGCATGGCTCCCGGTTCTGCGGACAGATGCGCAGCAGGATGCCGTCCGGTTGGCCCCTCGTGTGCTGCGGAGCCCGGACGGTCCCCTTAGTGTCGGTTACAGACCGTCACAGGACCGCGTAGACCGACCCGACCGCAGGAGCCTTCATGCCGGAGCTGTTCATCGGCGGCCAATGGACCACCGCCTCGGACGGGCAGGTGCGCGAGATCCGTTGCCCAGCGGACGGCACGCTGGTAGCGACCGTGGACGAGGCGGGTCCCAAGGACGCCGCCGCCGCCGTGGCCGCCGCCCGCGAGGCATTCGACAGCGGGCCATGGCCCGGCACCCCGGCCGCCGAGCGCGGTCGGCTGCTGCTGCGCGTCGCCGGTCTGCTGGAGCGCGACAAGGCTGCGTTCGCCCGCGCCGAATCCCTGGACACCGGGAAGCGGCTGGTCGAGAGCGAATACGACATGGACGACATCGCCAACTGCTTCCGGTACTTCGGCAACCTGGCGGCCTCCGGTGGCACCGACCGGATCATCGACGCCGGCAATCCGGAAACGGACAGCAGGGTGGTGCACGAACCGGTCGGCGTCTGCTCCCTGATCACCCCGTGGAACTACCCGCTGCTGCAGACCGCCTGGAAGGTGGCCCCCGCGCTCGCCGCGGGCAACACCTTCGTGCTCAAGCCCAGCGAGCTGACCCCGCACACCGCCATCCTCCTGATGGGGCTGCTCAAGGAGGCCGGGCTGCCCGACGGCGCCGCCAACCTGGTGCTCGGCGCGGGCGCTGTCGCCGGAGCGCCGCTCAGTACCGACGAGCGGGTGGACCTGGTGTCCTTCACCGGCGGGCTGCTCACCGGACGGCGCATCATGGCCGCCGCCGCGCCCACCGTCAAGAAGATCGCCCTGGAACTGGGCGGCAAGAACCCCAACATCATCTTCGCCGACGCCGAGTTCGACACCGCCGTCGACTACGCCCTGATGGCGGTGTTCCTGCACTCCGGGCAGGTCTGCTCGGCCGGTGCCCGGCTGCTGGTCCAGGACGAACTGCACGACGCGTTCGTGGACGAGGTGGTGCGGCGGGCACAGCAGATCCGGCTCGGCGGCCCGTTCGACGAGAATGCCCGCGCCGGCCCGCTGATCTCCGCCGCGCACCGCGAGAAGGTCGAGGCGTACGTCGCGGCCGGCCTGGCGGAGGGGGCGGTGCTGCGCTGCGGCGGCGCCCGGCCCGACGACCCCGCGCTGGCCAACGGCTTCTACTACCCGCCGACGGTGCTCGACGAGTGCACCCCGGGCATGTCCGTGGTGCGTGACGAATCGTTCGGCCCGGTGCTCACCGTCGAGCGGTTCCATGACGAGGCCGAGGCGGTCGCGCTCGCCAACGACACCGTCTACGGCCTGGCCGGAGCGGTCTGGACGCAGGACAGCGAGCGTGCGCACCGGGTCGCCGCCCGGCTGCGCGCCGGAACCGTATGGATCAACGACTTCCATCCCTATGTGCCACAGGCCGAGTGGGGCGGCATGAAGCAGTCCGGCGTCGGCCGCGAACTGGGCCCGGCGGGACTGGCCGAGTACCAGGAGGCCAAGCACATCTGGCGCAACACCGCCCCCCGCCCGCAGAGGTGGTTCGAATGAGCAACCCCACCCCGGACCCCGGGTCCGCGCGCGGCGAGGTCGACAGCGACGCGGCGCTCACCGAACTGGGCTACAAGCCCGGACTCAAGCGCACACTCGGCAACTTCCACACCTTCGCCGCCGGAATCAGCTACATCTCCATCCTGACCGGCACGTTCCAGCTCTTCTACTTCGGCGTCAGCATCGGCGGGCCCGCCTACTGGTGGTCCTGGCCGATGGTCTTCATCGGCCAGCTGATGGTGGCGCTGTGCTTCTGCGAACTCGCCGCGCGCTTCCCCGTGGCGGGATCGGTCTACAACTGGGCCAAGCACACCGGCGGCCCGCACATCGGCTGGCTGGCGGGCTGGATGATGACGGTCGCGACCATGGTGTCGCTTGCCGCCGTGGCCCTGGCCTACCAGTTGACGCTCCCCCAGATCTCCAGCTTCTTCCAGATCATCGGTGACGGCACCGGCCAGTACGACGCGGCCTCCAACGCCGTACTGCTCGGCACGATCCTGATCGTCTTCACCACCGTGATCAACGCCTTCGGGGTGAAGCTGATGGCCACCATCAACTCCACCGGGGTGATCATCGAGCTGATCGCCGCGGTCGTGCTGGTGGTGCTGCTCGCCGCGCACATCACCCGCGGCCCGAGCGCCATCATGCAGACCCAGGGCCTCGGCCAGGGACAGACGCTCGGCTACTTCGGCGCGTTCCTGACCGCCTCACTCGCCTCGGCGTATGTCATGTACGGCTTCGACACCGCCTCCTCGCTGGGCGAGGAGTCCGTCGACCCGGCCCGCAACGCTCCGCGGGCCATCCTGCGCGCGCTCATCGCCTCCTTCTTCCTCGGCGGCCTGATCCTGCTGTTCGCGCTGCTGGCCACTCCTGACCTGCACGCCAAGGAACTGTCCGTGGACGGCCTGCAGTACGTGGTGAAGGCCGCGCTCGGTGAGACCATCGGCCAGGGCGTGCTGTGGTGCGTGGTCATCGCCATCACCGTGTGCGCGCTGTCCGTACAGACCGCGGGGCTGCGGCTCGCCTTCGCGATGGCCCGCGACAACAACCTGCCAGCCGGCTCGAAGCTGGCCGCTCTCCACCCGAGGTTCCGGACGCCGGTGCTGGCGACGTGCGTGATCGGCATCGTGGCGATCGCCATCCTGGTCGTCAACATCAATCAGCCGCAGATCTTCTCGGTCGTCACCAGTATCGCCATCATCATGATCTACGTTGCGTATCTGCTGGTCACCATGCCCATGCTGGTGCAGCGGCTGCGCGGCAAATGGACGCCGTCGACCGATCACTTCTCGCTGGGCCGGTGGGGCCTGCCGGTCAACATCCTGGCCGTGATCTGGGGCACCGCGATGACCATCAACCTGCTGTGGCCGCGCGCCGAGGTCTACAACGCCACCGGCCCGCAGCACTGGTACCTGCGCTGGGGCGGCGTCCTGTTCGTCGGCGTCGTCGCCGCCGGCGGCTTCGTCTACTACTGGTTCGTCCAGCGCAACAAGACCGGCGTTCTCGCCGAACACGCCATCGGGGAACCGCCGGAGCCCGCACCGGTCCACGGCGGCGCTTGATAGCCGTGCGTGAGGCCCGAACCGTACGCCCGCTCCGTGAAACGAGGAAGTTCTGACATGGACGAGTTCGACTATGTGGTGGTCGGCGGCGGAACGGCCGGTGCGGTGGTGGCCGCGCGGCTGACCGAGGACCCCAGTGTCACCGTCTGCGTACTGGAGGCCGGACCCTCGGACGTCGGCGACGACAACATCCTGCGACTCGACAAGTGGATGGCACTGCTGGAATCCGGCTACGACTGGGACTACCCGGTGGAACCGCAGGAGAACGGCAACAGCTTCATGCGCCACGCCCGCGCCAAGGTGCTCGGCGGCTGCTCCTCGCACAACTCCTGCATCGCCTTCTGGGCACCGGCCGAGGACCTCGACGAATGGGGTGCGCTCGGCTGTACCGGCTGGAGCGCCGCGGACTGCTTCCCGCTGTACCGGCGGTTGGAGACAAACGACGCACCCGGCGAGCACCACGGCCGCTCGGGTCCGGTCACCATCCGCACCGTCCCGCCGAACGACCCGTGTGGCACCGCCCTGTTGGAGGCATGCGCGGCGGCCGGCATTCCCACCACCCCGTTCAACACCGGCACGACTGTGGTGCGCGGCGCGCACTGGTTCCAGATCAACGCCCGCGAGGACGGCACCCGGTCCTCCGCGTCGGTCTCCTATCTGCACCCGGTTCTCGGCCGTCGGCCCAACCTCGAAGTGCGTACCGGCCTGCAGGCCAAGCGGCTCGTGTTCGACGCCGGCAAGCGCTGCACGGGCGTGGAGTACCTGGCGCCCGACACCATCCACACCGGGGCGGTCGGGGCGCGGCGCGAAGTGATCGTCGCCTGTGGGGCCATCGACTCGCCCAAGCTGCTGATGCTGTCGGGCATCGGCCCCGCCGGGCACCTGAAGGACTCCGGGGTGGACGTCCTCTCCGATTCCCCCGGAGTCGGCTCGAACCTCCAGGACCACCCGGAGGGCCTGGTCATGTGGGAGGCGAAGCAGCCCATGGTCTCCTCCTCCACCCAGTGGTGGGAGATCGGCATCTTCACCGACACCCGGCCGGGCCTGGACCGGCCGGACCTGATGTTCCACTACGGGTCGGTGCCGTTCGACCTGAACACCTACCGCCACGGCTACCCGACCTCCGAGAACGCCTTCTGTCTCACCCCGAACGTCACCCGGGCCCGCTCGATGGGCACCGTCCGGCTGCGGACCCGCGACTTCCGGGACAAGCCGCGCGTGGACCCGCGGTACTTCACCGACGAGCACGACGTACGGGTGATGACGCACGGCCTGCGCCTCGCGCGGGAGATCGTCTCCCAGTCCCCGATGGCCGGCTGGGCGGGCACCGAACTGGCCCCCGGCCCGGCGGCCCGGTCCGACGACGAGCTGCTGGACTACATCCGCAAGACCCACAACACCGTCTACCACCCGGCGGGCACCGTCCGGATGGGCGCGGCCGACGACCCCGCGTCGCCCCTCGACCCGCAACTGCGGGTCAAGGGCGTCACCGGGCTGCGGGTGGCGGACGCCTCGGTGATGCCGTTCCTGCCGGCGGTCAACCCGTGCATCACCACGATGATGATCGGCGAGAAGTGCGCCGACATGATCAAGTCGGCCTGACCCGACGTATCCGGCTCACCGTCAGGCTTCGGGGGACGCGATGGCCCGCGCGGCGCTGACCTCCTGACGCAGGGGGGTGTAAGCAATCACGAAGTCGGCTCTGTCGCTGATCTTGTGACGGGGGGGCGGGTCAGGGCGTGAGAAGCATGCGTTTGCGGAGGAAGTCGAGGTTGGCTCGTCCGAATCCTTGCCTTTTGAGGAATTTCACCCGTGTGACCTGTCCTTCGACCTGGCCGGAGGCGACCGTTCGCCGAGCCGTTCTCCCGGCTGCCCGCCCCGCACGCACGGTTCACCACTCGGCTCAACCACGCCCTGGAGCGAGTGGGCCTGGCGCCGGCCGGGCGGGCCGGCGCCAGGCTGGCCGCCCAGCTGGGCTTCGGCGCGGGAAGGATGACGCGGTGCCCCCGACGCTATGTACATCCTTAGCAGGGCCTCGGCCGAGCTGTGGAGACCTGCGTCGCCGCCCACCGCGACTGCTCTGAACACCATCACCGACCACGACATCCACCTGCTGTCCCAGCACCCGGTCGGCCCCTCCGCTCACGTAGCTGTCGCGACGTGACAATCGGTGGTCCGGAGCTGTGGCCTGCGGGCTGTCAGTCGTTGAGGCCGGGGACCACCAGGCCGGATTCGTAGGCGATGACCACCGCGTGTGTCCTGTTCTGTGCGCCGAGCTTGGTCAGCACGTTTCCCACGTGGGTCTTCACCGTCTCCAGGCTCACCGTGAGCGCCCTCGCGATCTCCGGGTTGGACAGGCCCGTGGCCATGCTCCGCAGCACTTCTTCCTCCCGGTCCGTCAGTGCCGCTCTGGGTAGCGCCTCGGCGGAGTCCAGGGGGCGGGCGGTGACCATGCGGCGCAGTGCCGAGGGGAAGAGGATCGCTTCTCCCGACGCCACCACCCGTACCGTCTCCGCTATCTGGCGGACCGGCAGTCGCTTGAGCACGAACCCGGCGGCGCCCGCGCTGAGCGCCGCGGTGACGTAGTCGTCGTTCTCGAAGGTGGTGATCACCACGACCTTCGGCGGTGCGGTGGCCGGGTCGGCGAGGAGTTGCCGGGTGGCCTCGATGCCGTTGCAGCGCGGCATGCGTACGTCCATCAGAACCACGTCGGGGCGCAGTCGCCGCGCCTGTTCGACCGCGTCGACCCCGTCGGCGGCCTCTCCGACCACCGCGATCCCCGGCTGAACCCCGAGCAGCATCCGCAGACCGCTGCGGGTCACTTCGTCGTCGTCCGCGATCAGGAGGGTGACGGGGGTGTCAGCGGGATCGGTGGCCGCGCTCGCGTCGGGGGCGGCCATGCCGGTGCCACTCATACCGATGCCGATGCCGGTACCGGCAGGCGGACCGCCAGGCGCCAGTGCCGCGTCCCCTGCGGGCCCGCCTCGATCTCGCCATGCAGCAGCCGCACGCGTTCGGCGAGACCGGGCATGCCGTGCCCGGACGTCGGGAAGGTGCCCGGGCCCGCGCTCGTCGGCGGCCCGGTCCTGTTGACCACCCCCAGCTCAAGACTGTCCGGGGTGGCCTCCACCCGGAGCTCGATCGGACCGCCCGCCCCGTGCCGTAGCGCGTTCGTCAGGCCCTCCTGCAGGATCCGGTATGCCGCCCGGGAGAGCGTCCCCTGTACCTGTGCCCAGTCGCCCGACAGCTCCGGCTCCACCGTCGCGCCCGTGTGCCGCAGCCGGTCGATCAGCTCGGGCAGGTCGGCCAGGGTGCGGGTCGGTGCCGTCTCCGCCCGCTGATCGCGCAGCACACCCAGTACGTAGTCCAGGTCCTCCAGAGCGGCCCGGGACGACTCCTCGATGCTGCGCAGGGCGGCCCGCGCCGTCGCCGGGTCGGCGGTGAGCACCTCGCTCGCCACCGCCGCCTGGATCGTGGTCGCCGTCAGTGTGTGACCGATCGAGTCGTGCAACTCGTGGGCCAGCCGGTTGCGTTCGGCCAGCGCCCGTTCCCGCTCGGCCGCCAGCGCGAGCCGCTCGGCCGACGAAGGCCCCAGCAGCCTGGGCGCCAGTCGGCACAGGGCTCCCGTCACGACCACGCACGCCACCGCGGCCAGCAGCAGGCAGCACAGCCCCAGCGCCCAGCTCTGCCAGCCACCGTCCGCCCGCAGTGACCAGCCGAACAGGCTCAGCTCCGCCTCAGCACCGAGCCAGCCGGACGGAAGGGTCACCCCCATGAGCAGCAGCACCCCACTGGTCAGTGCCCCCGTCCACCCCAGCGTCACGTGCAGCAGCAGCCACAGCGGAGTCCGCCAGCGGTCGCCGCCCGACGCCGCAGGGTCCGGCAACGGCACCCCCAGCAGCCTGCGGGCGCACGCGATCAGCGCCCGCCGCGTGGTGCGGGCCAGACCAACCGTACCGATCAGCACCGCCCAGACCAGGAGGGTCAGAAGGGCCTGCATGCCATAGGGAGCGTCTGGCCACACCAGCGTCGGCAGCATGGCGAAAGGCAGCAGCGGAACGCTCGCCAGAGCGCCGCAATAGGCGAAGAACATTCCCGTGTACGTGGAGCCGCGCAGCAGCGGCCTGATTCCCCAGATCATGATCCGACCAGTATGACCGGCCGGCCGGCCGGGGCCCTCCCCCGATCGGGGGAGGAAATCCTCCCGCTTTCCCGCGATGTGCGCTCACGTCTCCCGGAACCAGAATCAGCCCCCTGAACACTCGACCGGAGGATGGCTGATGAACACGCAGGGGACCCAGATGCCGCCGTACGACACGGCACCGGCCCGGACCGGTGGGACGGTCCCGCACCGCCCCCACCCTCAGGGCCCCAAGAACCGGCCGGCCGGAGCCGCCATGGTGCTGGGCGTCACCGGCCTGGGCACCTCGGTCTTCTTCTTCGGCGGCCTGCTCGGCCTCGTCGGCCTGGTCCTCGGCATCATCGCCCTGGTGAGAAGCGGTCCGACACGGAGCGGCCGGGGCAAGGCCATCACCGGCGTGGTGACGTCAGCCGTCGCGATCGTGGTGGCCGTCCTGGTTGCCTTCTTCATGGCCTGGTACGCGAACGAGACGCAGGAGTGCTACCGGCCCGACAGTTTCCAGCAGTACGAGCAGTGCGTCCGCCAGCAGCTCACGGGGAACTGATCCTGATGCGGAATCCACGAGTAGCGTCTGTCCTGGCTTCCGGTGCCGCGGCTGTTCTTCTTTCGGTGTCGATTCCCGAAACGGCCTTCAGCGCATCCGAGCCGACCGCAGCGCACCACAGGATCCGATGGCAGCGGTGCGATGCGGGCAGCCCCGCCTCCTTTCAGTGCGCGACTGTCCAAGTACCGCTGGACTACGGCGATTCCGGCGGCAGGACGATCGGCATCGCGATCTCCCGGATCAAGGCGGGCAGTGCGAAGGAACGGCGCGGAGTTCTGCTGCTCAACCCCGGCGGACCCGGCGGACCCGGCCTGGACCTGCCCGTGGAGCCGGCACTGCGCCTCTCGCCGGCGGTGAGGAGACAGTACGACCTCATCGGGTTCGACCCCAGGGGCGTCGGGCACAGCTCTCCCGTCAGCTGCGGGCTGACCGACGACGACCGGGACACCGAACGCCCGTACAAGGCCGGGACCTTCGCGAGGGATGTGGAGCGGGCCCGTACCGTGGCCGCCAAGTGCCAGGCCGCGGCGGGCGGCACACTGCGCCACCTCACCACCCGCAACACCGCGCGCGACATGGACGCGATCCGCGCCGCTCTGGGCGAGAAGAAGATCTCGTACCTGGGGATGTCCTACGGCACCTATCTCGGAGCCGTCTACACGCAGCTGTTCCCCCGGCGGACCGACCGGTTCGTGCTGGACAGCGCCGCCGACCCCGCGGGCTACGGGCGCGGCATGTTCACCGCGAAGGCCAAGAGGGCCGAACTCGCCTTCACACGGTGGACCCGGTGGACGGCCCGGCGGCACACGGCGTACGGTCTGGGCCGCACACCGGCCGCGGTCCGCAAGACCTTCTGGGACCTCGTCACCAGGGCCGACCGCACCCCATTCGAGGACGGCGGGGCGCTGTTGACCGGTGACGGCATCCGCGCTCAGCGCGCCGTGTTCGCCCGCGTCCAGCAGGCCGCCTCCTGGGTCGCCGGGCTGAAGAAGACGGCCGACGGCAAGAACCCCAGGACCTCCGGGCAGGCAACGGGCCCCGTCCCTCCGGCGTCCGCCCGCGACGTTCCCCCGGACAACGATGACGCGAGCGCCTGGGCCGTGCTGTGCGCCGACACCCGGGCGTCATGGCCGAGCGATCCGCAGCAGTACCGCCACGACGCGATCCGCGACAGGACCCGGTATCCGCTGTCCGGCGATTTCGACGCCAACATCAAGCCGTGTGCCTTCTGGAAGCCGGGCAGCGAGCCCAGAACGGCGGTGAACAACAAGGTTCCCGCGCTCATCGTGCAGAACGAATGGGACCCCCTGACGCCCCTGGCCGGAGGCCGGGCCATGCACCGGGCACTGCACGGCTCCCGGATGGTCACCGTCGCCGGCGGGGAGGGGCACATCGTCAACGGCGGCAATTCCTGCGCGGACACGAGTGCCATGGCCTACCTGGCCACGGGCAGGCTCCCGGGCAAGGATCTGACCTGCCGGGCCGACTGAACCTCGTTGGCGGCGACGAACGTCGTGTCATGAAGCCACCATTGAGATCCCCCACGCGCGCGGAGCCCCGCAGGACGGCCCGGCAGAGCGGCCCCTGAGGACCGACTCCCTCGCTCGCGCTACTTCCCGGCGCCGGCGCGGGCGTACGCGTCGCCCGCGATCAGGGCGTCGGCGACCATCTCCGGGGTCACTGGGAAGGGCATGTTGTGCGTGGTCTCGCCCTCCGCGGTGGCCGCGCGACCGATGGCGAGGAGCTCCTCGCGGTCCGGGTCGCCGAGGCCGACCTCGGCGAGGGTGGTGGGCAGGCCCACGGCGCGGCTGAAGCGCAGGTAGGTGTCCAGCTCGTCGGTGGGGGCGCCTTCCAGGATCAGCTGGGCGAGGGTGCCGATGTTGACCTTCTCGCCGTGCATCATGCCGTGCACCTTGTGCGAGACGGTCAGGCCGTTGTGGATGCCGTGCGCGGCGGCGAGGCCGCAGGACTCGAAACCTAGGCCGGACAGGAGCGTGTTGGCCTCCGTGATCTTCTCCAGGGCCGGGGTGACCACGTGCGCCTCGGCGGCCAGCCGGGCCTGGGGGCCGTACTCCATGAGGGTCTCCCAGCACAGCCGGGCGAGTGCCAGGGAGGCTTCGGTGGCGAGACCGCCGGCCATGGCGACCCGGTTGGCGGCCACGCAGACGCGGGCCTCGTACCAGGTGGCGAGGGCGTCGCCCATTCCGGAGACGATGAAACGGCTCGGCGCGGCCGCGACGAGCGCGGTGTCGACGAGGACCAGGTTGGGGTTGCGCTGGAAGAAGGAGTAGCGCTCGAAGGCGCCCCCCTCGGTGTAGATCACGGCGAGCGCGCTGGTCGGCGCGTCGGTGGAGGCCACCGTGGGCGCCGACACGACGGCGATGTCCCCGAGCGCGTGGCCGACGGCCTTCGCCGTGTCGATGGCGGTGCCGCCGCCGATACCGATGATGACGTCCGCTCCGGCGGCCTTGGCCGCGGCGGTTACCCGGTCGATCTCCTTCTGGGTACAGAGCCTGCCGAAGACCTCCTTGGTCAGCTTGACCCCGGCTCCGGTGAGGGAAGCGGTGACGGCCGCGTCCACGAAGCCCCAGACGCCCTTGTCGGCGAGCACCACGGCGTTCGTCCCGAGCCGGGCGGTGTGCTCACCCAGGTCGTTCATCGCTCCGGCGCCCTGCACGTACTTGGGCGGGCTGATCATCATGCGCGTACCGACGGTCTTCACGTGAATCCTCCTCATTGTGAATTCATTTCCGCTTGCTCATTCATCCCTATCACGGATTCCGGCCTCGACCGAGATATGCACGGTCCCCCTGCGGACGGGCCCTTCTGCGCCCGGATCCGGGACCAAGGACCCCAGCTGCCCGCAGGGTTCACCGGAGTAAAGTTCCAGCCAAGTGCCCCGGAAGCGGCGGCGGATCGGCGACGGTGCCGAGTTAATACCGTCCCGCAATTCCTATTTCCGCTCCGGAGCGGCGTAACGAGTTCCGCGTTCCGCGTGCCGTTTTTGAGGAATTTTGAGGAAAGAGGCCACCGTGAAGAAGCTCATCAATTCCCCCGAGAGTGTCGTCTCCGACGCGCTGCGCGGAATGGCCGCCGCTCACCCGGGGCTCTGCGTCGAGGCGGAGAAGGGCATCGTCACGCGGGCCGCCGGGGCGGCCGGGGATCCGGCGGGGAAGGTGGCCCTGCTGTCGGGCGGCGGCAGCGGGCACGAGCCGCTGCACGCCGGGTTCGTCGGACGCGGGATGCTGGCGGCGGCCGTGGCCGGCCCGGTCTTCACCTCCCCGGTGCCGGACAACATCGCGCGCGCCACCTGCGCGGTCGACGCGGGTGCGGGCGTGCTGCACATCGTGAAGAACTACACGGGCGACATCCTCAACTTCACGATGGCGGCGGAGGACTGCGAGGACGAGGGCGTCGAGGTCGAGCAGGTCGTCGTGGACGACGACGTGGCCGTCGCCAGGACGCAGCACGGACCGGGCCGCCGCGGCACCGGCGCCACCCTGTTCGTGGAGAAGATCGCGGGCGCCCTCGCCGAAGAGGGCGCCACGCTCGCCGAGGTGGCCGCCGTCGCCCGCAAGGTCAATGAGAACGCGCGCAGTTACGGCGTCGCCCTGACTTCCTGCACCACCCCTGCCAAGGGCAGCCCCAACTTCGCGCTCGGCGAGGACGAGATCGAGCTGGGCATCGGTATCCACGGCGAGCCCGGCCGCGAGCGCCGCACGCTCATGAGCGCCGCCGAGACCGCCGAGGCGATGCTCGACGCCATCCTCGCCGACCTCCCGGAGGCGGCCGGCGCCCCCGTCATCCTCCTCGTCAACGGCCTGGGCGGGACCCCGCCCGTGGAGCTGTACATCATGCGCGCGGAGGTCGAGCGGGTGCTCGGCGAGCGCGGGATCACCGTGGCCCGCTCCCTGGTCGGCAACTACGTCACCAGCCTGGACATGGCCGGCTGCACCCTCACCCTGTGCCGCGCCGACGAGGAACTGCTGCGCCTGTGGGACGCCCCGGTGAACACCCCGTCCCTGCGCTGGGGCTGCTGACCCGCCCGCGCTTCCCTTCTCGACACTCTTCAGGAGCCATCTCCATGACCGCCACGCCCGCCACCCCGACGACCCCCACGACCCCGGCCGCACAGAGCCCCGTTGAGACGGCGGTCCAGACGTCGGCGCAGACGTCGGCGCAGACGTCGGCGCAGGCGCCCGCGCTGGACACCGCCTACTTCCGCCGCTGGATCGCCGAGACCAACCGGCTCGTACGGCGGGACAGCGCCCGCCTCACCGAACTGGACGCGGTCATCGGCGACGGGGACCACGGGGCCAATCTGGTACGGGGCTTCGGCGCCGTCGGCGCGGCCGTGGCCGAGCAGCGGCCCACCACCCCGGGGGCGCTCCTGACACTGGCCGGCACCACCCTGACGAACACTGTGGGCGGCGCCTCCGGACCGCTGTTCGGCACCGCCCTGCGCCGCACGGGCAAGGCTCTCGGCGACACCGGGGCGCCGACCGCGGCGGAGCTGGGGGCCGCGCTCGGCGCCGGGCTGAAGTCGGTGCGGAAGCTGGGCGGCGCCGAACTCGGCGACGCCACGCTGGTGGACGCCCTGGCTCCCGCGGTGGAGGCACTGACCGAAGCCGCCGGGGCGGGCCGGCCGCTGCGCGAGGCCCTGGACGAAGCCGTACGGGCGGCCCGGACGGGCGCCGACGCCACCGAACCGCTCGAAGCCCGCAAGGGCCGGGCCAGTTACCTCGGTGAGCGCAGCATCGGCCACCAGGACGCCGGGGCCAACTCCGTGGCCCTGCTGATGGAGGCGCTGCGCACCGCGGTGGACGCCCCCGAGACCGAACTCGCCGCCACGGAGCCGGCCGTCGCCGATGCTCCGGTGGAGCGGCAGGCGGCGAAGACCCGTACCGGCCGGGTCGGCGTGGTGCTCGTCTCGCACAGCAAGGCGGTCGCGGAGTCGGTGGCGGCGCTGGCTGGCGCGCTGCTCGGCTCGGTCGACCCGGCTCCGCTGGCGGTCGCGGGCGGCACCCCCGACGGGGGGATCGGCACCAGCGCGGAGCTGATCACGGCGGCTGCCCTGGCGGTGGACGAGGGCCAGGGCGTGGCGGTGCTGTGTGACATGGGCAGCGCGGTGCTGACGGTGAAGTCCCTGCTCGGCGAGGAGCCCTCACAACTGCCCGACGGCGCCCGGATCGTGGACGCGCCGTTCCTGGAGGGCGCCGTGGCCATCATGCTCACCTCGGCGATCGGCGGGGACCTCGACGCCGTACTGGCAGCCGCCGAGGACGCCCGCGGCTACCGCAAGCGCTGACCGCACCCCCGATGCCGGTGGGCGCCCTCCGGTGGGAGGGCGCCCACCGGCCGCGTGCGGTGGCGCGTCCCGACCCCGGTGGCGCACGGTCCGGCGCGACCCGTCGGTGTCGAGCGGGACTGGCGGAAGGCGGTCCCGCGCCCCTGGCCGTCGGGGATGTCGGTGGGGCTTGGTAGAACTGTTGTCGCACCCCGCACAGGGCCCCCGCCGCACCGTCAGGAGCAACGCACATGACCATCGGGAATCACCTGAGCGAGCTGGGCGGCCTGCCCGCCTTCGACTTCCCGGGGCCCGGGGACACCCGCGCGCTGCCCGAGCCCGACGCCGTGGCCTGGCGGGTCTCGGTGGACACGTACGACTCCGAGGAGGAGTGGCCGCAGGCCTTCGCCCGGTTCACCGAGTCCGTGGACACCCGGCAGGTGCGCGCCCTGATCGTGGGCGGCTGGCCCGATCCGTACGAGGCCTCCAGCGCCGGGATCGTCGACGTGCTCGCCGGTGCTGCCGGACAACTCCCGGCACTGCGGGCGCTGTTCGTCGGTGACATCACCTTCGAGGAGTGCGAGATCTCCTGGATCCAGCAGTCGGACGTGAGCCCGCTGCTGCGGGCCTATCCCGCGCTGGAGGAGTTCGGGGTGCGCGGCGGCGACGGCCTGGTCTTCCCGCCCGTGGTGCACGACGCGCTGCGCGTCCTGCGCATGGAGAGCGGCGGTCTGCCCAGGGAGGTGGTGCGCGGGGTCGCCGTGAGCGAACTGCCCGCGCTCACCGAACTCGACCTGTGGCTGGGCACCTCCGAGTACGGCGGGGACGCGGAGGCCGGCGACCTGGCGCCGTTCCTGAGCGGCGAGCGGCTGCCGTCGCTGCGCCGCCTCGCGCTGCGCAACAGCGAGATGCAGAACGAGGTCGCCGCCGCGCTCGCCACCGCTCCGGTCGTGGACCGGCTGGAGGTACTGGACCTCTCCATGGGGATCCTGGACGACAAGGGCGTCGAAGCGTTGCTGGCCGGTCGCCCTCTCACCCACCTCACCAAACTCGACCTGCACCACCACTACGTGAGTGCGCCGCTCCGGGAGCGGCTCTGCGCGGCGCTCGCCCCGCACGGCGTGGAGGTCGACCTGGGCGACGTGCAGAGCCCGGACGTGCACAACGAGGACGAGTACCGCTACGTCGCGGTGGCGGAATGAGCCCTTCGGCTCCCGCCTTCGCCGTCGTCGGCAATCCCGGCAACCGCCGGGTCGCCCTCTTCCAGGACGCCGTGCGCGCCGCCGGGCTGCCCGGGGCGCGGGTGGTTCCGTGGCTGGACGTGCTGGACGGCCGGGCCGTCTTCCGTCCGGGCGAGAGCGTACGGATCGACTCGCCCGGAGAGGACCCCGAGGTGGAGCGGCTGCTGCGCGGGGCCGCCGACACCACCAGGGTCGAGGGCACCGGACGCTGGTACCGCCGGTTCACCGCGGCCGTGCACGAAGTGGCGCAGGCGGTGCGGTCGGCCGGCGGCACGCTGTGGAGCGATCCGGACGAGCTCGGGGTGCTGTTCGACAAGCGGCTCTGCCACGGGGTGCTGGCGGCTGCCGGGACGCCCGTACCGGCCTCCCCGACCTCGGGCCCGGACGCGGTCCGCGACCCGGTGCGCGGCTGGGAGGACGTCCGGGCGGTGCTCACGCTCCCCGGCTTCCGGCGGGCGTTCGTGAAGCTCGCGCACGGCTCCTCGGCTTCCGGGGTGCTCGCGGTGGAGACGGGCGCGGGCGGCCGGATCCGCGCCACCACCTCCGTGGAGCGGACCTCCTCGGGGGCGCTGCACAACTCGCTGCGCCTGCGGCGGTACGAGGACGAGCGGGTGATCGGCGCCATCGTCGACGCCCTGGCCCCCGACGGCCTGCACATCGAGCGGTGGCTGGCGAAGGCTTCCCAGCAGGGGCGCGTGGCCGATCTGCGGGTGGTGGTCGTCGGCGGCCGGGCCACCCACGCCGTGGTCCGCACCGCCGCCGGTCCGCTGACCAACCTGCACCTCGGCGGTACCCGCGGCGATCTCGCGGCCACCGTCGCCGCCGTGACCGCGGCGGGGGGCCACTGGGAGAGGGACGCGCTCGCCGTCTGCGAGCGGGCGGCGTCCTCCTTCCCGCGCACGCTGTGCGTCGGGGTCGACCTGCTCCCCGCGCTCGGCTGGCGGAGTTTCGCCGTGGGCGAGGTCAACGCCTTCGGTGACCTGCTGCCCCGGCTGACAGGACTGCCCGGCTCGCCCGCCGAGGGCCTGGACACCTATGCGGCCCAAGTGGCCGCCGTACGACGGGATCAGCATGTCCGTGCCCCCGCCCGACCCTGACATGAACGAGGTCGTCGGCCGCGACGACCTGCTGCTCGTCACCCTCGACACGCTGCGCTACGACGTGGCCGCACGGCTGGCCGCCGAGGGGCGGATCCCCAACCTGGCGGCGCGGCTGCCCGGCGGGGTATGGGAGCGGCGGCACGCGCCCGGGAGTTTCACCTACGCCTCCCACCAGGCCATGTTCGCGGGCTTCCTGCCCACCCCCGACGGGCCGGGCCCGCATCCGCGGCTGTTCGCCGCCCGGTTCCCGGGCAGTGAGACCACCGCCGGGCGCACCTGGGTGTTCGACACCCCGGACCTGGTGTCGGGGCTGGCCGGGGCGGGCTATCGGACGGTGTGCGTGGGGGGCGTCGGCTTCTTCAACAAGGCGGCCGCGCTGGGCTCCGTACTGCCCGGGATGTTCCAGGAGTCGCACTGGGAAACGGAGTTCGGGGTGGCGTCGGCTACCTCCTTCGAGGCCCAGGTGTCCCGCGCCGAGCAGGTCGTGGCCGGGTTGCCGCACGACCGGCGGCTGTTCCTCTTCCTGAACGTATCGGCGATGCACCAGCCCAACTGGTTCCACTCGCCCGGCGCCACGGCGCGGGACGGGGACTCGTGGGAGACGCACGCGGCGGCGCTGGAGTATGTCGACCGGCACATCGGGCGGCTCTTCGACGCGATGCGCGCGCGCCGCCGCTGCTTCGCGATCGTCTGCTCCGACCACGGAACCACGTACGGGGACGACGGGTACACCGGGCACCGCCTCGCCCACGAGGCGGTCTGGACGGTCCCCTACGCGCAGTTCCCGTTGAACCACAAGGAGCCCCACCCCCGATGAACTTCGACACCCCGTACGAGAGTTACGTGTACGCCTATCCGCACAAGACGGCGTACCGGCCGCTGCCCGAGCGGCCGGAGCTGCGCGGGCTGTGGGCGGGCCGGCCCAAGGACGCCCTCTCGCTCTACCTCCACATCCCCTTCTGCGAGGTGCGCTGCGGGTTCTGCAACCTGTTCACCCGGATCGGCGCGCCGGAGGGGCTGACCACGGCCTACCTCGACGCGCTGGAACGGCAGGCGAAGGCGGTCCGGGGCGCCCTGGGCGAAGAGGAGCCCGTGCGGTTCGCGGCGGCGGCCTTCGGCGGCGGGACGCCGACCTTCCTGACGGCGTCCGAGCTGGAACGGCTCTGCGATATCGCGGAGAAGGCCGCGGGCGCCGATCTGCGGGCGGCGCCGCTGTCGGTGGAGGCCTCGCCGGCCACGGCCACCGCGGACCGGCTCGCCGTCCTGGCCGACCGGGGCACGACCCGGCTCAGCCTGGGCGTGCAGAGCTTCGTGGCCGACGAGGCCCGCTCCGCCGTGCGTCCGCAGAAGCGGGCGGAGGTGGAGGCGGCCCTGTCGCGGATCCGGGACGCGGCGATACCGGTGCTCAACATCGACCTGATCTACGGCATAGACGGGCAGACGGAGGAGAGCTGGCGGTACTCCCTGGACGCGGCGCTCGCCTGGCGGCCGGAGGAGCTGTACCTGTACCCGCTGTACGTGCGCCCCCTGACCGGTCTGGGCCGGCGGCCGGCCGATGCCTCGTCCGCCGGGTGGGACGAGCAGCGGCTGCGGCTGTACCGGGCCGGGCGGGACCACCTGCTGGCCGCCGGGTACGAGCAGGTGTCGATGCGGATGTTCCGCCGCACCGGGGCCCCCGAGGAGGGCGCCGACGACTACGCCTGCCAGACCGACGGCATGATCGGCCTCGGCTGCGGCGCCCGCTCCTACACGGCCGAGCTGCACTACTCCTTCGACTACGCGGTCGACATGCGGCAGATCCGCACGATCGTCGACGACTACGTGCGGCGCCCGGAGGCGGACTTCGCGCGGGCCGAGCACGGCCGGTGGATCGACGCGCGGGAGGCCCGGCGCCGGCACCTGCTGCAGTCCCTGCTGCAGGCGTGCGGCATGCCCGTGAGCGAGTACCGGGAGCGGTTCGGGAGCGGTCCTCGGGAGGACTTCCCGGCAGAGCTGGCGGCCTTCGCGGAGCGCGGCTGGCTCGTGGACGACGCGGAGCTGCTGCGGCTGACCCCGGAGGGGCTGGCGCACTCGGACGCGGCCGGCCCGGCGCTGTTCTCGGCGGACGTACGGGCCACGATGGCCGCGTACGAGCGCAAGTGACGGGGCCCGGGGCGGGGGCGGGGGCAGGGCCGCAGCCGCAGGCCCCGATGGATCTGACCGTGCTCTACCGGGGCCCCCTGTCCTCGTGCGACTACGACTGTCCCTACTGCCCGTTCGCCAAGCGGCGGGACAGCCGGGAGCTGCTGACGGCCGACCGGGCCGCCCTGGAACGCTTCGCCGCCTGGGCGGCCGGGAACACCGGCGACCGGCTGTCCGTCCTGTTCACCCCGTGGGGCGAGGGCCTGGTCCGCTCCTGGTACCGGCGCGCGCTGGTGGAGCTGTCGCACCTGCCGCACGTGCGCCGGGTCGCGATCCAGACCAACCTGAGCGGCCGTACCGGCTGGACCGCCGAGGCCGACCGGGACACGCTCGCGCTCTGGTGCACGTACCACCCGGGGCAGACCCCGTACGACCGCTTCCTGGGCAAGTGCCGGGAGCTGGCCGCCGCCGGGGTGCGGTTCAGCGTGGGCGTGGTCGGCCTGCCCGAACACCTCGCGGAGGCCCGCCGGCTGCGTGCCGCGCTGCCGCCCGAGGTGTACCTGTGGGTCAACGCGGCGGAGGGCCACGCGTACACCGATCCGGAGGCGGCCGACTGGACCGGCCTGGACCCGCTCTTCCCGTTCAGCCGGCACCCGCACCGCTCGGCGGGCCTGCCGTGCCGCACGGGCGCTTCGGTGATCTCCGTGGACGGGGCCGGCACGGTCCGCCGCTGCCATTTCGTCAAGGCGGAGCTGGGCAACCTCTACGACGGCTCCTACCGGGCCGCACTACGCCCGCGCGGCTGCCCCCTGGCGGTCTGCGACTGCCACATCGGCTACGTCCATCTGGAGACGCTCCCGCTCTACGACGTCTTCGCGGGCGGGGTCCTCGAGCGCGTCCCGGCGAGCGTCCCGGGCGGCTTCCCCACGGCCGTCCCCCTGGGACGGCCGGTCCGCAGGTGAGCCAAAAGCGGTGAGCCGGGACCACGGCGGACGGTCGGGTGGGCGGCTGGGAGAGCGGACAGGCGGGCGGCCGGGTCTGTGGGCGGGCAAAGCGTAAGGAAATTTACCGGCGGTCACCTGCGGTTCTCGCACATGGCGATCGCGCAGTGTTCACACGGAGTTAACGACGCAAACGGTGGTCGGCGCGGCTCCAGACGATGGAATCCGCAGGTGAACAGCTCTTGACCTGCGGATCTCGCAGGGATTCCATTCGGCCCGGGAGCCACCGAACCAGATTTGCTCACCACCGCCTCGGAGGCGATACCGCTCCCGCGCTCACTCACCGCATCTGCCGATCGGAACACCGCACCGATGACTGACACGATCAGCGCCCCTCAGGCCCTGTCCCCCGCCACCGGGCCTGTGCCCCAGAAGCTCAAGCGTTCCATCGGCGTTGTCGGTGGAACCCTGCTGACCCTCTCGTGCGTGACACCGGCCTCGACCCTCTTCGTCGTGGTCCCCGACCTGTTCTCCAGCCTCGGCACCTGGACCGCGTTCACCATCGCGATCGGCTCCCTGCTCTGCATCGGTGTCGCGTTCTGCTACTCGGAGCTGGGCACCCTCATCCCCAGCGCCGGCGGCGAGTACGCGATGGTGTCCACCATGTCCGGCCGGCTCGCGGGCTGGCTGGTGTTCGTCCTGTCCCTGCTGGTCGTGATGATCGTGCCGCCCGTGATCGCCATGGGCACCGCCGACTACCTCGCCCCCGTCATCGATGTACCGGCCCCGGCCGCCGGTGCCGGGGTGATGCTGCTCGCGACCCTCGCCGGTCTCCTCGACCTGCGGGCCAACGCCTGGATCACCGGCGTCTTCCTCGTCCTGGAGGTCATGGCGGCCGGGCTCGTCGCCGTACTCGGCTTCGCCCACAGCGAGCGGGGCGCGGACGCCCTCGTCCACGGCTCCGTGGCGGCGGAGGCCGGCGGTACGTCCACCGTCACCGCGATGATGGTCGTCTCCGGGCTCGCCGTCGCACTGTTCATCACCCAGGGGTTCTCGACCGCCGTCTACCTCTCGGAGGAGCTGGAGAACCCGCGCCGCAACGTCCCGCGGACCGTGCTGGCCACCCTCGCCATCTCCACCGCCGTCATCCTGCTCCCCGTCATCGCCATCACCATGGGTGCCCCCGACCTGGCGGCCCTGACCTCCGGCGATCTCGGCGCCATGGTGACCGCCTGGTCCAACTCGGCCGTCGGCACCTTCGTCAGCCTCTGCGTGGCCCTCGCCATCGTCAACGCGGGCATCGTCATGGTCATCCAGAACTCCCGGGTGCTGTTCGCCTCCGCCCGGGACAAGGCCTGGCCCGGGCCGGTCAACTCCGCGCTCTCGCGGCTCGGCCGGTTCGGCTCCCCGTGGGTGGCCACCCTGCTCGTCGGCATCCCCGGCGCGGCGATGTGCTTCGTCAATCTGGACACCCTCTACGGGGTCACCGGGGTCTCCGTGACCGGCATGTACCTGCTGGTCGCGGTGGCCTCGCTGTTCAGCCGCCGCGGGGCGCACCGTGACACGGCCGCCTGGCGGATGCCGCTGTGGCCGGCCGTCCCGGTCGTGCTGATCCTGGTGTTCGCGTACATCCTGATCCAGCAGGAGACCCAGTACCTGCTGTGGACCGGCGGGATCACCGCCGTCGCCACCCTGTACTGGGCGCTGTACCTGCGCCCCCGCAAGGACACCCGCTGGCTGGTCACCATCCCGGTGGACGAGGACGAGGACGACGCGTCTCCGGCCGCGGCTCCCGCCCTGTAGCACCGCCGGGGAGCGCGAGCGGGGGCCACGGGTTCGAACCCGTGGCCCCCGCTCCCGCGCGCTCCCGCCGCGTGCGGGGTCAGTCCCCCACGCGGATCACCACCTTGCCGAAGGGTGCGTCCTCGGCGTAGCCGCGGTAGGCCTCGTGGGCTTCCTCGAAGGGGAGCACCCGGTCCAGCACCGGCCGCAGTCCGTGCGCCGCGATCGCCGTGTTCATCGACTCGAACTGCGTCCGGCTGCCGGCGAACACGCGCCGGATGGTCGCGAGGCTCGACGCGTACGCCTCGTGCGAGATCTCGATCCCGGACTTCGCCGCACTGGCAGTGATCAGCAGGGCGATCTGCCCGTACAGCGAACTGGCCCGCACCGACTCCTCGATGGTGTCGGGCCCGCCCGTCTCCACCACCAGGTCGGCGCCGCCACCGGTCAGCTCCCTTACGGTGGAGCCCCATTGGGGTGTCCGTACGTAGTTCACCACCGCGTCGGCTCCCAGCGCCCTCAGCCGCTCCTCCTTCTCCTCGCCCGATGTCGTGGAGACGACCCGGCAGCCCAGTAGTTTCGCGAACTGCACCGCGAAGAGCGCGACCGGACCGGTGCCGAGGGTGAGCACGCTCCGGCCCGCCGGTGGCGCTCCGCCCTCCCCACCGGTCAGCGCGTTCCAGGCGGTGACCGCCGCGCACGGCAGGGTCGCCGCTTCCTCCCAGGTCAAGTGGTCCGGGACGCGGACCGCCCACTGCTCGTCGAGTACGGCGTACTCCGCGAGCATGCCGTCGAAGGTGCAGCCGGGCTGGGCGACCAGCTCGGGGGTGATCCTTCCGTCGCGCCAGTGCGGGAAGTAGGCGCAGGAGACGCGGTCGCCGATCGCGAACCGGGTCACCGCCTCCCCCACGGCGACCACCTCGCCCGCGCCGTCGCTCAGCGGGATCACGCCGGGCGCGGCGGACAGCGGGTAGCGCTCGTGCAGGATCAGCAGGTCCCGCCTGTTCAGAGAAGCGGCCCGGACGCGGACCACGATCCCGGTCGGCCCGGCCGGGGCCGGGCGCGGCCCGCCGCCGTCCCGCAGGACGATGCCCTCGATCTTGCCGAACGTCTCCAGGTGGTACGCGCGCATCTTCGCCTCCGGTGGGTCCCGTGTCCGATGACGCCGATGCTCCGGGGCCGGGACACGCGCGGCAATTCCCTCCGGGGAATGGCGGACTCCGCCGGGTCGGCCGTTAGAAAGGGGGCATGGCCACCACCGCTGCCGCATCCCCCTCTTCCGCCGAACCGCCCCCGTTCGCCCGCGAGATGCGCCGGCGGCGGTCGCTTCGGCGGATGAGCCAGCTTGAGCTGGCCAACCTCGCCGGGACCACGCAGCGCCACCTCAGCTTCATCGAGAGCGGCCGGTCGATGCCGGGCCGGGCGATGGTGGTCCGGCTGGCCGAATCCCTGGGGCTGACCCTCCGGGAACGCAACTCCCTGCTGCTCAGCGCTGGTTACGCGCCCGTCTACGCGGAGTCGGCGCGGGACGCGACGAGCATCGGGCCCGCCATGGAGGCGCTGCGCTCCATCCTGACCGGCCACCTCCCCTACCCGGCGGTCGTGGCCGGGCCCCGCGGTGAACTCGTCCTGGCGAACGCCGCGTTCGGCGTGCTCACGCAGGGCGCGGCCGCGCGCCTGCTGGAGCCGCCCGTGAACGTATTGCGGCTCGCCCTGCATCCGGAGGGCATGGGCCCACGGGTGGTGAACCTGGCGGCGTGGGGCCGGCACATCACCGAGAGCCTGCGGGCACGGGCCGCGGCCCACCCCGACCCCGGACTCGACCCGCTGATCGAGGAGCTGACCGGCTACCTGCCGGCCCCCACCCCGGCGGCGGCCTCGTCTGCGACGCCGGTCTCCGCCTCGACCCCTGGCCCCGCTCCCACTCCCGCTCCCGCTCCCGACGAGCACCTGGGCTTCGCGGTACCGCTGCGACTGCGCACTCCCGAGGGGGAGCTGCGGCTGCTGACCACGCTGACCTCCTTCGCCACCGCCGTGGACGTGACCCTCGCCGAGCTGCACCTCGAGGCGTTCCTGCCCGCCGACGAGGCGACCGCCGAGCTGCTGCGACGCCGCGAGGAGGCCCGGACGGCGACCGGCCCCCGCCGCTGAGGGCCACCGCGCCGTCCCGAATGGTGGAACGGATGTCTTGCCCTCGGTCGCCATTCGTCTATGCTCCGCGCCATGGCCGTCACCCAGCGCCTCCTGTCGCGCTCCTGTTGTCCCCGCTGACGCCCGCCTGCGCCGAAACCCTCCCGCACCCGGCGCCGCATCGCCCCGGTGCACGCCGCTGCCCCGCCGTAGCCCCCGTATCCCCGCATGCCGCCGCGCCGCCTTCCCGTACCGCCCGTAGCCCGCTTGGCGCCGTGCAGCCGCCCCCCACCCCGCCCCGGCGGCCCCCCACCCCTTCGAAGGAGCCCGTCCGTCATGAGCAGCAGCCCCGCCCTCCTCGACGTCCACCAGGCCCACTCCCGACATGCCGAGTTCGCGATCATCGACGTCCGCACGGCGGGCGAGTACGCCTCCGGCCATCTCCCCGGCGCCCTGAACGTTCCGCTCGACCGGATCGCCCGCTCCCTGACCGAGCTGCGCCGGGCCGCCGAGGAGAAGCCGCTCCTCCTGGTCTGCGCCTCGGGCGCCCGCTCGGAGAACGCGGCCCGCACCCTCGCCCGGCACGACATCGAGGCCACCAGCCTGACCTGCGGCACCAGCTCCTGGTCGGCCCAGGGGCACCCGCTCGACTACCCCGCCCAGGGCCCCCGGCGGGTCTGGGCCATGGAGCGGCAGGTCCGGCTGACCGCCGGTGCGCTCGTCCTCCTCGGCCTGCTCCTCGGGCTGCTGGTGCACCCGGCGTTCGAGCTGCTCAGTGCCGCCATCGCGGCCGGGCTGGTCTTCTCCGCCCTCACCGACACCTGTGGAATGGCCGTGGTCCTCGGCCGGCTGCCGTTCAACCGTCGCCGGTAACTTCCCCCGATATCCGGCGTCCTCTTCCACGCGACCGCGATCTGGGACGATTTCGTCCAACATTCGGACTCTGCGCGGTCGGCCGCCGGTCCGGCGCCCCTCACCCCAGGACGACCACCGGACTCCGACCGCCCAGGGTGAGTGCCGTGTTCACCAGGCCGACGTGGCTGAACGCCTGCGGGAAGTTGCCTAGTTGGCGGCCGGAGACGGGGTCGCACTCCTCGGCGAGCAGTCCCACGTCGTTGCGGACGGACAGCAGCCGCTCGAAGAGCTCCCGCGCTTCCTTCTCCCGTCCGGTCAGGTACAGGGCGTCGGTCAGCCAGAACGAGCAGGCGAGGAAGGCTCCTTCGTCGCCGGGCAGGCCGTCCACCGACAGCCCCTCGGTGCTGTAGCGGCGGACCAGACCGCTGCGGCCCAGTTCCTCGCGGACCGCGTCGACCGTGCCGATGACGCGGGGGTCGTCGGGCGGCAGGAAGCCGACGCGCGGGATGAGGAGGGTGGCGGCGTCCAGCTCGCGGGAGCCGTAGTACTGGGTGAAGGTGCGCCGCTCCGGGTCGTAGCCCTTCTCGCAGACGTCCCGGTGCACCTCGTCCCGCATGGTGCGCCAGCGCTCCACGTCGCCCGGCAGCGAGGGGTTGAGCTCCATGGTGCGCACGGCCCGGTCGGCGGCGACCCACGCCATCACCTTGGAGTGCGTGAAGTGCCGGCGCGGGCCGCGCACCTCCCACAGCCCCTCGTCGGGGCGGTGCCAGTTCTGCTCCAGGAAGTCGAGGAGTGCGAGCTGGATCTTCCAGGAGTGCCACTCGGCGGGGAGCCCGGCGGAGCGGGCCAGGTACAGGGAGTCGAGGACCTCGCCGTACACGTCGAGCTGGAGCTGGTCGACGGCCGCGTTGCCGACCCGCACCGGCGCGGAGGACGCGTACCCCTTCAGCCAGGGCAGCTCGCACTCCGGGATGCGCCGCTCGCCGCCGATTCCGTACATGATCTGCAGGTCGGCCGGGTCGCCCGCGACGGCCCGGAGCAGCCAGGCCCGCCAGGCGCGGGCCTCGTCGAGGTAGCCGGTGGCCACCAGGGAGCCGAGGGTGAGGGTGGAGTCGCGGAGCCAGCAGTAACGGTAGTCCCAGTTGCGGACGCCGCCGATCTCCTCGGGCAGGGAGGTGGTCGCGGCGGCGGCGATTCCGCCGGTCGGGGCGTAGGTGAGTGCCTTGAGGGTGATCAGGGAACGGATCACCTCGTCCCGGTAGGGGCCTTCGTACCGGCACTGGGCGCTCCACTGCCGCCAGTCCACGAGGCTCTGTTCCAGGGCGGCGTACGGGTCCAGGGGCTCGGGGCGCGGTTCGTGCGAGGGGTGCCAGGTGAGGACGAGGGCCACGCGCTCGCCGGGGCCGACGGTGAACTCGGAGCGGGTGCTCAGGTCTTCGCCCCAGGTGGGCACGGGCGGTTCGCTGCGCAGCCACACGGAGTCGGGGCCGGCGACGGCGACGCGGTCGCTGTCTCGGTCGCCGTCGCAGCGGCGGACCCAGGGGACGACGTGCCCGTAGTCGAAGCGCAGGCGCAGGGTGCTGTTCACGGTCGAATCGCCGGTGAGCCCCTCGACGATCCGCATCAGGTCGGGGGCGGTGTCGCGCTGCGGCATGAAGTCGATGACCTTGAACGAGGCGCCGTCCTCGGTCTCCCAGACGGATTCCAGGACGAGCGTGCCGTCGACGTAGGAACGGCGGGCGCAGCGGGCCGAATCGGGGGCCCCGGCCGGGGCGACGCGCCAGTGGCCGTTCTCCTCGTCGCCGAGGAGGGCGGCGAAGCAAGCGGCCGAATCGAAGCGCGGCAGGCACAGCCAGTCGATGGACCCGTCACGGCCGACCAGTCCGCTGGTCATCAGGTCGCCGATGAGTGCGTAGTCTTCGATGGGTTGTGTCATTTAGACCCCTTTCCCTCGAATGCGCGGGCCCAATCGGCCCGTACGGGTCCGCGCGCTGAGCCGCCCCCGGGACGGCTCAGTTCCGTACGAGGAGCAGCACGGCGGCGCTCACCACGCCGAGGCCGACCGCGAGGGCGCCGTGGGCGAGGCGGTGGCCCCGCAGGACGGGCAGGAAGCGGTCGGCGGCGTACCGGCCGGGGCCGGTGAGCGCGAGGGCGGCGGCGCCGGCGGTGAGCAGGAGCTCGTACTCGATGCCCTTCGGGGCGAAGAAGGAGCCGGCGCCGTGCACGGCGATCGCGTTGATCATCGTGCCGACGAGGGCCGCCCCGGCGAGCGGGGTGAGCAGTCCGAGGACGAGGCCGAGTCCGCCGAGGGTTTCGGTCAGGCCCGCGAGGACGGCCATGGCGTCGCCCGCCGGGTATCCGCTGGCGGTGAAGAACTGCCCGGTGCCGTCGAGGCCACCGCCGCCGAACCAGCCGAAGAGCTTCTGGGTGCCGTGGCCGGCCATCGTCAGGCCGAGGACGACGCGCAGGAGCAGCAGGCCGGCGTCGTGGGCGGGGGTGGACGGTGCGGCGGAGAGCGCCGCGAGGGGCGCGGCCGGTGCGTCGCCGGTGCGCGGCTTCGGCGTGGTGACGGAGGGGCTGTTCATGGGGGGGTCCTTCCGGTCGGGTGGCCCGAGGAGTGGGTTGTTCAAATTCGAACCACTCCCCGGACTCTAGCCCCGCATCCGCCGCTGATTCAAATTGGAACGGCGCGTGTAGCCTGGACGCATGGCTGAAACGAAATGGCTGGACGACCGCGAAATGCGCGCCTGGCAGGGGTTCCTGGCCGCTTCCGCCCTGGTCAACCGCCGCCTCGATCAGCAGCTCAAGGACGACTCCGGACTTTCCCACCCGCAGTACGAGATCCTCGTCCGACTCGCCCGGGCGCCGGACGGCGAGCTGCGCATGACGGAGCTCGCCAACGGGCTGATCAACTCCAAGAGCGGCCTGACCTACCAGGTCACCCAGATGGAGAAGGCGGGCCTCGTCCGCCGCCGCACCTGCCCTTCCGACGTCCGCGGGATCTACGCCGTCCTCACCGAGGCCGGCCGCGCCAGGCTGGCGGAGGCCGCGCCGGGGCACGTGACCACGGTCCGGGAGGTCCTGGTGGACGTACTCACCCCGGAGCAGCTCGACGTGCTCGCGGACGGGCTCGGCGAGGTCGGCCGCCGGCTCCGCGCGCGGGGCGCCTGATGGACACGACGAGCATCTGGCTCGTCGTGGCGGCGGTGATCGCGGCGGGCCTGGCGGTCACCGCGGCCGTGCTCCTCGTACGGATCTTCGCGGCCCGCCGGCTCCTGCGCGACGCGGGCATCCCGCTGCGCGACAAGGCCCTGTTCTGGGCGGCCGTGGTGTACACCGTGTCACCGGTAGACCTGATCCCGGACCCGGTCTACCTGGACGACATCGGCATCCTGCTCCTGGCCCTGCGCTCGCTCCACGCGGCGGCCTCGACGGCCCGCCCGCCCAAGGAACCCGACACGGCATAGACAGGCCGGAACTCGGCGGCCGGCCGCCGTTCACCGGACCTGCCGGCTCACCACGCTCGCCGGCTCACCGCACCCATCGACTCACCGCACCCCGCGCGTGCGGAACTGGACGCTGATGCGGGGGCCCACCGGGCGGGCCGTTTTGGGGATGGCGTGCTCCATCGTGCGCTGGCAGGAGCCGCCCATCACCACGAGGTCGCCGTGGCCCAAGGGGAGGCGGAGCAGGGTGGGGCCGCCGTCGCGGGGGCGCAGGACCAGGTCGCGGGGGTCGCCCACCGAGAGGATCGCGACCATCGTGTCCTCGGTGGCGGAGCGGCCGGTGCGGTCGCCGTGCCAGGCGACGCTGTCGCGGCCGTCGCGATAGAGGCAGAGGCCGGCCGTGGTGAAGGGCTCGCCCAGCTCGGGGGCGTAGTGGCGGCTCAGCAGGTCGCGGGCCCCGGCGAGGGCGGGGTGCGGCAGCGGGTCGGCCTCACCGTAGAAGGCCAGCAGGCGCGGGACCGCCACCTCCCGCTCGTACATCCGCCGACGCTCGGCGTGCCACGGGACGTCCGCCGCGAGCCGTTCGAACAGCCCGTCGGCGCCCGTCAGCCAGGAGGGCAGGTGGTCCACCCAGGCACCGGCGCCCAGTTCCGTGCGCCGCGCGCCCGCCGGCGGGTCGAACCGGATCTCGTCGCCCTGGTCGAAGAGCGAGCCTTGGAGTGCGTGCATGGGTCCAGCGTAACGCGCCATTCGAACACCTGCACGAATCGACGCGTCCCGCTCGCTCCCGCTGACGAAACGGCCCCGGACGGCGCGAGGGGCCTGGCAGGACGCGGCATGACACCGCGGCCCTGCCCGGCCCCGACGGGATCGGCCTCCCGCTCCGAGCGGGCCGGTCCGCTACTTCAGGTAGGGCCCGGCGGCGCCCACCTTGCCGGGGGCGGCGTTGCTGCCGCCCAGGTCCAGCACGTAGACCCGCATGTTGCCCTTTCCGGGGGCCGGGACGGGCAGTTGGCCGTTGGTGACGGTCTTCACCTCGCCGGTGACCGCGTCCTTGTACATGCCGTTGGGTATGCCCGCGTACGTGGCGGCGCCGGTGACGGCCACCAGGGCGAAGCTGTCCACTCCAGTGGCGGTGTCGGTGTATCGGCGCTTGAAGGCCATGCCCCCCGAGACCCCCTCGGTGGAGTACTGGCCCATCTGCAGCGCGGGCACGGCGCGACGGATCTCGTTCAGCCGCTGGAGGTGCTTGACCAGAGGCGAGTCGAGGGTGGCCGCGACGGGGCCGGTGGCGGTGGCGGCCTTGGAGAAGTCGGAAGCGGTTACGGATCCCGCGATCTTGTCCCCGTAGTAGGCGCGGCCGGTGCCGGCAAGCGGGCAGGTCGGGCCGCAGTCGATCTGCTTGCCGGCCTGGAACTCGATCTCGGAGCCGTAGTACAGGGTCGGAATGCCGCGGAAGGTCCACATCAGGGCCATGTTCTCGGCCCAGGCGTCGGTGCCGCCCGCGTAGCGGGTGGAGGACTTGCCGGGGCCGAAGTCGTGGCTGTCGACGTAGACGACGTTGTAGGTGGCGTCGTTGTAGCTGTCGTCGGAGTCCTTGCCGTTCTGGAAGGCGTTGTTCGCGTCCCCGAAGTTCATGTGCATGCGCATGTCGATCACGTTCATGCCGGAGAACCTGCTGCGGTCCGGGGCGTGGTAGAGGTTGCCGTTGAGGAAGGCGTTGGTGCTGGTCGGCTGCTTGGCCGGATCGTTGTCGGTCGTGTACTGCTGGACCGCGGCGGTCGCGTCGTCCGCGCTGTACGTCGCGGACTCCTTCCAGGTGTAGTACTGGGCGGACTGGTTGGCCGAGCCGCGGTTCCACTTGTCGTTGACGAAGGAGCCGACCTCGCCGAAGACGTAGAAGTCGTCGGCCTTCTGGGCACCGAACTGCTGGGCCACGCGCTGCTGAATGGCGGGCAGGAAGCGCCGGTTCCAGGTGACGCGGGGGATGTGTACGGCCGTGTCGACGCGGAAGCCGTCGACGCCCATGTCGATGTACTTGTTGTAGGCGCCGATGAGGTAGTTCTGAACGGCCGGGTTCTCGGTGTTGAAGTCCGCGAGGTCCTCGTGGATCCAGCAGGAACGGGCCTCCTCGCCCTCCCAGTTGCCGATCCAGCACTGATGGAACAGGGCCTTGGGGAACATGCCCGAGGTCGGGTTCGGCCATTGGCAGTTGTAGATCGTGTAGCCCTCGGCGCTCTTGTACTGGGTGGCCGCGCCCCAGTTGACGCAGGTGTTGCCCGCCGGCTCGGCGGTCGACCACATGTCGCCGTTGTAGTAGGACTTTCCGCTCTTGGGGTCGACGGTGAGGCCGTCGTACTCGAATCCGGCCTGCTTCTCGTCGTAGTACCAGGACCACTGCACGTCGCGTACGCCGTAGACGGTGGGGGTGAACAGGCCCTTGGCTCCCCAGCGGGAGCTGTGGTTGTACACCACGTCCTGATAGATCTTGACGCCCTTGGCGTGGGCGGCGTTGATGAGGTCCTGGTAGGAGGCTCCCGCCGATTCCAGGCGGGGGTCGACCTTGTAGAAGTCGTAGCCGTGGTAGCCGTGGTAGTCGTAGTCGGAGCGGTTCAGTACGACCGGGGTGATCCAGATCGCGGAGAAGCCGAGGGCTTTGACGTAGTCCAGCTTCTCGACGAGGCCCTTGAAGTCCCCCCGGAACATGGGGTCGTTGTTGGCGGCGTTCCCGGACTTCACGTCCTGGCCGCCGCCCCGGTTGTTGGCGCTGTCCCCGTCGTTGAAGCGGGCCGTGAGGACGAAGTAGATCGGGTCCTTGCGCGGGTCGCCGCCCAGCGGCGCGGATCCGGCCGGGGCCGGGGGCCGGGTGCCCGTGGTCGCGAGGGCCGCGGCGGAGGCGGCGGAGAGGTTCCCTGCGGCGTCCACCGCCTTGACCGTGTAGGTGTAGGCGGTGCGCTCCTCCAGCGCGGATTCGGTGAGGACCGTGGAGGTGACGGAGGTGACGACCGTGCCCTTGGCGCCGCCCGAGCGGGTGACCTGGTAGCCGGTCACTCCCCGGTCGTCCGTGGCGGCGTCCCAGGTCACGACGGTGGACACGTCGGTGGCGGAGGCGCGCAGGCCGGCGGGCACGGTGGGGGCGGTGGTGTCGGGGACGACGGCGGCGCACGGGTCGGCGGCGTTCGCGGTGACCTTGGTGTCCTTCACCGTGCTCAGGCCGCTGCCCAGCGCGTAGTTCCTGCCGTTGTTGTTGTCCCAGGTGCCATTGCCGTTGTTGAAGGTGGCGGCAAGCCCGGCGGCCGAGCCGAGCGCGACCGTCTTCTTCACCCAGCCCGTACAGGCCGGGTCCATGCCGGCGCCGGGGGCGGTGGTCCAGGCGCCGCCGGTCGGGGCCCAGTGCAGGTTGACGGTCGGCCAGCCGACCGTCGTCGTCGAGTAGTAGACGGTGGCGCTCGCACCGGTTCCCGTGCCGGTGCCCGGGTCCGTGGCGCAGGGATCGCTGTGCGCCACGACCCCGTCCTTGACGGTGACGACCCCGGTGCCCAGGGCGTAGTTCTTGCCCCCGTTGTTGTCCCAGGTGCCCTGGCCGGTGTTGAAGGTCGCCTGGAGGCCGGCGGCGGAGCCGAGGCTGACGGTCTTCTTCACCCAGTCGGTACAGGCGGCTTCCATCCCGGTGCCGGGCGCGGTCGTCCAGCTACCGCCGTCGGGCGCCCAATGCAGGTTGTACGCAGCCCAGTTGCGGGTCTTCGTGTAGTAGAAGACCGTCGCCGTGTTGTCCCCGGCCGCCGTCGCGGCGGCGGGGGCCGCCCCGTCGAGGGAGGCTCCGGCGGCCGGCAGCGCCGCCGACAGACATCCTGCGACGGCCAGACTCAGGGCCACGGTCCGCCCTCTGCGACGTGATCTCGTACCTGATCTCAAGGTCTACTCCTCGAAGCGGGGCCCAACAGCCCTCCGGCCCCACGGCATTGAAAATTTGCCGCAAGGTTTTGCGGGGAGGTTATCGACGCGTCACCAGTACGTGAACCCCTCGTGAACCGGAAATCTCGCCACCGGCCGCGCCCGAGTGGCCCGAAAGGACCCTTTGGGGGCAGAACTGCCGCAATCGCTTGCTGAAAATTTCTGGCGATGGATGCGGGGCGGCCCGGCACGACGGCGGACCCGTACCACAGCGGCGCACGGGCGAATCGACAAGTCGACACCGATGACCGCGTGCCCGCGCGGGCATCCGGCGCGAAGAACCCGACGCCCGGCATTCAGGACCAGGCGTCGGGGGAGGCGGAGCGTCCGGGGCCCGCCCGGACGGGGCCAGGCGGGGCGGCTACCGGCCGCGCAGGGTTTCGATCTCCCGGCGTTCGCGCTTCGTCGGGCGGCCCGCGCCACGGTCGCGGGTACCGACCACCGCCGCCTCCACCGCGGTCGGCGGCGGCGGGCTGTTGTCGGTCAGGCATTCCGCGGCGGCCGGGGCGCCGACCCGCTTGGACACCGGACGCCGGACCACGACGATGCGCTCCCGCCCCGCGTGGAAGAGGCGCACCTCGTCCCCGGCCCGCACCGACTGCGCCGGCTTCGCGCGCTCCCCGTTGACCCGCACGTGTCCCGCCCGGCACGCCGTGGCGGCGATCGCCCGCGTCTTCGTCAGCCGGACCGACCAGATCCACACGTCGACCCGCGCCGACCCCGTACCCGCGGTTCCCTCTTCAGCCATGCCCCGACTTTAGCGAGCCGAACTGTGCCAGTAGAAGCGGAATGACTTTTGGCGGTTACGACAACCATGGCGGCGTCTACCATGTAGATCAACCCAATGGAATTGCAAATGCGGCGCACGTGCCCCTACCTTGTCGCACATGCAGACCTACACCATCGGTCAGGCAGCGCGCCTTCTGGGCGTCAGCCCGGATACCGCACGCCGCTGGGCCGACGCCGGCCGTGTCGCGACCCATCGCGACGAGGGCGGTCGCCGTCTGATCGACGGCCGCGCCCTGGCCGCCTTCTCCGTCGAAGTGGCGCAAGGCGCCCACACCGAGGACGGCGAGACCTCCACCTCGGCACGCAACGCCTTCCCCGGCATCGTCACCGCCGTGAAACTCGGCGAGGTGTCCGCGCAGGTCGAGATCCAGGCCGGTCCCCACCGCCTGGTCTCCCTGCTCACCCGGGAGGCCGTCGACGAGCTCGGGCTGAAGGTCGGCATGCGGGCCACCGCCCGCGTGAAGTCCACCAGCGTGCACATCGACCGCGCCTGACCCCGCCCCCCCGCTCGCCAGTACCGCTCCCCCAGTACCGCTCTCAGTACGACGCGCCCCACCCGCTCCGCCCGTCCCCGGCGCGGGTCACCACCGCGCGACCCGGCGCCAGGCCGGCCGCCGACCCGACCCAGGAGCACCAGCTCATGTCCCCGATCCCGCCCCTGAACCGCCGTACGGCCGCGCTCGCCCTCTGCGCCGCCCTACTCGTGCCGGCGCTCGCCGCCTGCGGCAGCGGTGACGACACGAAGGACGCGGCCGCCGCCACCCCGAGCGCCTCCGCGTCCGCCGAGCCCAAGGCCGCGAACCTGACGGTGCTCGCCGCGTCCTCCCTCACCGACGTCTTCAAGGCCGCCGGCCCCGCGTACGAGAAGACGCACCCGGGCACCGAGATCACCTTCTCCTTCGCCGGTTCGCAGGAGCTCGCGGCCCAGGTCAAGCAGGGCGCCCCGGCCGACGCGCTGGTCACCGCCGACACCAAGACGATGGACGGTCTCAAGGCCGAGACCAACGACCCGGCGATCATCGCCAAGAACCGCCTGGTCATCGCGACGGGCAAGGGCAACCCGTTCAAGGTCGCCGGCCTCAAGGGCCTCGCCGACACCAAGATCAAGGTCGTGCTGGCCGCGCCCGGGGTCCCCGTGGGCCGCTACAGCAAACAGATCCTCGACGCCCAGAAGATCGAGGTGAAGCCGGTCTCCCAGGAGCCCAACGTCCGCGCCGTACTGAGCAAGGTCGAGCTGGGCGAGGCCGACGCCGGTCTCGTCTACAAGACGGACACCCTCAAGTCCGGTGACAAGGTCGCCGTCGTGGAGATCCCGGACGCCGAGAACGCCGTGGCCTCCTACCCCGCCGCCTCGCTCAAGGGCTCCAAGAACGCCGAGGCCGCAGCCGCGTTCGTCGCCTGGCTGAGCACCCCTGAGGCGCAGAAGATCCTCCAGGACGCCGGCTTCCAGAAGGCGTAACCGCCTGCCGGGTCCGGCGAACGCGGAGGGGCCGCCCGGTCCGGGGGGACGGGCGGTCCCTCTGCGTTCGCCGCTCGCGCATTACGCTTCACACGCCCCAGGCGTCCCGACATCCCCGGCCAGGAACCCACATGAGCAGACTTCGTACCCGCCGCACCCGGCCCCCCGTGGCCCTGGCGCTCCCCGCGCTGCTCGCCGTGGCGTTCCTGCTGATGCCGCTCGTCGGCATCCTCAGCCGCACCCGCTGGCGCGACGTCGGCTCACACCTCACCAGCCCGGAAGTCCTCGAGGCCCTCCGGCTCTCGCTGGTGGTGTCCCTGTGGGCGCTCGGCCTCTCGCTCGTCCTCGGGGTGCCGCTCGCCTGGCTGCTGGCCCGCGTCGAGTTCAAGGGCAAGGCGCTCGTCCGCTCGCTGGTCCTGCTCCCCATGGTGCTGCCGCCCACGGTGGGCGGGGTGGCCCTGCTGCTCGGTTTCGGCCGGCGCGGGCTGCTCGGTCCCTGGCTGGAGGGCACTTTCGGCATCACGCTGCCCTTCCACACCTCCGGCGCGGTCGTCGCGGCCACCTTCGTGGCGATGCCCTTCCTCGTGATCAGCCTGGAGGGCGCGCTCGGCGGCCTCAAGCCGAGCTACGAGGAGACCGCCGCCTCGCTGGGTTCCACGCCGCTGCGCGTCTTCTTCACCGTGACCCTGCCGATGGTGGCACCGGGCCTGATCGCCGGAGCCGCGCTGACCTGGGCCCGGGCGCTCGGCGAGTTCGGCGCGACCATCACCTTCGCGGGCAACCTCCCGGGCACCACCCAGACCCTGCCGCTCCAGGTCTACCTGCTGCTCCAGGACCAGCCCGAAGCGGCCACTTCCGTGTCCCTGCTGCTGCTCGCGATCGCCATGGCCGTACTCGTCGCCCTGCGCGGGAGGTGGACGGGAACCCCCGCCGCCCGCAAGGACGCCGGTGCGGCGCCGGTCTCCGAGGACTCCACCGGCCCGGCTCCCCTGGGCCCCGTACCGCCCGGGGCTCCGCTGTCGCCCGCGGACACGGCGGAACCCCCGGCCGGGGCCCCGGCCGACGGCGGGCGCTGGCCGCTGCACGCCACTGTCTCCGGTTTCAACGAGCTCGTCCTCGACGCGGAACCGGGCACCACGATCGCCGTCGTCGGTGAGAACGGCGCCGGCAAGACCACCCTGCTGCGCGCCCTGCTCGGCCTGACGCCCCGCGCCCACGCCGAGCTCCGCCTGGGCGACACCGATGTGACCGGGCTGCCCCCGCACCGGCGGCAGGTCGCCTGGGTCCCCCAGGACGGGGCGCTGTTCCCGCACCTGAGCGCGCTCGCCAACACCGCCTACGGGCTGCGCGCCCGCCGTGTCCCCCGCGCCGCGGCCCGGGCCGAGGCCCAGGCGTGGCTGGACCGGCTCGGGGTCGGGCACCTCGCCCACCGCAAGCCCGCCCAGCTCTCCGGCGGTCAGGCCCAGCGGGTGGCGCTGGCCCGGGCGCTGGCCGCACGGCCCCGGCTGCTGCTGCTCGACGAGCCGCTCGCCGCCCTGGACCAGACGACCCGCGCCCATGTCCGGCACACCTTGCGCACGCACCTGGCCGGCTTCGGCGGGGTCTGCCTCATCGTCACGCACGATCCCGTGGAGGCGGTGTCCCTGGCCGACCGGGTCCTCGTACTCTCCGACGGGCGGACCCTGCAGGACGCTCCGCCCGCCGAGGTGACCCGGCATCCGCGGTCCCCGTGGGTGGCGCGGATGCTGGGGCGCAACGCCTGGCCCGGTACGGCCTCGGCCGACGGGCTGGAACTCGCCGCCGGGGGCCGCCTGGTGGTGGCCGAGGCGCTGCCCGAGGGGACGCGGGCGCTCGCGATCATCGCCCCCGAGGCGGTGTCCGTGCACCGGGACCGGCCGGGCGGCAGCCCTCGTAACGTATGGCCCGGCACCGTACGGGAGATCACCGCGGTCGGCAGCAGGCTGCGCGTGCTGGTCGGCTCGGACCGGGCACCCGACCTGGTCGCGGAGATCACCCCGCAGGCCGCCGCCGAGCTGGGTCTCGTGGACGGCGCCGCGGTGTGGACCAGCGTGAAGGCGACCGAGGTCACGCTCGTACGGCTGTAGACCGTCTCTTGTCTCCGGATCGGGCCGGCCGGGCCCGCTGCCGGCGCGCGGGGCGGGTTCCCGGCCCGGGTGGGTGGGAACCCGCCCCGCAGGGGGCCGGCCGGTCAGGCGCCGACGTAGGCCGCCAGGTGCTCGCCGGTGAGGGTGGCGCGGCCTTCGACGAGAGCGGCCGGGGTGCCCTCGAAGACGATCCGGCCGCCGTCGTGCCCGGCGCCCGGGCCGAGGTCGATGATCCAGTCGGCGTGCGCCATGACCGCCTGGTGGTGTTCGACCACGATCACCGATTTGCCGGAGTCGACGAGGCGGTCGAGCAGGCCGAGCAACTGCTCCACGTCGGCGAGGTGCAGGCCGGCGGTCGGCTCGTCGAGTACGTAGACCCCGCCCTTGTCCGACATGTGCGTGGCCAGCTTGAGCCGTTGCCTCTCGCCGCCGGAGAGCGTGGTCAGGGGCTGGCCGAGGCTGAGGTAGCCCAGACCGACATCCGCCAGCCGCTCCAGGATGCGGTGAGCGGCCGGGGTGCGTGCCTCGCCGTCGGCGAAGAACTCCACGGCCTCCGTCACCGGCATCGCGAGGACCTGGCTGATGTCGCGGCCCCCGAGGTGGTGCTCCAGGACCGAGGCGTGGAAGCGCTTGCCCTCGCACTCCTCGCACGTGGTGGAGACCCCGGCCATCATCGCCAGGTCGGTGTAGATGACCCCCGCGCCGTTGCAACCGGGGCAGGCGCCCTCGGAGTTGGCGCTGAACAGGGCCGGCTTCACCCCGTTGGCCTTGGCGAAGGCCTTGCGGATCGGGTCGAGCAGTCCGGTGTACGTCGCGGGGTTGCTCCGCCTGGAACCGCGGATGGCGCCCTGGTCCACCGAGACCACGCCCTCGCTCGCGGGGATCGAGCCGTGTACGAGCGAGCTCTTGCCGGAGCCGGCGACGCCGGTGACCACGACGAGGACCCCGAGCGGTACGTCCACGTCGATACCCCGCAGGTTGTGCGTCTCGGCGCCGCGGATCTCCAGTTTTCCGCTGGGCTCGCGCACCGTGTCCTTGAGGCTCGCGCGGTCGCCGAAGTGCCGGCCCGTGATGGTGCCGCCCGCCTTCAGGCCCTCCACGGTGCCCTCGTAGCAAATGGTGCCGCCCCCCTGGCCCGCGGCGGGGCCGAGGTCGACGACGTGGTCGGCGATCGCGATCGTCTCCGGCTTGTGCTCCACGACGAGCACCGTGTTGCCCTTGTCGCGCAGCCGCAGCAGGAGGCGGTTCATCTGCTGGATGTCGTGGGGGTGCAGGCCGACGGTGGGCTCGTCGAAGACGTAGGTGACGTCGGTGAGCGAGGAGCCGAGGTGGCGGATCATCTTGACGCGCTGGGCCTCGCCGCCCGACAGGGTGCCCGAGGGCCGGTCCAGCGAGAGGTAGCCGAGCCCGATCTCCACGAACGAGTCGAGGGTCTGGCGGAGCGTCGCCAGGAGCGGGGCGACCGAGGGCTCGTCGAGGTCGCGGACCCATTTCGCCAGGTCGCTGATCTGCATGGTGCAGGCGTCGGCGATGCTGATCTTCTTGATCTTCGAGGACCGGGCCCCCTCGCTGAGCCGGGTGCCCTCGCAGTCGGGACAGACGGTGAAGGTCACGGCGCGCTTCACGAAAGCCCGGATGTGCGGCTGCAGCGCGTCGACGTCCTTCGAGAGCATCGACTTCTGGATCTTCGGGATGATGCCTTCGTACGTCAGGTTGATCCCGTCGACCTTGATCTTGGTCGGCTCCTTGTGGAGCAGGTCGCTCAACTCGCGCTTGGTGTACTTGCGGATCGGCTTGTCGGGATCGAAGAAGCCGCAGCCGGTGAAGATGCGGCCGTACCAGCCCTCCATCGTGTAGCCGGGGATGGTGAGGGCGCCCTCGTTGAGCGATTTGGTGTCGTCGTACAGGGCGGTGAGGTCGATGTCGTTGACCGAGCCCCGGCCCTCGCAGCGCGGGCACATGCCGCCGGTGATGCTGAAGCTGCGCCGTTCCTTGACCGTCTGCCCACCGCGCTCCACGGTGACCGCGCCGGCCCCGCTGATCGAGGCGACATTGAAGGAGAAGGCCTTGGGCGAGCCGATGTGCGGCTTGCCGAGCCGGCTGAAGAGGATGCGCAGCATCGCGTTGGCGTCGGTGGCGGTGCCCACCGTGGAGCGGGGGTCGGAGCCCATCCGCTGCTGATCGACGGTGATCACGGTGGTCAGGCCGTCGAGGACGTCCACCTCGGGCCGTGCCAGGGTCGGCATGAAGCCCTGTACGAACGCGCTGTAGGTCTCATTGATGAGCCGCTGCGACTCGGCGGCGATCGTGTCGAACACCAGTGAGCTCTTGCCCGACCCGGACACGCCGGTGAAGACCGTGAGCCGGCGCTTGGGGATCTCGACGCTGACGTCCTTGAGGTTGTTCACCCGCGCGCCGTGTACGCGGATCAGGTCGTGGACGTCGGCTGCGTGCGGCTCGGGGGGCTGCGCGCCCGACCTCGTGACCTTGCTCATCGTGTCTCCATACTGTTGGGCCGACGCCGCTCTGCCGGGCCGGCGCCGCCTTCTCGGTCGCGGCAACGCTCCCCTGTCTACCCGATCGGCGGTGTCTTCCGGGTACGGCGCCAGGTAGGAGGGGTGGTGGAACTCAGCGCTTGCGGGGCTGGTGGAACCGCAGCATGTTGCCGGCCGGATCACGGAAGGCGCAGTCGCGGACGCCGTACGGCTGGTCGATCGGCTCCTGCAGTACGTCGCCGCCGGCGGCCCGGATGCGTTCGAAGGTGGCGTCGCAGTCGTCGGTGCTGAAGATGACACCGCGCAGCAGCCCCTTGGCCAGGAGTTCCGTCATGGCCTCCCGGTCGGCGGACGAGGCGTTCGGGTTCGCGACGGGCGGTTCGAGGACGATGTCCACATCGGGCTGTGCGGGCGAGCCGACGGTCACCCAGCGCATGCCCTCGAACCCGACGTCGTCGCGGACCTCCAGACCGAGAACGTCCCGGTAGAAGGGGATCGCCCTGTCGTGGTCGTCGACGGCGATGAAGCACTGCGAAAGGCTGATGTCCATGGGTTTCACGCTACGGGCGGGTGGGCGGCCGGCGCTTCTCCATTCCTGACCGGAATGCCGGCCGCCGGTCGGCGCCCTCGGGATCACGGGCCGGCGGCCGGCAGTACGGAGAGCCAGTCGCCCGCCGCGAAGGCGTCGGCGCCGACCACGGTGCGGCCGGTGCGCGGGGCGGCGAGGGTGAGCACGCCCTCGGTGCGGCCGGCGGCGAAACGGGGGGCGCCGACGGTGATGACGACGGCCCGTTTGCCGGTGGTCCGTCGGAACTCCGCGAGGCAGCGCAGTCGCAGGGCGGCCTCCTTGCGGTCGACGGCCTGCGGCGCGTACGGCTGTACGACGGCCACCGCGCCCGTGCCCGGCTCCCCGGCGGCCGCCGCGAGGGCCGCGCGCAGGGCCTTGATCCGCTCCAGCCCGCCGCCGTCGAGGGTGCGGCGCGTGGAGCCGGGCGGCAGGAACCGTACGCCCCGGTGGACGAAGGCCGGGCGGCCGGTGCCGGTCAGCGCGAAGTCGACGGCGGTGGTCCGGGCGGCTCCGGCCGGGGCCGTCCGGACCCCGGCGGGTTCGACCGCGAACCGCCAGGGCCGGGAATCCACCCGGGCCGCCGTGGCCACGATCGGATCCGGGGCGTCGGCGGTACGGACGACCCCGGTCGGCGGTGTCCGCGCCGCCAGGGTGTCCACCACCAGCCGGGCGGCGGCGGGGGGCGCGGCGACCCCGGCTCTGGCGCGGGCCGCCGCGGGGGCGGTGGCCGAGAGCCGGGTCACGGTGAACGGGCGCTCCGCCATCGCCGGGAGCGGCAGGCTGATCTCCCGCCAGCCGGTCCAGTCCACGGCGGGCCCGCGCAGGGTGGTGGCGGCCCCGTCGCCGTCGGCGAGTTCCACGGCGGGCCGGGCTCCGGAGCCGTCGCCCTTGACCCACACGGAGAGCGACCGGGCCAGTTCGGGGATCCACAGCGGCCGGGGCGGGGCCGCCGCGGCGGCCCCGCCCCCGGTGGGCGGTGCGAGGGCGAGCCCCCGGCCCGGACGGCCCTCCCCGGGCGCGGCGCCCGGACCGGTCCAGCGTGCGACGTCCTGCAGATCCGCGAGCGGCCGGTCCGACAGGCCCACCCCGAGGGCCAGTTCGGCCCGGGCCGGGGAGGTACCGGAGGCGCCGCGTACCGTGGCGCGCAGCTGCCCCGCGGCGTTCGGGACTCGGGCGGTCACCGTGAATCCGCCGCGCCCGTCATCGGCGACGCTCCACCGGGAGCGGTCGAAATCGAGCTGCACGTCACGGGGTTCGACCACGGCGGCGGCGCCCTGCGCGTCGTACCCGGTCAGTACGAACCGCGCCCGCTCCCCCACCTCCGCGAGCCCGATCCGTTCCGGGACGGCCCGGATCCGGGTCACCGGCCCGAGGACGTCGAGGCGGAGCGCACCGCGCGCCGCCCCGAGCTCCGCGCGGGCCTCGACCGGGCCGGGGGCGGACGCACGCAGCCCCCCGCCGGAGTCGATCCGGCCCGCGCCCCCCGAGAGGGACCACACCGGAGCCTTCTGCGGCGCGGGCACCGGGCCGAGGTGCGCGGTGTGCGGGATCGCCCTGAGCGTCCGGGTGAGGCCGGGGAAGGCGCGCGCGGCCCCGCCGACGGGCTCGATCCGGTAGCCGGCGGCGCGGCCGGAGCCGGCCGGGACGGTCAGGACGAGGCCGTTGGGGACCGGGCGCTGGCGGCCGTCGGACGGGGAGTTCTCCAAGGTCAGGGCCGTCTCCCCGGTGAGCGCGGCGAGCAGGGTCGAGGAGCCGCCGCCGTCGAGGTTGAGGGCCTCGTAGGCGCCGAGCCGGTGCATCATCCGGCCGAGCGCCGTCAGGGTCAGCCCGCCGCTGTCGCGCTGGCGGCCGTCCACGGTGACCAGGCGCGCCCGGCGGCCGTCGCGGGAGAAACCGACTGCGGTGCGCGGGGCGGCCGCGTTGTTCGGCTCGCCGTCGTGGTTCTGCGGGACCCCGGCCACCACGAGCGCCTCCCGGCCGCCGACCGCGCTCACGGGGAGCGGTCCACCCCCGGCCGCCACCGGCCGGGCCGCTACGGCAACCGCGTCCCCGGGGCGCAGGGCGGCGAGTTCCGGCGCCGCGGCGCCGGCCGCGAACAGCAGGATGGTGCCGGGTGCGGGGCGCTCCCGGCGCGCGGGCCGCCGCAGCGCCGCGCGCACGGCGGCGACCCGGCCGTCGCGCAGCTCCACCGCCGGTCCGGACGCGGGGAGCCCTTCCGCCGGCCAGTCGGCGGTGTAGGCGGCGAAGCCCTCGGCCGGCGGGCGCGCGGTGTTGAATCCGGCGAGCGGGCGGACCGCGCCGCCGGGCAGGGTGACGCTCCCGTCGAGCGCCAGGCGCAGCACCCGCCCGAGCCCGCCGGCGTCGAAGGCGACGGCCCGGCCGGAGCCGGGCGAGGCCGCGTGCAGCAGCCGTCCGGCGCCGATGCCGGGGCCGAGCGGGGCGCCCGTACCCCGGATGTCGAAGAAGTCCCCGTTCACCGCGGCGACCACCCGGCGGCCAGGCCCGGCGGGGTGGCGGGCGGCGGAGTCGGAGACGGTGGCGGCGCCCCGGCCGCCGAGGTACTCCGCGCGCACGCCGGAGCCGGCAGCCGCAGCCGTACCCGCCCCGGTACCGGTACCCGTACCCGTACCCGCGATCTGGACGTCGAGCTCGTCGATGCGGAGCCACCGGTCGGCTTCGAGCCGGTCGTACGATTCCAGCCGCACCCCGGGAGCGATCTGCCGGGCGGTACGAGCCGTCTCGATCCCCGCGATCTGGCCGCCGCCGGAGGCGTGGGCCGGCGGTGGCGCCGGGGCCACGAGCAGCGCGGTGAGCAGGGTCGGCAGCAAGACCGGCAACAGCGGGCGAAGGGTGGCCATCCGAGCAGGATCATCCGGCCGCGCGCATATGAGTACATGAACACAGCGCGAGTCCGGCAACTGTCAGCCATTCGCCCGCACCCGCCTCCAGAACCCCTCCGAGCCGCCCGAAGGCCCTGTACCGGGATCTTGTGTCTGCCATATCTTCGACCGTGTCCGCATGTCAGCGGGCCTTCTTCACATGCCATTTGTCCCCGGGGGGTACAACTTCATGTCCTTCAGCGCGACCAACTCGCCGCCACCCGTCGACCCCTACCAGCAGGCGCCGCCGCAGGCCGCCGCGGTACAGCCGTCGCCGGACTTCGCCAAGCAGCCCCTCACCTCGCGGCCCCTCACCTCGCTGCGCCCGCCCGGGAGTCTCGCGGCGGCCCTGACCGTCCTGCTCTCGCTCTGCGGCCTGTACGCCCTGCTCATGGCCGGAACCGGCCTGTACGCCGGTGCGGTCCTGCGCGCCGGGAGCTACCCGGGCGCGGGCGCCGAGGACGGCAACACCCTCCCGGACACCTTGATGGCCCTGACCGGCCTCCTGGAGATTCCGATCCTGATCGCCACGGCGGCCGTGTTCGTCACCTGGTTCCACCGTGTCCACCACAACGCCCGGATCCTCGGCCAGGACGCGGTCACCCGGTCCGGGGCCTGGGCCATCGGTGGCTGGTTCGTGCCCTTCGCCTTCCTCCGCATCCCATACAAGATGGCGAAGGAGATCTGGACGGCCAGCCTCCAGCGCGGACCTGACGGCGCCTACCGGCACGTCTCGACCGCACCCATCACCGCATGGTGGCTGGTGTGGATCACCGCACTGCTGGCCAGCCGCGTCTACGACACCCTGTACGGCCGCGCCACCGATGCGGACGGGCTCGCCACCGCCGCGACCGCCGCCGCCGTGTACGGAGTGGTGCTCCTCGCGGCCTCCGCCCTCGCGATCCGCTTCGTGCGCGGGCTGACGGCGCTGCAGATCACCAAGGGCGCGGAGGGCCCCTACGCGGCCGAGTAGACCGCGAAACCCTTCCGGCCCTCGATGTACCGTCCGCCCCGGCGGGCCCGCGCCTACACCGTGCCGGGCTCCCGGGGCGGGAGGGGCGACCCCGCGACGGCGCCGCCCTGGCCCGCTCCGCTCTCCCGGTGAGGTCCGCCGGGTTCGCCCGGTTCGCCCGGTTCGCCCGCTCGGCCCTGCCCGTCAGGTCCGCCGGATCCGTCCGGTTCGCCCGCTCCGTCGGGCCCGCCCGGGATCGCGAACTCGCACCACACGCACTTCCCGCTGCCCCGCGGCTCCACGCCCCAGGTATCCGCGAGCCGGTCCACCAGCATCAGCCCGCGTCCCGACACCGCCCAGTCGTCGGCCTCCCGGCGCCGCGGCAGGGCGCTGCTGGTGTCATCCACCTCGATCCGGATCCGGCCCTCCGGGGTCAGCCGCATGCTGACTCCGCCGACACCGTCCGTGTGGACCAGCGCGTTGGTCATCAGCTCGTCCGCCGCCAGCTCGATCTCGTCGGCCTGACCCCGCGCACCCCACGCCGCGGCGGCCGCCCGGATCAGGTGGCGGGCCATCGCCGGGGCGTCCGGGTCCCCGGGGGTGAGGCGGTGGCGCAGCGGGCCGCCGCCGCGCGGGAGCGGGGTGCCGCGCCGGCGCAGCAGGAGCAGGGCCATGTCGTCCCCGCCGCCCGAGTCGCCGACCAGCTCGCACAGGACGTCGGCGAGTTCCTCCACGTCGGCCGGACCGCTCCGGACCGCCTCCATGAGCTCGCTCATCCCGGTGTCGAGATCCCCGCCGGGCCGCTCGGTCAGACCGTCCGTGCACAGCAACAGGGTGTCTCCGGGGTGCAGTTCGAGGCTGGTGACGGGGTATCCCGTACCGGTGGCGGCAGAGGCGTCCGGGGCGCCGGCCGCGCCCGGCTCGTGCGCCGCCAGGCCCAGCGGCAGCCCGCCCGCCACCCGGACCCGGTGGCAGCTGCCGTCGCCGCGCCGCACCACCGGGTCGAGGTGCCCGGCGCGGACCAGCTCGGCCATGCCGCTGGTGAGGTCGATCTGGGCGTAGGTGCAGGTGGCGAAGCGTTCCGTTTCCAGGTCCCGCAGGAAGGCCGAGGCCCGTGCCATGGCCGTGCCGGGGGTGTGGCCCTCGGCGACGTACGCGCGCAGCGCGATGCGCAGCTGGCCCATGACGGCGGCGGCGTCCGTGTCGTGCCCCTCCACGTCGCCGATCATCACGCCGACCCGGCCCGCGCCGAGCGGGACCACGTCGTACCAGTCGCCGCCGATGTCCCGCCCCATCCGGGCGGCCCGGTACCGTACGGCGATCAGCGCACCCGCCACCTCCGGGATCCGGCGCGGCAGCATGGCCTTCTGGAGGCCTTCGGCGAGGTCGTGCTCCTGCTCGAAGAGGATGGCCCGCTGGAGGCTCTGCGCGATGCCGCTGCCGAGGGCCATCAGCACGTTGCGTTCCTCGGCGTCGAAGTCCCCGTCCCGGGTGTAGAGCAGCCCGAGCGCGCCGACGGGCCGGCCCTGGGCGATCAGCGGCAGGTAGACCCCGCTGCGGACGGACAGCGGCTCGATGTACGGCCACAGGCCCGGGTAGCGGTCCTGGAACTCCTCGCGGGAGCCCAGGTACACCGGCCGCAGGGTCCGTACCGCCTCGCTCATGGGCAGGGGTGCGTCGATCCGCGTGTACTCGATCTCCGGAACGTACGCGCCCAGCTGCCCCTCCGCGACCAGGTGGATCCGGCCGCCGTCGACGACGCCGAGCATGACGCTGACCGCGCCGAGGTGACCGAGGGCCTCGGGGTCCTTGAGGACGTCGGTGACGTCGTTGACGGTGCGGGCGTGCGCGAGGATCGCCGTGGTCCGCTCGACGACCCCGGTCATCCTGCGCCGGCCCTCGTCGCGCTCCCCGGCCGCGCCGGGCTCGCCCGGGTCATGGGCGGCGTCGCGGATGATCCCGATGATCCGGTACGGATGCCCGCGCGGGTCCCGCAGGATGCGGCCCTGGACGTGCATCCAGCCCGGGGATCCGTCCCGGCCGCGGCTGCGCACGTAGGCGCCGTAGTGGCTGCGGCCCGCCTTCAGCGCCTGCGCGACCCGGGCGTCGAGCCGGATCTCCTCACCGGGCGCCAGGCGTGCCCGCAGGCCGTCGGGGGTGCCGGTGAACTCTTCGGGACGCAGGTCGAGGACCTCGAAGGCGGTGGTGTCCAAATGCATCTGCCCGCTGTCGAGGTCCCAGTCGAAGGTGCCCATGCGGTTGAGCGAGAGGCTCGTGTCCGTCCGGGCAGGCCACTCGACCGGCGGGGTCACTCCCCTTTCGGCCACAGCTTCAGGGTCTCACCCTTCGGCGGTCCGTGCCGGTCCGTGCCGGTCCCGCCGAGGGGGCCGGCCCCCTCCGGCTGCGCTCCTCACACCCCGGAGCGTGGAGATTCGGCGCGAAAAGGGACCAAAGTCCCGGCCTGTCGCGACTTTCACCCAATAGGCGACTTGTACGATCTCTCGAAGATCGATTCGTTCATGATCATCTTTGCTGGCGTCAGGAACCCCCGGGTGCGGGTTCGTTGACGCCCACGGCTGTGTGGGGTGTGGCTTGTCGCAAGCGCCGAAGAGGACCGGAGAACCGGCCGAGGGACCGAAGGCGGGGGCCGAAGGAGGAACGGGAACAGCAGCGGGAGCCGCACGGACCCCCGGACGAATATCCGCCCCGCTCACCGGCTCCGCCCACTTCGAAGCCGCCACGCGGCACGGCCCCGCCACACCGCAGGACGCGGACTCCGGCCACGGCGCGGACTCCGGACCCGGCCACAGCTCCGGCCCCGGCCCCGCCGGCTCCCCTGGGGCCCGCGCCGGTCGCGCGAGCCTGGTCGTACGGCCGTACCGGGATCCGCTCGTCCTCGGGCCGCTCTTCCGTGACGAGGAACCGGCCGACACCCCCGCCGCGAACCCCGCCTCCCCCAACGGCCCGGCCGCTCCCGTGGGCCCGGGCGGAGTCCGCCGACCCGGCGGCCAGGCGGACCCCGACACCCTTCGGCAGGCCGCCGTGCGCGCGGTGATACCCCGCCCCGCCGCACCGGCGACGGAGGCGCCGGCCCAGCCGCGGACGCTGCCCGCCGTGCTCGGCCCCGAGCTCACCGAGCATCCCGCGCGGGCCTGCTCCGGCTGGTGGGCCCTGCTCACCGCCGCGCCGTCCGCGGCAGGCGCCGCCGCCCTCCCGCGGTTCGAGGAGCTCCGCCTCTCCGCCTCCCCCGCCGAGGCCTGGCCCCTGGCCGTCGTCGTGTCCTGCGCACTCCTCACCCTCACCGCGCTCGCCGGACTGCGGCGCGGGCGCGCCGGCCAGGCCTGGTCGCTGGCCCTCTTCGGCCGCTACCGGGGCACGATCCGGCGTACCGGCCTCATCTGGTCCAACCCGCTGCCCCGGTACACCCGCGTCGACGTACGGCTGCGCCACTGGCGCAGCGAGCCTCTCTGCGTCTTCGACTCCGAGGGCACCGCGCTGCGGACCGTCGTCCTCGTCGTGTGGCGGGTCAAGGACACCGCCCGCGCACTGCTCGCGGTCGACAACCACACCGCGTACCTGCGCGGCCAGGTGGAGTCCGCGACCGCCCGGGTGCTCTCCCGGATGCCGGCCGACTCCTTCGGCCCGGAGCCGGCGAAACCGGAGACCCTGCGCGACACCGAGGCCGTCGGCAACGAGCTGACCCGGCTGCTCGCCGCCGAATGCAAGGCGGTCGGCGTCGAAGTCTTCTCCGCCCGGCCCCTGCACGTCGATTACGCCCCCGAGGTCGCCGCCGCGATGCAGCGCCGCCGGATCGCCTCGATCGACGCCCGGCACCGGGACTCCGTCCTCACCTCCGTGCTCGACGCGGTCGACGCGGTCGACGACACCGTCCACCGGATGTCGGACCGCGGGCTCGTGGGCCTGGACGACTACGAACGCAAGGCCCTGGTCAAGGACTTGACCGTGGCCTTCTACACGGCGCGCGGCCCTGCCGCCGACGCCCGCTGAAAACACCCCCGATGGAAAAGGAACCTTGCATGCGCACGCCCGAGTTCACCGAGGAAATACCCGACAGCTGTGACTGCGCCGGCTGCGCGCGCGGTGCGACGGCCATGACGGCCGCCGCCGCCCGCCGCCGCCGCTGCACCCTGCGCGGCGCCGTGGTCGCGGCCGTCGGCGCCACGATGCTGGTGGGCACCGGAGCGGGCGCCGCGTCCGCCGAACCGGCGCCGGCGCACGCGGGGTGGGACGGCTCGAAGTACTGGTACAAGGATGCGACCGGCTGGTGGCGCTGGACCTCGCACTACAGCAAGTACGTCGGGAACAGCGGAGGTTCCTCCGCCGGCTCCTCGTCTTCCGCTTCCTCGTCCTCGTCCTCCTCCGTACGCACCTCCGAGCCGACCTTCCGAGGCCGTGCGGGCTGGGACGCGTCGGACCGCGTGTACTGGTACAAGGACGCCACCGGCTGGTGGCGCTGGACCAGCCACAAGGACAAGTACGAGCGCTTCGCCGGCGGCTCCGGCTCCGGATCCTCCTCCGGCTCGTCCAGCTCCTCCGGCTCTTCCGGCTCTTCCGGCTCTTCCGGCACCCCCATCCGGCAGGGCACGGAGGGCGCCATCGCCTTCGCCAACAGCCACCTCGGCGACCCGTACGTCTGGGGCGGCAACGGCCCCCACGGCTGGGACTGCTCGGGCCTGGTCCAGGCCGCGTACCGCTCCGCGGGCATCACCCTGCCCCGCGTGGCCGCCGACCAGTACCGGGCCACCACCCCGATCTCCCGCTCCGAACTGCGCCGCGGAGACCTGGTGTTCTGGACCTCGAACGGCAGCGTGTCGGGCATCCACCACGTCGCCGTCCACCTCGGCGGCGGCAAATACATCGAGGCCCCCCGCCCGGGCAAGCAGGTCCGGGTCTCCAATTTCAGCGCGTACAACCCGAACATGTACGGGCGCGTCCGCTAGGCGGCCGCCCCCGACTGAGTCTCCACTCGGTCCGGTGCCCCGGCGTCTTGCCGGGGCACCGCTGTCCAGTCCGCCTCGGCCACTTTCCGGACGCGTCCGGAAAATCCTGAACAGCGAAGCCAATCACCGGCCCCCCTCGGAAGTGGATCACGGCTACCGGTCGCCTTGGCGATCGAGATGGTCGACCAGTTTCACTTCGCTGCGGCGCAGTCGAACACGTTCGTCCGGCGGCAAGGACCCCAGCGCGTCGACGAGGGCACGTGTCCGGGGAATGTAGACCATCGCACCGGAGTAGATCCGGCACCCGGAACACCATGCCAAGCCGACGCACCGCTCGAACATCGAGGACTCGGGCGGATGGAGGCGGAACTGGTAGGAGCGGACCGGCGTCATGCAGGTAGCGCAGATCTGGCGATCACCGTCCCCGACCGTGTCCCAGGTCGCGACCTTGACCCAGTGCTCCCGCCCCGCCCGTGCTCTTCAAGTCGTCATGCGCAGCATTCTCTCGCATCCCATGGCCGCCATCGCATGGGTCTGTCAGCACTGGAGAAGTACCAGACCTCCCCGAGGGCCGGTGGCCCTCGGGGAGGTCTTCGTGACGGGCGGGACCTTACTGGCCGCCGTTCCCGGCGCCCGGACCTCCGTCCGCACCCGCGTCGCTACCCACTCCGGGCGGCAGAGGTGCGATCAGCGAGGTCGTCGGGGCCGGCGGAGGCGGGGGCGGAGGCGGAGGCGGGGGAGGGGGCGGGGGGAGCTGGGGCTGCGCCGAGGTCAGCGGCGGGGGCGGAGGCGGCGGGAGCTGGGGCTCAGGCGCCGCGGAGGAGGGCGGAGGCGGAGGCGGCGGGAGCTCGGGCACCGCCGAGGAGGGCTTGGGCGGGGGCGTGGGTGACGGGGGAACCTTCGGCCTCGAGGGTGACGCGGACGGCGTCGGCGACTTCGCCCGGTCCGCGGAGGGCGAGTTGGAAGCCGACACGGAAGGCGACACGGACGGCGACGCGGACGGTGACTCCGAGGGGGACACGGACTCCGAAGGCGACACCGACGGGGACTGCGACGGGGACTGCGAGGGCGATGTCGACGGGGATGTCGAGGGCGATGTGGACGGCGAGGTCGACGGGGACGTCGACGGCGACACCGTCGGGGACGTCGACGGCGACACCGTCGGGGACGGGGACGGCGACACCGTCGGGGACGGGGAAGTCAGCGTCGGCGACGGGGAAGTGAACGACGGCGAAGGCGGCCGGGTGGTGAACGTCGGGGTCGGGATGGGCGGCGGGGGAACGGGCTTGTCGTGCCGGCCGCGATGGTCTCCCCGGTCGCGCTCGAACCAGCGGCCGTCATGGAAGTCGTAGATCACGAACTGGTTCACGATGGTCACGGACGGCGCGATGACCACCACCTGCGAGGGCTGGTAGGAGGTCCAAGGCTGTCCGAACCGCTTCGGGTTGGCCTGCAGCGCCACCGGCGCTCCGAGCGGGTTTCCGCAGGCACAGCGGACCCGCGGCACCCCGCGGTCGTCCACGAGCACGGCCGTCCCGGCCTGGAGCACGGCCTGGTAGTTGGTGGGGCTGCCGTCCCGGTAGCCGTGGTTGGTGGCCCTGGTGTCCTCACGGAGCTGCACCGGGGTCAGGGAGCGCAGGTACCCCGGCACGGCGGTCGGCTGGGTGCCGAGCGAGGAGGCGAACGCGGCGTTCTTCGAGGGCTGCGCCGAGAGCACCTGGATCTGCTTCTCGACGTCGCAGCTGGGCACGTCCCTCCTGCCCGTGTACAGGGTGGGCGAGGAGCCGCTGATACTGCGGGTGGCCATCGTCGCGGTGCCCGAGGGGGCCGACGGGGCCTTCGACTCGGGCTTCTTCGTCTCCGATGTCGACGGCGGTGGGCTCTCTGGTGGCGGTGTGGCCTGCTTGGCCGCGGTGGACTGGGTGAAGGGGTCGGGCCCGGACGCCGCCGCGGGCTGCAGGAACACCTCGTTGCCCGCAGAGGTGGTGGTGCCCCCGCCGCCGCCCGGCCGGGTCAGTACGACGGCCAGGGTCACGGCGGCCGCGATGGCGACGATGGTGGTGGCAAGCCGGGGTACGGAACGCCACCAGGCCTTGTGCGGCGGCTCAGGGGGTCCGGGGGGCACCCCGGACCCGGAGCCTCCGGGAGGGGCCGGGGGCGGAGGCGGCGGAGGGCCTTCCTGCCCGCCGGAGAGGGGGCCGGAAGGTGGGCCGGTCGGGCGCCCGGACGAAGACGACGGCGGCTGCGAGGGCGGCTGTGACGGCTGCGTCGGCCACGGCGGCTGCTGGCCGGAGGGTTGAGTGGTCACGGGCTCTTCTTCCCAGGCGGAGGGGTTCCGGTCCCCTGTGGACGTTCCGCTGTGGACGATGCGCGGCGGACGTTTGGCGGTGGAGGGTGGAAGTGAGGCGGCGAACGTTTGGCGGTGGACGCTTCGCGTCGGACATCCCGCTATGGACGTTCCGCGGATCATCGGCGGAAATGTTCGGATTTCTTGCACTCCTGGCGACCATTGTGTGCGCCGTCCGGGTGGTGGCCGCAAGCGGAGCGTGTGGGCCGTTCGGGTGGTGGCCGCCAGTGAGCGTGCCTACGGTGGCAGGGTGAGTGCTAAAGCGGGACCGTCCGCGCGAGCCTGGCGCGACGCTGTCATCGCCGTACTGGCCGGCTTCGCGGTGATGGCCGTCGTGGCCTCGGCGGGCCTCACCCTCGCCGGCGCCGGCGATCTGCCCGGCGGCGCGTTTCCGCACGTGGTCGCCGCCGTCGTGGTGATGGCCGCGGGCGGCTCGCTCGAGGTGACGGGCGGGGCCGGCTTCCTGGCCGGGGCCGACGCGAGCCTGTCCCTGCTCCCCCTCTCCGTCAGCCTGGCCGGCGCGCTGACCGCCGGCTGGCTCTTCCTCCGCCCCCTGCACAACCGGGCCGTGGCCGGCGCGCGCGAACTCCTCGCCCGCGCCGTGCCCATGGTCCTGTTGTGGCTGGCGGCGCTGACCGGACTCGCCCTGCTGGCCCACCAGAACTTCGCGGTCTCCACCGGCGATTCGATCATCGGGGACATCGGCGAAATCCTCGATTCCACCCCGACGGTGGGCTTCGAGGCCGCGATCCCCGCCACCCTCGGATTCGGACTGCTGTGGATCCTGGGCCTGTTGCTGATCGCCCTGCTGGTGTCCCGCCGCGCGCCGCTCCCGGCAGGACTGGTCCGCTTCCACGCGGGTGTCCGGCCGGCGGCGTTCGCCGTGGTCGCGCTGCTCCTCGCGTACGTCGTCATCGGCATCGGCATCGGCCTGGTGGTGGCGGCGACCCGGGGACATGCGGACCGCACCCTGGCGGTGATCCTGCTGGGCCTGCCCAACCTGGTCTGGCCCGCCCTCACGCTCGGCTTCGGCGGGGCCTGGGAGGGCAAGGCCGAGGGACCCTTCGGGCTGCCCGTACCGCAGGTTCTGGACGGAGTGCTGCGCGCCACGGGCTCCGACTCCGGTTCCGCCTCCGACCTGTCCACCATCGACGTGGCCTCGCTCGCGGAGCAGGACCCCCGGGCGTGGTGGCTCGTCGCGCTGGCCGTCGTCCTGCTGCTCGGGGCGGGCGCGCTGGCGGCCGCCCGTTCACCGGCGCACGTACGCCCCTGGAAGCACGCCCTCCACCTGGCCGTCGCCCTGGCACTGGCCACCTTGGTGGTCTGCCTGCTGGCCCGGATCCAGGCACAGTTCGGCCTCTCCCTGCTGGGCATCGGCGAGAGCGACGACCTCAGCGGAAAGGTGGAGCTGCGCCCGCTCCTCTGGCGCACGGTCGGCCTGGCCTTCGTCGCGGGCGCCGTGGCGGGCTTCCTGGGCTCCCTGCTCCCCCGGCGCCGTCGCGGACCGGGCCGCCAGGCCCCTGCCGATACAGCAGGCCCGGCCCACCCGGCCGACCCGGCCGCACGTTGAGCCGTACGGGTGAACAGTCGCAAATCGGCTCATCGGGGGATCGTTTCCGCATGACACGCTGACTTCCGTGAACATGACCAAAGGCCTGTTCCGGCCGCTTCACGCCGCTGGCCTGCTCGCCCTCTCCGCGCTCGCCCTGACCCTCTCCACCGCCCTCCCCACCCAGGCGACCGGCCCCGGCACCCGCCAGCTCTCCGGGGACGCCGGCCGCAAGGACACCACCGCCGAGGCCGTGTCCGTCAGCCGGGTGTACTGCCCGCGCGGCACGGCCGTGCAGTCCGGCGGGTACTCCACCACCCACTGGGACCAAGCCCGCGACGGCACGCTCCGGCACACCGTCCTGGCCTCCCACCCCGTCGTCGACGCGAGCGGCCGCAAGGGCTGGTACGCCTCCGCAGCGCACGCCGAGGTCACCGCCCACGTCGTGTGCGCGCCCTCCCCCGACAAGGACTGACCCTCCCCGGTCCCGCCGCTCCAGTGGCTCTCCCCGGTCACAGCCCAGCCGTGCTGCGCCGCGCGCAGGCCCGCCTCGAAGCGGCTGCGCGCCCCGAGCCGTTCCATCAGGGCCGCCATGGAGCGGCGGACCGTGCTCAGCGAGACCCCCCAGCTGGTGGCCGGCCGCCCTGTCGGTCATGCCTGGCTCAGCAGCCGCAGCAGCTCCCGCTCGGGCGGGGTCAGGCCGGTGCCCTCGTCGCGCGGCCGGTCGCAGCCCAGGGGCAGCGACGCCTCCCAGACCTGCCGGGCGCGGTCAACGCGACGACCGCGCCCGGCAGGCGCAGTACGACGGCTCCCGCCCGGGTGCCGGCCGGGTCCAGGGGCACCAGGGCGTGGGCCCGGTCGACGAGGATCGTGCGCAGCGGGAGGGTGGGCACGGTCCGTACACCGCCGCCGCAGACCGAAGGGCACGACGGTGGCGGCCCATCTCCGCCGGGAGGGCTTGGAGCGCTGCCCCGGCGATCCGCTGCCGGCGTCCCGCAGCATCCATTCCGTCGCCGCAGGCTGGGGCTTCACCCGCCCCGCCGACTTCACCCGCGCATTCCGCGCGGCGTACGGGCTGACGCCCAGCGACTACCGGCACGCCGCAGGTGCCGCCTCCCTACCGGGGCACCCCCTTTTCCGCGCGTGCTCGAGCACCACGAGGTCGAACACGGCCTGCCCCCGCTCATGCCCACGTGGACGGCCCGGGCACGTGACTGGTCACATGACCGGCCGGACAGGTCCTAGAAGACCGGCAGGGCCCACCTCGGCGGTGGTGGTGGCGGCCCGTCGGCGGCCCGGGGCGGCGCACGGACGAAGGCCGCCGGGTGGGGGGGCACGCCCTCACCCGTGCCCGCCCGCCGCAGCGCCCCGGTGAACTCCAGGCAACTCCCCCACCGGTCCTCCGGCGCCTTCGCCAGGGCCCGCGCCAGCACCTCGTCCACACCCGGCGGCAGATCGGGCCGCAGCGAGGTCACGGGCGGCGGCGGATCGTACTGGTGGGCCCACAGCAGGGCCATGTCCTCGTCCCGACGGAACGGCGGGGCGCCCGCCAGCATCTCGTAGACGACGCACCCCAGGCTGTAGACGTCGCAGCGCCCGTCGACCGGCTTTCCGGCGATCTGCTCGGGCGCCACGTAGTCCAGAGTGCCCACGAACTGCCCGATGCTCGTGAACCCGGTCAGCGACAGCGACTTCTTCGTCAGCCCGAAGTCCGTCAGGTAGACGTGCTCCGGGTGGTCGCTGTCCGTGCCTCCCGCGACCAGGATGTTGCCTGGCTTCACGTCCCGGTGCACCAGACTGTGGGCGTGCGCCGCGTCCAGCGCCGAGGCGACCTGGCCGGCGATCCGGGCCGCCGTCTCCACGGGCATCGGGCCCGTCCGGTCCAGCATGGCCCGCAGGTCCTGGCCCTCGACGTACCGCATGGCGATGTACAGCAGCCCGTCCGTCTCCCCGGCCTCGAAGACGGGCACGATGTGCGGGTGGTCGATGGCCGCCGCGACCTTGGACTCGTGCGCGAAGCGCGCCCGGAAGACGTCGTTGCCCGCCAGTCCGGGGGCGAGCAGCTTCAGCGCGACCGTCCGGTCCAGCCGCACGTCGTGCGCGCGGTAGACCACCGCCATCCCGCCGCGCCCGATCTCGGTCTCCACCAGGTACCCGGCGATCCGCCGCCCCCGCAGGTCGGAAGCGCGGCGCAGCGGGTCCTCACCCGGCGGCGGGCCCATCACCCCGCCTCCGGTCCGGGCAGGTCCACGATCCTCGTGGGTTCGTGCGGTGCGTCCTTCACGGCCTGTACGTCGGCCCCTTCCTCGGTGTCCGCCTCATGCGGCGGGGCCTCCCGCGCGGGCGGGGCACCCGGTCCCGCGACGACCGCGTAGGTGGCCAGACGGGTCCCGTCCCCGTACATCCACCGTCCCGCCGATTCGTCGTAGAGCCACACGGACTCCCCGTCGACGACGACCCCGGCACGCAGTCCCCGTAGGGAGCGCCGGAAGGACTCGGCATCGATGCGGTCGGCGGCGAGGTCCGCCACCGCCTGCCGGTAGCGTTCCAGCTCCTCGGTGCAGCGGGCGAGCAGCGGCTGCGGGTCCTCCGTGCGCGTCAGCGGGCGGCCGCCGGTCGGCGGGGGCTGCGGTACGGCGAGCAGCAGGCGTCCGTCCACCCAGGCTGACCATCCGTTGGCGCACAGGATCTCCCCCCACTCCCCGCGCCGGGACAGCAGCCGTACGGGGAGAAAGGCGTCGAGTGCCACCGTGGGGCGGGACAGGTCCGGGGTTTCCCACGCGGGCAGTCCGTCCTGCGGGACGATGTGGGTGGGCCGGAAGTCCGCGGCTTGGGCGGGGCTGGTCATCGCGGCTACTTCCGCATGATGGCCGGCTCGTGGCGGCGCAGCACCCTGCCGACCAGGAAGCCGAACAGCCCGGACAGGACGGCCAGCATCCCCACCTCGCGGAGCCACAGGCCGGGTTTGTGGTCGAACAGCGGGTCCTGGGTGATCTTGCCTGGCACGATGGCGCCGATGTCGATGGTGGCCGACATCGCGCCCATGGCCCACCGGGCCGGCACGAACCAGGCCAGCTGCTCGATGACGGGGACCCCGGTGAGTTTCAGCAGGGAGCCGCAGAAGACCACCTGGACGATGGTGAGCAGGACCAGCAGCGGCATGGTGACCTCTTCCTTGCTCACCAGTGCGGAGATCAGCAGTCCGAGCACCATGGCGGTGACGGACAGCAGGGCGACGACGAGGGTGATCTCGATCAGTGGGGGCAGGAAGAGGCCCTTGCCCTTGGGGGCGTTGGTCTTGACTCCGGCGAGGCCGACCACGGTGAGGACCACGGCCTGGCCGACGGTGATCGCGCCGAGGACCACCACCTTGGACATCACGTAGGCAGACCGGGACAGCCCCACGGCGCGTTCGCGCTGGTAGATGACGCGTTCCTTGACGAGTTCGCGCACGGCGTTGGCCGCTCCGGTCAGGACTCCGCCCACGCACAGGATGAACAGGGCGTTGAGCGCCGTCTCGGCGTTGAGTTCGCTGCCGGCCAGTGCGCGGGCCATGGCTCCCATGACGAAGGGCAGGGCGACCATGATGATCAGGAAGGTGCGGTCGGCGCTGAGCACGGCGGCGTACCGGCGGATCAGGGTGGAGAGCTGGGAGAACCAGCTCTGGGCCTTGGGCGGTGGCTTCGGCGGGATGCCGGCCGCCTGTCCGGCGGGCCCCGTGAGCGGGACCCGGCCGGCGACGTCCACGTAGCGGCGGTGCAGCGGCGAGGCCCGGTGCTCCCCGGCCCAGTCGCGGTCGCGGTCGTTCTCGAAGGCCTCGAACGCCTCGGGCCACTGCTCGAAGCCGAAGAATCCGAGGGCCTCGTCGGGAGGGCCGTAGTAGGCGATGCGCCCGCCGGGCGCGAGGACCAGGAGGCGGTCGCAGACGCTCAGGTTGAGCACGCTGTGGGTCACCACGATGACCGTGCGGCCGTCGTCGGCGAGTCCGCGCAGCATGTTCATCACCGAGCGGTCCATGCCCGGGTCGAGCCCGGAGGTGGGCTCGTCCAGGAAGAGCAGGGAGGGTTTGGTCAGCAGTTCCAGGGCGACGGAGACGCGTTTGCGCTGGCCGCCGGAGAGGCTGTGGATGGGCAGGTCGGCGCGTTGCTGGAGGCCGAGTTCGCCGATCACCTCGTCGACGCGGGCCTCGCGCTCGGCCTTGGCGGTGTCCTGCGGGAAGCGCAGTTCGGCGGCGTAGACGAGGGCGCGGCGGACGGTGAGCTGCGCGTGCAGGATGTCGTCCTGCGGGACGAGGCCGATGCGGCTGCGCAGTTCGGCGTAGTCCTTGTAGAGGTCGCGGCCGTCGTACAGGACGGTGCCGTGGTCGGCGGGGCGCAGGCCGGTCAGGGCGCCGAGCAGGGTGGACTTGCCGGCGCCGCTGGGGCCGACCACCGCCAGCAGGGAGGTGGCTCCGACGGGGAAGGAGACGTGGTCGAGGAGGGTCTTGCGGCCGTGGTCCACGGTCACGCCGAGGCCTTGGACGTCGAGGGAGACCTGACCGGTGTCCACGTACTCCTGCAGCTGGTCGCCGACCAGGCAGAAGGCGGAGTGGCCGATGCCGACGATGTCGCCCTCGCCGATGGAGGCGGGCCGGGTGAGGCGGGCGCCGTTGAGGTAGGTGCCGTTGTGGCTGCCGAGGTCGGCGATCTCGTACCTGCCATCGGGCAGGGCGCGCAGCTCGGCATGGTGGCGGGAGATCACGAGGTCGTCGACGACGAGGTCGTTGTCGGGTGCGCGGCCGATCCGGACGGCGGCCTGGGCGGACAGCGCGCGGACCGAGGTCGGCTGCCGGAAGGTGCTGGTCATGTCCGGGCGGGAGACCGAGGAGGGACCGGAGGGGGCGACGGGTTCGGCGAAGCGGACGCGCGGGCCGTCGGCGGCGCTGCCGAAGCGCAGCTCGCTGCCGACGCCGACCGCCCACTCGTGGACGCGGTGGCCGTCGATCCACGTGCCGTTGGTGCTGTCCTCGTCCTCCACCGTCCAGTGGTCGCCGTCCGGGCGCAGCACCGCGTGGTGCCAGGAGACGCGGGCGTCGTCGAGGCAGATCTCGCAGAGGGGGTCCCGGCCGACGTTGTACGTCCGGCGCGGGCTCATCGCGGTGGAACCCCTGTCCGTTTCCAGGAGGAGTTCTGGCGCGGTCGGCACACCGGGGCGCTGGACCATGGGGAAATTTTCCCACGATCCGGGCCGCCCGGCATAACCGCAGGTCAGAATGGGCTTATAGGTAATGACAACGGTCCCCGTTGCAGCCTTTGCCCATCTTCGCGAGGTGCGCTTCACTTCAGGCGGTACGCATGGCAAGCGATACGCGTCGAAAGCGACACGTTCGAAATGCGACACGTCCGGAAGCGGAATCCAAGCGACACGCCACGACTCACGGGGGACACCATGAGCGCGCACGACCACGCGCAGCACGACACCGACGGCGTCGACGCCCTCGGCAGCGACGGGCACGGCGGCCACGAGGGACATGAGGGGCCTGGCCACGGCCACGCGGGTCACAGCCACGGTGTCGCCGCCGACGCCGACCGGCGCTGGCTCGGCATCGCCCTCGGCCTGATCGCGGGCTTCATGGCCGTCGAAGTGGTCATCGGCGTAATGGCGCACTCCCTGGCCCTGATCTCCGACGCCGCGCACATGCTGACGGACGCCGTCTCGATCGTCCTCGCGCTGATCGCGATGCGGCTGGCCGCCCGGCCGGCGCGCGGTGGTTTCACGTTCGGCCTCAAGCGGGCGGAGATACTCTCCGCCCAGGCCAACGGCCTCACCCTGCTGCTGCTGGCGGTCTGGCTCGCGTACGAAGCCGTACGGCGACTGCTGGATCCACCACCGGTGGAGGGCGGGCTGGTGCTGGTGACGGCGCTCGCGGGCATCGTCGTCAACATCGCGGCGGCCTGGTGCATCTCCAGGGCGAACCGCACCTCCCTGGCCGTGGAGGGCGCCTACCAGCACATCCTCAACGACCTGTTCGCCTTCATCGGCACCGCCGTCGCCGGCCTGATCGTGCTCACCACCGGATTCCGGCAGGCCGACTCGATCGCCTCGCTCGTCGTGGTCGTCCTGATGCTCAAGGCGGGCTACGGACTGGTCCGCGAGTCCGGCCGGATCCTGCTGGAGGCCGCCCCGGCCCACGTGGACCCCGACACGGTCGGCGACCGCCTGGTCGGGCAGCCTCCGGTCACCGAGGTCCACGACCTGCACATCTGGACCATCACCTCCGGGCAGGCCGCGCTGTCCGCGCACGTGCTGGTGGCCCCGGAGGGCGACTGCCACGCCGTGCGCCGGGACCTGGAGGCCCTGCTGTCCAAGGAGTACGGGATCACGCACACCACCCTCCAGGTGGACCACGCCCACGATTCCCTCCTCACGGTCGGCCGTCCGGGCGAGGACCCGGTGGACACGCACTGCTCGGACGCCCACGGCCCGGTCCACCGCCAGGGCCCGCACGACCACTGAGCGGCGCCCGCGCCGCCCTGCAGGCCGCCCGGCAGGCCGCCCGCGCCGGCGCCGAAGGGCGCGTGCGGTGCAAGGCGGCCCCGGCGGGGCATGCATGAGGCCATGACCGCGAAGCGCAGTGCCGGACTGCTCCTGTTCCGCTTCCGCCGACCGCCCGGGACCGATACCGCGGCCGGGGTGGAGATTCTGCTCGGCCACATGGGCGGCCCTCTCTGGGAGCGCCGGGACGCCGGCGCCTGGGCCATCCCGAAGGGCGAGTACGGGCCGGAGGAGACCGCGCGCGACGCGGCCCGCCGGGAGTTCGAGGAGGAGATCGGGCTGCCGCCGCCGGAAGGTCCGTACCTGCCGCTGGGTGAGGTGCGGATGATCGGCGGGAAGCTGGTGACCATCTGGGCGGTACGGGCGGACCTGGATCCGGCGCTCGCGGTGCCCGGCACGTTCACCATGGAGTGGCCGCCGAAGTCGGGGCGGACGGCGGAGTTCCCCGAGCTGGACCGGGTGGAGTGGTTCGCTCCCCAGGTGGCCAGAAACAAGCTGGTGGTGTCTCAGATTCCTTTCCTGGAGAGGCTGTTGGAGCTTCTCAGGAACCAGGGTTGACCCGACCTTTACTTGCCAACAAACCCCACCTGCATGGACATTGCACGTATGACGAACGTCGTGCTGGTGGGAACCCTGGACACCAAGGGTGTGGAGTACGGCTGGCTGCGCGAGAGGCTGCTGCGCGCCGGCGTCGAAGTGATCACGGTTGACACGGGAATCATGGACGAGCCCCGGGTGCCCGCCGACGTGCCGCGTGAAGCGGTGGCGCGGGCCGCGGGAACGGAACTGTCCGAGCTGCGCGCGGCCGCCGACCGGGGTGCGGCCGTGACCACGATGGCCCGGGGCGCCGAAGCGACCCTGTTACGCCTGCACGCCGAAGGGCGGCTGCACGGAGTGCTCGCGATCGGCGGCAGCGGCGGGACCTCCATCGCCACGCGGGCGATGCGCGCGCTGCCGCTGGGCGTGCCGAAGGTGATGGTCTCCTCGATGGCGTCCGGGGACGTGGCCCCGTACGTCGGATCGGCGGACATCACGATGATGTACAGCGTCGTGGACATCGCGGGGATCAACAGCATCTCCGAGCCGGTCCTGGCCAATGCCGTCGCGGCCGTCGCCGGTATGGCCGGGGCCTTCGAACGCGCCTCCCTCGAACTGCGGCAGCCGGCCCGGCTGGGCGCGGGGGCCCGTCCGCTGATCGCGGCGAGCATGGCGGGCGTGACCACGCTCGGCGTGGACGCGGCCCGGGAACGGCTGACCGAACTCGGCTACGAGGTACTGGTCTTCCACGTCAGCGGGACCGGCGGCCGGACCCTGGAGACGCTGGCCGGCCAGGGGATCTTCGCGGGGGTACTCGACCTCACCCTCAGCGAGCTCGCCGACGACCTGTGCGGCGGCATCCTCACCGCCGGGCCCGACCGGCTCAGCGCCGCCGGGCGGGCCGGGATTCCGCAAGTGGTGAGCCTGGGGGCGCTGGACATGGTGAAGTTCGGCCCGCTGGAGAGCCTGCCGGAGCGGGTCCGCTACCGCCGGGTCCGCGTCCACAACCCCTCGATCACGGTGATCCGTACGACCGAGGCCGAGTGCACGGAGCTCGGCCGCCGCGTCGCCGCGAAACTCCGTGCGGCCACCGGCCCCACGGCCGTCTGCGTACCCCTGCGCGGACTGTCCACGCTCGGCGCCCCGGGCGGCCCCTACCATGACCCCGACGCCGACGGGGCGCTGTTCTCGGCGCTGCGCGACGGGCTGCGGGGCAGCGCCGCCCGGCTCTACGACTACGACACCCACATCAACGATCCGGACTTCGGGCGGGCGGCGGCCGACCGGCTGCACGCCATGATCGGGGCGCGGGCCGCGGCGGCCTGACGCCCGCTCCCCCTCTCTTCCCCACCCGGAGCGCGGGACGGGGAACCGGCGGTGGCGCAAATGTGTCCCAGGTGGTGGCCGGTCCCCTGGGACGACCGGCTCCGGGGCGCGGTCACGCCACGGCAAGGGGGAAGGCATGAACGGCGTGTGGTCGGTTCCCGGTTACTCGGAGGTCCGCGAGCTCGGTTCGGGCGCCAGCGGCCGCGTGGTGCTCGCGGTCCACGAGGGCACCGGCACGGCCGTCGCGGTGAAGTACCTGAACGACCGGATGCTCGAGAACCCGGTCTTCGTCCGGGAGTTCCGGGCTGAGGCCCAGCTCCTCGGCGATCTGCGCTCCCCGTACGTGGTCGGGCTGTACGAGTACGTCCAGGCGCCCGGCGGCGCCGCCATCGTGATGGAGCTCGTGGACGGCGTCGCACTGAACGCCCTGCTGGGGCAGTGCGGACGGACCGGACCCGAGGCGGCGCTGGTGCTGCTGAAGGGCTCCCTGCTGGGGCTGGGCGACGCGCACCGGGCCGGTGTGGTCCACCGGGACTACAAGCCGGCGAACGTACTGGTCTCCGCCGACGGCACGTCCAAGCTGGTCGACTTCGGCATCGCCACCCCCCTCGGCACGACCCCCGGGGCGGCGGGCACGCCCGCGTACATGGCCCCGGAGCAGTGGCAGGGCCGGCCCGCCTCGCCCGAGGCCGACGTGTACGCGGCGACGGCGACCTTCTTCGAGTGCCTGACCGGCCGCAAGCCCTACGACGGGCAGAACTTCGCGGAGCTCGCGGTCCAGCACATCGAGGCTCCGGTCCCGGAGACCGAGGCTCCCGAGCCGGTGCGCCCGCTGATCCGGCGGGGACTGGCGAAGGCCCCCGAGCAACGGCCGGAGAACGCCGACGCGTTCGTCGCGGAGCTGGAGGCGGTGGCGCTGGCGGCGTACGGGCCCCAGTGGGAGGAGCGCGGACAGCGCAAGCTGGCCGCGCTGGCGGCCCTGCTGCCGCTGTTGTTCCCCTCGGCGGGCGCACCGGCGCAGGGCGTCACCGCGCTCGCCACGACGACCCTGCCGGCGCCACCCGCGCGCTGGGCCCCTGGCCGGCGCGGACTGCTCGCGGCCGGGGCTACGCTCGTGCTCGCCCTGGTGGCCGTACTCGGCTCGCAGGCGGCGGGCTCGGAACGGGGCGGTGCGAGCGCGCTGAACGCGTTCGCGACGTCGAGCGCGTCGGCGCCGGTCGGGTCCGGCCCGGCGCCCGGTCCGGGCCCGTCGGCCTCCCCCACGCCGACACCGACACCCACGCCGACGCCGTCCGTCTCCGCGTCCGTGTCGGCGAGCCCGAGCTACACGATGCCGACACCGACACCGACGCCCACACCGACCTGGACGGTGACCCAGCCGCCGACCCCCTCCGCGACCCCCACGCCGACCCCGTCCCCGACCCCGAAGGTCACGATCTCCGCGGTGAACGTCCGCTCCTTCCGGCAGACGGGCCCGGGGACCACCGAGGCCGTCTTCTCCGTCGACAGCGACGGCGCGGGCCCGTTCAGCCTGGTCGTCGAGTGGTTCACCGGTGATGCCGAGGGCGCCCTGACCGCCCCCGACGGGCGCCAGACGGTCGAGTTCGGACCCGGGAGCCCTGGTACGACAACCCTCACGCACACCTTCGCGCGGGGCGCGGGCTGCTACTGGAGCGTCCGCGCCACCACCAATCCGGCGGCCGCCAACCAGAGTTCCGTCCAGAGCATCTACATCCGGGGGTGCAATCCGGCATGAGCGTTCCCCACGCCCCGCAGGGCGAAGACGACTACAGCGCCACCGTCCTCGGCAGCCACTGGATCACCGGGCCGCCCGAGGGCACGGCGCGGACCGTACGTTTCGACGTGCCTGACGGGCCCGCGCCGGACCGGGTCGAAGGTTCGGTCATGCGCTTCGGACCGGGGGTGACGGCCGCGCTGCCCTTGCCGTTCCCGCTGTCCCCCGGTCCGGCCCCCCGCCGGCGGCGGAGCGAATGGCGGCGCTACACCCTGGCCGCCGTGATCCTGATCGGGGTCCTCGGCTACCTGTGCTGGCAGCGCTACGGCCCGGCCCTGGAGGTCGGCGGCGTGGTGGTGTCCGCCGGTCCGGAGGGTCCCGGCTGCGACGGGACCGCCGACGTGGTGGCCGTCGTACGGACCAACGGGCGGCCGGGAGTACTCACCTACCGCTGGCTGCGCAGTGACGGCACGCGCTCGGAGCAGCTCACCGAGCGGGTGCCCAGCGGCGGGCGGGAGGCCAGGCTGCACCTGTTGTGGACTTTCCAGGGCTCGGGCACCTACCCGGCGAAGGCGGAACTCGAGCTGATCTCGCCCGTACGGCGGACGGCCGCCGCGGAGTTCACGTACCGCTGCCGCCCTTAGCGGGCATCCGGATCACCGCGCGCCCGCCGTCGAGGCCCACGCGGGAGCGGGGCGGGGCGCCGTCCTCCTCGTCGTCGCGCATGATCAGGGCGCTCTGCCGTTCTTTGAGCTCGTTCTGCTTGCCCGGCGAGAAGCTCGCGTGCAGTTGCTCGAAGCCGGTCGAGGACATCTGCCCATTGCGGCCGTTCCAGCGCCAGGGCAGCATGCCGGCGCGGCCCGCGCGTTCGAGCGTGAGGTCGAGGAACGCTATGCCGGTGAGCAGCAGCGCCAGCCCCGGGAGGGTCATGAAGACGACGAAGGCCATGGCCCGACCCTAAGCCCGGTCCTCCTTTCGGCCAACGGCCACGCCCTGGCGACCGGTCCTTCCGGCCGGGGCGATCGGGGCCGTGTGGCCGAGGCGCGCCCACCCCCGGTCCTGGTTGACTCGAATGTGTTGGCGAGGGCATCAGGGATGCGGCCCTCACGGCACCCTTGCTGCCACGTTCCAGCCGGCGATACACCCCAACGGAACGTGGCTGTCCCGCACGGATGCCAAGTCCGCGCGGGAGGCCCGCAGCTGCTTTGGGGAGTGGCTGCGGGCCATCTTGCATGCCCGGCCCCGGCGGGCACCCCGGCCCCAGGGCCGGAGCCCCTCCCTTTCAGAAGCGGGCGTGCGCGGTGATGTCCGCGGCGAACTCTCCCGTCATCGCCGGGGTCACCGTCGGCCGGCACTGCTTGACCGCCGCCAGGTAGTCCTCCGTGCTCGCGCCCGGCTGGGCCGCCGCCGCGCCCCGCGCGACCACCGACTCGAGGTCCCGCTCGAAGGACACCTGCGCCGCGATCCGCGCCGCGTGCTCGATGTCGGCCGGGGTGAACAGCTCGCTCGACTCGACCAGCGCCGCCACGTCCACGTCGGGACGGCCCGCCGTGTAACGGGACCAGATCGCGGAGCGGGCGCCCGGGTCCGGGGTGCCGATCGGGATCAGGTAGTCGAAGCGGCCGGGCCGCAGGAAGGCCGGGTCGAGCGAGCGGATGGAGTTGGTCGCGCAGACCAGCAGCCGTTCGTCGCCCTCGCGGAAGCCGGGTATCAGCTTGAGCAGCTCGTTGGTCACCCCGTGGATGCCGCCGGGCTGCGCGGGCTCGGTGCGCACCGGCGCGATCTCCTCGACCTCGTCGATGAAGACGAGCACCCGCTCCAGCTCGGCGATCCGGGCGAACGCGTCGCGCAGCGCGGTCGCGAGGTTGCCCTCGTCGGCGAGGCGGGAGGGCAGCAGTTCCACGAAGGGCCAGCCGAGCCGGGAGGCGATGGCCCGGGCGAAGGTGGTCTTGCCGGTGCCGGGCGGGCCGAAGAGGGTGATGGCTCGCGGCGGCCGCACCCCGTGCGCGGCGGCCCGTTCGGGCTCGGCGAGCGGCAGCACCACCCGCCGCTCGATGAGGTCCTTCTCCGTCTCCATACCGGCGACCTCGGCCCACAGGTCGTTCGGCAGGAAGCGGCCGCCGAGGTCGTCCAGGAGGCCGGCGGCCGGGCCGTGCAGGGGCTCGGTCTTCTCGAAGTAGGCGACGGCGGGCTGGCGGGTGTAGCCGGCGTTGAGCAGGCCTTCGCCGAGCAGATCCTCCTCGGGCAGGACGTAGGCGATCCGCCCGACGCGGGCGGCGATGAGCCGCCGCTCCAGCTCCACGAGCAGCGCGCTGGCCAGCCCCCGTCCGCGCCAGCCGGCGGCGATGGCGATGCGCATCACCCAGGCGCGCTCGCCGGTCACGCAGGCGAGGGCGGCGCCGATGGGGACGCCTTGATGGACGGCGACCACACAGGGTTGCCGGTCGGTGAGGGCGCTGATGCATTCGGCGAGTGAGAAGACCGACTCCTGGCCGAGTTCGGCCGTGGTGTCGATCAGATGGACAACGGCCGCGAGATCGCTCTCGCGGTAGTCGTGGATCAGCCAGTTCACCGGGTACCGCCCCTCGTTCGTGCTCCTGCGTGCCTGCTGCGCACCTGCTGCGGCGAGGCTAGGGGCGGGCGGGCCCCGTGCTCACGCTCCGCCGTGCACAACAGCCGGTCCGGAAACCGTCCGTGTCGTCCATAGACTGGTGGTTTCCGCCCGAACGTCAGACCGGGGACCCGTACGAGTTCATGACTTCCCACATACCCGCCGACATCCGACGGCCGCATCTCGTATGGCTGGTTCCGGTCCTCTGGACGCTGATGTTCGGCCTGTGGGGGCTCTCCCGGCAGAACAGCGTGTGGCGGGACGAAGCGGCGACGTGGCAGGTGGCGGAGCGCTCCCCCGGCGAGATCTGGCACCTGCTCGGCAACGTGGACGCGGTGCACGGTCTCTACTACCTGCTGATGCACGCGCTCTTCGAGGTGTTCGGGGCGAGCACGACCACCCTGCGCCTGCCCTCTGTCCTGGCGGTGGCGCTCGCCGCCGGCTGTGTGGCGCTGATCGGGCGGCGGCTGGCCGGCCCCTGGGCGGGACTGGGCGGCGGACTTGTCCTCGGTCTGCTGCCGGCCGTGCAGTTCCAGCTCCAGGAGGGCCGGGCGTACGCGCTGGTCGCGGGCGGGGCCGGGCTGTCGACCCTGCTGCTGGTCTCGCTGATCGCGACCACCGGTACCGGGACCGGGACCGCGCGGCGGACCTGGCCGCGCTGGACGGCGTACGGGGCTCTCGTGCTGGTCTGCGCCCTGCTGAACTGGCTCTCGCTGCTGATCCTGCCCGCGCACGCGGTGACCCTGTGGCGGGTCCGTCCCGGGCGCCGCGTCCTCGCCCCCTGGCTGCTCGCGTCGGCGACGGCCGTGGCGGGGGCGCTGCCGCTGATCCTGTTCAGCCGGACCCAGTCCGGCCAGGTCTCCTGGATACCGCCGCTGACCTGGCACATGATGATCGGCCCGGCCGTCCTGGTGGCGGTCGGCGCGCTGGGCGCCCTGGCGGACCGCTGGAACGGGCCGCGCACCGGTCTGCCGGTCCGGTTGACGGCCGCTTCGGTCGGGCTGCCGCTGCTGGCGGTGCCCCTGCTGGGGCTGGCCGCCGCCTCCCTGGTCCAGCCGCTGTTCGTGGACCGGTACGTGCTGTTCGCCATGCTGGGTCTGGCCCTGCTGCTCGGTGCGGCGCTGGGCGCGGCCGTACGGGCCCTCGCGCCCCGGTACCCGAGGGCGGCGGGCCTGCTCGTGCCGGCCGTGGTCGGGGTCTCGGCGCTGGCCCTGCTGCCCGTTTCGCTTGCCGACAGGTCCCCGGCCAGCCGGGTGGACGACGTACTGGCGGTGGCCGGGGAGGTGTCCGGGCTGAAACGGGAGGGCGACGCGGTGCTCTTCGTTCCGGCGGCCCGGCGGGACGCCGCACTGGTCTCGCCCGGGGCGTTCGCCGGCCTGACGGACATCGCGCTGGCCCGCGGCCCGGTGGAGTCGGGCACCCTCAAGGGCGAGGAGGCCGCCCCGGCGCGGATCTCGGCGGCTCTGCGGGGGCAGCGGCGGGTGCTGCTGGTGTCGGACGCCGGGCGGGCGGGCAAGCCGCCGAAGCCCTCGGGCTCCGCGGCCGACCGGGCGAAGGCGGCCGTCCTGCGGGCGGAGTTCACGGTGGTGGAGGACCGGGAGGTCCGCGGCCGCCGGGTGACGGTGTACGAGCGGCGCGGCTGACATTCACAGCGGATTCACAAGGTTTTCCCGGCTCCTGTCACAGCTTCCCCGGGAAGGCTCGGAGCATGATCCAGCGCCTCTCCTCCCGACCGGACCGCCGCAGCCGCGCCCGTGCCCGTGGCCGGCGCGCTTCGCGGATCCTGTTCGCCCTGGCCGCGATGGCGGCCCTGCTCGGTGTCGACGCCCCCGCGGCGCTGGCCGTACCGCCGCTCGGTGTCACCGGCACGGCACCCGCCGATGTCACGGCCGGGCGGGTCGGCGCGCTGTTCGCGGGCGGGCAGGGCGGCGGACACTTCTGCACCGCCTCCGTGGTGCGCAGCCCGGACCGTGACGTCATCGCCACCGCCGCGCACTGCCTGGGCAGCCTGGACACCACCTATTTCGCCCCCGGCTACCGGGACGGCGAGACTCCCTACGGTCTGTGGAAGCTGACCGACATGTACGTGGCCCCGGGCTGGACGGACTCCGAGGACCCCGACGAGGACATCGCCTTCGCGACGGTGGCCCCGTTGGACGGCCGGCGGATCGAGGACGCCGTCGGGGGCTTCGCGGTCGCCGCCGAGCAGCCGGCCGACGCCACCGTGTCCATCGTGGGCTACCCCAGCGGCGAGGATTCCCCGCTGCACTGCGCCAACGGCACGACCCTGCTCTCCGACACCCAGCGCCGCATCGAGTGCCCGGACCTGAGCGGCGGCACCAGCGGCAGCCCGTGGCTCGTCGACGGCGCCCTGGCGGGCGTCCTCGGCGGCTACGAGGGCGGCGGGACCGTTCCGGAGGTCTCCTACAGCGCGGTCATGGGCGACCAGGCGGTGGAGCTGTACCGCGAGGCGTCCGACAACGGCTGAGTCCGGGGACTGGGTGTCGTGCCGCCGGGGTCCTGGGTCACACCGGGGCGGGGGCCTCGAACCAGGTCGGCTCGTCGCGCAGGGCCTGGCGGATCCGGTCGGCCGCGAAGGACTCCAGCGGCTCCGGCAGCGCGTCCGGCTCGAACCAGGCCACGTCCAGCGACTCGTTGTCGTTGACCCGCGCCTCCCCTCCCGTGGCACGGCAGCGGAAGGTGATGTCCTGGAACTGGCAGACGTCCCCGTTCGGATAGGTCATCTGCGGGAGCATCTGCACCAGCACCACACGGTCCGGTACGCACCGCACCGCGGTCTCCTCGTACACCTCGCGCACCGCCGTGTCGGCCGGCTGCTCCCCCGGTTCGGCGATTCCGCCGATGACCGACCAGCGCCCGGTGTCGGCGCGCCGCCCGAGCAGGACCCGCCCCCGGTCGTCGACGACTACGGCGGTCACGCCGGGCAGGAGGAGCAGTTGGTGCCCGGCGGTGGCGCGCAGGGTGCGGATGAAATCGGGTGTGGTCATTCCCCGACCCTACGAGGACCGGGCGGACCGGGGAGACCGGCGGGCGAACGACCAGCCGAGTCCGGCCGCGGCCACGGCCAGCAGGAGGTACTCGGCGAGCGGGCCGAAGCGGGTGGCGGGGGTTTCGGTGGAGCGGAGCGGGATCTTTGCGACCAGGGCGTCGGCGGTGAACATCTTCGTCTGCTGGACGATCTCGCCGTCGGGGCGGATCACGGCGCTGACCCCGCTGGTGACGGGCACCAGCACGGTCCGGCTGTGCTCCACGGCCCGGACCCGGTCCATGGCGAGCTGCTGGTAGGTCATCTCGGTGCGGCCGAAGGTGGCGTTGTTGCTGGGTACCGCGATGACCTGGGCGCCGGCCCGGACGGTGGAGCGGACCGCGTCGTCGAAGGCGGCCTCGTAGCAAGTGACCAAGCCGACTCCGCTGCCCGCCATGTCGAAGACCCCGGGCTCCTTTCCGGGGCCGAAGTCGCGCCGGACCCGGTCGACGTCGGAGCTGAAGAGCCGGACGAAGGAGCGCATCGGGATGCGCTCGCCGAAGGGCTGGATCTTCCGCTTGTCGTAGGTGTCGACGGGGCCCTTGACCGGGTCCCACAGGATCATCGTGTTGCGCAGCGGGCCGGTCTCCGGGGCCAGTACGGAGCCGATGGCGACGGGTACCCCGATCATCTTGACCGCGTTGTCGATGACGGCGTAGGCATCGGGCTCGGTGTAGGGGTCGATGTCGGAGGAGTTCTCCGGCCAGACGACGAAGTCCGGTTTCGCGACCTTGCCGAGCTTGACGTCCTGGGCGAGCTGGATCGTGCGGTTGGCGTGGTTGTCCAGTACCTGGCGGCGCTGGGCGTTGAAGTCGAATCCGGCGCGCGGGACGTTGCCCTGGATCACGGCGGCCACCACGGTGCCGTCCTCGGCCGCGTCGGAGACCAGCGGCCGGGCGGCGAGGGCCCCGGCGAGCGGGGCGGCCACGGCGGTGGCGGCGAGCAGCGCGGCGGTGGCCCGGCGGGTGCCGGCGCCGACGCGCAGTACCTCGTACAGCCCGAATCCGCACAGGGCCACGGCGAAGGAGAGCAGCGGGGTGCCGCCGAGCGCGGCGAGCGGCAGGAAGACCCCGTCGGGCTGGCCGAAGGCGAGCTTGCCCCAGGGGAAGCCGCCGAAGGGGGCCCTGGCGCGCAGGGCCTCGCCGGCGATCCAGACGGCGGCGCCCCACAGCGGCCAGCCGGGGAGGCGGCTGACGAGGGCGATGCCGAGGGTGGTGAGGCCGATCAGGAGGGATTCGAGGGTGCCCAGGGCCAGCCACGGGACGGGACCGACGCCCTCGCCTGTCCAGACGAGCAGCGGGAGCAGGAAGCCGAGGCCGTGCAGGACGCCGAGGCCGAATCCGGCCCGCGCGCGGCGCCCGTAGAGGCACCAGCCGAGCAGGGCGAGAGCGAGGGGGGCCAGCCACCACAGGGGGCGGGGCGGGAAGCTGAGGTAGAGGAGCACCCCGGAGAGGACTGCGGCCGCGGCCCGGGCCGGCCGGCCGGCCCACCGCCGCGCGGGGGAGCCCGCCAAGGCGCCCGCCTCCGGTGTCCGTGTCCGCACGCCCGCTTCCGCTTGCCCTTGCGGTTCGTTCCCGGGCTCGTTCCCGGCGTCGTTCCCGGCCGCGCGGGTCGCACTGCTGCTCATCTGGCGGAGTGTACGTCCCCTCGCTGTGCCGGTGGCGGAGTCAGTGGGCCAGGGCGCGCAGATGGGTGCGGATCACACGTACCGCGTTCTCCGCGTCGTCGACCGTGACGGTGAAGAGCTTGCCGTCGCCGAGCCGGAGTTCCAGGCCCTCGCCGCGCCGGACGATGACGGCGGTGCCCCGCTCGGGGCGCCAGCGGTAGCCCCAGCCGCCCCACTGCTGCGGGGTGATCCGGGGTACGTACTCGGCGGCGGCCACATCGGCGAGCCGGATCCTGCGTCGCGGCAGGCCGATGTGCCCGCACCGCACCTCGATGGCATCGGCGTCGACGGTGACGGCGGCGTGCACGAAGGCGAGGGTTCCGAAGAGGATGAGCAGGCCCGCGGCGAGGCAGCCGATCACCGCCATGAGCAGCGCGACGAATCCGGAGTCCCAGGCCTGGTCGACGGCGAGCTGGACGCCGAGCGCCAGGCAGGCCGCGCCGGCTCCGGCGAGGACCCACTGCGCCCGGTTGGAAGCCCGGCCCGTCCAGAGCGGACCCGGGGGGTGAACCGTCATGTGTAGCAGCGTACTCACGTTCCGCATGGATGCCACCGACCTCTTGGGCCGCACGGCCCAGGCACCGGACACAGGGCAAAGGGCACAGGGCACAGGGCACAGGGCACAGGGCACCACGAGGTGATCCGGCCCGATCCGAAAGGCGCGCCCTAACCAGGCAGCAGGCCGACGAGGGCGTCGCGCAGCGCCGGACGGCGGGCCGTCACGAACCGGTGCAGGGTCCGGGAACCGAACGCCACCCGCTGGGCACTGCGCCGGCGCTCGCCCTCGTACGCGTGCAGCGCGGCGGGCAGGGCGCCGGGTCCGTGGACGGCGACGGCCCGGGCCAGGGCTTCGGCGTCGAGGAGCGCCGTGCAGGCACCCTGTCCCAGGTTGGGGGTCATGGCGTGCGCCGCGTCGCCGACCAGCGCGACGGGACCGGCGGGGCCGGTGGGGCCGGCCGTCCGGATGAAGGCGGGGAGCGCGGGGTGCAGGTGGCGCATCGGGTAGCGGATCCACGTCCGCGGGTCGGTTTCGGCCAGGACGCGCGGGATCGGGTCGTGCCAGCCGGCGAAGGCGGCCCTCAGCTCCTCGGCGGTGGTGGCCCCCGGGACAGCGGCGTACCAGTTGGTGCGGCCCGGCTCGACCGGGGTCATCCCGAAGAACCGGCCCTCGCCCCAGGTCTCGCCGTGGACTCCGGTCTCGAATCCGGCGATCCCGATCCACGCGGCGGTACCGAGCTCGCGCGGACCGCTGACCGTCCCGAAGCGGGTGGCGCGGACGGCGCTGTTGATCCCGTCGGCGCCGACGAGGAGGGTGGCGCCGGGTGCGGCCGAAGCCTCGTAGGCCTGCCCGTACGTGATGCGCGTGCCGCCCAGCCGGTGGAGTTCGGCGAGCAGCGCGTCGATCAGGTGGGGCCGGGATATGAGCAGCTCGGGACGGCCCGCCCTGCGCTCGATCCGCTCCAGCGGGAGCGCGGCCAGCACCCGTCCGTCGGGGCGCCGGATCCGTGCGTGGCGGTAGGGGACCGCGCGCGCCCGGAGCGCCTCGCCGAGGCCGAGCCGGTCGAGGGCGGCCTGGGCGGTGGGGTGGATGCCGAAGGCGGTCCCGTACCTCTCCGGCGCCGCCCGGCGCTCCAGTACGGTCACCTCCCAGCCGGCGCGGCGCAGTCCGACGGCGGTGGCGAGACCGCCGACCCCGGCGCCGACGACCAGCGCGGTTCCCGTCCTGTGCGCTTCGCGCACCGCACCCGATGGATCCGACGCATCCGTGTCCATGGCACACCTCTCGCTCTCTCGCTCACAGCCTTGACCACCACACCTGTGGTACTACATCCGTGGTACCACAGGTGTGGTTAAACTGCCAGAGTGAACCAGCACCGGAAGGACCGGCTGTGCGCAGCCGCCGCCGCGGTACTCGCGGACGCGGGCGGGCGCGGCCTGACGCACCGGGCCGTGGACGCGGCCGCCGGCGTGCCGCTCGGCACGACCAAGAACTACTTCCCGACCCGGGACGCGCTCCTGCGGGCGGTCGCGGAGACTTGCGTGGAGCAGTACCGGGAGCTCGCCGACCGCCTCGCGGCCGCGGGTCCCGGACCCGCCGGCCGGGCCGGGCTCGCCGCGTTGCTCGCCGGGCTGCTGCGCGACGTGGCCGGGCCGGGGCGCCCGCGTGTGGTGGCGTACCTGGAGCTCCAGGCGGAGGCGACGCGGCGGCCGTGGCTGGCCGCGCTGCTGGACCCGATCGCGGCGGCGGACTTCGCCGCGTACGGGCACCTGCTGCGCACGGCCGGACTGGAGGCCGGTCCGGAGCGCGCCCGCGCCCTCACCCTCGCCCTGCACGGAGCCCTCCCCCACCTCCTGGCGGGGGCCCCGGGCACACTGGCCGCGGCCGGACTGGACGACCTGGACGCTTTCGCCCGCGGTGTGCTGGACTGCGTGTGCCCCGGACCGTACGAGGAGGACGCATGACCACCCGGCTCGATCGCGCCGTAGGAGCCGTACTCGGCTCGGCGGCCGGCGATGCGCTCGGCGCGCCCTACGAGTTCGGCCCCGCGGGGCAGTTGAGCGCCCGCGGCGAGGAGATGCGCGGGGGCGGCGGGTGGGATCCGGGCGAGGCCACGGACGACACGCAGATGGCGGTGCTGGTCGGCGAATCGCTGCTGGAACGCGGCGGGCTCGAACTCCCCGATGTCTTCGACCGGTTCCGGCGCTGGGCGGCCGCGGACCCCAAGGACATCGGGCTCCAGACCGAGGACGTACTGACGAACGGCGAGCCCTGGGACCTGGCCGCCGCGCTGCACTTCCAGGTCAACGCGCGGGCGGCGGGCAACGGTTCCCTGATGCGCGCCTCGACCTCGGCGGTGTACTTCGCTCCGGCCGGCCGGGACGCGACCATGGCCGCCGCCCGGCGGATCGCCGCTCTCACCCACGGGGACCGGGCCGCCTGGGAGGGTACGGCCGTCCTGCACGAGCTCGTACGGGTGGCGCTGGACGGCGGGGACCCGCTCGCGGCGCTCCCCGCGACGCTGGCGCAGGTGCACCCGGGCCACCGCGAGCGGTACGGCCTGATCCTGGCCCCGGACTGGCATCCGGGGCTGGCCACCGAGTTCAACGGGGCGGTGTGGCCCTGCCTGGGCTCGGCGGTGTGGGCCCTGCGCACCACGACGGGCTTCGCGGACGCCGTACGGGCCGCCGTGGACCTGGGCGGGGACACCGACACGGTGGCGGCGGTGACCGGAGCCCTGGCCGGGGCCCGGTACGGCTCGGCGGCGGTGCCCGAGTCGTGGACGGCCCTGCTGCACGTACCACTGCCGGGCTTCGGGGACCGTGTGCTGGACGCGGCCGGCCTACGGGAACTGGCCGGCCGCCTCTCGGCGGCCGGAGGCGCCGCCGCGACGGCTGCGCGTCAGCCGGAGTCCGGCCGCAGGGCGGGCCCGGCGTAGCTCGTGGGGAGCAGCTCGGTGACGGGCACGGTACGCAGCAGGCCCCCGCCCGCGGGGACGATCACCCGGATGTCCGGGTGCAGGTCGAGCAGGACCTGACGGCAGCGGCCGCACGGCGGGAGCACGCCGCGCCCCGCGTCGCCCGCGGCGACGATCGTGTCGAGCTCTGCGACTCCGGCGGCGACGGCCGCACCGAGGGCGACGAGCTCGGCGCAGGGGCCGCCGGTGAAGTGGTACACGTTCACGCCGGGGACGGTCCGCCCGTCCCGGGCCCGGACCAGCGCCGCCACGGTGTGGTCTTCGCCGCGGCACCGGGTGCGGGCGAGTTCCCGCGCGGCCGCGACGAGTTCCGTGTCCTCGGGCGTCATCCCGAGACGGCTCTCCCGACGGCTTCCCCGACGACGCTCCGGCCGGCCAGCAGGCGCCCTTCGCCGTATCCGAGGGCGGCTTCGGGCAGCGTGCCGGGTCGGCCGCTGAGCAGGACGGTCAGACTGCCGGTGTGCGGCAGGCCGGGCTCCGGGCGGGCGCCCAGCCGGCGCAGGGCCTGGACGGCCACGGCTTCGGCGGAGCCGTGGAAGACGTACGCCCCGCCGCCGGTGCGCCGGTCGAGCGCGGCCCGGATGGGGGCTTCGACCAGCTCGTAGTGCGTGCAGCCGAGCACCACGTCGGTGACGTCGGCCGGAGTCAGCGCGGCGGCCGCGGCGACGGCCCGTACGACGGCGGCCTCGTCGCCGCCCTCGACGGCGTCGGCCAGCCCCGGGCAGGGCACCTCGGTGACGCGCGCCCCGCCGGCGAAGTCGCGGATCAGGCCGCGCTGGTAGGGGCTGCCGGTGGTGGCGGGGGTGGCCCAGATGGCCACGCGCCCTCCGGCTGCCGCGGCGGGTTTGATCGCCGGCACGGTCCCGATGACCGGGATCCCGGGCTCCAGCTCGGCGCGCAGCGCGGGCAGGGCGTGTACGGAAGCGGTGTTGCAGGCGACGATCAGCGCGCCCGGCCGGTGCGTGGCGGCGGCCCGCGCGACGGAGAGGGCCCGACCGGTGAGGTCCTGCGGGGTCCTCGGACCCCAGGGCATCCCGTCGGGGTCGCAGGACAGCACCAGGTCCGCGTCCGGCCGCAGCCGGCGCATCGCGGCAGCCGCCGCGATGAGGCCGATACCGGAGTCCATGAGGGCGATCTTCACTTGGTCACCTTAATCGATCCCCCGGCCGCCTCCAGGGCGACAGCACTGCCGCATCCCCTCGGAAGCCCGTCCCACCGGAACCCCGTCCGCATCCGCGGCACGCACCCGGCCCGGCACCGTACCTCGCCGCGGCCCCGCACCCGCCGGGAAGCGGCCCCGCGCAGCGGCGCCGGGGCCGGCCGCGACCCGGCCGTCGAACCGCGGTGTCCCGCCGCCCCGTGCGGCGCCGTTCGCGGCACACTGCCGGGATGGGTTTCCTCCTCGTCGCCGCGTGCGCGTCGCTCGCCGTCTGGCTCTGGCTCGCCCTCGGCCAAGGCATGTTCTGGCGGACCGACATGCGCCTTCCTCCCCGCCACGCCCCCGCGCACTGGCCGTCCGTCGCGATCGTCGTCCCGGCCAGGGACGAGGCCGAGGTGCTGCCGCGCAGCCTGCCCTCGCTGCTCGCGCAGGACTATCCCGGCGAGGTCGAAGTCATCCTGGTCGACGACGGCAGTACGGACGGCACGGCCGCCCTCGCCCGGCGGCTCGCCGACGCGCAGCCCGGGCTGCCCCTCACCGTCCTGTCCCCCGGCGAGCCCGGCGCCGGCTGGACCGGCAAGCTCTGGGCGCTCCGGCACGGCATCGCCCACGCCCGCTCCGGGTCCGGCCCCGTCCCGGGCTCCGCCGCCCCCGACTACCTCCTCCTCACCGACGCCGACATCGCCCACGAACCCGACAGCCTGCGCGAGCTGGTCTGCGCCGCGACCGCGGCCGATCTCGACCTGGTCTCCCAGATGGCCCGGCTGCGGGCCGTCAGCGTCTGGGAGCGGCTGATCGTGCCGGCCTTCGTGTACTTCTTCGCCCAGCTCTACCCCTTCCGCTGGATCAACCGCCCCGCCGCCCGCACCGCGGCCGCCGCCGGCGGGTGCGTCCTGCTGCGCACCGAGGCGGCCGTCCGGGCCGGGGTCCCGGAGTCGATCCGACAGGCCGTCATCGACGACGTCTCGCTCGCCCGGGCGGTGCAGCGAAGCGGCGGGCGGATCTGGCTCGGGCTCGCGGAGCGGGTGGACAGCGTGCGCCCGTACGCCTCCCTCGCGGACCTGTGGCGGATGGTCTCGCGCAGCGCCTACGCGCAACTGCGCCACCGGCCCGCGGTCCTGGCCGGGACGGTGGCCGGGCTGCTCCTCGTCTACCTCGTGCCGCCGGCCGCGCTCCTCGCCGGCCTGGCCGCCGGCCGGCCCGCCGTCGCCTGGGCGGGTGGCCTGGCCTGGCTGCTGATGACCGGCACCTACCTGCCGATGCTGCGCTACTACCGCCAGCCGGCCGCCCTCGCTCCGCTCCTCCCGCTCACCGCGCTGCTCTACCTCCTGATGACCGTCGACTCGGCCGTGCAGCACTACCGCGGACACGGAGCGGCATGGAAAGGGCGTACCTATGCCCGCCCCGGAGATGCCTGAAACCGGACCCCACCCTACGAATTCACGTCATTCGAGGTCACACGGTTATGACGGTTCGTCAGCGACAAGCCGGCTCATCATTCGTGCAACACCCAACCGGTGAGTACGAGTAGGAGCAAGACGGGACGGAAGTGACCAAAACGTGCACGTGAACGTGAAGTGAGAGCTGTGGCCCTGACCTGCGAATATGCAGGTCAGGGGGGTGTTGGCGGCACCTCGCTATGGACCCGGTGAAGTCGTGGGCTTAACTTAGGTCCATGACCTCCCCCCGCTCCACTTATGGCGGCGGTTACTACTCCGCGCCCTCCTTCCCGGACACCCCTATCTACGACTCCCTCGTGGCCGAACGCGGCACTCCGCAGATCGCCCCGATCCGCGTCCCGGCCGCTTACGACTCACCGAGCTCCGGCTATTCGAGCGGTGGGTACCTGCCGGCCCTCGCGTCCTCGCTCCCCGCCCTGCCGGCCGCACTGCCGCCCGCTCTCCCGCAACAGCAGCAGCACGCCCCGGCGTACGGGTACCCGTACCAGCAGCAGGCCGCGCCCCAGCAGATGCGGCCCATGCCGCAGATGGCGCAGATGCAGCAGATGCAGCAGCCCATGTCGATGCCGATGCCGCTCCAGCAGGCGCCGGTCCCGTACGTGCCGCAGCAGCAGCCGCCGCAGCCGTTCGCCGCCCGCACGGGTTACGTTCCGCAGCCCCAGCCGCAGCAGCCCCGCCCGGTGGCCACGGGCACCGGGTACGAGGCCATGCGCCCGGCCGCGCCGCGTCCGATGCAGGCTCAGCCCGCTCCCGTCCCGGCCCCCTCGTTCGAGGACCCGTACGGGCGTCCGTACCAGCCGCAGGGGCGCGGTTACTGACCGCCGTGCCCGTCCAGCCCTCTCCGACGAGGTCGCCGCGGAGTCGCTGAGAGCAGCTGGCAGAATTTCCCCATGGTGAAACTGCGCGTCCAGGCACTCCACGTCCATCCCGTCAAATCGGTAGCGGGGACAGCTCCCGACGAGGTGGCCGTGGAGCCCTGGGGTCTGTCCGGGGACCGCCGGTGGGCCGTGGTGGACGGGGAGGGCACGGTCATCACCCAACGCCAGCAGCCGAGGCTGGCCTTGGCCAGAGCCCGTCCGCTGGGGGGCGGCGGGTTCGAGGTCTCGGCGCCGGGCATGGCGGATCTGACGGTGGAGGTCCCGCAGGGCGGGGCGCCGGAGCCGGTGGTGCTCTTCGGCAAGAAGATCGAGACCGTGGCGGCGGCGCACGCCGCCGCCGACTGGTTCACCGCGTACCTGGGGGTACCGGCGCGCCTCGTGCACCTGGACGACCCGGCCGTACGGCGGCCGGTGGATCCCGCCTACGCGCTGCCCGGCGAGACCGTGAGCCTCGCCGACGGCTATCCGCTGCTGATCGCCACCCTCGCCTCGCTGGACGCGCTGAACGCGCTGATCGCCCAGGGCAGTCATCCCGACGAGGGCCCGCTCCCGATGAACCGGTTCCGCCCGAACGTGGTGGTGTCCGGAGCCGAGGCATGGGCCGAGGACGGCTGGAAACTCCTCGCGATCGGCGACGCCGTCTTCCGCGGGGCGCGCGAGTGCGGGCGCTGCATCGTCACGACCACCGACCAGACGACGGCGCTGCGGGGCAAGGAACCGCTCCAGACCCTGGCCAGGCACCGGCGGATCGGGAAGTCGCTGGCCTTCGGCCGCCAGCTGGTGCCGGTGCGGCTGGGGACGGTGCGGGTCGGCGACGAGGTGCGCGTCCTGGAGTGAGGGCGCCCGGAGCCGGGAGGCACGAAAGCCGGGGGGCTCGCGCCAGGGGAGCCAGGGGACCGGAGCCGGGCCTGGATCCGGAGCGAGGGGACCGGTGAGACCACCCGGAATCACACCTTCGAGGGGCTCTCGCGCCACCCTGGAACCAACCGCCACCGCTTGCCCGTTGGATCGTTCGGGACGTGAGCACCGGATCGGGTGACACACGTCTCGCACGTCCCGGAATGCGGGTGAGCGGGGCGTGCGGGAGGCTGGGACGGCAGGCAGGCGCAGACTGGCACAAGCAGGGGGAGCCGGATCGTGCGGACAGCAATGGGAGTGTGGCGTTGGCGGCGCAATCCGCTGCGCCGTCAGACGGATCTTTTCGAGGCGTGGGTGGCCTTCGCGGCGCTGCTGTGCGTCCTGTTGGTGGCTCCGGCCATTGGCTGGGCCGCCGGCCTGCGGGTGGACGGCACGCTGCAGCGGGCCGCGCGCGAACAGCGGCACGAGCGTCATCTCGTACCGGCGGTGGTGGTGCGGCCGACACCGGAGCCGGTCGTCGGAGCGGCCGCCGATCCCACGGCGCAGCGCCAGACCCCGCAGCGTACGCGGATCGTCGCGTCGTGGACGGCCCCCGACGGCAGCAGCCACCAGGGCACGGTGCCGGCCGCGGAGGAACCGCCGCATCCCGGCGACCGGTTCCGGATATGGACCGATACGCGCGGACGGCTGGTCGGACAGCCCCTCGATCCCTCCTCCGCCAGTTTCCACGCGGTCATGGCGGGGCTCGCGGCGGCGCTGGTCATGGCCGCACTGGTGGAGACGATCCGCCGCCTGGTCGTACGAAGGCTCATGCATCGGCGGTACATCCGGCTGGACCGCGCGTGGGCCGCGGCGGGACCGGACTGGGGCCGGGCAGGTGCGGGCAGCTGACCTGGCAACTCACCGGCCCCGCGCGCGCTACGGTGGAGCGCCGGAGCGGCTGCTCCGATCCAAGCGGCCGGTTCGGCGGCGTGGGCCCCCGCACGGTCGGGCACGCGCACGGGTCGACACGCGGACGGTTCGGGCGCGCGGACGATCAGCAGGACGATCAGCAGGCGGACATACAGAACACGAGGGTGGGGGCACGACAGCACCATGGCTCAGGGCACGGTCCAGGTGACGCACGGCGGTTCTTCGCGGTGGCGTCGCCGCTCCGGTGAATATCCGACTCTGACCGCCGCGCTGGCCGTGGCGGGTGACGGCGACGTCCTGTCCATCGCGCCCGGCACCTACCGCGAGAACCTGGTGCTGGAGCACGCCGTGATCCTGCGCGGTCCGGAGGCCGCGCTGGGCTCGGTGCGGATCGCACCGCTCGACGGGGTCGCGCTGACCGTCCGCGCCTCGGCCGTCATCCAGGACCTCCACCTGGAGGGCCAGGACCCCACGGCGCCCGCGCTGCTCGTCGAGGACGGCGCCCCCGAGCTCACCGACCTGCGGGTGAGCACCCGCTCGGCGGCCGGCATCGAGGTCCGCGGGAACGGTGCCCGGCCCCTGGTCCGGCGCTGCACCGTGGAGAACGCGGCCGGGGTCGGGATCGCCGTACTGGACGGCGGCGGCGGGGTGTTCGCCGACTGCGAGGTGGTGGCCGCAGGCCAGACCGGATTCTCGGTGCGCGGCGGTGGCCACCCCCGGCTGGAGCGCTGCCGGATCCACCACGCCACGGGCGCCGGCATCGGCGTGACCGGCGACGGTTCGGGCCTGGAGGCGCTGGGCTGCGAGGTCTACGAGATCAAGGGCACCGGCGTGCAGATCGCCGCTCGGGCCACGGCCGTGCTCACCGACTGCGCGGTCCACCGCACCTCCACCGACGGGGTCACCCTCGACACGGACGCCGTCCTCACGCTCGCCGGCTGCGACATCCACGACATCCCGGAGAACGCGGTGGACCTGCGTTCCCGCTCCGTGCTCACGCTCAGCCGCACCACCGTCCGCCGCTTCGGCCGCAACGGCCTGTCGGTGTGGGATCCGGGCACCCGTGTCGTCGCCGACTCCTGCGAGATCCACGACAGCACCGGCGACTATCCCGCCGTCTGGATCAGCGACGGGGCCGCGGTCTCCCTGGACTCCTGCCGGGTGCACGACGTTCCGGACGCGCTGTTCGTCCTGGACCGCGGCTCGCGGGTGGATGTCGTGGACAGTGATCTCTCCCAAGTGCGCAACACCGCCGTCTCGGTGAGCGACGGGGCGACGGCCCAGCTGGACGACTGCCGGATCCGGGAGGCGGCGACGGGGGCCTGGTTCCGCGACCACGGAAGCGGCGGCACCCTCGCCAACTGCGCCATCGACTCCGTGCAGACCGGCGTGATCGTCACCAAGGGCGCGGATCCCACCCTGGAGCGGTGCACGGTCAGCTCCCCCGCCGAAGCCGGCTTCTACGTGTCGGCGGGCGGGCGCGGAACCTTCACGGCGTGCCGGGTCACGGGCAGCGCGGGCTTCGGGTTCCACGTCATCGACGGCTGCCGCACCTCCCTGCACCGCTGCCACACCGAGCGCTGCGCGCGCGGGGGCTACGAGTTCGCGGAGGACGGCCCGGTCGCCGAGGACTGCACGAGCGACGAGTCCGGACCGCGCCTCGCCGCCCGGTCCGCCTCCGGCGCGGGCGCGAGCCTCGGCTCGGGCGTCGGCTCGGGCTCGGGCGTGGCGGCAGCCGGGGACCACGCGGGGATCCGTACGGTCACGGCCGAGCGGAGCCCCGTGGCGACGGGCACGGCCGAGCGGGTGCCGGCCCAGCGGCCGGCCGACGAGACGGACCCCGGCGCCACCGGGCAGTCTCCGGGCCGCGGTTCGGGCGAGGTGCTGGGGCACCTCGACGCCCTGGTGGGACTGGACAGCGTCAAACGCGAGGTCCGCGCCCTCACCGACATGATCGAGGTGGGCCGGCGCCGGCAGCTGGCGGGGCTCAAGGCCGCCTCCGTCCGCCGCCACCTGGTCTTCACCGGCTCCCCCGGCACCGGCAAGACCACCGTGGCCCGGCTGTACGGGGAGATCCTGGCCTCCCTCGGGGTGCTGGAGCGCGGCCACCTCGTGGAGGTGTCCCGGGTCGACCTGGTCGGCGAGCACATCGGGTCCACCGCGATCCGCACCCAGGAGGCCTTCGACCGGGCGCGGGGCGGGGTGCTGTTCATCGACGAGGCGTACGCGCTGGCGCCCGAGGACTCGGGCCGCGACTTCGGCCGCGAGGCGATCGACACGCTGGTGAAGCTGATGGAGGACCACCGGGAGGCGGTGGTGGTGATCGTCGCCGGGTACACGGCGGAGATGGACCGCTTCCTCACCGTGAACCCGGGGGTGGCCTCCCGCTTCTCCCGGACCATCACCTTCGGGGACTACGGGCCCGGGGAGTTGCTGCGGATCGTGGAGCAGCAGGCCGAGGAGCACGAGTACCTGCTCGGCGAGAAGACCTCCGAGGCGCTGCTGACGTACTTCACCGACCTGCCCAAGGGGCCCGCCTTCGGCAACGGCCGCACCGCCCGCCAGACCTTCGAGTCGATGGTCGAGCGGCACGCGGGGCGGGTGGCGCAGCTGGCGGATCCGAGCAAGGAGGACCTCACCCTGCTCTACCCGGCGGACCTTCCGGAGCTCTGACCGGCGGCCCTCACAGGTCCCGGCGCATGCACACGCGGGGCCAGCGGTCGAGCCCGTGCAGGGCCTCACGGTCGCGGATGTCCCGCAGGCCGGGGCCGAGGCCGCTCTCGGCCAGGGCCCGGAAGCCGAGGCGGGCGTAGTACGGGGCGTTCCACGGTACGTCGGTGAAGGTCGTCAGGGTCAGCGCGGGGGCGCCCTCCGCCGTGGCCCGTTCCGCGAGGTGCTCCAGCAGGGCCCGCCCGATGCGGCGGTGCGCGCTGTCCGGGTGCACCGACACCTGCTCGACGTGGAGGTTCCCGTCGACCCGGTCGGCGATGAGGTAGCCGACCGGGGTTCCCGTCCCGGCGCCGTCGGCCGCGACCCAGGCCAGCCCGGCCCGCCGGTAGCCGAGGAGTTCCTCCAGCGGAAGCGGTTCGTCGTCGGCGATCTCCGGCATGCCGATGGCCCGGAAGCATTCCCCGGAGGCCCGCTCGATGTCCTGGAGGAGGGAGAGCTCGTCGATGTGCGCTGCTCTGATAAGCATGTGCGGCATTGTCCCGGCCGGGGCCCGGTCCGCGAAACGGGTTGGCCGCTCCGCGCCGGAGTCACGCGCCGGCGTCTTGCGGCGGCGTCATGCGGTGGCGTCATGCGGTGGCGTCATGCGGTGGCGTCATGCGGTGGAGCCCCATGGCGGACATCTGACGGTCCGACAGTTAGGGTGGCAGCCCACGCCCGCCGGGTACACCGCCGGCAGTCCGCCGAACCGAGGGAGTACCGCCATGGCTCGCCGACTCCGCCCCGTGGGGCTGGACTTCATCGAGGTCGCCCCCACGCGCCTGGTCTTCACCGCCCGGACCACGGCGGCTCCCGAGAACGTGTACCGGGCGCTGGCCGAGGAGGTCGAGGGCTGGCCGAGCTGGTTCCGGGCCGTCACCCTGGCCCGCCCCACGCACGGCGGCGCCGGACGCGAGGTCAAACTCGCGGGCGGGGTCCGGTTCCAGGAGACGATCATGGCCGCGGATCCGGAGCGGCGCTACGCGTACCGCGTCGACGAGACCAACGCCCCCGGCATACGGGCCCTGCTGGAGGAGTGGCGGCTCGCTCCCTCCGGCTCCGGCACCCACGTCCGGTGGACCTTCGCGGCGGACGCCCCGGCCCCCGTCCGCTTCGCCCTCACCGCCGCCCGGCCGGGACTCGGCCACTCGTTCCGCTCGGCGGTCCGTGCGCTGGACCTCCGGCTGGCGGAGCGGCTCCGCGGGGCCGATCAGTAGCGGATCCGTAGTGGGTCGACAGCGGATCCGCAGCGGGTCGGCAATGGGTCGACAGCGGGTCGGCAGCCGATCAGCAGTCGATCAGTAGGACCCGTCCGGCCTGTGGGCGACCAACAGGTCGACCGCGGGATGCGTTTCGGCCAGATCCCCGTACCCCCCGGCCGTCCACACCCGTACCCGGAACTCCTGCAGCGTCAGGGCCGCGGTCTCGCCATCGAAGCGCACCCTGGCGCAACGCCCGCAGTACCAGCCCCGGATCCAGAGCCGCTCGGCGGCGGCGAGGCCCGGCCGCGTCCGCGCGCGGTACGCCCGCTTGGCCCTGGCCACCGCCGCGAAGAGGCAGGCGGCGCCCAGCAGCGCGATCACCGAGATCACGCCGAGGAACAGGAAGTCGGCTTCGGGCGCCGGGGCGGCCTCGTTCCACCCCTGGTACGGATACTCCGGCCGGAACTCTCCCGTATCCCTGCCGAACCAGTGCCCGGCCAGCGAGCCGGCCAGGAAGGTGCCGACCGCCACCAGCGCCAGGACCACACCCAGGCCTCCCCGCCCTTGGACTCGCGGCGCGGGCGGCGCCGGCGCCAGGGCCCGCCCCAGGCGCGAAACCACCTCCCGGGTGACGTCGTGACGCTGGTCACCGGCGCATTCCTGCATGCGGACGTGTCGGTGCCCCTCCAGGAACACCGCCTGAACCGCCCGCACTTCGTCGTCCCGGCCGCAACTGGGACACACGGGGAGGGAGCCGCCGCCCGCGCCCGTGTCCGCCTCCTGGGGTCGCCAAGGGGACGACGGGAACTGGTCCCGTGTCCGTGCGTCCCGCTCCGGTCTGCTGTATCCGGCACCCGTCATGGTTCCCCCGAGATTCCGCCGTGGTCGATGTCCGCACGGAGCCGCGGCGGCCGGCCGTCGGGGCGGTCGCGGCAGCTCCGAGGCGGTTCAGATCGCGGGGTGTCGCACGGCCAGGTCCCCGTAGCCGCCCGCCGACCAGACGCGGGTCCGGAACTCCTGCAGGCTCAGGGCCCGTTCGCCCGCGAAGTGGGCCGTGCCGCAACGGCCGCAATACCAGCCCTCCGCCCAGACGCGGTCGGCGGCCACCCGGCCCGGTTCGGTCCGGCGGCGCCAGGTCCGTACGGCCCGGCCCGACAGGGCGAACAGGACGACGCCCACGAGCAGCGAGACGGCCGAGATCCAGCCCAGGTAGCCCGTGGTCTCGTCGGCCGCGAACAAGATGTCACCGTCGCCGCTGCCCCCGAGCCGCGGGGCCGTGTCGCCGTCGAACCACTCCCCCTCGATCGCACCCCAGACGAAGGCGCCGATCGACACGAGGACCAGCACCGCCCCGAGGCAGCCGATGGTGCCGTTGTCCGGCTCGTCCGGGGCGACCGCCAGGGCCTTGGCCAGCGCCGAGTTCTCCTCGCGGATCGTGACGCTGTCGTCCTCGGTGCGCGTGCGCTCCACCCTCATCTTGGCCTTGGCCCGCAGGTACGCGGCGGACACGCCGAGCACCTCGTCCTCCCGGCCGCACCGGGGACAGGCCGGCGGCCCACCCGGGCCCGCGCCTTCGCTCCCGGTACCGCGAACGCCGTCCGTGCTCTCCGCCATCGCTCCCCGCCCCGCCCCGTTCGACCCCGCCCCGCCCCGCCCCGGCCCATTCCCGAAGTCCGCACAGCGTAGCCAGCGGACCGGGCCCCGGCGAGGGAAAACCTTCGGGGGCGACCTTCGGCCGAGGGAAGGCGTTCAGCCGACGGGCTCGCTCCACACACCGGTCGCCAGCATCGTCTCGAGCGTCCGCGTGTACGGGGCGATGTCGAGCCCCTGCTCCGCCAGCCACGTGTCGGAGTAGTACTTGTCGAGGTACCGGTCGCCCGGGTCGCAGAGCAGGGTCACGATGCTGCCCGTGCGGCCCTCCGCCACCATCTCCGAGATGATCTTCAGCGCGCTCCACACCCCGGTACCGGTGGAACCGCCCGCCTTGCGGCCGATCGCCCCCTCCAGCGCCCGGCACGCGGCGACGCTCGCGGCGTCGGGGACCCGCATCATCCGGTCGATGGCCCCGGGTACGAAGCTCGGCTCCATCCGGGGCCGGCCGATGCCCTCGATGCGCGAGCCGCAGTCGCTGGTCGCGTGCGGGTCGCTGCGGGTCCAGCCGTCGAAGAAGCAGGAGTTCTCCGGGTCCGGGACACAGATGCGGGTGTCGTGCTGCATGTAGTGCACGTAGCGCGCGATCGTCGCGGAGGTGCCGCCGGTGCCGGCCGTGGCCACGATCCAGGTGGGCTCCGGGTAACGCTCCAGGCGCAGCTGCTGGTAGATCGATTCGGCGATGTTGTTGTTGCCGCGCCAGTCCGTCGCCCGCTCCGCGTAGGTGAACTGGTCCATGTAGTGGCCGCCCGTGCGGGCGGCGAGTTCGGCCGACTCCTCGTACATCTTCATCGAGTCGTCGACGAAGTGGCATTCGCCGCCGTGGAACTCGATGAGCCGGCACTTCTCGGGGCTCGTCGTACGCGGCATGACGGCGATGAACGGGACGCCGATCAGTTTGGCGAAGTACGCCTCCGAGACGGCGGTGGAGCCGGACGAGGCCTCGATGACGGGGCGTCCGGGCCGGATCCAGCCATTGCAGAGGGCGTAGAGGAACAGGGAGCGGGCGAGGCGGTGCTTGAGGGACCCCGTCGGGTGGGTGGACTCGTCCTTGAGGTAGAGGTCGATGCCCCAGGCCTCGGGGAGCGGGAAGCGCAGCAGGTGGGTGTCAGCGGAGCGGTTCGCGTCCGCCTGCACCTTGCGGACGGCTTCCTTCAGCCAAGCGCGGTAGTCCGCGTCACTGCGGTCGACGTCGATGGTCGTGGCGGTCGTACCGGTGGTGCTCATGCGCCGTGCTCCTTCGTACTTCCCGATGTCCCGAGTTCCCGGCGGGCGGCGCACCGCATCGCCTCTTTGCCGCCCACTTTCGCAATGTACCCCCCTCACCTGCACAAACAGTCACTTTGGGGATCCATGCGGATCGCTTTCGGTCGCGTTCGGTTGCGCACCGGCGCACAGTGGGTAACCCTGGGGAGGCGTCACCGAGGGTGCAGCACCCGTAACACTGATGTCGGGGAGTCGCAGCCGTGATCAGTCATTCCCGCAGGCACTGCGTGGTCAAATTGCAGGCCCTGCCCATGCGGATCGGACAGATCCGCCGAATCGTTTCAGCGCAACTGCGCCACTGGCAGCTCGATCCGCTCATAGACCGGGCCGCGCTCGGCGTGACCGAGCTGCTCAGCAACGTGCACCGCCACGCGCAGCCGGACAAGACCTGCACGGTCGAGATCGAGCTGCGCCTCGGCCGGCTGACCGTCTCCGTCTACGACAGCGACCCCCGCCTCCCGATGCTCCGGGCCTCCGGGGACGCCGAGGCCATCCGGGCCGCCGGCATCTCCGGCATCGACGCGCTGGAGACCTCCGGACGCGGGCTCGCGCTCGTGGAGGCCCTCAGCGAGACCTGGGGGGCGCGGCAGCAGGAAGACTGTCCGGGCAAGGTGGTGTGGTTCTCCCTGCGCGCCGCCCCGGGCCCGGCCGCGCCGGAACACCACCCGGTGTTCCTGGCCGAGAAGCCGGTACGAGACCTCGCCCCGGCCCCGCCCGTGGCAGTACCCCTCGAGCGCGTCTCCGCCGGCCTGTCGGTGACGGCCTCGGTCGGCGCCCGGCCCGGGTAGCCCGCGGCCGCCGGATCCGCCCGGCGCGGCCGCCGACAGGTCAGGCCGCCGCGCCCAGGGCCCCGAGGGGGTCGTCCAGCACCGGCTGCCAGGCCAGCTCGGCGGCGCCGACCAGGCTGTTGTGGTCGAGCGTGCACGGCAGGATCGGCACGCCGCCGCTGCGCCCCCACAGGCTGCGGTCCGCGACCACCGCGCGCAGCCGCTCGGGGTCGGCGTAGAGCAGCTCGCGGTGGAGTCCGCCCAGGATGATCCGGTCCGGATTCAGGATGTTGACCAGGCCCGCGAGACCCAGGCCGAGCCGGTCGATGAGCTCCTCGGTGGCCGCCCGCACCCCCGGGCCCGCGAACTCCTCGCGCAACAGGTCACGGGCTTGCTGGAGGAGGGACACCTCGGGTCCCGGGATGCGCCCGGCGGCGGTGAGGAAGGCCAGCGGGTCGGCCTCCACGTCGAGGCAGCCGCGGCTGCCGCAGTGGCAGGGGCGCCCCTCGGGGTTCACGGTGAGGTGGCCGACCTCCAGGGCCAGGCCCGAACTCCCGCTGTGCAGGCGGCCGTCCAGGACGAGCGCCCCGCCGACCCCGCGGTGCCCTGTGGCCACGCACAGCAGGTGCTGCGCGCCGCGGCCGGCGCCGTGGCGGTGCTCGGCGAGCGCGGCGAGGTTCACGTCGTTGCCGGCCAGCGCCGGACCGTCGATGCCGGCCTCCTTCACGCAGTCGGCGAAGATGGCCCGAACGGGGGACCCGGCGGGCCAGGCCAGGTGCAACGGGTTCAGGGCCGTACCCTCCGGCTCCGCGACCGCCGAGGGCACCGCCAGACCCGCGCCCACACAGCGCCGGCCGGTCTGTGCGAGCAGCGCGGCCCCCGCTTCGACGACCGCGCGGAGCACCTGCGCCGGGTCGGCCGACACGGGGACCCTGCCGGGGGCCGTGGCGACGATCCGGCCGCCGAGGCCGACCAGCGCGGCCCGGAACCCGTCCGAGTGCACCTGTGCGGCCAGCGCCACCGGGCCGTTCTCGTCCACGGAGAGCCGGTGCGAGGGACGCCCCTGGGCTCCGCCGGCCCCGCCGGGGCGGGAGTCGACGCGGATCAGGCCGAGCGCCTCCAGCTCGGCGGCGACGGCGCCGGCGGTGGCGCGGGTGACGCCGAGTTCGGCCGTCAGGACGGCGCGGGTCGGGGCCCGGCCGGTGTGGACGAGCTCCAGGGCCGGCCCGAGCGCGCCGCGGCCCCGTTCCAGCTTGGTCCGCGCGGAGCCGGCGGAAGCGGAGGGGGACGCGGAGGGGGACGCGGACACTGACGCGGATGCCGTGGCCGAGGCCGACTCCCCATCGGTCCGGCCGACCCCGCCCGCCCCGTCCATCCCGCCTGTCCTGTCCGTCCCAGCGGACACCGTGGTCGCATCCCCCACCCGCCGCGGGGCCCCGTTGCCGTTCATGACAGCGATCCTCGCATGATCGGAGCGTCGCGGACGCCGCCCGCTAGCCGAGCCCGCCGACGCGCAACGTGATGTTCAGCCGTCCGGTCAGCCCGAGGCCGGGCGGGGCGGTGCCGGGCAGGACTTTCGGCACCCCGTGAAAGGCCCGTCGGACCGGCCCGCCGAAGACGAACAGATCCCCGCTGCGCAGCTCGACGTCCCGATACGGACGCCCGCGCGAGGCGGTGTTGCCGAAGCGGAAGAGGCAGGAATCACCCAGGCTCAGCGAGACCACGGGGGCTTCGGAGCGCTCCTCGGCGTCCCGGTGCATGCCCATGCGGGAGTCGCCCTCGTAGAAGTTGACCAAGGCGATGTCGTAGGCGACGCCCCGCTCCGGAACGTGGCCGTACGCGGCGGCCACGGCGCCGCGTCCCAGCCGCGCGAGCCAGTCGGGCATCGCCTTGACCGGGGCGCCGTCCCCGTCCACGGCGGTGGACGCGTATCCGTACGGGTACCAGTGCAGCCCCAGGCACACCTGCCGGGCGGTCATCGTCCCCCCGCCGGGCGTACGCACCGTGCGCAGCCCGGCGGGCGGCCGGGCCCAGCCCCGGCAGGCCTCCACCAACTCCCGCTGCCGGCCCGGCTCCAGCCAGTCGGGCACGTGCACGGCGCCGGGTACGATCTCGGTCCGCTCCCGTGGGAAGAGCTCGCCGTCCCTGTGCTCCATGGCCTCCATCATCCTCCGTTGTGCGTCCCGACGGGCGGCTGAGAGACTCCCGGCATGGAGATCATCAGCTACGTGAAGACCGTGGCCCGCGAGGGTGAGCAGCTCGCCGACACCGCACAACGGGCCGGTACGGAGGCCCTGGTGCCCACCTGCCCCGAGTGGCGGGTCGCCGACCTGCTGCGCCACACCGGCTCCGTGCACCGCTGGGCGACCGGGTACGTGGCGCAGGGCCCGAGCGAGCGGACTCCCTTCCCGGACGCCCCGGAGCTGGCGGGTGAGGAGCTGGTGGCCTGGTTCCGCGAGGGCCACGCGACGCTGGTGCGGACGCTGAGCGAGGCGCCGGCCGATGCGCGGTGCTGGACGTTCCTGCCGACCGCGCCGTCCTCCCCGCTGGCCTTCTGGGCGCGGCGCCAGGCGCACGAGACCACCGTGCACCGGATGGACGCGGAAGCCGCGCTGGGCGTGGCCTTCGGCGCGGTGGACCCCCACCTCGCGCAGGACGGGGTCGACGAACTGCTGACCGGGTTCCACGCGCGGCCGCAGAGCCGGGTGCGGACCGCGGAGCCGCGGGTGATGCGCGTACGGGCCACCGACACGGGCGCGGTGTGGACCGTGCACCTGTCCCAGGAGCCGGCGCGTACGGTGCGCGGGGACGCGTACGCCGAGGAGGCCGACTGCACGCTGACGGGCGAGGCCTCCTGGCTCTACTCGGCGCTGTGGAACCGGCGGCCGCTCACCGGTCCGGGCGTCACGGGCGATGCGGAACTGGCCCGGCTCTGGGCGGACACGGCCGGGATCTGACCCCTCGGCACCCCTCGGCACCCCTCGGCACCCCTCGGCACCCCTCGGCACCCTCGGCACCCCTGGGCACCCCGCTCCCTGCGTGCCGGCGGCATCCTTGCGGTGGTGCGGCCACCGCGGCAAGACTGCCCGTATGGGGACACGCAGCCAGGCCGACCGAGACGCGATCACCATCGAGATCGGCTACGCCTTCGTCAGCGGGGGTTTCGCCGCCGGAATCGCCTTCGCGGCGGTGTACGGCCCGGCCTGGGCCTTCGACCTCTCCCCCGCCGCCGGCCGAATCCTGTGGGCGGTGGGCGGCGTGCTGGCCGCGACGGTGTTCCTGCTCCGGGTCACGCACGTCCTGTGGCGCTTCGCCCGCCGCCCGCAGGACGACGGCAAGTAGCCCCGGTCGGGCTTCCGTCGTTGCCGGTGACCGGTGCCCGGCCGTCACCGTCAGCGCGGGCGGCGGAACCAGGCCGCGGTCTCCTTCGCCGATCGTCCCCGGGAGCCGTCCGCGACGGACCGGTTCACCCGAGGGTCGACGCGTACGCCGTCTGGGCGCGGTACTTCCAACTGGGCTGGGCGTCCCAGGGGTTCGGCATCTCCGCGCTGGTGGCGTAGGCGTAGCCCGCGCCGCGCTCGAACGCCGTACGGAGCGTCGCACGCATCGCGGCGACGTCCGGGACGTCGTGCACGAGGTGCCAGAACGCGGTTCCGGTCGGGTCGAGTTCGGCGCCGGAGCGGTAGCCGGTGAGTTCGTTGAAGACATTGCCGCCGAGCCAGCCGCCGCCCGCGTACGCCGCGTAGGTGTCCTCGAAGGTGACGAAGACGTCGGCGGTGCGGCGACCGGGCTCCAGGAAGCAATCGGCGATGGCCGTACCGGCGTTGTTGACGACCAGGTCCGCCGTGCCGGGCGCGGCCGTTTCCATGGCGTCCTGCACGTAGCGGCGCAGCTCCGCGTAATAGTCCCGGACCGCGTTGGCCGGGCCGCAGTCGCGGCTGACGACGTCGAAGAAGATGCCGTCCACGTGGAGGCGCCCGTCGGGAGTCTTCAGGTAGTTGTCCACGGAGGCCTTGACGGCGGCGATGTCGCGGTTGCCGTGGTCGGTGTGGACGTAGCCGAGCACTTTGGTCTTCTCGCCGGTGGCGGTGGTGCCGGTACGCAGGACGTCGGCGCGGGCCCGCCAGGGGGCGTCGAACGGGGAGTCGCCGTTGCCCGGGTTCAGGACCACGATCGAGGTGGCCGGGCTGGTGGCGGTGAGGTCGACGAGCATCGGGTCGTCGGCCCAGACATAGGCCGGGACTGCTATCTCCAGGCCCCGTACGCCGGAAGCCCGGGGCGTCGGTCTCACCTCGGGCGTCGGGGCGGGGGCCGGGGCGGGGGTACGGCCCCCGGTTCGGGCCCGCGCCGGCTCCGAGCTCGCCGAGGCGGTGACTGCGGGCGCCGGCGCGGCCAGTAAGAGCATGGCCAGGACGGCGTAAACGGCCTTCGCGGCGCGGGTCATGACTGCTCCTCGGGGCGACGGCGGGGCGGCGCCGGGGCGATGGCCGGGCGCCGGGGACGACAACCGGGGCGGGAGCCCGGTCCGAGGAACACTAGACGGGCGGCCGTGCACACCAGGGACGATTCCCGCGCTTCGATAGGAGGAACTGACAAGCGACCTTTCCCCGCCCCGCCGGCACGGCCCGCGTACGGCCGTCCCACCGCCCTCCCGGTACAGCCCTACACGGCGGGCAGGCCGACCCCTTGCCCCAGCTGTGCGGCAGCGTGCGCGAAGAAGGCGGCACGATCCTCGACGACCCGGTCGAACTGGCCGAACAGCTCGAAGGAAATCAGTCCGACGAGCTGCGCCCAGGCGGCGACCAGGGCCGCGGCGGCCTCGGGAGGCAGGCCTTCGGCGAAGTCCGCGGCCATGCGGGCGGCTTCGGGGCGCAGCTCGGCGGGGAGTGGCGGGAGCGCGATGCCACGGCCCTCGTAGGCGGCGCGGACGATCCCGATGAGGGCGTTGCCCACCCGGGAGGCGGGGCCGACGGTGTCGAGAGGGGCGGTGTAGCCGGGGACGGGCGAGCCGTAGATGAGGGCGTACTCGTGCGGGTGCTCCAGCGCCCAGCCGCGGACGCGGTCGCAGACCGCGGCCCAGCGGGCGCGGGGACCGCCGGCGGCGGCGAGCGAACGGGCGTCGGCCTCCTCGGCGGCGGCGCCGACGCTGTTGTAGGCGTCGACGATGAGGGCCGTGAGGAGCTCGTCGCGGCTGGGGAAGTAGCGGTAGAGGGCGGAGGAGACCATGCCCAGTTCGCGGGCGACGGCGCGCAGCGAGAGCTTGGCGGCGCCCTCGGCCGCGAGCGCGCGGCGCGCCTCGTCCTTGATGGCGGCGGTGACTTCGATGCGGGCTCGTTCCCTGGCCCCTCGCACGGTACTCATGGAGGTCAGTGTGCCACGCGGGCAGAGCACGGCCCAACAACAAGAGCGCCGATCCAGTGCGAGAGCACCGCTCTTGTTTTGGAGCGGCGATCCGTGCACACTGTTCTCAAGCGAGAGCAGTGCTCTCCCAAACTCCTCGGAGGCCACCATGAACGCGCCCGAGCCGTACTACGTACAGGGCAGCCCCCTCGGCATCCGCTTCAACGCCCTCATCGGCAAGCTCGCCCGCTTCGGCATGAGCCTGGCCGGAACGGCCGAACTGTCGGTGCGCGGCCGCACCTCCGGCCGGATGCAGCGGATCCCGGTGAACCCGTACACCCAGGACGGCAGCCAGTACCTCGTTTCCGCCCGCGGCCACTCCCAGTGGGTCCGCAACATGCGCGCCGCGGGCGGCGGCGAGCTCCGGCTGGGCCGCAAGGTGCAGGCCTTCACGGTCACCGAGCTCACCGACCCCGCCGAGCAGGCCGTGGTCCTGCGCGGATACCTGAAGAAGTGGGGCTGGGAGGTCAACCGGTTCTTCGACGGAGTCACCGTGAACTCCTCGGAGTCCGAGCTGCAGGCCGCCGCCCCCGACCACCCGGTCTTCCGCATCACGCTCACGCCCTGACCCGTCCGC
>NZ_JAPNLJ010000027.1 GCF_026627445.1 Streptomyces sp. H27-H1
CGGGCCACACGAACATCGCGGCCAGCCTCCGCGAGATGTCCTACGACTGTTTCCGACGACCCCTCGAACTCCTCGGCCTCTCCTGACCAGCAACGATCCAAGACCAAAAGACTTTGCAACAGCCCTGCCCCGGGAGGCGAGTCCGCGATGCAGTGAGCGAGGTACTCAGCCTCCTCTGGAAAACGATGGTGCCCTCCGCACTGGACCTGACGGCCTGCCAGCCACCGGTCCCGCGTACGGAGGGCATGTTCGTGGTGGCTGGGGCGATCCGGCCACCGGGGGTGTGGCTGAAGGTGACTATTCAGTGATGCTCATCAGAAGGGGAGAGGATCTCATCATGGCTGTCGTCGGCACCTGCACGTACGACTCGCGAGCGGCTCAACCTCAACACCACGCTTTCCTGCGAGATCCTCTACGTCGTCGAAGCAGACGAGCGATCCCGTAGCCGCAGTCCCGAGACCCCCAGGCCGCGTCTGACCTGGGCAAACACTTGTACCGCGAGGCTCCTTCCTGCGTCAGGTGTACCCCGTGGAAGCGCCGACGTGGCACGACGTTTTGTCTGGTCAGCCCTCGCTTCCCGTCGATGTACCACGAGGACCACGTCCTTTTGACTGTTTACATAGGCGACGCATTCGGGAGTGATCGGGGCGGCTCCAGCCTCAGCTCACCAGTCTGCTGCCTGACGTCGGCTCCATCTTCTTTTGTGGTGTCGGCAACGCCGAGATCAGGGCCTTCTGCACGGTCTCGTAGCCGACGCCATACTTCCGCACGAGCGCCCGCAACGACATGCCACCCCTGGCGTCACGACGGATCGCGGTGTACAGATCGACCTTGGACTTCAGCAGCACCCGGGCCCCTCGTCGTGCAGAGCACAACCATGCTCCCGAAGCAAGCATCGAGGTGTTCGCCGCGATGCGCGTGATGGTCCGGGCGTTGTCCTCGAACGGATGTGCCTGCATGCCCGCCGCTTGGGCGGCCGCAACGTTGACTGCGACATCGTCGATGAACAGACAGGTTTCCGGCCGCACGTCCAAACTGGTGTAGGCGGCCTCGAAGGCCCGCAGGTCAGGCTTCTCGATGCCGATGTGCCCGCCACTCCGTACGTCACCCGCCTCCTTGCAGGTGCCGTGATCGGCCACCTGCCGGTCGCAATGGCCTCGCCGGCGATCCTGATCGTGGCCCGGGCCGACGGCGGAACACTGAGCCTGGCCGGAGCCCCGCCGCCGTGCATGGTCTCGCGGCTGCAATCGGCCAACCCCTGTGGGGACGCCTGCTGGACCGGCGCGGCCACTACCTCGCCATCGGTCTGACCGCCCTGACCTCCGCCGCCGCCTTTACCGGTCTCGCCTTCCACCAACCGGTCCAGCACCCCGACCTCGCCGCGGCCATCGCCGCCGTCGCCGGCGTGTGCACCCCGCCGCTGGAGGCCGCGCTGCGCGTTCTGGGGCCGCACGTCGTGCGCAGCCCTCACCAACGGCGAGCCGCGCTCTCGCTCGATGCCTGCGCCCGGGAACTCGTGTTCATCGGCGGTCCGCTACTCGTCCTGGCCCCGCACACGCTGACCGGCACGACCGTCGTGCCCATCGCCACAGCGGCGATCGTGCTCGCCGGGTGCGCGCTGTTCCTCACCGCACCGCCGGCCGCCCCGCACGTGGAAGCCGTCCTGCACCCGCACGCACTGGCTCGGCCCGATCCGTACCCCTGGTCTGCGCGCCCTGGCGGCAGCCCTGTTCGGGGCGGGCATCACCCTGGGAGCACCCAACGTCGTCGCCCTCGCCGCCGCCGAACGTCACCACGCCGAGTACCTCTCGACGATGACGCCCGCGGCGCTCGCCGTCGGCAGCCTGATCGGCGGCCTCCTCTACGGACGCCGCACCTGGCCCTGCACGCCGACGCGTCAACTCCGCACGCTCGGTTGCGGCTTTGCGGTCGGTTCCCTGCCGACGCTTGCCGACCCCGACCCCGACCCCGACCCTGCCCTGGCCATCACGGCCGCCGTACTGCCCGGCCTCTTCCTCGCGCCGCTGCCGGTGACGGCCTTCCACACGCTGGACTTCCTCGGCCCCCGCCTACTCTCGCTGAGGCGTCGGCCTGGCTCATCGCCTCTCTGGGCCTGGGACAGGCCGGTGGGATCGCACTCGCGGTGCTCGTACCGGCGGCCACTGCTCACGCGGCAGCCGCAGGTGTTGCCGCCGGCGGGGCCGCAGCCGGGTCCGTCGTGCTGCCGCCACTTCACCCCTGCTGCCGACCGCCCTCCGGTGGCGGCTGCTCAGCCGAGCCGCCGACCAGACCATGAGAGAAGTAAGTCGGCCTCCCCCGCATAAGGGTTGGGGCGGAGTACGGCGAACATGAATCCCGGGTGCACTCGAACGTGCGCTGAATCCAGTCGACTTGACAGGATCGTTACGTGTAGAGATATCGTACGATCTCTCATCGAGTGGGCTAGATGGTCAACATCTTTGGTTGACCTGGCCATACTGTTCAGTTCCGCAACGGGGGGTAAGGCCAGCACATGCGGTGGAAAGCTCGCCGCGTCGGCAAGGGGTGTGCGGTCAGCCGCCGTGGCGTACGCAGAGTGGCCGGGAACATCGTTGAGGAAACCAAGCGCCGGGCGCAGCCGTTTGACAACATCTTCCCCCCGCGCAGTGTCCGCGGATCACGACCAGTCCACCGCATTGCCACCCGGGCGTTCACGGGCGCCGTCATCGTGATGGCCTTCGTGTCCACCGTCGCGTTCGAGGTTGTCGCCGAAGTTCCGTACTTCATGCAACCGCACGCCGGCGTCTTGGGTCTGTAGATAGGCATGGGCCTGTTCTGTCTCTGCACCGCTGCCGTCGCGGTCTGCGCGGCGCAGCGGCGCGGCGCGGTCAAGCAGACACCCCGGCGGGCGGTGAAGCCCGGCAGGGTGGTGATGGCCGTGGCGATGGTGCTGGACGTCGTCTACGACGTGCTGCACATGGTCACCACACGTCGTCACGCTGGGCAGCGAGGCGGGGGTTCACTGCACACGCGGAAAGTCTGACGACTACTGGCTCGGCCTGCCCAACGCATGCCTGAGCGCGGGGCGGGTGGAGACCCGAAAGCAAGCGGGGCAGGGGCGAGGGGGGACGGGGCGATGAGGTGGGCTGCTCGACGGAGAACCGACCGGAGCGGGGAGAGTGGCGGGTTGCGTGCAGAACCAGGCGGTAGAGCGCCGACGCACCTCGCAAGAGCGGTCGTGCGGTGGCGCGGGGACCCTTCGCGACGCGCCCTCTTGAAGGAATGCGAGAAGCTGCTTGCCGATCTGCCTGTGCCCACTCCCTTCAGTGTCGAGGCGCTGGTCCGGGACATGGAGCATGCACTGAAGCGTCAGATTCGGCTGGTGCCTTTTGACGACCCGGATGGAGGGCTGGGCACAGCCTGCGGCCTTCGAGTCAGGACGCCGGAGTTCACGGTCGTGCTCTACCGGCGCCGATCCAGCCGGAACCAGACCGAGCACATCATCCTTCATGAGCTGGCGCACGAGTGGCTGGACCACGGGAGCACCCTGACCGATGAAGAGGTCGAGCGATACGTCCCTGAGCACATCCGGGAGGAAGTCCTTCGTCGATTCCCCTCGGCTCTGGTCCAAGGCCGCGTGAACTACGACAGCCCGGAGGAGCAGCAGGCCGAGTTGTCGGCGTCCCTGATCAAGCGGTTGGCCCGCCGTCAGCCGTTAGCCGGCGACGACATGGTCAGCCTCTTGGAGTCCTCGCTCTCCCACCCGGTTGCTCCGCCGCGGCGTGGCTCCAAGAACGAATAACGGACGGCATGCTCGACTTCTTCAGGTATCTGACCGCGGCAGTGATGACCCTCATAGCCGTCTGGCGATTCCCCGCCGTCCGGTACGGTGACGCCCACCGCCGAGCCCTCTGGGGCGGCTACGCCGGATTCTCCGTGGCCTTGTGGCTCTACACACCAGCAGCGCTGCACGCCGTGGACCGCATCCCCGTGATCGACCTGAACGCTCTCCTCAGACACTTCGCCAGCACCGCCGCCATCATCGCGTCCTTGACGTACGTTGCGACCAGCTACGGCAAGAGCCCCGATGCCGTAGTGCCCCGACACGTCAGGGTGTCGCGCTGGATCGCCCGTGCCTCCTACCCGGTGGGCGCAATCGGCGTGACCCTGCTCACCATTCTCTTTTTCACCGTTGTGGACCGCCACCGGCAAAGTGAAGATTTTCTCCGCGATCATGCAGGCGAATGGGGCGCCGCTGTGTATATGAGCGTCTTCTACTTCTTCCCGCTCGTCACAACCGCCGTCTGCGGCTACCAGTGGTCGCGGGGGGCGCGAGAAGCCGAGACGACCAGTATGCGAATCGGTCTCAGGCTCATGGGAATCTCGATGTGGATGGGGCTCCTCCATACGACGGCCCGAATCGTCATCGTGTGGACGGCGGTATTTTTCCCGCTGAGCCGTTCCACAGTGGAGATACTCATTGATCTCACGGCGATGTGGATGAACCTGCTCTTCCTGATCGTGGCTGTAGGCGCGAGCATCCCCACCACCAGCGTCGTTGCTGCTCGCTGGAAGACATGGAAGACCCTCTACCGGCTTCACCCGCTCTGGTTCGACCTGGTGAAGGCTTTCCCCGGAACGAGTCTCTACCCGCCCGGGTCGCGCCTGGCCGAGCTGATCCACATGCGGGTCCCCAGTGATGTCCGCCTGGACCGATGGACCCAGGACGTCGCCGATGCCTGCGAGAAGCTCCGGTACTACGCCCCGGAGACGCTTCTGTGGGCTGCTGAGGAGACAGCCGCGTCGCACCCCGACCCCGAGCCGGGCGCCGAGGCGTACTGGATTGCCGCGGCGCTCCGTGCCGCTGCCTCCACAAAGGCCAGCCAGTACGCGACAGGCCCGCTCCAGGAGAAACCTTTCGTCGACACGAACAGTGAGGCGGCTTGGCTCGTGCGAGTGAGCAAGGCTTACGCGGCCATCACCCCGGGCGAAGCTCAAGAGCTTCTGCAGCAGTCTGCGGAGCTTAGTCTTGAACCGGACACGTAAAATGGTGCAGCTCGAAGATGCTATTCGAGTTGCAGGTGCTGTTCCTTGCGGCTGAAGAAGTCGACTCAATTGGGAGGTCGCGTGAAATAGGAAATAGACCCCAGGTGCTATTGCCGCCCTTCGGATTCGGGCGGGGCCGCCAGTTGCGCAAAGAGGTGGCTGGTACCGTGGGCCAGACAGTGGGTGGCATCGTATTCCGCCCTGTAAATACCGCCGACCCTGGAAAGCGCAGCGCAGGCGCTGTCGCCGCCACGCGTATGTCAGGGCCGGAACGCTGTCCAGTACGGGCGGCGCCCAGATTCTCAGCACTGGAGTTCCTGCATGTCTCAGCACACCGGCCTCGTCCTCGACTTCGGAGGCGTGCTCACCACACCGCTCCTGCCCGTGGTGCTCGCCTTCGAGCAGCGTGAAGGGCTTCCCCAGGGTGCATGCATCTCGGCCCTGTACCAGGATGAAGAGGGCGTCCGGATCACCAGCGACCTCGAGCGTGGAGCGGTCAGCCAGACCGAGTGGAACGAGATGGCCGGGAAGAAGCTGGGCGTCTCTCCCGACAACTTGATGGGCAGGATCTTCGGAGGCCTGTGTCCGGAGCCGCTGCTGATCAACGCGGCCGCCGCGGCGCGGCGAGCGGGGATCAAGGTGGGCATCCTGTCCAACTCGGTGGGCCTCGCGCCCTGGGACCTCTACGACGGCTACGACCTCGACAAGCTGTACGACGTCGTGGTGATCTCCGAGCACCACCAGCTGCGCAAGCCCGACCCCGAGCTCTTCGAGATCACGCTCAAGCTCATGGAGATGCCTGCCGAGCAGTGCGTCTTCGTGGACGACACCGAGGCGTACGTCCAGGCGGCGGAGCAGCTCGGTTTCGCGGGGGTGCACAACAAGGACCCCAAGCAGACGGTGGCCGACCTGTCGAACCTGCTGGGCGTGGACCTCACCGCCGCGCCGTAGCCCCCCGGGCAGGCGCCTGGTCCAGCCGTCCCCGGCCGTTGGCCACCTCGCAGTGGGGTGGCCAACGGCCGGGAGTCTGCGTGTTGTCGGTGCGGCTCGGGACCCTGGTCGTACGCGTCAGAACTGTGGGACCACATCTGGTACGCGGAAGGTGCCGCTCCGCCCCCGGGCGAAGCCCGGCCGTCGGCTACCTCGACACGCCGCATGGGGCGTGCCCCAAGCTGCAGCTCAGCCGAGAAGGGCGTCAGGCTGGGGGCGGGAAGCGGCCGGCTCTGCCATGGCCAGGGGCGGACGGCTCGGCGGCGCTGCCAAGGCGTGGCGCCGGCGTCACTGCTCGCTCTGCTCGCCCGGCAGCTTGTTCTTCAGCTCTCCGACGACTTCGTTGATCTTGGCCATCATGCCGGCCGACAGCCCCGCCTGGTTGCCGCGGGCGGCGAGGCCGAGGATCTGGCCTTGGTGAATCGACCCGAGGAAGCGGATGGCTTCGAGGAATTCACCGGCCGCAGGGCTCAACTCGGCGTCGTCCTGGAAGAGGGCGATGTCGACCTGGAGAGCATGAGCCAGGCCGGCACGTACCGCATCCGAGGCAGTCGTCGGGGCGCCCGAACGAAGCGCGGCGATACCATCGGCAGTCATGTGCGTCGTGCCGCTGTGCTCGTTGACGGCCTGCGCGATCTGCTCGTTGGACGGAGACGTTTGGCCTACGTACCCGTGCTCCAGAAGATAGTTGATCTTCTCGCCGACCGTGCGAGGTGCAGACGGACGAGCTTCCCTCAGCGGCCGCACCCTGCGGAGTCCGAACGAGACATCCTGCGCGGTCAGTAGCTCTTCCGTCGTCACCCCGTAGGCGCGCGAGAGAGGTCCCACGTAGGCATCCTGGAGTCGACGCCTGCCAGACTCCGCGTTGCTCAGCGGCACGCGACTGGCGTTGATGGCCTCGGAGGCCTGCGCCACGCTGAGGCCGGCGTCGCAGCGGAGCAACTGCAGGTCCACGGCGCCGTCGTAGGGGAAGAGGACGTCAAGGTCCTGACCAAGTGCCGACGCGATCCCTGGGAGTTTCTCCCCCTTGGGGAACTCCTCGCCGCTTTCCCATCGCGCCACAGTCGGGCCGCGGACACCTACTTTCGCGCCCAACTCCTTCTGGCTGAGCTCCTTACCCCGTCTGACAGCCCGCACTCGGCTGCCGTCGAATTGACGTGGCACATGAACTCCTGCGACTTGGCGGTCTGGACCTCGGGTGGCGACGAGAGAACCCTAACGGCAATCGGGTTGATCGATCCATGCATCTACCGTACGTTTCTGTATCGCGCCTGATGGTGGGGGCTCTGCTCGCGCGTCGATCCTATGCCCTGGTTAGTCCATCGCTGAACTACTCGCCCTGTTCAAGGCGGGTCCACCGGACCCGGTCATGCAACGGTCCAGGAACCTGGAAGGATCCCACCGATGATCCAGTCCCACCCAGAGGTGTTCAACTCTGGCGAGTTCAAAGGCTTCAACGAAGCCCGGCGAATCATGTGGTGCTATGAGGCTCGTGCCCGCGTGTGCGAGCGGTTCGAGGAGACGAGCTTCATCGACGATACGAACGTTGCAGCGGTCCACGTCGACAACACCACCAGGGCCGACCGCGTGTTCCTCGTGGCATTCGACGAGGCCGGCCAGCAGGTCGGCGTTGACACGCTCTACATCGACGGACCGAATCAACACCTCGACGTCGCCTCCGAGTTCGACCACGACTTCACTGGGATGGACGTCGTGCCGGACTCGGAGCTTGACCAGGCCATCTCTCGCGAGAACGGCTGGGTCGTCAACCTGAAGGTACTGCGCGAGTACGAGCCCTTGGTCGATCGCCGGGCCACGCAGCGTGCGGTGTTCTTGATGCATCTGCAGGACATGATGAAGACCGGTGATGCCCGCGGATTCCTGTTTGGCCGGGGTGAGTCCGATGAGACTGATGCGGCGTGAGGGACAATGATCTTGTACATCGGACGACCCTGCTGACCAGGCTGTCGGCGGGGTCGCCTGATGTCTGACGCTGTTGCGGCGTCGCATTCTCGCAACGAGGGGGATCAGTGCAGCTGATCCGGGTGTCGAACCCTGGCCGACTGCAGGCGTGCCGTGGACCGGCTCGCGCCGGTCTCGGGTGACGCCTGGCGGTGAGCTCCACGAGGTCGGGCAGTTCCTCTTCGACGCAGTCGCCTTCTAGGAGCGGAACCCGTGAGCGAACCGCTGAGCAGAACGGCATCCTGCCATGGACGACGAGATCGAGAAGCTGCGCCGGCTGCGCACGCGAATGACGGACCTGCAGGCCGCCGGTCAGCAGAGTTCTCCGCCTGAGGAGACGGCGCCCTGACGGCCTCGTGGCGTCAGGGCGTCGATTCATGCTCGGTACGTGACGGTGTTGCCCTGTCGCGTCGTCACAGCGGCGGGATGAGCAGCGAGGCCCCGCGTAGATGAGATCCGGATTCTGGACCTTGCTCATCTCGACCGGAATGCCGATCGGAACCCCCGTCGTCCCCGAGATCGCGGCGAGCGTATCGCCCGGCTCGATGGTCGCCCTCGTTTGTGCCGTCGGCTTCGACGTCGTCCCTACTGGCCCCTGAACCGTAGCCGCTATCCCTGCCGACCGAGGTGGAGGGCGGCCTGTCCTTTCCGGCCCCGCTGCCTGCGTCCGCACCTGTGGTCGTGGCCGCTCGGGCCCTGGTTCAGACTGCCCCGGCGACCGTCGGTGCTCCGCGCCGGCCTTCGCGTCCATCGAGGACCTCTACGCGCAGCTGGCCGTGAAGGCCAGCGCGAGCTCCGGCGCTTCAGCGTCCGCTGTCGACATCACCGAGGGCATGCCCGGCATCCCGTACTCGCAGGCCATCATCGAGCAGACCCTGTCCGGTGCACGTCATCAGCTCCGGGATCCCGGCGACTTCAACCACGACATGTCCCGCTGAGAGTTCTCGGTTCTCGCCTCGCTCTACGGCCGGGTGTCGCTCCATGCCTGTTCCTGCTGCTTCTGCTCCTGCTCCTGGTACATCTGGCAGGTGACGGGTGCTGCGGAGGAGCCGAGTGCAGGTGGGGGACAGCGCTGATCGCGCGGAGCGCGATCGGGTGGCGATGTGCAGCAGGACTCCATTGAGGCTGGTGCGACGCCCGTTCCCATGGGCGAATCCGGTATTGGCACGTCCGGCTTCGTCGAGGCCCTGGCCTACTTCATGGGCACGCAGGCATTCACGCTGCCGTGCAACCAGCTCGCCGACCGCCCTGGACGACCGTGACCGAGTGGTGGCCCTGTGGCGCTCGCTCGGCATTGTCTGCACGCAGGTCGTCGAGGGGAACTTCTGACGTCGTGACTGTCCATCAATCGGGGGCCCGTGCTCCAGCCCTGCACCGTACGGGACTGGAGCGCGGGCTCCTCCTTCTCTTGCCCGGCCCGCCTCTCGGAGATGGAGTGAGCCATCATTTGACACCCGTATCGACTCGGCGATAACCCTCGTATGCGAGTCGACAAGAAGTTGATCTCGACTGACTATACTGAAGGCATGACTCGTAACGACAACGCTCGCGACAAGAGTACTTCCGGTGCCGAGCTCCCGAAGTTCTCTGTCAATGTCGTCCCTACAGGCCAGCTCGGGCACGAGGAACTCGCCACGATTCTGAACCTCTACCGCCAGGGCCAGATCACGCCGCTGATCTTCGGAGACGGCAACAAGCCCGAGGCCGCGATCATCCCCTTTGCCGCGTTCGTGCGCCTCATGAAATACGACCACGCGGCCCATGTCCACGCTGAGGCTGATTTCCAGGCCGAGCTCTCCGATCGCATCCAGGAGTCCGACGCCTCCGGCGAGGCGGGCATGACCATCGAAGAGCTGGCCGAGAGCCTCGGCCCGCTCGGTCACCAGTGGGCGGATGACCATCGTGCTGCCCAGCGGAAGAAGACCCATGAGTGAGCGTCGGCCTGCCATCCGCTTCCTTCCGACCGCCGGTCTCAAGCGGGACCTCCAGACTCTCCACGACGCTGCGATGAAGCGACCTCATGGAGCGGAGGGCCGGCTCCTGCGCGTGGCTCTCAACCAGCTGAGCCGGATCCAGCAAGGCGCGCCGGGCACGCACCCGCTGGGGTACTTGCCCAGTTATCCCGACCTCTCCGATTGCGAGAGCACATACGTCGGCGCGGATCCGAATGCAAAGCCCTCGCACCGGATCGTCTGGCGGGAGCACGCGCCCCAGCGCCCGGGCGAGCCCGTCACCCGCGAGGTCATCGCCCTGGGTGAACGCGCGAACGGGCAGGCCTACTACATGGCCGGTCAGCGTCTGGGCCGCCCTGTGGGCTTCACTCTCGCCGAGCTGGCCGCGCAGCGCGAGCCGATTGCGAGTCCCTCGCGACCCGGACGGCGCTTGATCGGCAGTTTCGACACGCCCTCCAAGAACGAGCCTGACCTCCAGTTCGAGTGACCTGTACGTGGCCGTGGCCGGCGTGCTCATCGTCCCGGTCAGTGCGCTCGTGCTGATCTTCGTCATCGCCGACGGCTGAGCCTCGCGGCCGAACTTGTCTCATCCATAAAAGAAAATCCCCGTGATGCCTGCAGGCATCACGGGGATTTTCCTTTCTGTCGGCTCCTCGCTGTCTACGGCGCGGGCCGCAGCTCGCGACCTTCAATGACGTTTTCGAACTTGTCGGCATCCCTGATCGCCCCGTAGGTATCGCGTGAGGCGTCGTCCCCGTTGCCCCCCAGTCGGCGGTTGAAGCTGCTCGATGCGGAGAACTTGAGAACCACGTAGTCATCGACGTTGTCCTTGCCGAAGCGCGTCTTGTGACCTTTATGGTCCTGCCGGTAGAAGCGGCCGAAGCTCTTGAGCACGACCGCCTCTCCGCAGCTGACCGCGCCAGTGAGTTCACCAAGCAACGACTCGTACACCTTGTTCACCACTCGGACGGGCAGCTTGCTGCGAGTCGCGACCCGCGAGATGAATTCGCGCTTACTGACACGCGGTGTCTTCGTCGTTTCCATGTCTATACCCTGCCCTATCGTTGTTCATTGCGCGGTTCCACCGAGAAACCAGTCTATCGGATATGGGCATGAGTGGAAAAGGGGAGTTGGGTGTATCGAGTGTAGTCGCCATGCTTATCTTTGCTCATTTGACTAGATTTCCAGATCTGGCTCGATCCCCTCCCGGTCGTCCTCGGGCTCAGGGCCGACCGACTCGATGATGGTCCGCGTGTTCGGATCGCGGCGCCGGTTCACGACCTTGTCGTGAGACTCTCCGAACTCCATCATCGAACTCAGTGCCGACATCGCGCCCTGCTTGATCGCGTTGACGTTCGGCCTGTTCTGCGCCCGCTGCTGCTCCCATCGACTCCGATCCTCCGGTGTGACGTAGCCGAACATCCGCGCGAAGCGCGATCCGAACCTGACCTGCTGTCCCTCGTTCTGTTCCTGGTCCATGCCCCTGCTCCTACTCCTTGTTCGTGTTCCCGGATCGCGCTCAGGTGGGCTGGTAGTCCTCGGAGTCGGCCCCAGCGTTCGGGCCGTTGTCCTGCGCGCCGGCCTCCTGCTCGGCCGACGGACCCGTGGGGCGCGACCGCGCCTTGAGCCGCTGCTCCTCGAAGAAGGCCCCGGGGTCGTCGACCGCAGTCTGCAGTGCTTGCTGCCAGTTCTCTCCGAGGCTCCGCTTCAGCTGAGGCTCAAGATCCGGGTACTTCTCGTTCACTGCCTCCATCGCGTCGACGTAGGCGTTGGAGTAGACCCGCTGCTGCTCCTCGGGTGGCAGACCGTCGATGTTCATGCTCGCGATCATCACCTCGGACTGGTCCAGGCGGCGCTGGAGCATGCCGGGCAGCCCGCTGGTGTCCAGACCCTGCTTCTGCGCCGCGAAGCCGACCAGGTAGCCCAGCATGTTGCCCCCGTAGGCCTCTTGGTCACCGCGGCCCAGCGCGTTGAGAAGCGAGGTCTTCATCGTCTCGGCGAGCTGAACCTGGTGGGCGTCCGCGTCCATAGGCCGGCGCAGTGTGAACATCCCGTCCTCGGGCAGACGCTGGCCCAGCTGGTCGTCGAACTCCCCGCTCCACACTGTGTGGACCCGGTCGGAGCCCGCGATCTGCTGCTCGTGTGCAGGGGCCTTGACGATCCGTCCGTGGGCCACGCCGTTGAACATCGTGCGCAGCTCGGGCTCGTACTCCATTCGCTCACCGATGATCTTTCGGGCGCGCTGGACGACCTCCCGGCGCTCCAGGCCGTCTTCGCTCATCTGCTCGTGCAGCCGCTTGCGCAGCGCCCGGTAGCTATCGCGGATCAGGCCAACGTCCGCGCCCGGCTCACGCATCTTCCAGAAGGCGCTCTCCATGAGTGCGACCTCGGTCATGGCTGCCGAGTCCGGAGTGAACATCTCCCGGTGGCCGCGCTCACGATGCTGCATGGCGTCGAAGCGCTTGCGCCACTTCTTCGTCAGGTGGTCACGCGGATCCGTGCTGCCGATCAGGCGCTCGCGCCGGGCGTCGCTCGGAAGGTCCTTGAAGATCCTCTGCCGGTGCGTGATGCCGCTCTCGGCAAAGGCCACCATGCCACGGCCCCTCGTGTCGATGCGCTCCTGGATCTTGTCCTTGAGGGGTTGGAGGTAGCTGTCCATCTCCCTCTTGAAATCCGGGGCGAGCATCCGCATCGTCATCACCATGCCGACCGCCTGGATGATCGAATGGGCATTCACTCCGCGCGAGAGCGGCTTGAGACACGACTGCATCATCTTCTGCATGTAGACGTGGTGCATGACGCCGAGTTCCTGGGTCCGCTCCTCGTCGTCGAAGCCGGGCACCAACAGCTTCGAGTCCCGCAGCGAGGCCATGTACTTCTCGCCGGCCAGCCGCGTCTCCGCCCTGAGTTTGAGTAGCTGCTCGCGCTGATCCAGGCCCTCGCTCTCGTCCTCGGCTCGGTCGACGTCGATCCCGTGCACGCGCTCACGGTCGGCCATCCGCTTCCGGGTCTTCTCACCGAAGAACTCGCGGGCACGGTCCCGGAGCCGCTCACGCCAGGCGCGCGCACCGTCTGCGTCCTGCGACCCCGGATCGTCGATCACCTCGGCGTCGATGGGCTCGTCCGAGCGCGAGGCCCGGTTGGCATAGGTGTTGCCTCGCGGCTCACCGGTCCGAAGCCGATCGACGCCAACCGGAAGCACCTTGATCGCGCGCCGACGGCCCGTGGCCCCTGTTCCCAGTTCCTTGCGCTGTGCCATCTCAGTACCCCATCCCGTAGTCGCCGCCGTTGGCCTCCGGCTGATCGATCTCGATGCTCGGCGTGTAGACCCGGCGCGCCGGGCCCACGCCAACGGCATGCGCGGAGCGGCGATTCGAGCCGCGGGTGCGGGACGCCTGTGCGTCTTGCGAGATCACGTCGCGCTTGACCACCGAGTCATCGACAGCGACTACGGTGTTGTCCGGGCCGTGCGTCTTGGTGGTGCCCGGCTGAGCGAGCTGCCAGGACGCCTGCATCCGAGCCTTCCGAGTCCCCGAGGACGCGAACTGCTCGTTCTTCCTGCCGTCGTAGACGCTCTCGCGGTTCTTGGCCGCCTCGACCAGATCGGTGAACGCGCCGCCGTAGGCCATCCGGTCCATCACGGTGCCCCGCAGCGACACGTCTTCTTCCAAGTTGAGGATGAGCCCGGTCGCCGGGTCCTTCAGCGCACTGGCCACGCGGGCCACATACTCCGGGTTGACCGTGACTCCGAAGCCCTCCTTGGACTCGTAGAACTCGACGAACTGCTTCTTCCACTCCTCCTCGGTAGCCTGGGCGGGCTCACCGTCGACGAATGGCGTGTGCCACTGGCCCGGGCCGGCCTGTTCGATTCTTCGCCCCCTCCAGAGATCGCGGCCGGGGCCCTGGAGCATCGCGTACTTGTGCCGGGCCTCGGCGGCGTCGTGCTTGGCCTGCAGGATCGACTGGGTCACCGGGTAGGTGACCTCCAGGACGGCCTTGAGGTCTTTGCCGCGCAGCGCGCGCACGGCGCGCTGGCTGAACGAGCCGCCCAGGCCGGTGCCGTGTGACTTGATCGCCGTGGCGAACATCGAGGCTTCCTGGTCGGTCTGCGTGATGCCGGGCACGCCCTGCGCATCGCCCAGGTTCCGGGCGTAGTCGGTGAGCTTTTGCTCGTTCCCCTTGGCGCCGGTCTCGACACAGACCTCGCGCACGCTCTGCAGGTGCGCCTCGCGATCCGAGAACGTCAGTGCCGTACCGAACTCGCCACGCTGCGCCCGGCGGTACAGCCCGCTCAGCTCCTGCGTCACGACCTGCTGGGCGGGCTTGATGTCCTCCGGCGAACCCGAACCCGTGAGTGCCTGCAGCCGGAGCCGGTTCGCCTGGCTCCGCGAACCCTCCAACTCCGCGGCCAATCCGGCGTCCTTGGACAGTGCGACCTGGGTGTCCAGCGACACCTGCATGGCCAGCGGGTGTGAACCATCGCCCTTGACCACTCCGGTGTCCAACAGGTTGGCCGGCACCGAGAGCTTCGCCAGGGCCTCAGCCTTGGCTGCCTCGCTGTGCAGCTTCACCACGGCGACGGCGTCACCGTCGAAGTCGCCATCGAAGCAAGCGTCCATCACCGGGTTGATCGCGGCGCCAGTGAGTCGGTCGTCGATCGCGACCCGCAGGTAGCGCACGCCGGCGTCACGGAGCACCGGGTCACGCCACACCAGCGCGTGGTCGCCCTCGGCAAGCCCCAGCTGCTCGGCCTTGACCGAGCTGAGCGCAACCTCGTCGACGTTCAGCCGTGGGTCCGCGGTCCACACCATCGTCGCCGAGTAGGTGAGCCGTGAGGCCATCAGCCCGGTCTTGAAGATGTTGCTCTTGCCCGTGAGCACTCGGTTCTGGACGTCGGTCGTGATCGTTTCGAAGGCGCGCTGAGCGTGCGAGGCCTTTTCGTTCATGGCGCTGCGTACCTCGGCGCGCTTCTCGGCGGACAGACCCTGGCCGTCCAGCTGCTCGGCCCAGTGGCGATAGCGGCAAGCCTCCACGAAGATGTCCTGGTAGGCGCGGGTGTAGTCGTGCCTGACGGAGGACCCGTCCTCGAACTCCTGACCACTGCGCAGATGCGAGGACATCACCGGCAGCTTCCACGAGCCCGCGCCCACCGCCTCGGTCTGCTCACCAGTCGGATACGTGAGCGGGAACGGGATCTCCATGACGCCGCCGCGGTCGCCGATGAGGTCGCCGAAGGACCTGCGCATCGCCATGGTATTCAGTCCCGGGAGCTGGCTCCCCTTGCGCGGCTGCGTGCGCAGCAAGTCGGGCATCGGGATGAACCGACGCTCGGGACGCTCGGTGAGCGCCTCAGCCTGGCCGATCACGCGCAGCGTGCCGTCAGCGTCCATGTCCAGGCCGGATACCAGGAGGTACTCGCGCAGGCTCGACTCGGCCCCGCTGTTGTGGCCGTAGAACTCGCGCATGATCGCCGGGCAGTCCTGAGACTGCAGCGCCCAGGCCAGCTGAGAGGAAGCCTTACGGCCCTTGCCGGCACGCACCTGCTCGTCGTCGTAGATCTTCGTCTTCTCGTCGACAGCCATATGGGTGACCACGAAGCGCATCTCGCCCAGGGCGCTCGGCCGCAGTTCTCCGTCGGGCGAGCGCAGATCGGAGACGTTCCCGCTCATCAGCTCGCGCGCCGAGCCCGCGTTGCGCCGGGAGATGAGACTGAACGGACTCATCACCACGTCCAGATCCGGGTTGGCCCGGAACCAGTTGACCTCTTCGACGACGGTCTGCTGCCGCGCGTCGTGCATAGGCATGTCCCGGTCGACGATCAGCGAGATCACGCCCTTGTTGCCGTGCAGATCCGAGATCTTGTCGCCCACGACGAGAGCGCGCTCCTGACCGCCGGCCCCGCGGATGCGGTGGCGCCCGGCGAAGTCCTTCGAGACCACGATCGGGTCATCAGCCGTCCAGCCGCCGAAGGTCATCAGCGCCGTCTTCGCCGGCGCGGTGACCTCGGAGGACTGCATGATCGTCGAGGCCGTCATCTGCTGACGGTCGAACGGGTCGTACCGCAGCGTCTCGAGCTCGGGGAGGGCCATGAGCGGCGCACGCTGTCCGGCCACGCTCTTGTCGCCCGGCACGATCCGACCATCGTTGTCGACCTGGGCCTGAGTGGTCAGGTACCGCACGATGCCCTGGTTGGTCGCGCCTCCGGTCATCACCGGGTCGAAGTAGCCGCTGGGCGCGGCGACGTTGTTCCGGTCCTTGCCGGTGAGCACCGCCATGTTCCGCCCGCCGGTGAGCCGCCAGGCGTCGAAGCGGTTGTCATCAGCCGGGTCGGTTCGGTCCCGCTGGGACCTGTACTCGGCGTAGACCGTCGAGCCGGCCTTGATCTCGTTGGAGTAGCGCACACGGCGCGCCTCGGTCTGCAGGATCGCTGCCGTCCACTCCTCCAGGTGCGCCTTGATCTCGCCGGTGGACTCGTCCCGCTGGTACGTGGTGGCCCGCTCGATGAAGTCGATCGGGTGCTTGGTGCCATACAGCTGTGAGTAGACCGTGTTGAGCGAGGAGGGCTCGCCGGTCTCGCTCCGCCCGGTGATGAGGTCACCGGCGATCTGGTACTGGATGCGCTCGTGCATGAGCTGCTCGTAGCCGCGCAGGCGCGTGCGCTCCTCGACCGAGGTCGGAGCCTCGCCCGGAGTCTGGGCCGTGATCGTGGCCTCGTAGCCGGGCACGATGAGGGCGTTCTGCCCGCTGGCGAAGTCGGTGGTGATCTCGCCGTACCCGCCGACATCGAAGACCTGGCCTATCTCACCCGAGATCGGAGTTCCCTTGCCGCCACGGAGAAGCTTCGCGCCACTCCAGCGAATGACGCCGTGCTCGTCGACCAGGATCTCGGAGACCTTCGCCGCGTTGCGCTCGATGCTCTTACGCACGGTGACCCCGATACGCCGTATGAACGCAGATCCGTGGTCGGCGATCGGCACGGAACGCTCGGCGTCGAAGCGGACGAGCCGGTCCTTGAACCGGGTCGTCTGGAAGGTCGAGCCCATGATCTCGTCAGGGGAGATCTCGCAACGACGAAGCGCTGAGGCGAGGTTGTCGAGGTTCGACCACTGCCCGGTGGGGCTGGTCATGTATAGCGCCACCCGCTCCGGGTTGAAGCGCTGATCGACCCACTCGCCGTCGACGTCATGGGGTTGCGCCTCCCAGGTCCCGATGAGTTCGAAGGGAACGTCCTCAGCGTGCTGTCGGACCTTGTCCACGGCGGTGCCGCCGTAGACAAGGTTGCCCATCTCGGGCGCCTCCTCGGCCTGCAGCTCGCCGATCCCTTCCAGCCTTTCCTGGTACATCTCCTCAGTCGCACCCGGGCGCAGCAGTTCGCTGCGTGCGCCCGTGAGCACGTCCCAGTACGAGCGCTGGATCGCAGCGACCTGAGAGTCAGCCGAGTACTCCGGCGGTTCGATCGCATCCAGCCGTCCGCCGGTTCGCTCCAGCTCCGTCTCGGCACGAGCAATGAGATCCTCGACGCCAAGGGCTGCCCGCAGGCTCTCCCGAGCGCTCTCGACGGCGGTCTTCACATAAGCCTCGGCCGGCTCGGTGTCGAGGAAGAAGAGCGGCAGTGAGCGGTTCGTCGCGTCCCGGCGCAGCATCACCTTCGAGCCGGGCCGAGGGCGGGACTCACCGGGGGCCACGTAGTCGCCGACCACGAACATCGACTCACGGTCGACGTGGTAGCTGTCGGGCACATCCACCATGCGGTCACGGCCGCGCTCCTGGTGTGTCGCGCCGGTCTCGCCGGCTGCGTGCCCCGGCAGATCCGTACGCTCGACGCGATGTCCCTGGGCGAAGCGCAGTAGTTGGACAGCCTCCGTCGGCGAGGGGGAGTAGACCGCCACGCCGCCGGGAACCCGGTAGTTCGTCGAGTAGCGCAGCACGGTGCCGTTGTCGTACACCCGAGCTCCGGCGTACTGCTCCTGACGCGTGTCGGTGAGGCGGATCTCCATGCCGGTCCCAGCGATCTTCGCCTTGATCTGACCTGGCTCGCGGTCGCGCATCACCTCGTAGGACACGCCCTGGGCCTTCAGCTCTTCGAGCAGAGCGGCCGAGCGCGCCACGGCGCGCGGGGACATGAAGCGGTTGCGGTCGACGCGGTTCGTCTGCGGGTCCCGGCCGCCGTCGATGACCCACTCGCGCACCTGGTCGTACTCCCGCTGGCTCATCTTGTCCATCAGCGCGGTGAGTCCAGCGGCGTCGTCGTCCGTCATCGCGCGGCCTGCCTCGAACGGCCTGCCGTCGTCGCCGATGCGCCAGAGCACCATGTCTCCGCGCCGCGGATCGGCCAGGGTCTCCACCTCGCCGCCGGCCACGCGTCCGATCGTCTCGTCCGGCAGGTACACCAGCGCGGTCCCGGCGCGCTTCACGGTCGCGCGTTCGGACCAGTCGGGGTCATAGGGGCTGATCGGCAGCCCGGCCGACTTCGGGTCGACCTGGGCACCGACACCGGTGACGCGGGTGAACTCCCGCTGCGACTGCTGATAGCGCTCGTTCTGCGGGGAACGATCACCGAACTGCGGCTCGTAGCCGGACACTTTCTCCGCGAACGCCTGGTCGATGGCAGAGAGGCAGTCCGGGATGCCCAGCCGCGGGTCGGCCAGTGCGGTGCCCCGCCGGCCGAGGATCTCGTCGACTCGGGCGCGGATCGCCTTGGCCTGGGAGATCGGAACGACCTGTCCGGTCTGCGCCCGGGCCTGCTCGACTGCCTTGTAGTAGACGTACTCGTAGAAGTACCTGCGCAGTCCACGTGCCTTCTTCATGGTCAATCAACCCCCTGTGGACGCTTCGGTTTGCATAGAGCCTACATTGCCTATCGAAAGAGAGTTGGGGGCTATTTGAAAGGTCAGTGCCGAGGCCATCTCTCTCAGGTGAGAGATGGCCTCGGCACTGGTTCTGATCCTTGTCCGACCCCAAGCGGCCGTCAGCTACTTCGAGTTCATCTCGATGGCCATCGCCCTGTCGAACCGGCCGTCGGCCAGCACCTCCCAGCTCGGCAGCGAGGCCAGGTACTGGTAGAAGGCCGAGTAGACCCTCACCGTCGCCAGCGACTTCAGGTCCTCCTCGGTGACGTCCTCCTCCGCGAACACCCGCGAGTCCTTGTCGTTCACGTGGCCGTTGATCCGGCGGGCGGCATTGGCGTATGCGTCCGAGCGGATCTGGCTGATGTAGGTCTGAGACCCATCGGCGCTGCGCAGTTCGCCGTCGCCGCCGACCGAGAAGTGCTCGCGATCCTGTTCCAACTCGGTCTGCGCGGACTTGTAAGCCTCACCGATCTCGATGTCCAGGCTCTTGACCTTTGCCGAGCCGTCGGGATTGACCAGCATCTCCTTGCTGATCGTCCCCTCGGCGTAGAGCAGACGCCGCCGCTCGACGCTGAGCGCCTGACTCTCGGCGACTGCGACCCCGACCTCGACGTTCTCGATGAACTGGTCCTCGTCGAACATGCTCATCCCCTCGTACTCGTCGGGGTCGACGACCACCGGAGCGTTGGGGTCCTGGCGCTTGCCGACCGTGGTCATCGTCGTGATGACCTCCATGACCTCGTCGGCGTAGACATCCGGGTCCAGGCGCTCGATGTCGACCTCCTGGTAGCCGTAGATCTCCTTGTACTGCGCCTTCGCGTCCGCGGCCTTGACCGCCTGCCGCATGCGCTTGTCCAGCATCTTCACGAAGTCCGGCTGATTCATCCGCACGTCGAAGTCCATGGCACTGGACAGCGTGGGGATCGTCTGCAGCGAGTACGTGTGCCCCGGGTGCTTGATCGTGTTCCCCAGTAGCCGGAACGACATCGGCAGGATCGTCTGGTTGCGGTTCCAGATCGGCGCATCGCCGGCCCGGAAGACGATCGAGTTGCGCGGAGAGAGGAAGGCCATGTCGTTGTAGCTGATCAGCGGCTCTTCCTTGGTGCTCATCGTGTAGGAGACCCGGCCCTCGGTCTTGCCGCCGATGACCTTGTCGAGATCCTGGCTGATCTGCTTGCTGTCCCTGTACGACCGGTGAGTCTTGCCGCTCATCTTCTCCAGCGTCTCGATCATCGAGTCGTCCGTGGACTTCAAGAAGACGATGTTCGAGGTGTTGCCCTGCACGATCTTGTCGACGCTCTCGCCGTAGACGTCGCGCAGTTGCTGCAGGGTCTGCAGGATGAGCGTGAACTGCTGCTCCTGGCCCAGGCCGATGGAGAGCATCGTCGCGAAGCCGTCGATGCCCTTGCCCTCCGACTGCAGGTTGCCGAGCTCGTCGAGCATGAACCGCGTGCGGTAGAGCGGCTTCTGGTTCGACTTCGTCATGTACGCCTGGTCGGCGCTCACGTCGAACAGCTGCTTGACCAAGATCAGGATCAGTTTCGCGTACTTCATCAGGTGAGGCGGAGTCACTAGGAACAGCGCCTTCGGGGACTCCGAGTAGCGAGACAGCTTCTGCGTGACCGCCCGTGCCTGATACGAGACCTTCTCCGGGTTGCCGCCACCGGAGAAGTCGAGTCGCGTGTCCGGGTAGAGCGTGTCCCCGGCCTGGAAGGACAGGATCTTCCCGTCCCGAGTGCCACCCTCACGCACCGGCTTCAGCTCACGCAGCACGCCGTTCTTCACGATCTTCTTGCCCGTCACCGGCTCGACCACGTAGTGCCGGCCGTTGAGCGAGACCTGGTGGGTCTTCGTGAAGCTGAAGTAGAAGGTGCGCACCAGCATCTTCGTCTGTGGGTTGACCAGCTCCAGCTTGAGCCAGGCTTCGGCGTCAGGGAACTTGCCCTTGAAGTTGTACCGGGCCCAACCTTCGCGGCCGACGATCTCCTCGTGCTCGAAGTCCTCGCCGAGGCTCTTGGTGAACATGGGGTCCGCGTAGGCCGACCACACGGCCTGCTGGCCGACGAGGTGGTCGCGCTTGACGTAGTTCGGCGCGAAGCGCACGCCGAGGCGACGCGGGAAGCTCAGGCCGGCCAGGTCGGTGTTCTGCGACGGCTTGCCCGAGGTCAGCGTCGAGATCGTGGGGTCGGTGAAGAACGACATGGCGGTGATCGCGATGCCGTATACCGAGGCGAGCATCTTCTCCGCCCCGGCCATCGAGCGCAGCGCGTTGTGGGCGTTGCCCACCATCGTGCGCATGTTGTTGCGGGGCAGCTCTTCGCTCGCGTTGAAGTACAGGCTGAGCATGTCCTGATCGGCCTTGCCTTCCCACATGAAGGCCTGGGCCGCAGCCCTCTCCTGCTCCTCGGCCAGGGCGTCCCCGTTGTTCTCGAACTCGCCGGTCTTGACCCGCTTCTCCAGTTGGGCCTCAGGATTCTTGATCTTCTTCGAGCTCATCTGCACGAAGAGCTGGTAGCAGTTGTAGAGCGTGACCTTGCCCCAGAGGTCATCGAGCTTCTGCTCGAGCAGCGCCGGGTCCATGTTGAGCACGGCTGCGGCGCTGCGCAGCTCCCGTTCCTCCTCCAGGTAGAAGTCGATGAGTCCGTAGGCCGCGCGCTTGAAGGCGTTGTTGGCGGCGTTGGGCCAGACCGGGTCCTCGCCGCCGTCGAGCGGAAAGAAGATCCCGGCGATGTTCTCCACGTACAGTGCGCACTTGGTGAAGTTGCCTTCACGCGCTGCGTCGGCTGCCAGCCCCAGGGGGTTGTAGATGTCGGTCTTCATGGAGTTGATCAGGTTGAACTGCACCGGTTCGAACCCGCGTGTGACCAGGGGTACGTAGTTCTTCACCAACAGCTCGCCCTTGGGGTCGTTGATGACCATGTTCGAGGGCTTCTTCTCTCGCGACCACATGTCGATGACCGGCTCGATGTACGTCTGGCCCTTACCGGCTCGGGTAATGGCCAGAACCATCGTGTTCACCGGCGCGGTATCGACTACGTACGCCCCGGCGGGGCGCTGGACCTCGTACGCCGGGAACGTCCAGTCCTCCTTGATCAGGGCGGCGACGGTCTTGTACCTGTCCGATCCGAAGCCGAGTTTGTCCCGGTTCTTGCCGTCAGGGTTGTACGGGATGCGAGTGGTGTCGTACTTCTGCCGCAGGGTCTTGTCATCGGGGAGGCCGGAAGCCTCGAACAGCTCGTCGCCGAAGCCTTCGTCGATGATCGGCAGGGTCTGCGTCAGCGGACTGCCTTCGTCGTCGTCCATGACCTCGCCGGCGCAATAGTCGAGGTTCCCCTCCTCATCGATGACGTCCTTCTTGGCGCGCTGGGCGACCTCGACGGTGCCCAGACCCTTCTGCCTGAGCATCATGTGACTGAGCATCGAGCTGACCTGCACGCTCGAGTGAGCGCCGGCGTCGGGGAACCAGTCGTAGTTCTGCTGGATCTCTTCCGGCAGAGCGATGTGCTGGTCGTTCTGGTACTGGTTGATGTCGCTCGTGGTGTTCATCAGGTTCGCCGCGGCGACCCTCCGCGAGAACCACGTGCCGATGGCGAGGGCGACCATCAGACCCGAGCCGAGCGTGATGAAGAGCTTGAACCCCGAGACGTCGGCCAGCTGCTCTCCGACCGTCGTCGCGCTCTTCTCGGGCTCAGCCGGCCTGTCGGCGCTGAGCTCGTCGTCCTTCGCCGCGGTGTACCAGATGGGGACCGGAACAGCGTCAGCGCTGGAGTGGCACTTCGCCTTCACGTCTGGGTTGCCGTCCTTGGTCAGGGGCCGGTAACACTTCACGACCGAGCCGCCCGCACCCGTCGCGGTCTCCTGAACGTAATACGCACTCGGTTTGCCGCTGCCGCTGCCGGACACACCCGAGCCCATGGACACGCCCACCGAGAGCACCGCTGTGGCGATGAGCGAGTAGAGGCCCCAGGCAACGACCGTCACCAGCACTCCGGTGATCACCGCGACGACGATGCCCGGTCTGGTCGACCTCAGGGTCAGGAACTTGCTGCGGTCCAGTTGCTGGTTGTCGTAGACGTCTCGGTTCGTCAGCGTCTCGCCGGGCGTCCGCGCCGAGATCTTCTCCCAGCTGTTCGCCTTCGGCCGTGCCGCCTTCCGCCTGCTCGTGGCCATCGTGATTCCCTTACTCCCGAGCCTCGCTCATTTCACTGTCCCGCTGTCCCGCTGTCCAGTGCGCCCGTCTGCGCAGACGACGACGGCGCAGGGGGAACCCGTCCCATGCGCCGTCAGATCACCCCGTCGGTCATGACCGGATCGCTCAACGGATCAAGACCACCCCGACGATGAAGCCGGCCACGCCCATCAGGAGCGAGAGCGTGACGATCATGACGACGAGGATCTTGTTCGAGCGGCTCTGCATCTCGGAAGCCCGCGCCATCTCGTTGGCGTAGGACTCCTTGTCGGCCTGGATCTCCGTCAGGCGTGCTTCGTACCGCTTGGCGACTGAATCCTCGACCGTCGACAGCTGCTTGAGCAGGTCGGTGACCCGCGTCACCTGGGAGTTGGTCTTCTCTTTCTCCAGGTCGAGGTTGTGCTGCCAGTTGGCGTCGCGAGTCGTCATCTGGATGATGGCGTCCTTGCGGTTGCGGTCGAGCTCGTCCTCCATTCGGCGGATCCGGTCGGCGTGCTCGGAGCGCACCGACTCCAGGAGGTCACGCTGTTCCCGGCGCAGGAGGCCGATCTCGTCCGTGGTCCGCTGGTGCTCGGCCAGCGCCTCGTACTGGGCGATGTCGGCCTTGCGGTTGTCGTCGACGATTCGCTGGATCTCGGACTTCCACCGGTTCAGGCGCTCTTCCTCGGCCGCCAGGTACTCCGACTGCCGTTCGGCCAGCACCTCGAATATCCGCGTCTGCCCGGTCTGCATCTTCAGCGTTGCGTCCGACCGCCGGACCCGCAGGATTTCCTGCTGGTTGTGCGCGTGGGTATCCCCGATGTCCCGCTCGATCTCGGCGACGGAGTCAATCTGTTCGCGCTCCATCCGCGAGCGGTTGCGCTCCTTGTACTGCATCTCCGCCGAGAGCGCCGCCTGCTGGGCCACCTTGGCGGCCTGCGCTTCGTAGTCCTTGGCGATCTCCGCCCGGCGGGCTCGGATCTTTTCCTCCCTCTCTGTCTGCCGCTGCTGGTACTCAGCCTCAGCCGCGTCCTTCAACAGCTTGTACCGGGAGCCCTCGCGGTCGGTGGCCACCGCACGGATGACCTGCTCGGTGTGCGCCGACATAAGGTTGACGTAGAGCGCACGCAGCTCAACCTCGTGCGCGGAACGGAGCTGCATCAAGTCTGCGTTGGCCTGCCGGTTGAGCTGGGCGACCTGGTCCCCGAGCCACTCGGTCGCTCCCTCGGGCACGGCGATCTGTACGACCGGTGCGCCGATGGCGAAGGTCGCGTTGAACTCATCGAGCCGGACGTCCAGGTCCAGCTCCTCGGAGAGGAACCGGCGGGCGATGACATCGCGCACCTGGGCCTGATCGGCCAGCAGCACAGCGTCGTCGGCCTCCTGGTGGTCGCCTTCGACGCCGTAGCCGGCGTCGGTCTCGTCGAAGCCCTCGTAGAGGGCCACCTCGTCGCCGTCGTGGTCCGGCCATGACTCGACCGAAGCGGTGCCCACGTCGTCCCCGTCGAACACGGGCGTGTCCGCCCCTTCATCGTCGACGACGTCGCTGAAACGCGACTCGTCGTCCAGGCCCTCGTCAGCCCCCTCGCCACCGGGGATCTCATCGAAGATCGCATCCCCCTCGTCCTCCCAGAGGACCGCCGGGGCGGGGCCGGCGGTCCCGGCTCCGGCGACCAGGCCGCTGTGCTCTTCCCACGCCTTCTTACCCACGGCTTCTTCGAGGCTCGTGGTACCGGCAGCGACGAAGCGCGCCTCCGCGAAGGTCGCATCGTTCACCAGATCGACGAGCATTTCGCCGCCGGGCTTCTGCCACACGACAGCCCAGGCGTAGGTGGCACCGGTGAGGAGTGAGTACTCCTCCATGCGCGCGAGGGTCTCGTCGGTGGGGATGATGCCGAAGACCTCCTCTTCGATCATCTCCGCCGTGGCCACCGTGCGGATCTGGTCGGAGCTGATGAGCTCGATGATCGAGCCCTTCGCCTCGTCCCGGCCGTGCCGTTTGCTCAAGCCGCCGATCTCGTCGGCCGCAAGCACGAGCATCACCCAGGCCGTGCCGCTGGGAAAGACGAACGGAGTGTTCGACCGCAGCAACTCGACCGCTGCCGGGATCGCCGTCTCTCTCACCACGGAGGCCAGAAGCTCGTCGTGCTTCTTCTTCCGTTCCTTCTTCCGGCGGACCGCCGCCGCTCCCAGCATGCCCATTGACGCCGATCCCTTCGCCCAAAGAACACAGTCCGCCTGATTTATGAGCATCCTATCGTCGCCTTGTCGGAGTAAGCAACTATAAGACGCCTAAGGGTTATCGACTCGCTAGTCGATCGACTGGGTCTCCCCGGCCTTGACCGACTCATCGCACCGCACTGACCTCGATGTAGGCATCGGAACTCAGTAGGTTTTTGTCGTCGCTGACCAAGTCGCCGACGACGTCGATGCGGATCCGTCGCTCTGAGGGGTGCTCGTTGAGGAAGGTCGCCACCGCGGTGGTGACCTCGTCGGTCAGCCTCGCCACGGCCGCACGCGCGCCGCCGGCATCGGAGTCGGTGTCACCCTTGTCCTCGATGAGGTACTGCAGGACCCTCGCATCGACGTCGACCCGCACGTTGTGCTTGATGAACACCTCCTGCACCATCTGCCGCAGCTTCTTCCGTACGATCTTCTGCTGCGTCGGCAGCGACAGCGGCTGGAAGGGTACGATCGCGTCGATGCGGCCCAGCAGCTCGGGCGGGAACCGGTTGTCGCCTGTCGTCGAGGAGATGGAGCGGCGGATCAGCTTCTCGTACTCCATCAGCTGTTTGCCCGAGCCGGTGTCGTCGGCGGCGTACTGCGAGATGCTCTTGTAGATCTCCGTGCCGGCGTTCGTCGTCAGAACGATGTACGTGTTGAGGAAGCTCACTTCGCGGTTGTTGTCGTCGTTGAGCCGGCCGTCGTCGAGCACCTGTAGTAGCACGCGCGTGACCATCGCCGAGGCCTTCTCGACCTCGTCGAAAAGCAGCACGGCGTGGGAGAGGTCCCACACCCGCTTGGTGAGTTCGGAGCGGAAGGCCGCGAATGACGAGTCCTCGGCGTACTCCGTCATGTCGAAACGGATCAGGTGCCGCTGGTCATCGCCGAACAGCAGCTTCGCCAGCTGCTTGGTGAGTTCGGTCTTGCCGACACCGGTGGAGCCCGTGAACAGCAGGCTCGCCATCGGCTTTCCCTTGTCGTTGAGGTCCGCCACCGCCAGCTGTAGGCGACGTGCCACCGCGCTGGTCGCCCAGTCCTGGCTGAACACCTTCTCGTCCAGCTGCTTCTTGATCTTCGCGCCGTCGACCTTGAAGGCCACGTTGACGTTCAGGGTCTCCATGAGCACGTCCGAGAGCATGTCCCGGTCCATCGGCCGGTGCGTCAGGCGAGACCAGCCGACCATGGAGTCGAGCACGAGGATCGACTTGCGCGGTTGAGCGCTGGCCGGCATGTAGCGCTGGGTGTACTCGTAGATCTGCCGGAAGATGTGGTCGTCGTAGAACTCGTCAGCCACCCCGTATCGTTCGGCCATGCCCTGCAGGATCTTGATGGTCGTCGACTGGCCGGGCGGGTTCAGGTTGATGCGTTGCAGTCGCTCGACGAGCGGCTGGTTCGGCGAGATGTGCTTGTGGAACTCCTCGTAGGTTGTCGCCGCGATGATCCTGATGCCGCGGGTTCCCGATGCGGCGAGGACCGGCTTGATCGCCTCGACGGCGGCGTCGGAGAGCTGAACGACCTGATGGAACTCGTCGATGAAGAGGACCAGTTCGTGCCTCTCGTTTTTGACGAAGTCCTCGGCCTCGTCGAAGAACCCCTTGAGGATCGCGGCCATGTTCTCGGCGGTGCCCGCCTCGGAGATCATGCGCGCCGGGTCCACCTCCAGGTAGAGGCGGTCCTTGTCCACCAGCATCGTGGCCTGGACCAGGGCCGTCTTGCCCGTGCCGGCCTCGGCCAACAGGAGCGCGTTGCACAGCTCGGGACGGCTCATCGAGGCCAGCAGCTGTGTCGTCTCGTGCTCGCGGCCGACGATGTCGCGCTCGGCCTTCTTCAGCGGCTCCGAGAGCTTGGACAGGAGCCGGTAGCGCTCGTTGAGCTGCACCTCTTGAAACATGCCACACAAGACCTCTCGATAGGACTGTTGATGCAACTGCAATATCAGTCGAAACCTATCATGAGTCGTACTTGATAGGGCGCGTGATGGTGAGCGGGAAGGGCACGCTCACTGGCTGGATCTTTGGGTCAGAACCCGGCGGCCGCGCGATTAGTGCTCCACATCTCGTAGCCGTACGTCGTGCAGAGCTGGCCGGCAGGTAGGCGCCCCGTGGTAGCGGTCCAGCGAATCCGTCATGGTCTGTTGCCCTATCCCGCTCGTGTCCCGCGCAGTCTAAAGGCCCCTGGATGTCATTCCAGGGGCCTTTCGCGTAAGGCTCGACCTTGGTCTCAGCCGGCCGTCGGCTGGTCGACCTCGACCTCGGGTGCCTGCTCCCACTCGGTCTCGGGGGCCGAAGCCTGAGCCTGTGACTCCTTGGCCGCGGCCTCGGCCCTGCGGGCTGCGCGCATGGAGGTGAGTTGGTTGTCCAGCGTTGTGCTGTCGACCTCGAACTCGGAGGCCTCGACGGACTTGGTGTTGACCACCAGGCCGGTGCCGCGCGTCGAGGGCATCACATTGCCCTTGAAGCCGTAGACGGTGCCGACCTCGTTGCCGTCCTCGTCCAGGATCGGCTCGGTGTTCGACCCCGCGGCCTTGGTGATCTCCTCCATCTGACTGATGGAGTACGGGGCGCCGTTGTTGTAGCGGGCCTTGCCGTCCTCACCCCGAACCCGATCGGACTTCAGATGCAGGTTCGTCTGATGCGGGCCGCGCAGATCTCGAGCGTCAAGCTGGATGTCGGCGTACCGGGACTTGCCATCCCTGGTGAAGCCCTTCTTGCGGACTATCGCGATGAGGTTGACTCCGGTCATCGCGCCCCTGCCCTTGAGAAGTGCCATGATCTCTTCCCCTCACTTGTTCTGACTGTCATCTGGCAAGTCGTTGGACTCAAAACGGATTAGATGGACGGCTGATGCGAGTTCAATGCCATCTCGGCATCTGGAGTGGTCACAGCCTGATCGACTTGGGCCTGGACCCGCACGACGAGGCCGGCATCCAGCGAGGAAGCCTTGGATTGCCGCATCCGCTCGGCCTGCTCGCGCCCGGCGCGCAGCTCCGCGATTCGGGAACGCAACACGAGCGAGCCGGACCCCGGTCCCGTCTGCTGAGGCGTCAGCTCCCGGGAGACCCGTGTCATCGCCGCGACATCGTTCACCGGCAGATCGGGAATTGCCTCTGCCTGACCGGACTGGTCCAGGTAGTCCATCGCCGCCAGCAGCAGCCGTCGGCGATCCCTGGCCGTCTCGACGAAGGCCTGGTGTGCGCGCGGCCCGATGTGGACGTCGGTGACGAAGTCGTAGCCCAGGTGGTGTAGATCCAAGCCCTTGACCTCGTCGAAGTCATACGCGGCACCGACGACGACCTTGAAGTCCGTGCTGACAGCGGCGGTCTCCGTACTCGCCCGATCCTCGGCGCTCGACCCCACGCGCAGCACCAGGCCGGAGGAAGCGAGATCGGCCCGGAGGCCGTCCAGCTTCTGGTCATAGGACTGCTTCACCGTCCGAATGCGCGAGTCCAGCACCGCCCGGCCGCGCTCGCCCTCGGTCAGGAGCCTGCCGCCGGGCTGATCGTAGATTGTCCGGCCCAGATCCTCGGCCTCCTCGGAGTCTTTCATCCGCTGCAGAGAGGCATCCGCGCGCAGGGCCATGAGCGAAAGCAGCCGCTGGCCGTAAGCCGCCACGTCCTGCTGCTGCTTGTGCCATGCGCCTGCATCCCCGACAAAGGGCAGGAAGTGCCGGTACTTGCTCATCAGCCTCCGGTGGTAGTCCTGCTCGAAGCGATAGAAGGCGTAGAGCGGGCGCGAATCCTCGGCGGCAGCACCGGCCTTCTCAGCCTGTTCCCACTGGTGAGCGAGATCGCGATAGACCCCGACCTTCTCCCGGTGATGCCGCAGACGTGAGGCGTAGCTGCGCAGCCGGAAGCCGAAGGAGACCAGATCAGCTTCCGTGTTCTCGTGGTCCACCTGACGATCTGCAGCCAGCGCCGCCATCTGCTGATAGTCCATCCCCATGACTTCGAGCATCGGCGTGCGCACTCGCAGTTCCGACTCCTGCATGGCTCGCAGCATCTGATAGATGCCGTTGACGGCGCGCTCCGTGATCTGCGTACGTCCCTGCTCGACCAGCCTCTGCCATTCCTCCGTGCTCAGAGACTCCTTCGCGCGGCGCTCGTTGGCGTAGTCGACGATGCGCTCCATGGCCTCCGGCATCGGGGACCCAGCACGTTCGAGCTGCTCCTCCACGAGCTCGGTCACCAGCTGGTTCGCCTTGCGCATGCGAGCGTCGTTCGAGCCGGCGCGCCAAAGCGTACGGTCCCCAGGCAGGCAGGCGAGCAGAAACTGCGGCAGGGACTCGGCACGGATTCGCTCGTGCGCCCACCGCTTGATGAAGGTGGTGACGTTGCGCCGCTCGTAGCCGACGGCGCTGGAGAGGTGAGCCACCGCCTGCTTCTCGTCGAGCCAGGCATCGACGCCGCGGCGGAGCCGGGACTTGTGCCGGTCCAGTAGCTTGCCGCGCTGTGTGCCGTTCTTCGTCACCTGTCCCCGGCCGCCGTCGACCATGGCCAGGTGGCAGTGCACATGCTCGGTGTCGACCTGGATGACCCCCACGTACCGCAGGTCGTCGAAGCCGCTGGCGCCCGAGCTCATCCGCTCCAGGCCGTACATGACCGCCATGCGCAGCTTCATCTGATCGATGTGGCCGCGGTAGTCACCGCGGGCTTCGCAGCGGAAGTCATCGTCGATGATCTTTTGCTTCCGCAGGTACTCCTCGTCGAAGGACAGCACGGTCTTCAACACGGTGTGCCCCGCGTCGAAGTAGCGCTGGATGTCTTTGCTGGCCGCCTTGAGCTGTTCGTCCGAGAGCGAGACCGAGCCGTAGCCGAAAGCCACGCCGCCGTCGCCTTGAGCCTGGCGCATCTCGTGCTTCGTCGCACCCCGCGAGATGCCGACGCGCTCGACGGCGGCCTGCCGCGCCGTGTAGCGCAGGATGAAGTCGTCGGTGCGCAGACGCTGGATCGGAGCCAGAGACTCCGTCGCCTGCGCGCGGGCCATGTACCGGGTGACGTAGTCGCCCGGCGTCGCGCCGCGCGATCCCTTGCCGCCGGGCAGCGGCACGCTGAACTCATTCACGATCACGATGTCCTGCTTCAGGCCCATCGTCGCTCTCCTTCCTCTCTCGCTACCGATGCACTACGGCCCCGGCTGCTGTCCGCCAGCACCCGGGGCCGCGCACGCCGTGCCTGATCCGTCCTCAGGAGCCCAAGCCCTGCTCGTGGTCAACGCCGAAGTCCAGATCGGCCGCACGCTGGGCCACCTGGAGCTTGCGCTCGTCCAGGCTCGGGACGGGCTTGACCTCACGTCGGCGTGTCTCCTGCTCCTCCGCCTCCAGATCGGGATCCAGGTTCAGGTCGCGCTGTGCCTCACGGGTCGGGACCGAGGAAGCGGCTGGCACCTGCTGCTCTTCAGCCCTCTGCAGTGGTGCAGCCACGCGCTCCCGGTAGAGGTTCTCCGTGGTGCCCTCGGTGCTCGCACGCTCGGTCTTGTGCTGCTCCCGTTCGGCGGCGATCTCCGCCTCGATCTGCCGCAAGCGTGCGTTCATGCCGTCATCGACCGGCGCCGCCTCAGGCACGGGCGCTCCGACGACGTGCTTGACCTCGGTGTCCAGGCCCAGCTCGCCCTCGGTGAACAGCGGGTTGATGGCGTCCGAGCGCGACTTCAGCCCACGTGCATCGACTACGGCCTCGGCCTGCGGGACGCCGTTCTTGGAGTGGTCGGCGAAGTAGCCGGCGAGGTCATAGCCGCTGGACTCGAGATCGATCTCCAAGCCCCCGATGCCGTGGACCTGGGTGAAGACCACGGGCACATCGCCTTCGGTCTGCACCTCCGACGGAGCGAGGACAAGCATGTCCACCGTGGCCGGCAGTTCCCACTCGATCCCCGTGACCTGCTCGGGCGCGGTGAAGCCACTCGTGAAGTACCCCTTGCCGGCCAGTGCCACCAGCTGCTGGTCGTCGAACTCGTAGAAGGCATCCACCTTCTCGCCCTGGCCGGGGGAGTAGGTCACCTGGGAGATACCGAACGGCAGGGCCTCGGCCGGGGTGACCGAGCGCAGCTCGCCCCTTATGTGCAGATACGGACGATAGTTCTCCTTCGCGCCCCGATGCTTGAGGTCGAGCGATTCGACCATGACGCCGAGCTCGGCGGCCACCCCCTCCAGCCGGTACGTCTCCACTCCTCGTTCACGCAGGACACGGTGGGCCCATACGTCGTTCATCGTCAGTCCTGCGGTACGCATCACTTGCTCCTCTTCCGGTTGGTCTTGCTCTGGTTGGCGGTCCTGGTCGTGGACTTCGGTGCGATGTCGGCCCCGGTTGCCTCGCCCTGGGCGTCCTGGATCTTCGCGATCATCCGTGTTGCCCAGCGCCACATGCCGCGCATCACGGCGATCTCGCCCGCGGCGAGCAGTGCGACCAGGAAGAGGAGCGGCATCAGCCACATGGCGATGGTTCCATCCGCGCTGAGCGCACCCTGGGATGCGCCCGACCGCTGGTGCAGCCATGCGCCCAGCAGCGGGAGGATGACCACGGCCGTGATGAATGCCAGCAGGTAGTCGGCGAGAAGGACGACGGCCCGGAAGAACCCCGCCCACACCACGACGGAGAACCTACCGGCCTGATTCTTCGGAGCCAGGCGCCGCCATCCGGTGCGCAGCTTCGAATCCTCGTGCTCCTTCTCAGGTGTCGCCGTGGTCTTCCTCGCCGCCGCGGCCGTGCTCGTCGGGACAGTCGTCTCGGTTTTCTCCAGGGCCTGAGTCGACATGTTCGTGTCCTTACGTCTCGTAGGGGTCTTCTGGGGTGCGTGCCGAAACGGTGGGCGCTTCGCTCACCGTTTCGGGGAGCTGGTGCCGACGAGGGCGTCGCGGGTCTTGCCGGAGGCCCGATAGGCGTCCAACGACGTCGCCGTGCCGTCCTGGGAGGTGGAGTAAGTGAGGACCACGAACTCGCTCTTGGCAGCGCTGCTCTGATCCGGTCCAGCGCGGACCGGATCGAGCCGGGCCACCCCCGTGTAGGAGTAGTTCAGGCCCTGCACCCGACTCACATGAACGTCCAGATCAGCAAGCGCGTACGTCGTCCCGGCGCCCTTCGTGGCTCCGGTCGCAGTCATCCACTCCGGCACGAACTCGGTCAGTACCCGGGACTCGTGGTCGAGGAAGCCGTAGCGCGTGTCGAGTAGTGCCTGCTGCTCCTTGACGGTCCGGCTCGACGCCGAGCTGTCCGTGAGACTGAGCAGAAGGGACCGACCCGTCGTCCTGTCACGGTTCACCCGCTCGATGTCCACGCCCGGCAGCTGGGCCAACAGCGCCGTGTGCTGTGCTGCGAGCTCGGTCTGGGCGTTGCTGAGGTTGCCTTCGAGCTTCTGAACAACCGCGTCGTCCTGGATGTCCGACGCAGCCGGACCGTCGCCGAGCAGGCTGGCTCCGAGTGCGACCACCGAGAGCGCGAGTAGCCCGCCGGTGCCGCCGAGCAGGATCCTCCCGGCGTGCAGGCGCACCTTGTCCTTGATCTCCTCCGTCACGGTGCCTCCACCTCCTGCTCCAGAGCCTCGCCCGTGGCCGTTGTACCGGTCTGGATGTTCACGAACGCGTTGCGGACCAGGTCGTAGTCGGCGCGGGCCCAGGCCAGCACCGCCGGCTTCCCGCCCGTACCGGTCCTGGTCTCCATCGCCAGCCAGGTCACCGCGATGGTGCCGTCGTCGTTGACCAGGTAAGGCACCTGGACGGCCCACTCAAAGCCGGAGTTGAAGCCCATCGGGATCCCGACGCCGGCTGGTACGTCCTTGTCGCCGGCGAGCAGGTACCACGGGCCCAGGTCCCCCTGGTGTACCGAGGGGGCGAAGTAGGGGATGAGATTGCGTAGCGTCGACTGAGACGTCGCCGCGTCGAGCTTGCCGCCGTCTGCCGCCACGTTGGGCGTCAGGTAGCGGTAGTCGTCCTGCAGCTTCGCGACCTGACCAGCCGCCGTCAGGGCCGCGGTCAGACCACGCTCGGCGTCGTCGGCCTTGGGTAGCGCCGCAGTCTTCGCCTTGGTGATCCTGATCTGCTCCTGCAGAGAGGACATCTTCGGTACAGCCGTACCGCGCACCGCGCTCTGGCCGTCGGAGGTTCCTGCGGAGAGTACGAAGCACAGCAGTGCGCCCACACCCATGCTCAGGCCGGCCGCAAGATGGGGCTTGCGCAGGCTGCCCGCGGGCTCCATGCGCTCAGGAGTGTCCGGGTCCTCCTGCGAGGACCCGGACGTCGCGACGAAGCGCGTCTTGCGTACCGCGGACCCGCTCGACTCCTCGGTCTGTGTCGACGCCATTAGCCCTCAACTCGCCGTTCTACTCGAATATCAGTATGACTCTATCAGCGAGGCGAGTTGAAAGGGAGTGTGCGTCATTTGGAATGGCGAGTCTCGCCGCTCGCTGGCACGCCGGAGAGGTTCGAGACCTCGCCCTGGGCGTCGACCGTGACGAAGAGCAGCGCGCGCCGGTACGCCGTGACACTGGCTTTGCTCGCCTTGTTCTGGGACGTCGCGTCGGAGGTGACCTCGACGTCGGCAAGGACGGCGTAGGTGTAGACGCCCGCCTTGGCGTCGATGACCTCTATGTCCGGATCCACGCCGAGGGCCGAGTTCAGGCCGGCCGCGTCGATGTAGTGGTAACGCCGCCCTTGGGAATCCTCGTTGAACCTCGACGGGGGCATGAACGACTTCAGGAACATCTCGTTCTCGGTGAGGCCGAACCGACTCTTCAGGCTCTCGCGCGCAGCCTCGTAGCTCTGCCCCGAGTCCCACGTGAAGACCATCGAGAGCAGCGACCTGATGCGCTCACCGTCGGTGCTCAGCCGGTTCTGGCTGACACCCAGGGCCGCCATAACGTCCGCGTTCACCTGCTCAGCGCGACTCTTCTGGACTGCCGCCAGATGCCCCTCGACATCGTTGATCTTGGCTTCCTGCTGAACCGTGGCCGCGTGCTGGCTGCTCCACGTCACTCCGCCAACCGTCGCGACGACCGCGAGGACCGCTGCCGTCCCCAGGACCGAGAGGTTGCGCCGGAAGAATCCCCGCCGCGTGGGTGCTGCCGTCTGCTCCGTCATCGCTTCCCGCTCCCCTCCTGTGTCCCCGTGCCACTGAGCTTTGTCCCCGTGCCGCTGAGTTCGGGTACCCCGGACCCGGCTGGCATCTTGACCGCCGGGTTCTCGTACGGGGCCCCAGCGGCGGTTACCACGAGGGCCAAGTGGTCGAAGGCCCCCGCCGTGCCTTTGCGCACGTAACGCGCGCTCGCCCAGGCGAGCACCTCGCCGCTCGTCGTATCCCGGCACAGCCAGACGACCCTTGCCTGGTTCGTCGCGCCCGAGCCGCCCTTCACGCTCAGATCGGGCGTCACCGTCTCGGTCTTCCACGCGTACGTGCGCGGGTCAGCTGCTTTCTCGCCGTCGTAGCGGATGTACCAGGCGTGGCGCGGATCGATCTCGGTGGTCGCATCGAACGGCGTCAGTGACGAGGTGCTGTACGCCTCCTTGTCACTGACGAGGAAGGAGTCTTTGCCGAACAGCGGCGCCAGGTCCCGTCGGTGCTTGACGATTTCCAGCGTGGCCTGGTTCGGAGCCCCGTTGTTCGGGCTGGGCTGGACACTGGCCCGGTGGTACAACCTGGCGAAGGTCTGCTCACCTGCCGCGACCTTCTTCGCGTCGGCGGCCGCCGCCTCGGCGAGCTTTGACAGCTGCGCGCCGGCGTCCGGCTTCACGGGCGTGGACTGGGCATCGTCCAACTGTTCCTTGAGTCGGACGATCCGGGCCTCGTTGTCCGCTGTGGTCGCCTTGAAGCTCTCGCCGGTCACGCCCGCAGCGACGACCAGGGCGAGGATCCCGGCACTCATCACCGCGGTGACGCCGCGCCGGAGCAGGCGCGCGTTGTCCGCTGGGGCGCGGGCCTGGCCCTTCTCGCGCTGGCGCGTCATCCAGCCGGCGAAGCGTTCTTCGAGCTCGACTCCGGTGACCTTCGTGTGCGTCTTCGATGCCGCGGGCTTCTCCTCGGGCATCGACTCGCTCTCCTGCTCCGCTCCGGTGCTCTCGGACTCGTCAGGGGTTGTCGTCACGGAACGCTCCTCACTCCGCATTGTTCTCATAAACGAAACAAGCCTATACCGAAAGCCATTCATGGCCGAGTCTGAATCGATTCAGAAAGGACATCGAAGGTGGAACCGGCGCGCGGACCTGACTCGGACACGAAGAAGCCGGTGCCCGGATCGCCGAGCACCGGCTTCTTCCCCCCAGGTCAGATGCTGCGCATCAGGCCTCTTTGATCTTGTCGGAGGTGAGCATCGCATCCGACATGTCCACGAACTTCCAGCCCTGGGCAGCCATCTGCGCCGCGCTGGCGACGCGGACCCGGCCCATGTAGGCGCAGTAGCCGGCCTCACCGAGGATGACCTTGTCCCCCTGGACGCCGAGCACCACGAGGGTGTGGCCGACGGGAGTGGATCCCGGCCCGGACCCGACCGAGTAGGGGGCAGGGGTCGACTGCAGCGTCTTGCCGGTCTCCCTCGCGATCGTGTAGGCCGTCTCTTTGCCATCACCGGACGGGTAGGCCTGGAACGTCGTGTACTTGTTCACGAAGTAGGTCGAGAAGCTCACGCAGTTCATTGCGTGGTTGTCGCCGCAGGAACCAGGGCCGCCGCCCGGACCGTACCGGCCGTCGAGGAACTTGTCCCCCTCCTTGTTGAAGAGGTCGACGAGGGCCTGGGCCTCCTCCTGCGTCATCCCGCCGTCCTTCGGCGAGACGGAACCGCCGTCCGTGGAGGTGCAGTTTCCCAGGATCGCGTCGATCCCGTTCGATATGTTCTCGATGATCCCGCCGACGATGTCCTCGACGCCACCCACGATCGAGCTGTCGACCGACCAACCGCTCATCTTGCCGAACCACATCTCGGCCTTGTCGCCTCGTGCAGCGATCCCGGCCGCGCCGTCAGCGGAGCGCTCCCAGTTCTCGTGAAAGTGCAGCGCTGCCGCACGCGGCGAGCCCTGCGACTTCCTGAGCATGTCCTTGAAGACCGCAACGTCGCCCGGGTTGTCACCATCGACCATGAAGGCCAACTGGGCCTTGATCGTGAACCAGTCGACGCCCTTGCCCTGCGTGTACTGGCGCAGGAGCGTGTTGCGGCCGAACGTCCACTGCCCAAGGCCGATACCGTTGTCCGTGTTCTGCGCGGCGCTGGCCTTCGCGGGGGTCATGGCATACGTCCCCGTCGGAAAGTTCTGCACACTCGTCGGGTCGATCCCAGACTCCTGTGACCAGTTTCCGAGGATGCCCGCGATGTTCGCCTTCGGCATCCCCCAACTACTGAGTACCGAGTAGACCTCCTTGGCGTTCCTCTCCACACCCGCCGGGACGGTGGCACCGGAACCGTCGTCGACGCCACCCGCGTTGACGGCGCATGCCGCCCTGTTCGCGTTGATGCCGCCCTCGGTCAACGCCGTCGAGTTGAGGACACCGGTCAAGACCGTGCCCAGCAGGGCCACGGTGGCAGTCACCGCGACCGCACCCGACATCGCTGCCGCTACAGGGGCCATCGTCGCGGTGACGGTGATGCCCAGGACCGCGCCGGCCCCCTTGGCTATGAAGCTGCCGATCGCCATGAACGGCGCAGCGATCGCATGACCAACCGCCTTAACGATGTTGACAATGAGCGTCCACAGCAGCTTCCCGGCGTTGACGGCCATCGCCATGGCTGCGAAGAACATGGACTTGAGCCAGTTCAGTAAGGCCATAGCCATGATCACGCCCACTGCTGGCGGAGCAGCAGCCGCACCACCGCCGACGGCGACGCCCTTGGCCACCTTCGAGCCCAGGCCCTCGCCGTCCTTCGTCGCACCGCGCTCGTAGCCCGTGCCGCCGACACCCAGCTCGCGCTGGTCGGCCGACTTGGCGTCCGGGCTGCCGCCGGTGGCCTTGGACGCGCCCTTGACCGCGTCCTGGGCCCCCTCGACAGCGACGTTCTTCGCTGCGCCAACGGCGGCTCCCGGAAGCCCGCCAGCCTGTGCGCCGGCCACGGCACCGGAGACAGCGGCTCCCGCGTAACGCCCGACGTTGCGACGGGTCGCGCTGCTGCCGTCTCCTTCGATTGCCTTCTGGGTAGCGCCTCCAGCCAGGTTCCCGGCGACGCCGTTCATACCCTGCTTGAACGTCGCCCCGGCATTCGCGGCCCCGGCCTTTGTCGCCTCGGGATTCGCGGCCTCGGCCTTTGTCCCCCCGGCCTTCGTCGCCTCGGCCTTTGTCGCCTCGGGATTCGCGGCCCCGGGATTCGCGGCCTCGGTATTCGTCCCCCCGGCCTTCGTTGCCTCGGCCTTTGTCCCCCCGGCCTTCGTGCCCCCGGCCTTCGTTGCCTCGGCCTTCGTGCCCCCGGCCTTCGTCGCCCCGGCCTTCGTTGCCTCGGCCTTCGTCCCCCCGGCCTTTGTCCCCCCGGCTGTCCTACCTGCGGTGCCTGCGCTGTCCGGTATCTTCGACCCAGCCTCCGACATCTTCGGCGCGGTGTTCGCCGTGCCCGATGGGCCGGAAGGACCGGAAGAATCAGCTTCCCGTCCCGGGAACTGCTTGAGCACGGTGGTCTTACCCGAAGGAGGCTTCTCGACGTCCTCCTTATGGCCGAGGCTCTTGGTCCCGCGACCCTGCCGGGGCATCCGCTGACTCACCGACGCGTCCGGCTGGTCCTTCGTCGTCCCCTTCTTGGAGCTCCGATTCGGTTGGTCGGCGGCCATGCTGTTTTCCTTTCCGGCTCAATCCAGGTAGCAGGGTGCGACACTTCCTCGCCGCACTCAGTGGAGCGTCGTGAGGAAGTCCTTGTCGTCGCGAATAGTGCTGTTGGACTGCACGTCCCGCAGGCGCACGTCCAGTCGGAGTAGGTCGAGCGAGAGATCCGACTGGTACCTTGACTTGTTCCTTGAGTAGTCCTGATACGCCTGCGAAAGGTTGTTCATGATGTTCATGAGCGGGCGCATCGTCACGTCAGAGGACTGGTAGTCCTTGGTGAGACTGGTGCCATCCGAGAGAATCCACTGCATGTCCGAGATCTGCTGAGTCGTCGGATCTGAGCTCTCGTCACGCTTCTTCGTGAAGAACTGGGCGTAGCTCTGTCCGGCTGGCGTCAGGGCATCGAGGTAGCCGTCGTAGACGTTGCCTGTGCGCCAGTTGAAGTCGAAGCCGCCGGGGGCGACGCGCTTGGTCCGCAGCGCCAGCGTCGGGACACCGTCTTTTGCCTCGGCTGCAGAGACGCCCGTGATCTTGTCCTTGGCGATCGAGGCCGGAACGGTCGGCGGACGCAGGAACAACCCGTCGATCTTCGTCGTCTGCAGGTCGGACGTATAAGACCGAATCTGCGTCAGATTCGCGCGCATCTCGACGAGCTTCTGGTCCAGGGCTTTCCTGGCCTCGGTCTCCTTCTCCTTGAGTGCGACCCCGTAGTAGGCCTGCGCGGGATCGAAGGTCGGAGCGTTGAGCGCCGCGATTTTCCGGACCCCGGACGCACCGGGGTTGAAGAAGACCCGCCACTGGTCGTACTTGGAGAAGGTCTCGTCGCCGGCCAGCTTGCCGCTGCTCTGCTTCTGCTCCGCTCCGGGCGCGGTGAGTTCGGCATTCGCACGGACCGTCAGATTCAACACCTGACGGTCGAAGGGCCGGTCGGCGTTCAGGAGGACCCCGATGTAGCCGGTCGAACCGAAGGTGTAGAGGGAGCCCTTGATCCCGCTGGTGCTGACCGGCTCGCTGTTGAGCGAGGTGTCCGACCCGAGCAGGAATGCCCTGTAGTCCGCGGCGTTGTACGAGATCTGAGCGGTCGGGCTGAAGTGCATCATCACGAGCGCCTTGTTGCCGCTCTCGTTGGTGTAGACCCCGTCTACGGTGCCTTCGAGATTCGTCTTCGACGTTTTGAAGTCACTGGTGTACAGCGCCGTCTGCGACAGCGAGTCACGCTCCGCCTGGTATGCCGAGACCCCTGATGCGCCGATCGAGATCGCGCCCGTGACCGCGAAGATGCTGACGAACACCCCAAAACGCTCGATCGCGTGGTGCGAGTCAAGCTTGAACTTCCTGCTGAAGGTCAGCGCCTTGTCCTTGATCCCCATGTTCTGCTCTCCTTCGCGCGTGCACCGTGCTGCGAGCCCGGATATGGCGAACCGGGTCGGAAGAGGCCTTGCACCTCAACCGACCCGGTTCGCTCGATGCCTTTGTCACCGTTCGCGTGCGCGGCCTGTGACGGCCCCCTACTTGGAAGGGCCGCTCAGGAATCCGCTGACCTGGTCGAAGGTCCGCACGATCACCGTGCCGCCGCCGAGATCCGTAATGGTCTGCTGGCCGCCGGAGCCGATCGTCGAGATCAGCGACCACCCGCCGGTGCCCAAAGCTCCGCCGACGAGAATGAGGAGTGCGATCGTGCCCCAGCCCTGCTGTTGGCCGGCGGACTGCGGGTTGGCCATCAGCTTCTTGATCAAGAGCACGCCGCCCCAGACCAGGCCGACAACACCGAGCAGCATGAGTACGGAACCTCCCCAGAGCTGGGCCTGGGACTTGGCGTTCGTCAGGAAGCTGGTCAGGTCCCAGGCGGCGCTCGGCAGGGATGCCTGTGTGAGGACGGCTGCTCCGTAGGTGTTCGGCATACTTCTTCCCTCTCGCCTTTCGATTCATCCAGTGGGCGTGACGTCGAGTCGCACCGCAACAAGCGCAGACTGCCTACCGTGGCAGGTGACGATAGGGGCTGAAGCGGTCGATGACATCCGTCGACGCCTCGTGTCGACTCGTATGTGTGTGCATCTTGAATGGTCAATCTACACCATTTGAATGGTGGAGCGTAGGGGGCGCCAGGGCCTGTCGATAGAGGATCGAAAGGGGCTCAGAAGCGAGGCGAATCGACGTCGCGACGCGTGGCCGTGGAGGTGGCGCGTGGCCGTGGAGGTGCGGCGGAGTCCTGTGGAATCCGCAGTTCGGGATGTGTAATGTGCCGCTCTAGCATTGCTGCGACGCTGGCCTGCTCGGTTCCGAGGTGGGCCGCCCCCACCTACCCCCGTCGATCGCGATCTCGACCAGGAAGTGTCAAACCGCCATGAATCCACTGCCCGGTGACCTTTTCGCCCGCCGGCTTCGCCAAGAGCGCGAACGCCTTGGCATCAGCCAGGCAGAGCTAGCGCGCCGTATGGCCGCACTGCTTGGCACGAACGTTGACTCCACCGCCATCACGCGCATCGAGCAGCAGACCCGTGCGGTCAGGCTCGACGAGGCGGTCACCGCTGCCGAGGCTCTCGGGGTTCCGCTGATCACACTGGTCAGCGCCAACTACGCCCGGGAAAACGAGGCTGAGATCCAGAAACAGCTCGCCGAGCTCGCCATCGCCGAGCAGGAGCAGGAGAGGCTGCGGCAGAAGATCCACCGGATCACCCAGACCATCCAGCAACTCTCCGCCGAGCGGGAGTCCTTCCGCTCTCACGCGCTGAGCGTCAACCCTGAAACCGCCGGCGACCACGAGCTCGACCCTGAGCCCCAGGCCTCTCTCGATGTCCGGATGCGTGTTGTCCGCAACAAGCCAGCCGGATAGGGGACAGGCCTAGGCGCATGACGCTGTTGCGGGCGGCCGGGTTGAACTTCCGGTCGCAGACGTTCACCGTCTTGGTTTCCGCCACCGGCCGGCCTGCACGATCTCCTCGGTGCTCGCGCCGTTCCGCCTTGTCCGGGTCACATGACCAGCCCGCAGACTGTGGAAGTCGTACGCCGACGGATCCCTCCCGGCCCCTCCCATGTGCCGGTGCGGCATCGCGTGCAGCGCGTCGCCGCTCACGCCGGTCGTGTGGATCCGTGCGTCCCTTCGAGTGGGGGGCGTCGCCCGCAGCAAGGAGGGGACGACCAAGGTCCGCGCTGCTGATCAGCCCCGCGTGGCCGGCGGCGCCAAGGACGTGCGCGCCGAGTTGGCACCCGTATGACCGCCGCATGATCGTCCGCCGACGCGCATGGGCATCTTCTGTAGTAGAGACCGCCACCAATGCGTCCCACCGGTGAACCGTGCACGGCGCGCAGGTCGATGGCGCCGGCTCGGACGGCGTGACGTCGGCGTCGAGAAGCGGATTGTCCTGGTCGGCCTTCGGCCGGCCGTGGGCATAGATCCGTCGATCAGATGTAGCCCCAGGCCGTGCAGGCGCACGGCCGCAGTGTCCCGCACCGCCGAGACTGTCGGGTGGTGCAGATAGGATCGTAGGTATGGGAATTGACTGGGAAAACATACTCGGCACAAGCGGGAACGGCCTCGACGAGGCATACGACACCGCGGTCTCCGCGGTCATCTATGGCGAGACCCCGGAGGGCGACCATCAGTCATTCCCAATCGGCGAAGAGACCGACGACACGGACGGCCTGCGCTGACCTGAGGGCGCACACAGAAACTGCCCGATGAGCCGGGGTTCTTGTTGGGCTTGAGCGCGCCACGGGTAGCGATCAGAGATGTAGTCAATCCGACGCATGAGGAGATGGCCACCTGGGCCTGCGTACCCGGAGTGCAGCCCCCGGTCTCCCAGGACTGGGCCCGAGCGTTCGGCTCGCTATTCGTGACCTTGGCAGCCGCTGGGCAGTGCCCTTGCGATCAGTTCTTCCCTCGGCTGCCTGCGCCTTCTAGGCGGCAACGCCGTGCTCATGCGTTTCCGGACGATGCCCGAAGTAACGAGTAGCCGCACGATAGGGCTTGGGATGTGCTGGCCTGGCGCTTCGACTCAGGGGTGCATCGGCAGGCCGTTGCGCGGACACGGTCGGGTTCCACGCTCGGCCTGCTGCCGGTTGGGCGCTTGGCGCTGCGGTCGGAGACCAGGGCGTCGATTGCGGCGATGACCTCGGGCAGGTCGTCGCGCTCGCCGGTCCAGCGTTGTAGCGACCGTCACTGCTCGACCTCTGTGTTGGCATGCTCGACCGTGATCCGCCGTTGGGGTTCGCGGCGGAACGCATGGCCGTAGAAGTTGCGCTCGGACGGCCCGGCGTCCGTCGCTGGCTTCCTCGGTGGGGCGCTGACCTGGCCGGGGAAGTCGCGGGCCAGGCCGGCATAGCCGGAATCGACTTCGGCTTTCACGTTCGGGTGCAGACGCAACTGCTCCTCGCGGCCTTCGGTGCGTACTGCAGTGACATCGTGCGTCCGGCCTGGGCGGATCGCCCCGAGCCACAGCTCCCGACCCTGCTCGTCGCTGATCATCGTGACTTTCTCGGTGTTCCGCACAGGGCTGAATCAGAACAGGCCTCGCGGGCCCAACGCGACTTCACACCCCAGATGATCCCGCGCGGCTTTTGCCTCGGACACCAGGGCGGCTGCCGGAGCCTGACCACCGACGCCCCGATCATTCAGGCCCGGGCCGGTGCGCCCATTCCTGGTCGAGGATGCTGAAGACTTCGGAGTCACGCCAACCGTCCCGGATCAGCGCGGTGTGCCGGTGCCGACCCTCGTGGGTCGCCCGGACGGCCGTATGTCTCCTCTCCGTCCTGGTCATGGAGCTCCTCGAAGCGGACACGACGGACGAGGCCGACGACGCGTCCGGGACCGTCAACGAGACGCTGTCCCGTATCCACGGCTACATCGAAGAGCATCTGATGGACCCGGACCTCTCACCGGAGTCGATCGCACGCGCCCACCACATCTCCCTCCGGTACCTGCAGAAGCTCTTCCAGAACGACGGCAGCACGGTGAGCCAATGGGTGCGGCAGCGCAGGCTCGAGTTCTACCGGCTCGAGCTGGGCCGCTCCAACCGGAGGATCATCATGGCCGCGGTGGCACACCGCTGGGGCTTCAGCGGCCCCTCGCACTTCAGCCGCACGTTCCGGGGGGCCTACGGTATGAGCCCCAGCGAGTGGCAGGCGCTGGCGACCTCGGCCTTCGCATCGACGACTGCCGGCACCCAGGACGATCGAAGGCGCTGAGACGCGTGTGCACTGTCATGACAGCGCGGATGCGCGCACGTACAAGAGGTGCCACTTCCACGGCTCTACCGTGAGTAACCGTCACGCGGACCTCTTGCCGCACTCCGGGCCGCGCCCTGACCGCTGTGACGACGCCCCACACGTGGCCCGACACCGAGAAGCGAACTCGCATGACCCGCCCCGCCGTCGTCCTCGTGCACGGTGCCTTCGCCGACGCGACAGGCTGGATAGGCGCCATCTCGGAACTGCGGAGCAGCGGTATCCCGGTGATCGCTCCGTCGAACCCGCTGCGGGGGCTGACGTCGGACGCCGCCTACATCACCTCCGTCCTCGCGCAGGTCGACGGCCCGGCCGTACTCGTCGGCCACTCCTACGGCGGTGCGCTGATCACCGTGGCCGGCGCAGCGGATGACGTCGTCGCGCTCGTCTACGTGGCCGCTTACGTGCCCCACGAGGGCGAGAGCCTCGACCAGCTCCAAGGGAGGTTCCCCGAGTCCCCGCTGACGGGCCACCTGAAGGAGTGGACGTACCCGCTCCTCGACGGCGACTCGGCGGTCGAGGTCACCATCGAGGAGACGGCCTTTCCCTCCTCTTCGCGGCGGACGTGCCCGAGGACGTCGCCGGTGTCCTGACAGCGACCCAACGCCCGGTCGTCACGGCCGCCTTCACCGAGACCGCGTCCGCGGCGGCCTGGCGGACCAAGCAGTCCTGGGCCCTGGTGGCCGGGGCAGACCGCACGATCAGCCCCGAGGTCCAGCGCTTCGGCGCCGCACGGGTCGGCGTCGTCGTCGAACTCCCGCGCGCCTCCCACGCCGTCGCCCTCTCCGAGCCCACACGGGTCGCCGACCTGATCAGAGACGGGGTACGGGCGACGATCTGACCGACCGACCTCCGCGACGACAGGAGCGGGACCGGGCCAGTCGGGGTGCCACCCCTGCGCGGTTCTCTGGCCCCCATGGAGCTCGGCGCCACGTCAGACGGGCTTCCCGTGCGATATGGGGCCCTGTTTGCCCGACTGGGGCCGATAAGAAGCGTCAGCGTGCTGTCCATACTGCCCACTCCGCACGTAACGCACACCAGCAGCCTGTCCTATTTGCGTCATGCGGGTCGCTGACCTGGAGTTTTTCTTTCACCTGTTTTTGATAGACCTTATTTCTGGGACGCACCACGTGGAGTGCGTGGCGATCCTGGAGCCGGTGAAGAAGGACGCCTGATGGGGGCTACGGAACCGGGGAATGCTCGGTTCCGTAGCCGCCAGCGGGTGAGCACTTTCGACGCCGGAGCCTTCGAGCTCTGAGGTCAGACCGTGCCCTTGCTGGTCGGCCGGGAGGCCAGACCGCTGATGGGGTGGCGTGCCCCCCTTCGGGGCGTGAGCACTGGATCCATTAGGCCGCGTGCCGTGCCTTCCGCAGGCTGCACCGCTGGGTGAAGTACGCGACTGGGGAGGGTCTGTTGCTGCTGATCGGTGATGACTGGGCCGAGGATCACCACCATGTCGAGGTCCAGGACGAGAGCGGTCGGAAGCTGGCCGCCGCGAACCTGCCCGAAGGAGTGGCGGGCATCGCGAAACTGCATGAACTCGTTGCCCGCCACGGCGGTGAGGGCCTGGATCCGGGCGAGGTCGTGGTCGGGATCGAGACCGTCCGCGGCTCGTGGGTGCAGGCCCTGATCGCCTCCGGCTACCAGGTGTTCGCGATCAACCCCCGGCAGGTCAACCGCTTCAAGGAACGGTATGGCTCCTCCGGAGCGAAGAGCGACAAGGGTGACGCGCACGCGCTCGCCGACATGGTTCGCATCGACCGGGCCCAGCTGCGGCCGGTGGCTGGTGACAGCGAGCACGCCCAGGCCGTCAAGGTCGTCGCCCGTGCCCACCAGACCCTCATCGCCCGCAAACTACGCCGGCACCAGCCCCATCACCGGGGCCTCCGGCAAAAGCCACACCTGCGGGGCCGCCGGATCGTCGGCGGCGACGAGCTTGCGGCGGAAGAAGTTGTAGGCGTTGGTGACGCTGCCCCCGGCGGCGGACATCTGCTTCGGGCCGCGGATGTGCGCGGCGAACTGGGACCGGTCGGCTTGAGTGGGCAGGAGCCGGAAGTGGTCGTCTCCGGTCTTGCGCTTGTTGATGAGGTATTCCTCGTTGATGCGCTCGGCCTCGTCGGGCTGCGCGTCCACGATGTGGTCACGGAGGGCCGCCAAGGCGAGGGACAGCGTGGTCAGCCGCTGCTGACCGTCCACGACGAGCCAGCGGGGAAAGGTGACCTCGTTCTGCGGAGATGGTGCGAGGACGACAGAGCCGAGGAAGTGCGTGCTCGCCCCGGCTTCGCCTTCCAGCAGCTCGGCTTGTTCCAGGACGTCGCTCCACAGCTGACTCAGCTGCTTCTCCGTCCAGGAGTACGTCCGCTGGTACAACGGCACCTGGAACTGCTGTGCTCTTCCCTGTACGAGATCAGCGAACAGTGTCTCCTTCGCCTGCATTGCTCCCCCATGGCTGGTGATCCGGACGTGGCGGCATGAGGGACCCTATGGCTTGCTCCGCTCACAGGTGCGGTGTTGCGCAGGACAGCCGACGACCCTGTGCCTGCTGTCAGGGCCGACGAATGCCGGGGAATATGGAGATCGCTCTGACGAGTCCGGCGCACGGAGCGTGATCAAGAGTCGACGCGAATCGGTCAAGTACTTTCGTCCCTGCCGATCATGGACGGAGGTCCGGGAGAATGGCCGGCGATGGACATGACTTCTCCGCGTCCGGCAGGCCCGCCGGACGGGTACGGGCCCTTCGCGCATCTCACCGTCCCGAACGTGCTGCTGTACCGGCAGGTGATGCGTGCCTTCCTCGTGGCCAAAGAGCGGTTCGCCGTGCATCTGCGGCCCGAGGACGTCTACGCCGCAGTGCCCGCCGCCGTACGGCCCGGCGAGCTGGAGGGTGTCGTCGGCGCGCTGGACAAGCTGGTCGCGTGGGGAAATCTGCGGGCCGACCCGGACACCGGGCGGGTCACGGCCGTCGAGGACTTCTACCGGAAGCGGTTCATCTACCAGCTCACCCGGGAGGGCGAGGCGGCCGAGGAGGCCCTGTCCGCCTACGACGAGGCACTCGGGCGGCGGGGCGCGCTCCAGGCCGTCGCGCTGCACGACATCGTCACCCAGTTGCGCGCACTTCTTGTACTGGCGGCCGGGGACGAGCCGGATCCGGCCAAGACGCATCTCGCGCTGGACGGGCTCGCCAGTCGGTTCGGGGCGCTGGCCGACAACGCGCGGGCCTTCATGGGCTCACTCCAGCGCACCATCGACCTCCACGACGTGGGGGAGGAGGTCTTCCTCGCCTACAAGGACCAGCTCATCCAGTACCTGGAGCGGTTCATCCAGGACCTGATCACCCTCGGCGGCCGCGTCGCCCGGCTGATCCTGGAGCTGGAGGAGGGTGGCAGCATAGAGGCGCTGCTGCGGGCCGCCGCCACCCGCGAGGCCGCCGATGCCACGCCGCAGGAGGCCGCGTACGCCGAGCAGGCCGCGTACGAGAGGTGGGCCGGACGGTGGGCCGGGCTGGCGGCCTGGTTCCTCAGCCGGGACGGCCGGGAATCGCAGGCGCGGCTGTTGCGCGGCCGGGCCCTCGGGGCAGTGCCCCAACTGCTGGCCGTCGTGCGGTCGTTGAACGAGCGACGGGCCGGTCGTTCCGACAGGTCCGCTGATTTTCGTACGCTCGCCCGTTGGTTCGCCGAGGCTCCCGACGACGACGCCCGGCACCGGCTGTGGCGCACCGCCTTCGGGCTGTACCCGGCCCGCCACCTCACGGTGGATGCCGAGACCCTGGCCGCCCGGCTCGCCCGGCCAGCTCCCGCGTCCACCTCATGGGCCGACGCCGAGCCACTGCGCATCAGCCCGCAGCTGCGCCGTACCGGCAGCTATGAGCGGCGCGGCAAGCCACGCAAGGTGGAGGACCGCCAGGAAGCGCGCCGCCGGCTCGCCGAGGTGGCCGTCAAGCAGGCCGCGGAGATCACGGCCGCGCGGGCCCGGCTCGTCACCGACGGCGTCACCCGGCTGTCGGGGATCGGAGAGCTCGATCCCGTCAGCTTCCGGCTCTTCCTCCAGCTCCTCGGGGATGCCCTGGCCACCTGGCGGCCCGGGATGACGCACACGGTGGCCACCAGCAACGACGGATCCATGGAGATTCGGCTCGCTGTCCTGGCCGATGGATCCGCGGCCGAGGTCCGCACGCCGGGCGGCACCTTTCGCGGCCCTGACCACACCATCGAGATCATTGATCTGGCGGAAGGAGGCGACGGACGATGAGTACCCCGCTCGCCGAAGTACTGGACGGGCAGCATGCCGCCGAACTACGCAAGGCCGCCCGCGCTCTGCTGAAGCAGCCTCTGCTGCTCGCCGGCGGCGCGTACGCCGACGAGTTCCGTCTGGTCCGGCGGCACGCATCCGACCTGCGCGAGTGGTTCGACCGCAACACCGGCTGGTCCCTCCAGGTCGACGCCGAGACCGCCCGGCTGGGCAAGATCCCGGCGCATCTCGCCGATGCCACCCATCCGGCGCGCGAGGCCACACGCAGCGCCGCTCCTTTCACCCGCCGGCGGTACGTCCTGCTCTGTCTCGCCCTCGCGGCCCTCGAACGCGGTGAGGCGCAGATCGCCCTCGGCCGTCTCGCCGACCAGGTCGTCCTCGATGCCGCCGATCCCCAGCTGGCCGCTACCGGCATCCAGTTCACCCTGGACCGCCGCGACGAGCGCCTCGACCTGGCGGCCGTCGTACGCCTCCTGCTCAGCCTCGGAGTGCTGCGGCGCGTCGCCGGTGACGAAGAGGCGTACGTCAGTGGGGCCGGAGACGTCCTCTACGACGTGGAACGGCGGGTGCTCGCCGGGCTGCTCGCGACGAGGCGCGGCCCCTCCACGGTCCGGGCCGCGGCTCTGGACGAGCGGCTCGTCGAGCTCACCGCCGAAACGGCCCTCGATAGTGATGACCTGCGCTTCCGCGCGATGCGCCGCTCGCTGACCCGCCGACTGCTGGACGACCCCGTGCTCTATTACGACGAGCTGACCGACGCCGAGCTGGGCTACCTCACGCGCCAGCGCGGTTTCCTCACCGCGCGGATCACCGAACTGACGGGCCTGGTGGCCGAGGTCAGGGCCGAGGGCATCGCCATGGTGGACCCCGACGACGATCTCACCGACGTCCGCATGCCGGAATCGGGAACCCACGGTCACGTGACCCTGCTCCTCGCCGAGTACCTCACGAGAGCCGAAGGGCCCGTCGTCTCCACGGCCGACCTCGAACGCCATGTCGCCCGACTGGCCACCGAACACGGCGGTTTCTGGTCCAAGTCGGCCCGCGAGCCGGGATCCGAGGGTGAGCTCGTGGAGCAGGCCGTCAGCCGGCTCGCCGCCCTGAACCTGGTCTCCCGTACCGCCGAGGGAGTGGTGCCGCGCCCGGCGCTCGCCCGGTACGCGATCGGCGAGACCGTCGTCCTCGAACCCCGCACAGTCGGCACATCTCAGCTGCCCGCACAGCGAAAGGCCCACCAGCGTTGACTCCCCGTGCCGCACTCCCGGCCCCCGCACGTGCCCGCTGGCAGCCCCTGCGGATCGGCCTCGTCGACCTCTTCCACTACGACGTGGAGGAGTTCCACTTCCGCGACGGCCGGCTGCTGCTCCGGGGGAACAACGGCACCGGCAAGTCCAAGGTGCTCGCCCTGACCCTGCCCTTCCTCCTCGACGGGGACCTCAGCGCGCGCCGGGTGGAACCCGACGGAGACGCGGGGAAGAAGATGGAGTGGAATCTCCTGCTCGGAGGCGAGCACCCGCATTCCGAACGGCTCGGCTACACCTGGGTGGAGTTCGGCCGCCGCGACGAGGTGAGCGGCGAGGAGCAGTTCCGTACGCTCCTGTGCGGGCTCAAGGCCGTCAGCGGGCGTGGTATCGCCCGGCACTGGTGGGCCGTGACCGCTCAGCGGATCGACCACGCGCCGGCCTCGGTGCGGACAGAGGGATCACTCAGCCTCCTCGACGCCACCGGTACCGTGTTGTCCCGGGACCGGCTCATCGAGGCGGTCGCCGGACACGGAATGGTCCACGACCAGGCCAAGACCTACCGCCGGGCCGTCGACGAGGCGCTGTTCGGGCTCGGTGAGCAGCGCTACGCCGCCCTGGTGGACCTGCTCATCCAGCTGCGCCAGCCCCAGCTGTCCAAGCGTCCCAACGAAGCCGCCCTCTCCCGCGCCCTCACCGAGGCACTCCCGCCCATGGACCAGGCAGTCATCGCGGACGTGGCCGAGGCCTTCCGCTCCCTGGACGAGGAGAAGGAGGAGCTGAGAGCCGCCCGCGCGGCCGAGCAGGCCGCCTCTGGATTCCTCGACCACTACCGGCGCTACGCTCGCATCGCCTCCCGCCGTCGTGCACGCCTCCCGCGTACGGAGCACTCGAAGTACGAACACCTGCTGCGCGACCTCGCGGAGGCACAGGCCGAGAAGGCCGCGGCCGAAGAGGAGCGGGCGGCGGCCGGTGAGCGGATCGTCGCCCTCGCGCAGACGCACGCCCGACTGGAGGCCGTCGACGCAGCCCTGCGCGAGGGCCCGGAGATGCGCAGTGCCCACGAACTGGAGCGGGCCGCGAAGGAACGGGAACGGTCGGCGCAGGACGACAGGCGCGCCCGCGCCGACCGGGAGGAGGCCGCGCTGCGGCACACGAAGGCGCTCGGTCGCCTCGGGGCAGCAGAGAACCGGTTTCACGCCGCCCGGGACCGCGTCGAGGACACGCTGCGCCTCGCGCAGGAGGCTGCCAAGTTGGCCCGGCTGGACCTGCCGGGCGACGAGGGGCTGACGGCGGCCGAACTGCGCGCCGCGGTGGCCGAGGCGACCGACCGCCGCAGCCGCACCCTCGCGTATGTGGAGGAGCTCGCGGAGCGTGCCGAGGCGGCGGCGGTCGAGCGCCGGGCCGCCGCGTTGCGGCTCGACGAGACGGAAGCCGACCTGGCGCACGCCGCCGAGGTACAGGGCGCGGCCGACGAGACCGTGACTGCTGTGGGCCGGGCCCTGGTGGATGCCGTACGCGAGCATGCGGGCCGGTGTGAGGAGCTGGCGTACGCCGACCCGGTCGGATTGCTGGATGAGCTCCAGGAGTGGACGCGGCACCAGGACGGGCCCTACCCGGCACGTCGGCACGGCTCGGACGCACACAGCACCACGGCAGCGGTACTCGCGGACCAGGCGGCGCGATCAGCGCAGCGAAGGGCGGCCCTGGCGGCCCGCAGCCGAGACGCGGAACAGGAGCTCGCCGAGCTGGAGGCCGGCGGGCGTCGTGGTCCGCAAGCCCCGTACACCCGGACCCCCGGCCTGCGGGATCAGGCTCCCGGAGCCCCGCTGTGGCGGCTGGTCGACTTCCGGGAGGAGGTCGCGGACCAGGAGCGCGCCGGCCTGGAAGCGGCGCTGGAGGCGGCCGGGCTGCTGGACGCGTGGGTGCGCCCCGACGGCGCGGCCCTGACAGCCGACGGTCATGACGTACTCCTCGATTCGGGGAGGGGGCCGGTCCACGGGCCGTCGCTCGCCGACGTGCTGCGCCCGGCCGTCGACCACGGCGACGGCCAGGCGGTCCAGGTGGGTGAGGAGACAGTGGGGCGGCTTCTCCAGGCGGTCGGGCTCGGCGCGGCTGCCGCGGACGTGTTCCGGCCGGCGGGTGACACGTGGGCCGCGCCGGACGGACGTTACCGGGTAGGAGTCCTCACCGGCCGGTGGTTCAAACCCGCCGCGGAGTACATCGGCGAGGGCGCCCGGGAAGCCGCGCGGCGCACCCGTATTGCCAGCCTGCGCGCCGAACTCTCCCTCCTCCAGCGGGAGGCGGCGTCCGAGGCTGCGCACGCGCAGACTCTGGCGACCCGCCGCCGCACCCTTGACACCGAGTTGGCGGAGGTGCCCGACGACGGGCCGCTGACCAGGGCGCACGCCCGCGCGGCCGCCGCCGCCGACACCGCACGCCAGGCCAGGTCCCGTCGCGAGGCACGGGCCGCCGACGTGCTGGCCGCAGCCGGGCGGTCGGAGCGGGCGAGCGCCGAGCTCCAGGAGGTGGCCTCCGATCTGGGGCTGCCCCCGGACCGGCCGGCGCTGGCCGCCGTACGGCAGGCCCTCGTCGAACTCGCGACCGTTCTGGCCGCACTGTGGCCCGCACTACGCGAGCGGACCGAAGCGGCCCGGCAGGCGGACGAGGAGCGTGAGGAAGCGGGGCGGGCAGGCGAGCGCACTGCCGAACTTGCCCTGCGCGCGGAGGAGACGGCCCTCGCGGCAGCCGCCGCGGACGAGCGGCTCGCCACACTGCGGTCGACCGTGGGCGAAGCCGTGGCCGAGCTGGAACGGCGGCTCGTCGAGACCGCGGAGGCCCTGCGCGCCTGTGCGGCCGATCAGCGCTCATGGCAGGACCGCCGCACAGGAGGGGACCGGAGGGCCAGCCGGGCCGAAGGCCGGATCGAACAGTTGGAGAAGGCCGTCACGGACGCTGCCGCCGCGCGTTCCGATGCCATCGCGGCGCTCCAGCGCTTCACCACCACCGGGCTGATCGCCGTCGCGCTTCCCGACCTGGCCGTACCGGCCGCCGGCGACGGCCCGTGGGCGGCCACTCCGGCCATTGCCCTCGCCCGTTCCCTCGAATCAGAGCTGTCGACGACGGACGACTCGGAAGCCGCCTGGGAGCGCGTACAGCGACGTCTGAGCGAGGAGCACAAGACCCTCCAAGACGCGCTGTCCCGGCACGGCCACAGCGCCTCGGCCCGGATGGTCGAGGACGGGATGGTCGTCGACATCGTCTACCAGGGCCGCGAGCGGGCCGTACCCGAACTTGCCGAGGCGCTCGCGGTCGAGGTCGGTGAACTCACCCGCATCCTCTCCGCGCATGAACGCGAAATCCTCGAAGCCCATCTCATCACCGAGGTCGCGGGCACCCTCCAGGAGCTGATCGCCACAGCAGAACGACAGGTGCTGGCCATGAACGCCGAGCTGGAGGACCGTCCGACCTCCACCGGTATGACCCTGCGGCTGGTGTGGCGGGCCTCCCGCAAGGCCCCTGCCGGCCTTGCCCAGGCCCGTGGCCGCCTGCTCCAGACAGCCGATGCCTGGACCGCCGAGGACCGGTCCGCGGTCGGGGAGTTCCTGCAGACGCAGATCACCCGTCAGCAGACCGAGGACGCGGCCGGCAGCTGGCTGGAACACCTCACCGCGGCCCTCGACTACCGCTCCTGGCACGAGTTCGCCGTCGAGCGCCAGCAGCACGGTCGCTGGGTGCCCGCCACGGGGCCGGCGTCGGGAGGCGAGCGGGTGCTCGCCGTCTCCGTACCGCTGTTCGCCGCCGCCTCCTCCCACTACGCGAGTGCGGGCAGTCCGTACGCACCACGCCTGGTCACCCTGGACGAGGCGTTCGCCGGTGTCGACGACGACTCGCGCGCCAAGTGTCTCGGGCTCCTGCACGCCTTTGACCTGGATGTGGTCATGACCAGCGAACGGGAGTGGGCCTGCTACCCACAGGTACCGGGCATCGCCATCGCCCAGCTGTCCCGCGTCGACGATGTGGCCGCTGTCCTGGTCACCCGCTGGGAATGGGACGGCACGGCTCGGACCCGTCACGAGGACCCGGTGCGTGAGGCGGACCAGGAGGTCCTGTGGGCGTGAACAGGGCTCCGGTCGACGAAGCACGCCTGCGTCGGCTCCTCGGCGGGGCCGACCTGGCCTGGCTGCTGGAGCGCGTACGCCGTCGGCTGGAGCGAGGGCAGCCACTCACCGGCCCCGTCTCCCTCGCAACGCCGACCCCGGCCCAACGGGCCGCGGCCGAACGCCTGCTGGGCCGGGCCCCCGGTGGTGGCCGGGCGCTGACGGTCCGGCTCGACGCGGTGGACGCCGTACTGGTCAGATCAGGCATCAGCCCCGAGGGTCTGACGGCGGCCGTGACGACGCTCACCGGGCCGGTTGTCCCTCTTGAAGAGACCCGCCGGAGCGAGGACCAGGCCTGGGAGGAGGCGTACGCACCGCTCACCGCGCTCGCCGCCGAGATCCCGCACCTCGCGGAGTGGGCCGGCCGGATACGTACCGAGGGCATCGTGCGACGCCTCGCCCGTACGCCGGAGTCGGCTCGAGCTCTGCTCGATCGGACCGCCCGCGTCCTGCGTGAACTGCCGGTCGACCCGCCGCGCTCCCTGCCCGTGTTCGCGGCCGAGACCCTGGGCGGGGCCCACGCACTGGACGACGGGACACCCTCGGCGACGCTCTGTCTGTCCGGCATCCGTGCCCTCACAGGACATCCGGACGGGGCGGGCGCAGCCTGGCGGCGGGCTGCCTGGGCCTCTGTCGGTCTGCTCCGTGACGACGTCTCCTCGACCGTCCTCACGCTCAACCTCCGTGGAACGCCGGCTCTGGACTGGATGGCTGACGTGGGCGATCCGTCTGTGCTCACCCTTCGCCAGCTCGCCCACCGTCCGCCGCGGACCACGCCGCCTGTGGTCCACGTCTGTGAGAATCCCGCCGTTCTCTCGGCCGCGGCCGACGCCCACGGCCCGGACGCGCTGCCGCTCGTCTGTCTGCAGGGCCAGCCATCGGCTGCTGCCCTCGCCCTCCTGGCGCACCTCCACGAGCTCGGCGCCACCTTCCGCTACCACGGCGACTTCGACTGGGGCGGCCTGCGCATCGCCACGACGCTGCACCAGCACGTGCCGTGGCGGCCGTGGCGCTACACAGCCGGCGACTATCGTGCGGCGGTAGCTGCTGCCAGTCCCACTCCCCAGCCCCTGACCGGGACGGTTGCCGCATCGCCGTGGGAACCGGATCTGGCGATGGCCCTCACAGAACATGGGGTGCGTATAGAGGAGGAGACGGTACTGGACGTGCTGCTGGCGGACCTGGCGGGGGGGCAGGGCGGGGGTCAGGGGGTGGTCAGGGGCGGGAAGTCAGGTAGCCGCCCATGGTCTTGAAGTACTCCGACGCCGGGAGTTCCTGGCCGTCTTCCGTGCGGACGCGGGTGATGGCCAGGCCGTGGTTGCGGCCCGTGCGGGCGTCGGCTCCGGCGACTATGGCCACGCCCTCGCCCTCGCGGTAGAAGATGCGGCCGGGGGTGCCGCCGTAGCGGCCTTCGGAGACGACGGCCGTGAGGATCTCCAGGCGCTTGCCCTTGTGGAAGGTGAAGGCGGCCGGGTACGGGGCGGACTGGGCGCGGACCAGGCGCTCCAGGTCCTCGGCGGGCCAGGACCAGTCGATGCGGATGTCCTCCTCGGCCCTCTTGTGGAAGAAGGTGGCCTGGGTGCGGTCCTGCTTCGTGAACTCGGTCCGGCCGGAGGCGATCAGGTCGAGGGCGCCGATCGTGACCGGGGCGATCAGGTCGACCGTCTTGTGGAACAGGTCCGTGGTGGTGTCCGTCGGGCCGACCGGGATCGCGTGCTGCATGACGATGTCGCCGGCGTCGAGCACCTCGTCCATCATGTGCGCCGTGACGCCGACTTCGGGCTCGCCGTTGATGAGGGCCCAGATGAGGGGGGAGAAGCCCGCGTACTTGGGCAGCAGGGAGTCGTGGATGTTCAGGGTGCCGTGCCGCGGCAGCGTGTAGATGCGCGGGGGGATCCACGTACGCCAGTTGTTCGCGACGAGGATGTCCGGGTCGGCGTCCTTGAGTTGCTGGAACAGTTCCTCGTCGTCGGGGCGGTTGCGGATGACTACGGGAACGCCGTGCTCCTCGGCGAGGTCGGCGACCGAGTCGCTCCAGATCTTCTCGTAGGCGTGCTCGCTCTTGGGGTGGGTCACGACCATCACGACGTCGTGCTCGGAGTCCAGGAGCGCCTTCAGGGTGCGATGGCCCCAGGTCTGATAACCGAACATGACGACCCGCATCGGGTTCCTCCTCAGAAGAGCAAAATGACCAGGAGTAAGTAAAGCAAGCCTAACCTAACGGCGCAACAGCCCCGATTCTGGGCTCGATTGACCCGGGTGCGAGTGCGTTGTCCGGTTTGTCTGGTCGACAGCATGCCTGGATCAGGTTAGCTTTACCTAAGTTCCACTCGGCTGCCGGTCACCGGTGCGCCTGGACACCCCCCCCTTTCCCCCACCCCTGACAAGCGCCTGGCAGGCGGCTGTCCCGCACCAATGGGAGTGACATGTCACAGGCTCTTCCTGGCGACGCACCACTGATCCACGACCTGATCGGTATCGGCTTCGGGCCGTCGAACGTCGCCATGGCGATCGCGCTCAGCGAGCACAACGCGCGCGTCGGAAGGCAAGAGGCGGTCACCGCTCACTTCTTCGAGCAGCAGCCCCGTTTCGGGTGGCACCGCGGCATGCTCATCGATGACGCGACCATGCAGGTCTCCTTCATGAAGGACCTGGTGACGCTCCGGAACCCGACCAGCGAGTACAGCTTCCTCTGCTACCTGCAGAGCAAGGGCCGCCTGATCGACTTCGTCAACCACAAGAACCTGTTCCCGCTCCGGGTGGAGTTCCACGACTACCTCGAGTGGGCCGCCGCCAAGGTCGACGACATGGTCTCGTACGGCCACCAGGTCGTATCCGTCGAGCCCGTGGTGCGCGACGGCGTGGTCGAGTACCTCGACGTGACGGCGCGGTCCGGCGACGAGGTCGTCGTCCACCGGGCCCGCAACCTGGTCATCGGCACGGGCCTGCGCCCGGTCATGCCGGAGGGCATCGGGCGCACCGACCGCGTCTGGCACAACACCGACCTCCTGACGAAGGTGGACGCGCTCGAAGGCACCGAGCCCACCCGCTTCCTGGTGGTCGGAGCCGGCCAGAGCGCCGCCGAGAACGTCGCCTACCTGCACCGCCGTTTCCCGCAGGCCGAGGTCTGCGCGGTCTTCTCCCGCTACGGCTACAGCCCGGCGGACGACAGCAGCTTCGCCAACCGGATCTTCGACCCCCAGGCGGTGGACGAGTACTACACGGCCCCGGAGGACGTGAAGCGCCGTCTGATGGACTACCACGGAAACACCAACTACTCCGTGGTGGACATCGACCTGATCGACGACCTGTACCGGCAGGCGTACCAGGAGAAGGTGCTCGGCACCGAGCGCCTGCGCTTCCTGAACGTCTCCCGCCTGACGGCCGTCGAGGAGACGGCCGACGGGGTCCGCGCCACCGTCAAGTCCCTCGTCACGGGCGAGGAGAACCTGGTGGACGCCGACGTGGTGGTGTGCGCCACCGGCTACATGCAGGCGGACGGCCTCGGCCTGCTCGGCGAGGTCGCGGAGCGCTGCCACCGCGACGACCAGGGCCGGGTCCAGGTCGAGCGCGACTACCGGGTGTCCACCGACCTCGAACTGCGCTGCGGCATCTACCTCCAGGGCGGCACCGAGCACACCCACGGCATCACCTCCTCCCTGCTGTCCAACACCGCGGTACGCGTCGGCGAGATACTCGACTCGATTCTCGAGCGGACCCCGAAGGCCGTGCCCGAGCAGGTCCGGCCGGTCGCCGGGGGAGCCGGCGGCGGCGCCCGCCAGCCTGCTGTCTAGCCGGCCTCCCCTGCCCACTGCCGTGCCTCCGCTGCATTCGCGCCGGAGGCACGGCAGTACTGTGCAACCAGCTGACCCACGAAGAAGGAACGTCCCGTGCCCACTGGTTCTCGCCGCCGTGCCGGCGGCCCGCCCGCCCGCACTGGACGCGCCGCCCGCACTGGACGCGCCGGACGCGCTGGATGCGCTGGGTCCAAGGGATGACCCGCGTCGACACGGCCGCGGCCACAGTCGAACGACCGGCGTCCTTCCGGATGGCGCGGGCCCGGCGCCGGCGGCTCCTGGGGCTGGGCATCGTCCTCGCGGTCCTCGTGGTCGCGGCCGTGGTGTCCCTCGCGGTCGGCGCTCGCGCGCTCAGTCCCGCCGAGGCGTGGCACGGGCTGTTCGCGGGGCCGGACCCCGACCAGAAGGTCTCGGAAGCCAGACTCATCATGCGCACCGTGCGGGTGCCGCGGACGGTACTCGCGATCGTGGCGGGCATCGCGCTGGGCGTCGGCGGGGCGCTGATCCAGGGATATACGCGCAACCCCATCGCGGACACGGGTCTGCTCGGGGTGAACACCGGCGCGTCGTTCGCCGTCGTGTCGGCGATCGCCCTGCTCGGGCTCACCGACCCGTTCCAGTACGTCTGGTTCGCATTCCTGGGTGCCGCGATCGCCGGTGTCGTCGTGTTCGGGCTCTCCAGCATCGGCCGCGGCGCCGGTAACCCGCTGACGCTCGCCCTGGCCGGACAGGGTGTCACGGTGTTCCTGATGGCGATGACGACGGCGATCGCACTGTCGGACAAGGCTGCGCTGAACGCCCTGCGTTTCTGGAACTCCGGATCGGTGGCGGGTGTCGGCTTCGACGTGATCTGGCCCGTGACCGCCTTCATCGTGGTCGGGCTGGTACTGGCCCTGTGCACGCTGCCCTCCGTCAACCTGCTCAACATGGGCGACGACGTGGCGCGCGGACTGGGCGTGAACATCGCACTGATCCGGACCGTCGGCATCGTCGCCATCACGCTGCTGGCGGGCGCGGCCACGGCGGCCTGCGGTCCCATCGCGTTCCTCGGACTCATGGTGGCGCACGTGGCCCGTTATCTGGCCGGGCCCGACTACCGCTGGCTGGTGCCGTACGCGGGTCTTCTCGGCGCGGTCGTCCTTCTGGTCTGCGACATCGTGGGCCGTGTCGTGGTGCGGCCGGGCGAGCTGGACGCGGGCGTCCTCGTGGCTCTCCTGGGCGCCCCGTTCTTCGCGGTCCTGGTGTGGCGGGGAAAGTTCAAGAGCGCATGAACGTGACAGTGGTGAAGCGGCCGGTGACGCCGGGAGTGCGGCTCGGCCGGATGTCGTTCGTATGGCGGCCCAGGATCGTGCTGGTCACGCTGCTGCTGATGGCGGCGACCTTCCTGGGGTTCTGCCTGTCCATCGCCGTGGGGGACTTCCCCCTGAGCCTGCGGCAGGTGGTGGCCACGCTGTTCGGCGGCGGTGAGCAGGTCGACCAGTTCGTGATCATGGACTTGCGCATGCCGCGGGCGCTGGCCGGGCTCGTCGTGGGCGTCGCCCTGGGGATGTCCGGGGCGATCACCCAGTCCATCGCCCGCAACCCGCTGGCCAGTCCGGACATCCTGGGGATCACCGGAGGCGCCAGCGCGGTCGCGGTGTGCCTGGTGACGGTGTCGGGCGGGACCGCCGCCGCGGTCGTCAGCACCGTGGGCCTGTCCGGGGCGGCGCTCGCCGGCGGTCTCGCCACGGGGCTGCTGGTGTACTTCCTGGCGTGGCGGCGCGGGGTCGACGGCTTCCGGCTCATCCTCATCGGCCTCTCCGTGAGCGCCGTCATGGAGGCGATCACCACCTGGCTTCTGGTCACCGCCGACATCAGGGACGTGGCGCGGGCCCAGGCGTGGCTGGTCGGTTCCCTGGACAACCGGTCGTGGGGCGAGGTGTGGGTGGCCCTCTGGGGCACCCTCGTCCTCGCGGTCGTCGTGGCGTGCGTCGCCTTCCAGTTCAAGCCGCTGCACTTCGGCGACGACGTGGCCGCGGGCCTCGGCGTCCGCTATTCGCTGGTCCGGGCCGTCCTGCTGCTGTGCGCGGTGCTCCTGGCCGGCTTCGCGGTGAGTGCGGCGGGACCGGTCCCGTTCGTGGCCATGGTCGCGCCGCAGGTGGCGATCCGTCTGACGAAGTCCCCCACACCGCCGCTGGTGGCATCCGCCATTACGGGAGCGCTGCTGCTGATCGGCGCGGACCTGGTCGCCCGTACGGTACTGCCGGTCAGTCTGCCGGTCGGCGTGGTCACCGCGGCGATCGGCGGCCCCTTCCTCATCTACCTCCTGGTGCGGGCGAATCGCCGCTAGGTGATAGAAAGGTTAGGCAAGCCTAAATATAGGGGGGGCCATGGTCGCTCAGTACATCTCCGGGATCGAGTCCGGGGTTGCCGAAGTCCCGCGGTTGGCGGCCAAGGGCGTCACGGTCGGGTACGGCGACCGGACCGTCATCGACGCGCTGGACGTGACGATCCCGCCGGGGGTGGTGACCACGATCATCGGCCCCAACGGGTGCGGCAAGTCGACCCTGTTGCGGACCCTGTCACGCCTGCTCAAGCCGACCAGCGGATCCGTCGTGCTCGACGGGGAGGACATCGCCCGGCTCCGCACCAGGGACGTGGCGAAGAAGCTCGGCCTGCTGCCCCAGGCCCCGGTCGCGCCGGAAGGCCTGACCGTGGCCGACCTGGTGGCCAGGGGTCGCCATCCGCACCAGAGCTGGCTGCGCCAGTGGTCCTCGGACGACGCCTCCGTGGTGGAGCGGGCACTGGCCATGACCGGGGTGGCCGATCTGGCCGACCGTCCCGTCGACGCCCTGTCAGGGGGACAGCGTCAACGCGTCTGGATCTCGATGACCCTCGCTCAGGGCACCGATCTGCTGCTGCTCGACGAGCCCACGACCTATCTGGACCTGGCCCACGCCATCGACGTGCTCGACCTGGTCGACGACCTCCACGAGTCGGGATGCACCGTGGTGATGGTGCTGCACGACCTCAACCTGGCCGCGCGCTACAGCGACAACCTGATCGTGATGAAGGCGGGTTCGGTCCTGGCGCAGGGCCACCCGCGCGACGTGCTGACCGCCGAGCTGCTGCACGAGGCATTCGGCCTGCGTGCCATGGTGATTGACGATCCGGTGGGTGACCGGCCGCTGGTTGTGCCGATCGGACGGACCCATGTCCAGAGTGCGGGCAGCCGGACCGAGAGCAGCTGAGCTTAGGCTAGGCTTACCTCACTTCCCCGGGGTACGGTTTGCCTGCCCTAAGTGGGGCCGCAGTGGACAGTACGAAAGCAAGGGATCCCGCATGCTCCTCGACCGAACGACACGTATGAAGCCCTGGCGGCAGCTTGCGGCAACCGTGTCCGCCGCGGCCCTCGGTGTGGGTCTCCTCGCGGGCTGCGGTTCCGACTCGGCGGACAAGGGCAAGAAGGACGACAGCGCCAACGCCCCGGCCGCCACCGGCGCGTTCCCGGTCGAGGTCGAGCACTTCTTCGGGTCCACCGAGGTCAAGAAGGCACCCCAGCGGGTCGTGTCGGTCGGTTACACCGATGACCAGACCATCCTCTCCTTCGGCATCAAGCCGGTCGGCATGGTCGACCAGTACCCGAACCCGGCGGGCCAGAGCCCCGACATCAACACGCAGTGGCCCTGGGTGAAGGACAAGTGGGGCGAGACCAAGCCCGAGGTCATCATGAGCAACGGTGACGCCGGCCCCAACTTCGAGAAGATCGCGGCCCTGCGCCCCGACCTGATCATCGCGGTCTACTCCGAGGTCGACCAGGCCGCCTACGACAAGCTCTCCAAGATCGCTCCGACGGTCGGCCGCACGAAGACGGAGAAGGAGCCCTTCAGCGCTCCGTGGCAGGACAACGCCCTCCACATCGCCAAGGCGCTCGGCAAGGCCGACGAGGGCAAGGCCATGGTCCAGGGCATCCAGGACAAGCTCGCCGCGGTCAAGAAGGCGCACCCCGAGTTCGCCGGCCAGACCGCCGTCTCGCTGTCCTGGTACAAGGACGCGGTCAACCCCTTCACCACCACCGACGTGCGCGGTCAGCTCCTGACCGGCATGGGCTTCAAGGGTCAGACCGAGATCGACAAGATCGCGGGCAGCGGCTTCTCCACCGCGCTCTCCCCGGAGCGCATGGACCTCATCGACGTCGACCGCGTCTTCGTCATCAACGACAAGGCCGACACGGACGCGCTGAAGAAGTTCGACCTCTTCGCCAACCTGAAGGTCACCAAGGCCAACAAGGTGTCCTACCTGCTGGACAGCGAGGGCCCGGCGGCCGGCGCGGCCATGTCCCAGGCCACCCTGCCCTCCCTGCCGTTCGCGATCGACGAGCTCGTCAAGTCGGTCGGCTAGGTGTGAGCGCCACGGACACTCGGGTCGCCCCGGCAACCCTGCGTACGACGACCGGACGTGAAGCAGCCCGATGGGTCGCGGCGAACTGCCGCAAGATGCCCTGGCTGACGTCCGCCGCCGTACTCAGCACGGTCGCCGGGGCGGCTCTCCAAATGCTCCCCGTACTGCTGCTCGGCCAGGTGGTCGACGGAGTCACCGGGGGCGAACCGCGTTCGGTCCTGGTCACGATCGGGGCATGGATGGTCGCCGCCGCGCTGCTCGGCGCGGCGGCCGCCGCCGTATCGGCCTACCTGATCGGGCGGCTCGGCGCCGACCTGCTCGCGCAGCTGCGCGAAGGCGCCGTCCGGGCCGTACTGGGCATGCCCAGCGCCCGGGTCGAACAGGTGGGCCGCGGTGACGTGCTCTCCCGGGTCGGCGACGACGTCGCCGTCCTGTCCAAGGGCATCCGGTCGGCCATCCCCACCGTCTTCTCGGCGGGGGTCCTGGTGGCCATCGCCACGGTCGGCATGTTCGGGCTCGACTGGCGGCTCGGCCTGGCGGGCGCCTGCGCGCTGCCGGCCTACGCGCTGGCCCTGCGCTGGTACCTGCCCCGCTCCGCCCCGCTCTACCAAAAGCGCGCTGTCGCCCAGGCCGAACGGGCGCAGTCGCTGATCAGCGGCCTGAACGGCATCGAGACGGTACGGGCGCACCGCCTGGAGGAGGCCTTCCGGGAGAAGGTCTCCGACGACTCGAGGCGGGTGCGGGACCTCGGGATCGAGGTGTTCCACTTCTTCGGCCGGTTCGTCGGCAGGGAGAACCGGGCGGAGTTCATCGGCCTGTCCCTGATCCTCGTGGTGGGCTACTTCCTGCTGGAGACCGGCTCCGCCACCCTCGGCGAAGTGGCGGCGGCCCCGCTGGTGTTCCACCGCCTGTTCACCCCGCTGGGCGCGATCATGTTCACCTTCGACGAGGCCCAGAAGTCGGGCGCGAGCCTGACCCGGCTCGTCGGGGTGCTGCACGAGTCCACCGAGGAACGGCTGGTGGGCGACAGGGCCGCGGCGCTGGTGGACGAAGGCCCGTACCCGGTGACGGTGAAGGGGCTGACGTTCGGTTACCCCGGAACCGACGAGCCGGTCCTGAGCGACGTCAGCCTGACGATCCCGGCGGGCGGCTCACTGGCCCTGGTGGGCGCGACGGGCGCCGGCAAGACGACCCTGGCCGCACTCATCGCCGGCATCGGGACCCCGCAGGCCGGGTCGGTGCGGATCGGGTCGACCGACCTCGCCGATCTGGACGAGGCGGGTGCCAGGGCGATGGTGAGCATCCTGACCCAGGAGGCACACGTGTTCTCCGGGCCGCTCTGCGACGACCTGCGGCTGGCGGCGCCGGAGGCGAGCGAGCGCGAACTCATGGCCGCGCTGCGCATCGTAGGCGCGGACGAGTGGGTCGAAGCGCTGCCCGACGGGCTGGACACCGCCGTCGGCGAGGGCGGCAGCCGGCTGGACGGCACCAAGGTCGCCCAGATCGCCCTGGCCCGGCTGGTGTTGGGCCGGGCGCCCGTGGTGGTGCTCGACGAGTCCACCGCGGAGGCGGGCAGCGAGGGGGCCGCCGAGCTGGAACGGGCCGTGCTGGCCGCCTGCTCCGGCCGGACCACGCTGTTCGTGGCCCATCGGCTGACCCAGGCGGTGGCGGCGGACCGGATCGCCGTGCTGGATGCGGGACGCGTCGTGGAGCAGGGCACGCACGAGGAGTTGGTGGCCCTGGGTGGCCGCTACGCGCGACTCTGGCGGGCCTGGAGAGACGCTAGTTAGGCCACCCTAATTTAGGTTAGGCTAGCCTTCGTACCTTGGAAGGGTGTTGAGTCTTCAATGATGGAACCGAGCGCTCGTCTCGTGCTGATCTCTCCCACGCGCCTGGCAGACGTGCGCCGGCGTACCGGCGGATACTCCGACCGGACCATCGCCGAGGCCTGTGCCATCGGTCTGGCGTACTGGGCGACGGGCGAGAGCCCCGACGGCATCGACCTGGTCTCCGGCACGCTGTTCGCCGACGTCCTCGGATGGGTCGAGAACGGCGGCGCCGCGCCGAGCGGCTGGCAGACCGGCGAAGCCGCCCCGGACGGTATGGCCATCACCCTTCCCGAGGGCGTCCTGACGTCCGACGCGCAGCTCGCGCTGGACGACCTGGCGGACTTCCCGGACCGGCCCCTCGGCACCATCAGCCCGTCCGGGGTGACGGAGCGGCTGGTCACCCTCGCCGAATGGAACGACACCGGGGCCGACCGGCTCCGGCCGACCATCGTGGAGATGTTCCGCGAGCAGGCACGGGTCCGGCCCGACGCGGTCGCCATCGTCGACGAGAACCGGTCGCTGACCTACCGCCAGGCAGCCGAGCTGTCCGCGCAGTTGGCCCACCACCTCATCGGGCGCGGACTTGACTCCGAGCAGGTCGTGGGCATTTCGCTGGGCCGATCCGCCGACATGGTCATCGGCCTGCTCGGTGTGCTGCAGGCCGGCTGCGCCTTCGTCCCGCTCGACCCGCAGTGGCCCGCAGCGCGCCGCGCCGTCGTCATCGACGACGCGCGGGTCGTGGTGCAGCTCAACGACTCCGGCGAGCACGACCCCGCGGAACCGGCCGCCGTCGCCGTCGACCTCGACGACTGGCTGTACACCGCCCACCCCATCGAGGCCACCGGAGTCACCGCGCACGGCAACTCCCTGGCCTACGTGATCTTCACCTCCGGTTCGACCGGCCGCCCCAAGGGCGCGATGATCCGGCACGAGGCGATCAGCGAGCGCCTGCTGTGGCAGGTCAACGAGATCCTGGGATTCGGCCACGACGACGCCTCGCTGTTCAAGGCGCCGCTGTCCTTCGACATATCGATCAACGAGATCTTCCTCCCGCTCGTGTGCGGCGGCCGCCTCGTCGTCCTGCGGCCCGGCGGCGAACGCGACCCGCACCACCTGCTCAGCGTGATCGCCGAGCACCGCGTCACCTTCACCTACCTCGTGTCGTCCATGCTGGACGTCCTGCTGGAGATCGCCGGTGACTCCGACCGGCTCGACAGCATGCGGCACGTGTGGTGCGGCGGCGAGGTGCTCACCCCGGAGCTGTACGAGCGCTACCGCACCCGGCTCGACATCCCGATGTACCACGGCTACGGACCGGCCGAGACGACCATCGGCGTCTCCCACGTCATCTACCGGGGCGAGGCGGAACGCCTGTCCACCTCGATCGGCAAGGCCAACCCCAACACCCAGCTGTACGTCCTCGACGACGAGCTGCGACCCGTCCCGGTCGGCGTCGGCGGCGAACTCTACGTCGGCGGCTTCCTCCTGGGACGCGGCTACGTGGGCGCCCCCGGCCTGACCGCGTCGCGGTTCGTCGCGAACCCCTTCGGAGACGACGGATCCCGGCTGTACCGGACCGGTGACCTCGCCCGGTTCGCCCCCGACGGGTCGCTGGACTTCCTCGGCCGCGCCGACAATCAGATCAAGATCCGCGGCATGCGCCTCGAGCTCGAGGACGTCGAGGTCGGTCTCGCGGAGCACCCCGGGGTGCGGCACACCTGCGTCATCGCGAAGAAGAACAGCGCGGGCGGCACCTACCTCGTGGGCTACGTGATCCCGGCCGCCGGAGCCGGGGAACTGCGGGCGGACGAGGTCAAGGCCTGGGCCACCGGGCACATGGTGGAGTACATGGTGCCCGCCCACATCGTCGTGATGACGCAGTTCCCGCTCACCGCGAACGGCAAGCTCGACCGGCGCGCACTGCCCGAACCCGAGGTCGCGACCGGTGTGTTCGTCCGCCCCTCCACCGACGACGAACGCGCGGTGTGCACGGCCGTCGCGTCCGTACTGCGGCTGGAAGCCGTCGGTGTGGACCAGGACTTCTTCCAGCTCGGCGGAGACAGCATCCTCGCGATCTCGCTGCTGAGCGCGCTGCGCGAGGCGGGCCTCTACGTCACCGCCGGACAGATCTTCGCCAACAGCGTGCTGGGCGCACTGGCCGCGGTGGCCAGCCGCGAGGACGTGGCCCGAGTGGACCACGGGGACGTCGCGACCGGCTGCGTCACGGGATCGCCCGTCGTCCAGTGGCTCGGCCGCACCACGGACACGATCGACGGCTTCGTACAGGCCGTCGCACTGAACACCCCGGCGGACCTCACCGCCGAAGCCCTCGCCGCGGTCCTCGACTCCGTCGTGACCCGGCACGACATGCTGCGCGCCCGCCTCGTCCGCGGCGACCGCTGGAGCTTCGACATACCGCAGGCCCACGGAACCACGGCCGACTGGCAGCAGAGCGACCTGCCGCTCGAGGCGTGCGTGGCCCTCGCCACCGAAGGCCTGGACCCGGACAACGGCGTGATGCTGCGGGCCGTCTGGCGCCGCGAGGCACACCAGCTGGTCGTGGTCGTCCACCACGTGGTGGTCGACGGCGTGTCCTGGCGGGTCCTGATGGAGGACCTGGCCACGGCATGGCGCCAGTTCACCGCGGGCGAGGAGATAGAACTGCCCGCGGTGGGCACCTCGTTCCGGCGCTGGACCCAGCTCCTGGAAGGCGCGGAGTTCGACGCGGACCGCGCCTACTTCGAACGCCCCCTGCCGGGCCCCGACGCGCGGCTCGGCCGACGGGCGCCGTCGCAGACCGACACGGTCGAGCGGGAGCGGAGCCGGACGCTCACGCTCGGCTCCGAGGCCACGGCCGCCCTGCTGGGCGAGATCCCCGCGAAGTTCCACGCGGGCGTCAACGACGTCCTGCTGACCGCGCTCGCCGTCACCCTCGCGCGGTGGCGCCGCGACCGCGGCCAGGAGCAGACCTTCGCGCACATCGAACTCGAGGGCCACGGACGCGAAGGACGCCACGTGGCGGGCGCCGCCGGCATCGAGCCGGAGCTGTCACGCACCGTCGGCTGGTTCACGACGCTGTTCCCGGTGACCGTGGACCCCGGCACGACCGGCGACTTCACCGCCCCCCAGTACCTCGCCGCCGCACTCAAGGCGGTCAAGGAGGACCTCGCCCGGGTACCCAGCAACGGCGTCTCCTACGGAGCCCTGCGCTACCTGGCCGACGTCGCTTTCACGGCTCCCGCTCCCCAGGTCCTGTTCAACTACCTGGGCCGCTTCGACGCGGGCTCCTCCGGGGACTGGCAGCTCTCCGGAACCACCGGGCAGCTCGGCGAGAAGCGCGACCCGAGGATGCGGCTGCCGCGCGCCCTGGAGTTCAACGCGATCGCCGAACCCGCCGCCACCGGCGAGTACGAACTCGTCACCACCATCACCTGGCCCGAAGGCATGTTCACCGAAGAGGACGTCGAGGCGATCGGCGGCTACTTCGAGGCGGCCCTCACCGCCCTGGCCGCCCTCGAACAGGGCGGCCACTCGCCCAGCGACTTCCCGCTGGTGCGCCTCACCCAGGCCGACGTCGACGCCCTGGACGGACCCGCGCTGCGCGCCGTCCTCCCGCTGACCCCGCTGCAGGAAGGCCTGTACTTCCACTCGGTCTTCGACGACGACTCCGCGGGCAGTTACGTCGAACAGCAGCTGCTGACGCTCGAAGGCGAGCTCGACGCCGGCCGCCTCGCGGCCGCGACCACCCGGCTTCTCGCCCTGTACCCGAACCTGGCCGCCCGGTTCACGGCCCTCGCCGACGGCCGTGTCGTCTCCGTGCTGGAAAGCGGCGCCGAGGCGCCCTTCACCACCCTGGACCGGCCCGGCATCACCGACGAGGAGCTCCACGACCTCGCCGAGCGGGACCGCCGCGCCGGATTCGACCTGGCCGCCGGCCCGCTGATGCGGTTCACACTGGTCCGAGACCCGCTATCCGGCCGCAACGTCCTGGTGCAGACCGTCCACCACATCATCGCCGACGGCTGGTCGGTGCCGCCGATGCTCCGCGCACTGCTCGCCGAGTACCACGCGCCGGGGAGCACGTATCCGCTGAGCGGCTTCCCCGACTACGTGGGCTGGCTCGCCGCACGCGACGCGGACGAGAGCGACCGGATCTGGGGCGCCGAACTCGCCGGGCTGCCCGGTCCCTCGCTGGTGGCCGAGGAGCACACCCCGTCCGACCGGTTCGCCGACACCTCGGCGCAGCCGGAGCACGACATCGACGCGGCCGCCCGGTCCGCCGGTGTACCCCTGAGCGTGGCCGTGCACAGCGCCTGGGCGGTGACCCTCGGCGGCATCCTGCACTCCGCCGACGTGGTGTTCGGCTCCACGGTCTCCGGCCGCGACGCGGACGTGCCCGGCATCGGTGACATGGTCGGCCTGTTCATCAACACCATCCCGCTGCGTGCGCGGTGGGCCGCCGGCACCACGGCGCGCGAGCTGCTCTCCTCGGTACGCGAACACCAGGGCGCGGTACTGCCGCACCAGCACGTCTCGCTGGCACGGATCGGCCGGCAGGCCGGCGTCGGCTCCCTCTTCGACACCCTCGTCGTGTTCGACGTGGCCACCGACGTGGCCGCCCTGCGCCGGACCGGCGACACCCTGGCCGTCACCGGCCTCGTCAACGAGGGCGCCCCGCACTACCCGCTGACCCTCGTCGTGGAGCGGTCCCTCGACGGACGCCCGCGCTTCAACCTGATCTACGACGGCGAACTGCTGCGCGAGAGCAGCGCCCAGGACATCCTGAGCCGGTTCACCCACACCCTCACCGGCCTGCTCACCCGGCCGGACGCCCCGGTCGGCGAGCTGGCGCCCGAGGACGGCAGGACCCCCGCACGGATCACCCCGGCCACCCTCGGCGAACTGTTCGACGCCGCGGCGGACCGGGACCCGGCGGCCACCGCCGTCACCCAGTGCGCGCTCGACGGCACCACCCGGTCGCTGACCTACGGCGAACTCGCCGACGCGAAAAACGAACTGGCCGCCGCCCTGCGCGCGGCCGGGGTCCGGCCGGGACGGCGCGTGGCCGTGGCCGTACCGCGCACCATCGAGCAGGTCATCGCGCTGGTCGCGATCGTCAGCGCGGGCGGCGCGTACGTACCCCTCGACATGGCCTACCCGGACGGCCGGCTGGAGTACGTCCTCGCGGACGCCGCCCCGCAGGTCGTCCTCGTGGACCGAGGGCAGCGCGAGCGCTTCACGGCCCTGCTGGAGCGGGCGGGCGTCAGCGCCCGCGTCCTCGTACAGGGCGACGAACTGCCCGAGGAGGCCGCGGAGTCCGCCGCCGACGAGGTCAGCTGGCACGACCCCGCCTACGTGATCTACACGTCGGGGTCGACCGGCAAGCCCAAGGGCGTCGTCGTCCCGCACTCCAGCGTGGTGACGCTGCTCGCCAACACCCAGCCGGACATGGACTTCGGCCCCGACGACGTGTGGGTGCAGTTCCACTCCTACTCCTTCGACTTCGCGGTCTGGGAGCTGTGGGGCGCGCTCGTACACGGCGGTGAACTGCTCGTCCCCGACTACGGGCTGACCCGCTCCCCGGTCGACTTCCACCGCCTGGTCCGCGAGCGCTCGGTGACCGTGCTCAACCAGACCCCCTCGGCCTTCTACCAGTTCGTCGAGGCCGACCGGCACGCCGGCGAACCGCTCCCCGCCCTGCGCCGGGTCATCTTCGGCGGCGAGGCGCTGGACCTCGGCCGGCTGCGCGGCTGGGTCGAGCGGCACGGCGCCGCCTCGCCCGAGCTCGTCAACATGTACGGGATCACCGAGACCACGGTCCACGTGACGCACCGGGTGCTGACCGAAGAGGACTTCGGCCCCGGCGACGAGGTGAGCCCCATCGGCGGCCCCATCCCCGGCCTGGCCACCTACCTGCTCGACGACCGGCTCCGGCCGGTGCGGCCGGGCCGGGTGGGCGCCATCTATGTGGCCGGCGACCAGGTGTCCCTCGGCTACCTGGGCCGGCCGGGCCTCACCGCCGGCCGGTTCGTCGCGAACCCGTTCGCCGGCGACGGCTCCCGGATGTACCACACGGGCGACCTCGCCCGCCGCACCCTCGACGGGGAGCTGGAGTTCACCGGCCGCGCGGACGACCAGGTACAGCTCAAGGGCTTCCGCATCGAGCTCGGTGAGGTCGAGTCCGCGCTGCGCGACCTGGACGGCGTGGTCGACGTGGCCGTCACCGTCGCCGACAGCGGCGACCACCTGGTCGCGCACGTCGTGGGCCGGGTGCCCGGAGACCTCTCCACGCTCCTCGCCGAGAAGCTGCCCGTGCACATGGTGCCGGGCCGGGTCCTCCCGGTGGACTCCCTGCCGCTGACCGTCAACGGCAAGCTGGACCGCAAGGCGCTGACCGAACGGGCCGCGCAGGACGACACCCCGGTCGCCGTCACCGGCTCCGCGCCGGCCTCGCTGACCTCGCTGGTCGGTATCTTCGCCGACACGCTCTCCCACCCGGCGGCCGACGCCGACACCGACTTCTTCGGCGCCGGCGGCGACAGCATCATCGCCATCACCGTGGTCAACCGGGCCAGGGCCCTCGGCCTGCCGATCGCACCCCGCGACGTATTCCTGCTGAAGACGCCGCGGGCACTCGCCGAGCTCCTGGGCACCCGCGCTCCGCAGGACCACGGATCCGCCGCTACGCCCGCCCCCGCGCGCCGCGAGGACGGCCCGGTGGCGCCCACGCCGATCATCCTGCGCCAGCGCGCGCTGGGCGGTTCCCTCGACCGCTTCGCCCAGGCCCGGGCGGTGACGGTGGCCGAAGGCACCGCGTTCGCCGACGTCGAGCGAGCCGCCGACGCCGTACTGGCCGCCCACCCGGCCCTGCGGATGCGGCTGAGCACCGAGCACGGCGTGTGGACCCTGCGCACCGAGCCCGCCCGCACGGCCACCGTCGTCCACGCGGACACGGCCGACGCCGCGGCCGCCGCGAACGAGGCGGCCGGCCGGCTCGACCCCGAGACGGGGGACGTCACCGCGTTCACCTGGCTCGCGGCGACCGGCACCCTGGTGGTCACCGTGCACCACATCGCGGTCGACTCGGTGTCCTGGCTGATCCTGCTGGACGACCTGGCCACCGCCCTGCGCGGGGAGACCCTCGCACCCGCGACCACCTCCTACGCCGAGTACGCCGAGGCGCTGACCCTGCGGGCCGCCGGCAGCGCCGACGGCCTCGGACACTGGGACGCCACCCTCCAGGCGCCGCCCCTGCTGCCCGCGTTCGGCGGGCTGCGCGAGACCACCGTGGTCCTCGGCCCCGAGGCCAGCGACCGGGTGACGCGCACCGCCCCCGCCGCGCTCGGCATCGCACTCACCGAGCTGCTGTGCGGCGCGCTGCGCACCGCCCTGACACGGATCCAGCCGTCGCCCACCGATCTCGCGATCGAGCTGGAGCGGCACGGCCGGGTCGCGGAGCTGGAGCACCACGACTACACCCGTACCGTCGGCTGGTTCACCGCCATCGCGCCCGTCCGGCTCACCGCGCACACCGACCCGGTCGCGGCCGCCCGCGAGCTCGCCGAGCGGCAGCCGGACGAGTCCGGGCACATCTCCTACGGGCGCCTGCGCTACCTCAACCCGCAGACGGCCCCGCTGCTCACCGCCCGGCCGCAGGTGCTCTTCAACTACCTCGGCCGGGGCAGCGAGTCCCAGGCGCTGCACATCACCGGCGGCGACCGGGGCAGCCCGTACGCCGTGGAGGTCAACGCCTGGACCGACGCGGCCACCGGCAGCCTGCACGCGGCCTTCACCCTCGCCGAGGAGATCCCCGACGAGATCACCGCGCACTGGCTGGACGCCCTGGAATCCCTCGCGGAGGCCTCCGCGACGGCGGTACGCACCGCGCCGGTCACCGCGCTCCAGCGAGGCCTGTTCTTCCAGGCCCAGATGGCGGGCACGGCCGGACACTACGTCGCGCAGAGCTACTTCGCCCTCGACCGGCGCCTGGACACCGACGCCCTGGCCGAGGCCATGGCCTGGGTGATGGACCGGCATCCGGTCGTCGGCGCCGGCTTCACGACCGACGACGACGGCAACCCGGTCCAGGTCCTCAGGGCCGGCCGTCGGGCCGGCGTCCACACGGTCGAGCTGTCGGGCGACGAGGAAGTCGAAGCCCTGCGCGTCCGGGACCGCAACACCGGATTCGACCCGGCCGAACCGCCGCTGATCCGGCTGACCGTGATCCGGCTGCCCGACGGCCGCGACGGCCTGCTCCTCAGCTACCACCTGCTGCTGTGGGACGGCTGGTCCCGCGCGATCGTGCTGCGGGACCTGTTCGAGGCCTACCGGGCCGTACTCGCCGGCGAGAAGCCGGCCGCGACCCCGGCCGTGCCCGGCTTCGAGGACCACGCCCGGAGTCTCGCCGCCAAGGACCCGGCCGTCTCGGAGCGGTTCTGGGCCGAGCACCTGACCGGGCTCTCCGGCCCGACACTGCTCGCCGGACCCGCGCCGGCCCTCTCGGACGACCTGCCGCCCGCGCTCGTCCACACCCTCTCCGCGGAGCAGTCGCAGCTCCTGCGGGAGACGGCCAAGACGCACGGCGTCACCCTGAACTCCGTCCTCACCGGCGCGTTCGGCCTGCTCCTCGGCGCCCACACCGGCCGCGGCGACGCCGTGTTCGGCGTGACCGTCTCCGGCCGCGAGGGCGAGGGCCTGTCCGACATCGTCGGCGTGCTGCTCAACACCGTGCCCATGTGGACCAGGGCCCGGCCGCACGACACCGTCAAGGACTACCTGTCGGCCGTCCAGGCGGCCCGGGTCGACGCGATGGAGCACGAGCACCTGGGGCTCGGCGAGATCCAGCGGGCCAGCGGCCACGACACCCTGTTCGACAACCTGTTCGTGCTCCAGAACTTCCTGGACATGGACGCGCTCGCCGAGATGAACGCCCGCAACGGCATCACCGAGGTGAAGTCGGACGACTCCACCCACTACCCGTTCACCTGGGTCGTCACCCCCGGCGACCGGCTCACGGTCAAGCTGGAGCACCGCCACGGCGACACCGACAGCGCCCGCGGCCTCCTCGACGACTACGTCGGCGTGCTCCAGGACCTGTGCCGCTCCACCGGACCGGTGGGCGCGCTGCCCGGCCTCGGGCCGGTGCCCGGGCCCGCCGTCCGCACGGACATCGGCACCGACACGGTCGTCGACCGGTTCGACCAGGCGGCGGACCGCTCACCCGAGCGGATCGCGCTCGTCGCACACGGCCGGAGCATGACCTTCGCCGAACTCCGTGACCGCAGCCGCCTGCTGGCGGGCGTGCTCGCCGGACGCGGCATCGGACCGGAGCGGACCGTCGGGCTGGCGATCCCGCGCTCGCCGGACTGGATCGTGGCACTGTTCGCCGTGCTGCGCACCGGAGCCGCGTACGTACCGCTGGAGCTGGACCACCCGGACGAGCGGATCGCCTCGATCGTCGCGGACGCCCGGCCCGAGGTGATCCTCACCGTCAGCGCCGTCTCACCCAGGCTGACCGGCGACCTGATCGAACTGGACCGGCCCCTTCCGGACGCCGAACCGCTCGTGACGTTCACGCCGGACGACCCGAACCGGCTGCGCCACCCCGCGTACACGATCTACACCTCCGGTTCGACCGGGAAGCCCAAGGGCGTCGTGACCGAGTACGCCGGACTCACCAACATGCTGATCAACCACCAGCGCCGCATCTTCGAACCGGTGCTGGCGGAGCACGGCAACCGGGTCTTCCGGATCGCGCACACCGTGTCCTTCGCCTTCGACATGTCGTGGGAGGAGCTGCTGTGGCTCGCCGACGGCCACGAGGTGCACATCTGCGACGAGGAGCTGCGCCGCGACGCGACCGGCCTGGTCGAGTACTGCCGTGAGCACGGGATCGACGTGATCAACGTGACCCCGACCTACGCACAGCAGCTGGCGGCCGAAGGCCTGCTGGACAACCCGGACCGGCGCCCCGCGCTGGTGCTGCTGGGCGGCGAGGCGGTCACCCCGACGCTGTGGCAGCGTCTCGCGGAGACCGGCGGAACGGTCGGCTACAACCTGTACGGGCCCACCGAATACACCATCAACACCCTGGGGGTCGGCACCTTCGAGTGCCAGGACCCGGTGGTGGGCGTGGCCATCGACAACACCGAGGTGTTCGTACTGGACCCGTGGCTGCGGCCGCTGCCGGACGGAGTTCCCGGTGAGCTCTATGTCTCGGGCATCGGCATCGCCCGGGGCTACCTCGGCCAGCCGGCCCAGACCGCGCACCGGTTCGTCGCGTCCCCGTTCGGCGAGCCCGGCGAGCGCATGTACCGTACCGGCGACCTGGTGGTCCGCCGGCCGGACGGGAACCTGATGTACCTCGGCCGCACCGACCAACAGGTCAAGATCCGGGGCCACCGGGTCGAGCTGGGCGAGGTCGAGGCCGCGTTCGCCGCGCACCCGGCGGTACGGTTCACCGCCGCCGTCGCCCAGCCCGACCCGCAGGTGGACGGCGCCTACCGGCTGGCCGCCTACCTGGTGCTGGACGGCTCCGACCTGGCGGCCGTCGCCGCCGAGGTGGGCGCCGCACTGCCCGACTACCTGCGCCCGACGCACTACGCTCAGGTCGACGGCATCCCGCTCACGGTGAACGGGAAGGCCGACACCAAGGCGCTGCCGGAGCCCAAGCCGCTCGGAGCGCTGACCACTTCGGGCGAGCGCGGCCCGGAGACCGAGACCGAGGCCGTGGTGTGCGAGTACTTCGCCGAGGCCCTGGACCTGGACGACGACGAGGTGAGCGCGGTGAGCGACTTCGTGTCCCTCGGGGGACACTCCATGCTGGCCGTACGCCTGGTCGGACTCCTGCGCCGTGAATTCGGCCCCGCGATCACCATCCGTGATCTGCTCACCCTGCGAACCCCCGAAGCGATTGCCCGGCACCTTGATGACAACTCCTGACGTCCAGAGATCCCGCAGCGCGGGATCCGACATCCTCCGGACCGCCATACGCCGCAACACCGGCGCCATGGTCTGGGGAACCGTCCTCATGGGCCTGTACCAGGCCGGCGAGACGGCCTTCCCCATCGCGCTCGGCCTGATCGTCGATCACACGATGCGCGAGCGGAGCCCGGCGGCCCTCGCCCTCTCGATCGCCGCGCTGGCCGTGATCATCACGACCGTCTCGCTGTCGTGGCGGTTCGGCATGCGCATCCTGCAGAAGGCCAACACGACCGAGGCCCACCACTGGAGGGTGCGGGTCGCGGCCTGCGGCCTGCAGCCGGTGGCCCGGGACGTCGACCTCAAGTCCGGCGAAGTGCTCACCATCGCCACCGAGGACGCGGACCAGACCTCCGACATCGTCGAGGTCGTACCGATGCTGATCAGCTCCTCGGTCGCGGTGCTGGTCGCGGCGGTCGCGCTGAGCCTGGCGGACCTGCGGCTCGGCCTGCTGGTCATGGTCGGATCGGCTCTCATCCTCTCGACCCTCGGAGTGATGTCGAAGCGGATCGGCAGCAGCACCCAGGAGCAGCAGGCCCGGGTGGCGCGGGCGGGTGCGAAGGTCGCCGACCTGATCACCGGCCTGCGCCCGCTGCACGGCTTCGGCGGCAACCACGCGGCGTTCCGGTCCTACCGGAAGGTCAGCACGGAGGCGAAGCAGCAGGCGATCACCGTCGCCCGGGTGAACGGCGTCTACACGGGCACCGCGCTGGCGCTGAACGCGAGCCTCGCGGCCTCGGTGACCCTGACCGCCGGCTGGCTGGCCTTCGACGGGCAGATCAGCATCGGGGAACTCGTCATGGCCGTGGGCCTGGCGCAGTTCATCATGGAGCCGCTCCGGCTGTTCTCGGACATGCCGAAGTACGTGATGATGGCGCGCGCTTCGGCGGAGCGGATGGCCCTGGTGCTGTCCGCCCCGCCGGTGGCGGCCCCGGGGACGGCCCGCCCGGCACCCGGCGGGAACCTGGAGATCGACTGCGTCAGGTACGAGTCCCTCCAGGGCCTGAAGTTCCAGGTCCCGGCAGGCGAGTTCACGGCGATCGCGGTCTACCAGCCTCGGGCGGCCGCCGAGCTCGCCTCGATCCTGGCCGTGAACGTGCCGCCGGCCGCGTACGGCGGAGTGGTGCGGCTCGACGGGCAGGACCTCGCGGACCTGTCGGTCGAGGCGGTCCGCGAACTGATGCTGGTGAACCCGTACGACGGGGAGATCTTCGCGGGAACCCTCCGTACGAACATCGACCCCTCGGGCACCAGCCGGACGGTCGCCGAGGCCGTCGAGGCGTCCATGCTGACCGATGTCGTCGCCCTGCACCGCGAGGGACTCGACTACGAGGTCCGCGACCGCGGCTCGAACCTCTCCGGAGGACAGCGCCAACGGCTCTCGCTGGCACGGGCGCTGGCCGCGGACTCCGACGTACTCGTCCTGCGGGACCCGACCACGGCCGTGGACGCGGTCACCGAGCAGCTCGTCGCACGCAGGATCGCGGAGCTGCGCCGGGGCCGCACCACCGTCGTCATCACCAGCAGTCCGGCCCTGCTGGACGCCGCCGACCGGGTCCTCGTCCTGGACGAGGGCGTCGTCACGGCCGAAGGCACGCACCGCCAACTGCTGGCCGACGACCCGGCGTACTGCCTGGCGGTGACCCGGTGACCCGGTGACCCGGTGACCCGGCACTGACGCATGACGGGGCCCGGGGGGCCCGGCGACCTGCCGGGCCCCCCGGGCCCCGTCATGCGTCAGGCGTTCGTCAGGCCAGCGCCCAGGCGACATCCCTGAGGAGGGCCTGCCGCCAGCCCGCCCGGTCGTGTCCCGATGCCGAGGTGGACCTCCGTACGGTCGCACCGGCCCGCTCCGTCAGGGCTTCGATCAGCTCGCAGTGGCGGCGCATGCGCGTCTCGTGCTCGCCCAGGTCGAACGCGATCCTCAGTCCGGCCGGAGCGGGGCGCTCCCTCAGGCGTTCGGCGAGGGCGCCGCCGGCCGGACCGCCCAGGGGGTCCGCCGGCTCCCCGGCCTCCGGGGTCCACCAGAACGACCCCGACTGGCAGGCGACGCGGGACACCAGCTCCGGGAACTCCAGCGCCGCGTACACCGCGCTCAGGCCGCCGAGGCTCTGCCCGGCGACCACCAGCCGGCCCAGGTCCGCGGGCACCCCGCTGTCCGCCACCAGCGGCAGCAGTTCGTCCCGTACCGCCTCCCACAGCTCGGGCCGGCAGCCGAACTCGGCCCGCCGGTCCTTGGCCGGTACGAACACCAGCGTGAGCGGGGGCATCTCGCCGGCGGCGAAGGCCGCGTCGAAGGCGGCCATGGCCGGGTGCAGGTACAGCCAGTCGTCCCCGTCGAGCAGCAGGACCACCGGCCCGCCGCCGCCCACCGGGTGGACCCGCACGGTGCGCCGGCCGCCGAGCCGTTCGCTGGCCCAGCGGATCCGGGTGCTCGGCAGGGGCAGTACGTCGTCGGCGGCGACGGCCGGCCAGTGCGGCTGGGGCGGAGCGTCCGGGGTGGCGGCGATGGAGCGGTCGCCGCCGGCCCCGGCCGGGTTGAGCGGATCGGCGTACGAACCGTCATCGGCGAGGAACCGGTAGGTCACTCGGAGCCGTGCGGGCATGCGCACCTCGGCGTACCAGCAGTCCGTGTCGCGCCACCGGAGCAGCGGTACCGGATCCGACCAGCTTTCGAACTCGATGACCGCGGGGGTGCCGCGCCACAGGAACAGAGCGACCCAACCGCCGTCGCCGGAAGGCACGGACGCGGGAGTCGCGGCCGCCCAGAACTCATCGGTGCCGGGCGTGCCGGGCAGGTCGAACGCGGCGAAGGGGCTCTCCGAGCCGTCCTCGGCCCGTATCCGTTCGAGTGCACGCATCGGTGCCTCCTTGTGAGGGGGAAGGGGAAACGTTAAGCTCTATAATTAGGGGAGCCTAACCTAAGTGTGAGGCTCTCTTCATTCTCGATCGACCTTCCCTGCGGGCGCGGCGCCCGCTGTCGGGCTGCGCGCCGCACACCGACGGCACCTGCCGGTCCCATCGGGCTCCAGGAGGAACCCCAGCATGAGCACCAACCCGTTCGACGATGCCGAAGGCCGTTTCCTGGTCCTGGTGAACGACGAGGGGCAGCACTCCCTTTGGCCCTCCTTCGCCGAGGTGCCCGGAGGGTGGGCGGTAGCCCTCGTCGAGACCACCCGTGAGGCGTGCCTGGAGTTCATCGAGTCGAGCTGGACCGACCTTCGCCCCCGCTCCCTCTCGGCGACCGTCGAGGTCTGAGCGGGCTCGCCGTCGGCCCCGGGCTCGCTTCCGGGGCCGCCCCGCCGGGCCGGGTCGCCGCGCGAGCAGGATCAAGCAAAATTAGGTTAGGCTAAGCTAACTGCACAGGAGTTCTGTGCAGGGGATGCCCGCGCGGCGTCAGGGGAGGGGGGATCGTCATGGGCCTGCCGGCCGTCGGTTCCTATCCCATGCCCGACCGTTCCGCCCTGCCCCGTTCCCGCGCGTCCTGGGTCATCGACCCCGGCCGCGCCGCACTGCTGATCCACGACATGCAGAACCACTTCGTGGGGGAGCTCCCGACGGACAGGTCCCCGGTCGTGGAACTCGTCGAGAACATCGCGGCCCTGCGCGCCCTCGCCGCGGCCCTCGGCATGCCGGTCGTCTTCACCGCCGAGCCGGCCGCCCAGCCGCCTGGCCAGCGCGGTCTCGCCGCGGACATCTGGGGGCCCGGGATCGGCGACGGGACCGACGCCGCCGCGATCGTCCCGCCGCTCACTCCGCGGCCCGGCGAACGCGTGCTGGCCAATGTGCGCCACAACGCCTTCCTCCGAAGTCATCTGGGAAGACTGCTGCGTTCGGAGGGGCGCGACCAGCTGATCGTCTGCGGGGTCCACGCCCACCTCGGCGTCCTCCTGACCGCCGCGGACGCCTTCATGAACGACATCCAGCCCTTCGTGGTCGCCGACGCCGTGGCCGACTTCTCCGCCGAGGAGCACGCCATGGCCCTGCGGTGGGCCGCCCGCAGCGCGGTGGTGTGCACGACCGAGACCCTGCTCCGCGAACTGCTGATCGGCGGAGCCGTGCGAGACGTACGCAAGGACGCCTGAGCCCCGCCGTCAACGGCCCTGCCACGGCCCCGGCCTGCGCCGAGGGCGCCCCCACGAACACGCGCCCCCACGAACTGAGAGAGAGCGGAAGAACATGACCGTACGGGTCGCGGTGGCCGGTGCCAGCGGCTACGCGGGCGGGGAGTTGCTCCGCCTGCTGAGTTCGCATCCCGGCGTGGAAATAGGGGCGTTGACCGCCCACAGCAGCGCGGGCCGTCCGCTGGGATCCGTACAGCCGCAGCTTCCGGAGCTCGCCGACCGGATCCTCCTGGACACCTCCGCCGCTTCCCTGCGCGGCCACGACGTGGTGTTCCTCGCCCTGCCCCACGGCCAATCGGGCGCCCTGGCGGCTGAGTTGGAGCCCGGAACGCTGGTAGTGGACTGCGGAGCCGACTTCCGGCTGCGCGACCCGGCGGCCTGGGAGCGGTTCTACGGTTCCGCACACGCCGGGACCTGGCCCTACGGACTCCCGGAACTACCCGGGGCCCGGGCCGAGTTGAAGGGCGCCACCCGGATCGCGGTACCCGGCTGCTACCCCACCGCGGTCACCCTGGCGCTGTTCCCCGCCTACGCGGCGCACCTGGTCGAGCCCGAGGCCGTCATCGTCGCCGCCAGCGGAACCTCCGGAGCCGGACGCTCGCCCAGGACCCAGTTCCTCGGCTCCGAAGTGATGGGCTCCATGAGCCCGTACGGAGTCGGCGGCGGCCACCGGCACACCCCGGAGATGGCCCAGAACCTGTCCCGCGCGGCCGGCGAGCACGTGACGGTCTCCTTCACCCCGGTGCTGGCACCCATGCCCCGGGGCATCCTCGCCACCTGCTCGGCCCGTCTGCGCCCGGCCGCGGGGACGTCCGAGGTCATCACGGAGGGCGAGGTGCGTGCCGTGTTCGAGGCCGCGTACGCCGACCAGCCGTTCGTACGGCTCCTGCCGCCCGGCCAGTGGCCCACCACCGCGGCCGTCCTCGGCTCCAACAGCGCCCAGGTGCAGATCGCCGTGGACCCGGGCGCCCGCAGGCTGATCTGCGTGAGCGCCATCGACAACTTGACGAAGGGCACCGCGGGTGGCGCGGTGCAGAGCATGAACATAGCCCTCGGCCTGCCGGAACGGCTGGGCCTGCCCACGAATGGAGTGGCTCCGTGAGTGTGACCGCCGCCCGGGGATTCCTGGCCAGCGCAGTGAGCGCCGGCCTCAAGGAGTCCGGTGATCCGGACCTGGCCCTGGTGGTGAACCGGGGGCCGTCGCGTGCCGCCGCCGGTGTCTTCACCTCGAACCGGGTGCAGGCCGCGCCCGTACGCTGGTCCCGCCGCGTGCTCGCAGACGGGCGGATCTCCGCCGTCGTCCTCAACTCCGGCGGCGCGAACGCCTGTACGGGCCCCGGCGGCGCCGAGGACGCGCGGGCGATGGCCCAGCGCACGGCGCGGGCCGTGGACGCGGCCGTGGACGAGGTCGCCGTGTGCTCCACCGGCCTGATCGGCGTCCGGCTGCCGATGGGCCGGGTGGCGGCAGGCATCGCCGCCGCAGCGGACCGGCTGTCGCCCGACGGGGGCGAGGACGCGGCCGTCGCCATCAAGACGACGGACTCGGTCCACAAGACGGCGGTGGCCGCCGGCGCCGGCTGGACGGTGGGCGGTATGGCGAAGGGCGCGGGGATGCTCGCCCCGGGCCTCGCCACCATGCTGGTCGTCCTGACCACGGACGCCGACGCGGGCGCCGGACTGCTCGACTCGGCGCTGCGCGAGGCGGTGCGCACCACCTTCGACCGGGTGGACTCGGACGGCTGCATGTCCACCAACGACACCGTGCTGCTGCTCGCCTCGGGCGCCTCGGGCGTCACGCCCGAGCCCGCGGAACTCACCGCGGCCGTACACGCCGTGTGCCGGGACCTGGCGCTCCAGCTGGTGGCGGACGCCGAGGGCGCGTCCAAGGAGATCGAGGTCGCCGTCGTCGGCGCGGCCTCGGAAGCGGACGCCGTCGAGGTGGGCCGGTCGGTGGCCCGGAACAACCTCCTCAAGTGCGCGCTGCACGGCGAGGACCCGAACTGGGGCCGGGTGCTGTCCGCGATCGGCACGACGTCGGCCGTCTTCGACGCGGACCGGCTGGACGTGGCGATCAACGGAGTCTGGGTGTGCCGCGACGGGGCCGAGGGGGAGTCGCGCGACAAGGTCGACCTGTCGGAGCGCCGGATCGCCATCACCGTGGACCTGCGCTCCGGTGACGCCGGCGCGGTCATCTGGACCAACGACCTGACGGCCGAGTACGTCCACGAGAACAGCGCCTACAGCTCTTGAATCCTCCCCGCCCCAAAGGGCGGGGAGTCCTGGCTCACGTTGGCTGTGGACCGGCGGTCCGTCAGCTCTTACACGATCGGCACCAGCCGGGTTGAGACCAGCCCGGACCAGCATCACGCGGGCGGAGTTCTTGTCCCTGGGGGACACGGCTCCGCATGCGGTGCACTCGTATGTTCGTTCTGAGAGAGGTAGTGCGTGCTTGGTTCTCGCTCCGCACTGCGCGCAGTCCATGGTGGTGTGCGCGGGGTGGACAAGGTGCACGATGCGCCTGTGCTTGCGCGCCATCGCGACCAGTTCACGCTTGGTGGCGCCGATCGCCGCGTCGGCGGCCTTTCGCGCCATGGTCGACTTGGCGAGGAACTTCGGCCTGAAGTCTTCCACCGCCAACGCGTCGTGGTCGCGGACCACGGACTTGGCCCACTTGCGGGCAGTGTCCTCACGTTGCCGGGCCACCTTCTTGTGCAGCTTCGCGGCCAGTTTCTTCGCTGCCCGGTAGCCCCTCGAACCGGGTTTGCCCTTCGCCGGTTTCCTGCGGGCCGTCATCCGCTGATAGCGGGCGAGCCCGGCAGCCGCCTTCCTGCCGTGCTTGGCGTGCGGGAGGTCGTGGGCGTCGCTGGTGGTGGTCGCGGTCTCCTTCACGCCCCAGTCGATCCCGATCACCGCTCCCGTCTCCGGGAGCGGCTCCACTTCGGTGGGGACGACGAAGGAGGCGTACCAGTGGCCGAGGCTGTCGCGGTAGATCCGCACGGAGGACGGGTCGGCCGGGAAGCCTCGGGACCAGACCACGGTCAGGATGATGCCGCCCGCGAGATGCAGGCGGCCGTCCTTGATCCGGAAGCCGCGCCGCGTGTAGTTCAGGCGCGGGGCGGCCTTGGCCTTCTTCTTGTACTTGGGCATGCCCGCCCGCTGCCGCATCGGCAGCCGGGCCTGGATGTCCTTCAAGGCCTTGGCCCGGGACTTCCCGAAGTCGCGTACCAGCTGCTGTTGCGGAACGCTGCTGCCCTCACCCAACCAGGTGTTGTGGTTGCGGGCTTCGGTCAGCATCTTGTCCAGCCGGGCCGGCCCGCACTTCTCGTCCTCGGCATGAGCCTTCTTCGACCGGGCGGCGCATTCGTTCCAGACCCACCGGCACCGGTCCCACTCATCCAACAACTTGGCGAGCGCCGTCGACGACACGCGAAGCCGGTAGGTGAACCGGGCATGCCCGGTGCCCTCCACCTCGTGAGATGCCGCCATGCGGTCAACGTAACCGAGCCCACTGACAACGCCAGAAAGCGCAGGCCACGACAGGTGCGAAGAGAACTCCGGCGCTCCGCGCCTACGACGGTGGGACCCATTCCTCCCCAGGCTGAAGCCCCGGGCATCCTGGGAGAGATCCGGTGAACGGGGTCGGGATGACGGCGGAGGCAGAGACGACGCAGACGCAGACGCAGGCGCAGGCGCAGGCGCCGGCCACCGTTATGGCCCCCCGTGACCTGCCCTGGCTGGAGCAGCTCCAGGGCCGGACGGTGGTCGTCAAGTTCGGCGGCAACGCCATGGTGGACCCCTCCGCGCAGCGGACGTTCGCCCAGGACGTGGTGGAGCTCTGGCACGCGGGCCTGCGGCCCGTCGTCGTGCACGGCGGCGGCCCCCAGATCAGCGCACTGCTCGACCGGCTCGGCCTGGAGGTCCGCTTCGAGGCCGGGCTGCGGGTGACCACGCCGGAGACGATGGACGTGGTGCGGATGGTGCTCACCGGCCGGGTCCAGCGCGAACTGGTCGGCGCCATCAACGCCCACGGGCCTTTCGCCGTGGGCATGTCGGGCGAGGACGCCCACACGATGACCGCCGTACGGCGCCCCGCCTGGGTGGACGGCAGGCCGGTGGACATCGGCCTGGTCGGCGACATCGTGGACGTGGACGCCACGACGATAGCCGCGCTGCTGGAGCAGGGCCGCATCCCCGTGGTCTCACCCGTCGCGCGGGGCGAGGACGGCCAGGTCTACAACGTCAACGCCGACCTCGCGGCGTCCGCCCTGGCCGTGGCCCTCGGGGCCGACCGGCTGGTGGTGATGACCGACGTCGAGGGGCTGTACGCGGACTGGCCGCACAGCACGGAGGTGATCGGCCGCCTGACAGCCGGTGAGCTGGACGCACTGCTGCCGGAGCTGGCGAGCGGCATGCTCCCCAAGATGGAGGGCTGCCTGCGCGCCGTACGGGCCGGGGTGGCCAAGGCACAGGTCATCGACGGCCGGGTGCCGAACGCGCTGCTGCGCGGTGTCCTCACCGAGGACGGACCCGGCACCACGGTGGTACCGGACGACGACGAGCCCGGGCCCCGGGGTCCGGGCGCAAAGGGGCACGGCGCGTGACCGCCGACAGCACGACACCGCTCGCCGACCGCTGGCGCGCGGTGATGATGGACACCTACGGAACTCCCGCGCTGGCCCTGGTCAGGGGCGAGGGCAGCACGGTGTGGGACGAGGACGGCCGCGCGTACACGGACTTCACCGGCGGGATCGCCGTCAACGCCCTCGGGCACGCCCACCCGGCGCTCGTCTCGGCCGTCTCGGACCAGGTCGCCCGGCTCGGACACGTGTCGAACCTGTTCGTCTCGGAGCCGGCCGTCGCGCTGGCGGAACGGCTGCTGGCCCTGCTGGGCAGGGAGGGCCGGGTCTTCTTCGCCAACTCGGGTGCGGAGGCGGTCGAGGCCGCCTTCAAGATCGCCCGCCGGACCGGGCGCCCGCACGTGGTCGCGACGGAGGGCGGGTTCCACGGGCGCACCATGGGCGCGCTGGCCCTCACCGGCCAGCCGCCCAAGCGCGCGCCCTTCCTGCCGCTGCCCGGGGAGGTCACGCACGTTCCCTACGGCGATGAGGCGGCGCTCCGCGCGGCCGTCACGGAGCACACGGCCGCGGTCGTCCTTGAACCGGTGCAGGGCGAGGCCGGAGTCGTCCCGGCGCCCGAGGGCTACCTGCGGGCTGCCCGCGAGATCACCCGCGCCACGGGCAGCCTCCTCGTACTGGACGAGGTGCAGACCGGGATCGGCCGCACCGGCCACTGGTTCGCGCACCAGGCGGAGCCGGGAGTGGAGCCCGACGTCATCACCCTGGCCAAGGGTCTGGGCGGCGGTCTGCCGATCGGCGCCACGCTCGCCTTCGGCCCCGCCGCCGAACTGCTGACCCCCGGTCAGCACGGCTCCACCTTCGGCGGGAACCCGGTCGCGTGCGCGGCCGGGCTCGCCGTCCTGGAGACCATCGGGAAGGAGGGGCTGCTCGGCCACGTCACGCGGGTGGGGGAGCGGCTGCGACTCGGTGTCGAAGCCCTGGAGCACCCCTTGGTCCGCGAAGTGCGGGGCGCCGGACTGCTCCTGGGCATCGCCCTCGGCGAACCGGTCGCCGCGCGGGTCCAGCGCGCCGCGCAGGACGCCGGGTTCCTCGTGAACGCGGCGGGCGCGGACGTCGTACGGCTGGCTCCCGCCCTGACCCTGCCGCAGGAGCGAGCCGATGCCCTGGTGGCGGCGCTGCCCGCGATCCTCGAAGCCTCGTACGGCTGACCGCGGTCCCGCGAACGCCGTCGCGGTCCCACGACGACTGAGGGCGGGCCCCTGGCAGGGGGCCCGCCCTCAGTCGTCTACACGGCGCGGGAGAGCACGCGCGCGTTGCGGCCGGGGTCCAGGGACTGCGCCCAGCCGGTCGGCGCCAGGCTCGGGCAGGCCGGGAGGAACCCGCTCCGCAGGAAGAGGCGGCCGCTGCCGGTCGTCGCGGTGAACAGCGTGGCCAGGGAGCGGGTGCGGGCTCTGGCGAACGCGGCGTGCAGCAGGCGGGCGCCCATGCCCGAGCCCTGCCGGTGGGCCGCGACGCAGAAGTTGTACAGCACCCCGGAGGCGGAGTGCTCGCGCAGGCCGAGGCAGCCCTCGAGGGTGCCGTCGGGTGCCTGCGCGACGAGGAACTCGGTTGCCCGGGAGAGGTATGCGGAGAGCGGGCGTTCGCGGAGCGCCCCCGCGTGGGCGAACGGCCGGGAGAGGGCGGCGAGCGCGGGGCCGTCTTCCTGACGCGCCGGGCGCACCGAGAACTCGGGGGCCCCGCGCCGGAAGGGGGCGTGGGCACGGGGCGACGGGGTGGCGTGCGCGGCGGCAGGGTGCAGCGTGGCCGTGGTCAAGGTGTTCCTTCCTCGGTTCCGCCGTGTGCGGGTGTGGGGGTCTCCCGGACGGACTCCAGGGCGCGGGCTTGCCGTGAGCCCCCCCGGCGGAACGGTCGGAGTAAGGCTAGCCTTACCTATGCGGCGGGGCCAAGTCGGCTCGTACGGACGGCGCGGGCCGCCACGTAGCCGAGAGGGGCGGGCACGTCCGTGAGGGCCCAGCCCGGCGGAGCCGTGGGGACGGCGCCGGTGCCCACGAACGTCCGGTCGGGGTGATCGCCGAGGCCGATGCCGACTCCCTTGAGGTAGGCCTCCTTCCGGGTCCAGCAGCGGGCGGTCGCCGCGGGGCGCTCGGCGGCCGGCAGCGCCGACAGCTCGGCCCGCTCGGCCGGGTGGAGCGCTTGCGTCAACTCGGCGGCCACCGAGGCGGACGGCCGGTTCTCGATGTCGACGCCGACCGGGGTGTCCGCGAAGGCCACCAGTACGGCGTCACCCGCGTGGGACAGCGAGAAGTGGAGCGGTACGCCGGGCACGGCCGGCCGGCCGTGCGGCCCGCCGCAGCCCGGGCAGGGTTCGCGGACGAAACGCACCTGCGCCGGGTCCTGTCCGAGCCGGCTGCCCAACAACTGCCGCAGCGCCACGTGGGCGACCCGGTACTGGTCGCGGTCTTCGGCGCGCCTGAGGCTCTGGAGGCGGGCCCGCTCGGTGTCGTCGAGCATCCCCTCCAGCTCCCGCGCCCGGTCCGCGTACAGGCTCACGCGCGCGGTCCACAGGTCAGGTTCGGGCGAGGTGAGCCAGGGCTGTTCCGGGGCGTCCACGCCGGGCCGGGCCGGTCCGTCCGTCATCCGCACGGACGGCCGGGGTAGGCGGCGCTTTCCGGAGCCCCGACCTCGCGCATCCGGCACAGGACCTCGCCGAGGACCGCGTCGTCCACGTCGACGGGGATGTTGAACTCCCGGTCGAAGACGAAGGACTCGTCCGCGGCCGCGTGCCAGATCACCCAGCGCGGCGGAACGGTGGTCGACTCCCACAGCGGGGAGAGCCGGTCCAGGACGTTCGTCTGACTGCTCACAGTTTTCTCGCATCCGTCGTTTCGTGTCCGTCAACAAATGTCGCGATGACCTCGATGCCGCCGATCCGGGAGGGATCGACGTACCGCGGGTCGTCACCCAGGACGACCATGTCGGCGCGCTTCCCCGGCGTGAGGCTGCCCGCGCTGTCGTCCCACCGGCAGGCGTACGCGCCGGCGACCGTGTAGGCACGCAACGCCTCCTCGACGGTGACCGCCTCGTCCGGCCCGATCGGCCGCCCGGAGGCGGAGGCGCGCTCGACCATGAACTGGATCGCCCGCAGCGGGGCTCCGTCCGTGACGGGCCGGTCCGAACTGCCCACGAGCGTCACCCCGTGGTCCAGGAACCCCCGGCCCCGGTACATCCACGGCGCCCGCTCCTCGCCCATCACGTCCGCGTAGTCGTCCCCGAAGAAGTAGAGGAAGGACGGCTGGACGACCGCGCTGACGCCGAGGCGGGCGAAACGCGGGAGCTGGTCGGGGCGGATCAGTCCGGCGTGCTCGATCCGGTGCCGCGCGTCCGGCCGGGGCCGTAGCCGCTGCGCCCGTTCCAGCGCGTCGAGCGCGAGGTCGGCGGCGCGGTCCCCGATGGCGTGGACGGCGAGCTGCCAGCCGGCCAGGTGGCCGTCCACGATGAGGCGGGTGAGTCGGTCGGGGTCGTCCTGGAGCTGGCCGGTGTGGTCCGTGCCCGCGTACGGGGCGGTGAGCGCGGCGGTGCGGGCCATCATCCCGCCGTCGGTGTAGATCTTGAGCGCGCCCAGCGACAGCCAGTCGTCGCCGAACCCGGTGCGCATGCCCAGGTCCAGGGCGCGGGGGATACCGTCCGACGCGTGGGCCTCGCGCGGGCGCAGGGTGTCGCCGGCCGGCATGAGCTGGACCCGCAGGGGCAGCCTTCCCTGGTCCCGCAGCAGCTGGTAGGCGCCGAGCTCCACCGGGCTGTGGCCGAGCAGGCCGCCCCCGATGCCCGCCTCGGCGACGGCGGTCACGCCCTCGGCGAGGCAGGTCCGGGCCGCGCGCTCGACGGCGTCGGCGATCTCGGCCTGCCCGTACGGCAGCCGCAGCCGCCGTGCGGCGGTCATGGCGCCCTCGGCCAGGAAGCCGCTGCGGTGCGGGACGCCGGCGGGGAGCAGCTCCAGAACCGCACTGTTCACCACGCAGCCGTGGCCCGAGTCGTGCATCAGGAACACCTTGCGCCCGCGGCTGACCGTATCCAGTTCGGCGGCGGTCAGATGGCGGCCCAGGGCCCGCTGGTCGTAGCCCACGACGTCGACCCAGGTGCCGGCGTGGGGCGTGCGGGAGGCCGCCTCCGCCACGACCGCCAGAACGTCCTCGACCCGCTTGCAGGGGGCGACGCTCGGGGTGCTCTGCTTCAGTCCGGTCCAGGCCAGGTGGACGTGGCTGTCGATGAACCCGGGCAGCACGGTGGCGCCCTGCAGGTCGATGACCTCGCGGGCGGGCAGGGAGGTCACGGCCTCGTCGAGACCCACGATGCGGCCCCGCCAGATGCCCAGGTCACGGGCGACGGGACGGTCGGGGTCCATGGTGAGGATGTTCGCGTTGGTCAGCCTCGAACACAGCATGGGCAGTCCGTCCGTCGCAGGGGTCCTCCAGGCCGCCACAGCGGGTTCCGGACCGCGCACCAACGACAACCGAGTCCAACTTAGGCAAGGCTAACCGAATGGCATCCGTGCGGTCAACGTGCCTCCCCCGCACCGGCCGTGACGGCTATACCGGCAGGCCCATCGGCTCCTTGATGCGCTTCATGATGATCTGGGAGTTGACCTCCGTGACGCCCGAGAGGGCCGTCAGCTTCTCGATCCAGAGGCGTTCGTACGCGCGGAGGTCCGCGACCGCGATGCGCAGGAGGCAGCCGGGGCTGCCGAAGAGGCGGTAGGCCTCGATGATGTCGGGGATGTCCTGGAGGGCGGCTTCGAAGGCCTCGACGGCCTCGCGGTCCCGGCGGACCTCCACGGAGACCAGGACCTCGAAGCCGCGGCCCACGGCTTCGGGGGCGATCACCGCACGGTAGCCCTGGATGATCCCTTCCTCTTCGAGCTGGCGGACCCGGCGCATGCAGGGGGAGGGGGTCAGGCCCACGCGCTGGGCCAGCTCCTGGTTGCTGAGCCGGCCGTCGGCCTGGAGCTCGCGCAAGATTTCTTTGTCAATGGCGTCCATTGCGCAATTATCACGCAGGTTTCATTACAGGGTGGGGCGAAATCGCAATCGCGTTGCGCGTAGATCGCCCTACTATTGCTCGTTGCATAAAATCTGTGCGGGCCGTGTGAGGGAAGGGTTGTGGTCATGGGACGCATCGTCGTGATCAGTACGGGCGGGACGATAGCCAGCCGCTGGCAGGGTTCCGGTTTCGCGGCCGATGCCGACGGGGCCGAGGTCATGGCGACCGCTCCGCTGCCCGAGGGCGTCAGCGTCGAGGTCGTCGACCTGTTCAGCGTGAACAGTCCCCGGCTGACCACCGCGCACCAGCTGACCTTGCTGCGGACCGTGCACGAGGTGCTCGCCGACCCGGGCGTGGAGGGTGTCGTCGTCACGCACGGCACCGACACGCTGGAGGAGTCGGCGTTCCTCGTGGACCTGCACCACCACGACGCGCGCCCGGTCGTCTTCACCGGCTCCCAGCGCCCCATGGGCGCGGCGGACGGGGACGGTCCCGGCAATCTCTACGACGCCCTGCTGACCGCGGCCACCACCCGCGGGCTCGGCGTCCTGATCACCTTCGCGGGGCGGGTGCACGCGGCCCGGGGCACGGTCAAGACGCAGGCGGTGGCGCTCGACGCCTTCGCGGACCCGTCGAAGGAACTGCTGGGGAAGGTCGGGTTCGGGAAGGTCACCGTGCTGCGGACGCCGGTGCGGACCGAGCCGCTGCCGCTGCCCGCGATGCCGCAGGAGCCGCAAGGCCCGCCGCGGGTGGATGTCGTGATGCACCACGTGAGCGGTGACGCCGTACTCCTGAACGCCGCGGTGGCGGCGGGGGCGCAGGGGATCGTGCTGGTCGGGACGGGCGCGGGGAACGCGACGCCGGAGATCGCCGACGCGGTGAAGGCCGCTGTCGCGCAGGGCGTGCTGGTGGCGCTCACCACCCGGGTCGCCGCCGGGCCCGTGACGGAGATCTACACCCACGGGGGCGCCGTGGACCTGGTCGAGGCCGGGGCCGTGCCGACGGGGACGCTGAGGGCTCCGCAGGCGCGGGTCGCGGTGCTCGCCGCGCTGCTCGCCGAGGTGGAGGCCGAGGCGCGGGTGCGCGTGCTGCGGCGGGTGCTGGCCGCGGGCGGCTCCGTACTGGTTGCCGCCTGACCGAGGCGTTCGTCGGAACTCCGGCCCCGGACCCCGCACCGCGAACGCGGGCGGGGCCGGGGGGTGGCCGGGCCGGGCCGGGTCAGGAGTTCGTGAAGGACGCGAGAAGGCGGTCCGCCGCCAGCGTCGGGGTCAGGGTGCCCGCCCTGACCGCAGATTCCAGCGCCGGGGCCAGCTCCCGTACGGCCGGATGCGAGCGGAGGCGTTCCAGGAGCTCGTCGCGGACCATCGACCAGGTCCACTCCACCTGTTGGGCCGCGCGCTTCGACGCCAGGCGGCCGCCCGCCTCCAGGATCAGGCGGTGCTGTTCCAGGCGGCTCCACACCTCCTCCAGGCCCGTGGACTCCCGGGCGCTGCACGTCAGCACCGGCGGGGTCCAGGCAGCGTCGGAGGGGTGCATCAGGCGCAGGGCGGAGGCCAGTTCGCGCGCCGCCGACTTCGCCTCGCGTTCGTACGGGCCGTCGGCCTTGTTGACGGCGAGGACGTCGGCCAGTTCCAGGACGCCCTTCTTGATGCCCTGGAGCTGGTCGCCGGTGCGGGCGAGGGAGAGCAGCAGGAAGGAGTCGACCATCCCGGCGACCGTGGTCTCCGACTGGCCCACGCCCACCGTTTCGACGAGGACCACGTCGTAGCCGGCCGCCTCCATCACGATCATCGACTCGCGGGTGGCCTTCGCGACCCCGCCCAGCGTGCCCGCCGAGGGGGACGGGCGGACGAAGGCGGCCGGATCCACCGACAGGCGTTCCATCCGGGTCTTGTCACCCAGGATGGAGCCGCCCGTACGGGTGGAGGAGGGGTCGACCGCCAGGACCGCCACCCGGTGGCCCAGCCCGGTCAGCATCGTGCCGAACGCGTCGATGAAGGTCGATTTCCCCACGCCGGGCACACCGCTGATGCCGATCCGGCGCGCCCGCCCCGAGTGGGGCAGGAGTTCGGTCAACAGCTGCTGTGCCAGCACCCGGTGCGCGGGCAGGGTGGACTCGACGAGGGTGACGGCACGCGCGATGAACGCGCGCTTCCCCTCGAGTACGCCCTTGGTGTAGGCGGGGAGGTCGATCTTCGGCACCCGTGCCCGCCTACAGCTCGTGGCCCAGGTCCGCGGCCAGCCGCGTCACCAGGTCGTGCGCCGCGTCCGGGATCACCGTGCCGGGCGGGAACACCGCCGCCGCGCCCATCTCGAGGAGGGTGGGGACGTCCGCCGGGGGGATGACCCCGCCCACGACGATCATGATGTCCGCGCGGCCCTCCTCCGCCAGCGCCTCGCGCAGCGCCGGTACGAGGGTCAGGTGGCCGGCGGCCAGCGAGGAGACGCCGACGACGTGCACGTCGGCCTCGACGGCCTGGCGGGCCACTTCCTCCGGGGTCTGGAACAGCGGGCCGACGTCCACGTCGAAGCCCAGGTCGGCGAAGGCGGTCGCGATCACCTTCTGGCCGCGGTCGTGCCCGTCCTGGCCCATCTTGCAGACCAGGATGCGCGGACGGCGGCCCTCCGCCTCCTCGAACCGGTCGACGAGCGCACGGGTGCGCTCCAGGGACGGGGACTCGCCTGCCTCGGTTCGGTACACACCGGAGATCGTACGGATCTGGCTCGCGTGCCGCCCGTACACCTTCTCCAGGGCGTCCGAGATCTCGCCGACGGTGGCCTTCGCGCGCGCCGCGTCCACCGCCAGGGCGAGGAGGTTGCCCTCCCCGCTCCCGGCCGCGTTCGTCAGCGCACGCAGGGTGTCCTGGGTGACCGCCTCGTCGCGCTCCTCGCGCAGCCGCCGCAGCTTGGCGATCTGCTGGGTGCGGACGGAGGAGTTGTCGACCTTGAGGACGTCGATCTCCGCGTCGGTCGCCACCCGGTACTTGTTGACGCCGATCACCGGCTGGCGGCCCGAGTCGATACGGGCCTGCGTGCGGGCCGCGGCCTCCTCCACGCGGAGCTTGGGGATGCCCGCGTCGATGGCCTGCGCCATGCCGCCGGCCGCCTCGACCTCCTGGATGTGCTGCCAGGCCTTGCGCGCCAGGTCGTAGGTGAGCTTCTCCACGTACGCGCTGCCGCCCCAGGGGTCGATGGAGCGGCAGGTGCCCGACTCCTGCTGGAGCAGCAGCTGGGTGTTGCGGGCGATGCGCGCCGAGAAGTCCGTCGGCAGGGCCAGGGCCTCGTCGAGGGCGTTGGTGTGCAGCGACTGGGTGTGGCCCTGGGTCGCGGCCATCGCCTCGATGCAGGTCCGGGTGACGTTGTTGAAGACGTCCTGCGCCGTCAGGGACCAGCCCGAGGTCTGCGAATGGGTGCGCAGCGAAAGGGACTTGGGGTTCTTCGGGTCGAACTGCTTGACCAGGCGCGCCCACAGCAGGCGGGCCGCGCGCAGCTTCGCGACCTCCATGAAGAAGTTCATACCGATCGCCCAGAAGAAGGACAGGCGCGGCGCGAAGGCGTCCACGTCGAGCCCGACGGCCTGGCCGGCCCGCAGGTACTCCACGCCGTCGGCGAGGGTGTACGCGAGCTCCAGGTCGGCCGTGGCCCCGGCCTCCTGGATGTGGTAGCCGGAGATCGAGATGGAGTTGTAGCGGGGCATCTTCTGCGAAGTGAAGGCGAAGATGTCCGAGATGATCCGCATCGAGGGCTTCGGCGGATAGATGTAGGTGTTGCGGACCATGAACTCTTTGAGGATGTCGTTCTGGATGGTCCCGGCGAGCTTCTCGGGGGAGACGCCCTGCTCCTCCGCCGCCACGATGTAGAGGGCGAGGATCGGCAGCACGGCGCCGTTCATCGTCATCGACACCGTCATCTTGTCCAGCGGAATGCCGTCGAAGAGCTGGCGCATGTCGTAGATCGAGTCGATCGCCACGCCCGCCATGCCGACGTCACCCGTCACGCGCGGGTGGTCGCTGTCGTAGCCGCGGTGCGTGGGCAGGTCGAAGGCGATCGACAGGCCCTTCTGGCCGGACGCGAGGTTGCGCCGGTAGAAGGCGTTGGACTCCTCGGCCGTGGAGAAGCCGGCGTACTGCCGGATCGTCCAGGGCTGGTTGACGTACATCGTCGGGTACGGGCCGCGCAGGTACGGGGCCACGCCCGGGTAGGTCCCCAGGAAGTCCAGGCCCTCCAGGTCCCGGCCCGTGTACAGGGGCTGTACGCCGATCCCCTCGGGGGTCTCCCACAGCAGGTCGGTGGGGGTGCTGCCGGTGGACTCCTTGACCGCCGTGCGCCACTGGTCCTCGGACCCGGCTGCAGGGGCCGCCCCGGTCAGCGGGAGTTCGGAGAAATCGGGGATGCGGGGGGTGCTCAAGACGAGACTCCCATCCGGTCGAGTACGGAGGACAGCACGGCGACCGCGTCGCAGCCGGCGAAGACGTACTCGTCCACGGCCGCCGCGGCGGTGCCGGGCTTGCCCGCGAGGAACACGGTCGTCGCGCCCGCCGAGCGCAGGGCCGCGGCCACCGCCTCGGCCTGCTCCTCGTACAGGGCGTCGCTGGAGCACAGCACGGCCATGCCGTCGGCGCCGCTCGCCGCGTAGGCCGCCGCGGCCGTTTCCGGGGTCACCGACACCGGATCGTGGACCGGCGTGATGCCGCCCGCCTGGAACAGGTTGGACGCGAAGGTGGCGCGGCCGGTGTGCGCGGCCGCCGGCCCCAGGGCCGCTAGGAAGACCGTCGGGCGGGCTCCCGTCGCCGCCAGGTGCGCGTCGCTGCGGGCGCGCAGGGCCTCGTAGGCCTCGTCGCGCCGGACGCGGGGGAGTCCGCCGGTGAGCGGGGCCGGCGCGGGCTCCCGTACGACCGGCTTCTCGGAGAGCAGCGGGAACTCGCTGACTCCGGTGATGGGTTCGCGCCGGGTGGCCAGCTTCTTCGAGCGCACAGCCCAGGTATCGGCGAGGCGTTCGGCGACCAGGCCGGAGCGCAGGGCGGCGGCCTGGCCGCCCGCCTTCTCGATGGTCTGGAAGAACTCCCAGGCGGCCTCGGCGAGTTCTTCGGTGAGCTGCTCGACGTAGTACGAGCCGCCGGCCGGGTCGATCACGCGGGCCAGGTGGGACTCCTCCACGAGGATGGTGGAGGTGTTGCGGGAGATGCGCCGGGCGAACGCGTCGGGCAGGCCGAGCTCCTGGTCGAACGGGAGCACGGTGACCGCGTCCGCACCGCCCACGCCCGCCGCCATGCAGGCGACGGTGGTGCGCAGCATGTTCACCCAGGGGTCGCGGCGGGTCATCATCACCGGCGAGGTCACGGCGTGCTGGCGCTGGGCGCCGGCCCCCGGGGTCCCGCAGGCCTCGGCGACACGGGCCCACAGGCGGCGGGCGGCGCGCAGCTTGGCGATGGTGAGGAACTGGTCGGCGGTGGCGGCGTAGCGGAACTCCAGCTCGCCGAAGGCCGCTTCGGCGGTGAGGCCGGCGTCGGTGAGGGCGCGCAGGTAGGCGACCCCGGTGGCCAGGGAGAGCCCCAGCTCCTCGGCGGCGCTGCCGCCCGCCTCGTGGTAGGGCAGGGCATCGACGGTCAGGGTGCGTACGTGGGGCCAGGCGGCCGTCTCCGCGGCGAGCGCCGCGGCATCCGCCAGGTCCAGGGCCTCTCCCGTCCGGGCCTCGTGGCCCAGCGGGTCGGCGCCCAGGGAGGCGTGGGCGGCCTCGGGGGCCACGGCACGCTCCGCGTACAGCGCGAGCAACGCCCGCGAGGCTTCGGCGTACTGGGCCCCGGCGTCGAGGGAGACGGGCGCGAGGTCGAGGTAGACCCCCTCCAGTGCGCGGCCCAGGCCCTCGGCCGGGAGGCCGGCGTCACCGACGGCGAGCCACAGCGAGGTGGTGCCGTTCTCCAGGTCGGCCAAGGCCGCCTTGTTCACCCGCACCGGGTCGGTGCCCGCGATCCGCTGGCGCACGTCCCAGCCCGAGGCGGCGTTGCCCTCGGCGCGTCCGCCCCGTACGAAGGGAGCGAATCCGGGGAACCCGGTGTCCGGTGAGGTTTCGGGCGCGGTGTACAGCGGGCGGGTGGTGAGCCCGTCCTCGAGCTTCGTGGACAACGCGTCTTCCGCTGCCTCGCCGGATACTTCCTTGCCCGACTTGCGCAGCACGCCCTCTACCAGGCGCTGCCACTGCTCATGCGTCGCGTCAGGGAACTCGGCGGCCAGGGAGAGCCCGTCATCAGGCAGGACCGTCATGGCTCGAATGTTAGGGGGGTACCTGGGAACCACCTAGAACCACCGGATGTGATCTCGCACTCTCATGTGAGCCGGAAGGGTCACGAAAGTGCAGGGCGAGGAGGACGGCCGCGGAGGCTACCGGGAGTACGGCGGGTCCCGCGTGCGGGGTGACGATCCGCCGCCCGTAGCGGCCGTGGTCGCCGGCCGCTTCGCGGATCTCGTCGAGATAGCCGTCGTACAGGATGCTGGAGAGCTCGCCGATCACCATGACGGCCGGGTTGAACACGTCCAGCAGCAGTGCGGCGGCCCGGCCCACGGTACGGGCGCGTTCGCGCAGCAGCCGGTCGGCGCGGGGGTCGCCGGTGGCGGCCGCGTCGACGAGGAGGCTGACGGAGGGCTCCGGGACGATGCCGCGGCGCACGCCCTCCGCGCCGATGACCCCGTCCGAGGCGCTCGCCTGGAGGCAGCCCGTACGTCCGCACGCGCAGGGGGTCGGCGAACCGGGCACCGGGAGGTGCGCGACGTCCCCGGCGGCGGCGCCGGGCCCCTGGTGCACGGTGCCCTCGATGCCGAAGGCGGCGTCGACGATGTTGCCGATGAAGAGGTGGAGGAGGCTGGAGCGGGCCTCCGGGCGGCCGAAGAGGATCTCGGCGTGCGCGACGGCGCGGGCGTGGTTGTCCACGCAGACGGGCAGGCCGAGGCGGTCGGAGAGCTCGGCGCCGAGCGGGAGGTCGCGCCAGCCGAGGGCGTCGTGGCGGACGACCATGCCGTCGGCGGGGCGCACCCAGCCGCCGAGGGCCGCGCCGACGCCGAGCAGGGGGCGTCCGGCGGTGTTCGACTCCCGGAGGAAGCGGCCGAGTTCGGCGGCGATGGCGGCGGGCCGGTCCTCGGGGGAGAGGCCCCGGTGCGGGAAGGCCCGGCGGGCCAGGACGCGGCCGCGGAGGTCGACGAGGCTGAAGGTGGAGGCAGGCACACCGATGTGCAGGCCGACGGCGAGCGGACCGCTGAGGGACCCGGTGTGCAGGTCGAGCGGGATACGGGGGCGGCCGGGGCCGGGGCGGGCCGCCGTTCGCTCCGCGGGCTGCTGCTCCGGCTCGGGGTGCTCGCGCAGCAGACCGGTGCGCAGCAGGGCCGTGGTCTGCCGGGACACGGCGGCCGGGCTGAGACCGCAGAGCTTCGGAATGTCGCTCCGGGCGGCGGGCCCGTGGGTCAGCACGGTGCGGAGCACGGCGGCGGCGTTGGCGGCGGCCCGGCCGTCACCGGGGATGGAGGGCACGGCTGGCTCCTCGGGGGTGGGGTGTGGAGAGCCGATATTGCCGTGTCGCTGCGCTCGGCGGGGGCGGGGGCGGGGGCGGAGTCGAGCGGGGCCGTTGCCGGGGCTCCGCCCCGGGCCCAGCGGTGGGGATCGGGCGGGGCTGGATTCCAAGGGTGGGGATCGGGCGGCGTCGGGATCGTGGGGCTGCGTGGCGGGTGCGTTGCGGGGGCGTGAAATCCGGCCATGGGTTTCGGCCGTCGCGGGAGTGGCGGGATTCGGTGAAAGAGCCGGTCGCTGGGGGTGTGGGCCGGGGTTCGGGGGTGCTTCCGGGGGGTGCTCGGCGGGGTTGACCGGGCGTGGGGGCGCTGGCAGTCTCCGGGACATGTCCGCGACCGAGTTCCTCGCCCCGCGGCTCCACACCCCCGGCCTCTGTACCGCGCCGGGCGAGTGTCAGGGCCGCTGTACGGCCCCGCGCTGTTCCTGAGCGTCCGGGTCACTGAGCCCCTGAGCCCCTGAGTCACTGACAGTTCGTGCGCCTTCGTGCGGGCTGCCGACAGGGCTCGCGGCGTGGCTCCAGTGGATGGCGGGGTCCGGCGGTTCAGGCCGGTCGTCTCCGGGTGTCGCCCGCTTCGGCTCCGTCGTCCTCCGTCGGCCGTCGGCTGCCCGTCGAACCTCGCCGTCCGTCGCGTCCGTCCCGCCCGTTCATCCGTCTCCGGCCCCTCCCTCTGCCCGCCTGCCCGTCCGTCGGTGGTCCGGCTTCCCGGGCGGGGGCTCCTTCGCTCTCGCTTCTCTTCATTTCTTCCTCTCCGGAAATAAACAAGGAGTCGTCATGTCCACTGCCACCCGCACCGCCCTCACCGTCACCAGGATCGGCGGCCGGATCGGGGCCGAGATCGGCGGGGTCCGGCTCGGCGGCGAGCTCGAGGCCGACGTCGTCGCCGGGATCCGGGCGGCGCTGCTCGCCCACAAGGTCGTCTTCTTCCGCGGTCAGGACCACCTCGACGCAGACTCGCACGAGGCCTTCGCCCAGCTGCTCGGCGCGCCCGTCGCGCACCCCACCGTGCCCTCCGCCGACGGGCGTTACGCGCTCGGCATCGACTCCCACCACGGGGCCCGCGCCAACCAGTGGCACACGGACGTCACCTTCGTCCCCGCCTACCCCGCCTTCTCCATCCTGCGCGCCGTCACCGTCCCGCCGTACGGGGGCAACACCCTGTGGGCCAACACGGCCACGGCCTACGCCGGCCTGCCCGAGCCGCTGCGCACGCTCGCCGACAGCCTGCGGGCCGTGCACTCCAACGAGTACGACTACGCGGCCCTGAAGCCCGACGCCCTTCCCGAGGCGCTCGCCCAGTACCGCGAGGTGTTCACCTCCACCAAGTTCCTCACCGAGCACCCGGTGGTCCGCGTCCACCCCGAGACCGGCGAACGCACCCTGCTGCTCGGCAACTTCGTCCAGCGGATCAACGGTCTCACCGGCCGCGACTCACGCCTCCTCCAGGAACTCTTCCAGGCCCACATCGAGCTCCCCGAGAACACCGTCCGCTGGCAGTGGCAGGCCGGTGACGTCGCGATCTGGGACAACCGCGCCACCCAGCACTACGGGGTCGACGACTCCGACGACCACGAGCGCACCCTGCGCCGCGTGACGGTCGACGGCGACGTCCCGGTCGGGCCGGACGGGGTACCGTCCCGGCTGATCAGCCCCGAGGCCGTGCCGGACCCGGCCTTCGGCATCGCCTCCGGAGCCTCCACCTCCACCTCCACCTCCACCTCCGCCCCCGCCACCTCGGCCTGACCCCGCCCGACCGCCCCGCCCCCGCCCGCCAGCCAAGGAGCGCTCCGTGCCCAAGCTGCTCGCCCTCACCGGCAGCCCGTCCCTCCACTCCCGTACCGACGTGGTCGCCGATCACGTGTTGCGCCGCCTGAACCACGCCGGGTTCGAGACCGCCCACCTCGCCGTGCGGGAGCTACCCGCCGCCGATCTGCTCGCCGCCCGCCGCGGTGAGCCGGAGATCCGCCGGGCCCTAGAAGCCGTCGCCGAAGCCGACGGGATCGTCATCGCGACACCCGTCTACAAGGCCTCGTACACCGGGCTGCTCAAGGCCTTCCTCGACCTGCTCCCGCAGGACGGGCTGGCCGGGAAGACGGTCCTGCCGCTGGCCACCGGCGGCAGTGTGGCCCACGTCCTGACCATCGACTACGCCCTGCGCCCGGTCCTCGCCGCGCTCGGCGCCCGGCACGTGACCGCCGGCCGCTTCGTCCTGGACACCTCCGTCGAGCGCGGGGCCGGCCCGGACCGGCTGCGGCCCGAGGCGGAGCTCGACCTCTTCCAGGCCGTCGACGAGTTCGCCGAGGCCCTGCGCGCGGCCGAGACCGCCGCACTCGCCACCGCGCACTGACCTTCGTCAGCAGCCGGTCCCCACCGAGCGCGCCCCGCCCGGGCAGATCGCCGGACCTGCCTGACCTTCTGACCCGCCCGACCCGGATCGACAAGGAATCGCCATGCCCGCAGCCTTCACCACCACACGTACCTCCCGACGCCAGTTCCTCACCCTGCTCGGCATCTCGGCGGCCGCGGTGAGCTGCGGGACGGCGACCGCCACAGGCGCCCGCGGCGGCCAGGTCACCTCCCTGAAGTACCAGGGCAACGTCGGCTCGGTCACGCTCCCCGAGCTCGCCGCCGACCTCGGCTACCTCGGCGACGTGACCCTGGACTGGGTCGGCAACACCATCAGCGGCCCCCAGGACATCCAGTCCGCGGCCACGGGCCAGACCCACTTCGGCGGCGCCTTCAACGGCGCGATCGTCAAACTCGCTTCGAGCAAGGCCCAGATACAGGCCGTCACCTCCTACTACGGCTCCGACAAGAACACCTACCTCGGCTACTACGTCTTGGACGACAGCCCGATCCGCTCCGCCCGCGACCTGATCGGCAAGAAGGTCGGCATGAACACCCTGGGCGCCCACGCCCAGGCCCTGCTCGACATCTACCTGGAGCGCAACGGCGTGCCCAAGGCCGACGCGGCCAAGGTCGAGTCCCTCGTCGTACCGCCCGTCAACACCAAACAGGCGCTGAGACAGAAGCAGATCGAGGTCGGCGTCCTCAGCGGCGTGCTGCGCGACAAGGCCCTGGCCGCGGGCGGCATCCGGCCGCTGTTCAAGGACTTCGAGCTGCTCGGCGCGTTCAGCGCCGGCTCCTACGTGATGACGCGGAAGTTCATCAAAGAGAACCCGGACACTGTCCGCACTTTCACCACCGGCGTGGCCAAGGCCATCGAATGGTCCCGCGCCACCCCGCGGGAGGAGGTCGTCGCGCGGTTCACGGAGATCGTCAAGAAGCGCGGCCGCAACGAGGACACGTCGACCCTGAAGTACTGGCGCTCCTACGGAGTCGCCGAGCCGGGGGGCCGGATCGCGGACAAGGAGTTCCAGCTGTGGATCGACTGGCTGGGCGAGCGCGGGGAGATCAAGAAGGGCCGGCTCAAGGCGGCCGACCTCTACACCAACGAGTTCAACGGATACGGGAAGGGCTGACCGGCGCCATGGCGAAGATCGTGTTCGAGTCCGTGACGAAGACCTTCCCTACGAAGGACAAGAAGAACGAGTTCACCGCCCTCGACGGGATCGACCTGGAGATCGGGTCGGGGGAGTTCGTGGTCGTCGTGGGCCCCAGCGGCTGCGGCAAGTCCACCCTCCTGGACCTGCTCGGCGGCCTGACCCCTCCCACCTCCGGCCGGATCCTGCTCGACGGCAAACCGGTCACCGGGCCGGGGCTCGACCGGGGCATCGTCTTCCAGCAGTACGCGTTGCTGCCGTGGCGCACCGCGCTGGGTAACATCGAGTTCGGCCTGGAGGCCACCGGCGTCCCGCGCCGCCAACGAGCCTCGAAAGCGCGCGAGTTCCTGGACCTCGTCGGGCTCACCGGGTTCGAGGACCGGCACCCGCACGAGCTGTCCGGCGGCATGCGCCAGCGGGTCGCCATCGCGCGCTCGCTCGCGTACGACCCGGACGTGCTGCTGATGGACGAGCCGTTCGCCGCACTCGACGCGCAGACCCGCGAGTCCCTCCAGGACGAACTGCGCCGGATCTGGCAGCGCACCGGCAAGACGGTCGTGTTCATCACGCACGGCATCGAGGAGGCCGTGTACCTCGGGCAGCGGGTGGCCGTCATCACCTCCCGTCCCGGCCGGATCAAGGAGATCGTCCCGGTGTCCTTCGGCGACCGGGCCACCGGGGGCACCGGTGAAGACCTGCGCTCCAGCCCGGAGTTCGCCCGCTACCGCCACGAGATCTGGACCCTGCTCCACGACGAGGTGGCCCGCGCCCAGCAACAGGAGAAGGAGGAGGTCGCCGTATGAGCACCACGGTCGAGGTGGAGGTCGAAGTGGAGGCGACGGCGGTACGGTCCCTCGCGCCCCCGGAGATACGGGCCCCCGCGCGGACTCCCGTACGGCTGCCGGCCGCGGGCCTGGCGCTGCGCGTCCTGCGGGGGCTGCGCGCGGTGGCGCTGCGCTCGGCGGCGATCTTCGCGCTGTTGGCGCTGTGGGAGACGGCGCCGCGGCTGGGACTGGTCGACGCGACGTTCCTGCCGCCGGTGAGCGAGGTGGCCAAGGCCTGGTGGGAGCTGCTGGGCAACGGACAGCTCGCCGAGCACAGCAAGGCCAGCCTGGCCCGCTCCTTCGGCGGATTCGGCATCGCCGTGGTCGTGGCGGTCCCGCTCGGCCTGCTGATCGGCTGGTACCGGCCGGTGGCGGTCCTGCTCGGGCCGCTGCTGGAGGTGTTCCGCAACACGGCGGCGCTCGCGCTGCTGCCGGTGTTCGTCCTGCTGCTGGGCATCGGGGAGACCTCGAAGGTCTCGATCGTCGTGTACGCCTGCGTCTGGCCGATCCTGCTGAACACCATCAGCGCCGTGGGCAACGCCGATCCGACGCTGGTGAAACTGGCGCGCTCGATGGACCTGCCGACGCCGAAGCTGTTCCAGAAGGTGATCCTGCCGGCGTCGGTTCCGGTCATCTTCACGGGCATCCGGCTGGCGGGGGCCGTCTCCATCCTGGTTCTGGTCGCGGCCGAGATGATCGGTGCGAAGGCGGGCCTCGGCTACCTGATCAATGCCTCGCAGTTCAACTTCGCGATCCCGCAGATGTACGCGGGCATCGTCACGATCTCCGCGATCGGCCTCGCCTTCAACCAGATCCTCGTCGCGATCGAACGCCGGCTGAGCGTCTGGCGCGTTCCGTCCTGAGGATCGGTCGGCCCTCATCCTGCGCGGCCCTGATCTCCCCGGCGATGAGGCCCGGCCCCCGAGGCTCCTGGCCGCCCGCCCTGCCCCGGGTCGCCCCCCTGCTCCGCTCCACCCTGCCCACCCCACGGGCGTGTCCCCGCCGCCCGTATCCCACCGAGGACAAGACATGACCGCACCCCGGACCCTCCACCTCAACGCCTTCCTCATGAACGCCGGTCACCACGACGCCGCCTGGCGCCACCCCGCGAGCAGTCCCGAGCGGATCACCGATCTGCGCTACTTCCAGGAACTGGCCCGTACCGCCGAGCGCGGACGGCTCGACTCGATCTTCTTCGCCGACGGGGTCGCCCTCTGGGGCAAGGCCCGCTACAACGCCGTCGGCGGCTTCGAGCCGCTCACCCTGCTGTCCGCGATCGCCGCCGTCACCGAGCACATCGGGCTCATCGCCACCGTCTCCACCACCTTCAACGAGCCCTACAACACGGCCCGGAAGTTCGCCTCCCTCGACCACATCAGCGGCGGCCGCGCCGGCTGGAACATCGTCACCTCCGGCAGCGTCGACGAGGCCCGCAACTTCAACCGGGACGAGCACCTGGAGCACGGCCTGCGCTACGACCGGGCCCGCGAGTTCCTCGACGTGGCCACCAAGCTCTGGGACAGCTGGGAGGACGACGCGATCGTCCTCGACAAGGAGCGCGGCATCTACGCCGACACCGACAAGCTCCACCCCGCCGCACACCGCGGCGAGTACTTCGGCGTCGCCGGACCGCTCAACGTGCCCCGCTCCCCGCAGGGCCATCCGCTGCTCGTCCAGGCCGGGTCCTCCGAGGACGGCAAGGAGTTCGCCGCCCAGTACGCCGAGGCCGTCTTCACTGCCCAGCAGACCCTCGCCGACGGCCAGACCTTCTACAAGGACCTCAAGTCCGGCCTCGCCAAGTACGGCCGCTCCGAGGACGAGCTGCTCGTCCTGCCCGGCATCGCCCCCGTCATCGGTTCCACCGAGGCCGAGGCCAGGGCCCTGGAGCAGCAGCTCACCGAGCTCCAGATCCCGGAGTACGGCCTCGCGCAGCTCTCCAACATGCTGGGTGTGGACCTCACCGGGCTGCCGCTCGACGGCGGGCTGCCCGAGCTGCCCGAGGAGCGGGACATCAACGGCAACAAGAGCCGCTTCACGCTCGTCGCCGAGCTCGCCCGCCGCGAAGGCCTCACCCTGCGCGAGCTGATCGCCCGACTGGGCGCGGGCCGCGGACACCGCGTCTTCGCGGGGACGCCCGAGCAGATCGCCGACCAGCTGGAGGAGTGGTTCACCCAGGGAGCCGCCGACGGCTTCAACATCATGGCTCCCGTGCTCCCCACCGGTCTCACCGACTTCGTCGACCAGGTCGTGCCGATCCTGCAGCGGCGCGGGCTCTTCCGTACCGAGTACACCGGCCGGACCCTGCGCGACAACTACGGACTGGCGCGCCCCGCCAACCGCTACGCCGCCGCCGGAGCCGGCGCGTGAGCGACTGAACCGATGCGGTGCCTGATGCCCACCTGCGTAGCCTTCCCGCAGGTGGGCACAGTCGTGACTCAGCGCTGACTGCCCTCATCATGGGCCGCATCAGCGCGTCGAGGTCGGCACACCTCCAGCTGGCAGGACGAACTGCGCTACCCACTCGGCGCGGTGGGACGACCAAGACCTGACCGGTGAACGGGTCGCCTCAGGTTGGCACTGTCGACCTGGCGGGCCGGGTCGACAGTGCCAACCGGGAGGCATTCACGATGACCCCGATCCTCGTCACGGGCGGGCACTCCGGCATTGGCCTCGCCGGGAAGGGCATCGGCATCAGGTTGGCGGGCCGCGGCGTGGAGCACATGCAGCCGGTCGCGGACGAGCCGCGTGCGGAGGGCGAGTCCGCCGCCTCCCTGCGCGCAGTCACCGCCCGGCAGGCTCAGGAGGCCGGGCGCTGCGGGGAGCTGGCCACGCCCGTCTGCCGGCCGCTGAGTGCGGCGTCCAGGGTTTCCTGGGCGGTGCGCATCGCTTGGGCGTACTTCGGTTCGGACATGCGCTGCCAGGCAAGGTCCGGCGCGACGTCTTCGATCCGGCTCGTCACCCACCAGATGTTGCCGAACGGGTCCCGCACCCTGCCGCCGCGATCCCCCCACGCGCTGTCGGCGACCTCGGTGATCACCTGCGCGCCGTGGCTGACGGCGGCGGCCATGGCGGCGTCCGCGTCCGGGACGTAGATCCGCAAGAGCGAGGGCATGGCCGGCCAGTCGGGCCGCCGGTCGAAGGCCAGGACGACGGTGTCGCCGACTTGGATCTCGCCGTGGCCGATGGTGCCGTCGTCTACGGACACCCGTGCGATTTCCTCCCCGGCGAACGCGAGGGTGATGAAGTCGAGCAGGGCGCCGGTGTCGTCGGTGACCACCCATGGCGCAACGCTGGTGTAGCCCTCGGGTGCAGTGCGGTTCATCGGTCTCGTCCTCCCGTGGTCCTTGTGATGGGGCGACACTAGGGCGCAAGTAGGACAGTTCTGGTCCTAGTTGCGGCAGCGTCGCTCGGCCGGCGCACGGAGTTCGGCCCGGGGTAGGCGCCCCCAGAACGCCATGCTGACTATGAAATCGCAATGACTACGGAAATCAATTGAGTAGCACTATGCTTGCCTCATGACGACGAATGGATCTGTGCCGGGCAGGCGTGAACGCAAGAAGGCGGCGACCCGCAGAGCTCTCTCGGATGCGGCGCTGGAGCTGTTCCTGGCGCGCGGCTACGACAAGGTGAAGATCGCCGAGATCGCGGAAGCCGCGGACACGGCGGTCACGACGCTCTTCGCGCACTTCCCCGCCGGCAAGGAAGCCCTGATCCTCGACGACAGCGGAGAACGGGAGGCGTCCTTGTCGGCCGCGGTCCGCGACCGGCCCGACGGGATCACCGCCCTGGACGCCCTGCACGACTTCTTCGGAGGCCGGGCCCCCTTCGCCGACGACCTTCCCGAAGAGTTCCAGCGCCGCATGGACCTGGTGATGAGCACACCGGCCCTGCGTGACTACGCGCGCCAGGTCTGGATCGCCTGCCAGGGCAGCCTCGCCGGACTGCTCGCCGAGGCCGCGGGCCGCACGGAACCCGACGACTCCCTGTATGTCCTGGCCCGCTACGTCCTTGAGACCCCGGACCTCGCCTCCACCCGGCCCGACCGCAAAGCCGCCCTCTCCGAAGCGTTCACCCGCCTCAAGCAGGCCTGGCCCGGCCTTTGACCACCCCCCGCCGGTGTCCTTCTTTCCACCATTCCCAGCGAGTTCTGCCATGTCCTGGAACGTCCATCGCCTACCGACTGCCTACGGCCTGAACGTCCTGGTGACCGGCGGCAACGCCGGGATCAGGTACTTCGTCGCCGAGCAACTGGCTTCAGCCGGAGCCCTGGTGGTCCTGGGCAGCCGTGACCCCGCCAAGGCCGCGGCCGCCAGTGCCGCGATGGGCGCCCGGGTCACTATGGGCAGCTTCGCCGCCCGCTCCGAGCGCCTCGACCTGGACGATCTCCAGTCCCACCGCGACTACGACCCGAAGCGGACGTACGGTCGCTCCAAGCTGGCACAGATGTGCTCCTCCAGGGCAAGGACGCCGGTGCCTGGTCCGCGGTCCGCGCCGCCCTCGGTCCCGAAGTCGGCGGCGGTACGCTCCTGGGTCCTCGGATGTTCGGCCTGCGCGGCGAACCCCGCATCGAGCAGCCCCACGCACACGTGACCGACCCCGGGACGGCTGCCCACCTGCGGTCCGCGAGCGTCCGGCTCACCGGCGTCGACCCCGGCGCCGCGTCCTGAGAGCCACTGGAGCGAAACGCTTCGGCGATACGTCCGTGCGCCACCGGGGCCCGCGTCGTCCCGACGCGGGCGGACCGGTGGGGCGATCGGACCGTCAGGACGATCTTGCCGCGGGTGCGGCCGGTGGCGCTCAGGTCCCAGGCCTCGCCGCCTCGGCGAGCGGGAGCGCGTGCTCCACGTTGACCGTGAGCCCGCCCTTGCCCGCGAGTTCGGCCAGGAAGGTCAGGTCGCCGGTGTCCGGGCGGACCCATGGCTGGTGGGCGCCCTGGGCGGCTGCGGTGGGGTCGGCTATGGAAACCACCCGGTGGCCGTCCTTGATCAGGGACTGCAGGGCCGGGATGACGTCGTCGCCGAAGAAGTCCAGGGCGGCGTCCACCCCTTCGGGCGCCAGTTCGCGGACCCGGTCGGCGAAGCCCTCGCCGTACAGGACGGGTTCGGCGCCGAGTGAGCGCAGAGATTCGAGTCCTCTTTTTCCGAAATCACCCGTTAGTGGGGGCCTGCTCAGGCGGGGAGGGTGTTGTGGTGCGAGCGGCGGCGGGCCGCGCTGAACAGGGCCTGGATCTGCGCCCCGGACTGCTCGACGTCGTCGAGCGGGGAGGGGAAGGGGATCCGTACGTCGCGGTGGCCGCGCCGCTCCTCCAGGCGCAGGGTGATCCCGTACCGGTCCAGGGCGACGGGTATTGCGCGCAGGACCGCGGACTCGGCCCCCGCGCCCGTCGGCGGCTGCGGCCGGACCAGGCGCAGGAGGAGGGTGACGAGTTCGGCGTGGTCGTCGAGGAGATGGGTGAGCATGCCGGCCTCGTAGGGGGCGAGCGGGTCGGGGCGGGCCGCGTCCAGCTCCTCGAGGCCGACGTACGAGCGGGCGCCGTCGGCGGTCTCCAGGACGGCTTGGCCGAACTCCACGCAGGTGGAGTCGGAGCTCTCGTCGGCGTAGGGCGTGAGCAGGTGTCCGACGAGGGTGACGCGGGCGCGCACGCGGTCCCGTACGGGGGTGGGCGCGATGTCTGTGAACTCCATCCGGATCGCGGGGCGGTGCTCGGCGCAGCCGGCCGGCGCGGCGGGGTGCAGGTGCAGTCGGCCGAGAGGGTCGGCGCCGTCGAGGTGGCGGACCTCCGTGCGCCGGCCGCCGGTGACGACGGTCATGGAGTGGGAGGCGGCCAGGACGGACCGGACCCGCTCGGCGTCGGTGGGCAGCGGCATGGGCAGGTGCATGTGGATCTCCGGCGTCCCGAGTGGCGAGATGGCGTGTACTTAGGTATGCCTAACCTAACCCATCTGCTGGGCGGGAGATAGTCGGCGGACGCGGGTCAGGTGCCTCGTGTCGGTGTTGGGCTGAACGGGTGAAACGCGAGAGGATGGGGGGATGCACATGAAGCGCAAGGCCGAGGCGGCCTGGTGAGCAGGTACGACGTCACCGACGAACAGTGGGAGGGGCTCGCGCAGGTGGTCCCCCTGCGGAGCCGCAACGAGTGGCCCTCCCGGGTGGATCACCGCACGATCCCCACGGTTCCGGGGGCGTCCGCGGCGGAGCAGCGCCGCTTCGTGGTGATCAGGGTCCAGGTCTTCGCGGACGCGCGGGAGGTGGCGGAGTACCTGATCGCACAGATCCCGGTACTGCTCGACCTCACGGGCGCGGACGGCGAAGTGGCCAAGCGCATCCTGGACTTCAGCAGCGGCGTGGTCTTCGGGCTGGGCAGCGGGATGCACCGGGTCGACCGGAACGTCTTCCTGCTGGCGCCCGTCGGGACCGAGGTGGAGGGGATCGCGGCCGCGGCCGTCCCCCGATCGTAGGAAGGTCCCGCGGGCGGAACGGTTCGCCGGACCCACGGGGGGTCCGGCGGGCCGTACCGTCCCGCGCATGACTTCCCGCCTCGCCGTTCCCGCGACCGCCTCCGCGGTTCCCGCGGTGGCTTCTGCCGCCTCGGGCGTTCCCGTCGTGCCCGCCGCCGTACTCGCCGCCCCCGCGGGTCCGGGGTTAGCCGCCGCCCGGGTCCCGGCTCCGGCCGCGGCTCCGCAGCCGTCCGTGGTCGCCGTCGCAGGGGTGCATCTGCGTCCGGCCGTCACCGAGTTGCGGCTCTCCGCCTACGGCGCGCACCGCGGGGCCCGGTTCGCACTCGGCCCCGTCACCCTCTTCGCCGGGCCCAGCGGGAGCGGCAAGTCCCAGGTGCTGGAGGCTTACGGGGCGCTGGCCGCCCTGGCCTCCGGGGCCACCCTGGACGAGGTGTTCCCGGACCCGCGGGCCCGCATCCCCGACCGGGCGGCCCCCGACGCCGAGCAGCGGCGGGGGTTTCGCATCGGCTGTACGGTCGACGGCCCCGCCGGTCCGGTCCGGCTCGACCTCGCCGTCCAGGCGGAGCCCGCGCTGCGCATCGTCGGTGAACGTCTCTCGGTGGACGGGCAGGTCCTCCTCGCCACCGCGCTGCGCGATCCCGGTCGGCGGTCCGTCCAGGCCGCCTGGCTGACGGGCGGGGCCACCGGGGTCACCCGGGCCCCGCTGCCCGACGACCGGCTCGGTACCGCCCTGCTCCCGCTGCGCGTGGCCGGGTCCACCGAGGGGCAGCGGCAGGTCCTGGCCGCCGCCGAGCAAGTGGTCGTCGCGCTGCGCTCGGTGTTCCCCTGCGACCCCCGCCCGGAGCGGATGCGGGAGCCGGTCGCGCAGGGGGAGGGGCGGCTGCTGGCCGACTGCGGCAACCTGGCTGATGTGCTGCGCCGGACCCGCCTGGAGTGCGGCACCCGGTACGGACTGCTGACCGCGGCCGCCCGTACCGGCTGCGCCGGCTGGGTGGCCGGACTGGACGTACGGGCCCCCGAGGGCGGCCCGGTCACGGGCCTGCTGGACCGCGGCCCCGAGAGGCCGCCCACCGAGCTGTCCCGGCTGGGCGCGGGCGAACTCCGCTTCCTCGCTTTGGCGTTGGTGCTGCTGACCGGGCCGGGGGTGCTGGACGTGGACCCGGCGGCCGAACTGCTGTCCGCGCGGCAGACGCTGACGGTCCTCGCGGACGGCTTCGACCGGGACCTGGACGCCCGGCAGGGCGCCGAACTGCTACGGCTGGCCGTACTGGCCTGCGGGCGCGGGCAGGTCAGACTGGCGGCCTCGGCGGGCGAGCCCTGCGCGACGGCCGCACGGGGGCTCGCCGGCGTCACGGTGGTAGACCTGGGCGCATGAGCGAAGAGAACCGGGAAGAGAAGGGGGCCGGCGAGCGGATCGACCGGCTCCAGCGGCGGCTGGCCGAGTTCGCTGCGGCGCGCGGGTGGGAGCCGTTCCACACGCCCAAGAACCTTGCCGTGGCGCTGAGTGTCGAGGCGGCCGAACTCGTCGAAATCTTCCAGTGGCTGACACCGGAACAGTCCGCGAAGGTCATGGAGAAGCCGGAAACCGCACACAGAGTGGCCGATGAGGTGGCTGATGTGCTCGCCTATCTGCTGCAGTTCTGTGAGGTTCTCGGGGTCGATGTGCTGGATGCGCTCGCCGCGAAGATCGAGCGGAACGAGCTGCGGTTCCCGGTCCCGGGTGCTTTGGGGGTAGACCGTCACTCTTCGGAGTGATGGCGTTATCCACAACCATGTTTGTGTCCACAATTTCCGAATACCCCTGGCTTTACCGGCCCGTTGCCCTCACTCTGGGTAGTGGAGAGAACGGCAAGATGTCGTGCGGACGGGGGACGGCATATGGACGCGGTACGGCTCATCGCAGCCGGCCGGCACGCGCTGGCGCAGAGCGGGGCTGCTTGGGACATCGTGGGCGAGGCCTGGCAGGCACAGGCCCTCGCGCAGGGAGTGGGGAGCTGGCTGGCGGTCACCGGGCCGCCGGAGCTCAGATCGGAGGCACGGGGGCTGGGTGAAGCGGGGGGCAGAGGCTGCGGGGTACTCGACCGGGCGGCTCTGCGCGGAGAGGGCTACGCACCCGACCTCCCGCCCCGGGCGGCGCAGTTAACCGAGGTGACGGACGCGCGGCAGGCGCTGCTCGGGCTCCAGGCTCTGCTCGGTGAAGTGGGCATAGCGCTGGTCGGGGTGGCCTGTGGGACGGACGACGAGGGTCTGTACTGGCAGTGCATAGAGTCGATAGACGCGGCCGACGAGTCGAGCGACCGGGTCCGGGCGATCCTGCGGCGGATGGCCGTACGGGAGCGGGGCTCCGCCTCCGGCGTGGCCTGACCCCGGAGGGGTTCGGGTGGGGTCCCGCCGCGCGCGACGGGACCCGGGCGGTCAGTAGGACCGGTGGGACGGGCGGTCTTCGCTCTCCGGGGCGCGGGCGCCCTGGGACAGCGCAGTGCCGGGGCTGCGGCCGGTGGAGGACTGGAGGTCGGCGTCGAGCTGTGAGAGGTCGGCGTTCAGCGCCGCCATCAGCTCTTCCATCTGCTGCAGCAGGCCCTTCGGTGCGCCGCCCTGGGCGGGTACCGCGGACTCCTGGCGTACGTGGTCGTGCGCTGCCTGCCCGGTCTGACAGTCCTGACGATGCTGCCAGGGGGGTTCCGGCGCGGACTCCTGGGACATGGCGGCCTCCTCGGCCCTGACCCTTCCGAGGCGGAAGGGTCGGCGGACGCCCCGGCGAGGCCGCCGGCGCGCGGGCCGGGCGGTCCGGCTCCGCCCGAGCAACGATCCCCCTCCGGGCTGGTCACTGGCGTGGGCGGCGGCGGACCGCCCGGTTGCCCAGATTCACCCGGCAGGGGTTTCAACTGCTGGCCCTCGAAGTCGGGTAAATGAGCTTAACCATGCATGAGTGAGTGTCGTTGTCAGGGCGTGAATCTGACGGAATGGGCGAAGGCGCAGGGTGTGCATCCGCAGACCGCGTATCGCTGGTTCCCTGAGGGGGCGTTGCCGGTACCGGCCCAGCGTGTCGGCCCGCGCACGATCCTGGTGAACATCGAAGCGGTCACGATCCCGGAGGCCGTTGGCGGCCTTGGCCTGTACGCCCGTGTGTCCTCCCATGATCAGAAGGCTGATCTGGAGCGTCAGGTCGCGCGGTTGTCAGGGTGGGCTGCGCAGGCCGGTCACCGGGTCGTCCGTGTGGAGGCGGAGATCGGTTCCGGCATGAACGGCGGCCGGTCCAAGGCGAAGCGGCTGCTGGCCGATCCAGGCGTGACGACAGTCGTGGTGGAGCACAAGGACCGGTTGGGTCGGATGAACGTGGAGCTGGTCGAGGCCGCGCTGTCCGCGCGGCGGGCCGTCGTCTGGTCATCCTGGACGGAGGCGAGGTCGAAGACGATCTCGTACGCGACATGGTGGAGGTGCTGACCTCCTTCTGTGCCCGGTTGTACGGGCGCCGCTCGGCGAAGGACCGTGCCCGTAAGGCTCTGGAAGCCGCGGCGGCCGATGGCTGAGCCGAAGAAGGTGCTGCGGGCCATCGGCCGGACGTTCGTCGCCGACGGGCCGTCGGGGGTCAGCATCCGCGACCGGCTCAAGGGCCTCACCGCCGAAGACGAAAAGCTGTTGCGTCTGGTCGGCGCGCACATGGGACGCCTGGCCTCTGTCGATCTGAAGGCACGGTGCGACGACGCTCTGAAGCACTCCACGGACACGGGGGCTCACCGCAAGCGTGAGCTGACGTCCGTATCGTCGTCTCGCTGGGCGGGATCGGTCACCACCAGCACCCATGACCAGTGGGGCCTGTCCCGTCGCGCACAGCACGCCCACCTGCAATCCCTTGACGCGAGCATCCGCATGCTCCGGCACCGCCTGTCCCTGCCGGTCGGGGAGAAGGGCAGCCGGGGCAAACCGGGCGGATACCGGTCCCGGCACGAATGGTTTACCAAGTCCCGCCGTCTGGCGTTCCTTGAGGACCGGTACGAGCGTGTACACACCGAGCGGGAAGCGGGCCGGGTGTCCGTGGTGCGCGGCGGCCGGAAGTTGCTCAACACCCGCCACAACCCAGCCGCCGCCCAACTGACCGATACGCAGTGGCAGGAACGCTGGGAAGCGGCGCGCTGGTTCCTCAACGCTGACGGGGAATCCGGCAAGCGCTACGGCAACGAAACGATCCGTGTCACCCCCGACGGGGAGGTGTCGGTCAAGCTTCCTGCCCCGCTCACCGGCCTGGCGAACGCGAAGCAGGCCGGTACATCCTCGCCGCCGGCGTCACATTCCCGCACCGGGGCGAGGAATGGCGCGATCGGACCGAAGCGAACCGAGCGGTGGCGTACCGCATCCACCTCGGCATCGCCTCCGGCCGCTGGTACCTGGACGCGTCCTGGACCCGCAAAGACCTTCCCGTCGTGCCGCTGGACACCCTGCGGGCCCATGGCGTGATCGGTGTGGACACCAACGCCGACCACCTCGCCGCGTGGCAACTCGACGCCCACGGCAACCCGGTGGGCGCACCACACCGCTTCGACTACGACCTGTCGGGCGCCGCCACCCACCGTGACGCGCAGCTCCGCCACGCTCTCACCCACCCGCTGCACTGGGCCAAAGCCACCGGCGCCCGCGCCATCGCGATCGAAGACCTCGACTTCACCGACTCCAAGTCCCGCGAGAAGCACGGCCGCAAGAAGCGATTCCGGCAGCTCATCTCTGGCATCCCCACAGGCAAGCTCCGCGCACGCCTGCTGAGCATGTGCGCGGAAGCCGGACTCGGCGTGATCGCCGTCGATCCCGCCTACACCAGCATGTGGGGCGCGCAGCACTGGCAGACCCCGCTGACCACCACAAGCCGCAAGACCAGCCGACACGCCGCCGCCTCGGTGGCCATCGGCAGGCGCTCCCTCGGACACCGGATCAGGCGACGGACGACACCGCCCCGCCAGCACCAGAGCGATGCTGGCGGGCATCGGACCGCCCAGGCCCGACCCGGCACCCGGGAGAGCGAGGGAAACCGCCCCCGCGTACCCGGACCACGGACACGATCCGATGGCGCCGGACGCGGCAGGAACGCGGTGGACCAGAACGCCCAAAACCGTTCGGGGCGTTCGGCCGAGCACGAGTTCTGGCACCAGGACTCACTCCCGCTCAGTCTCTGGTGCTGTGGCCGGGAAGGTTTGCCGGGTCGCGGTGTCCGGTGCGGTGCATCGCAAGGCGGAGGGCCGAGGCTCGTACTGGACGTACTTGCCCGGTCCGACAACGCCGCGAGGTGCCGTGCCGGGCGC
>NZ_JAPNLJ010000028.1 GCF_026627445.1 Streptomyces sp. H27-H1
GGGGGTGGGCGGTACCTTTGGCCTAGGGCTGGGGGAGGGGGTGGGATCCGCCTAAATGACAGGGTCGATCTGCAGGTACGGGCCTTACTCTGGGGCGATGAGCGCCCTCCCGCAGCGAACCACAGCGCCCGCCCCGATACCGGATCAGCCGGGGGGCGGGATTCTTGGGTCCGCGTACCGGACGCTCAGCATCGGGATCATCTCCGTTATTTTTCTGATCGCTTTCGAGGCCACCGCCGTCGGTACCGCCATGCCCGTGGCGGCCCGGGAGCTGGACGGGATCGCGCTCTACGCCTTCGCCTTCTCCGCCTACTTCACGACCAGCCTCTTCGGGATGGTGCTCTCCGGGCAATGGGCCGACCGGCAGGGGCCGCTCCGGCCGCTGACCGTGGGGATCGTGTCCTTCGCCACCGGGCTGGTGTTCTCCGGGACCGCCGGGGCGATGTGGATGTTCCTGTTCGGCCGGGCCGTGCAGGGGTTCGGCGGCGGGCTCGTGATCGTCGCCCTCTACGTGGTCGTCAGCCGGGCCTACGAGGAGCGGCTGAGGCCCGCGATCATGGCGGCCTTCGCCGCGAGCTGGGTCGTGCCGTCGATCGTCGGACCGCTCGCGGCGGGCACGGTGACCGAGCACCTCGGATGGCGCTGGGTCTTCCTCGGGATACCCGCGCTGGTCTTCGTACCGCTCGCGGTGGCGCTGCCGGCGATACGCCGGAGCGCCTCCGGGCCGGTGGACCCCGAGGCGCCGCCCGTGGCGTTCGACCGGCGGCGGATCCGGCTCGCCCTCGGAATCTCGGCCGGTGCGGGGCTGCTGCAGTACGCCGCCCAGGACCTGAGGTGGCTGTCGTTGCTGCCCGGACTCGCGGGTGCGGCCCTGCTGGTGCCCGCGGTGCTCGGGCTGCTGCCGCGGGGGACCTACCGGGCTCGGCGCGGGCTGCCGTCGGTGGTGCTGCTACGGGGCGTGGCGGCGGGGTCCTTCATCGCGGCGGAGAGCTTCGTGCCGCTGATGCTGGTCACCCAGCGGGGGCTGAGCCCGACCATGGCCGGATTCTCGCTCGCGCTGGGCGGAGTGACATGGGCCGCGGGCTCGTGGGTGCAGTCGCAGGGGCGGGCGGCGCCGTACCGGGAACGGCTGATGGTGCTGGGCATGGTCATGGTCGCGGCGGCCATCGCCGGGGTGCCGGCGGTGCTCGTAGAGTGGGTGCCGGTGTGGATCCTGGCGCTGGTGTGGGCGCTGGGCTGCCTGGGGATGGGGCTCGTCATCGGCTCCACGAGCGTGCTGCTGCTGAAACTGTCGGCGCCGCGGGAGGCGGGGGCGAACTCCGCCTCGCTGCAGATCTCGGACGCGCTGGCGAACGTGGTGCTGCTGGCTGCGGGAGGTGCGGCGTTCGCTGCGCTGGGTGGGGGTGCGGTGGGCTCCGCGGTGCACTCCGTGGGTGGGGCGGGTGTCGGCTCGCACCCTGGTGCCTTTGTCGTGGTGTTCCTGCCGATGGCCTGCGTGGCGTTGGTGGGGGCGTGGGTCGCTACGCGGGTGGACGCGGAGGGGCGGCTGGGCTGAGACCGGTTCCGCCGGTGGTTCGGCGCGGCGCCGTTGCGGGGGGCCTGCCCCCGGACCCCCGCGCCTCAAACGCCGGCGGGGCTGGATTGGACCCGGTGGGTGGTGCCGTGCGGCGCCGTTGCCGGGGGCCTGCCCCCGGACCCCCGCGCCTCAAACGCCGGCGAGGCTGGATTTGGCCCCGTGCGTCAAGCATCGGCGTGGCGCAATGTGGCCCCCGCGTTGCGTGCGCCCGGGCTGCTGGAGTCCGCCGTGCACCGGCCGCGGGCCCCGGGGGCCCCTCCCGGCGGTAGCTGGGGGCGTTCGGGACCTCGGCTTATGAGGACACCTACGATCAGGCGGCCGCCCTGCTGCACGGGATCGCGACGAACCATCCCCTCGTCGACGGCAACAAGCGCACGGCGTGGCTCGCCGCCGCCACCTTCCTCGCCCTCAACGGCGTCGATCTCGGTGATGCCGATCAGGACGTGGCGTACGACCTGGTCATCGACGTGGCGGCCGGTCACGAGGAGGACACCGGGCGGATCGCGGAGCGGCTGCGGGGCCTCGCGCGGGGAGTGTGACGCTCGCCGCACGCGCCGAGGTCACGGGCCTGTCCCTCCGCGAGGGGCGGGCACGGGCCGGTAAGGTGGCCCGGTTGTCCTACGTACGACTGCCCGTACCGCTGCCCGTACCGCTGCCCGGAATGCCGCCCGGCACGGATACGACGCCGAGAGCCCGAACCGGAGACCGTGACTACTACCGCCTCCCACCACCTCTCACCCGCCTTCCCCGGCCGCGCGCCGTGGGGTACCGCCAGCGCCCTGCGAGCTTGGCAGCAGGGTGCGCTGGACCGGTACCTGGAGACCCAGCCGCGCGACTTCCTCGCCGTCGCCACCCCCGGCGCCGGCAAGACCACCTTCGCGCTGACCCTCGCCTCCTGGCTGCTGCACCACCACGTGGTGCAGCAGGTGACCGTCGTCGCACCGACCGAGCACCTGAAGAAGCAGTGGGCGGAAGCCGCCGCCCGGATAGGGATCCGGCTCGACCCGGACTACTCCGCCGGTCCGCTCAGCAAGGACTACCACGGGGTCGCCGTCACGTACGCGGGTGTCGGCGTCCGGCCGATGCTGCACCGCAACCGGTGCGAGCAGCGCAAGACCCTGGTGATCCTCGACGAGATCCACCACGCCGGTGACTCCAAGTCCTGGGGAGAGGCCTGCCTCGAGGCCTTCGACCCGGCGACCCGGCGCCTCGCGCTCACCGGCACGCCCTTCCGGTCCGACACCAATCCCATTCCCTTCGTGGCCTACGAAGAGGGCAACGACGGGATCCGGCGTTCGTCCGCCGACTACACCTACGGCTACGGGAACGCCCTCGGCGACGGAGTCGTGCGGCCCGTCATCTTCCTCTCCTACAGCGGCAACATGCGCTGGCGCACCAAGGCGGGCGACGAGATCGCCGCACGCCTCGGCGAGCCGATGACCAAGGACGCCATCTCGCAGGCCTGGCGTACGGCGCTGGACGCGCGCGGCGACTGGATGCCGAACGTGCTGAGCGCCGCCGACCGGCGGCTGACCGAGGTCAGGAAGGGCATCCCGGACGCCGGCGGGCTCGTCATCGCCGCCGACCAGGACTCGGCGCGCGCCTACGCCAAGCTGATCCGCGAGATCACGGGAAACAAGGCCACCGTCGTACTGTCCGACGACACGGGCGCCTCGAAGCGGATCGACGAGTTCGCCGCGAGCAACGACCGCTGGATGGTCGCCGTCCGCATGGTGTCCGAGGGCGTCGACGTACCGCGGCTCGCGGTCGGTGTGTACGCCACCACCATCTCGACCCCGCTGTTCTTCGCGCAGGCCGTCGGGCGCTTCGTGCGCTCGCGCAGGCGAGGCGAGACGGCCTCGGTGTTCCTGCCGACCATTCCCTACCTGCTGGGCTTCGCGAACGAGATGGAAGTCGAGCGCGACCACGTCCTCGACAAGCCGAAGAAGCAGGGCGAGGAAGACCCGTACGCCGACTCCGAGAAGGAGATGGAGGAGGCGAACAAGCAGGAGGACGAGGACACCGGCGACGAGGAGCAGATGTCCTTCGAGGCGCTGGAGTCCGACGCCGTCTTCGACCGGGTCCTCTACGACGGCGCCGAGTTCGGCATGCAGGCGCACCCGGGCAGCGAGGAGGAGCAGGACTACCTCGGCATCCCCGGGCTGCTGGAACCCGACCAGGTGCAGATGCTGCTCCAGAAGCGGCAGTCCCGGCAGATCGCGCACAGCAAGCGCAAGCCGGACACGGAGGCGGACCTGCTGGAGCTGCCGGCCGACCGGCGGCCGGTGGTCTCGCACAAGGAACTGCTCGAGCTGCGCAAGTCCCTGAACACGATGGTCGGCGCGTACGTCCACCAGAGCGGCAAACCGCACGGGGTGCTGCACACCGAACTGCGCCGTGTGTGCGGCGGACCGCCGAGCGCGGAAGCCACCGCGGGACAGCTGCGCGAGCGCATCAAGAAGGTCCAGGAGTGGGCCACCCGCATGCGGTGATTTCCTACGGAATGCGACGCGGGGGGCGGGCGGAGATTCGTACGGCCCCCGCCCGCCCGGGCGCCGTAGCGGTGGCAAGGCGCCCGTGGTGAGGGGCGTGCGGGGCCGGGCTGGGCCCAGAGGCGGCACCAGGGCCCGGAGGTCACGAATTGACGGCGATGTGTGTTTTCAACCGGCATAAATCGACAGTAGGCGCCCGGATTCTGGACGAGCCCTTCCGCTGAGCGAACCCGCTCGCTACTGTCCCCGCATCGAACGCCCCGTGGCAGCGCCGCCGCGGGAGCGCAGCCGGTGCCATGGCCGCTACCGGCGGCCTCTCCGTGCGTCGCCGAGGGACCGGCGGCGCTATCCCCAGAGAGTCACCGCCGCCCACCGAAAGAGGGAGAGGCGTCGTGACCGCGGAAACCTCCCAGACTCTCGACCGAGGACTCCGAGTTCTCAAACTGCTCGCCGACACCGACCACGGTCTGACCGTCACCGAGCTCTCCAACCGCCTCGGTGTGAACCGCACCGTGGTCTACCGCCTCCTGGCCACCCTCGAACAGCACGCCCTGGTCCGCCGCGACCTCGGCGGCCGTGCCCGCGTCGGGCTCGGCGTACTGCGCCTGGGCCGTCAGGTGCACCCGCTCGTGCGCGAGGCGGCGCTGCCCGCGCTGCGTTCCCTGGCCGAGGACATAGGCGCCACCGCGCACCTGACCCTCGTGGACGGAACCGAAGCGCTCGCCGTGGCGGTCGTGGAGCCGACCTGGACCGACTACCACGTGGCCTACCGGCCCGGCTTCCGCCATCCGCTGGACCGCGGGGCCGCCGGCCGGGCCATCCTGGCCGCCCGTCAGGGCACGCTCATCGAGCCCGGGTACACGCTCACCCACGGGGAGCTCGAAGCGGGCGCCAGCGGGGCCGCGGCGCCCCTCGTGGGCATCACCGGGCTGGAGGGCAGCGTGGGCGTCGTCATGCTGGCCGACGCCGTGCCCGAGCGGGTCGGCCCGCGCGTGGTGGACGCCGCCCGCGAGGTGGCCGACGCCCTGCGCTGAGCCGCCGAGCACATCCGGACACCGAGCCGCGCCCCCGCCTGCAGGGGGCGCGGCTCGACCCGTCGCAGGGCGCCCGCGCTAGATTGGCCCGGTGCTCTCTCGCCTCACACGCCTGCCGCGTCCCGCCGCCCTCGCCGTCTGCGCCGTGCCCGCGCTCGCGCTGTTCGCCGTCGCGGCCCTCGCACCGCTGCCCTTCGTGATCGCGCAGCCGGGCCTCACGGCCGACGTGCTCGGCTCCCGCGACGGCAAGCAGGTCATCACCGTCACCGGGGCCCCCACCCGCGAGACCACGGGCCAGCTGCGGATGACCACCATCCAGGCCACCGGCCCCTCCACCTCCGTGACCTTCCCCGAACTGCTCGGCGACTGGTTCGACACCGCCCGGGCGGTCATGCCCAGGGAGTCGGTGTACTCGTCGGGCGGAAGCGACAAGGACATCGAGGAACACAACCTGGAGGAGATGACCAAGTCGCAGTCGACGGCCTCCGAGGCCGCCCTCGGCTACCTCCACAAGGACCCCGCGAAGGTGAAGGTCGAGCTGAACCTCGCCGACGTGGGCGGTCCGAGCGCCGGCCTGCTCTTCTCCCTCGGCATCGTCGACAAACTCGACGGGAACGGCAACGGCGGCGATCTGACCGGCGGCAGGACCATCGCCGGTACGGGCACCATCAGCGCGGACGGCGAGGTCGGCGCCGTCGGCGGGGTGGCCCTGAAGACTCAGGCCGCGCGGCGGGACGGGGCGAGCGTGTTCCTCGTACCGGCGGCGGAGTGCTCGGACGCGAAGTCCGAACTCCCCGAAGGGCTCCGGCTGGTCCCCGTCACCTCGCTGACGGATGCGGTGAACGCGCTGCGGGCTCTGCAGAAGGGCCAGTCGGTTCCGTCTTGCTGATCCGCGCCGGCTCCAGGCCCCGCCAGGACGGGAACACCAGCGGTGAGAGCGTGACGAGGAAGTACACCCCGCCGAACACCAGCAGCGCCCGCGTCACCCCGAACCCGTCGACCAGCAGCCCCGCGGCCAGCCCGCCCAACGGCATGGTCAGCTCGCAGCCCGCCTGGGTCACTCCCGCGACCCGGCTGCGCAGTTCGTCGGGGACCTTCTCCATGATCGCGGTGGTCAGGATCGGGTTGAGCACGCCCGCGCCCAGCCCCGACAGGGCCATGGTCACCGCGAGCGGCAGAGGGGTGTCGCTCCAGGCGGCGACCACGTAGCGCGGGGCTCCGCACAGCAGGAAGGCCGCGGCGAACAAGGCCCTACGGGGGAACCGCTCGCCCCAGGCTCCGTAGAGCAGGGCGCCCAGCAGCGCGAACCCGCCGAAGACGGCGATCAGCAGGCCGAGCGCGGTGGCCCCGCCGAGGGCTTCGCGGCCGTGGACGGGCAGCAGGACCGAGGACCAGCCCTGGTCGAGGCCGTTGGTCATCATCACCATCACCGTGATGCCCAGCAGCAGCCGGGCGCGGGTCAGGAACCGCCAGCCCTCGGCGAGTTCGGCCCGGTAGCCGGCCAGCGACACCTTCCCGGCGGCGCGCTGCGGCTCGGCGGCCGGTATCCCGCGCAGGAACGCGGTGACCAGCAGCGCGGACCCGCCGAAGGTGGCCGCGTCGAGGAGCAGGACCGACTCGGCGCCGACCGTGGCGATCAGTACGCCGGCCAGCGCGGCCCCGAGCATGCGGGCTCCGCGCGAGACGGCGTCGTAGAGGCTGGCGGCGCGGGCGACGGTGGTGCCGGCGTGCTCGGCGAGATGGGGGAGCAGGACGTAGCGCGCGGCCAGTCCGGGGGTGTGCACGAGCCCGCCGACGGCCATCAGCGCGCACAGCATCCAGAACTCGAGCAGCCCGGAATAGTGCAGCAGCGGGATCGCGCCCACGGACAGCCCGCAGATCAGGTCGGAGACGGCGGAGACCCGGCGGCGGCCGAGCCGGTCGATGACCGGGCCCCCCACGAGGGCGGCCACGGCGACGGGCAGGGTGGCGCAGAAGGCGACGATTCCGGCCCGGCCGGCGCTGCCCGTGGTCTGGAGCACGAACCACGGGACGCCGATGAGGGTCAGCGAACTCCCGGCTATCGAAATGGTGTTGGCGAGCAGGACGGCGGTGAAGGGGCGACGGCTCACGTGAGGCCGCCGTACGGGCGGGCGCCGTGCGTGCCGCGGGCGATGCGCGCGTGCAGGTGGGCGGGCTGGATCAGGTGGATGCCGGCGGCGATCAGGGCCTCGCCGACCCGGTTGCGCAGGGCGGAGGCGGGCCGGGGGCAGAGATGGGGAGCGGCCTCCCGGGCACGGCGCCAGGCGGCGGCCTCGGCGGTGCGGGTGGCGTGTGTTCCGGCATGGATTTCGGCATGGCTGAAGGCGTGCACGGCAGGGCTCCTTCTGCGAAATGGGTGGGGAAGGCGGCTACTTGGTGCGGACCGGGAAGGCGTGCGTGTGGAAACGGACCGTCTCCGTGCCTTCCGCGGGCGGCAGGTCGCGGTAGCTGTTGATGAGGTCGTGGACCTTGAGGATCAGCTCGTGGCTCTGCGCGGCGGTCAGTTGCAGCGAGAAGTCGCTGAGCTCGGAACTGCGCCGCCATTCCACCGACCAGGTGTGCGCGTCGCCCAGCCAGCCGGACAGCTCCTGCTCGTGGATCTTCACGATCTCCGCCAGGAAGACCTCCGCGGCGCCGCGCGTGGCGGGGTCGGCGTCGTAGATCAGTGCCTCGTCGAACGTGGTGCCGTCATGGGCGGGCCGCCACCAGCGCTCGCGGCCCTTGCCGTGCTCGGGGGCGTCCTCGACGAACCCGTACGCGGCGAGCTGGCGCAGGTGGTAGCTGGTGGCCCCGCTCGATTCCCCGAGCTGCTCCGCGAGCTGCGAGGCGGTGGCCGGCCCGTGCAGGCGCAGGTTGCCCAGCAGCCGGATGCGCAGCGGGTGGGCCAGGCCGCGCAGGGAGTGGGCGTCGAGCTGGCGGAGCTGGGGCTCGGCAGGCTGCTCCGGTCGCTCCGGCTGCTCTGGCGCCACCGGCTTCTGGGAAGGGTCGTTCTTCTCGGGCATGCCTCAACAGTAGAGTTGCAAAGAAGTCTCTGCAAGGGTTTCTTTGCAACGTCTTCTTTGGAACTTCCGGGCCGACTCGCCGCGGCTCACCCCTCCTTGATGAACCCCTCCGCCACCAGCCACTCCTTCGCCACGTCGTGCGGGTCCCGGCCCTCCACGTCCACCAGCGCGTTGAGCCGCTGCGCCGTCTCCGTCGTCAGCCGCTTCGACAGGGGGTCCAGGAGGCCGGCGATCGCCGGGTACTTCTCCAGCGTCTTGGCGTGCAGCTCCGGCGCCGCGTTGTAGTTGGGGAAGAAGTGCCGGTCGTCGGCGAGGGTGTCCAGGTCCATGGCCTTGATCCGGCCGTCCGTGGTGAAGGCCTCGCCCAGCAGGCAGGAATCGGACTTCGAGACCTGCGTGTAGATGATCCCGGCATCCATCTTCATGACGTTGCCCGCCGGGATCCTCATCCCGTACGCCTTCTCCATCCCCAGCAGCCCGTCCTCCCGCGAGGCGAACTCGTTCTCCACGCAGACCGTCACCGCCGAGGGATCGCGCTGCGACAGCGCCGCCACGTCCGACATGGTCTTCAGCTTGTACTTGGCGTTGTTCTTCTTGCTGATGGCGAGCGTGTACGTGTTGTTGAGCGTGGACGCAGGCAGCCAGGCCACGCCGTTCTTCACGTCCGCGTTCCGTACCGCCTCCCACTGCGCGTACGGGTCCGCGATCGGCTTGTCGTTGCCGAGGTAGGTGATCCACGCGGTGCCCGTGTACTCGTACATGGCGTCCGCGTCGCCCTGGATGATCGCCTCGCGGGCGCTGATCGAACCGGGCAGGTTGGTGCGGTCCAGCACCTCCGCGCCGGCCGCCTTGAAGATCAGGCCGATCATCTGGCCGAGCACGATGTTCTCGCTGAAGTTCTTCGAAGTGACCGTGAGCGAGGCGTCCTTGAGGGGCATTCCCTGGCCGACCGAGCCCGGCACCACGTCGTCCACCATCGGGGAACCGCTCTTGAGCCCGCAGCCGGCGAGCGCCAGCAGCGGCAGCAGGGCGGCGCAGGCCGCGACCGTCCGTACGGCGAGCTTGCCCATCTACGCCTCCAGCCCGCGCGGGGTCAGGACCGTCTCGGCCAGTGAGGCCAGCCAGTCCACGAACAGCGCCAGTGCCACCGTCAGCACCGAGCCCAGTACCAGTACCGGCATCCGCTGCGTCTGGATCCCGGAGGTGATCAGGTCACCCAGGCCCCCGCCGCCGCCGAAGGTGGCCAGGGTCGCGGTGCCGACGTTGAGGACGAGGGCCGTCCGTACGCCCGCCAGGATCAGCGGGACGGCCAGCGGCAGCTCCACCTTCAGCAGGGTTCCCATGGAGGACATGCCGATCCCGCGCGCGGCCTCCACCAGCTGCGGGTCGATCCCGCGCAGCCCCGCGACGGTGTTGGACAGCACGGGCAGGACGGCGTAGGCGACCATGCCGATGATCGCCGTCGAGGGGCCGATGCCTAGCCAGATGACCAGCAGGGCCAGCAGTCCGATGGCCGGGGTGGCCTGGCCGATGTTGGCGATGGCGGTGACCAGCGGGGCCGCCCGGCGCAGGCCGCTGCGGGTCAGGGCGATGCCGAGCGGGATCGCGATGATCAGCACCCAGAAGGTGGAGATCGCGGTGAGCTGGATGTGCTGCCACAGCCGGAGCTCGACGTTGCCGTCCGCGAGGGAGTTCTTGGCGATCGTGTCGAGGGTGGCGTTGGTGATCCACAGGTACGTGGCCAGCAGCACCAGCGCCAGCACGATGGGCAGGGTCACCAGCCGGGTCCAGGTCAGCCGGCGCGCGGGGCGGGCCGGCTGCGCGGCGGAGCCCGCGCCCTCGTCCGGCTCGGGCTGCTCCGGATCGTGGAAGGCGTGGCCCTTGACCTCGTGCTCGCCGGGCGGGCGTTCGGGGGAGACGGGATTCCTCGGGCTCATGAGCCGTCCGTACCGTCCAGCAGCCCTTCCAGGTCCCGCTCGACGCGGTGGTGGCGCAGCTCTTCCAGGTCGTGCGCGTGCTCGGCGGCCGTCAGCCGGTCGGCTTCCAGCATCTCGTGCACGGAGTTCATCAGGGTCTCCATGTCCACGACGCCGATGTACTCGCCGCGCCGCCCGGTGACGGCCACCCGGCCGCCGCTGTCGGTGAGCACCGCCTCCAGGGCGTCGTGCAGGGTCGCGTCCCGGGTCACCGTGTCGTGCACGAGCTGGCCGGCCCGGGCGAGGGAGCCCTTGGCGCGCATCAGGTCGCCGCGGCGCAGCCATTTGTACGGGCGGCCGCGCCGGTCCAGCATCAGCAGTTCGTTGCCCTGGCCGGCGCGCAGGGTGTTGAAGATCTGCTGGAGCGGGTCGTCCACGGACACGGTCGGGAACTCGGCGATCTCCACGTCCCGCACGCGGGTGAGGTTGAGCCGCTTGAGGGCCGCGCCGGCGCCGACGAACCCGGAGACGAAGTCGTCGGCGGGGTTGGTGAGGATCGCCTCGGGGGTGTCGAACTGGGCGATGTGCGAGCGCTCGCGCAGGACGGCGATCCGGTCGCCCAGCTTGATGGCCTCGTCGAAGTCGTGGGTGACGAAGACGATGGTCTTGTGCAGCTCGTGCTGGAGCCGGATCAGCTCGTCCTGGAGGTGGTCGCGGGTGATGGGGTCGACGGCGCCGAAGGGCTCGTCCATCAGCAGGACGGGCGGGTCGGCGGCGAGTGCCCGGGCCACGCCCACCCGCTGCTGCTGGCCGCCGGAGAGCTGGCGCGGGTAGCGGCCGTGGAACTCGCGCGGGTCCAGGCCGACCAGGTCGAGCATCTCCTCCACCCGGTCCTTCACCCGGGACTTGGACCAGCCGGTCATCTTCGGGACCAGGGCGATGTTCTCGGCGACCGTCATGTGCGGGAAGAGCCCGGAGGACTGGATCGCGTACCCGATCTTGCGGCGCAGTTTGACCGGGTCCATGTCGGTGACGTCCTCGTCGCCGATGCGGATCCGGCCCGAAGTGGGCTCGATCAGCCGGTTGATCATCTTGAGGGTGGTGGACTTCCCGCAGCCGGAGGGGCCGACGAAGACCACCAGCTCGCCCGCCTTGATCTCCATGGAGACGTCGTCGACGGAGGGGTTGGGGTTGCCCGGGTAGCGCTTGGTGAGGTTCTCCAGCTGGATGGTCGCGCCGGAGGTGGCGGCCGGCTGCGGGCTCTCGGCCGGCTGCGGGCCCTCGGTCGGCGCGGACGTCGGCTCAGACACGGATTCCCCTCGGGATGGTGAGACGGCCGAGCAGGACGTACGCGGCGTCGAAGAGCAGGGCGAGGATGACGACGCCGAGCGTTCCCGCCAGGACCTGGTTGATGGCGTTGGCGCTGCCGAGCGAGGCGATCCCGCGGAAGATCTCGTTGCCCAGGCCCGGCCCGGAGGCGTAGGCGGCGATGGCCGCGATGCCCATCAGCATCTGCGTGGAGACCCGGATGCCGGTCAGGATCGGAGGCCAGGCGAGCGGCAGCTCCACCTTCAGGAGCTGGGCGCCGCGCGACATCCCGATGCCCTTGGCGGCATCGACCAGGGCCGGATCCACCCCGCGCAGCCCCACGATGGAGTTGCGGACGATGGGCAGGAGCCCGTACAGGGTCAGGGCGATCACGGTCGGCGCGACACCGAGGCCCACGATCGGGATCAGCAGGCCGATCATGGCGAGGGAGGGGATGGTCAGCACCGTGGAGGTGGAGGTGACCGCGAGGTTCCCGGCCCAGCCGCTGCGGTAGGTGAGGACGCCGATGGCGACGCCGAGCGCGGTCGCGATCAGCATGCACTGGAAGACGGCGCTGGCGTGCTGGAAGGCGTCGGTGAGGAGCTGCTGGTGGCGGTTGGACAGGTAGGCCCAGAAGCTCACGCCACGTCACCTCGTCCGTCGATTCCGGGGGCCGGTCGATCCCTCGGATCAGTCGTCCTCGGCCGCTTGTTCGACCAAGGGGATGATCCGCAAGGGTACGGGATTCTCCATGACAATCGCTGTCGAAGCCCGAACGATCCCATCAAACGCGACAACTCGGTCGATCACCCGTTGAAGGTCCGCGTTGGACCGGGCCACGAGCCGGCACAGCATGTCCCCGTGGCCGGTCGTCGTGTGCAGTTCCAGCACCTCCGGTACGCCGCCCAAGTGCGCCCGTACGTCCGCCCCTTGGCCCTGTTTGATCTCCAGCGTGGCGAAGGCCGTCACCGGGTACCCCAGGGCCGCCGGATCCACCTGCGGACCGAATCCCCGGATGACTCCGTTCGACTGAAGCCGGTCCAGCCGGGCCTGCGCCGTACCACGTGCCACACCGAGCCGGCGCGAGACCTCCAGAACCCCGATCCGGGGCTCGCGGGCGAGCAGGACGATGAGCCGGCCGTCGAGCTCGTCGATTCCCATGGGTGCCTCCGGGGTGGTCGGTCGGTGGTCATAGTGCACAGATATCCCAGCCATGGTGGGCTGAGAGTGGGCAGTCTGTACAGCGTAAATGGAAACTATTGCGCAGCTTGTAAAACGGCGGGACTCTGCGGTCATGACTGAGACCCAGCCGCTCGACGCCCCGCGTACCGCCGCCAAGGCCGATCCCTTCCCCGTCAAGGGCATGGACGCGGTCGTCTTCGCCGTAGGCAACGCCAAGCAGGCCGCGCACTTCTACTCGACCGCCTTCGGCATGAAGCTCGTCGCCTACTCCGGACCGGAGAACGGCACCCGTGAGACGGCCAGCTACGTCCTGACCAACGGCGCCGCGCGCTTCGTCCTCACCTCGGTCATCAAGGCGTCCACCGACCGTGGCCGCTTCCTCGCCGAGCACGTCGCCGACCACGGCGACGGGGTCGTCGACCTGGCCATCGAGGTCCCGGACGTCGAGGCGGCGTACGCCTACGCCGTCGAGCACGGCGCGCGCGGCCTGGACGAGCCGTACGAGCTGAAGGACGAGCACGGCACGGTGCGGCTGGCGGCGATCGCCACCTACGGCCAGACCCGGCACACGCTGGTCGAGCGCGGCGACTACTCCGGCCCCTACCTGCCCGGCTTCGTCTCCGTCGAGCCGATGGTCGCGCCCCCGGCCAAGCGCACCTTCCAGGCCATCGACCACTGCGTGGGCAACGTCGAGCTCGGCCGGATGAACGAGTGGGTGGCGTTCTACAACAAGGTCATGGGCTTCACGAACATGAAGGAGTTCGTGGGCGACGACATCGCGACCGAGTACTCGGCGCTGATGTCGAAGGTCGTCGCGGACGGCACCCTGAAGGTGAAGTTCCCGATCAACGAGCCGGCGATCGCGAAGAAGAAGTCGCAGATCGACGAGTACCTGGAGTTCTACGGCGGCGCCGGCGTCCAGCACATCGCGCTCGCCACGAACGACATCGTCGCCACGGTCCGGGCGATGCGCGCGGCCGGTGTGGAGTTCCTGAACACCCCGGACTCCTACTACGACACCCTCGGCGAGTGGGCGGGCGAGACCCGGGTCCCCGTCGAGATCCTGCGCGAGCTGAAGATCCTCGTCGACCGCGACGAGGACGGCTACCTGCTGCAGATCTTCACGAAGCCGGTCCAGGACCGCCCGACGGTCTTCTTCGAGATGATCGAGCGGCACGGGTCGATGGGCTTCGGCAAGGGCAACTTCAAGGCCCTGTTCGAGGCGATCGAGAGGGAGCAGGAGAAGCGCGGCAACCTCTAGGAGGTTGCGGGAACCGGCGCGGGCGCCTCAAACGCCGGCGGGGCTGAAAGATCGCCTCAAACGCCGGCGGGGCTGGAATTTCCAGCCCCGCCGGCGTTCCTGTGCGGGCTCAGCGCCCCGACGGCTTCGGCTTCGGCTTGGCCACCGGCTTCGCCTTCGGGAGTTCCGGGGCCACCCACGGGGTGGTGGGCTGCATGTTCTCCGGCCCGCCGGCCGCCGGCTTCCCGATCGCCGCCAGCGCGTCCTTCGCCAGCGGCCCCCGCACCGGCGAGAACCGCGGGTTCGTCCGCAGCGCCTCCTCCAGGTGCCGCCGCGCCCCGGCCTCGTCGCCGAGGCCCCGCTCGATCACCGCCCGGTGGTACGAGAACTCCGCGAGCCGCAGCCCCTGCTCCGTGGCCTTCTTCGCGTACTCCAGCGCCGCCGTGTCATCGCCCGTCCTGTGCAGCGCCCAACCCAGCGCGTCCGCCACCTGCATGTTCTTGTGCCGGGCCCACTCCGCCGTGAGGCGCCGTACGGCCGCCGCCGCGTCGCCGTGGTCCGCCTCGAACCGGCCCAGGAGCAGTTCCTCGCTGACCCCGCTCCGGGCGGCCTGCGCCGCGAGCCCGTCGTACACCACCTTGGCCTCCTCGCCCCGGCCCAGCGACTCCAGCAGCTCGCCCAGCTCCAGCGACAGCGACGCCGCCGGCGCCCGTCCCAGCGCCAGCCGGTAGTCCCGTACCGCCTCGCCGCCCCGTCCCAGCGCCGCCAGCACCCGCGCCCGCCCGCCCTGCGCCTGCGCCTGCGCCGGATCGGTGCGCAGCGCGGCCTCGTACTGCCGCAGCGCCTCCGCCTCGTCGCCGCGCTCCCACGCCAGCTCCCCGAGCCGGAACAGCACGTACGCCTTCTCCGCCGGGGCCTTCGCCGCGCCTCCCGCGTGCTCCATGGACATGGTCGCGTCCTCGCGCCAGCCCCGGTCCCGGTACACCTGCGAGGCCTTCATGAACGCCGCCAGCCCCGGCCGCAGGTCCACCAGGCGCTCCATCGCCTTCTCCGCCGCCTTGTAGTCCCCGAGTCCGGCGTACGCGTCCACGAGCACCGGGTACGCCGTCCACCGCTTCGGCGCCTGGGCCCGTACGAGCTCGCCCCACTTCTTCCCGGTCCCGAAGTCCCCCCGGGCGTTGGCCAGCGTGCCCATGCCCGTCATCGCGTCGAAGTTGCCCTTCTCGACGGGGCGGAGCTCCAGCGAGCGCTTCAGCGCGCTCTGCGCCTTCGGGTACCAGGCGGGATCGGCCGTGCGCCGCGCCTGCTCCAGGTACGCCGATCCCAGCACCGCCCACGAGGCATCGTCGTCCGGGTGCCGCGCGACCCACTTCTCCCGGTCCGCGACCAGCGCGGACAGGTCCACCCCCGCCACCGGCGCACCCATCCCGACCGCCGCACGGGCCCGCTCACTGGGCCCCGGCGGGCGCGCGTCGTCGCCCGTGCGGGCCGGCCGGATCAGCAGGGCCCCGGCGATCAGGACCACCAGGGCCGCCGCCGCGACGAGCGTCTTGCGGCCGGTGAAGGTCACGGGCGGGGCAGCCTGCTGCTGCCTTTCCTGAGAGACGGGCGCCTCACGCATTAGGTCCATGGGGTCACTGTGCGTCAATATGAAGAGCTCGCCGAGGTGTCCGAAGGGCGTCGCGGGCGTGTTCACACCGATGGCCCCGACTGTCACCCTGGCACCATGGTTGACGACGTTTCCGCCCCGGACCACGCCCCGGACCACGCCCCGGACCACGCCCCGGGCCATGCCCCGCTCGACGCCCCCCTCGCCCCGCGGCTCCACGCGCTGCTCCTGGAAGGCCTCCCGCCCGAGGCCCTGCTGACGGACCCGCAGGTGACCGCCTCCTATGCCACCGACATGGCCAGCTTCTGCACCGCCGGCACCCCGGCCGCCGTGGTCCTGCCCCGGACCGTCGAACAGGTCCAGCACGTCATGCGCACCGCCCACGCGCTCCGCGTCCCCGTGGTCCCCCAGGGCGCCCGTACGGGCCTGTCGGGCGCGGCCAACGCCTCCGACGGATGCGTCGTGCTCTCCCTCGTGAAGATGGACCGGATCCTGGAGATCGACACCGTCGAGCGGATCGCCGTCGTCGAACCGGGTGTCGTCAACGCCGTCCTCTCGCGCGCCGTCGCCGAGCGCGGCCTGCACTACCCGCCGGACCCCTCCAGCTGGGAGCAGTGCACCATCGGCGGGAACATCGGCACCGCCGCCGGAGGTCTGTGCTGCGTCAAGTACGGGGTCACCGCCGAGTACGTCCTCGGCCTCGACGTGGTCCTCGCCGACGGCAGGCTCCTGAAGACCGGCCGGCGCACCGCCAAGGGCGTCGCCGGGTACGACCTCACCCGCCTCTTCGTCGGCTCCGAAGGCAGCCTCGGCGTCGTCGTCCGGGCCGTCCTCGCGCTGCGCCCGGCCCCACCCCGCCAACTCGCGCTCGCCGCCGAGTTCCCCTCCGCCGCGGCCGCCTGCGCAGCCGTCTGCGCCGTCATGGAGGCCGGCCTGACGCCCTCGCTGCTCGAGCTGATGGACCGTACGACCGTCCGCGCCGTCAACGCCCTCGGCAAGATGGGCCTGCCCGAGACCACCGAGGCCCTGCTGCTCGCCGCCTTCGACACCCCGCACGCGCCGGAGGACCTGGCCGCCGTGGGGGAGCTGTGTGCCGCCGCCGGGGCGAGCGCCGTCGTACCGGCCGAGGACGCGGCCGAGTCCGAACTGCTGCTCCAGGCCCGCCGGATGGCGCTGCCCGCCCTGGAGGCCCTGCGGCCCGCGACGATGATCGACGACGTGTGCGTACCGCGTACCCGGCTCGCCGAGATGCTGGACGGGACCGCGGCCATCGCCCGCGCGCACGACCTGCTCATCGGGGTCTGCGCGCACGCCGGTGACGGGAACACCCACCCCATCGTCTGCTTCGACCCGGCCGACGAGGACGAGACCCGGCGGGCCCGCGCGTCCTTCGAGGAGATCATGGCCCTGGGTCTCGAACTGGGCGGGACCATCACGGGGGAACACGGGGTCGGAGTCCTGAAGAAGGAGTGGCTCGCCCGCGAACTGGGCCCCGTGGGCCTGGAGATGCAGCGCGCCGTCAAGCACGCCTTCGACCCGGAGGGACTGCTCAACCCGGGCAAGCTCTTCTGATCCGGCGGCAGGCCGCGTACGGGCAGCCCGCGTACGGGCTCCCGCGCGCGGGCCGTCACAGCTCCCCGTCCGCCGACTCGTCCGACGGCCAGGGGCCGCGCATCCACAGCTCGTCGGCCGGTGTCGGGGCGAGCAGTTCGGCCAGCGCCGCGTCCAGGCCGAGCCGGTCGGCCTCGGTGCCCGGCGGCACGATCCGCAGGGTCCGTTCCAGCCAGGCCGACACCGATACGGCCGGGGCCTCCAGCAGGGCGTCGCCGTCGGGGGAGCTGAGCGCCATGCACAGGACGGCCTGCTGGCCGACCTTCGTGGGCCAGATCCGCACGTCCCCGTGGCCGCACGGGCGGAACACCCCCTCGACCAGCAGCTCGCGGGCGAAGGTCCAGTTGACCGGGGTGCTGGAGCCGGTGTGGAAGGTGATGTGCACGGCGTACGGGTCGTCCGTGAGGTACAGCAACCGGGCGGGCACGGGGACGCTGCGCTCGGGGGACAGGACCAGCTTCAGTTCCAGCTCGCGCTCGACGACGGGGTGGTGCATGGCGGCCTCGCTTCGGTACGGGGTACGTGCTCGGGCGGTGCGGGGGGCGACGAAGCCGCCCCACACCGGGAGAGAGCGGCGAAGTGCCCAGGTATGACGCGACTTCGCGAGACGTATCGAGGATTGGCCGGAATCTGTCGGCTGACCGGAATCGTGCGTAGGGGACCGCGTTCGCCCGAACGCTTGGATTCTCCCGTTACCGGACCTGTCGGGGGGCGGTTCTTGGCTATGGTCCACCCCTGCAGAAGCCTCAAACCAACGATCGGAGTTGGGGACATTGACGGCCTCCCCTGGTGACGGCGAGCACGCTGCCCGCGAGGGCTACTACCCCGATCCGTCCATCCCCGGGTACGTCAGGTTCTGGAACGGCCTGAACTGGGTTCCCGGTACGAGCCGCCCCGCGGTCCCGGCCGACGAGACGGGTCCCGTGTTCCTCGACCAGACCGGCGTGTCCGAGGCGCTGCGCGAGCCGGAACGATGGCCGGAGCCCGCACCCGAACCGGCCCCCCGCCCGGCCCCCGAGGTTTGGCCGGAGCCCGCCGCCGCCCGGCCGGAGCCCGCTCCCCGGGCGGAGCCCGAGCCCTGGTGGCAGTCCGATTCCTGGCGGGAGCCCCTTCCTCCGGAGGATTCCGGTCCCCGGGGCGACGGCGCTCCTCGCGCCGGGTCCGGCCCGTGGGGCGAGTCCGTCCCCGGGTCCGAGCCCGTGGAATGGCAGGCCGACCCCCTCCACCAGGCCGGTTTCGGCGGGCCGCGCGACCACCGGGTGCTGTGGGGCCACGAGCCGCCCGCGACCGCCCGCCCCGCCGGCATCTCGCTGGCCCGCACGCCGGTCCCGGCCCCCGCTCCGGCCCCCGAACCCCGGCCGGCCCCGGCCCCCGTGGCCGCCGCCCTGCCCGCGCAGGTGTCCGGCTCCGCCGCCCAGGGCGCCCTCGGCATCCTGTCGGCACCCTCCCCGGTCGCCGCGGCCGCGGCTTCGGCCCACGCGCCCGCTCCGGCCCCCGTGTGGCCCGCCGCCCCCGGTTCGCCGGGCGCGGACGCCGATCCGGTGGAGCGCCCGGCGGCGCCCGCTGCGGCCTCCGCCGCTGCGGCCTCCGCCGCTTCGGCTCCGGCCCCGGCCCCCGCCCCGGCCGTCCGGGCGGAGCCCGCCCGGCGCGTGACGCCCGTAACGCCGTCGGACCGCGCCGAGCGGCCTGCCGCCGCCGAGCGGCCCGCCGCGCGCCCCGTGGGGACCGGGCGGGCCGTGTTCGAGCGGATGGCGGAGCGGGCCGTGCGCCCCGCCGGGCTCCTGCGCCGCGCGACGGCCCGGCTGCTGGACTCCCTCGTGTACGCGGCCGTCGCGGCCGGCGTCGCGCTGCCCCTCCTGCCCGGGGCGACCGCGCACATCGAGGCCAAGGTGGACGCCGCCCGGGTGGGCGGCCGGACCACCACCGTGTGGCTGCTCGACGGGACCACCGCGGGCGGACTGGGCCTCGTACTGGGCGCCGTACTCCTCTTCGGCGTCTTCTACGAAGCCCTGCCCACCGCCCGTTGGGGCCGCACCCCGGGCAAGAAGCTGCTCGGCGTACGGGTCCTGGCCACCGCCACGCTGCGCCCGCCCGGCTTCGGCGCGGCCCTGCGCCGCTGGCTCGTGTACGCCCTCCTGGGGCTCCCGGGGGCCCTGTGGGCCCTCGGGGACCGTTCGCGGCGCCGGACCCTCCACGACCGCGCCGCACGGACGTACGTGGCCCGCTAGGCCATCCCTTCGCGGTCGGGCGTGCCCGGCCGCGATCGCGTCCCCCGAATGGACGCGCCCCCGTTGCGGACCGCTCCGGGCCGGGTTCGACTCGGGCCATGAGCACCGACCAGCCGCCGCCGGGCCAGCCGCCCGAGGACGACCCGTTCCTCAAGAAGCCCCAGGAACCGACGCCTCCGCCGTCGGGTGGTTCGCCGTACGGCTCACCGCCCGCAGGCGCCGGTGGAGCATTCCCGCCGCCCCCGCCCGGTGGCGGCGGGGGCTATCCACCGCCGCCCCCGCCCGGAGGAGGCGGCTACCCGCCCCCGCCGCCCCCCTACGGCGGAGGCGCGGGCGATCCGTACGGCGGTGGTGGCGGCCACGGCATGCCCGACCCGCTCGCCGGGATGCCGCCGCTCGCCGACTTCGGCAAGCGGCTCGCCGCGCGCGTCATCGACCTGCTGATCGTCGCCGTGCCGCTGTTCGTCCTCCAGCTGCTCGTCGGTGACCGCAACCGCTACACGGTCAAGACGAACGACGGCGAGGACGTCACCGAGGTCATCACCAAGTCCTACAGCGGCAGTGGCCTGGTCATGACCCTGATTTCGATCGTCGCCTACGTCGGCTACGACTGGTGGTTCGTCAAGAAGAACGGCCAGACCTTCGGCAAGAAGTGGATGGGCCTGCGCGTCGCCATGCTCAACGACGGCAGCGTCCCGAAGTCCAACGCCGCCCTCGGCCGCGCCGCGGTGCTCTGGCTGCCGACGCTGATCTGCTGCTTCTGCCTGTGGCCGATCGCTCTCGTCATCTCGATGCTCGTCGACAAGCCCTACAAGCAGGGCCTGCACGACAAGGTGGCCAAGACCGTGGTGGTCCAGGCCTAGCGGTACCCGGTCCGGCGCGCGGGCGGTCTCCCCACGGGGGAGGCCGCCCGCCGTGCTGTGCGCGCGCTCAGTGGTGCACCGGATGCTCGACCGGGGCCGGGGCGCCCGCCGCCACGTCCTGGGGGACGGTGTCGGGCACCGGCGAAGCGGTCCTCGTGCGGGTCGCCGCGTGCCGTCCGCGCCGGCGCGGCAGCGGGACGGTGAGCGCGACGAGGAGCCCGAGGGCGAGGGCGGCGGCGGAGATGACCGCGACGCCGAGTCCCGTACTCGTCTGCGAGAGCAGCAGCATGGCGATCGTCGACACGATGACGGTGGCGGACCCGTAGGCGAGCTGTGCGGCAGTCGGACGCGGCATGGCGATATCCGTCCTCGAGGCGGGAGGGGGAGTCTGCTCGACCCGGTCTGGCGCCGAGTGACTCTACGACGGTGGATGCCCGAGGGGAACTGTCAGTAAGCGCGACCTAACCCATGTGACGGGAAGCAGCGGAGCACAGGGGGCGCACGGGGGTCACCCCTGGGGCTCGGGTGTCGGCGAGGGGCGGGTGGGGAGGCCGATGGAAATCGGGCGGGTGGCCGGAGGGGGATCGAGGCGGATCGAGGCGGATCGCGTCGGATCGAGGGGGAATTGCGGGGAATCGAGAGGGATCGACAGAGGGCCGGAAGTGCCGTTCGTCCCCTATGGCCGTGGAACGTCCGAATAGCGGAACTCGTTGACCGCATAGTGCAGTTGTAAGGAACAAGTCAAGGTCTGTCTTTTCTTGCGACTCTCCGGTCAAATGTCGTCACTTGAGACGCGCGCCGCACGGAACCCCCCACTCCTTTGGAGACGTTCCGCACCACTTCGCGGCCGCGGGAGGGGAACGACTTCAAGTGACCAGCAACTCCGTCAGACGGCGTGCCCTGCGCGCCGCCGCAGTTGGCGTGACCTTGGCAGCGACGGCGGCCACCGGCGCCGCTTTCACCATGGCCCAGGCAGACCCCGGTGCGAAGGCGCCTGCCGCGGACCGCCAGGACCCGACCACTCCCTCCAAGGAGCAGGTCGAGCACGACCTCGAAGGCCCGTTCAGCAAGCAGCAGGAGCAGGCCAAGAAGGCTGCCCTGGAGCAGGTGCTCAGCGGGAAGAAGGGCGTCGAGCAGCGGGGCGCCTCCAAGGTCGTCAAGCTCGACGACAAGAAGTACGTCGAGCTCGGCCGCGAGAAGACCGACAAGATCTTCACGATCCTCGTCGACTTCGGCGACCAGGTGGACAACACCACCATGTTCGACCCGGACGGTGCGGGCCCCAAGCCCGCCGTGCCCAAGTACGGCGGCACCCCGGGCCCGATGCACAACCAGATCGCCCAGCCCGACCGTGCGACGAACAACAGCACGGCCTGGCGCAAGGACTTCAACCGCGCGTACTTCCAGGACCTGTACTTCGGTACCGGCGCCGGCAAGAACTCGCTGAAGACCTACTACGAGAAGACCTCCTCGGGCCGCTACTCGGTCGACGGCGAGGTTGCCGACTGGGTCAAGGTCCCGAGCAACGAGGCCCGCTACGGCTCGAACTACTGCGGCCAGAGCAACTGCGCCAACGTCTGGGACACGGTCAAGGACGGCGTGACCGCCTGGGCCGAGGGCCAGAAGAAGGCCGGCAAGACCGACGCCCAGATCAAGACGCAGCTGGCCCAGTACGACCTCTGGGACCGCTACGACTTCGACGGCGACGGCAACTTCAACGAGCCCGACGGCTACATCGACCACTTCCAGATCGTCCACGCGGGCGAGGACGAGTCGGCCGGCGGCGGCGTGCAGGGCACCAACGCCCTGTGGGCGCACCGCTGGTACGCCTACGGCACCGAGGCCGGCAAGAACGGCCCGGCCGACAACAAGGCCGGCGGCACCCAGATCGGCAGCACGGGCATCTGGGTCGGCGACTACACGATGCAGCCCGAGAACGGCGGCCTCGGCGTCTTCGCGCACGAGTACGGCCACGACCTGGGCCTGCCGGACCTCTACGACACCTCCGGTGGCGGCGAGAACTCGGTCGGCTTCTGGTCCCTGATGTCGGCGGGCTCCTGGCTCGGCAACGGCAAGGACTCCATAGGCGACCTCCCGGGCGATATGACCGCCTGGGACAAGTTCCAGCTGGGCTGGCTGAACTACGACGTGGCCAAGGCCGCGACGAAGTCCACCCACAAGCTGGGCGTGTCGGAGTACAACACGAAGGACAAGCAGGCGCTCCTCGTCGAGCTGCCGAAGAAGAAGGTCACCACCGAGATCGTCGCTCCCGCCGAGGGTTCCTCGCAGTGGTGGAGCAACATGGGTGACGACCTCAAGAACACCCTCACCCGCTCGGTCGACCTGACCGGCAAGTCCTCCGCGGCCCTGTCGCTTAAGGGCTGGTGGGACATCGAGGCGGAGTACGACTTCCTGTACACCGAGGTCTCCACCGACGGTGGCGCCACCTGGACCGCGCTGGCCGGCACCGCCGACGGCGTGAACATCCCGGTCGACGCCTCCAACAGCCCGTCGCTCACCGGCGTCTCGGGTGCCTGGAAGAACCTGAACTACTCGCTGAACGCCTACGCGGGCAAGAAGGTCGACCTCCGCTTCCGCTACCAGACGGACGGCGGCGCGGGCGGCAAGGGCTTCACGGGCGACGCGCTCAGCATCACGGCGGACGGCGCCACGCTGTTCACCGACGGTGCCGAGGCCGGCGACAACGGCTGGACCGGCAAGGGCTTCTCCCGCGTCGGCAGCGGCTTCACCAAGGAGTACGCGCAGTACTACCTGGCCGAGAACCGCCGCTACGTCTCGTACGACAAGACCCTCAAGGTCGGTCCGTACAACTTCGGCTTCACCAACACCAAGCCGAACTGGGTCGAGCACTACGCCTACCAGGACGGTCTCCTGATCTGGCAGTGGGACACCTCCCAGAAGGACAACAACACCAGCCAGCACGCCGGCTCCGGTCTGATCCTTCCGATCGACGCCAACGCCAAGCCGATGAAGTGGTCGGACGGCACCCTGCTGCGGAACAAGATCCAGCCGTACGACGCCGCCTTCAGCGCGTACAAGACGGATGCCTTCACCCTGCACAAGAACGGTGAGGCGCTGTTCCTCAAGCCGAAGCCCGCGAACCTGGTCTTCGACGACCACAAGGGCAAGTACTACTACGACGAGAACCCGACCGGCTCGGTGAAGGTCACTGACACCAACACCAAGATCAAGATCGTCAAGGAGACCTACGACGGTCTCGTCATGACGATCGAGGTCGGCCCCTCCGTCAAGTAATTCGGTAAAATCGCAGGTCAAAGCATGATCGGCCGTCGCCCTCTAGCGGGCGGCGGCCGTTCGCGTTTAGATGCGTGGGCTGAGTTCCTTATTGACGGGGGAGATGAAGACATGCCCGGTGGAGGTTTCGTCCGATTGCCAGGCGGCAGCGTGGTCGTCGCGCTCACGCTGCCCAGACCGCCCGCGGAAGGCGTCGTCGAGGGCGCCATCGAAGGCGGAAACGTCCGCGTGCTGGTGCACGCGGTGAACCGGGCCCGCGCCCTGACCAGGCTGCGGAACCTCGGAATGCGCGCCGTCTACCTGCGCGGCAACGCCCAGCCGCCCACCCCCGACGAGATCACCGCCGTCCTGCATCACCCCGACGGCCTGCTGTGGCGCTGCGCGCCGGACCGGGCGGCGGAGCTGTGGCACCCGATCAGGGCGCTGCTGGGGTGAGGTGACCGGCCCGGGGCTACCGGGCGGCCCAGACCGGGCGCGGGGGCCGCGGGAGGGGGCTCAGCCGAGCTCGAAGCCGAAGCTTCCGCCCACCCGTACGCCGTCCTCCTCGCGGACCGTCCACCAGCGCACGTTGTAGGCGCCCGCCGGGATCCGCTCGCCGCGGGTGTGCCCGAAGCTGTACGCCGGCGGCAGGGTCCGGCGCATCCGGAACTCCAGGAGCGGTTGGCCCGCCCGGGTGAGGACGTCGGCCCCGGCCCGCAGGGCCAGGCCCCCGGCGGGGTGGGCGGGCTCGCCCCGGCCCGACCAGACGAAGGTCGGCTGCCAGCCGCCTTCGGCGGGAGAGACACTGATCGTGCCGTGACCCCGCAGCGAGTGGCCCGGCGGGGTCCCGTCATCCGCCGGTCCGCTGAAACTGAACATCACAGATCGCCTCCTGTGGCGGGTGGTGCCGAGGTGGTGCCGGACGGTGCCGACCCCGGGCACGCTGCCACGTGGCGCGCTGCTCCGTACGTCTCCTTCGTACCGTTGACGGGATATCGCCCCCTGGTGTCCGGAGTGCCCCGGTGGCGCCCCGCCGGGGCCCGGTGTCAGCCGGCCACCACCGGGGTCCCGCTCAGCTCCACCCCGGCCTCCCGGAGCTCGGCCAGCGCGCGGGTCGTGGTGTGCGGGGCCACGCCGGCCGTCAGGTCCAGCAGTACGTGGGTACGGAACCCCGCGCGGGCCGCGTCCAGGGCGGTGGCCTTGACGCAGTGGTCGGTGGCGATGCCGACCACGTCGACCTCGGTGACCTGCCGGTCGCGCAGCCACTCCTCGAGCCCGCGGCCGTTCTCGTCCGCGCCCTCGAAACCGCTGTACGCGGCCTCGTACGCCCCCTTGTCGAAGACGGCGGCGACGGCTCCCGAGGCGACGGAGGGCGCGAAGTTCGGGTGGAAGCCCACCCCCTCGGTCCCGGCGACGCAGTGGACCGGCCAGGAGGTCTCGTAGTCCGGCTGGGCCGGGGGGTGCGCGAAGTGGGACCCGGGGTCGACGTGGTGGTCGCGGGTGGCCACGACGTGCCGGTACCCGGCGGTGGCCTGCCCGATGAGTTCGGTGATGGCGGCGGCGACGTCGGATCCGCCGGTGACCGCGAGGCTGCCGCCCTCGCAGAAGTCGTTCTGGACGTCGACGACGATCAGTGCGCGGTGCATGTCCGGTGCCCTTCGGCTTGGAGTGTGGTGCGACGGGGATCCCGCGGGGGCTCTTCCCCCGCCCCGCCCCTTCCCGAAACTGGGGGCTGCACCCGGGTGCGGACGCGCCGCCCCCGCACCCCGGGCCTCGACCGCGGCCGGGATCGCCCGGGGCGGGCGGCTACACGTACTCGGTCGGGATCACGGCCTCGCCGCGGGACAGCTGCGTGGCCGAGAGGGGGAGGCCCGTCAGGGCCTCGCGGTGGCGCTCCCGGGCCGCCTCCAGGGACTCGCGGGCCACCACCTCGCCCGCCTTCACCAGCTGGACGAGGAGCTGCGTGTCGGCCAGCGCGGCCGGCACCGGCCCGGTGCCGAGCACCTCGGCTTCCGCGACCCCGTCGGAGCCGGTCCGCCGGGCCGCCCACTTGCGCCCGCCGACGGAGGTCTTGCCGCCCGAGGACTTCTTCGCCACCGACACCAGCGGTGCCTTCGGGTCGGCGGAGGCCGCCCGCGCCACCAGCTTGTAGACCATCGAGCACGTGGGGTGCCCGCTGCCCGTCACCAGCTGGGTGCCGACCCCGTACGCGTCCACCGGAGCGGCCGCCAGCGAGGCGATCGCGTACTCGTCCAGGTCCGAGGTCACCACGATCTTCGTCTCCGTCGCCCCCAGCTCGTCCAGCTGGTCGCGCACCCGGTGCGCGACCAGCAGCAGGTCCCCGGAGTCGATCCGGACGGCGCCCAGGCCGGTCCCGGCGACTTCCACGGCCGTCCGGACCGCTTCCGCCACGTCGTAGGTGTCCACCAGCAGCGTGGTGCCGCCGCCCAGCGAGGCGACCTGGGCGGTGAAGGCGTCCCGCTCGCTGTCGTGCAGCAGGGTGAAGGCGTGCGCGCTCGTACCGACCGTGGGGATCCCGTACCGGAATCCGGCCGCCAGGTCCGAGGTCGAGGTGAATCCGCCGACGTACGCGGCGCGCGCCGAGGCGACGGCCGCCAGTTCGTGCGTGCGCCGGGCGCCCATCTCGATCAGCGGCCGGCCGCCGGCGGCCGAGGACATCCGGGAGGCGGCCGCGGCGATCGCGGAGTCGTGGTTGAGGATCGACAGGATCACGGTCTCCAGCAGCACGCACTCGGCGAAGCTGCCCTCGACGCGCAGGACCGGCGAGCCGGGGAAGTAGACCTCGCCCTCCGGATATCCCCAGACGTCGCCGGAGAAGCGGTACGAGGCGAGCCAGTCGAGGGTGCGGGCGTCGACGATGTTCCGCTCGCGCAGGAACTCCAGTACGGCGCCGTCGAAGCGGAAGTTCTCCACCGCGTCGAGCACCCGCCCGGTCCCGGCGATCACCCCGTAGCGGCGCCCCTCGGGGAGCCGCCGGGTGAACACCTCGAAGACGGAGCGGCGGTCGGCGGTGCCGTTGGCCAGCGCGGCCTGCAACATGGTGAGCTCGTAATGGTCCGTGAAGAGCGCTGTCGACGGCACGTCCACCGGCAGGCCCAGGTCCGCAGGGTTCATGCGACGGATGCTAGCGCACATCTCGTCAAAGTGACGAGATGTAGGGGCCCGTTTGTGCGACGGGCCACTGTCAGTGGCAGCATGGGACAAGTGAGTGTTGCTCCCGTTGAGATCGAACGCACCGAATCGTCCGAAGAGGCCTTCGCGGTCCCCGAACCCGACGTCCCGTGGGTGACCCTGGTGCACAACGACCCGGTCAACCTCATGAGCTACGTGACGTACGTGTTCCAGGCGTACTTCGGCTACTCCAAGGACAAGGCGAACAAGCTGATGATGGACGTCCACCACAAGGGTCGGGCGGTCGTCTCCAGCGGCAGCCGTGAGGAGATGGAGCGGGACGTGCAGGCCATGCACGGCTACGGCCTCTGGGCGACCATGTCCCAGGACCGCAACTGATGGGCGGCGTGTTCGAGCCCCTGAAGGGCGGCGGCGCCGGCATCGCGCTGGAAGAGGTCGAGGTCTCGATCCTGCGCTCGCTGGCCGTGCAGCTGCTGGAGCTCATCGGCCCCGGCGATCCGGAGCCCGAGCCGGACGCCGACCCGCTGGCCGCGCTCTTCGCCGCCTCCGACGGCCCGACCGAACCCCCTTCCGACCCGGCCCTCGCCCGGCTCTTCCCCGACGCCTACGGCGGCCCGGAGACCGGACCCGGCGCCGACGCGGAGGAGCTGCGGGCCCACTCGGCCGAATTCCGCCGCTTCACCGAGAACGACCTGCGCACCCGCAAACGGGAGGATGCGCTCGCCGTCGTACGCAGCCTGGACGGGCTCAGCCCGGCCGGTGACGGGGTGGCCGTCCTCGAGGTCGACGGAGAGCTGCGGCTGCGCTGGCTGGGCGCCCTGAACGACCTGCGGCTCACCATCGCGGCCCGCCTCGACATCACGGAGGACGACGAGAGCGCCGTGCTGTTCCGGCTGCCGGACGACGATCCGCGCAAGCCGATGGTGATGGCGTACCTCTGGCTCGGCGGTCTGCAGGAGACCCTCATCGAGACGCTCACCGGGACCCTCTGAGGATCCTCAAGCGCATGGGCCGTTCGCTCAGCGGACGCTCAAATCCGGATAACGATCAGATCACCACGGTGTGGTGATCTGATCTGTTTCAGGACCTCTGTCCTGTTTTTTTTGCGCCCTGCGTCACATTTTCTTCCCTCAAGCACCCGTAAGCACGTGATAAATCTTCACGACCGCCGACGGGGCGCCACCCATGCCCCCGGCCTGCTTGAACCGGCTGACCGCCGGCGTGCAACTCCATCCGTATCCGGGGGGATCGAGGACCCGATCCGCAGCCAGTCATGGCGCGGGTCGGCGTGGAGAAAGGCGCACCAGACATGACCTCCGTACAGGTCGACGAGCAGCAGCACGACACGACCGAGGGCAGCGGCGAGGGGTACCACCGCACCCTCGGCGCCCGCCAGATCCAGATGATCGCGATCGGCGGCGCCATCGGCACCGGCCTCTTCCTGGGAGCCGGCAAGGCCATCTCCAAGGCCGGCCCCAGCCTGATCCTGGCCTACGCCATCGCGGGCCTGGTCATCTTCTTCATCATGCGGGCCCTGGGCGAACTGCTCATGTACCGCCCGGTGTCCGGCTCCTTCTCGGACTACGCCCGCGAGTTCCTCGGGCCGTTCTGGGGCTACGTCACCGGCTGGACGTACTGGCTCTTCTGGGTGGTCACCGGCATCGTCGAGGTGACCGCCGCCGCGCAGTACATGGCGTACTGGACCCACGACAGCTTCCCGCAGTGGGCGTACGCGCTGATCTTCACCTTCGTCCTCTACGCCGCGAACCTGATCTCCGTGAAGCTCTTCGGCGAGCTGGAGTTCTGGTTCTCCATGGTCAAGGTCACCGCCATCGTCGGCATGATCCTGATCTGCGCCGGCATCCTCACCATCGGCTTCTCCGACGCCGCCGACACGGCGACCGTCTCGAACCTGTGGAACGACGGCGGCTTCTTCCCCAAGGGCCTCGGCGGCACGCTGATGACCCTGCAGATCGTGATGTTCGCCTTCCTCGCGGTCGAGCTGGTCGGCGTCACCGCCGGGGAGTCCAAGGACCCCGCGAAGACCCTGCCCAAGGCCATCAACACCGTGCCGTGGCGCATCGCCGTCTTCTACGTCGGCGCGCTGATCATGATCCTGTCGGTCGTCCCGTGGCACGAGTTCCAGCCCGGCGTCAGCCCCTTCGTCGCCGCCTTCGAGAAGATGGGCCTCGGCGTCGGCGCCGCGGTCGTCAACTTCGTCGTCCTGACCGCAGCCCTGTCCTCCTGCAACTCGGGCATGTACTCCACCGGCCGCATGCTGCGCGACCTCGCGCTCAACGGCCAGGGCCCGAAGGTCTTCACCAAGCTCACCAAGAGCGGCACCCCGCTCGCCGGCACCACCTTCTCCGCCGCGCTGATGCTGGTGGGCGTCTGGATCAACTACGTGGCCCCCGGCAAGGCCTTCGACTACGTCGTCTCCTTCGCCACCATCTCCGGCATGTGGGCCTGGATCATGATCCTGGTCTGCCAGATCCGCTACCGCGCCGCCTCCGACCGCGGCGACCTGCCGAAGTCGACCTTCCGCGCCCCCGGCGCCCCGCTCACGAGCTACTTCGCCCTGGCCTTCATCGGCATGGTGATCGTGATGATGGGCATCGACAAGGACGCCCGGGTCTCGCTCTACTGCGCCCCCCTGTGGGGCCTGCTGCTGGGTGTCTCCTACCTGGTGATGAAGTCCCGCGACCCGCGCGGAGCGGCCTTCACCAAGGTCTCGTAGCGCCCCCGAAACCGTGAGTCCCGGCCGCCTGCCACGGCCGGGAACCACGCGGCACATCGGCCACCGGCCCCCGGAACACGGGCCCGTGTCCACGATCCGGGCCCTCCCGTACCACTCCTCGGTACGGGAGGGCCCGTCTGCTTATCCTGTCGCTCATGCTGACCCTCACCCAGGCCCTCCACGACCAGATCGTCGCGCACGCCCGCCAGGACCACCCCGACGAGGCCTGCGGCGTGGTGGCCGGCCCGGCCGGTACGGACCGCCCGGAGCGGTTCGTACCGATGCTGAACGCGGCCCGGTCGCCCACGTTCTACGAGTTCGACTCGAAGGACCTGCTGAAGCTCTACCGCGATCTTGACGACCGGGACGAAGAACCCGTCATCGTCTACCACTCGCACACCGCGACCGAGGCCTACCCCTCGCGCACGGACGTCACCTACGCGAACGAGCCCGGCGCGCACTACGTCCTGGTCTCCACGGCGGACAAGGACGGTCTCGGAGAGTTCCAGTTCCGGTCGTACCGGATCGTCGAAGGTGTGATCACGGAGGAAGAAGTGCAGGTCGTAGCGGCCTACTGAGGCACCGGTATGGGGCTACTGCTCAGTATGTGAGCGATATTCGTCCACGATGTGGGATCACACTCCAAACCAGGGACCGGGAATCGTTAACATGACCGCATGGTTTCCCACGACGTGAGCATCGAGACGCCCGGCAGGCTGCTGCTCGTGGCGCGGCTGCACGTCGACCTGTGCCGCCTCGCCAGCGCCATCTGTACTGCCGCCTGAGCCCCGTCGGCCCCTGGCGGGCCGCGCGCTCACGCCCGCCTCAGCTCCGCCCGCGTTCGCTTCGCCCGCCCTTCCTCACCACCTGACTGGAGCCTGCCATGGCCATCGAGGTCCGCATCCCCACCATCCTCCGCACCTACACCGACGGCCAGAAGGCCGTCTCCGGTGAGGGCGCGACCCTGTCCGAGCTGTTCTCCGACCTGGAGAGCCGCCACAAGGGCATCCAGGAGCGCATCATCGACGAGGCCAAGGGCGGCGAGCTGCGCCGCTTCGTCAACGTCTACCTCAACGACGAGGACGTCCGCTTCCTCGACGGCATCTCCACCGCCCTCAAGGACGGCGACAACGTCACCATCCTCCCGGCCGTAGCCGGCGGATCGAAGTAATGCGCTACGACTCCCCCCTGGCCGCGGTCGGCAATACGCCGCTGGTGCTCCTGCCCCGGCTCTCGCCCTCGGACGACGTCCGCATCTGGGCGAAGCTGGAGGACCGCAACCCGACCGGCTCGATCAAGGACCGCCCCGCGCTCCACATGGTCGAGCAGGCCGAGAAGGACGGCCGGCTGTACCCCGGCTGCACGATCCTCGAGCCCACCTCGGGCAACACCGGCATCTCCCTGGCGATGGCGGCGAAGCTCAAGGGCTACAAGATCGTGTGCGTCATGCCGGAGAACACCTCGCAGGAGCGGCGCGACCTGCTGGCCATGTGGGGAGCCGAGATCGTCCCGTCGCCGGCGGCGGGCGGCTCGAACACGGCCGTCCGCGTCGCGAAGGAGCTCGCGGAGCAGAACCCCTCCTGGGTGATGCTCTACCAGTACGGAAACCCGGACAACGCGGGCGCCCACTACGCCACGACCGGCCCCGAGATCCTCACGGACCTCCCCTCGATCACCCACTTCGTGGCGGGCCTCGGCACCACGGGCACCCTGATGGGCGTCGGCCGCTACCTGCGGGAGCACGTGCCGGGCGTCAAGATCGTGGCGGCGGAACCCCGCTACGACGACCTCGTCTACGGTCTGCGCAACCTCGACGAGGGCTTCGTCCCCGAGCTGTACGACGCGTCGGTCCTCACGACCCGCTTCTCGGTCGGCTCGGCGGACGCGGTCACCCGCACCCGGGAACTGCTCCAGCAGGAGGGCATCTTCGCGGGCGTCTCCACGGGCGCGGCCCTCCACGCGGCGATCGGCGTGGGCCGCAAGGCGGTGGCCGCGGGCGAATCGGCCGACATCGTCTTCGTCGTGGCCGACGGCGGCTGGAAGTACCTGTCGACGGGCGTCTACACGGCGGCGACGACGGAAGAAGCGATCGAAGCCCTCCAGGGCCAGCTCTGGGCGTAGCCCGAGAGGCACCTCAAACACCGGCGGGGCTACTTATAGCCCCGCCGGTGTTTGAGACGCGGGGTCCGGGGGCGGAGCCCCAGGAGCACTTCAGCCCGTCCGGCGTTTGAGGACCGGGGTCCGGGGTCCGGGCAGCGCCCGGGGAACAGCGGAACCGGGGCCCCCGGACGGAGCCTGGGGGAGGGTAGGGGACTTCGCCCCGCGCAGCGGCACACCGCACCCCGACGACCACCCGCACAAGGGTCAGGCCAACAGCGCGGCCAGCACACCGGCGTGGCTGCCCGCCGGATCCGTGACGGCCGTCAGCAGCGTGACCGGCCCGCCCGAGGCCACGCCCCGCAGCCGCTCCAGCTCGGCCACCGCCGCCTCCGCCCCCAACTCCACGGCATACCGCTCCCGGAACTCCTCCACGGACCCACCCCCGTGGAACCACTTCCGCAGCTCCGTCGACGGGGCGACCGCCTTCGCCCACTCGTCGATCCCCGCCGCCTCCTTGGACAGTCCCCGCGGCCACAGCCGGTCCACGAGCACCCGGAGCCCGTCCAGCTCCGGCTCGCAGGGATCGTAGACCCGCTTCAGCCGGACGGTCCGAGTCCGCCGAGCCCCTTCACCTCGTCCCACACCGCCGGATCCACCGTGCCCAGCCGCCGCGCCCGTGCGAACTCCCATACCGACACCTCCAGCACCCGGTCCGCCTCCAGGAACGCACCCCCCGCCCCCACCACTCCCGGGGGCAGCGGGATGACCCCGGCGCGCCGGTCGTCGTACTTTCCGGTGATCCACGCGATCCGCGCCAGGTGGCCCCGTACGCCCAGCACCAGGCAGGGCCGCCCGCCGGGCCGGCCGCCGGCCAGGGACCACAGCTCTCCGGCCTCCGGCCGCGGCGGCGGTCCCGGTCCGTGCGGAGGATCCGCGGCCCGCCGTGCCCGCCGGGGGAGGAGCACCAGCAGGATCACGGCCACCACCGCGGCGGCCGCCGGCCACCAGGACGTGTCCATACTCCGACCGTAGCCGTGGACGCACGTCCCGGCACCGCAGCCGCACCAAGCCCGTACCGCACCCGGATGGCAACCCGCGTCCACCCCGTCGCTCCCCCGGGTGACAGCTCAGGTGATTCGCCCCACAACGGCCCGCCGCGGAGGAGCGACCGGACGTTTCGCGCCTTACGCTCGACCCACGCACGGCCCGCATTCCGTCCACGGACCGTCCACGGAGGTTCACGCTCCATGAAGCTCACCGTCGTCGGCTGTTCGGGCTCGTTCCCGTCCGCGGAATCGGCCTGTTCGAGCTACCTCGTCGAGGCCGACGGCTTCCGGCTGCTCCTCGACATGGGCAACGGCGCCCTCGGCGAGCTCCAGCGGCACATCGGGCTCTACGATCTCGACGCGATCTTCCTCAGCCACCTGCACGCCGATCACTGCATCGACATGTGCGGGTACTTCGTCGCCCGCTACTACCGCCACGAGGGCGGCCGCTGCGGCACCATCCCCGTGTACGGCCCCGAGGGCACCGAGAAGCGGCTGTCCACGGCCTACGAGGACGTCCCCGACGAGCGTTCCATGAGCGAGGTCTTCGACTTCCGGACCCTGAAGTCCGGCAGCTTCGAGATCGGCCCGTTCCAGGTCCGCACGGAGAAGGTCTGCCACCCGGTCGAGTCCTACGGGATCCGCGTCGAGCACGGCGGCCGCTCGCTGACGTACTCCGGCGACACCGGCGTCTGCGCCGAGCTGGGGCTGCTCGCCGAGGACACCGACCTGTTCCTGTGCGAGGCCTCCTTCACGCACGGCAAGGAAGACATCCCGGACCTCCACCTCAACGGCCGCGAGGCCGGCGAGTTCGCCCGCAGCGGCCGGGCCGGCCGGCTCGTCCTGACCCACATCCCGCCGTGGACGGACGCCGAACGGAACCTGGCCGACGCCCGCGCGGTCTACGACGGCCCGGTGGACCTGGCGTACGCGGGCGCGGTGTACGAGGTCTGACCCCCGCCGCGCGCCCCTCCGTACGACGAAGCCCCGCCCTCCCTTCCGGGAGAGCGGGGCTTCGTCGTGGTGTGGCGCGGGAGACCTACTTGGCCTCGGCCTTCTCCATCTCTGCGAGCTCCTCGTCGGACTCGCGGCCCGGCGTCGGAAGGTTGAACTTGGTGATCGCGAAGCGGAAGCCGAAGTAGTAGACCGCCGCGAAGACCAGACCGATCGGCAGGATCAGCCACGGAGAGGTGGCCTTGTTCCAGCCGAGGCCCAGGTCGATCAGGCCGGCGGAGAAGGTGAAGCCGGCGTGGACACCGAGGGCCCACGTGACGGCCATGGACACGGCCGTCAGCACCGCGTGGATGGCGTACAGCACCGGCGCGATGAACATGAAGGAGAACTCGATCGGCTCGGTGACACCCGTGACGAACGAGGTGAGGGCGAGCGAGACCATCATGCCGGTGACGGCCTTGCGGCGCTCCGGGCGGGCGCTGTGGGCGATGGCCAGGGCGGCGGCCGGCAGGCCGAACATCATGATCGGGAAGAAGCCGGTCATGAACTGTCCGGCGCTGGCGTCGCCGGCCCAGAAGCGGTTCAGGTCACCGTGCACGACCGCGCCGGCGGCGTCGGTGAAGTCACCGATCTGGAACCAGGCGACGGTGTTGACGAACTGGTGCATGCCGATCGGGATCAGCGCGCGGTTGATGAGGCCGAAGATGCCCGCACCGATGGAGCCGAGACCGGTCATCCACTCGCCGAAGTTGGCGATGAGCTCGCCGATCGGCTCCCAGGCCAGACCGAAGAAGACGCCGACGAGGACGCCGACGAAGGCCATGACGATCGGGACCAGGCGGCGGCCGTTGAAGAAGCCGAGCCAGTCCACCAGCTTCGTGCGGTGGAAGCGCTGCCACAGGACCGCGGCGAGCAGACCCATGATGATGCCGCCGAGGACACCCGGGTTGTTGTACGTCGCGGCGACGTCCACACCCTTGTTCTCGGTGGTGTTGATGACGGCCTCGGTCACCGGGAAGGCGGTGAGGACGTTCTTGTAGACCAGGTACCCGACGAGTGCCGCGAGGGCGGTGGAGCCGTCCGACTTCTTGGCGAAGCCGATCGCGACACCGATACAGAACAGCAGCGGCAGGTTGGCGAAGACGGCGTCACCGGCGGTGGCGAACACCGTGGCGACCTTGCCCCAGCCGAGGCCGTCGGCGCCGAAAACGTCGGGCTGGCCGAGGCGCAGCAGGATACCCGCGGCCGGCAGGACGGCGATGGGCAGCTGAAGGCTGCGGCCGACCTTCTGCAGACCCTGGATCAGGCCGGAGCCCCGCTTCTTGGCGGGAGCGGCGGTGGCCGTACTCATCAACTTCCTCCAGTGGACAAGGCGCTGCCTGGGGACATGGAAAAGGGGGTGGCGGCGTCTCAGGAAAGGGGAGGACCTCGGGGCCGAAAGACCCACGTGGTCTACACCACTCAGTGGTGTAGACCAGTTGTAGCACGGTGTGGTCTGCGTAAGGAACCCGTCATTTCCGTGGGGGAGGACACAGTTGGGCATACATGACAAAGGCCTTCGGACCCTGGGGGTCCGAAGGCCTCGTGTGCCGCGAGGTGCTTCGAGCGGGGCTTCCGGCGCCCTGCGGTGATGCCGTTCGGCATGTCCTTCCGAGGGGCGTTCGCCCACCCTCCGCAAGGGCTCAAGCCCCGAACGTCACGCCTTGGTGTTCTCCGCCTGCATCACCGCGATCTCCTCGTCGGACTCCCGGCCGGGAGTCTTGATGTCCCACTTGGTGATCGCGAAGCGGAAGATGCCGTAGTAGACGACCGCGAAGCAGAGTCCGATCGGAATGATCAGCCAGGGCTTCGTCGCCAGGCTCCAGTTGATGAGGTAGTCGATCAGCCCCGCCGAGAAGCTGAAGCCGTCCTTGACCCCGAACGCCCACGTCACCGCCATCGACACACCCGTCAGCACCGCGTGGACCGCGTACAGCAGGGGTGCGAGGAAGAGGAACGAGTACTCCAGCGGCTCGGTGATGCCGGTGACGAACGAGGTCAGGCCGACCGACAGCATCAGGCCGCCGACCTCCTTGCGCCGGGCCGGCTTCGCGCAGTGCGTGATGGCCAGCGCCGCCGCCGGGAGGGCGAACATCATGATGGGGAAGAAGCCGGTCGTGAACTGCCCGGCGTTCGGGTCGCCCGCCAGGAACATCGGGATGTCGCCGTGGACGGTCTGCCCGTCCGGCTTGGTGTAGCTGCCGAACTGGAACCACACCGGCACGTTCAGGAACTGGTGCAGGCCGATCACCAGCAGCGCGCGGTTCGCGAGACCGAAGATGCCGGCGCCCAGCGAGCCCAGGCCCACCAGCCAGTCCGAGAAGCTCTCCAGTGCGTTGCCGATCGGGGGCCAGATCCACAGGCAGAGCACGGCGAAGACGATCGCCACGAAGGTCATGATGATCGGGACCAGCCGCCGGCCGTTGAAGAAGCCCAGCCAGTCGACCAACTTCACGCGGTGGTAGCGCTGCCAGAACCAGGAGGCCAGCATGCCCATGATGATGCCGCCGAACACCCCCGGATTCTGGTAGGTGTACTCGACGAAGGCGTCGCCCGCGCCCAGGCAGGCACCCTTGATGTCCCTGGTCCCCGCCGGGCAGGTTTTGGGGAAGGCGTGCAGCACGCCCCGGTAGACGAGGAAGCCGACCACTGCCGCGAGCGCGGTCGAGCCGTCGGCCTTCTTGGCCATGCCGATCGCGACGCCGATGCAGAAGAGCAGCGGCAGGCCGATGTCGGCGCTGAGCAGGGCGCCGCCCGCGGACGCCATGACCTTGGCGACGTCCGTCCAGCCCAGGCCGTCCTTGCCGAAGACGTCGTCCTGGCCGAACCGGTTCAAGATGCCTGCCGCGGGCAGCACGGCGATCGGCAGCTGGAGGCTCCGGCCCATCTTCTGCAGCCCTTGGAACAAGCCGTTCCACCACTTCGGCTGTGGCACTGCTGCGGCGCTGCTCGCGCTCATCCGCGTCCTCCCTGACCGGCCCGTTTTTGGCAGCCGCGACACTTGCGGCACACTGGTGTAGACCACTTGTGTTGCGGTCGCATTTCACCCGCCCCAGGGCAGGTTGGTGCTGATCGTTATCATTCGTCAGAGACCGGGCATGTGCCCGCGTAGCTGGGCCAATCGTGGGTTACCGTGACGAAGCGGACCATCTTGGTCGGTCGGGCGTCAGGTGTGCAGACGCCCGGCGCCGGATGTCAGTCGAGACTCGTTCTTCGTAGAACTCAGGGAGAAACACCATGGCCACCAAGGCTGAGAAGATCGTCGCCGGGCTCGGCGGCATCGACAACATCGAAGAGGTCGAGGGCTGCATCACCCGCCTCCGCACCGAGGTCAAGGACCCGAGCAAGGTCGACGAGGCCGCGCTGAAGGCCGCCGGCGCCCACGGCGTCGTCAAGATGGGCACCGCGATCCAGGTCGTCATCGGCACCGACGCCGACCCGATCGCCGCCGACATCGAAGACATGATGTGAGCTGAGCCCACCGGCTCGCACGGGTACCCCCACGGGCACCCGTGCGGGCACTCGCGCACGAGTGCCCGCACGTACGACAGGACCCCGACCGGACGCACCCGGACGGGGTCTTCTCGTTCCCCCGTACCGGCTAGGCTCGCTGCCATGTCTCGCATCGACGGCCGTACGCCCGAACAGCTCCGCCCGGTCACCATCGAACGCGGATGGAGCAAGCACGCAGAGGGCTCCGTCCTCGTCTCCTTCGGAGACACCAAGGTCTTCTGCACCGCCTCCTTCAGCGAAGGCGTCCCGCGCTGGCGCAAGGGCAGCGGCGAAGGCTGGGTCACCTCCGAGTACTCGATGCTGCCCCGCGCCACGAACACCCGCGGCGACCGTGAATCCGTACGCGGCAAGATCGGCGGCCGCACCCACGAGATCTCCCGCCTGATCGGCCGCTCGCTGCGCGCCGTCATCGACTACAAGGCGCTCGGCGAGAACACCATCGTCCTGGACTGCGACGTCCTCCAGGCCGACGGAGGCACCCGCACCGCCGCCATCACCGGCGCCTACGTGGCCCTGGCCGACGCCATCACCTGGGGCCAGCAGAAGAAGCTGATCAAGGCCGGCCGCAAGCCCCTGACCGGCACCGTCGCCGCCGTCAGCGTCGGCATCGTCGACGGCGTCCCGCTCCTCGACCTCTGCTACGAGGAAGACGTGCGCGCCGAGACCGACATGAACGTGGTCTGCACCGGTGACGGCCGCTTCGTCGAGGTCCAGGGCACGGCCGAGGGCGAGCCCTTCGACCGCAAGGAGCTCAACGCCCTCCTCGACCTGGCCACCGGCGGCTGCGCCGACCTGGAGGCCCTGCAGCTCGGCGCCCTGGAGCTCACGCGTTAGCTCACGCGGCAACCGCGCGGCACGTCCGCGCGTCTCTTGGCATACGGGTGCACGGCGTCGAAGCCGTGCACCCGTCCACGTACCCGTATCCGGGTACCTGCGCATCCGTGGATCCGAACGCTCGTATCCACACCATCCTCCTGGGGGCCGAAGTGAAGCCGAAGTACCGCCTGGCAGCCGTCGCCCTGACGGCAGCCCTAGCCATACCCGCGATCACCTCCTGCGACGCGATCTCGACGGCGATGGACTGCGCGAGCACGGCCGTCGCCATCACCGACGGGGCGAACGACCTCCAGGCAGCTGTCTCGCAGGCGGGCAACAGCCCGCAGGACGCCCAGAACGCGCTCAACGCGATCGAGACCAACCTCAAGAAGGTCGGCGACCAGACGGACAACGCCGACCTGAGCAAGGCCATCTCCTCGATGAACACGGCCGTCTCGAACGTCCGCACCTCACTGGAGAGCGGCACCACCACCCCCGACGTCACTCCGGTCGCGGACGCTGCCAAGGAAATCTCGAAGGTCTGCACCCCGGGCTGAGCCCCCCGGCGGCCCGAGATAATGGGGCCATGACCTCGACGCCCCCTCCCAGCCCCAGCCGCCTGATCCTCGCCACGCGCAACGCGGGCAAGGTCGGCGAACTCCGCGCCATCCTGTCCGACGCCGGCCTGCCGCACGAGCTGGTCGGCGCGGACGCGTACCCGGAGATCCCGGACGTCAAGGAGACCGGCGTCACCTTCGCCGAGAACGCCCTCCTCAAGGCCCACGCCCTCGCCCAGGCCACCGGCCTGCCCGCGGTCGCCGACGACTCGGGCCTGTGCGTGGACGTCCTGAACGGCGCCCCGGGCATCTTCTCGGCCCGCTGGGCCGGCGCCCACGGTGACGACTCCGCGAACCTCGCACTGCTCCTGGCCCAGCTCGGGGACATCGACGACCCCCACCGCGGCGCCCACTTCTTCTGCGCCGCCGCCCTCGCCCTCCCGGACGGCACGGAACGCGTGGTCGAAGGCCGCCTCCTGGGCACCCTGCGCCACACCCCGGCCGGCACGGGCGGCTTCGGCTACGACCCGATCCTCCAGCCCCTCGGCGAGTCCCGCACCTGCGCGGAACTCACGGCGACGGAAAAGAACGCCATCTCCCACCGAGGCCAGGCCTTCCGCGGCCTGATCCCGGTGGTCCGGGAGCTGCTGGGCTGAGGCAAGATACGCCGAAGGCCCGGCTCTGCGAGCCGGGCCTTCGTGTGTGTGCGGCCGGGGGGATTCGAACCCCCACGGGATTTCTCCCACGGCGTTCTAAGCGCCGCTCGGCTGCCTGTTACGACACGGCCGCGAGGTGCTGTCATGGTAGCGGGCCGGTGCCGACCGCGGCGAAGGGCATTTCATTCAGCCCGGCGGGAGCCTCCCCGGCACCACGTGCTGGTGATCGCGTGACAGTTGGGGCACAGCAGCCGCAGGGTCCCGGCCGCGCGTTCGCAGCCTCGTACGGGCTAACGAACCGGTGCGCATACGGTTGCGTCCCGTAAACGGAACTGCCCGCACCGGTTGGCGGTGCGGGCAGGCGTGGTGGGGAGGGCGGGGTCAGATGCCCAGGTCCTTGATGATCTTGGCTACGTGGCCCGTGGCCTTGACGTTGTAGAAGGCGTGCTCGATCTTGCCCTCCTCGTCGACGACCATCGTGGAGCGGATGACGCCGGTCACCGTCTTGCCGTACAGCTTCTTCTCGCCGAACGCCCCGTACGCCGTCAGGACCTCCTTCGAGGGGTCGCCGACCAGGGTGACCTTCAGGTTCTCCTGCTCGCGGAACTTCGCCAGCTTCTCCGGCTTGTCCGGCGAGACGCCGATGACGTCGTAGCCGGCCGTGGCCAGGACCGCCAGGTTGTCCGTGAAGTCGCAGGCCTGCTTCGTGCAGCCCGGCGTCAGCGCGGCCGGGTAGAAGTACACGATGACCTTGCGGCCCTTGTGGTCGGCGAGCGAGACCTCGTTGCCGTCCGCGTCGGGCAGGGTGAAGGCGGGGGCGATGGCGCCCGGCTCAAGTCGCTCGCTCATATCAACAGTCTCCTCAAGAGGGGATCGGTAAGGTCCGAGACTAAGCTGCTGACAGACTGTTCATGGTGGGCTACGCCCCCTGTGAGCGACCACGACCACGATGACGACGGAGGCAGCGCGGTGCCGGAAGCCAGGACCCCCGCACAGATCGAGGCGGACATCGTCCGCCGCCGCGAACAGCTCGCCGAGGCGCTCGACGAGATCGGCGTGCGCTTGCACCCCAAGACGATCGTCGGGGACGCCAGGGCGAAGGTGGTCGGCACCGTCGACCAGACCGTCGGCCGTGCGGTGGCGACGGTGAACCGCCTCGTCACCGACGCCCGCGACGGGCTGCGCCACGAGGACGGTGCCCCGCGCGTCGAGCGGATCGTGCCGATCGCGCTGCTCGCGGTCGGTGTCGTGGGCCTGCTGGTGCTGTCGGCGCGCCGCAAGCGCTGATGACCCTGCGGGGTGCGGCGCGGGCGCGGGCGGGTAGGTTCGGGGCGTGAGCGAGAACACCACCACCCACGACAAGCTGCCCATCCGCATGCTGCACGATCGCGTGCTCGTGAAGTCGGACTCGCCGGAGGGCGAGCGGCGCTCGGGCGGCGGCATCCTGATCCCGGCGACGGCCGCGGTGGGCAAGCGGCTGGCCTGGGCCGAGGTCGTCGCGATCGGGCAGAACGTACGAACGGTCGAGCCGGGGGACCGGGTGCTGTACGACCCCGAGGAGCGGGCCGAGGTGGAGGTGCGCGGGGCTACGTACCTGCTGATGCGGGAGCGGGACCTGCACGCCGTGGCCGCCGAGCGGCTGGAGGGGTCCGAGGACTCCACGGGGCTGTATCTCTAGATCGAAGACGCATTGACGGCGTATCGACGACGTATCGAAGACGCGTCGAAGATGTGGGGCCGGTGACCATCGTCACCGGCCCTTTTCGTTCGGTTTTGCTACGGTGGTGGAGAACCCCGACGAGACGCGCCGTACCGGGTCTGACAAGACGACGCACCCCGTACCGCTCTCGTTCCGGAGGTGCCTGTCATGGCCTGGGTTCTGCTTCTCCTCGCCGGTCTGCTCGAAGTCGGCTGGTCGATCGGTATGAAGTTCACCGAAGGGTTCACGCGGCTGTGGCCGAGCGTCTTCACGGGCGCCGGCATCGTGGCGAGCATGGTGCTGCTGTCGTACGCCGCCAAGACCCTGCCCATCGGTACGGCGTACGGCGTGTGGGTCGGTATCGGGGCGGCCGGGGCGGCGGTGCTCGGTATGGCGGTGCTGGGTGAGCCCGTCACCGCCGCCCGGATCTTCTTCATCTGTCTGCTGCTGGTCGCCGTGGTGGGGCTGAAGGCGACCTCCGGTCACTGAGCCACTGAGCCACTGATTCACCCAGTCACTGGGTGACCGTTCCAGTGGTTCACTCCAGTCCAGTGGTTCACTCCAGTAGGTCCGCCGGTGGGCGCACGCCCTCGGTGGCGCCGCCCTGGTTGCCGGCCGTGGTGTCGGCGCCGCCGTCCGTCTGGCCGCCGGTGGTCTGGCCGCCCGTGGTCTGACCACCTGTGGTCTGGCCTCCGGTGGTCTGGCCTCCGGTGGTTTGGTCGCCGCCGGTGGTCTGGCCCCCGGTGTTCTGCCCGCCCGTGTTCCGGCCGCCCGTGTTCTGGCCCCCGGTGTTCTGGCCGCCGGTCGTGCGGCCTCCGTTCGTCTGCCCGCCCTGCGTCTGCCCGCCCGTCGGCGGGGTCCGCGTGGGGCGGGCCGGCGGGCCCGAGGGGCGCTCGCTCGGGGTCTGCTGCGGGTCGGGGTCCACGGGCGGGGGCGCCGGAGGCTGGTTCGCTCCCGGCATGAGCTCCAGGTCGAAGTCCACGGGGTCGCTGTCGGCCAGGGCCGTCTTCGTGTACTGGGCCCAGATCCGGGCCGGGTAGCCGCCGCCCCCGATGCGGGCCTCGCCGAGGGCTCCGTAGAGGGGCTCCAGGGAGCCGGTGTCCGGGTCCTGACCCATCATCGACACGACCGTGACCAGGTCCGGGGTGTACGCCGCGAACCAGGCCGAGCGGTCCAGTTCGCCGGTCCCCGTCTTGCCCGCGGCCGGGTGGCCGGCGGCCAGGGCGGCCGTACCGGTGCCGTTGTCCACGACGCTGACCAGCATGGACGTGGTGGTGTCGGCGGCTTCGCGACTGACGGCTTGGGACGGGTCGCGCTGGGGGAGCGGGACGGTGTCCCCCTCCTTGGCGATCTTCTCCACGAAGGTGTGCGGCGTGTGCCGCCCGTGGGCGGCGAGGGTCGCGTAGGCCTGGGTCATGTCCAGGACGCTGGCCTGCATCGTGCCCAGCGCCATGGCCGGTCCCGCGTCGAAGTTCGGGGTGTTCTCGGGGATGCCGAGGGCGATGGCGGTCTGCTTGACCTTGTCGGTGCCGGCGTCGATGACCATCTGGGCGAAGACGGTGTTGACGGAGAGGTCGGTGGCGGTGTTGACGGTGATGTTGCCGTAGCTGATCTGCCCCTCGTTCTCCGGGGCGTAGGGGATGCGGGTGCCGACGACGCGCCGCTTGTTGTCGCCGTTGTAGATCGTGTACGGGGTGATCGTGCGGCCGTCCTGGGTGCGGGAGTCGTTCTGCACGGCGGAGGCGAAGACGAACGGCTTGAAGGTGGAGGCCACTTGGTAGTCGTGCCGGGTGGCGTTGTTGACGAACTGCTTGGTGTAGTCGATGCCGCCGTACATGGCGACGACCTTGCCTGAGGCCGGGTCGATGGAGACGGCCCCGGTGCGTACGACGCGGTCCGCCTTGCGCTTCTCGGGGTCGAGCTCGCTGACCATCTTGTCGTCGACGGCGTCGACCATGGCGCCCTGGCGGGTCTTGTCGATGGTCGTGGTGATGCGGTAGCCGCCCTCGGCGAGGGTCTTGTCGGCGAGGATCTTGTTCTCGACGATGTAGTCCTTGATGGCCTCGACGAGGTAGCCGCGCTGTCCGGAGAGGCCGGCGGCGGGGCGGACCTTGCCGGGTTCGGGGAACTGGGTGGTCGCGCGTGCGGCGGCGGTCATCCAGCCCTTCTTGACCATGCCGTCGAGTACGTAGTTCCAGCGGGCGAGGGCCCGGGCGCGGCCCTGGGGGTGGGCGACGACGTCGAAGGCGCTGGGGGAGTTGAGGAGGGTGGCGAGGTAGGCGCCCTCGGCGGTGGTGAGCCTGCCGACGTCCTTGCCGTAGTAGGCCTGGGCGGCGGCCTGGATGCCGTAGGCGTTCCGGCCGAAGTAACTGGTGTTCAGATAGCCCTCGAGGATGTAGTCCTTCGACTTCTCACGACCGAGTTTGATCGCGATGAAGAACTCCTTCACCTTCCGCTTGATCGTCTGTTCCTGGCCCAGGTAGTAGTTCTTGACGTACTGCTGGGTGATGGTCGAACCGGACTGGGTGCCCTTGCCGGTCGCGGTGTTCCAGGCGGCGCGCAGCATCGCCGTGGGGTCGACCGCCCGTTCGGAGTAGAAGTCGCGGTCCTCGGCGGCCAGTACGGTCTCCTGGACGGTCCGGGGGATCTGGGAGAGCGGCACGTTGACGCGGTTGACCTCGCCGTCGCGGGCGAGCTGGGAGCCGTCGCTGTAGAGGTAGAGGTTGGACTGGGCCACGGCGGCCGCGTTGGCGGGCGGGATGTGCACCAGCAGGTAGCCGGCCACGAGGGCGCCGCCGAGGAGCAGGGCGAACAGCAGGAACGCCCCCAGGACCATGCGCCAGGTCGGCAGGATCCGGCGCCAGCCGGTGCGCTTGCGCCTGGCCTTCTTGGCCGCCTTCGCCTGCTCCTTCTGCGCCTTCTTGGCTTCTCTTGCGGTCGCCGGCGGCCCGGGTCGCGGGGGTGCTCCGGCGCCCGTCGCCTGCTGTCCGTCGGGGGTGTCGGGATCGCGAGGCGTCCATCCGGGCGGTGGTGACGGGTCGCTCATCTCCGGGACTCCTCGGCGCCGTACGAAATATCCACATCTGTACCTCATGCTGTCTACCCGATGGCCGCCGGTTCCGCTCCGGACGGGCGTAAATCGTTCGCGTGGATCGCCCCTCCGCACTAAGCTCGCGCGCTTTGGCCGACGTAGGAACGACGCAGCAACGACGTGGGAAACGGAGGGATGCGGTGCGCCAGCCGGTGGTTCGGAGATCCGGGCTCTACGGAGCGGTCGCGGCCGGGGGTTTTCGCAGGTACGCGACCTACGGGACGGCTACCGCGGCCGGGGTGTTCACCAACACCGCGTTCGGTTTCATCCTCGCCTACACGTACATCGCGCTCTGGGACGAGCGGCCCGGACTCGGCGGCTACGACCAGTCCGAGGCCCTCACCTTCATGTGGGTCAGTCAGGCGCTGCTCGCCGCGGGCGCGTTGATCGGCGGCGGCTTCCAGGAGGAGTTCCAAGAACGCGTCCGTACGGGTGACATCGCCGTCGACCTGTACCGTCCGGCCGATCTGCAGCTGTGGTGGCTCGCGGGCGATCTGGGCCGGGCGGCGTTTCAACTCCTGGGCCGGGGCGTAGTACCGCTGGTGGTCGGCGCTCTCGCCTTCCAGCTGGCGCTGCCCACCGCTCCGCTGCGCTGGCTCCTCTTCCTGGTCTCCGTGTTCCTCGGGCTGGTGGTGAGCTTCGCGCTGCGCTACCTGCTGGGGCTGGCGGCGTTCTGGCTGATGGACGGGGCCGGGATCAACATGATGGCCACCGTCGTCTCCATCTTCTTCTCCGGGATGCTGCTGCCGCTGACCGTGTTCCCGGGCGGCTTCGGGGAGTTCGTCCGTGTCCTGCCCTGGGCGGCGATGCTCCAGGTGCCGGTGGACGTACTGCTCGGCGGGGGCGCCGGAGGCGCCGGGGCCGCGAGTACGGCGGGCGCGATGGGTTTCCAGGCCGCGTGGGCGGTGGTGCTGCTCGGGCTGGGCCGGCTGCTGCAGGCGGCCGCGACGCGGAAGGTGGTGGTTCAGGGTGGCTGAGCGGGTCGTGGAGGGGCCGGCCGCAGGTTCTGCCGGGAGAGGGCCGGGCACCGCAGGAGCGGCCGGGACGACTGCCGTACGTGACCCGGCGGCCGCCGCTCCGCCCTTGGCCGTCCCGGAACGCAGCCGGCTCCTGGAAGGGCTGCGCGGCTACGGCCTGATCGTCGCGATGTGGATCCGGTCGACGATGACGTACCGCACGTCCTTCTTCCTCTCCACCTTCGGCAACGCGGCGATCACCCTCCTGGACTTCGTCGCGATCACCATCATGTTCTCCCACGTCGACGAGCTGGGAGGCTTCACGCTGCCCGAGATCGCCCTGCTGTACGGGTCCTGCTCGGCCTCCCTGGGCCTCGCCGACCTGCTGCTCGGCAACACCGACCGGATCGGCTCCCGGATCCGTGACGGCTCTCTCGACACCATGCTGGTCCGCCCGGTCCCGGTGCTCGCCCAGGTGGCGGCCGACCGGTTCGCGCTGCGCCGGCTGGGGCGGATCGCGCAGGGACTCGGAGTGCTGGGGTGGGCGATCTCGGACCTGGACCAGCTGCACTGGACCGTCGCGAAAGTACTGATGGTGCCCGTGATGATCACGGCCGGGGCGGCGATCTTCGGCGCGGTGATGGTGGCCGGGGCGTCCTTCCAATTCCTCGCCGGGGACGCCGCCGAGGTGCAGAACTCCTTCACCTACGGCGGCTGCACCATGCTCCAGTACCCGCCGACCGTCTTCGCGAAGGACCTGCTGCGCGGGGTGACCTTCATCGTGCCGCTCGCCTTCGTCAACTGGCTGCCCGCGCTGTACGTGCTGGGCCGACCCGATCCGCTGGGGCTGCCGGAGTGGGTGGCCTTCGCCAGCCCGCTGGTGGCCTTCGTGGTGTTCCTCCCCGCGTCGCTGGCCTGGCGCGCGGGGGTCCGTTCGTACCGCAGCACCGGGAGCTGAGCAGACGTGTCGGATGCGCTGATTTCATTGGACGGGGTCGAGAAGGTCTTCGACGTACGGCGCCGGGTGGGCCTGGTACGCCGGGAGAAACGTCAGGTCAGGGCCGTGGACGGGATCAGCTTCGAGGTGGCTCGGGGCGAGATGGTCGGCTACATCGGACCCAACGGCGCCGGTAAGTCGACGACCATCAAGATGCTGACCGGGATCCTCACCCCGAGCGGCGGCCGGCTGCGCGTCGCCGGCATCGATCCCTCGCGGGAGCGGCTGCGCCTCGCGCACCGGATCGGCGTGGTGTTCGGACAGCGCACGACGCTGTGGTGGGACCTGCCGCTGAAGGACTCCTACGGGCTGATGCGGCGGATGTACCGGATCCCGGCGGCCCGGTTCGCGCAGAACATGGAGCGCTGCGTGGAGCGGCTCGACCTCGCCGAGCTGCTCGACGTACCCGTACGGCAGCTGTCGCTGGGGCAGCGGATGCGCGGGGACATCGCGGCGGCGCTGCTGCACGACCCCGACGTGCTGTACCTGGACGAGCCCACGATCGGGCTGGACGTGGTGAGCAAGGCGAGCGTACGGGGCTTCCTGCGGGAGCTGAACGAGGAGCTCGGCACCACGGTGCTGCTGACCACCCACGATCTCCAGGACATCGAGCAGCTGTGCGAGCGGGTGATGGTGATCGACCACGGGCGGCTGGTGTACGACGGCTCACTGGGCGGGCTGCACACGGCCGACGGTGCGGACGGTGCGGTGGTGAGCGAGCGGACGCTGGTGGTGGACCTGGAGCGGGAGCTCCCGCCGATCGAGGTGGCGGGGGCGCGGGTGGTGAAGGTGGAGGGTGCGCGGCAGTGGCTGGCATTCCCGGCGCGTGCTTCGGCGGCTCCGCTGGTGGCCGCGGTGGCGGCGGAGTACCCGCTGCTGGACCTGTCGGTGCGGGAGCCGGACATCGAGGACGTGATCGCGCGGATGTACGCGGGGCGGGGTTAGGGGGCGGAGTTGAGGGGCGGGTGAAGGGGCGGGGTTAAATCAGGGACAACCCTGAGCCGGAGCGGGGTCGGGGCCGTACCGCTCTCCGGGGTGACTGCATAGGCTGGTCCACATGAGTGACGAGCGGCCTGAGAAGCCCTTGCCCGAGAAGGCGTTGTCCGAGAAAGCGGTGTCCGAGCAGGCGTCGCCCGCGGGACCGTCGCCGCAAGGACCGCCGGCCGAAGGGCCGCTGCCGGCGCTGAGGGCGTCGGACGCGGACCGCGAGCGGGTGGTGGACCGGCTGCGGGACGCCGTCGCCGAGGGCCGGCTCGACATGGACGAGTTCGAGGAACGACTGGACGCGGCCTACCGGTCCCGTACGTACGCGGAGCTCGAACCGCTGACGAGGGATCTGCCCGCGCTCGGCGCGACGGCCCCGCTGGCGGCCGCGCCGACTGCTCCGGGCGGGCTGACCAAGGCGGTGCCGGCGGGGTCGGACGCGGCCTGGCCGGCCCGGATCGTGGGCGGCGGCGGAGCGGCGGGCGGCCCGGCCATGGCCGTGGCGGTCATGTCGGGCTTCCAGCGCAAGGGCAACTGGACCATGCCCGCCCGTTTCCACGCGGTGGCGTTCTGGGGCGGCGGTGAGATCGACCTGCGCGAGGCGAACTTCGCGCAGCGGGAGGTCGTGATCAACTGCGTCGCCATCATGGGCGGCATCCAGATCACCGTGCCGCCGGGCGTCGAGGTCGACGTGCGCGGCATCGGCGTGATGGGCGGCTTCGACCAGCGCGACAGCCCCGGCCCGGTGGAGCCGGGGGCTCCGCGGGTGGTCGTGACGGGCCTCGCCTTCTGGGGCGGGGTCGAGGTGAAGGTGAAGCCGCCGAAGCAGCGGTCGGTCTCGAAGCAGAAGCCGCGCAAGGAGCTGTAGGGGACACGTTCCAGGGGCTTGGCTCCCGGGACCCTGCCCGGGGCTCGGTTCCCGGGCAGGGTCCCGGGGCAGACGGGGGACGCAGACGGGCGACGAGTACGGCGCGCCGGGAACTCCCCGGGCGCCCCGGGAGTCGGATGCTAGGGAGTCGGACGCATCGCGGACGAAACCGTCGCCCGGGGGAAGGCAGGAGCACGTGGAGCAGGGCAGCACGACGGCTACGGCTGAGGCGCAGGCTTCGTCGACGGCGCAGGACGCGTCGGCGAAGGCTGCCGCGGCGGCACGGGGCGGCTTCGTGTTCAGCGAGGCGGACGAGGAGCGCCGGCGCGGAGTCCGCCGGATGAAGCGGACCGCCACCGGCCTGCTGATCCTGGTCGCGCTGATCTACGTAGCGGCGAAGTGGGCGGAGCACGCGGGCGCGGGCGGCTGGACCGGGTACGTCGCGGCCGGGGCCGAGGCGGGCATGGTCGGCGCGCTCGCGGACTGGTTCGCCGTCACCGCCCTCTTCCGGCGGCCACTCGGCCTGCCCATCCCGCACACCGCGATCATCCCGACCAAGAAGGACCAGCTCGGCGTCTCGCTCGGGGAGTTCGTCGGGGAGAACTTCCTCTCCGCCGACGTGGTGCGTACGAGGCTGCACGCCCTCGGCATCGGCGGCCGGCTCGGCGCCTGGCTGGCCGAGCCCGCGCACGCCGACCGGGTCACGGCGGAGCTGGCCACGGCCCTGCGCGGGGCGCTGACAATCCTGCGGGACTCCGATGTGCAGGCCATCGTGGGCGAGGCGATCACGCGGCGGGCCGAGACGGCGGAGATCGCGCCGGGGATCGGCAAGACACTGGAGAAGGTCGTCGCGGACGGCGGCCACCGCCGGGTCGTGGACCTGGTGTGCGCGCGGGCGTACGACTGGCTGGTCACCCACGCCGAGTCGGTGGAGGCGGCGGTGCAGGGCGGGGCCCCCGGCTGGACCCCGAGATTCGTGGACCGCAAGGTCGGCGACCGCGTCTACAAGGAACTGCTCCGCTTCGTCCAGGAGATGCGGGACATGCCCGAGCATCCGGCGCGCGGGGCGGTGGACCGCTTCCTCGCGGACTTCGCGGCCGACCTCCAGTCGGACACGCAGACGCGGGCGCGGGTGGAGCGGCTGAAGTCGGAGATCCTGCAGCGGGAGGAGATCCAGGACGTGATCGCCTCCACCTGGACGGCGGTCCGCTCCATGATCATCTCGGCGGCGGAGGACGAACGGAGCGCACTGCGCATGCGGGTCCGCTCCTCGCTGATGTCCCTGGGGGCCCGGCTGGCCACGGACGGCAGGCTCCAGGACAAGGTGGAGGGCTGGATCGAGGGCGCGATGGTGTACGTCGTCACCACGTACCGGACGGAGATCACCTCGCTGATCACGGACACGGTCGCGGGCTGGGACGCGGCGCACACCTCCCGCAAGATCGAGGCCCACATCGGCCGCGACCTCCAGTTCATCCGCATCAACGGCACGGTGGTGGGCGCCTTGGCGGGTCTCGTGATCTACACGCTGTCGCGGGCGTTCGGCGCGTAGGGCGGCCTCCGGGCCGAGGCGTGCCGGTACGGGTACTCGTAGCGGCGCCGGGCGGCCGGCTGGGCAGGGGCGGGGGTGGCGGCAGGGGCGTCCGGGGGTCAGCCGCGGTCGGCGACGGCCCAGGACGCGGCGGCCACCACGCCCGCGGCCCCGATGACCGCCGGCCACGCGCCGACCTTCTTCGCCAGCGGGTGCGCCCCGGCGAACCCGGCGAGGTACAGCGCTCCGAGCCCGGCCGCGGCGGGGGCGCCGCCGCGCTTGTGCCACTCCCGCCCGGCCACGATGCCCGCGGCGCCGAGTACGACACCGCCGAGCGGCCGCTTCTTGGTCCACCGGGCGACGGCGTACCCGCCGACCAGACCGGCGGCCGCCACCACAGAGCTCGGAACCCGTGCCATGCCCAACTCCTCCACGTCATAAGCTCGTGCGAACGCCAGTCCTCGTCCCACGAGGCTAACGCGGTCCCCTGACCAGCCGTCGGGCACCCAGTGCACCGAGCACCAGCACGGCTCCACCGATCACCGGGGCCGGCACGGAGTCCCGTACGGTGCGAGGCAGGGCGGCCACCACACCCAAGACGAGCAGAAACGCGAGTGCGCACACGCCGCCGGTCCGAAGCAGTCTGTCCACGTGCTGCTCAACGCGGCCGCCAGGCCGCCCGACACGGACCGCCCCGAGGGGATTTGTCGCACACTCGCCGGATCCGTGCGATGTCTGCGCGGGGAACCTGATGGGCATAAATTCAATCTCCCACCCAAAGGGGCAAACCACCTCGGCCCCTTCCGCCCCTTTCCCCTCCCTCTTCCCCCTCTCTCACTCCCCAATCAACACCAGGAGCAAGGACAACGTGATCTGCTACGGACAGGCCGTCCTCGACCTCGCGGACGAACTGGTCGACGCCTACGCCGACGTCTTCTCCGCCCCGCCGTGGAACGAAGACGAAGAAACCATTCGCCAGTTCGCCGCCCGCCTCCCGGCCGACGCCCGGCGCCGTGGATTCCGTACGGCCCTCGCCCAGTCCGCCACCGGCATCGACGGCTTCGCGACGGGCTGGATCACCCCGGCGGCCTTCCCGAAGAACCGTGGATACGCCCAGGTCGCGGCGCAGCTCGGGTCGGCCCGGGTAAAGGAACTCCTCTCCGGGGCGCTGGAGATAGACGAACTCGCCGTACGCCCCCACGCGCGCGGCCGCGGCACCGGCCGGGACCTCCTCACCGAGATCACCGCCGACGCCCCCGACCGCCGAGCCTGGCTGCTGACCAGCCGACTGGCCAAGGAGACGGTGGCCACGTACCGCCGCCTGGGCTGGCACGAGGTAGAGCCCCTGCCGGGCACAAAGACGGGCGTCATCGTCTTCCTGTCCCCGGAGCACCCGAACCGGGCGGCGTAGGCGACCCCTTCGGGATTGCCCGGCATGCACTGTGCCCTGCATACACGGGGCCCGGCATGCACGGGGCTTGGCACGCGCTGCGCCTGGCATGCACTGCGCACTACCGCCCGGCATGCACTGCGCCCGGCATGCGCTACCCACTGCGCTCGCCGCCCACCGCGCCCAGTGCCCACCCGCGTGGAGCTGCCGGGGTACTGGAGCCCGCCGAGCATGCGGCCGCCCGGTTCACCCGGCACCAGCCGCTGCGCGCCCGGCCGACAGCTCCGAAGGGGCCGGCCCTGGCCCGGCCTTGCCGGAGGGAGAGCGGCGGCAACCATCCGCCGCGTCAGGGGCACGCATCCGTCGTGCCGGGCGTACGCCACCGTCCCTGACAGGGGTCACGCCTCAGCCGCGTCAGGGGTACGCCCCCGCCCGTGCGATGGGCAGGGCACCACACGGCGCGGGCCCCGGCTCCGGGGCGCCCGGAGGTAGTTCCCAAACCGAGCCCGGCGGGGAGTTCAGCAGGAGGCAGCCTCAGCGCGCCCGTGCCCGCGGAGAGCGGCGGCGCGCCCCGCCAGGCCGAGGGTACGCCTCGGCCCGTGCCGGGGGTACGTCCCCCCGGAGAGCGCCGCGCGCCCCGCCAGGCCAGGGGTATGCCTCGGCCCGTGCCGGGGGTACGGCCCCCGCCGTGTGCTGAGGCACACACCGGACGGCGCGGACCGTGCCTTCGGTGCACCAGACGGCAGTTCCAACACAGCGCCCGGCGGGGGAGTTCGGACCGTCCGGGCGGGGCATACCGCGGCCATGAACCCCCACACGCGCACCACGCACCCGACCCACTCCACCCCCGCCAAGCAATCCACCCGCACAACTCCCACGGGCCGCACAACTCCCACGGGCCGCACGACACCCGCGGTCGGCCCCACACGCGGGGCCCGCACTACGCCTGCGGTCCTCGGGACATCCGCGGTCCGCACCACTTCCACAGCCCGCACCACCTCCACAGCCCGCACTACGCCCGCGGGCAGCCCTACAGCCGGGGCCCGCACTATGCCCGCGGTCCGCACCGCACCCCCCACCTCCCGCTCCACCCCCACGGCCCGTCGGCAGCTCAACCTCGCCACGCGCCACCAACTCACCACCACCGCAGGCATCCCGCCCGGCACGATCACCTCCCGCACCCGCCCCGGCGGCCCCTGGCAGCGCCTGCTGCCCCGCGTGTACCTCCTCCAGACGGGCCCTCCGGACCACCGCCAACGCGCCCTCGCCGCCGTCCTCTACGCCACCGAGCCAGGCTCCGACCCGCTCTCCGGCGACACGGCCGCCCTCACCGGCGGCGCCGCCCTCGCCCTCCTGGGCATCCGCGAAGCCCCGTACAGCCCTGCCGACGTCCTGATCCGCGCCCCGCGCAGGCTCGCCGGGTCACCGGAGGTGCGCCCCCTCCCGACCACGCGCTGGCCCCGCACCATCACCGTCTCCGGCATTCCGAGCACCCGCCCGGTCCGCGCGGCCGCCGACTTCGCGGCCCGGACCGAAGAGCCGGCGGACCGGATCCGCTCCGTCCTGGCCCACGTCGTCCAGTCCGGCTGGTGTCACCCGCAGGACCTGCACACCGAACTGCGCGCCTCCCGCCTCCTGACCCGCCCCGCGATCCGCGAGGCGGCGGAAGAACTGGTCGCCGGCGTCCGCTCCATCGCCGAGGCCCAGGCCCGCGACACCCTCTCGGCCACCGACCTCCCGACCCCCCTGTGGAACGCCCGCCTCCACACCCCGGACGGCACGTTCCTGGCGAGCCCGGACGCGTACTGGCCCGACGAGGGCGTGGCCCTGGAGATCGACTCGGCGGAGTACCACTACAACCGCGACTCCTGGCACGCGACCCTCCACCGCCGCCTCCGCCTGGAATCCCACGGCATCCTCGTCGTCAGCGCGACCCCGTCGATGATCCGCGACACCCCAGCAGAAGTCATCGCAGCCCTCCGCACCCTCCTCACCCTCACCACCACCCGCCCCACCCCACCCACGGCCTTGGCCCGCGGCCACCAACAGCTGTTGCTTCCACTGACCTAGGGGGTGGCGGCCGACAGCAGCAAGCCCACTTCTCCGGACTGGCCGGCCTGCTGGAACGCCGCAGCGATGTTCAGCACAGCTTGTTTGTCGGCCCGTTCGCCGACACTGGTCAGCACGGATTCGGCGGCCTCGTGGAATCCGGCCGTCCGGCACGAGTGCACTACTTCCAAGACCTCCGTTGCGGAAAGTGTGGTCCCGGCCCGCCACAGGAGCAGACCCGCGTCCCGGTTCCTGCCGGCGGCCATGAAGCCGGCCAGTGTTTCCAGCTCCGTCCAGCCCGCCGCCAAGGAGCCTGCGGGTAGCCGGTCCCCCTCTTCGGGGGGTACCGGCATCCGCGACCGAGCCACGGCAGTGTCTATGGCGGCGCGGGAGAGTGCCCTGGAACGGGACCGAAGGCTCGGGTTGGGCCGCCTTTGTATTCCGAGGCGCCGGTCGGCTCGCCTGACTGGCCCTCGCTCGGGGCGCCTTGGAGCCGGCGCTCCGTCGTCTGCCCGGGAGTCTGCCTCCTCCTGGGGAGCTTTGGTGTCGTTCTCGGAATGTGGCATGCAGTCACAGTGCTGGGCGCGGGCCAGCAGCCGCAGTTCCAGCAGTTCTTCCAGGGTGCAGGGCCATGGTGTGTCATCTTCCGCTCCCGGCGCGGACACTTCGTCCTGGATGGCCTTGAAGAAGGATCTGACCTGTGGTTCTGCCGGGATGCGGGCGCCGTTGAGGTGGTTGGACAGGCTGGTCGCCACGAGAAACCCTGCACTGGCGATCTCGGCCTGCGTCCGTGCGCTGCAGTCGCGCAAGCGACGCAGCATCATGACGAACTTCCGGTGGCTCCCGGTGAGATCCGGAGGCAGTTCCTTCCACTTCCTGGTCCGTCGCGGCACCGTAACTCCGTTCTCTCTGGCTGACGTAATCCCTCCGAAGTGTTCCGGTAAATGGTGCCGGGGTGAACTGCCTGAAGTTTTCATCTGACCTCTAAATCCCGTGCGGCCTGGCCTTGTGCAGGGCCCCTGCGTAAGAGTTGTGCCGTCCGCTGAAGCTGCCGGTGGGGGGACTCCGGCTCGCAGTGACCATTCAAGGCTGACCGGAATAAGGAGATGGCAATGGGTCTTCCGTCCTGGACGGATGAGAAGCTCGGCACGATGAAGCGTGCCGCGCTGTGGCTGGTCACGGTGGTGGGGGAGGGGAACGTCTTCACCAAGGAGGATGTGAAGGAGGCGTTCCCTGGCGTGAGTCAGGCCGACCGCCGGGTGCGTGACCTGAGGGACTTCGACTACAGGATTGACACGAACAGGGAAGACCTCACCCTCGGCACGCACGAGCAGCGTTTCGTTTCCCAGGGCCAGCCCGTGTGGGAGAGGGGCAAGGGCACCAAGCCGGCCACGGCCATTACGGATACCAAGCGCCGCGAGATCCTGGCGCGAGACGGTCATCACTGCCGTTCCTGCGGTATCACCCCCGGTGAGACCTTCCCCGGCACCTACGAATCCGCTCAGCTCGACATCGCGAGGCGCCCGGTGCTGAAGCCGGACGGAACGGCTTCTGTGGAGCCTGTGGCTGAGTGCAACCGTTGTCGTATCGGGGGCCGGGGCCTGACGGCTGAGCTCAGCACGGTCCTTGACCGGGTCGCCAAGCTGGGCGGTATGGACCTTAAGACGCTCGCGGACTGGGTGGGCGCGGACGCCCGGGACTTTGCGGAGGTCGAGCGCCTGTGGGCGGACTTCCGCACGCTGCCGGCTGAGGCCAGGAACAAGGTCCGCGAGGCTCTCTCCCTCCCGCCGGTCTGACAATAGTCAGACCTTCGGTATCCGGCGGGGGCCATCCAGCAGAGCGGCCCCCGTCGTGCTCCACCACAGACCTGTCCCACGCAGTCAGAGGAGAAACACCGTGAGCATCGACTTCGGCCGCCCGCCCCGCGCTGATGAGAACAGAGCGCAGGTCGAGAAGCGGCTCGAGGAGATCAGCGCCGGCGGCGGGCTGCAGGAGACGTTGACGGTTGAGTGGCGGACGAAGCCGATCGTGGTCGAGGTCATCGATATGCCGATCGACCAGGTGTACTTCAATCCTGCGACCCACCGGATCCGTGCCCAGCGGAGCTTCGATCCGGAGCAGGACAGGCTGCTCACGGAGAACCCCTGGGGTGAGGCGGGCCAGGGATACCTCCGCTACCTGCTCCAGGCGCTGCCTTCCAGCCCGGACAAGCGGGATCCCGATTTCGACGAGCTCAAAAAGAGCCTTGAAGACTACCGGCAGAACGAGCCCGGACTCATCACGCGTGACGGGATCCTCGTCAACGGCAATACCCGGGTCGCCGCACTTCGCCTGCTCGGCGTTCGCAGTGTCCGGGTCGGGGTGCTGCCCGAGACGTGCGACTGGGATGACATCAACGCCGTCGAGCTGTCACTCCAGCTCCGCCACGACACGCGCCGGCCGTACTCCTACATCAACAGGCTGCTCACGATCGAAGAACAGATCAACAGCGGCCGGCCGCTCGCCGCCATCGCGAAGGACTTCCGGATCCGGGAGGAGACCGCGGAACAGGACCGCTGGGTTCTGGCCACGCTCAGAGATCTGGTGACCCGTTCGAAGACCGGTACGGTGCAGCTCCGTCTCATGGACTTCGAGGACCAGCAGGAGAAGCTCCGTGAACTCCACCGGGTCTACGCGAAGACCGTGCGGCAGAATCCGGCACAGGCTGACCTGCTCAAGGAGAACAGGCTCGCTCTGATCGTGCTGGACTTCTCAAAGACCGACGTACGTCTTGCCGATGTGGACTTCCGTGCCAGGTACCTGCAGCGGCATCTCCCGGAACAGTTGCAGCAGGCTCCCGCGGAGGCCATGGGAGGGCGGGTGATTCCCGGGCTCAACCGGCCCGTGCGGGGTGACAGCCCGCAGGTGGCGGCGGCCAAGGCGTTCACCAATGCACTGCTGCAGGCGAAGGCGGTGGAGCGGGATCCGGAGTCGGTGAGCAAGGAGCAGTCCGCAGAGGCGGGCGCGCTCTGGAAGCAGGCGCGCGATGCGGTGGAAGAAGCCCTGGTGCCGGCAGGTAAGGACGCCCGCGTGCGCAAGCGCAAGCAGGCGGCGCCGGACCGGCTTCACGACGCGGTCCAGAACATTGACCAGTGCGTGACGGACATGACGCTTGCCCGCGCCTCACGGAACCTGGACGACGAGGCGTTGGACGAGGCCGTGCTGGCGCTCAAGGCCAGTCTGCTGAAGCTGGCGCGTGAGGCGGCACGGATCGAGGAGCCCGGCGACGGCGTCGTGTGGCTGCTCGCCGCTCTGCAGCAGCAGGAGGGAATGTGAGAGGGCCGGCCGAGCCGTCGCTCCGTCTGGCGTTCGACGTATCGCGGACCAAGGCAGTGCTCTGGGCAGCGGAGGAGTTCCGCGCCGACCTCACGCATCTGGCCGCGAGCTTCCCCGTGGGCGGGCAGCAGGGTCCGCTGACTCTGGAAGTACCGCTCGACGACTTTCTGTCGGGTCTGCAGGTGCTGTCGGACTGGCCGGCGGCCGAGTCCGTGGAATGGGAGGAAGACCTCCTGGCCCTGGTCGGAGATGTCCTTGACGACGCGGACCAGGCGGAGCAGTACCTGGAACAGGACCCGCGGACACCTGGCACGGAGGGCGATGTCCCGCTGCCGTCTGCTCTCGGTGCGAGCTGGCGGGCGGACCTGACTGGCTTCCAGCGCAGGGACATCTCCCGGCTCCTCTCCATGCGGCACGGTGCGAACTTCAGCGTCCCCGGCGCGGGAAAGACCCGGGTCGGGCTTGCCGTCTACGCGGCGATGAAGGAGCGGGGCGCAGCGCGGCGGCTGCTCGTCGTCAGTCCCAAGTCGGCTTACGAGGCGTGGATTTCGGAGAGCCGGGAGTGCTTTGACGAGGTTCCAGTGACCAAGGTGATGGGCCGGGTTCCAGATCCGCACGCCGAGATCCTGGTGGTCAACTACGAGAGGCTGGACCGCTCCCTCACGGGACTCGCGGGCTGGCTGCGTGCGGCTCCGTCCATGGTGATCCTGGACGAGGCGCACCGTATGAAGCTCGGTTCGGAGGGTACGTACGGGAGCGCGTGTATGGCACTCGGCCCCCTGAGCCGCCGCCGGCTGATCCTGACGGGCACACCGGCTCCGAACGGTGCCCGCGATCTGGAGAACCTGCTGTCGTTCGTCTGGCCCGGTCACGGCAAGCGGGTGGTGACCCAGGCGGTGGCCGGCGGCGACCTCGCCTACGCGAGCTCCGTCCTGCGCCCGCTCTTCACCCGTACGACGAAGAAGGAGCTGGGGCTGCCGCCCTTCCAGCCGGTGATCCGCACGGTCCCGTTGGTGGGACTCCACCGGGAAATCTACGACGCCCTCGTCGGGCGGTTCACGGCGAGGGCTGAACTCTCCAGGGAGAATTTCGACGCCTTGGGGAAGGCGATGCTCCGGCTGCTGATGGCTGCGACGAGTCCCGCACTCCTCGCAGAAGGAAGCAGCAGGTACGAGCCTCTGAGTTTCCAGGTGCCGCCCCTGGAAATCCAGGAGGGGGATTCGCTGTTTCAACTGCTGCAGAAGCTCCCCCAGTACGAGATGCCGCCGAAGTACCGGGCAGTCCAGGAGATCGTGGCCCGCAATGCTCTCGCGGGCCGGAAGACCCTTGTGTGGTCGACGTTCGTCCGGAACATCACGAGCCTGGCGCTCCTGCTGGACGAGTTTCAGCCCGCGGTCGTTCATGGCGGTACACCCGAGCGGGACGAGGAGATCAGACGGTTCAGGGAAGATCCGGACTGTTCCGTGCTGATCTCGAATCCGGCCACGCTGGGTGAGGGCATCAGCCTTCACCATGACTGCCACGATGCGGTCTATGTTGACAGGGACTTCATGGCCGGACGGTTCCTGCAGAGCCTGGACCGGATCCACCGCCTGGGGCTGGCTCCGGGGACTGAGACCCGCGTCACGGTGCTGGCCTCAGCGGGGACGATCGATGAGGTCGTTGCCATGAGACTCGCGGAAAAGCTGGAGTTCATGGGGAGCATTCTTGATGATCCTTCGGTGCGGCAGCTCGGGGACCTGCAGGAGGAGCAGCCTGTAGCCGCCGGTATGGACGCTGCTGACATGCGTGCACTGCTGGAGCACGTTGGAGCGGCGGGAGCACCCTGACGCGTGCGGCGGGTGTGCCGCCTGAGGGCCAGCGCACCCGCCCGGGCCTGGGTGACGCCGGTTGTCAGTGGCAGATGCGACACTTGCCTGTCTGTATCTGCCACACCAGGAGGACTCGATGGGTGCCAGCGATGACACGCTGACCTCGATTGAGATTTGCGCCGGCGCCGGGGGGCAGGCCATCGGCCTCCATCAGGCTGGGTTTCGTCACCTCGCGCTCGTCGAGATCGATCAGTACGCCGCGGCGACGCTTCGGCGCAACATCGCGCAGCGGGATGGCTGGGAATTCGAGCGCGAGTTTTGCGACATCATTCACAATGATGTGAACGACTTCAAACCCCTGGTCGAGCTGGACAAGCCGCTTGGCTATCTCGGGCGCGAGCTGAGGCGCGGTGAGCTCGGCCTGCTGGCGGGCGGAGTGCCGTGCCCTCCGTTCTCGCATGCAGGCAAGCAGCTGGGCAAGGATGATGAGCGAGATCTCTTCCCGCGGATGCTGGACCTGGTTGACGAACTGCACCCGCAAGCGGTCATGATCGAAAATGTCCGGGGAATCAAGGACGATAAGTTCGCGGATTACCGTGACTGGGTGGTGGCGCGTCTCGAGGGCGGGGTTGCCAAGGATCCGCAGACCGGAATCGAGCGCACCCACGAGGGTGCGGACTACAAGGTCTGCGGCTGGAGGGTGCTCGAGGCGAGTGACTTCGGTGTCCCGCAGCTCCGGCCGCGCGCGATTCTCGTAGCCATCCGCAAGGACGTCCTGGGTAGCCAGTCGTTCCAGTGGCCGAAGCCCCAGCGGGACATCGTCACCGTACGTGAAGCCCTCGACGCAAGTATGAAGGCCCGGTACCGGCCGTTCCTGAAGCAGGGCGGGCAGACTGGCCAGTCTGCGAAGGACGCGCTGAAGCGCTGGCAGGACATGAGTGGCAATATCGCACCGACGCTGGTGGGTGGCTCAAAGAAGCACGGGGGTGCGGACCTCGGGCCCAGTCGTGCCAAGGCAGCCTGGGGGCTCCTGGGGGTCAACGCACTCGGTGTCGCGAATTCGCCGGCGGACATGGACCAGAAGAACAGCGCGGAACGTGACCTGTTCCGGCCCGCGGGCCCGATGATCACGGTCGCCCAGGCCGCGATCATCCAGGGCTTCCCCCCGGAGTGGGACTTCGAAGGGGACAGAAAGACTGAGAGGACCGGCAAAACCGCTCAGTACCGTCAGGTCGGCAACGCCTTCCCGCCGCCCGTCGCGCACGCTGTCGGAGAAGCGATCGCTCAGGTGCTGACTGCCGGTCGCATCAGCAGGCGGAGCCCCCAGGACCCCGTGAGCTAAGGCGCCGGACTGTGAGAGCGGCGTTCCTGGACGGCGGAGGCAATCCTCGCCGCACAGACGTCGGACGGCTCGTGCTCCCAGAACCGGAGCACGAGCCAGCCTGCTTCCTCCAGCTGCTCGTCCGTGTTGCGGTCCCTCGCGATGTTCCGGGCCACCTTCTCCGACCAGTAGCCCGGGTTCGTCTTCGGCGAGACGTAGTGTTCAGGGCATCCGTGCCAATAGCAGCCGTCCACGAAGACAGCCACTTTCGCCGGCCGGAATACGAGGTCAGCGGTCCGGCGCAGATCAGGCAGAGGGCGTGCAGCCACCCGGTAACGCAGCCCCTTTGCGTGTACGAGGCTCCTGATGACCCGCTCTGGCTTCGTATCGCGGCTGCGGATCGCCTGCATGTTGCGTCGGCGGGCCGCTGAGGATGCCCAGGAGCCCTCGGGGGGCTGCCACTGGCCGTCAGACATCGGCCCGGTCCTCTTCGAGCCGCAGGGCGATCCAGTCTTCCGGCCCCAGCGTGATCTTATGCGCGGCGGCGATGTCTCTCTGGTCAGGGAACTTGCCACAGAGCAGAGTGAGGCCGTCGCGGGCGAGAACCTTCCTGACATTGCGGGTCCGCCGCACCGGGTCATGGTTTCCGGCGCCAACCGTTGAGATTACGCTGCGCGGGATGATGTGCCCCTCGAGGAAGCTGAACATCATTGCGAACCTCAGCTCCTGCCCGGGCTGCTTCGCGAGCACCTGGCCGGCTTGCTCCGCCGTGAGGAGGGTCAGTGGATTCATCCGCAGCGGTGTCCAGTCGTACAAGGGCGTGCTCCAACGGTCACGTGCCTCCACAGCGAGACCCCGTTTGCCGTCCCGGTTGCCGGAACCACGGTAGAGCCACGAGCGGTGCGCGCGGACCAGCCAGGATTTGTGCACGCCCTGACCGATTTTGATCTGCGTGCAGACACAGAGCTGGCAGTGACCCTCCGCCGGGATGGACCAGTTCGCGCCGACCGTCGCTTTGATATCGACTGCGATACCCGAGATTCGGGTATCGAGCGGAGGCACCTTCGGGAGGCCGAAGGAGTTCAGTACTTCGTATTCCAGCTTGGCGCCCACCGAAGCCTTCTCGCCGGGATGGACGTCGGGTGCGAGCAAGTCGTAGCGCCCTGTGCGCGGTCCGTCGAGCACGTAGTCGATCGCGTTGGCAATGGCCCCCGTGTAGAGGCCGGCGGCGTCGTGAGAACGAAGCCAGGCGAGGACTGCCTGGGCCTCGGCATCCTCCGCCGGCGCGCGCAGCGGGTGCTCTCCGGCGGTTGTGTTCGTGCAGACCTCGCCAGGCCCTTGCAGGACGAGGCGTCCTCTGCCTCTGCTCACGGACGAGCCGGATCCACGCTGCGTCCGTGGCACTCCCCGTAAGGCCGGCCCGAGGTGCACCAGCACGGGTTGGTGGCGGTCGGGGGCCAGGGGGTGGCTTTGCCTCGGGCGGCCAGGGTGGTGGCGTATTCCGCGAGGAGGGACGGGGAGGACGGGGAGGTCTTCTCCGAGGCGGCGAAGGCTTCGTACGAGGGGACGCTGGCCGTGACGATGCCGAGGTTCGTCGTGCCCGAGGCGGCCAGGGCGCGGAGGGAGGCTTCGACCTGGGCCAGGTGGGCGTCGTGGGAGGGGTACTCCGCGGACAGGGTGGGGTACGAGGTGAGGAGTTCCGTGAGCTCGCGGGCCGGCCAGTGGAGGATGGCCACCGGGAACGGGCGGGAGAGGGCGGCGCGGCGGTCGCCGAGTTCGGCGCGCAGGCGGGCGATCTCGGCGCGGAGTTCGGCGGGGTCGTCGGAGCCGAGGGCCCAGATCCGCTTGGGGTCGTGGAGTTCGTCCAGCGGGATCGGGCCGATGTGGCGGGTGTCCGCGACCATGTCCCAGTCGTCGTGGGGGAGGGCCAGCAGGCGGCGTACGCGGTGGCGGCCCGTGAGGAGCGCGGTCGTGGCCCGGGTGAGGGGGGTGTTGTCCGGGGCCAGGAGGGTGGCTGCCTCGGTGAAGCACTCGTGGGAGGCTTCGAGTTCGTCGTGGGCCTCCAGGGCCTCGGCGATGACCTCCCAGGGCGCGGGGTCCTTGGGGGCCGACGCGCGGATGCCCTGGATGAGGGCGCGGGCCTCGGGCTCGTGGCCGTACTCCCAGAGGTTGGCCGCCTGCAGGGCCTTGATGAGGGACGGGTCGTCGACCGTGTCCGCGGCCAGGAGTTGGTCGTATAGGGTGCTCGCCCGTTCGCGTTCGTCGGCCAGTTCGAGGTGGGCCGCGGCCTGGAGGAGCAAGGGCTCCTGGTCCTCGGGGTAGCGGGTCGCCGTGCGGATGAGGCGCTCGGCTTCGGCGATGTGCTCGGCAGGCGTGTCGGGGCGCATGGTTCACACCGTACTGCCGCTGGTCAGTTGACGGGGGAGGACTTAAGGTGCCGCCCGTGCGGGATCACGTGCGGGTCGTGGTGCAGGGGCAGGGCCGGCGGTCGCGCCGGGCCGGTCTCGCGCAGGTGCTGTGGGCGGCCGGTGAACTGGCCGTGACGGTGGGCGTGGTGGTGTTGTTGCTGGTGGTGCACCAGGTGTGGTGGACCAACCGGCAGGCCCTCAACGCCGCCCACGCGCAGGTGCGGGAGCTGGAGAGCGAGTGGTCCTCCGCTCCGGCCTCCGTCGAGCCTCCCTCCGCCGATGCTCCGGCCGGTGACGAGGTCGCGTCCGGGGGCGATCGGCCGTCCGACGGCTCCCCCGAAGGCTCTTCCGAAGGATCCCCCGAGGACTCCTCCCGCGGTACGCGGACCGGCCCCGCCGCCAAGAAGCCGCCGCGGGAGGGGACCTACGGGATCCTGCGCATCCCCCGCCTCGGCGTCGCCGTGCCCGTCGCGCAGGGCGTGGACAAGCGGTCCGTGCTCGACAAGGGCTACGCCGGGCACTACCCGGGGACCGCGCAGCCCGGAGCCGAGGGGAACTTCGCGCTCGCCGGACACCGCAATACGCACGGGGAGCCCTTCCGCCACATCAACCGGCTGAAGGCCGGCGACGAGCTGATCGTCGACGTGAAGGGGAAGCGGTACGTGTACGTGGTCGGCCAGACGCTGGGGGAGACGACCGAGCGCGATACCGGGGTGATCGCGCCCGTCCCGCGCAGCGTCGTGAAACCGGAGGCCGGGTACGGCGAACCCGGGGCGTACATCACGCTCACCACCTGCACGCCCGAGTACTCCTCCAAGTACCGGCTCGTGGTGTGGGGCACCCTGAAGGGGTGACGGGCGCACCGTAATGTGGGGGCGGTGCGTCAGAAATGGGTGAAACGTCCGCAGTTGTTGTGGCTCGCCGCGCCGTTCGTGCTGTTCGTCGGAGCACTGCCGTTCGCGAACCGGGCACAGCCGGCGCTGGGAGGCGTACCGTTCCTGCTCCTCTGGCTCCTCGGGGCGACCCTGCTGACCCCGCTCGCGGTGTGGCTGACCTGGCGCGGTGATCACAGGTGAGCGCGGCGGCCGTCGCGACCACCGTCTTCGCCGTGTTCATGGTGGCGACCGTCGCGCTCGGGCTGCTCGCGGTGCGCGGGCGCGGCGGAGGCGGCGGCGGGCTCGCCGAATGGTCGGTGGGCGGACGCTCGCTCGGCACCGTGTTCATCTGGGTCCTGATGGCTGGCGAGGGGTACACGAGCTTCAGCTACCTCGGCGCGGCCGGCTGGGGCTACAACTACGGCGCCCCCGTGCTGTACGTGATCGCGTACATGTCCTGCGGCTACGCGCTCGGTTACCTCGTCGGGCCCGTGCTGTGGGACTACGCGCGCCGCCACGGCCTCGTGGGCATCACCGACATGGTGGCCCACCGCTACGGGCGCCCCTGGCTCGGCGCCGTGGTCGCGGTACTCGCGACCGTCTTCCTGCTCCCCTACATCCAGCTCCAGATCACCGGCATGGGCGTGGTGGTCTCGACGGTCACCTACGGGGCGGTCTCCCTGGAATGGGCGTACTTCATCGCCTTCGCCGTCACCACCGGCTTCGTCGTCGTCAGCGGGCTGCGCGGCAGCGCGTGGGTGTCGGTGCTCAAGGACGTGCTGGTCATCGGCACGCTCGGGTTCCTCGCCGTGTACGTGCCGCTCCACTACTTCGGCGGCTACGGAGAGCTCTTCGATCGGCTCGCGGCCGAGCACCCGCAGTGGCTGACGCTCCCCGGCGCCGGGAACGCGGAAGGCGGCCGGGGCCAGCTGGGGGTGGGGTGGTTCGCCTCCACCACCGTGCTGAACGCGCTGACCGTCGTCATCTTCCCGACCACCGTGGCCGGATACCTGGGCGCACGCAGCGCCGACACGCTGCGCCGCAACGCCATCCTGCTGCCCGCCTATAACGTGCTCCTCTTCGTGCCGATGCTGCTGGGCATGGCCGCGCTGTTCGTGGTACCGGGGCTGACGGGCGCCGATTCCAACCTCGCGCTGTTCAAGCTGGTCGTGGACTCGCTGCCGGCGTGGGCGGTGGGTGTGATCGGGGTGGCGGCGGCTCTGTCCTCGATCGTGCCGATGGCGGTGTTCATGCTGGTCATCGGCACCATGTGGGGGCGCAGCGTGCTCTCGGCGGTGCCGCGTTGGAGCTCGGGCGAGCGGCAGAAACTCGCCTCGCAGCTGGTCGTGGTGGCGGCCGGGGCGATCGCGCTCGTGATGGCGTACACGGCGCCGAACACTCTGGTGAGGCTCTCGCTCGTCTCCTACGAGGGCATGGCGCAGCTCGTGCCGATGCTGCTGCTGGGGCTGGTGTGGCGCAAGCTCACGACTGCGGCGGCGGTGTGCGGACTGGCCGCGGGGGTCGCGGTCGTCTGCGGGCTGGTCTTCACGGGCAACGACCCGGTGTGGGGCCTGAACGCGGGCATGGTCGCCCTCGCGGTGAACCTGGCGGTCGCGGTGACGGTGGCCCGGTTCGGCCCGGGTGAGGCGGCGGGGAGCGGGGCGGGGGATCCACGGCCGGACGACGAGGTGCTGGCGCGTGATCCGCTGCACTCGCCGCCCGGGGATCAAAACGAGGTCCTGTCCGTTGTCAGTGAGCGCGGTTAACATCGATCGCGAGTAGCGGTTCTCGTACGAGAGTTCGTGCGCGGCGGGTGGGGGAGGGGGCGGTTCGCATGGCAGAGCACAGCGGGCTTCGCCCTGGGCGGTGGACAGCACGCTCCGCGCTGTCCACGTCCTCGGCGCCCTCCGCGCCGGCCGTGCGGCCGGCGCGATTGCTGGCCTTGCTGGCCTCGCTCGTGGTGTTCGGCGGCTTCCTCGGGCTGTTCGCCGGAGAGGGCGGCCTCGGCGCGGTCGTGGTGGTCCTCGCGGCGAGCTTCGCGGTGGGCGCCTCGGCCCTGGCCGCCCGGCTGGTGCGGCCCGTGCCGCCGCACCGAATACGTACCGCGATCCGTGATCGCGAGCAGCGCACGGCGTTCTTGCCGCAGCGCGATCCCGACGCTTCGGGCCGGTCGCGGCCCAGGGCGCCCGGCCGTCCCCTTCCGACGGCCGCGTAGGGGCGCGCAGCTCCTCCTTCTGATCGCTTCCGATCGCCTGACCTTGCCGCCCCTCGCGGGTCGTCACGCCGAAACGCATCTCTTTCGACGTTCGACGAGTCCCCTCGGAGGGCCCACGTGTCCGTTTTCATCGATCTTGTTTCTCTGCTGGGCCGGCTCCTGGAACCGGTGCTGGCCGAGTCCGCGACCGCTGCCGCGATCGTGCTGTTCACCGTGCTCGTACGGCTCGCGCTGCACCCGCTGAGCCGGGCCGCCTTCCGCGGGGCGACCCCGGTGGCCGGCTGCCTGCCGGTGCTGCTCCAGCTGCCGGTGTTCTTCCTGATGTACCGGGCGTTCTCCTCGGCGGAGATCGGCGGGGCCGCCAACGAGCTGCTCGGCCACCGGCTGCTCGCCGCGCCGCTCGGCGGCCGGTGGGGTGAGGCGCTCGGGGAGGGCGGCCTCTTCGGAGAGCAGGGGCTGGTGTTCCTCGGGCTGTTCGCGGTCGTCTCGGTGGTGGCCGCGTGGAGCGCGGTACGCGGACGCAAGGCCGCGGCGCTGGCGGCTGCCACGGCCGGGGCCGGGACCGCGGGGGCCAAGGCCGGTGGGGGCAAGGCCGGTGGGGCCAAGGCCGGTCGCGCCAAGGCCGGGGCTTCGGCGGCCGGTGCTGCCGGTGGGGTCGGTGTCATCAGCGCCGAGCAGCAGGAGGTCATGCGCAAGCTGGGCGGCGTACTGCCCCTGCTGTCCTTCGGGACGCTGATCACGGCCGCCCTGGTGCCGTTGGCGGCCGGGCTGTACCTGGTCACCACCACCGCGTGGTCGGTGGCCGAGCGCGCCTGGCTCCAGCACCGCAAGGACCGGGCGGAGCGTGCCGGGCTCCCGGTCAGCGGAGCAGAGCGTTCCGTCATGTGAACAGGGTCTTGCGGATGAGGCCGACATCTTGGAGGATCGGCCAATCCTCCGATGGCCGCAACCCATCGGCCGGCCCGTGGCACGCCCATGGGCCGACCACCCTCGACCACGGGAGAATGCCCATGAAGCTGCTGCGTGTAGGACCCCTCGGGTCGGAGCGCCCCGCGCTGCTCGACCAGGACGGGACCCTGCGGGACCTGTCCGGCCTGATCACGGATGTGGACGGCGCGCTGCTCGCCGACGACTCCGTGCTGTCCCGAGTACGGGACGCGGCCGGATCCGGTGAGCTCCCGGTGCTGGACACCGCGGGTCTGCGGATCGGGTCCGCCGTCGGCCGCATAGGCAAGGTCGTGGGCATCGGCCTGAACTACCACGGGCACGCGGCCGAGGTGGGCGCGGAGGCGCCGGCCGAACCGATCCTCTTCCTCAAGGCCCCGGACACCGTGGTCGGCCCCGACGACACCGTGCTGATCCCGCGCACCAGCGTCAAGACCGACTGGGAAGCCGAGCTCGGCGTCGTCATCGGTGCCACCGCCCGCTACCTGGCCTCCCCCGAGGAGGGCCTCGCGCACGTCGGCGGGTACGTGCTGGTCAACGATGTGACCGAGCGCGCCTTCCAGACCGAGCGCGGCGGCACCTGGGACAAGGGCAAGAACTGCGAGACCTTCACCCCGCTCGGCCCCTGGCTGGTCACGGCCGACGAGATCCCGGACCCGCAGCAGCTGGACGTGAAGCTCTGGGTCAACGGTGAGATCAGGCAGGACGGCCACACGTCCGACCAGATCTTCCCGGTCGGCGAGGTCGTCCGGTACGTGAGCCAGTTCATGACCCTGCATCCGGGTGACGTCATCGTCACCGGCACCCCGGCCGGTGTGGCCGCGGGCCAGCCGGAGCCGAAGCCGTTCCTGCGGGCGGGCGACGTCGTGGAGCTGGAGATCGACGGGCTCGGCCGCCAGCGCCAGGAGTTCAAGAGCGCTTAGTCGCGCGCAGTACGCGGGAGGGGCGGTGCCGTCACGGACGGCGCCGCCTCTTTTCCCGTCGGGCTCCCGGCTCGCCCCCGAGCGCGTCAGGCCTTCATGGTCACCGTCACCCCGTCCCTCGACGACCTGCGCGCCGCCTCCAGTACGTCCAGGCAGCGCGCCGCCTCCAGCGCCGTGACGGGGGCCGGACCGCCGTCCCGCAGAGCCGCCGCCACGGCCGCGTAGTACGCCGGGTAGTCGCCCGGCACGGTCCGTACCGGCGTGCCCCCGCCGGTCAACGGCGATTCCCCGGAGCCCAGCCGCCCCCACAGGCACTCGGGCTCCTCGCCCCAGGTCCGCTCGGCGTCGCCGGGGCGCAGGCCGTCGCGCAGCGCCCCCTCCTGCGGGTCCAGGCCGTATTTGACGTAGCCCGCGCTGGAGCCCAGTACGCGAAAGCGCGGGCCGAGTTGGGCCGTGGTGGCGCTGACGTAGAGGTGGGAGCGGACCCCGCTCGCGTGGGTGAGGGCGATGAAGGTGTCGTCGTCGGCCTCGGCGCCCGGGCGGCGCACGTCGGTCTCCGCGTAGACCTGCACGGCCGGTCCGAACAGGACCAGTGCCTGGTCCACGACGTGGCTGCCGAGGTCGTACAGCAGTCCGCCGATCTCCTCGGGCGCGCCGGACTCGCGCCAGCCGCCCTTGAGCTGCGGGCGCCAGCGCTCGAAGCGGGACTCGAAGCGCTGGACCTCGCCCAGCTCGCCGTCGGCGATGAGGCGGCGCAGGGTGAGGAAGTCGTTGTCCCAGCGGCGGTTCTGGAAGACCGACAGGAAGGTTCCGGTCCGGTCGGCGAGCGCGGCCAGTTCACGGGCTTCGGCGGAGGTGGCGGCCAGCGGCTTGTCCACGACCACCGGGATGCCGGCGGTGAGGGCGGCGGTGGCGAGCGGGACGTGCGTCTTGTTCGGGGAGGCGATGACGACGAGGTCGGGGGCGGGGCTCTGCTCGAGCAGCTCGGTGGCGGTGGCTGCGATCCGGACGCCCGGGTGGGCCTCGCGGGCCTGGGCGGCGCGGCCGGGGTCGGAGGTCACGACGGTGTCGAGGACGAGGCCCTCGGTCGCGGACACCAGCGGGGCGTGGAAGACCGAGCCGGCCAGTCCGTAGCCGACGAGTCCGACGCGGAGGGGGGCGAGGGGGGTGGTGGGGGCGGTGGCGTTCATGGGAACCACTTTGGCAACAGTGTTGCCTAAGTGCAAGGAGGGTGGACAATGGCCAGGTGGACAGGGGTAGCAGGGGCGACAGGGGTGACGGCGACGACCGAGGTCGTGCGGGCGGTGTGAATCTGCCGCTGCTGCGCGGGCACAACGACGCGCTGGTACTGGACCTCCTGCGCACAGCCGGCCCCGCCGGGCTCGGCCGGGGCGACCTCGCCGCGCGTACGGGGCTCACCCCGCAGGCGGTCAGCAAGATCGCGGCGCGGCTCCGGGACGAAGGCCTGGTGGCCGACGCCGGACGCGAGGCGTCCACAGGCGGCAAACCGCGCACGCTGCTGAGGCTGGTGCCGCAAGCGCGGTACGCGGTCGGGGTGCACCTGGACCGCGACGAACTCACGGCGGTACGGGTGGACCTCGCGGGCCGCGTCGTCGCCGACGGCCGGGGCCCGCTGGACTTCGGCGCCGGTCCGGACGCGGTGGTCGAGGAGGCCGTACGGGCCGTCGCGCGGGTATGCGGTGACCGGCCACTCCTAGGCGTCGGCGTGGCCGCGCCGGGGCCGCTGGACTGGCGGACCGGGGTGCTGGGGCGGGTAACGGGGTTCCCGGAATGGGAGGGGTTCCCGTTGCGGGAGGTGCTGGAGCGGCGCTTGGGGCTTCCCGTCCGGGTGGACAAGGACACCAACGCGGGCGTCGCGGGAGTCGCCTCGGCGGACGCCGCATTCGGGGAAGCCGTGGCGTACGTGCACGTCGGCACCGGACTGGGGGCAGGCCTCCGGCTGGCCGGCGGCGGCGAGGTCTACCGGGGGCGCCGCTCGGCTGCGGGGGAGTTCGGACACCAGGTGCTGCGACTGGACGGGCCGGCCTGCCGTTGCGGGGGGCGCGGCTGCGCGGAGGTGCTGTGCCTGGACGCGGTGGCCGGGGGCCGGCTGGAGGAAGCGGCGCAGATCGTCGGGGAGGCGGCGGCGAACCTGGTCGCGCTGCTGGATGTGGACCGGGTGCTGCTCGGCGGCCGGGTGGTGGCGGCTGCGCCGGAGGTGTTCCTGGCGGGGGTGCGGGGGGTGGTGGGGGCGCGGTCCTTCGTGGGGGGTGCGGTGGGGGTGGACCTTGCGGAGAGGGGTGTGGCGGAGGGGGCGGCGGAGCTGGTGCTCGGTCCGCTGTTCGGGCGCGGAGCCTGAGGGAACTCAGGCCTTGGCCCTTGGCCCCCGGCTCCCAGCCGCCTGGCTCCTTGGCCTCGGGTGTGGCCCCTGCCCCCGCCCCGGCTCCGGCCCGGGTGTGACTCGTACGTGCCGCAGGGCAGGGTGCCCCCGCCCGGGCGGGGCGGCCCATGGTCGGCCCTGCGGGGCGGAGTCCCCTACCCTCCCCCAGACTCCGTCCGGGGGGACCCCCGGTTCCACCGTTCCCGGGCGCTGCCCGGACCCCGGTCTTCGAACGCCGGGCGGGCTGAACAGACCCGGGGGCTCCGCCCCAGACCCCGGTCCTCAAACGCCGGACGGGCTGAAGGGTCCCGGACCCCGGTCTTCGAACGCCGGGCGGGCTGAAGGGTCCCGGAGCCGGGTCCTCGGGCGTCGGGCGGCTGGAAGTGGCTCCGCCGAGTCAGCCTCGCCGGCGTTTGAGGCGTGGGGGTCCGGGGCGGGCGCCCGCCCCTCCGGTGGTCAGGGTCCCCGGTGCCGGAACGGGGCATCGGCCGAACGGGCGGAAACCAGAATAAGTCGGGCGTGGTGCTGGACAAGGGGTCGCGGGTGCGTGGGAGGGTGCGGGCAAGGCCGAGGTGATTGTCGCCTTGTCTGGTAATCGGTTTTCTGTGTGCGTTCGGGTGTTCGTTTTGTCGTCGGCGAGTAGCGAGGGTCATCCATGCGACTGCGCAAAGCCCTTGCCCTGACCGCTCTCCTCGTGGGCACGGCCGCCTCCGGCGCGGCCACCGCCTCCGCGGACATCGGGACCGGCGGCGGCGCCCGCCCCGCGCCGGCGTTGCCCTCGCGGGTGGAGGCCACCTGCGGGGACGGGAAGAGCGCGCAGTTCCCCATCGGGGCCCGCATTCGGGGTGGGCCGGCCGTGTACCGCACCGGCGGCGAGGCGCAGACCTGGTACCTCGACCTCACCAACACCACCACCGGCGAATGCACGGGCATCCACCCCGTCGTCGTCTTCACCGACACGGCCCGCGCTCTGCGCCCCGCCCATTTCCGGATGGAGTTCGATGCCCCCGGCGCCTTCCCCGTCAGCCTGGAGGGCACCGACCGGGACGAGATCGTCGCCGTGTTCGACGGCGGTGACGCCTTCTCCGGCTTCACCATCGGCGCCGGCGGTTCCGTGACCGTCACCGTCCGGCTCGCCTTCGCACCCGGAACCCCGCAGGGCGAAGCCGTCGCCGACGCGGCCCTCGTCCAGCGCAAGGGCGACGACGGCGACTGGATCGGCGAAGCGGGCGGCTACCGGTTCGACATCCAAGGACCGGAGGCGGAGACCGGCGACGCCGGAGCGCTGGCCCACACCGGCCGCGGCGGTTCGGCCTGGGCGTACGGGGCCGGCGCCGCCGCAGCCCTGGCCGGCGGCGGCGGACTGCTGCTCGGCGCCCGCCGGTTGCGCGCGGGGGCCCCGCCCTCCACGCCCCCGGCTCGCGTCTGACCCCGCACCTCCTCGCGTCTGACCCCGCACCTCCTCGCGTCTGACCCCGCCCTCGGCTCGCGTCTGTGACCCTGCCCCGGCTCGCGTCTGACCCGCGGCCGGTCCACGTAGAGTCCGAGGGTGGAAGAACCGACCGCCTACGCGCACCACCACCAGCCCGGCCTGCCCGTCCGCTCCGGGATTCCCGAGCACGGCCGCATCCCCAAGTACTACGCCGTCAAGGCGCGCATCTCCGGGCTGCTCGACGAGCTCGACGAGCTGGGCGAGGGCCGGCCGCTGCCCACCGAGCGCGATCTCGCCGAGCAGTACGAGGTCTCCCGCGAGACCGTCCGCCAGGCCCTGCGCGAGCTGCTGCTCGAGGGCCGGCTGCGCCGCTCGGGCCGCGGCACCGTCGCCGCCGGGCCGAAGCTCGAACAGCCCCTGTCGCTGGCGAGCTACACCGAGGGCGTACGCCGCCAGGGCCGTACGCCCGGCCGTCATCTCATCGGCCTGGAGCGCTTCGCCTGCCCGGCCGCCGTGGCCCCCGGCATCGGCGCCGAGCCCGGCGAACCGGTCTGGCACCTGGAGCGGGTGCTGCTCGCCGACGAGGAACGGGTCGGGCTGGAGAGCACGTACCTCCGGGTCGCCCGCGCCCCCCGCCTCGACGTCGATTTCCAGCCGGACTCCTCCTTCTACGGATACCTCCACGACAGCCTCGGCATCTCCTTCGGCGACGCCGACGAGAAGCTCGAAACGGTCCTCGCCACCCCCCGCGAGGCCCTGCTGATCGGAACCCCGCCGGCGCTCCCGATGCTGCTCATCCACCGTTTCTCCAGGGACCGGGACGGCAGGCCGCTGGAACGGGTGCGTTCGCTCTACCGTGGTGACCGGTTCAGCTTCACGACCCACCTGCGGCCCGAATAGTCCCGCACAAAGCACCTGTAGAACCTGAAAACGGACCAATTCGCATCACGGAACGGTAACGGGTCTAGTCCAAGCGTCGGAGGCTGTTCACCGGGGCGTCGCCCGGGCGATCCTCCCGGGTCACGGGCCCCCGTCACCTTGGACCACGTGAGAGTCATAGTCGTCGGAGGCGGCGTGGTAGGCACCATGCACGCCTGGCAAGCAGTGGAACGCGGCCACGAGGTCGTCCAGATCGAGCGAGAGACGGAGGCCCGCGGCGCGTCCCTGCGCAATTTCGGCCAGATCTGGGTCAGTGGACGGGCCGGGGGCGAGGAGCTCGACACCGCCCTGCGGGCCCGCGAGCTCTGGGAGCGGATCGGCGAGCGGGTGCCCGGCCTGGGCTTCCGCGCCATCGGCTCCCTCACCCCGGTACGGGGCGCCCGCGAGTACGCCGTCGCCGAGGCCGCCGTGGCCCGCCCCGACGCCGCCGCCCGCGGCTACAAGCTGATCACCGCCGAGGAGGCCAGGGCGGTCAACCCCGCCCTGCGCGGCGCGTTCGAGGCCGCCCTGTGGTGCGAACGGGACGCCGCCGTCGAGCCGCGCACCGCCCAACTCCACCTGCGCGAAGCCCTCAAGGCCTCGGGCCGCTACACCTTCCTCCCCGGCCGGGAGGTCCGCGAGGTCACCGGCTCCGCCACCGGCCCCGCCACCGTCCGCGACGACCACGGCGACACCCACCGCGGCGACGCCGTCGTCCTGGCCACCGGCGCCTGGCTCTCCGGCCTGGTCCGCGAGCTCGCCCCCGACCTGCCCGTACGCCGCGTCCGGCTGCAGATGATGCAGACCGCCCCCCTCGGCGAGACCCTGACCACCTCGGTCGCCGACGCCGACAGCTTCCGCTACTACCCCGCCTACAAGAGCGAAGCCCTCGACGAACTCGACGCCGAGCAGCCCCAGGCCCCGATCGCCGCCGCGCACAAGATGCAGCTCCTGATGGTGCAGCGGCAGGACGGCGGACTGACCATCGGCGACACCCACGAGTACGAGCACCCCTTCGCGTTCGACACCCTCGAAGACCCCTACGCGCACCTCACCGAGGTCGTCGAATCCTTCCTGGGCCGCCCGCTGCCGCAGATCCGCCGCCGCTGGGCGGGCGTGTACGCGCAGTGCACCGACACCACCCGCGTCGTCCACCGCCAGCAGGTGGCCGACGGCGTCTGGCTGGTGACCGGACCCGGCGGCCGGGGCATGACCTGCTCGCCCGCCATAGCCGAAACCACCGCGAACGAACTGGGCTGGTAAGAGCGATGACCGACAACACCCCCCACCGCACCACCTCCGCCAAGCTGATCGTCCTGGACATGGCCGGCACCACCGTCGCCGACGGCGGCCTCGTCGAGCGCGCCTTCGAGCGGGCCGCCGAACGCCTCGGCGTCGAGCCAGGCAGCGCCGACCACACCGCGAAGCTGCAATACGTCCGCGACACCATGGGCGAGTCGAAGATCTCCGTCTTCCGCCACCTCTTCGGCGCCGAGGACCTCGCCCAGCGCGCCAACTCCGCCTTCGAAGAGGCCTACGGGGAACTGGTGCAAGGCGGCCTCATCGCCCCGCTCCCCGGCGCCCGCGAAACCATCGAGAAGCTCCGCGCCGAGGGTCGCACCGTGGTCCTGACCACCGGTTTCGCCCGCATCACCCAGGACGCCATCCTCGACGCCCTCGGCTGGCAGGGCCTCGCCGACCTCACCCTGTGCCCCGCCGACGCGGGCGGCCGCGGCCGGCCCTACCCGGACATGGTGCTGGCCGCCTTCCTGCGCACCGGGGCCGTGGCCGACGTACGCGAGAGCGTGGTCGTCGGCGACACGGCGTACGACATGCTCAGCGGCGTCCGCGCCGGCGCCGGGATCGTGGCGGGAGTCCTCACCGGCGCCCACGACGGCGCGACCCTGCGGGAGCACGGCGCCACCCACGTCCTGGCCTCCGTCGCCGACCTCCCCGCAGCCCTGGAGCCGCAGCGGGAGCCCGGCGCGTGAGCGGCATCCGCTTCGACTCCGTCTCGGTCGCCTACGGCGGCAACACCGTCCTGGACTCCCTCGACCTGACCGTCGAGCCCGGCGAGGTCATGGCACTGCTCGGTCCCTCCGGCTCCGGCAAGACCACCGCGCTGCGGGCCGTCGCCGGTTTCGTCCGGCCCGCCTCGGGCCGGGTACTGATCGGCGGCCGGGACGTCACCGCGCTCCCGCCCCACAAACGCGGCATCGGCATGGTCGTCCAGCAGTACGCGCTCTTCCCGCACATGCGCGTCGCGGACAACGTCGCCTTCGGCCTCAGGGCGCAGAAGGCGCCCAAGGCCGAGATCCCCGGCCGCGTCGCCGAGGCCCTGGAGATGACCGGGATGGCGGCCTACGCCGAGCGCTACCCCCGGGAGCTCTCCGGCGGGCAGCAGCAGCGCGTGGCCATCGCCCGCGCGCTCGCCATCCGCCCCGGGGTGCTGCTGCTGGACGAACCGCTGTCCGCGCTCGACGCGCAACTGCGCTCCGGCATGCTCACCGAACTGGCCAGGCTGCACCGCGAACTGCCCGACGTGTCCATCCTCTACGTCACCCACGACCAGGTCGAGGCGTTGACCCTGGCCGACCGGATCGCCGTCATGGACCGGGCCCGGCTGCAGGACTGCGGCACCCCGCAGCAGCTGTACCGGGCCCCGCGCACCGAGTTCACCGCCTCCTTCGTCGGCAACGCCAACCTGCTGCCCGTCACCGTGGCCGACGGGGGCGCGCTCTTCGCCGGGCACCCCCTCGCCCTCGACCCGGGCCGCGCGGCCGTCGGCGCGGCCGCGACCCTGTGCGTACGGCCGCACCTGCTCGGCCTCGGCGCCGGCCCCAACGCGCTGAGCGGCACCATCACCGAGGTGCAGTGGCGCGGTTCGACCCATCGCCTCTACGTCGACGTCGAAGGACACCGGGTCAAGGCGGACCTGCCGGAACTGCGCGAGACCCCGGCGCTGGGCGACCACGTCACCCTGCACTTCGAGCCGCGGGACGCGGTGCTCCTGGCCGCGGGAGTCTGTGATGACTGAGGCCACGGACCGGCGCGCACCCCGGCCGGAGTCCGCGCCCGACGCTCCGGCCATTGCCCACCAGCCGGTACGAGGCCTTGCCCCGGGCGCCCCCGAAGGCCCGGCCGCAGCTCCTGACGGCCCGGCGGCCAGGCCCGGACGTGCGCCCCGTACCGTACCCGGCTGGCTGTGGACCGTGCCTCCCGTCGCCGTGCTCGCGGTGGTCTTCCTCTACCCCCTCGCGCTCGTCGTCCGGCAGTCCCTGACCCTCGGGAACGGGGGCGGCGCGTTCGACGCCTACGCCTCCGTCTTCGCCTCGTACTCCTTCCGCGAAGCCCTCGGCACCACCGTCTGGCTGGCCGTCGGAGCCACCGCCGGCTGCCTGCTCCTCGGCTTCGCGCTCGCACTGGTCATCGCCTTCGTACCCTTCCCCGGGGCGCGGGCCGTGGCCAAGTTCATCGACGTCTTCCTCTCGTTCCCCTCCTTCCTCATCACCCTCGCCCTCCTCTTCGTCTACGGCACTGTCGGCATGGCCAACGGCCTGTGGACCGACACCTTCGGCGTCGCCGAAGGACCCTTCCACTTCCTGACCACCCCGTGGGGCGTCCTCCTCGCGGAGATCACCTACTTCACGCCCTTCGTGATGCGCCCCCTGCTCTCCGCCTTCTCCCAACTGGACACCGCCCAACTGGAAGTGGCCTCCTCGCTCGGCGCGAAGCCCGGCCGCATCATCCGGCGGGTGATCCTCCCCGAGGCCCTCCCGGCCCTCGCCGCCGGAGGCAGCCTCGTCCTCGTCATGTGCCTCAACGAGTTCGGGATCGTCCTGTTCACCGGAGCCAAGGACGTCACCACGCTCCCGATGCTCATCTACGGCAAGGCGATCCTCGAATCCGACTACGCGGCCGCCTGCGTGGTCGCCGTCGTCAACATCGTGATCTCCGTCGGCCTGTTCGGCCTCTACCGGGTGGTGAGCAAGCGTGCTGGTGCATAGCAAGAGCGGCCGCTGGGCCGCCTGGAGCGTCTTCGGCATCCTCTTCCTGCCGCTCTTCGCCCTGCCCCTGCTCGTCGTGGTGGCCGCGTCCTTCTCGACGCACTGGTCCGGGGCCTTCCCCTCGGGCCCCACCACCGAGAACTACGCCGCGGCCGTACGCGGCGAGTCCCTCCAGGCGCTGACCACCTCACTGCTCACCGCCCTGGCCGCCAGTCTGCTCGCGCTGACCGCCGGCACCTGGGCCGCGCTCGCCGCCGCCGGGCTGAAGAAGCGCGGAAAGAACTCCCTGGACGCGCTGTTCATGCTGCCGGTCGCCGTGCCGTCCGTGGTCGTCGGCCTCGCCGTGCTCGTCGCCTTCAGCAAACCGCCGCTGCTGCTCAACGGCACCAGCTCGATCGTGATCCTGGCGCACACGATCCTGGTCACGGCGTTCGCCCACCAGTCGGTGTCGGCTGCCATCGTGCGGCTCGACCCCGCCTACGAGCAGGCGGCCGCCTCCCTGGGCGCCTGCCCCGCGTACGTGCTGTGGCGGGTCAAGCTCCCTCTCCTGCTGCCTTCGCTCACCGCTGCCGCCGGGCTCTGCTTCGCCCTGTCCATGGGCGAGCTGAGCGCCACGATGATGCTCTACCCGCCGGACTGGATGCCCCTGCCCGTCCGCATCTTCACCGCCACCGACCGCGGATCGCTCTTCAGCGGCTCCGCCGTCGCCGTGGTCCTGATGGCCACCACCCTGCTGGTCCTGCTGGCCGTCTCCCGGGTCCGCACCAGGGCCGCGTACCGCTGAGATCCCTCCACCGCACCGCCCCGCGCAGCCTTGTACCGCCTGCCGGTTCTCCCACCGACTCCCTTTCGCCGTAAGGAAGTTCCATGCCCAGCAACAAGTACCTGCGCACCGCCGCCGCCACCGGCTGCCTCGCCCTGGCCACCGGCCTCACCGCCTGTGGTGGCTCGTCCTCCGCCGACTCCACCGGCGGCAAGGGCGGCGGCGAGAAGGTCGTCACCGTCTACAGCGCCGACGGCCTCAAGGGCGACAAGGGCGACGGCTGGTACGACAAGGTCTTCGCCGACTTCACGAAGAAGACCGGCATCGAGGTCAAGTATGTGGAGGGCGGCTCGGGCGAGATGGTGCAGCGCGCCGTCCGCGAGAAGACCAACACGCAGGCCGACGTGCTGATCACGCTGCCCCCCTTCATCCAGCAGGCCGACGGCAAGGGGCTCCTGCAGGCGTACACGCCACAGGGAGCCGAGAAGGTCAACGGGGCGAACAAGTCCTCCGACGGCAAGTGGACCTCGGTCGTCAACAACTACTTCGGCTTCGTCTACAACAAGAAGGAACTGCGCTCGGCCCCCAAGACCTGGGAAGAGCTGCTGGACGCCAAGTACAAGGGCAAGATCCAGTACTCCACCCCGGGCGTCGCGGGCGACGGCACCGCCGTGCTCATCAAGTCGATGCACGACTTCGGCGGCAAGGAGCCGGCGATGGAGTACCTGAAGAAGCTCCAGGCCAACAACGTCGGCCCGTCCTCCTCCACCAGCAAGCTCGCGCCGAAGACCGACAAGGGCGAGATCCTCGTCGCCAACGGCGACGTCCAGATGAACTTCGCGCAGTCCAAGTCCATGCCGAACCTCGGCATCTGGTTCCCCGCCAAGGAAGGCGGCAAGCCCACCACCTTCTCCCTCCCGTACGCGGCCGGCCTCGTCGCCAAGGCCCCGCACACCGAGAACGGCAGGAAGCTCCTCGACCACCTGCTCGGCGAGGACGCCCAGAAGCTGGTCAGCGGGGTCGGCGGCGGCTTCCCGGCGCGCACGGACGTCAAGCCCACCGACGCCAACGCCGTCGAGCTCACCCAGCTCATGGCCGGAGTCGAGGTCTTCGAGCCGGACTGGGCCGACCTCGACGAGAACCTCACCGGCTACGTCGACGCGTGGAAGTCGGCCACCGGAAGCTGACAGGTCGCCTCCCGGCCACCCGCGACCGAAAGAGTGACACCCGGATAACGGGTCTGGACCGACTCTCGCCTTCGGCCCCGGCCCGCCGTACGCTCGTGCGCCCGCACGCCCCGTAAGTCCCCTGCGCCTTCCCCACGATTACTCCCGGAGGAGTACGTGCCCACTGTCCTGTCCGGACGGACCCTCGCCGTGGCGGCCACCGCCACCGCCCTGCTCGCCACCGGCCTCGCCGCCCACGCCGCGACGGCCGAAGAAGCCGCCGCGGCCACGAACAAGGTGCTCGTCATCGGCATCGACGGCACGGTCCTGGACCGCGTCAAGGCCGCCAACGCCCCCAACCTGAACGGCCTGATGGCCCAGGGCCTGACCGCCCGCAGCACCCTGTACGCGAACCCGATGGCCGCCACCTCCTCCGGCCCCGGCTGGTCCACCATCGCCACCGGCGTCTGGCCCGACAAGCACGGCGTGAAGGACAACTCCTTCACCGGCAAGAACTACACGGCCCACCCGGACTTCCTGACCCGCATCGAGAACGCCAAGCCGGCGCTCAACACGTACGCGGCCGCCGACTGGGAGCCCATCACCTCCACCGACCAGAACGGCCCTATCTTCTCCGCCAAGGTCGACAAGAGGCTGAACCTCAAGGGCGACCGGGACGGTTACGGCAGCGAGGACCCGAAGATCGCCGCGGCCGCCTCGGCCGAACTGCGCGACCAGAACCCCGACGCGGCCTTCGTCTACCTCGGCGAGATCGACCACGCGGGCCACACCTCCGGCGCCGCGAGCCAGGAGTACCTGAACGCCATCGCCCGCGTGGACAAGCTGGTCGGCCAGCTCCTGACCGCCGTCCAGTCGCGTCCCACGTACGGCCAGGAGAACTGGAAGGTCCTGGTCACCACCGACCACGGACACACCGACTCCGGTGGCCACGGCGGCTCCAGCATCCAGGAGCGCGGCACCTTCGTCATCGCCAAGGGCACGGGCATCCCCGCCGGTTCGGTACGCGGCGACGTGAAGCTCGTCGACGTCGCGGCGACCGCGCTCGCCCAGGTCGGGGTCGCGGCCGGCTCCGCCGTCGACGGCATCGCGCTGGACGCCCCGGACGACGGCGACGCCTTCGACACCCTGCGCCCCAACCTCCAGGCGCGCGTGGATGAGACGGGCATCCCGGCCGCCACCAAGGGCTTCACGCACACCCCGCCGGCCGGCTGGTCGGTCGACAACTCCAAGATGGGCACCGGCGGGGTCACCGAGTGGGCCGGATGGGCCTTCGCGACCGACGAGTTCTGGAGCCAGGCGCAGCGCGACCAGTGGCGCGAGCTGAACGTCCGCTCCCGTGACGTGTTCGCCGTCGCCGACTCCGACGAGTGGGACGACAAGAGCCACACCGGCTCCTACGACTCCACCCTCATCACCCCCAAGTGGGCGGTCAGCGGCGGGACCACGAAGAACCTGACCTTCCAGACCCACTACCGCCACGAGGCCGGCCAGACCGCCCAGGTCCTGGTCTCCTACAACGCCGCCGCCCCGGCGGTCGTCAAGAGCTACACCGCCGACGCGGTCGCCGGGTCCGAGTCGATCGCGCTCCAAGTCCCGGCCGGCGCCACCGACGTCCAGGTCCGCTTCCGCTACAGCGGCAGCAACAACTGGTACTGGACCGTGGACAACGTGCGCCTGGGCTGACAGGCCCTTCGGACCCCTGCGTTCCGCTGTGCGGTCCGGGCCGTGGACGCCCCACGCGTCCGCGGTCCGGCCCGGATAAGGTGGCAGAGACCAGAGGTCACCATGGTCAGACGCCACCGAGAGCGGAGAACAGTCCAGTGGCAGAGCGCAAGCCGATCGAATCCTGGCTCACCGACATGGACGGGGTCCTCATCCACGAGGGCACTCCGATCCCCGGCGCCGACGCCTTCATCAACCGGCTGCGCGAGTCCGGCAAGCCCTTCCTGGTGCTGACCAACAACTCCATCTACACCCCGCGCGACCTCCAGGCCCGCCTCAGCCGGATGGGCCTGGAAGTCCCGGTGGAGAACATCTGGACCTCGGCGCTGGCCACCGCGAAGTTCCTCGACGACCAGCGTCCGGGCGGCACCGCCTACGTCATCGGCGAGGCCGGCCTGACCACCGCCCTGCACGACATCGGCTACATCCTCACCGACCACGAGCCGGACTACGTGGTCCTGGGCGAGACCCGGACGTACAGCTTCGAGGCCATGACCAAGGCGGTCCGCCTGATCAACGCGGGCGCCCGCTTCATCTGCACCAACCCGGACGAGACCGGCCCCTCCGCCGAGGGCCCGCTGCCGGCCACGGGCGCGGTCGCCGCACTGATCACCAAGGCGACGGGCAAGAAGCCGTACTTCGCAGGCAAGCCCAACCCGCTGATGATGCGGACCGGCCTGAACGCCATCGGGGCGCACTCCCACAGCAGCGCGATGATCGGCGACCGGATGGACACCGACATCCTGGCCGGGCTCGAGGCGGGCATGCAGACCTTCCTCGTACTGACCGGTCTGACGTCTGCCGCGGACACCGAGAAGTACCCCTACCGGCCGACCACGACGGTCAAGTCCATCGCCGATCTGGTCGATCTGGTTTAGCGCTTTCGGCTGACACGTACGGGCCAAGCGGGCGCCGCTCCGGATGCGGAGCGGCGCGCCGCGCGTGAATCTCCTTGTTGAGGAGGTTCACCATGCGCAGCGATCTGATCGCTTTCCGTATCACCGGGGTGGCCGTCGCCCTGACGGCCCTGTCCGCCGTGACCGCCCCCTTCGCCTTCGCGGAGGAGTGGAACCGCGGCAGCGTGTCGGCCGAGCCCAGTCCGGCGGAGCCGGGGGCGCAGGTCAAGCTGCGCGTCCGCGGCTGTGACGAGGACTGGGCCATCGCCCAGTCGTCCGTGTTCGTCTCCGAGGTCCGCCTCTCCACTGGCCGCGACGACCGCCGCACCCTGTGGGGCGACGCGATGATCCGCTCCTGGGCGGAGCCGGGCCGCCACGACATCCGGGTCAAGTGCGGCGGCCGGGGCGGCGAGCGCGAATGGGGCTCGATCGAGATCGAGCGCCGCAGGGAACACCACCCCAATCCCCATCACACCCCGGTCTGGCCGGTCCACGCGGGCGGCGGCGGCATGTCCGAGGAGATCGCCGCGAAATCGAAGTCGGTGGACGCGGCCGAGGCCGCCGGACCGGCCGCAGACTCCGCGCAGCTCGCCGCGACGGCGAAGAAGAGCCACGGGGGCGACGGCCCCGGTCTGCCGCACACGGTGATCGGCGCCGTGCTCGCCGCCGCCGCCACCCTCGCGGTCGCCGGCCGGGCGCTGACCCTGCGCCGCCGCCGCAGCGGCGAGTGACCGGGTGATCGGATGAGCGGGCAGTCGAAGGATTCCGGCGGCTCCCGGCTGCTGACCTTCGCCGCCTGGTCGGTGCTGGTCCTCGGCCTGTGGCTGTGGGGCCGCGAGATCACCGGTGTGGCGATACCCCTGCCCGGCCAGGCCGGGGGACCGGCCGCACCGGGCCTGCCCGCGGCGCACTCCCCGCTGGGTCCTGCCGCGCCCGCGCGGATCGACGTACCGTCCCTGGGCGTCCAGGCCCCGGTGATCGTCCGGGACCTGGACGCGAAGGGGGCGATCGAACCGCCCCCGTACGAGAACCCGGGCACGGTGGGCTGGTGGCGCGGCGGCGCCCAGCCCGGCACGGCCGGGACCGCGCTGCTGGTCGGGCACGTGGACACGAAGGCGAAGCCGGCGGTGTTCTTCGGCCTGAGCTCGGCGAAGGCGGGCGACAAGGTGCGCGTGGTGCGGGCCGACGGATCGGTGGCGGAGTTCACGATCGAGGACGTACGGGTCCACGAGCGCGAGGGCTTCGACCCCGCCGCGGCGTACGGGCCCAAGGTCCGGGGCCGGGCCGAGCTGAGGCTCGTGACCTGCGGCGGAACCTATGACAAGGCGACCAAGGAGTACACGGCGAACGTGGTGGTGTCGGCGTACCTGACGGGCGTCGGAGTCCGCCCGGGAACGGCGGCTTGAACCGGAAAACGAAGAAGCCCCTCGCAGTTTTCACTGCGAGGGGCTTCTTTGCGTCTGTGCGCCGCCAGGGACTCGAACCCCGGACCCGCTGATTAAGAGTCAGCTGCTCTAACCAACTGAGCTAGCGGCGCTTGGTGACAGGCAAAACTCTACCCCACCGGTGTGGGTGCTCGTGACAAGCCGCGCCCGCGTTGTCCGGTTAACCCATGTTTGGGGGTTTTGTCGTGCACGATATGTCTGTGCCCGGCCGGATCTGATGCCCCGCCAGATGCGGTCCCGGCCGATCAGTGACGAGTAGGGGAGTGGACGGAACCGCATGGCGATGCAGCCTCCGACGCATGTGTACGAAATGACGCCGACGGCCGAGGCGGTGCCGCCGATGCCGCTGCCCGCCTTCGAGGAGTACGAGCCCTCCGGCGACTGCCCGTGCCAAGGCTGCGCCCAGCGCCGCCGCACGCTCGCGCGCGCCCGGGCCATACCGCTGCGCGACGGGGGACACCCCGCCGCGCGCGGAGCCCGCCGCGCGCTGGTCCTGGCCACCGCCGCGGGGGTGGTCCTCGGCGGCGGCAGCGCCGGCGTGGCCTCGGCCACGCCGGGCCCCGGCGGCCGGGTGGCACAGGACGACCCGGGATCCCCGCAGGGCGGCCGGGCCCCGCTGCACGGCCCGAAGGGGGCCAAGGGCACCCCGGCGAAACCGGCCGGGGTGCCGGGAGCGCCCTCGGCGGTCAAGCGCACCGACCGCGCGACGATCATCAACCGGGCGAAGCTGTGGCTGGACGCGCAGGTCCCGTACAGCATGTCCGAGTACTGGTCGGACGGGTACCGGCAGGACTGCTCCGGCTACGTCTCGATGGCCTGGAACCTCGGCACGAACGAATGGACCGGCAGTCTCGACAAGTTCGCGACCCGGATCACGAAGGACGAGCTGCTGCCGGGAGACATGCTGCTCTTCCACAACCCGGCCGATCCCAACAAGGGCTCGCACGTCGTGCTCTTCGGCGGCTGGGGGGACGAGACGCGGACGCACTACGTCGCCTACGAGCAGACCCGGCCGACGACGCGGCGGCTGGCCACGCCGTACGGCTACTGGAACAACTCGGTGAAGTACATCCCCTACCGGTTCAACGGGGTGGCGGGGGGAGTCGTTCCCAACCCGCCGGTCACCGATCCGCCCGCGCCGGGCGGCACTCCGGTCGTCTCGGCCACCTTCCCTGGTGCGTCGAAGTTCGGGCCGGGCGCGGACAACCCCTACGTCACCCAGCTCGGCCGGATGCTGTCCGACCGCGGCGGCATGCGCTTCTACCCGCGCGGCATCGGCTCGAAGTGGTCCGACGCCGACGGCATCCCGGGCGCGCACACCTGGCGGATGCTCGCCCGGCACGAGGGCAAGGACATCCCGCCGGCCCCGCCCGGCTCGCCCGGCCCGGCGGGCAAGCCCGCCTTCCCCGGGGCGTCCGTCTTCCGCACGGGCACGTCCCACCCGTCCATCACCGCCCTTGGACGCCAGCTGGTGAAGAAGGGCTTCGGCAAGTACTACACGTCCGGACCGGGCCCCCGCTGGGGCGAGGCCGACCGCCGCAACGTCGAGGCGTTCCAGCGCGCCCAGGGCTGGCGCGGCGCCGAGGCCAACGGCTACCCGGGCCCGGAAACCTGGCGCCGGCTGTTCGCATGACGGAGGTAACGATGTACCCCACGCGCACGACATCGACCACGGGCACCTTCGAGGTCCCTCCGTACCCGGCCCCCGGGGCGGCGGCCCCGGCCCCGACAGCGGCCGTCCCCCAGCGGACCGCGACGACCGCGAGCACGCAGACGGAGGCGGAGCCGGCCACACCCGCGGCAGCCGGGCCCGTCTGGGCCGAGTCGGTGCAGGCCGAGCCCGTCTGGGCCGAGGCTGTCCGGGCCGAGCCCGTCAGTGCAGAGCCTGTTGGTGCCGAGACCGTCCGGGCCGAGACCGTCCGGGCCGAGCCCGTTCGTGCAGAGCCTGTTCGTGCCGAGGTCGATCGGGGCGCACCCGCGTCGGCCGAACACGTCCGGTCCGAGCCCGTGCCGGTTGAGGCCGGCCGGGCCGAGACCGAGTGGGGCGCACCCGTCCAGGCCGAGCCCGAGCAGGTCCTGCCGGTGCCGGCCGCACCCCTCCGGGCCGAGGCCGAGTGGGCCGCACCCGTGCCGGCCGCACCCGTGCCGGCCGCACCCGTCCAGGCCGAGCCCGACCGGGTCCTGCCGGTGCCGGCCGCACCCGTGGCGTTCACGGTGGCGCCGGTCGCCGCGGGGTGGGCCGGAGTCGGGGCCGCGTCCTCCGAGGGGGCGTCGGTCGCGGCGGTGCCGGTCGCGGCCTCCGCGCCCTCCCTGGTCGCGGCGGCCGCCACCGAGTGGGCCGCGCCGATCGGTTGGGCACTGGCGCCGGAACCGTCCGGGCCCGTGCACGCCGAAGACGCGGACCGGCCGGCGGCGGGCACGCCCGGCGGGGGCCCGGAGGCGGGCGGGTTCGTCGCCGTTGGCACTATGGGCGCGGCGGCGCAGGCCACGGCCGAGACCCCGTACGAGCCCACGGGCCGGGCGGGGGAGGCCGCGCGCAGCGACGTACCGGCGGCGCGGTCCCAGGCCGAGCCGGGCGTGGACATCCCGCACCCCCAGGACGAGGCGGCCCATGCCGGTGCGGCCACGCTCCGCCTGCGCAACCTCGAGACCGAAACCGCCCGCCCGCACCCGCAGGACGAGGCATGGCCCCCGGCGGCCGCCCCCGCCCCGGGCGTCCACCGCGCCGCCGCGGCCCGCACGGCGCCCGGCGGCGCGTACGCCGAGGCGGACCCGGCACCCCGGCACGCGGGTCCGCCCGCCGTACGGGACCTGCCCGAACAGGGCGGCTCGTCCGCCGAGGAGGGCCGCGCACCGCAGTCCACGGTCCCGGGTCCGGCCCCGGAGACCGAGTACGCGGATCCGTACCCCGTACGGGACCTGCCCGAGCCGGGAGACGCCGCTCCGGGCGACCCGGTCGGCGGGTGGGAGCCGACGTGGTCCGTACCCGCTCCGGGCGCCGCCGATGTCGGCGTACCGGGACCGCAGGGCGCAGGCGGCGAGTCCGCGCCCGAGGCCGGTGCCGGCGCCGTCGTGCCCGGGCCCGGCGTCGTCGAGGTCGTCGCGCGGGCCGTGGCGCGGATGGCGGAGGACGACACCCAGGACCTGCCCCGGGTCGCTCCGGCGCGCGGGGTCGCGGTGACCGAGGTGCCGGTGCACCTGCCGTTCCGGGGCGCCGCCCAGCCGCAGCAGCCACAGCGGCAGCACGAGCCGCAGCGGCCGCAGCGGCCGAGGGGTGTCACCCCGGCCAAGGCCCGGACCCACGCCGCGGCCCGGGCCACCCCCGGTCGCCGCGTACCCCGCGGAGACGACCGGCTCCACGAGCACCGCGGCCCGGTACTGCCCGGCTGGATCGCCGTGACCGTCGGCGGGATCGCGCTGGCCGGCTGCGCGATCGTGCTCTGGCGGGCCGGGGCCGTCCCGGACTCCCTCGCGGTGGCGTTCGGCGCCGAGCCCCGCCCCTACCTCGGGCTGCAGGCACGGTTCTGGCCCCCGCTCGCCTTCCTCGGGATCGTCGCCCTCCTCGCCCTCGGCGGGCTGGGCCGGGGCCGGGCAGGCCACGCCTGGGTGCTCACCCTGTTCGGCCGCTACCGGGGCACCGTCCGCCGTTCCGGCCTGACCTGGATCAGCCCCCTCCTGCTGCGCCGCCGGGTCGACGTCCGACTGCGGCACTGGCGCAGCGACCCGATGCCCGCCGTCGACTCCGGCGGCCTCGCCCTCCAGGTCGTCGTCCAGGTGGTCTGGCAGGTCAAGGACACCGCCCGCGCGACCCTGGCCGTGGCCGATCACGTCGACTACCTCGCCGAGCAGGTCGAATCGGCCATGGCCCGGGTGCTGTCCCAGCTCCCCGCCGACGCCTTCCACGAGGACGCCCCGACCCTGCGCGACGCCGAAGCCGTCGGTGACGCGCTGACCCGGATGCTGGCGGCCGAGACCGAAGCGGTCGGAGTGGAGGTGTTCTCGGCGCAGCCCACGCGGATCGAGTACGCCCCCGAGGTCGCGGACGCCATGCGCCGGCGCCGGGTCGCGGCGATCGACGCCAAGCACCGGGACACCGTCCTGACCTCGGTCGTCGACGCGGTGGACGACACCGTCCACCGCCTCACCTCGCGCGGGCTCGTCGAGCTCGACGACTACGAGCGCAAGGCGCTGGTGAAGGACCTGACCGTCGCCTTCTACACGGGCCGAGCCGAGTAGCGCGCACCGACCGACGCGCAGGGCGGTGCAAGAACGGGTGGATCCGGGCTGGACCGGACCACCCGTTCTTCCGTTGGTCTGGACATGGCCAACTCGCGTCAATACTGTGGGACTTGGTCTAGACCTAAACCACAGCTCGTGAACGGGCCGTGCCGCCGACACCGGTACGGCCCATCCCCACGCGTGCGCACGCTCTCTCCGGACATCCCCCCACGTTCAAGGAGCATCAGCATCATGCGTTCCTTCCGCATGCCCAGAACCAAGCAGGCCGCCGCGACCGCCGTCGGCCTCGGAGTCGTCGCCGCCCTCGCGCTCGTCACGGCCCCCACCGCGAGCAGCCACGGCTACACCGACACCCCCATCAGCCGCCAGAAGCTCTGCGCCAACAAGACCGTCTCGGACTGCGGCCCCATCCAGTGGGAGCCCCAGAGCGTCGAGGGCCCCAAGGGCTTCCCGGCGGCCGGTCCCGCCGACGGCCGCATATGTTCGGCCAACCACACGGAGTTCGCCCAGCTCGACGACCCGCGCGGCGGCGCCTGGCCGGCCACCCCGGTGACCAGCGGGCAGAGCTACAGCTTCCGCTGGCAGTTCACCGCGAACCACTCCACCACCGACTTCCGCTACTACGTCACCAAGAACGGCTGGAACCCGAACAAGGCGCTCACCCGCGCCGACCTCGACCCGCAGCCCTTCCTCACGGTCGCCTACAACGGCGCCCGCCCCGCCATGACCACCGTCCACCAGGGCGCCATGCCGAGCGGCAAGACCGGCCGCCACCTGATCCTCGCCGTCTGGACGGTCAACGACACCCCGATGGCCTTCTACTCCTGCTCCGACGTCCAGTTCTGACCACCGGCTCCCGGCGCGGCGTTCATTTCTGACGGGACGTCAGCTATCCTCCGGCGGCATGCGGACGACGACACCCGAAACCGTCGCGGAGCTCATCGCGAGCCAATGGGGCGACCACCGGCCCGGTCTGAAGTACGCCGACGGCGTCCTCAGCCACCACCGGGTCGCCCGGGAGGCCGCGGCGCGCGCCGCGCTCCTCGTCGACCTGCTGCCGCCGGGGGCGGAACCCCACATCGGGGTGCTGCTCGACAACACCCCCGAGTTCCCGTTCTGGCTCGGCGCGGCGGCCCTCGCCGGGGCCGCCGTCGCCGGGATCAACCCCACCCGGCGCGGTCCCGAACTGGCCCGCGACATCCTGCACACCGACTGCCGGATCCTGGTGACCGAGCGGACCCACCTGCCGCTCCTGCGCGGCCTCGACCTGCCCGGCGTACGGCTCCTGGTGGTGGACGAGGAGGGAGGGGAGTACGAGGCCCTGCTCGCCCGGTACGCCGGCGCGAAGCCCGGTGACGCCACCCTGGGCGCAGGCCCGGGCCCGGACTCCCGGCTGCTCCTCTACTTCACCTCCGGTTCCACCGGCGCCCCCAAGGCCGCCATCTGCACCCAGGGCCGCCTGGCCGCCGCCGGGGCCTCGCTCGCCCGGCACTTCTCCGTCACCCCGGACGACGTCCACTACATCTGCATGCCCCTCTTCCACGGCAACGCCGTCATCGCCGACTGGCTCCCGGCCCTGGCGGGCGGGGCCGCCGTGGCGCTGCGACGGCGGTTTTCGGCCTCCGCGTTCCTGGACGACGTACGGGCCTACGAGGCGACGTACTTCACCTACGTCGGCCGGGCAGTCCAGTACGTCCTGGCCACCCCGCCCCGCCCCGACGACCGCGCGCACACCCTGCGCCTCGGCTTCGGCACCGAGGCGGGCGCGGTCGACGCGGCGCGGTTCGCGGAGCGCTTCGGGGTCCGCCTCGTCGAGGGCTACGGGGCCACCGAGGGCGGCGCCTCCGTCCAGCGCACCCCCGACACCCCGCCGGGCGCCCTGGGCCGCGCGGGCGCCGACGGCGACCTGGCCGTCATCGACCCGCAGACGGGCCTGGAGTGCCCGCCGGCCGTACTGGACGAGCGGGGCCGGCTCCTCAACGGCGCCGAGGCCATCGGTGAGCTGGTCAACAAGGGCCGCAGCCTCTTCGAGGGCTACTGGCGCAACCCCGACGCGGAAGCGGCCCGCACCCGCGACGGCTGGTACTGGACCGGGGACCTCTTCTTCCGCGACCCCGACGGCTTCCTCTACTTCGCCGGCCGCACCGACGACCGGCTGCGCGTCGACAGCGAGAACCTGGCCGCCGCGGTGATCGAGAACATCCTGGCCCGCTGGACGCGGGCGGCCGCCGTGGCCGTGTACGCCGTACCGGACGAGGTGGCGGGCGACCAGGTCATGGCCGCCGTGGCCCTGCACGAAGGTGCCGTGTTCTCCCCGCAGGGTTTCGCGGCCTTCCTCGCCGCCCAGCCCGACCTCGGCACGAAGATGGCCCCGCGCTACGTGCGCATCGTCAAGGCCATGCCGACCACGGCGACCAACAAGGTCCACCGGGTCTCCCTGCGCGGCGAGGCCTTCCACACCTGCGACCCGGTCTGGTGGCGCCCGGCGGGCGAGGAGGCGTACCGGAGGCTGGAGCCGGCGGACCTGACAGCCCTCCTGGCCTCCTACGAGGCCCAGGGGCGGGCCGGTCTGGTGGGGCGCTGAGGGCGGCTCCGGAATCGGTTTTGAGCACTCCGGGGGAGCGGGTAGTATTTTCTCTGTCAGCAGGCGCCGCTAGCTCAGTTGGTTAGAGCAGCTGACTCTTAATCAGCGGGTCCGGGGTTCGAGTCCCTGGCGGCGCACCTGTCCTTCGGGCGGTTTCCGGTTCACCGGGGACCGCCCGAAGTGTTTTCCGGGCCGGGCCGGCCCCCACCGACCGGGCCCCCACCGACCGCCACCCGCCTCAGAGGGCGAGCGACAGCAGCAGTGGCGCGGCCTTCCGGTTCAGTACGTCGGCCGCGGCCCGCAACCGGTGGGCGTGCTCGACGGGCAGGGACAGGGCGAGGCAGCCCACCGAGGCTCCCGCGGTGATCGGGACGGCCGCGCAGACCGTGCCCACCGCGTACTCCTGGAGGTCGAGCATGGGCACCGTGGCCGGCTGGCTGTCCAGCTTCGAGAAGAGGATCCGCTCGTTCACGATGGTCTTCGACGTCAGCCGGGCGATCTTGTGCCGGGACAGGTGGTCGCGCCGGCCGTTCTGGTCGAGCTGGGTCAGCAGGCACTTGCCCACCGCGCTGGCGTGCGCCGCCGAGCGGAAATCGACCCACTCGTGGACCTTGGGGGTGCGCGGACTGTCCGCGAACTGGGTGATGCGGACCTCGCCGTCCACGTACCGGCTTATGTAGACCGCCGCGCCGACCGAGTCCCGCAGCCGGTCCAGGGTGTCCTGGAGCTTGTCCTGCAGCGCCTGCTGGCGGTCGACCCCGGAGCCGAGGAGGACGAGGGAGTCCCCTATGGCGTAGGCGCCGTCGGACACCTGCAGTACGTACCCCTCCCGGCGCAGCATGAGAAGCATGGGGGCGAGATGGACCGCGGGCAGGCCGGTCTCACGCGCGATCTGTATGTCGGTCACGCCGCCGCTATGGCGGGCGACCGTTTCGAGTACGCGCAGGGCGTACTGCACCGAGTGGAACGGCGCGGTCGGCTCGGGCTTCAGCGCCACGGTTTCCCCCTAGCAGGTTGTTACCGCTTGCTCTCACACGATAGCCACGAAGGGGCCCTTGTGGAGCGCCTGTTGAGGAGATTGATGGCTCAATTACATCGCTCTGCCTGGATCTACTCCTGTGGCATATGCCAAGGTCATGAGCCGTGTCCGAGAGTGCCGGGAATGCCCGGACCGGCCGCGCGGTTTGGTTTCTTCGTACGCACGGGACGGACGGACGAGCGGAGCGGGAGAGACGATGAGTGAGCCCAGAGGCGTGGGGGACGCGGGGCGGCAGGGGAGCAAGGGCTCCGGCGGCGGACCGGGATCCGGATCCGGATCCGGATCCGATGGTGGCGGCGGCGGAATCCACGGGACGGCCCTCGGCCGGGCGCCGGTACCGCTCTCGGTGCTCGACCTCGTCACCGTCGGCGCCGGCAGTACCGCCCACGCCTCGCTGCGCACCAGCGTCGACATCGCCCGGCTCGCCGAGACCCGCGGCTACCACCGCCACTGGGTCGCCGAACACCACTCCATGCCCGGAGTCGCCAGCTCCTCCCCGGCCGTGATCCTGGCCCACCTGGCGGCCCACACCTCCCGGATCCGGCTCGGCTCGGGCGGGGTCATGCTGCCCAACCACGCCCCGCTCGCCGTGGCCGAGCAGTTCGGCACCCTGGAGGCCCTGGCCCCGGGCCGCATCGACCTCGGCCTCGGCCGCGCGCCCGGCACCGACGGGAACACGGCCGCGGCCCTGCGCGGGCCCGGCCGCCGCGACGAGGCCGTGGACGAATTCCCCCGGCAGCTCGCGGAGCTGATCCGCTTCCTCGACGACGACTTCCCCGACGGGCACCCGTACGCCCGCGTACACGCGGTGCCGGGTCCCGTGCAGGGTCCCGCCGGGCGGCCGCCGGTGTGGCTGCTCGGCTCCTCCGGCTTCAGCGCCCGGCTGGCCGGCGGACTCGGGCTGCCCTTCGCCTACGCGCACCACTTCTCCCCGGCCGGGACCGTGCCCGCCCTCGACCTCTACCGCCAGTCGTTCCGCCCCTCGGCCGTCCTGGACGCCCCCTACGCCGTCATCGGCGTCGCGGCCCTCGCCGCCGACACGGCCGGGGAGGCCCGCGCGCAGGTGCTGACCGGCGCCCTGTCCATGCTCCGGCTGCGCAGCGGGCGCCCGGGCCTGGTCCCGACGCCCGAGGAGGCGGCCGCGTACCCGTACACGCCGCTGGAGCGGGAGTTCGTCGACGACCGGCTCGCGAGCGTGGTCCACGGCACCCCCGACGAGGTGCGTGCGGGCCTCGACGACCTGGCGAAGCTGACGGGCGCGGACGAGCTGATGCTGACCGCCAACGCCCACTCCGGGGAGGCCCGGTTGCGCTCGTACGGGCTCGTCGCGGATGCGTACGGGATGCCGGACACCGAGGGCTGAACCGGCCGGCGGGGCTGCTCGGGCCGACATCCGGAGTTTGGCTGGTTTGTTGCCAAAACCTTGCCGAAGCATGAATGAAGCCAGCCTTAAATCGCTCGTCACCCTGGGTGGCGGGCGATTTTTGGTATGCCCTCAAGTCCCTGACGTGGGGTTCTGGGTGGTGAGTGGTCTAGTCCTTCTTTGGTCCAAACCATTGACTCGGGCCTGGAGTGATCGCTATCACTACTCCCACCTGAAGTCTTGCCTTCCCCTCCCAGCCCCCCGGAGGCAGTTCATGCACATCCGTAAATCTCTCATCGCGGCCGCCGCCACGGCCGCGCTGGCCGGCGGAACGCTCGCCGCCTTCGCGGGACTCACCACCGCCTCCGCGGCCGAGGCGTCGACCACCGCGACGGCCGGCAACGTCAAGATCGCTTACTACGACCAGTGGAGCGTGTACGGGAACGCCTTTTACCCCAAGCACCTCGATACCCGTGGCATAGCGAGCAAGTTGGACGTCATCAACTACTCGTTCGGCAACATCCACCCCACCAACCTCACCTGTTTCGAGGCGAACAAGGCGGCGGGCGACGACAACAACGCCAGCGCCGGTGACGGTGCGGGCGACTCGTACGCCGACTACCAGAAGTCCTTCAGCGCGGCCGACAGCGTCAGTGGCGTCGCCGACAAGTGGGACCAGCCGATCGTCGGCGTCTTCAACCAGTTCAAGCAGCTCAAGGCCAAGTACCCGAACCTGAAGATCAACATCTCGCTCGGCGGCTGGACCTACTCGAAGTACTTCAGCGACGCGGCCAAGACCGACGCTTCCCGCAAGAAGCTGGTCTCCTCCTGCGTCGACCAGTACATCAAGGGCAACCTGCCGGTCGAGGGCGGCTACGGCGGCGCGGGCAGCGCGGCCGGCATCTTCGACGGCATCGACATCGACTGGGAGTACCCGGGCTCGTCGGGCGGCCACCTCGGCAACCACTACGCCCCCGAGGACAAGCAGAACTTCACGCTCCTGCTGAAGGAGTTCCGCACCCAGCTCGACGCGTACGGCGCGGCCAACGGCGGCAAGAAGTACCTGCTCACCTCCGCCCTCCCGGCCGGCCAGGACAAGATCAAGTACATCGAGACGGACAAGATCGGCGCGTACCTCGACTACGCGAACATCATGACGTACGACATGCACGGCGCCTGGGACGCGGACGGTCCGACGTACCACCAGTCCCCGCTGCTGCCCTCGTCCTCCGACCCGACCGACGTGATCGCTCCGGGCACCGAGAAGTACAGCATCAAGAACGCCATCGACTCCTGGATCGACGGCAACGCGGCCTACGGAATCACCGGCGGCTTCCCCGCCAACAAGCTGGTCCTGGGCTACGAGTTCTACTACCGCGGCTGGAAGGGCGTGCAGCCCGGCGCCACCAACGGTCTCGCCCAGCCCGCCACCCTGGCCTCCGCCGCCCGTCCGACCAGCCAGCAGGCCGGCATCGCCCTCTACAAGGAGCTCGGCGGCATCGTCGACAACCCGGCGACCACCTTCTGGGACGACCGGGCCAAGGCCTCGTACTTCTTCAAGGACGGCGAGTTCTTCACCGGCCTCAACCAGAAGTCCATCCAGGCCCGGGTGGACTACGGCAAGCAGCGCGGCCTGGCCGGCGCGATGATGTACTCCCTGCTCGGCCTGGACGCCAACGCGACCCTGCTGAACCAGATCTCGGACTCCCTGGGCGGCACCACGCAGCCTCCGGCCACCCCGACCGCCACGCCCACCGCGACCCCGACGGCCACGCCGACGGCGACCCCGACCGCCACGCCCACCGCGGGCTGTACGGCTCCGGCCTACGTCCACGGCACCGTCTACACCGGCGGCAGCGAGGTCTCGTACAACGGCCGCAAGTACAAGGCCCAGTGGTGGACCCAGAACGAGGTGCCCGGCACCACCGGTGAATGGGGTGTCTGGAAGGACCTCGGCGCCTGCTGATTTCCCCCCACCCCGCGCCGAGCGCCGACAGCCCCCGCCCTCTTCGGAGGTCGGGGGCTGTCGTGTCGCACGGGGGAGGGATTCCCTGTACCGGAGCCGTCCGACCAGCGCGGACAGGGCGCCGAGAGCTCCTCGCCCGTATTCGCCGGCTCGGATCGGCCGCTACAATTCCGGCCATCGGAAGGGGGGATCCGACTCTTCAGTCGCGCCATCGTGTGGCTTGCGCGGTCTATCCCGCCTCCGTGCCGGACACCCGGCATCGCACACATCCGCGGGCCGGCCCGCGCAGCACTGAAGGAACAAGAATGTCCCAGCCCCACGCCAGTCGCAGGACCGTCCTCGCCTCCCTCGTGGCCGCCGCCGCGGGTGGCCCGCTCCTGACCGGCCTCGCCGCAGGCCCGGCCGCCGCTGCCGGCGGTGACATCTACACCGCGAACTCGGACCTGTACACGAAGGCGATCGAGGGCCAGGACTTCGCCCGCCGGTTCAAGCGGCACGAGGCCTTCGACAACGACAAGGCCACCACCCCGTCTCCCCGTCTGAGCAGCGTGCTGGCCATCCACGGCGGCGGCATCGAGATGGGTACGTCCGAGCTCTGCCTGGGCATAGCCGGTTACCTGCCCGACACCCTCGCCCCCGTCACGGCGGGCGCTCCGGTGTACGACTACTGGATGCTCGAAGGCATGCGCTCCTCGGGAAACACCGACTTGCACGTCACGGCATCGCACTGCGACGACACGGTCGCGCGGTCCATGGCCGCGGGCAGCGCCAACGTCCTCAGCCTGCACGGCTGCACCGCGGCCCAGGCCGGCGCGCCCGCGGGTCAGCCCAAGGCGGTCGTGGTAGGCGGTCTCAACGCCCGTTTCCGCCAGCTGCTGTCCACGAAGCTGACCGCCGCCGGCTTCCAGGTGCTCGGCGGCAACCCGGAGGACCTCAACGGCGACCTGCCGGAGAACATCTGCAACCGCACTCTGACGGGCGAAGGCGGCGGCCAGTTGGAGATCACCACCGAACTCCGGCAGAGCCTGTTCGGCAACTTCAGCGGTGCGGGCAACCGCGCGGCCACCACCAACGCGGAGTTCTGGAAGTTCGTCGATGCCTGCCGCGACGCCATTGCGGCGATGGAGGCCGAACAGCTGGCCCGCAAGAGCCTCTTCGCCTACTGAGCCGTAGCCCCCGCTCAGACCGGGGGGTGCGGGGCGGGCCCCTCCGGCTGGCCGGTGTCCGCTCCCGCACCTGTACTCACTCCGGCACCCGCACTCACTCCCGCACTCACTCCCGCACCCGCGGCCGCCGCGGCGGCCTGGCGGCCGATGATGAGGGCGATCGCGTCCGGGGCCACCGCCCGGGAGTAGAGCCAGCCCTGACCGGTGTCGCAGCCGACGCGGCGCAGCCGGGCCGCCTGCCCGGCGGTTTCCACGCACTCGGCCGTCACCGTCAGGCCCAGCCGGTGCGCGAGCTGCACCAGGGCCTCGACGATGGTCTCGTCGGCGGGGTTCGGATGCGCGCCGTCCTCGTAGCGGAATCCGCGTACGAAGGAGCCGTCCAGTTTGAGGACGGAGACCGGCAGACGGCTCAGGTAGGCGAGGTTGGAGTATCCGGTGCCGAAATCGTCGATGGCGATCCGCACCCCCATGTCGCTCAGCGCCTGCAGGGCCTGGAGCGGCCTGCCCGCCGAGCCCATCACGGCCGACTCCGTCAGCTCCAGCTGGAGCAGCTGGGGCGCCAAGCCGGTCTCCGCCAGGATCTCGGCCACGTCGCCGACCAGGTCGGAGTCCCAGACCTGGCGCACCGCCACGTTGACGGACACGAAGACGGGGGAGTCGCTGGGCTGCTCGATCTGCCAGCGCCGGGCCTGCCGGCAGGCCGTCTGCAGCACCCAGCGGCCCAACTGGACGATGGACCCGTCCTCTTCGGCAATTCCGATGAACCGATTCGGCGTCAGTGTGCCGAACTGCGGGTGGTTCCAGCGCACCAGGGCCTCGACCCCGCGCACCGCCCCGCTCTCCAGGTCCACCAGCGGCTGGTACTCGAGGGTGAACTCCCCGCGCTCCACCGCCGGCCGCAGCGTCGAGGACAGGGCCTGGCGGGTCATCCGGTGCGCGTTGCGCTCCGGGTCGAAGAGGGTCCAGCGGGCCTTGCCGTCCTCCTTGGCCCAGTACAGCGTGGTGTCCGCGGCCTGCATCAGCCCGGTCGCCGAGGTCCCGGCCGCCGCCCGCTCCACCACCCCGATCGACGCGGAGACCGACAGCCGCTGACCGGCCAGGTCGAAGGGCTCCTGTACGGCGGCCAGGACGCTCCGCGCCAGGTCCGCGAGCTGCTCGGTGCCGGTGGACTCCTCGACGAGCAGGGCGAACTCGTCGCCGCCGAGCCGGGCCACCAGGTGCCCTCCGGTGCGCCCGTAGCCGGACTGGTCGGCGCACTGGGTCAGCCGTTTGGCGACGGCGGTCAGCAGCCGGTCGCCGACCCGGTGGCCCAGGGTGTCGTTGACGGCCTTGAACCCGTCGAGGTCCAGGTAGCACAGCCCGATCCGGCCGGTGCCGCCCTGCTCGTACGAGGAGGCCTCCAGGGCGGCGGAGAGCCGCTCGAAGAACAGGGCCCGGTTGGGCAGCCGGGTCACCGGGTCGTGCATCTGGAGGTGGCGCAGGCGGGCCTGGAGGTCCCGCCTGTCGCTGATGTCGGCGACGGACAGCAGGACGTCGCTCGTCCCGGGGACGGGTCCGAGGGTGATCTCGGTCCACAGGGAGTGGCCGTCGGGGTGCTTGAGGCGCCGGGTGCAGCGGAGCCGGGCCTGCCGGCCGCGCAGCACCTCCTGGTAGGCCTGCCAGGTGCGGGCCTCGGAGGCCAGGTCCACCAGGTCGGCGGCGCACTGGCCGGCGAGGGCGTGCGGCTCGGCGCCGAGGAGTCCTGCGAGGGCCTGGTTGGCGCTGGCGATGTGGCCGGTGCGGTCGATGACGGCCATGGGGAGGTGGGCGGCGTTGAAGGCGGCCCGGTAGTCGGCCTGCCGCTCGGCCAGTCGCTCGGCCTGATGACCGGCGGCCTGGAGGCCGGCCTGGTGATCGGCCTGATGACCGGCGGCCCGGTGCTCGGCGCGGTCCGGGGTTGCCGTCGTCGCCGGGGCTGCCGGGTGACGCTGCGTCATGGCCGGTCGGATGTTGTCGGCCGCCGAAGCGGTTCCGTCTGGGGTTCCGCTCACCGTTGGCTCCCGCAGTGCGTGTGAGTGTCCGTGCAGGAAAGTGTGCCGATCATAGAGGTTCCCGGAGGGCCCTATCCAGCGGCGACGCCGGGTGGGCGGCGGGAGTTCGGCGTGATGACGGATCGACGGCGTGATGACGCCTGATCGTTTCCGCACGACTGTGAGCGTGCGACGGCCACTGCTGATCTGACCTGACCAGTCGTGACTTTCCGTAGGTGAATGTGCGAAACCCGGCGTCACCGGCTTGCCCTAGCGCTCACTCGTGTGGGGCAGCGGAACAGGGCATTAGTAAGACAATCGCCCCAAAGTGGATGAAGAGGTACGAATCCACCACCGGAGGTCGATGTGCCGCGACAGCAGACACTCGGGGGAGTGGACCGCTCCCGCATGCGAACCACGGCGGCGGCGCTCACTTCCCTGACGGCGCTCGCCGCCATGTCGCTCGTCGCGGGACCCGCGGTCGCCGCACCCGGAGCCGGACCCTGCACGCTGACCCGTACCGCGGCCCACCACTCGCTGGGTCTGGACAGCTGGAACGGCGCCTATCCCAGGCCCGAGCGCACGCTCAACGCGGTCATGGTCTTCCTCTCCTTCCCCGACCACCACACCACCCTGACCACCGAGCAGCTCACCGCCGACTACTTCCCGGCGACCAGCGACTTCTTCGAGCGGGCCTCCTACGGCCGCTTCCGGCTGGTCCCGCACCCGCAGAAGCAGTGGATCGAGATGCCGAAGCCGTCCGCCGCGTACGGGATACAGCGCGACTGGGCCCCCGCGGACCGGGCGGCCTACCTGCGCGACGCGGTGGCCGGAGCCGATCCGGCGGTGGACTTCAGCCAGTACGACGTCGTCTACTTCGTCGCCGACCCGGAGGCTCCCGGGGTCGACTCCGATGCCACCAAGGTCGTCAACTTCGAGCAGCCGATCAGGGCGGACGGCGCCGACCTGCGCCGGATCGTCACGGTCTTCGAGAAGCACCCGCCGGACCGCAATGTGCTGGCCCACGAGACCGGGCACGTCTTCGACCTGCCGGACCTCTACCACCGGCCCTCGGACGGCAAGGGCGACTGGGACACCTACGTGGGCGACTGGGACGTCATGGGCAGCCAGTTCGGCATGTCCCCGGACCTCTTCGCCTGGCAGAAGTGGAAGCTCGGCTGGCTGGACGCCTCACAGGTGGACTGCGTGGGATCCGGCTCCTCCCTGCACACCCTCCAGCCGCTGTCCGCGGCCCCGCCCCCGGGCGGTACGGGCGGCACCCGGCTCGCGGTGATCCGTACGGGTTCCGGCAGCGCGATCGCCGTCGAGGCGCGGGGCTCCGCGGGCAACGACGGGGACACCTGCACCGAGGGGGTCCTCGTCTACCGGGTCCGCAACGAGGCGTCTTCGGGCGGCGGGCCGATCGAGGTCGTGGACGCGCATCCCGACACCGAGGCCTGCTGGGACCGGTCGGTGTACCCGCCGCTGGCGGACGCACCGCTGGAGGTCGGGGAGACCTTCACCGTGCCGGGCGAGCGGATCACCATCGAGGTGGCGGACCGCACGCAGTCGGGCGCCTACACCGTGAAGATCACGCGGTAGAGGTAGAGGTAGAGGTAGAGGTAGAGGTAGAGGTAGAGGTAGAGGTAGAGGTAGAGGCTCGGCCGCACACGAAAAAGACCCCCACTCGCGTGGGGGTCTTTTTCCGTCTGTGCGCCGCCAGGGACTCGAACCCCGGACCCGCTGATTAAGAGTCAGCTGCTCTAACCAACTGAGCTAGCGGCGCTTGGTGACGAGCAAGACATTAGCACCCCGACCGGGGATCGGAAAAATCGATATCCGCAGCTCGGGTGGCACGGACGAACGCCCACAGCAGGGCCTCCGGCCCGGGCAGCCAGGGCAGCCGCGTATCGGGCGCCACGAGCCAGCGCGAGGGCCCCCCGGCGGCGGCCAGCGGGGGCACGGTGACGGCGTCGCCGCGGCCGTGGCAGAGCGGGGCGGGCACGGGGGCGCTCCATTCCTCCCAGGCCAGCAGGGCCGGGAGCCGGTGGGCGGTGCCGGGGGCGGCGAAGAGCAGGGTCCGCCCGCGGTGCACGGCGGCCGGACCGGAGCCGGGGCCTTCGGCCCAGAGCAGGTCGAGCATCCGGCGCCCGAGGACGAGGGGGACGTTGACGACGTCGAAGGCGGTCCCGCAGGGCAGCACGGCGGGCGCGGTGGGCCGAGCCTGCCAGGCGGCCAGCGTGCCGCCGGGCTGGGCGGACGCCGAGGCCAGCCAGGCAGCGCCGGCCGGGGTGACGTGGGTCGCGGAGGCGGTCGTCGTCCGCACGTCGAGCGCGGGACAGCCGGTCAGGGTCGTCATGCGTCCAGGTCTACCCGCGGTAGCCAACCGATCTCCGGGAGTTACCGAAAACCGGGACAGGCCGGGTAGCGCTGGGGTATGTTGCGCACCGCATATGCCAGAGGTCGCGGCGGGGGTTCCGTCAGGCGCCCTCGGGAGTGGTGCCGCGCAGCAGGGACTCGCCGAACTCGATCATCTTGCGGGCGTAGTCCTCGGTCCACTCGGCCTGCTCCGCGACCGCCGCCGGGGACAGGCGGTCGAACCGCCGCGGATCCGCCAGCTGCGCCGCCGCCACCGCCTGGAACTCCACCGCCCGCTCCTGGGCGGCCCGGAAGGCCAGGGTCAGCTCCGTCGCCCGGACCAGCAGCTCCCGAGGGTCGTCGATCGATTCGAGGTCGAAGAAGTGCTCCGGGTCCGTGACGGTCTCCGACGGCTCGAAGAGCAACTGCGCGGGCCGCAGCCTCCGCTCGGGCTCTGCCATGCGTGTCCTCCTGCTGCGCGTGGGAAAAGCGGCCGACAAGCTATCGGACCACCGTCCATTGTCCAGCTTCGCGCAAGGGCGCCCGAGGGTCCCGGCGCAGGGGCGGGAACACGCGTACGGCCGATGGTGCGTACGAGGAGCCGAATCAGTTCCGTGACGGGTGTGTCGAGCAGGTGATCGGGTGCCGCCGTCATGTGCTCCGGGGCGGCGCCACACCGATCACGGGCGTACGGCCGCGCGGGCGCGCCGCATGCGACCGGCCGGCGGGGCCGCCCGTCACGCGCCGACCGGCGCCTTCGCCAGGGCCGCCACCTCGTCCAGAACGGCCGTCAGCTCGCCCGCGAGGCCTTGCGGCGCCAGGAATCCGTCGGGCGAGATCAGGTCGGTGATGCCGGGGACGGCCACCGAGGACTCGGCGGGCACCATGCCGACGGCCCGCAGCACCGGTCGCAGCATCCGGCCGGCCGGGGCGCCGCCGCTGCCGCCCGCGCTGTAGGAGACCAGGCCGGCCGGCTTGCCCTGCCATTCGCGGTAGAGGAAGTCGATGGCGTTCTTGAAGGGGGCGGTGAATCCGCCGTTGTACATCGGCAGGACGAGGAGGAAGGCGTCCGCGGAGTCGACCAGGGCGCTCCACTCCCGGGTGTGGGGGTGGGTGTAGATCCCGCTTGAGGCGTATTCGGGCTCGTCGAGGAAGGGCAGGGCGAGGTCGCCGAGATCGACGGCGGTGACCTCGAAGGCCCCGTGCTCGCGAGCCCGGTCGGCGACCCAGCGGGCGACGGGGCGGGCGGCGGAGGTGGGGCGGACGGAGGCGGAGATCACGTGCAGGTGGATCGGTTGGGAGTTCACGGCGGGGGCTCCTCGCGGCCTGGGCGATGTTGTTGACGTGTCACCTATTGAGTGACGCCCATGAAACCGTGAAGTTGGATGACGTGTCAACTATATAGGTGACGTGTCACTTACAGGTCCGGACTCAGGTCTAGACTCCGGACATGACCGAGAACGAGAGCGGGCCGCGCTGGCTCAGCACGCCCGAGCAGGAAGCGTGGTACGCCTGGCGGCGAATGTTTCCGCTGGTCAACGCCGATATCGCGCGGGACCTGACCCAGGACAGCGGGCTCTCCGAAGCCGACTACGACGTCCTGTCCGTCCTCGGCTCCACCGACGGCCACCGCATGCGCATCAGCGCCCTCGCGGTCCTTATGCGGTGGTCCCGCAGTCGGCTCTCCCACCAGCTCACCCGCATGGAGCAGAGGGGCATCGTCCGCCGCGAGGAAGTGGCCGGTGACGGACGCGGCGCCGAAGTGGTGCTCACCGAGCAGGGCGTGACCATGATCATGACGGCCGCCCCGCTCCACGTGGAATCCGTGCGCCGCCACCTGATCGACATCCTGACCCCGGAGCAGCTGCGCACCTTCGCCGAGGTGGGCGAACTGCTCCGGACCCGCCTCGGCGCCCCGCGCAAATCCCGCTGACTCAGGGCTTCCAGCTCACCCGGTGTTCCGCCAGGTGCGCGAGCACCGAGTGGTTGGCCTCCCAGCCGTCCGGGAACTTCATCGTCACGCCCAGCTGTACCGGTTCCGACGACGGGTGGGCGTCCAGGAGCTCCGCTATCCCCGCCCGGGCCACCACCACGCAGGCGTGCCGGTGCCGTGAGGCCAGTACGCACAGCCGGCCCGTCTCCAGGTGGAAGGCGGTCGCGTCCGGTCGGCCCGACAGGGGGTGCAGGACCACCGTGAGGTCGTACTCGCGGCCCTGCAGCCGGTTGGCCGTGTCCACCGTGACCCCCAAGACCCCGAGCGCGGACAGCGCCCCCCGGACCGCCGCCGCCTGGTCCCGGTGGGCGGTGCCGACCGCGATCCGGTCGGCCGTCAGCGGGGACGGGCCGCCCGGCTGCTCGTCCACCGTCACCGCACCCCGGTCCAGCGCCCGGCGCACCACCAGGGCCACCGCCCGCACCGCCTCCGGGTCGGTCCGGGGCGTGTGCCGGGCCGGCAGCTCCAGCAGACCCCACCCCGACTCGGCGGCCTCGTCCAGCACCCGGTCGGGGCCCGAGCCGTCGCCCGCGACCCCGTAGGACATCCGCCGCTCGCCCGGGCCCGTACCGCTGCGGAACTGCGTGTACGGGTAGAAGGCGCGGGAGACCAGCGGCGCGGCCGAAGCCGGCAGCCGCCAGGACACGGGCAGCCGGTGCTGCGGCAGGTCCGGGTTGTGCGCGAGGAGGGTGGACACCGCCGACGCCGAAGGGTCGTAGGACAGGCCCGCCCACTGCTCGGCCCCCACCACGCTGAAGGGGTCGAGCTGCCCCGGGTCGCCCACGAACAGCGCCCGGTCGAACAGCCCGGCCACGGCCAGCAGCGCGTCCGAGCGCATCTGGTACGCCTCGTCCACGATGGCGTGCTCCCAGGGCTCCACGTCCTTGACCCACGCCCACTTGGCCGCCGTCGAGATGGTGACGGGCAGCCCGGCGAGGTCGGCCGGCTTCGCCGAGAGGACCACCGAGTCCAGCTCGCGCAGGGCCGGATCGTAGGCATCGCCCTCGCTGCTGTGCAGCCGGCCCACCTTGAGCTCCGGATCCTTCGCGTGCAGCCGCAGCACCAGGTCGTCGACCTGCGCGTTGGTCTGCGCGACCACCATCAGCCGGCGCCCGGCCGCCGCGAGGTCCCGGGCCGCCCGCACCACCAGGGTGGACTTCCCGGCCCCGGGCGGGGAATCGACGACCACGCCCCGGGCCCCGCCGTGCAGGGTGTCGCGCAGGATGGCGTCGGTGGCCCGGCCGGCGGCCGCGCCCGGATCGAAAGCGGTGCTCACAGGAGGTCCTCGGCGGTCACGGGGTCGGGCAGCGGCAGCACGCGGGCGTCGCCGGTCAGGTGCGCGGGCGGGCCGCCGTGGGTCCACGGGGTCTGCTCGGGGTCCGGCAACTTCGGGCCGCCGCGCGCGTCGTGCTCGAACAGCGTCCAGCACACCCGGTCGCCCTTCTCCGGCACCGAACCCGGCTCCGGGTCCTTGCCGCGGCCCATTTTGTCGAGGAGGCGCAGCACGAGCCGGCCGTCCTCCTCCCAGCGCACGAACTGCGCGCTCTGCGGGCGCCCGTCCAGCGAGCGGTACACCTTCGCGCCGCCGTCGGTGAGCTGCGGCCGGTCCTCCGTGGCCACCGTCACCAGCGGGCGCGGGCTCGGCCGCTTCGACTCGGTCCACTCCATGAGCACTTCGGTGACTTCCCCGGCGAAGGCCTCGCCCGCGAGTCGCCGGCCCGCCATCACCAGGGCGTCGTCCAACGCCTCCTGGGCGTCGAGCCGCACCTGCTCGGTCTCCCGCGTCGCCAGCTTCTGCGCGGCCGTCACCGCGTCGTCACGGCGCGGCTGCGGCGGCTCGCCGGCCCGGACCCGGTCCCGGTGGCCGGTGTACGACCAGCGGTCACGGGTCCAGCGCTCCTCGGCCCGCTCGCCGGCCGGCAGCTCGCGCAGCAGGTCCAGCGCCTGCCACGTCGCCCACCAGGTGTTCTGCATCTGGGCCACGACGAGCCGGTGGATCGCCTGCTCGGCGAACCGCGGACCGTCCCCGTCCCGGGGCTCGGTCACCCGCGCCGCGTCGAACTTCGCGATCGCCGGGGCCAGCAGCTTGTTGTCGAAGGCCGGATCGGTGGCGGGACCGGCCGGCGGGAGCAGCAACTGGCCCTCCCCGTCCCGGCCGAGCTCCGCACGCAGTGCCCGCTCGGCGCCGGAGGTCCCCTCCGGCGGGTCGATCCACGCCAGCAGCGCGCCCAGGTGCTGGTCCTCCAGACTGCTCTGGCCGGTCGCCCAGTGACGGGACAGCAGGTCGGTCGCCGACAGCAGCATCGAGGAGCCGGGCACCCGGGAGCGCTCGGCGAGGTGCGTGAACCAGCGCCCCAGCAGCGGCACCCGCGTGGGCACCGGATACGGGTTCTCGGGGTCCTCCTCGGCGGTCCGCCGGAACCGCATGGACCGCCCCAGCAGCCGTACGTACTCGATGCCCGCGCGGCTCGGCACGATCAGCTGCGGCGCGTCCAGGCACAGCTCGGCCTCCACCTTGACCCGCTTGCCCGTCTCCGGGTCGGTCTCGGTGCGCTCCACCGGCTCGACGGCGTCCGCGTACCCGTCGATGTACGGCACCACGTGCCCGGCGAGCTCCGCCAGGAACTCCCACCGCATGTCCCGGTCGCGCGGCTGCGGTATGACCAGGATCCGCGGCTCTTCCCGGTCGGTGCCGAACATCGCGCCGAGCGGAGCCCCGGCCTCGCCCGCCGTCGTCAGCGGTACGAAGACCAGTGGGCGCTCGCTCAGATGCCGGTGCCGTACGGTCGCCAGCGGCTGGGCCCGGCCCGCGCGGACGGCCTCCAGCCGGGCCAGGGTGCTCAACAGGGACATGCGGAGGCCTCCGTGCGGACGCGGGCGGGGGCCTGCTCCAGCGCCTCGGCGCGCAGCCGGGCGGCGTAACGCAGCGCGACCGCGGTGGGGTCGTCCGGGTCGGGGGCGGGGCCGCAGCCGCCGCCGGCCGCCGCCGCGAGAGCGGCCCCGACGGTGGTCAGCGCGCCCAGCTCGCCCCGTACGGAGCGGCCCAGCGCGGTCACCTCGTCGGCCCCGCGCGCCCGGCCCCGGCAGTGGAAGGCCAGCTCGCAGGCGGCCAGGCACTCGGGGGCGTAGGAGGCGGACACGGCCGAGACGGCCTCGGTCAGCTCTTCGGCGGAGCGCTCCGGATCGAAGCTGAGCCCGGCCGGCAGGGCCTCGGCCAGTTCCTCGACCCGGGTGAGCCGCTCCAGCTGGCGCCGGGTCACGGAGCGCTCGCGGCGGACGTCGACGGGGGCCGCGGTGGGCAGGTTGGAGAAGTCCTTGGGGCAGACGAGCAGCACGGTGTGCCCGACCTCGGCGCCGGCCACCTTCGCGGCCGTCGTCTCCAGCGCCAGGACGTAGACGGTGGCCTGGCGGGCGGCGGCCCCCACCTTCGCGGCGTCGGCGGACCCGTCGATCACCGGGAACGATTTGATCTCCACCACGGTCCAGCGCCCGTCGGGGTGCACGACGACCGCGTCCGGCTCCAGGTAGGCGGGGGAGCCGGCCACCTCCAGCGCGAGCATGGGGTGGTCGAGCAGGGTCCAGGCCCCGGCGGCGGTCGCGTCGCGCAGCGCGAGCGCGGTGCGGGCGGCGCGGCCCTGGGGTCCGGCGGCGGTGAGGTCGGGCGTGAGGGCGTCCGGCCCGGGTGGCTCGGCCGCGCCGCCCGGCCCCGCGCCGAGGTGCTCGTACACCAGCCGCAGGAGTTCGGCTCCGCCGTCGGCCTTGACCTTGGCCTCGAAGGAGTTCCCGCGCACGATGGCGAACTGCGACTGGCCGAAGGCGGCGGGTGAGCCGAGGGCCGCCGCGAGGACGGTCTTGTCCACGCCGGCGCCGTCGAGCAGGGCGCGTCTGCCGCAGCCCGGGTTGGCGGCGAGGGCCGCCAGCGCGCGGGCGTCGAGCGGGCGGGGTGCGACGGCGGGGCCGCGCAGGTCAGCGAGCCGTTGCCGCAGAGTCTTCGGGGGCGGCGTCGCCGGCTGCGTGGTCCGCCACGCCATCGGCTGCGCCGTCGGCCCGGGGGACGGCGGCGGGGTCTGCGGCGGCTGACCGTTGGACGGGTAGGAGCTCACCCGCGGAAGTCTCCCATCCGCCACCGACAATCGTGGACTTACCACGGAAACCGGCTGTTCGGGCGATAGGCGGGAAGGACCCGGCGGGCGCGCTGGGACCGGCGGGCAGGGCGCGGGCGGCGAGGTAGCCGGCGCCCATCACGGCGGCCCCGGCGACGGCGTCGAGGAAATAGTGGTTGGCCGTTCCCATGACCACGAGCGTGGTGACGGCGGGGTACGCGGCCCCGAGCGCCCGCACCAGGGGCCGGCGCGCGCAGCACCACAGCATGACCCCGCACCACAGGGCCCAGCCCACGTGCAGGCTGGGCATGGCCGCGAACTGGTTGGTGAAGGAGCCGAGCCCGCGCGGGGCACTGGCCTCCCCTCCCCACCAGCCGTAGGCGCTGTACCGGGCCATCGTGTCGGTGAACCCGTACGAGGCGTCGAGCAGCCGGGGCGGGCAGGTGGGGACCAGGGCGAAACCGACGAGCCCGAGGAGGGTGGAGGTCATCAGCCAGCTGCGGGCGAATCGATACTGCCGGGGGCGGCGCCGGTAGAGCCAGACCAGGACCGCCGGGGTGACGAGGTAGTGCAAGGAGGCGTAGAGGAAGTCGGCGGGTATGCCGAGGGCCGCCCGGCGGGTGAAGAGGCGGTTGAGCGGCCGCTCCAGGTCGAGGGCCAGCAGCTCCTCCAGGCGCAGGATCGCGAGCCCGTGCTCGACGGCCAGCTGGGCATCGCCCCGGACGAGGAGTCTGCCGCCCGAGTACGCCGCGTAGACGAGTCCCAGGAGCAGCAGTTCGGCCCACCAGCGCGGAGCCTGCCGCCTATTAGTCATACGGCCTATGACGTGTGTGAAGAGACAAGGGTTGCGTGCCGTTCATCTGATGGATGATGGAGCGACGACGCAATCCCCGCAAAGCCGTGCGAATGGTCGGGGCCGTCGCTGTGCCTCCATCTCGCCCCCTCGACCGGGAGAACTCATATGGCCCCCCGCATCCTGCTGGCCCGCCACGGCCAGACGGCGTGGTCCCAGCTCGGCAAGCACACCGGACGCACGGACGTGCCCCTGCTGGAGGAGGGGAAGCGAGGCGCGAAGCTGCTCGGCGAGCGCCTCGCCCGCGATCCGTGGGCGAGCCTGCGCGGACTGGAAGTGCGCACCAGCCCCCTGGTGCGGGCCAGCGAGAGCTGCGACCTGGCCGGCTTCGGCATCCAGGCGGAGCCGTGGGACGCGCTGATGGAATGGGACTACGGCGACTACGAGGGCATGACCCCGGCCGAGATCCAGGCGGTCCGGCCCGGCTGGCTGATCTGGCGCGACGGGGTCCCGGGCGGTGAGTCCCTCGCGGAGGTCTCGGCCCGCGCCGACGAGGTCGTCACCTGGGCCCGCTCGGCCGAACGCGACGTCCTCGTCTTCGCGCACGGCCACATCCTGCGCACCCTGGCCGCGCGCTGGCTCGGCTTCGAGGCCTCCTTCGGCGCCCGCATCCGCCTGGACCCGACCTCGCTGTCGGTCCTGGGCTGGGCGTACGGGGCGCCCGCGCTGGAGCGCTGGAACGATACGGGCCACCTGGACGCCTAGTGCTGTGACCGGAAAGGTTCACCGCGTCGCGGCATACCTTTCCGGCCATAGCACTAGTAGGACTCCGTTAGGTGTGGTCTGGTCTTGTGCGTTCGCGCTGGTGGCGGGGTTTGGGTAGGGGTCGGTGGCAGGTGGTGCAGACGCCGGTCCAGCAGTTCAGCAGGCTCTGGATGGTGTCCA
>NZ_JAPNLJ010000029.1 GCF_026627445.1 Streptomyces sp. H27-H1
ATCAACTTTTGGCGTTGATTTTTGGCACGCTGTTGAGTTCTCAAGGAACGGACGCTTCCTTTGTACTCACCCTCTCGGGCTTTCCTCCGGGCGCTTCCTTCGTTCTTGTGTTTCCGACTCTATCAGAGCCAGTCCCACTTGTTTTCCGCCTTCCAGGTCATCCGCTTTCGCGTTTTCCCTTTCCGGCGAGTCCGACTCTATCAGTCCTTTTCTCTCCCTCTGACCACTCTCTGTTTTGCCGAATAGGCATGCAGAAAGGAGCCGAGATCAAGATCAGAATAAGAAGGAGGAGGAGCCCCGTCCATCAGCCGTTCGCGAAATGTTCACGCGGGGCTTCCTGGCGGGAGTCACGACAGTACAGGTCTGCCGGATCCCAAGCAAATCGATTCAGGCGTATGGTCTAGTCCACCGGTCTAGTCCACTAGTCTCCGTGCCGAAGGACCAGTCCAGTTCGGGACCAACATCCGGCGAACCCGAACATCTTGTGACTTATCCTTCTGAAGAGTACGCCGTTCGCGACAGGTAGTGACGGCGACACGAAGAAGCCCCACCCCTGGGAGGCCCCCATGACCAGCGTGACGTCCCCACTTGCCGGGACCGCCATCGGACTCGCGGCAGTGCCCGACCCGGTGTTCTCCGGCGCGATGGTGGGACCGGGCACCGCTATTGACCCTGTGCGCGAGCCTTCGGAGGCGGTGTCCCCCGTAGACGGTGTAGTCGTCTCCCTGCACCCGCACGCGTACGTCGTCGTCGACGGTGAAGGCCACGGTGTGCTCACGCACCTGGGGATCGACACCGTTCAGCTCAACGGCGAGGGCTTCGAGCTGCTCGTCAACAAGGGCGACACCGTGACCCGCGGCCAGGCCGTCATCCGCTGGAACCCCGCTGCGGTCGAGGCCGCCGGCAAGTCCCCCATCTGCCCCATCGTGGCGCTGGAAGCGACTGCCGACTCCCTCACTGACGTCGTCGAGGCCGGAGACATGAAGGCCGGAGACGTTCTCTTCGGCTGGCATTGACGTATCCGCCTGCTCGGGCGGACCGGACATCCAACGCGGCGGGTGGATCCGCCGCTCAATCGGAGACAGGTGAAATGGAGACAACGCTGCGAGGCGTCGGCGTGAGCCACGGTGTGGCGATCGGCGAGGTTCGGCACATGGGCACGGCGGTTCTCGAACCGCCGGCGAAACAGATCACCGCGGACGAGGCGGAGCGCGAACAGGGGCGCGCCCGTCAGGCCGTGGAAGCTGTGTCGGCCGACCTGATCGCCCGGGGCCAGCTGGCCGGTGGCGAGGCCCAGCACGTGCTCGAGGCCCAGGCGATGATCGCCACGGACCCCGAGCTCATGGCGGACGTCGACCGGCGCATCGCCGTCGGCAGCACCGCCGAGCGCGGTGTGTACGACGCGTTCGCCGCCTACCGCGTCCTGCTCGCCGGGGCCGGTGAGTACATGGCCGGCCGTGTGGCCGACCTGGACGACGTGCGCAACCGCATCGTCGCGCGCCTGCTCGGCGTGCCGATGCCGGGTGTGCCCGACAGCGACGAGCCGTACGTACTGATCGCGCGGGACCTGGCTCCCGCCGACACCGCTCTGCTCGACCCGGCGCTGGTCCTCGGTTTCGTGACCGAGGAAGGCGGCCCGACCAGCCACAGCGCGATCCTCGCGCGGGCGCTGGGCGTGCCCGCCATCGTGGCGCTGCCGGGTGCCGGTGAGATCGCCGAGGGCACGCTCATCGCCGTCGACGGCAGTACCGGTGACCTGTTCGTGGAGCCGAGCGCGGCGAAGCGGGCCGAGCTCGAGGCTTCGGCCGCCGAGCGCAAGGCCGCGCTGTCCGCGTCCTCCGGTCCTGGTGCCACGTCCGACGGTCACAAGGTGCCGCTGCTGGCCAACATCGGTGGTCCGGCGGACGTGCCTGCGGCCGTCGATGCCGGGGCCGAGGGTGTGGGCCTGTTCCGCACGGAGTTCCTCTTCCTGGACGACAGCAAGCACGCGCCGACCGAAGAGAAGCAGGTCGAGTCGTACCGCAAGGTCCTCGAAGCCTTCCCCGAGGGTCGTGTCGTCGTACGTGTCCTGGATGCCGGCGCCGACAAGCCGCTGGACTTCCTGACCCCGGCCGACGAGCCGAACCCGGCTCTGGGCGTCCGTGGTCTGCGTTCGCTGCTCGACCACCCGGACGTGCTGCGTACGCAGCTCACGGCGCTGGCCAAGGCCGCCGAGGGGCTGCCGGTCTACCTCGAGGTCATGGCCCCGATGGTGGCCGACCGGATCGACGCCAAGGCGTTCGCGGACGCCTGCCGTGAGGCCGGGCTGCGGGCGAAGTTCGGTGCCATGGTGGAGATTCCCTCCGCCGCGCTGCGGGCGCGCTCGATCCTCCAGGAGGTCGAGTTCCTCTCGCTGGGCACCAACGACCTGGCCCAGTACGCCTTCGCCGCCGACCGTCAGGTCGGCGCCGTATCGCGGCTGCAGGACCCGTGGCAGCCCGCGCTGCTCGACCTGATCGCCATGTCGGCCGAGGCCGCCAAGGCCGAGGGCAAGAGCTGTGGCGTCTGTGGCGAGGCTGCCGCCGACCCGCTGCTGGCCTGTGTGCTGACGGGGCTGGGTGTCACCTCGCTCTCGATGGGTGCCGCTTCGATTCCCTACGTGCGGGCGACGCTCGCCAAGTACACCCTCGCGCAGTGCGAGCGTGCGGCTGCTGCCGCGCGTGCCACGGACAGCGCCGAGGAGGCCCGTGTGGCCGCCCAGGCGGTGCTGTCCGGCGAGTAGCCGGATGGTGTGTCGTCGACGTTCGAGGGGCCTTCGCCGGTGGCGGGGGCCCCTCGGCCGTTGCCCGGTGGGCGGCGTCCGCCCGGCTCAGTGGTGCGGGCCCGGTTCGTCCACCTCGTAGCCGGGGCAGTAGTCGACGCCGGGCTCGGGGGCCACGGGATCTCCGGTGTCGGCGTCGGTGCAGTAGGCGTTGAAGACGGCCGCCGCCGAGAGGGGTACCAGGCGGCCACGGTCCAGGCGCCAGCCGTGGACGCGGTCCCGGCCGCTGTCGGTGGTGCTGCGCAGGACCAGTCCCCCGGGTCCGCCGAGGGCAAGGCCCGCGGCGAGTACCGTCACGAAGTCGAGGCCGTCGCGGCCGTCGACCCGGGGCCGGATGCCCGGGCCGCTGTCCGCGTGGAGCACCGCCACGAGCTGTTCCTCCCGCGCCGGGACGCTGCACACCAGGTGGTGGTGGCCGGGGCCGGCCCGGTCCACCAGGTGCCGGAGCGCTCGGGTGGCGCGCTCGATCGAGGCGGTCCCGATGTCCTCGCCGCAGTCGGCGCAGCGGCCCACTTCGGTCAGCAGCGAGCGCGCGTACTCCCAGGTGGCCTGCCGGACGGCCGCGTCCACGAGGAGCGGGACCAGTTCGTCGATGGGCTGGCCGGCGTACGGAAGGCCGCCGGCGCCGCCGGCCAGTTCGGCGGTGAAGCGGGTGCGGGCCCCGGAGGTGTCCGGGTCCAGTCCGTAGTCCGCGCAGAAGTCGGCGTACTCCTCCGGGTCGAAGAGGGTGACGGTGGTGTGGATGCCCTGGGCCGCGAGGGAGCGGAGCAGCCGGTCGACGTGGTCCAGGTAGTCGCGGTGGTCGTCGAAGGTGAAGCTGCGGTACCCGCGCATGGCCGCGAAGTCCCCGGCGTCGGCCAGGAGGCCGACGGTACTGGGGGCTTCGCGGCGCAGGGTGCGGCGCCTGCCGTTGCGGGCCGGACGTCCCGTGGTCGCTGCGGTCCTGGTGTCGTTCGAGCGTGGCATGGTTCCCCCTGAGTAACGCGATCACTTGCTCACTCAGAGTAATCACCGCCACTGACAGTGGCCGTGGGCGTCAGCCCCGGGTGCGGGCGAGCTCCTCGTAGAAGTGCAGGAGTTCGAGGTTGTCGACCGAGCCCGGGTTGACCGCCTTGGCCATGGGGGCGCCCTGCAGGAGGCGTTTGACCGGGACCTCGATGCGCTTGCCGGTGAGGGTGTGCGGGATGCCCGGGACTTCGATCACCTCGTCGGGGACGTGGCGCGGGGAGAGCTCCTCGCGGATCGTCGCCTTGATGCGGGAGCGCAGCCCGTCATCGAGGACGGCGCCGGGCACGAGGTGGACGAAGAGCGGCATCCAGTAGCCGCCGTTCGGCTCCTCCAGGCCGATGACCAGTGATTCCTTGATCTCGGGGAGTCGCTCGACGGCCTCGTAGATGTCCGCGGAGCCCATCCGGACGCCCTGCCGGTTCAGGGTGGAGTCGGAGCGGCCGTGGATGACGACGGAGCCGTGATCGGTGATCGTGATCCAGTCTCCGTGGCGCCAGACGCCGGGGAACATCTCGAAGTAGCTGTCGCGGTAGCGGCTGCCGTCGGGGTCGTTCCAGAAGCGGATCGGCATGGACGGCATGGGGCTGGTGACGACCAGCTCGCCGACCTCGCCGGTGACGGGCTTGCCGGAGGCGTCCCAGGCCTGGAGGTCCGTGCCCAGGCAGGCTGCCTGGAGTTCACCGATGTGGACCGGGAGGGTGGGGACGGCGCCGGCGAAGCAGCTGCAGACGTCGGTGCCCCCGCTGACGGAGGCGATCCACAGGTCCTCGGCCACTTCGTCGTGGAGCCAGCGGAAGCCGTCGGGCGGCAGCGGGGATCCCGTGGTGGCCACGCACTTCACGGCGGAGAGGTCGAAGTCGCGGGAGGGATGGACATCGGCCTTGCGGCAGGCCATCACGTAGGCGGCGGACGTCCCGTAGAGGGTGGCTCCGGTCCGCTCCGCGATGCGCCACTGGGCTCCGGTGTCGGGGAAACCCGGGCTGCCGTCGTAGAGCACGACGGTGGTTCCGGTGAGCAGGCCGGAGACGAGGAAGTTCCACATCATCCAGCCGGTGGAGGTGTACCAGAAGAAGCGGTCCTCGGGGCCCAGGTCGCAGTGCAGGCCGAGCTGCTTGAGGTGTTCGAGGAGGATGCCGCCCTGCGACTGGACGATCGCCTTGGGCAGGCCGGTGGTGCCGGAGGAGTAGAGGACCCAGAGCGGGTGGTCGAAGGGGACCGGCTCGAAGACCGGCTCGGTGTCGCCCGAGGTCAGGGCGGACCATTCGAGGGCGCCCGCGGGGGCCGGCGTACCGAGGAGCGGGATGTGTACGACGGCGCGCAGCGACGGGAGCTCGGCGCGCAGTTCGGCGACGGTATCGCGGCGGTCGTGTTCCTTGCCGCCGTAGCGGTAGCCGTCGACGGTGAAGAGGACCACCGGCTCCACCTGCTGGAAGCGGTCCAGGACGCTGCGGGCACCGAAATCGGGGGCGCAGGAGGTCCAGACGGCGCCGACGGCGGCGGTGGCGAGGAGCGCCGTGACGGCCTCGGGGATGTTGGGGAGGTAGCCGCTGACCCGGTCGCCGGGGCGTACGCCCAGGGAGCGCAGTTCGGCGGCGAGCGCGCCGACCTGGCGGCGGAGCTCGGCCCAGGTGACGGGGGTGGGCTCGTGGGTCTCGTCCACGTGGAGCAGCGCCGCGTCGGCGGCGCGCGCCGGGTCCTCGGCGGCGCGCAGGGCGTGCTCGGCGTAGTTGAGGGTGGCGCCCCGGAACCAGACCGCGCCCGGCATGGACCGGTCGGCGAGGACGCCCTCGTACGGGGTGGTGAAGCGTACGTCGAACCACTCGGCGACGGCCTGCCAGAAGGTGTCCAGGGCGTCTACGGACCAGCTGTGCAGGGCCGGGTAGCCGCCGTCCGCGGGGGCGCCGTGGTGTTCGGCGGCCCAGGCCTGGAAGGCGGTGATCCGGGCCGCGGCGATCCGGTCGGGGCCCGGGGACCAGAGGGGCTCGGAGGGGGTGGCTGCTGCGGTCATGCGTCGGCTCCCGGTCACGTCAGCGGTTCGCGCTTCGTGTGCGTGTCGTCGTGTGTGGTGTGGCGTCTGGTGTCCGTACGGTGCCACCGCGCGCGGGGTGTGCGTGCGACGGCTCACAGGGACGATGCCATGTGATCGACATCCGCACCAGAGTCGTCATCGGCGGTCGGCTGTGATCCTTTTGCGGGTGAACGGCAGTTGAACGGCACCTTCTGGACCAGGTGGCGGTGGCAGGGTGGGCACCATGGACGGTCGTGGGCTGGTGCGTGCGGTGAAGGACCTCGGCGGCGAACAGGGGCGGCGCGCCTGGCGCTCGGCCTGGCGCAACCGGCGCGTGGACGCGGCGGGGCTCATACCCCGGGGCGTGGAGCGGGCGCGGGTGCCGGGTCTGCTGACCGGTACGGAGCCCCGGCCGGGCGGTGGGGTGCTCCGGTTCACCCGTTCGACGCTGCTGGTGCGGGTCACCGTGGGTGGGGCGGTGTTCTGGGGCTGGGACGGCAGCGAGCCCACTCCCTCGTACGCGGTGGTCGGCAGCGGGCCGGAGCCCGATCCGCGTGCCGTACTGGAGCCGGACACCGGCGGCGGCTGGCGGGTGGTGTCCGAGCGGGTGACGGTGGCGGTGTCCCGGCACGGGGCGGTGGAGGTGCGCGCGCCCGGCGGGACGGTGCTGCGGCGGGATCTGCCGCCACGCTGGTGGGAGCCCGTGCGGGCGGCCGGGGACCCGGAGGGGTCGGCGGGCGGAGCGGGCGGCGCCCGGTGGCTGCTGCGCAGTGAGGTGGCGGCGGACGCGCGGGTGTTCGGGCTCGGCGGGCGATCGGTGGGGCCGCGGCTGCGGGACGGGAGCTACCGGCTGTGGAACACCGATCCCAAGGGCGGGTTCGGGTCCGGGCCCGGCGAGGACCCCTTGTACATCACGATGCCGGTGCAGCTGGTGGTCGCGGACGCGGGCACGCACCTGGTCTTCCACGACAACTCCTGGGACGGGCGGGTGGTGCTGCGGGAGGGCGAGGAGGGTGCGGGCTCGGGGGCGGACCGGCCGGGGTCCTGCGAACTGCGCGTGGAGGGCGGCCCCTTGCGGTGCTGGGTGCTGGTGGGGCCGCCCGGGCGGGTGCTGCAGGGCTGGTCCGGGCTGACGGGCGCGGCGGCCGTGCCGCCGGAGTGGGCGCTCGGCTACCAGCACGCGCGGTGGGGGTTCGGGAGCGCGGCGGAGGTGCGCCGGATCGTGGCGGGGTACGCCGAGCACCGGCTGCCGCTGTCGGCCGTCCATCTGGACATCGACCACTACGACGGCCACCGGGTCTTCACCGTGGACCGCGAGCGGTTCCCCGATCTTCCCGGACTGGCGAAGGAGTTGGCCGAGGGCGGGGTCCGGCTGGTCTCCATCGTCGACCCGGCGGTGAAGGCCGGCGACCCGCTGCACACCTCGGGGCTCGCGGTCGGCGCGCACGGGGCCTTCGTACGGGACGCGGCGGGGCGGGAGGTCCGGGGGGAGGTCTGGCCGGGCGAGTGCGCGTACCCGGACTTCACCGATCCGGCGGTTCGGCACTGGTGGGGCGGCCAGTACGAGGAGCGGCTCGCGCAGGGCTTCGCCGGGGTCTGGCACGACATGAACGAGCCCGTCTCCTTCGCCCCGTTCGGGGACCGGACGCTCCCCCGGTCGGCGCGGCACGCGCTGGACGGGGCCGGCGGGGACCACCGGGAGGCGCACAACGTGTACGCCCTCGGCATGGCGCGCGCCGGCTGGGAGGGACTCGTACGGCTGCGCCCGGCCGAGCGGCCCTTCCTCTTCTCCCGGTCGGGGTGGGCGGGGATGCAGCGGTACGGGGGCACGTGGTCCGGTGACGTGGAGAGCAGCTGGGACGGCCTGCGGTCCTCGCTGGCACTGGTACTGGGCCTCGGACTGTGCGGGGTGCCCTACTCGGGGCCGGACATCGGCGGGTTCTGGGGTTCGCCCTCGCCGGAGTTGTACCTGCGGTGGCTGCAACTGGGCTCCTACCTGCCGCTGTTCCGGACCCACTCGGCCATCCTGGCCGGGCGGCGGGAACCGTGGGAGTTCGGTGCGCGGACGACGGAGGCCGCGCGGGCCGTGCTGGCGGAGCGGGAGCGGCTGCGCCCGTACTTCGTGACGCTCGCCCATCTGGCGCGGCGGACCGGAGCCCCGTACGTACGGCCGTTGTGGTGGGGATCCCCGGAGGACCGGGCGCTACGGGACTGCGAGGACGCGTTCCTGCTGGGCGACGCGCTGCTGGTGGCTCCGGTGCTGGAGTGCGGGTCGGACCGGCGGGCGGTGCGGTTGCCGCGCGGGCGCTGGTACGACACGGCGACGGGCCGGGCTCACGAGGGGCCGGGCCAGATCCTGCTGGACGCGCCGCCGGACCGGATCCCGGTGCTGGCACGGGCCGGGTCGCTGCTGCCGGTGCGGGCGGCCGACGGGTCGGTGGCCCTGGAGGTGTGGGCCCCGGCGCGGGGCCGCACGGGCGGCGGGGTGGTGATCCGGGACCCGGGGCCGGGCTTCGAGCCGGGCGAAGTGGAACGGTACGCGGTGCGGTGGGCCGGGGACGCGGTGGTGGTGGAGGACGGGGCCGGGGAACGGGTGGAGGGAGTGGTGTTGCGGGGGCTCTGAGGGGGGCGGCTCACAGCCTGGCCGGTAGTGCGGGTCGGGCCCGTTCAGCCTGGGGAGACCCGGGGCCCGGGCGGTCGGGCCTGTCGGGGCCCGGGTCTCCCGGGGCCCTGAAGGCGCGGGCCCGCCGGCCGGCGCGGACCGGGGGCCCTTCGCGCCGAGTAGTCCCGGGCCGGACGCGCGGTCACGCGTACCGGCCCTCGAACCAGGCGCGGGCCGCCTTCGTGTGGAGGGGGAACGCCAGTTGCTCCGAGCCGCGCAGGACGTGCCAGCCGGTGGTTTCGTCCGTCGGGGCGGACGCCGGGAGGGAGGCGGCCGGGCGGACGGGCAGGAGGCCGAAGACGAGCAGGTGGCCGGCCGGGGAGCTGTGGGTGTCGGCGAGGGCGACCTCGGAGGCCGGGGCGTGGATGCCGGTCTCCTCGCGGAGTTCGCGGACGACCGACTCGCGCCAGTCCTCGCCGAAGTCCATGAAGCCGCCGGGCAGGGCGACGCCGCCGAGGGCGGGCTCGATGGTGCGGGTGATCACCACCAGGCCGGTGCCGAGCTCGTCCTCGACGGGGAGCAGGGCGACGGCGACCGGGAGGGGGTTGCGGTAGGCGACCGCCCCGCACGAAGGGCAGGTACGGGGCCAGTCGGCCGCATCGAACAGGGCTCCACAGGCGGAGCAGTGCGAGTCCTTCAGGTGCGCCGGCATGCGGCGATGGTATGCCAAGGGGCATGCGGATGGCGGTCGTTGCGGGATGGGTGGGAGCGCTCGGAGTGCTGGGGGCGGCAGGGGCGGCGGGAGGGGCGGGGGTGCCGGTCGCGTCCGGACCCGCGGCCGCGGACGGGCCGGGGCCCGCCGCCGGCTTCGCCGTCGTCGCGGAGGTGGATCCGAGCATCGGGCAGGAGATGCGGTACGCCACCCCGCGCAATTTCACCGGCGCGGTCGTGGACGGGTACGACGAGCCGGTCTGCCTGCTCGCGCGGTCCGCCGCCGAGGCGCTGCGGCGGGCGCAGCGCGAGGTGTTGCGCAGCGGGTACTCGCTGCTGGTGTACGACTGCTACCGGCCGCAGCGGGCGGTCGACCGGTTCGTGCGGTGGGCCCGGGACGGGGCGGATCAGCGGACCAAGGCGGAGTTCTATCCGGAGGTGGCGAAGGACCGGCTGATCCCGGAGGGGTACATCGCCGAGAAGTCCGGGCACAGCCGGGGCAGCACCCTCGACGTGACCCTGGTGGGCCTCGGTGCCGGCCGCCGGGAGCCGCTCGACATGGGGACCCCGTTCGACTACTTCGATCCGCTCGCGCACACCGACAGCCCGCGGGTGACGGGCGTGGCCCGCGAACACCGGGAGCTGCTGGGGCGGGTGCTCGGCGGGCAGGGGTTCGTGAACCTGCCCGAGGAGTGGTGGCACTTCACCTACAAGCCGGAGGCGTTCCCGGACGCGTACTTCGACTTTCCCGTCTCTGTCGCCTCCGTTCACCGCTGAGTAGCGTGCCCGCATGACTTTCAATTCGTACGAGGAGTTCTGGCCCTACTACGTCGCCATGCACTCCCGCGCCGCCACCCGCTGGATCCACCTCACGGGCACTCTCACCGGTCTGGCCCTCACCACCTACGGGCTGGCGCGCGGCCGGAAGCGCTTTCTCGCCGCGCTCCCCCTGATCGGGTACGGGACGGCGTGGCCGGCGCACTTCCTGATCGAGCGGAACAATCCGGCCAGCTTCGGCAATCCGGGATGGTCGCTGCGCGGGGACGCGCAGATGATCCGGATGATGCTGGCCGGGCGGGACGCGGAGCTCGGCGAGATCGCGCGGAAGTGGCTCGCGGAGAACCCGTGCACGCCGGTGCGCTCCCGGGGGTGCGATCCCGCGCGTTCCCTGGCAGACTCCTGACGGTTCGTCAGATACCGGTTTCGGGAGGGGTCTTGGAACGCACACGTACACCCGTCGTCGGCGGGTGGTTCACCGGGGACGACGCGGACGGCGGGTTCCGTCTGCTCGGCACCCGGTGCTCCGCCTGCGCCGCGGTGTTCTTCCCGCGCGAGGACGCCTACTGCCGCAATCCGCGCTGCCCGGGCGACGGCGAGCTCGCCGAGACCCCGCTGTCCCCGCGCGGCCGGGTCTGGTCCTACACCGACGGGCGGTACCGGCCGCCCGCGCCATACGTGTCCGACCCGGACGCGCCCTGGACCCCGTACACCTTGGTCGCCGTGGAGCTGGAGGCCGAGGGGATGGTCGTCCTCGGGCAGGCGGCGCCCGGGGTGGGCATCGGCGATCTGGCGGTCGGCATGGAGGTCGAGGTGGTCGGCGGCGTGCTCAACGAGGAGGCCGGCACCACCTGGACCACCTGGCACTTCCGGCCCGTGGGGGTGAGCGGATGAGCTCCTCCGCGGGCGACATCGCCGTCCTCGGGGCAGGTATGCACCCGTGGGGCAAGTGGGGCCGCAGCTTCGTCGAGTACGGGCGGGCCGCCGCCCGGGCCGCGCTCGCCGACGCCGGGCTCGACTGGACCGACGTGCAGTCCATCGTCGGGGCCGACACCGTACGGTCCGGCTACCCGGGATACGTGGCCGGAGCCACCTTCGCGCAGGCGTTGGGCTGGCAGGGCGCCCGCGTGACCAGCGTCTACGCGGCCTGCGCGTCCGGCGCCCAGGCCATCGGCGCGGCCCGGGCGCAGATCATGGCCGGCCTGGCCGACGTGGTCCTGGTGGTCGGTGCGGACGCCGCCCCGAAGGGGTTCTTCGCACCGGCGGGCGGCGACCGGCCGGACGACCCGGACTGGCTGCGCTTCCGGGTCCTGGGGGCCACCAACCCGGCGTACTTCGCGCTGTACGCCCGGCGCCGCATGGCCCTCTACGGGGACACCGGTGAGGACTTCGCGCAGGTCAAGGTGAAGAACGCGGCGGCCGGGCTGCTCAACCCGAACGCCCGCTACCGCAAGGCCGTGACGGCCGAGGAGGTGGCAGCCTCGGCGATCGTCGCCGATCCGCTGCGGCTACTGGACATCTGCGCCACCTCCGACGGGGGCGCGGCGCTGGTGCTGAGCAGCATGGACTTCGCGCGCTCCCGGGGGATCGCGGACCCGGTGCGGATCCGGGCGGTGTCCACGGTGACGCCCACGTATCCCCGTACCGTCCTGGACCTGCCGGACATCGCCACCGACTCGACGACCGCCGCGGTCCCCGTGCCCGGCTCCTTCCGCGCCTCGATCGCGCGGGCCGCGTACGAGGAGGCGGGTCTCGGGCCGGACGACCTCTCGCTCGCCGAGGTCTACGACCTGTCCACCGCGCTCGAGCTGGAGTGGTACGAGGACATCGGCCTGTGCGGTGAGGGCGAGGGGGCCAAGCTCGTGCGGGACGGCGCGACCGCGCTCGGCGGGCGGATCCCCGTCAACACCAGCGGCGGACTGGCGTCGTTCGGGGAGGCGGTGCCGGCGCAGGCCATCGCCCAGGTGTGCGAGCTGACCTGGCAGCTCCGGGGCACTGCCGGGGACCGGCAGGTGGCGGGAGCGCGGGCCGGAATCACCGCCAACCAGGGGCTGTTCGGGCACGGATCTGCGGTCGTCGCCGTGCGCTAGTGCTGTGGAGCGGGGACCGGTGGACCGGTGAACAGGGGCTGCTGTCCGAACGCTTGACGGCCCCCGGTGACGGGTTCACACTCTCTCCACGGTCCCGGGCCGCCACCGGGACATCCGATCCCCCCATGAGAGCTGCGGCCCGTACCCCAGTCGGCGGGGGTACGGGCCGCCTCCATGTCTAGGCCTCCGCCGTGAGGCTCCGGCGGCGGGCCCTGGCCAGGGTCATCGCGTGTTCCACGACCCCCACCAGGACGTCCTTCACCGACTCCCGGTCCCGCGCGTCGCACAGCAGCACCGGCACCTCGGGAGTGAGGTCCAGGGCTTCCCGAACGGCCACCACGGGGTGCTGGTCGGCTCCGGCGAAGCAGTTCACTGCCACCACGAAGGGGATCTCGCGCCGTTCGAAGTAGTCGATGGCGGCGAAGCAGTCGGCCAGCCGACGGGTGTCCGCGAGGACGACCGCGCCGAGCGAGCCCTGGGCCAACTCGTCCCACAGGAACCAGAAACGGTCCTGTCCGGGGGTGCCGAACAGGTACAGCACCAGGTCCTCGCGCAGGGTGATGCGCCCGAAGTCCATGGCCACGGTGGTCGTGCTCTTGCCTTCCACTCCCTCGATGTCGTCGATACCGCGGCCCGGCTCGGAGAGGCGTTCCTCCGTCCGGAGCGGTCGAATCTCGCTCACTGCACTGACCAGGGTGGTCTTGCCCACCCCGAAACCGCCCGCGACCAGGATCTTCAAGGTCAGCGGCTCTACCGGCGTCACGGCATGCATGGCGCCGGTGCGGCTAGAGCGCCCGAAGGCCATCGATCACCTCACGCAGTACGGATTCGTCGGGCAGTTCGGCCGGGGGGACCGGCCGGGTCACGTGTACCAGTTCGTCGTCGACGAGATCGCCGATCAGGACGCGGACGACCCCGACCGCGAGATCGAGCTCGGCCGCGAGTTCCGCGACGGACTGTGGGCGCAGCCGGCACATCCCGAGGATGTGGGCGTGTTCCGGGGACAAGGTCGCGTCCCAGACCGGGTCCTCGGCCGCGGATTCCGCGACCACCAGCGCGATCAGGTCGAGCCGGTGCTGTCCGGCGTGGCTGGTCCGGCCGCGGGTCATCGCGTACGGACGCACCACCGGACCCGCGTCATCGTCGAACCACTGGTCGCAGGCGGCGTCGGACGCGGCGGCGGGGGTGTGGGCGGGCTGGTCCTTGTCGGAATCGCTCATGCCGTCCGATCTCACCCTCCGGCTGGCAGCCCGGTGCGCGGGGCGGTCGCCAGGTGGTCTCCGACGCGCTTGACCATGAGGGTCATCTCGTACGCGACCTGGCCGACGTCGGAGTCCGCGTCGGCGAACACCGCGAGGCAGCTGCCGTCGCCGGCCGCCATGACGAAGAGGAACGCCTCGTCCAGCTCGACCACGGTCTGGCGGACCTTGCCGGAGTCGAAGTGGCGGCCGACGCCCTTGGCCAGGCTGTGGAAGCCGGAGGCCACCGCGGCAAGGTGCTCACTGTCCTCCCGGGTGAGGTCCTTGGAGCTGCCGGTGGGCAGACCGTCGCCGGAGAGGACCACTGCCTTGCGGATACTGGCGACCCGGTCGACGAGCTCGTCGAGGAGCCAGTTGAGCGGGCCGGAGCCACGGCCCCTGGTGTCATTGCCGGACTGCGGTGCGGTCATCGACCGTCCCCTTCGTTCTCGCATCCGGAACCGGTGGCGGCAGGGGTGCCGGCCTCGGTCGCGGACTGGTGTGGTGCGTTCTGCTGCGCTTGCCGTGTCCGGCCGGCCTGCTCTGCCTGCGCCGACTGATCTGCTTGCTCTGCCTGCTCTGCCTGCTGCCGCGCGTGATGGTCGCGGCCCGCGGTCCAGCCGCGCTGGAGCGAGGACATGCGCCGGCGTACGTCCTCCGCGTCGCGGTCGGCCCCCCGGTCGGCGGCGGCTTCGGCGGGTGCGGGGGCCGGGCCCTCCTTGAGCTGGGGCGCGAGGTTGGCCTGTCGGATCCGGCGGGGCAGGGTCGTGGCCTTGCCCGGACCCTGCGTCGCCGGACCGGGCCGGAGCGGCCCGGACGGAGCCGGGGCGGAGTGCGCGGTCGCGGCGTGCGCCGGCGCGTTCGGGACCAGCCCCTCCTGCGCGGGGTCCGGGACCGCCGAGACGGGACGGGGCTCGACGCGGCGGCCGTGGTCGGCGACCAGGGTCGGGGCGGGCCGGCGACGCGGGAGCGGCACGGCGCCCGGCGAGCGGGGACCGTCGGGGCGGGTGGAGTCCGCGCGCGCGGACTCCAGGCGGACCGGGCCGGTGGGCGGCAGGGGCTCACGGTCCCGGTGGTCACGGTCGCGGCGCTCACGGCTCCGGTCGCGGTCCCGGTCGTGGTTGCGGTCGCGGAGGCTTTCCCGGCCCGCGTCGCGTTCGGCGAGACGGGCACCGCCCCGCTCGGCGGGGGTCTCGGCGGACCGGTCGCCCTTCCAGAGGCCCGCGCGGTCGCCCGAGCCGTCCGCGGCCCTCTCGCCCATCCGGTCCGCCACGCGCTCGATCTTCCGGGGACCGCCGTGGTCGGTGTGCCGCTCCGTGTGCGGGCGGCCCGCCGGGCGCAGGCCGAGCAGGGAACTGCGCGAGAAGCCGTTCGGCGGGGTCTCGTCGTCGAGGGTGGCCATGGCGGGCCTGCCCCTGGCTCCGGAGACCGCGGCGAGCCCGGTGGCGCCCGCCCTGCCGGTGGGGGCGTCCTCCAGGGCCGGGCCGGGCTCGTCCAGCCCCAGCATGCCGATCGGGGCCTCCAGTTCGACGGGGCCGCGCAGTCCGGCGCCGGACGGGAGCCCGCGGTCGGCGCCGGCGCTCTCGACGACGACCTTCGGGCGGGCTGAGCCGGCCGGGCCGCCGATCGCCCTGCCACCGGCCAGGCGAATGCCGGCGCCGTTGGTCTCGGGAGCCTCCGTCAGCAGGGCCACCGGGAGGAAGACCACCGCGGTGGTGCCTCCGTAGGGGCTGATCTGGAGGCGCACCTTGACGTCGTGCCGGTGCGCGAGGCGGCTGACCACGAACAGGCCGAGCCGGTCGGTGTCGGAGAGTTCGAACTCGGAGGTCTCGGCGAGCCGGAGGTTCGCGTCGAACAGCGCCTCGGAGGTCATGCCGAGGCCGCGGTCGTGGATCTCCAGGGTGAAGCCGTTGGCCACGGGCTCGCCGAGAACCTGGACCGCTGTGTGCGGAGGGGAGAAGACGGTGGCGTTCTCCAGGAGTTCGGCGATGAGGTGGGTGACGTCGGCCACGGCCGGGCCGGCGATGCCCAGCCGCGGCAGCCGGCGTACCTCGATGCGCTCGTAGTCCTCCACCTCGGCGACGGCCGCCCGTACGACGTCCATCAGCTGGATGGGCTTGCGCCACTGGCGGGAGGGCGCGGCGCCGGAGAGGATCACCAGGCCCTCGGCGTGGCGGCGCATGCGGGTGGTCATGTGGTCGAGGCGGAAGAGGTCGGCGAGCTCCTCGGTGTCCTCGGTGCGCCGCTCCATGGTGTCGAGCAGGGTGAGCTGGCGGTGCAGCAGCACCTGGTTGCGGCGGGCCAGGTTGACGAAGACCTCGGAGACCCCGCGTCGCAGTTCGGACTGTTTGACGGCGGCCTCGATGGCTGCCCGCTGGAGGGAGTTGAGGGCCTGGCCGACCTGGCCGACCTCGTCCTTCTCGTACTCCAGGCGGGGGGCCTCGGTCTCCACGTCCACGTGTTCGCCGGCCGCGAGGCGGCGCATCACGCCGGGGAGGCGGATGCCGGAGACCTCGTGGGCCTCCTTGCGGAGCCGGGACAGGTCGCGGATCAGGTCTCGGCCGATGCGTACGGACAGGACGAGGGAGACGATCAGGGCGATGAACCCGAGGACGCCGGCGAGGGCGGCCTGGACCAGGACGTCCATGGCCACGGGCTCTACGCGCTCCTGGTAGCGGTCGCCCGCGGCGGTGCCCATGACGGCGAGCTCTTCGAGCACCTTGCCCGCGGCCTCGTCCCACTGGGCCGCGGTCACGTTGCGCGGGCTGTGGGTCGGGCCCTGGACGAGGAACCGTTCCTCTGCCTCGCGCAGGGAGCGGCTCTCCGGGTTGTTCCAGTACTGCTCGAACTGCTCCCGGTCGGAGGCCGGGAGGATCGCGAGGTTGAACTCGTAGAGCAGCTTGCGGTTGGCCACGAGGTCGGAGACGTGCCGGATGTCCGCCTGGCTGACGTTGCGGGCGGCGAGGGCCCCGGCGACGAGGGCGTCCTCGCGCGAGAGCGTCTCGCGGGCGCGGGTGACGCCGACGAGGGCGCGGCCCTGCTTGTCCATCTCCACGTTCTGGAGCGCGTGGAGGTTCATGAGGAACTCGTAGCAGGGGTCCACGAGCCGGTTGTAGAGCTCCAGGGCCTGATTGGTGTCGAGGGAGCCCCCGTCCACCGCGCTGCGCAGTGCTCCGATGCTGCGGAAGGCTTCGAGGATGGAGCTCAGGCGCTCGGCGGCGCCCGGGGTGAGTTCGTCGACGAGGTCGGGGTCCCTGGCGTCGGCGGAGATCCTCTCCACCATCTCGTCCGTCGCCGCGCGGCTCTTGTCCAGCCCGGTGGTGGCGTTGGAGGCGCGCGGGTCGCCGATGACCACGAGGGTCTGGCGGCGCTCCTTCTGGATGACGCGGACGACGTCCTCCACCGGGTAGCCGACCTTGTCTATGACGTAGGCGACGCCGAGCAGTTGGACGGCCTGTCGGCCGGTGATCACCGTTGCGAAGCCCCAGAGGGCGGTCAGGGAGACGAGCGGCACAAGGAGCAACGCCACGATCTTCCGGCGGATGGACTTCCCGCGAAAGCGCATGGCCTCCCCAGCCTCCCCCAGCTCAACCCCGTTGTCGGAGGTTGGCGTTCCGTCAATTAAACGGCGTGAGCCTACTACTGCCGCGGCGAACCTTCGAAGACCTGTCCGGACGTTTTCGGCCTGACCCCCGGGCGAAGATCACGAGTTGTCCGATAGTTCCGGTGAAGTGCGGCCCGATATGTGGCAGATGACACTCGGTGGGGCCTCGGTACCCGCAGCAGAATGGATGGCTGGAATTCTTCGTTCCGCGACACTTCGGGACGGCTCGCGCATCCGGGATCCGGGAATCTCTCGGCCGCTTCGTGCGTCTAGCTGTTCGGGGCGGGGCATGAGCTGCCACGTGGAGGGCAGGGAGCTGAGCATGGCGAAGACGTACGAGGACGACGACGCGGGGGCCGGGGCGCCTGGGGAGCAGCCCCTGTGGGTGGAACAGCCGGCGGAGCGGCGGCGGATGCCGGACACGGTGCGGAGATCCGCCGTGCGCGCGGTGCTGATCGTGGCCGTGACGCTGACGGTCGCCACGATCACCTTCTTCCTGACGGTCACCGGCTCCTGGCTGGCCCTTCCCCTGTCGCTGGTCGCGATAGCGGGGACGGTCGTGGCCACGTGGGGGGTGCTCGACGTGCTGATCACCCGGCAGACGTGGAACCAGCGCTACGGAGTGGTCTCGGAGCCCAGCAGTACGGCGCGGGACCGGCGGCGCGAGCGGCGCAGGGTACGCCGGGAGGCCCGGGCGGCTCCCGGCGCGCCGGTGCGGCAGCCGGAGCGCATACCCGGGCGCGGTGAGGCCGCGGGCATCTGGCCGCCGCCGTCCGGCACCGGGCGGGGCTGACCCGTAGCGGACGGGACCGACCCGTACCGGGCGTTGGGCGCGTACGGGGGCCTGACGGGGCTCCGTGGGGCCCACGGCCGCCGTCCGGTCCGGGTGGGGCCGGGGCCCCCGCCGCACGGCCCTGCCGGGGCCCTCACACGGCGGCCCGGGCGAGGGGCTCGTCAAGAAGCAGGGGCGCCGCGGCGGAACATACGGGTTGCCGTGATCTCGCCGTGGATCGTCTCCCCGTCCGTGGACTGCTGCGGCAGTCCCGGGCGCAGGTGCTCCTCGACGCTGATGTACTTGAGCCCCGCGCGCAGGTCCGCGTCGTTGCGCAGCCGGATGACCAGCGGGAACTCGGCGAGAGCCGTGGTGTCGAAGAGACCCGTGGTGTAGAGGAGCTGGACGCCGAGCGCGTCCGAGACGGCCCGCTGGAGTTCCAGCAGGTACGTGGCGTTGGCACGCCCGATCGGGTTGTCGAGGAAGAGCGTGCCCGCGTGCCGCTGCTTGTCGCGGCCCCGGTCGTTGCTGCGCAGCGCCGCCATCGTGCAGTACAGCGCGATCGCGGCGGTGAGCAGCTGGCCGCCGGAGAAGACGTCGCCCATCTGGCCGACCGGGACCCGCTCGGCGCGCAGCACCGCATCAGGCTTGAGGATCTCCACCGCGATGCCCTTGGGCTCCAGGGCCGCCTGGACCCCGTGCAGCAGCAGGGACATGCCGTCGCGGCGGCCCTCGCCGAAGGAGGCGGTGCTGTTCTTCTTCACGGCGGCGCGGGTCGCCTCGTCGATGACCTCGCCGAGCCGCTCGGTGAGGGTGGCCTGGTCGGGCTCCTCGAAGCGGATGCGCACGAACTCCTGGCCCGACCACTCCCCCAGGCCCTCGGGGAGCTGGGAGAGCCGCTGGGCGGAGCGCAGGGTGGCCAGGGCCGATTCCACGAGGCCGCGCAGCCGGTCCACGATGCTGTCCCGGTTGCGCTCCAGCTGCGCCAGCTCGTCGGTGAGGACGCGCAGTCGCGGGGCGAAGGCCACGGCCCAGGCCGCGGCGTGCTCGGGCAGGGCCGAGGCGGGCAGTTCGCGGATCTGCTGGCGCGCGGGGGTGCGTACCGCCTCGTAGCGGTTGGCGTTGGCGTGCCGGACCAGGATGTCGCTCGCCTCGCGGACGGCGGCCTCGGCGGCCGACAGGTCGGCGGCGCAGCCCCGTAGCGAGCGGCGGGCCTCGGTGGCGGAGTGGCGGGCCTCCTCGAGGCTGCCGGGGTGCGCCGCCGGCTCCTGCTCGTCCTCCTGGTGGGTGTGGTCCCGCAGGAGGTCGCGGAGCAGGGCGGCGGTCTCGTCGAAGCCGCCGGCGCCCTCCTCTGCGGTGCGGTGGGCGCGCAGCAGGTCGGCGTGGGCGGCGCGGGCGGACTCCACGGCGGCGGTGTGGGCGGCGAGTTGGGCGGCGGAGGTACGGAGCATGGCCTGGGCGTCCTCGACGTCGTCGGGGATCAGCTCCTCGGGCAGCTCGGTGTGCGCCTCGCCCTCGGCGGGGGCGTGCCGTTCGGCCTCACCGCGGAGCCGGCCGAGCTGCTCGCTGGCGGCGGAGGCGCGGGTCTCCAGCATCTGCACGAGGGCTTCGGCGCGGGCCGCCGCGGCCTGCCGGGAGGGGCCGTCGGCGCCGTCGGTGCCTTCGAGCAGCTGGGCGGCGCGGGTGCGGACCTTGTTGGTGAGGCGGTCGAGTTCGGCGAGTGCCACGCTCTCGTCGCTCTCGGCGCGGGCCTGTTCGGAGCGCAGGTCGGCGCCGACGCCGACCTTCTCGTACAGCTGGGAGGCTGCGCGGTAGGCCTCGCGGAGGGCGGGGAGCGGCGCCTTGGCCGTGCCGTCGCCCTCGGGCAGCGGATCGGGGGCGCCGGCGATCTCGGCGCGCTCGGCGCGCAGGGCCCGGGTGGTGCGGCGGGCGTCGTCGGCGGCGCGCTGGGCGGCGCGGCGGTCCTCGTCGGCGGCCCGGGCCCGGTCGAGGCAGACCTCGGCGCGGGCCTCGGACTCGGCTGCTTCGTCGGCGAGTTCGCGCAGCTTGGCCTGCCAGCCGGCGCGCTCGCGCAGCCGGTAGGCGAGGCCCGCGAGGGCGTCCGCGACACGGCGGGCGCGCTGTGCGGTGTCCTGGCGCTCGTCGCGGACGCGGGTGGCGTCCGCGGCGGCCTCGTCTGCCTCGGCGCGTACGGTACGGGCCTCCGCGAGCTCGGCGTCCGTCTCCTCGGCGAAGCCGCGGGCGGCGGCGGCCTGCTCCGCGAGCTCGGCGAGGCGGCCGGGCGGGCAGCCGGTGCGCCAGGAGACGAGGCGGGCGGCGAGCTCGCGGTCGCCGGACAGTCGGGCGGCGAGCTCGCGGATCTCGGTGTCGCGGGCGGTGGCGCGGGCGCGCAGCGCCTGGCGCTCCTCGTCGGCGGCGTGCTCGTCGTGCATGGCGGGGTTCGGCGGGACGATGAAGATCCCCGACCCGGTGGAGTCCCCGGCGGGAGGAACGGGCGCCAGCAGGGCCGCGGCGGTGCCGACGGCGACGGTGGAGCGGGGCAGCAGGGCGGCGCCGGAGAGGACCTCGCGGGCCCTGGAGTGGGTGCCGGGGTCGGTGATGACGACGCCGTCGACGAGTTCGGGGCGGGCGGCGAGGACGGCGGCGTGGTCGGCCGGGTCCACGGACTGGGCGAGGTAGCGCCAGCCGGGGAGGGCCGGGATGCCGTGTTCACCGAGGTACTCGACGGTGGCGAGGACGTCGGGGCCGGGCGGCAGCAGTCCGCCGTCGCCGAGGGCGCCGAGGATGCGGGAGTCGTCGGCGGCGGCGGTGCGGAGTTCGAAGAGCTGGCGTTCGGCGGAGGCGACCGTGCGGGTGAGCAGTTCGCGCAGTCCGTCGGCGCCCCGGTCGAGGTCGGCGACCGTGAGGCAGCCGCCGGCCGTGGAGGTGTCCCGGGCAGTGACCCGCCCCGGGCCGCCGGGGGCGCGGTGGGCCGTTTCGGCCCCGGCTGGACCGGTGGCCGAGCCGGGCGCACCGGGATCCGTACCGGGCCCGGCCGTACCGGGCGTGCCCGGCGCTCCGGTGGCCTCCGGGGCTCCCAGGAGGGCGGCCAGGCGCGGGGCCCCGGCGAGGGATTCGGCGGCCCGGTGCTCGGCGTCGTGGGCGGCCTCGGCCGCGTCGGCGGCGTCCGCCGCGCGGGCGGCGGTGAGTTCCGCGCGGGATTCCACCGAGGCGGCCTCACGGGCTGCCTCGGCCGCCGCGCGGGCGCCCTCGCGGGATTCGTCCCAGGCGGCCACGGCCGTCTTCTCCGCGTCGGCGGCGGCCAGGGCGGCGCGCGCCGGGTCGGCGTCGGGTGCGGTGTCGTCGAGCCAGCCGGCCCGGACTGCCTCGGCGGTCTCCTGCTGGACCTCGGCGAGGCGGGCGCGCAGGTGCTCGGCCTCGCTGCGGGCCCGCTGGGCGGCCGTGGCGGCGGAGGTGGCGGCGCGGTGGGAGGCCTCGCCGGTCTCCTGGAGGACGGCGGAGCGCTCCTCCTCCTCGTTGGCGGCGCGCTCGCCCTGCTCGGCGGCGGCGTGCAGGGCCCGTACGAGCTCGGTGGCGGCGGTGGCCCGGGCCGCGAGCGCCGGGGCGGCGTCCCGCTCGGCCTCCAGGATCGCGACGGCGACCCGGGCGGAGCGGTCGGCGGCGGAGCGGTGGCGCAGGACGTGCTCGGCGGCCTGCCAGGCGGAGTGCAGGGTGCGGGCTTCGATGAGTTCGCGGCGCTGCGCGGCGGCGGCCTTGTCGGCGACGGTCAGGGCCAGCGAGGCGTGCCGGTAGGCCAGTTCGGCCGAGACTGCGGCGCTGCGGGTGCGTGCGGACTCGGCTGCGGTGACCTGGTGGGCCGCGCCGGTGACCCGCTGCGCGAGGTCGGCGGCGCGGCCGCGCTCCTCGGCGCCGCGTGCGGACAGCCGCCGGGCGAGGGTGCGGGTGCGGCGTTCGGCGCCGGCGTGGACGTCGCGCAGCCGGGAGCGGGCCCCGGTGGCCTCGACGATCTTGGTGAGGAGGTCCACGGACCCTGCGGTGAAGTCCCGTTCGGCCATCAGCTCGGCGCGGCGGCCGAGCTTGTTGCCGAAGCCGTGGACGAGGTCGGCGAGGCCGTCCGTGTCCCGGGTGTCGGTGACGGCGCGCAGCAGCAGGTCGGTGAAGTCGGAGTCCTTCTTGACCGCGAAGAGGCCGGCGGCCTCGCCCTCGTCCGCGTTCATCTCGCGCTGGTAGCGGAAGAGTTCGGGGTCGAGGCCGAGTTCGGTGAGGTGCTCGTTCCAGCGGTCGTGGATTTCCTCGAAGTACACCTCGAGGTGCGGGTACGCCTTGCCGGCCTCGGTCAGGCCGTCGCGGAAGCCCTTCATCGTGCGGCGCCGCCCCTGGGCGCCGGAGGCACCGTCCACGGGCGGGCGCACCAAGGTGGCCTCGGCCACCGGGAGGTTGTCCAGGCTGAGGCCCGGGCCGGGGCGGAAGGAGTACCAGGCTTCGGCGAACTTGCGCGGGTCGTTGGAGACTTGGCGTCCGCGCCACTCGCTGACCTTGCCGACGACCACGCATTCGCCGGTCTGGGTGTGCTGCCATTCCAGTGCCACGTGGCCGCAGTCGTCGGCCAGCAGGAACTTGCGCAGGACGCCGGAGCTGGCCCCGCCGAGGGTGTTGCGGTGGCCGGGCAGCATGACCGAGAAGATCAGCTTGAGCAGGACGGACTTGCCTCCGCCGTTCTCCAGGAAGAGCACGCCGGCGGGCGCGGGGCGGCGCGGCGGGCCGGTGGGCTCGTCCTCGAAGAACTCCGCCTGCGCGGGCGCCGGATGGGGCACCGGCTCGCCGACTCCGCGCAGGTCGAGCACGGTGTCGGCGTAGCGCGCGCCGGCGGGCCCGATGGAGTAGAGGCGGATCCGGGACAGCTCGTACATGGCGGCGGACTCTCGTGGTCTTTCGTAGGTCGTACGGGGACGGGTGGCGGTCTCAGGCGTGGAAGGGCAGGCCCGCGTCGGCGGCGAGCTCCAGGTCGTCGCCCTCGGGCGGCGGCAGCAGGCTGGCGGAGCCGTCGCTGACGGCGACCACGCCCAGTTCGAGGAGCTCGGCCATGGCCGCGCTGCCCGCCATGTCGCGGACCTGGAGCTGGTAGCGGGGGGTGGTGCGGTACGTGCCTCCGGCCTCGTCCGCGGTGCGCTGGAGGAAGCCTGAGTCGGTGAGGAAGGCGGCGGCCTTGCCGACGATGCCGGTGGTGGAGCCGGCCAGGCGGCGGGCGTCCTTGGTGGCGCCGGTCGCGCTGCGGCGGGCGTAGACCCGCCAGGCGGCCTCCAGGCCGGGGGCGTCGGAGGCCGGGTCGGTGTTCTCGCCGAGTTCCTCGGCGCGCTCCTCCAGGCGGCGGCAGGTCTGGCGGACGAAGGCGTCGACCCCGTTGACGGTGATCCTGCCGATGTAGCCGTCGTCGGCGAGGTCCTCGGGGCGGGGGAAGGCGAGGGCGGCCACGGCGAGGTGGGCGAGGCCGTGCAGGAAGCGGTCCGCGGAGTCGGCGGTGGTGCGGCGGGCGTAGTCGCCCATGCGGACGGCGAACACCGAGTCCTCGCCGGCTGCCACGGCCATTCCGGCGCGGGGGGACACCTCCAGGACGACGAGGCCGAGGCCGGTGGCGACGGCGTCGGCGAGCCGGCCGAAGGCGGGGTCCTCGCGGTAGCGGCGCAGGAGTTCGGCGTACTCGGCGTCGCGGGCGGGCACCAGCTTGGGCTGGAGCCCGAACGCGACGAGCCGGGCCGCGTCGGCGGCGTCCGCCGGGGTGACGGGGGCCGTGGCCTGGGCGGCCGGGGCCTGGGCCGACGGCGCGTCGGGCTCGCTCCACGCGGGGTGCTCGGCGTGGTGGTCGCTCACGGGTACGTCTCCTCGGCGGTGCGGGTGTGGCGGGTACGGGTGGAGCGGGTACGGGTGGTGCGTGGCGCGGCGGTGCGGGTGGCTCCGGCGGAGGGAGGGTTTACCCCACCCCGCCCCTTCCCGAAAGCAGGGGCAAGCCCCCACACCCCCGGGCGGTACCGGCGGGCCGGGTCCCGCGACCCGACGTCCTGCAAGGCCGGGCAGCCGGTACGCACCGGCGCGGCCGGGCGGGCCCCCGACGGCGCCGGGGCGGCGCAGGCACTGGCTAGGGCGCGGCCGGGCGGGCCGGCGCGGCCGGTCCAGGCCGGCGCGAACAGCCCGGCGCGCGGCGAAGCCGAGGCGGTACAGGCCCTGGCCGGCGCACCGGCCCAGCCGCCGCTACGGACTGCCCCGAGCGCCCCGGCCTGCGGCGGCGCCAGGGCGGCGCAGGACCCGGCCGGCGCGGGACCGGACGGATAGGCGCGGGCGGTACGGGCCGGCGTGAACAGACCGGCGTGCGGCCGCGCCAGGGCGGCGCGGGGCGTCGGCGGTACGGGCAGTGCTGCGGGGGCGGGTGTGCGGGTCCCCCGGTGCGGGGCTCGGGCGGTGGCGGGGTGGGGCGGTGGGACGGGCAGGGCCTCGGCCGGGTGGGCGGCGGAGGGCCGGCCGGGCGTGGGGGGAGGCGCTCCGCGGCCCGGGGAGGGGAGGGTCATGCCGCCTCCGTGCGGTCCGCCGTCATGGCGGCCGCGTCCAGCAGGGCGGTGCCGACGATGAGGTCCGCGCCGCCGAATTCCGGGTCGTCGAGTTCCGTGCCGTCGTCGACCGCGAAGAGGAGGCGTTCCTCGCCCTGGCGGTACGCGGTCCCCACCGCCGGGCTCGCCGCGTGCACGGCCAGCAGGGCGACCAGGTAGGGCAGTTCGGCGTCGGCCCGGCGCGCCTCGGCCAGCAGGCCGGACAGCCGGCGCGGGGCGTCGTACGGGAGTTCCAGGAGGGCCATCGCGGCGGCGAGCTGCTCCTCGCTGAAGCGGCTGTCGTCGGGGGTGGCGATCAGGTCCGGCTCCGGCATCTCCGCACCGAGGTGCTCCCGCTCCACGGGCGGGGTCAGCAGGATCTCGACCAGGTCCGCGACGCGTACGGAGACGGGGCTCCGCAGGCCCGCGCCCGCGGCGAAGAAGGCGTCCGTGACCCGGCCGGCCTGCTCGACCGGGAGCGGCAGTGTGGGGGCCACCAGCTGCCCGTACAGGTCGATCCCGGAGCGCGGCGCGGGGGCCGCGAAGGACTGCCGGTCCTGTTCGGCGCGGAAGAGCGGGCCGGCGTCCAGCAGCCGGGACTGCAGCTGGGTGTGGCGGCGGATGCAGTCCTTGACGATGTCGACCAGCTCGGCGGCGCGCCGCTTGTTGTCCGGATCCTCGGCCTCGTCGCGGGCCTTGCGGATGTTGGTCAGGATCGCGTTCTCGTGGCGGTAGCGGTCGGCGACGTGGTCGAGGGCCTCGGCGATCATGTCGGGGACCGTCACCAGCCAGTCCACCGCCCGTACGTTGCGCCGGGTGGCGTCCAGCGTGCGGCGCAGGGTCTCGGCGTACTGGACGGTCCGGTAGCGGGCCTGCTCGGCGGCGAGCTGCGCGTCGGCGAGCCGGCCCCGGCTGATCAGTACCTCCAGTTTGACCTCGGCGGCGATCTGCGCGCTGGTGACGTCCGTGTCGAGGGCGCCGACCAGGACGTTGACGGCCTCGTCCGTCGTGCGCAGGTACACCGCGCCGCCGTAGCCGGGCACTTCCTCGATGAGCTTGAAGTCGTAGTCGCGGCGGACGTACACCCCGTCCGGGCCGAACGTGCCGTAGATCGCCCGGAAACCGCGGTCGACACTGCCGACGTTGATCAGGTTCTCCAGCACCCAGCGGGCCACCCGCTCGTGCTCGGCCGCCGGGCGGGCCGGCGCCTGGGCGGCGACCCTCGGCAGCAGTCGAGCCACTATCTGCTCGTGGTCGGCGCCCGTGTCGAAGTCCATGTTGAGCGTGACGAGGTCGATCGCGGCGAGCGCCACCTCCGCCATCGCGTAGACCCCGTACTCGCCGGCCAGATTGGCCTTGCGTACGTCGAGGTCGTGCAGCGGGGCGGTGCAGGCGAGCGCGCGCAGCCGCCGGGCCAGGCCCTCGTCGGCGGCCGGGCCCGACGCCGGAGAGGGAAGGGGCTTCGCCGGGGCAGGGAGAGTCACGGGCAAAGACTAGGCGCTGACCCTGACAACATCCCAAACGGGATGGTTCGCCCGATCCTCCCGGCCGCCCCGAGGCCGATGGGGACGGCGGCCGGGCCATCGCCCACGGCCCGCCGCCGAGGCGGACGCGGCCGTCGGCGGGAGCGGGGCCCGCGCGCTGTTCTACGCTCACCGCATGGCTTCCTTGATCACGCCGGACACCCCGGCGGGCACCCCCGTGATCGATCTCAACGCCGACCTCGGCGAAGGCTTCGGGCGGTGGACGCTGACGGACGACGAGGCCCTGCTGTCCGTCGTCACGAGCGCCAACGTCGCCTGCGGTTTCCACGCCGGCGACCCGTCCATCATGCGCCGCGTCTGCGAGCTGGCGGCCGCGCGCGGGGTGCGGATCGGCGCGCAGGTCTCGTACCGGGACCTGGCGGGCTTCGGCCGCCGCGCCATGGACGTGCCGGCCGGTGAGCTGGCCGACGAGGTGGCCTACCAGATCGGGGCCCTGGAGGTCTTCGCGAGGGCCGCCGGGTCCCGGGTGTCGTACGTGAAACCGCACGGCGCGCTCTACAACCGCACCGTGCACGACTCCGGGCAGGCCGCCGCCGTCGTGGCCGGCGTCCGGCTCGCGGCCGGTCCCGCCGGACTCCCGGTGCTCGGGCTGCCCGGTTCCCTGCTGCTGGCCGCCGCCGGGCGGGCCGGGCTGCCGGCCGTCCCGGAGGCCTTCGCCGACCGCGCCTACACCCCCGCGGGCACCCTCGTCCCGCGCGGTGAGCCGGACGCCGTGGTCCACGACCCGGACGCGGTGGTGTCCCGCGCGGTGGACCTGGCCGCCGGGCACGCGGTGACGGCCGCCGACGGCTCCCGGATCCAGGTCGCCGCCCGATCCCTGTGCGTGCACGGGGACACCCCCGGCGCCGCGGACCTGGCCCGGCGCGTCCGCGGGGCACTGGGCGCGGCCGGGGTGCGGGTGGAGGCCTTCGCGTGAGGGTGCTGGAAGCCGGCGCCGAGGCACTGCTGCTGGAGGTGGACTCCGCCGAGGAGGTGGCCGCGCTGCACGCGGAACTGCTGCGGCGGCGGGACGCGGGTGAGCTGGGCGGCGTACGGGACATCGTGCCCGCCGCCCGGACCGTCCTGCTGGACGGGGTACGGGACCCTCGCGCCCTCGGGGCCCGGATCGCCCGCTGGCGGGTCGCCCCGCTCTCACCGGCCGACGGGCCGCCCCCGGTGACGGTCCCGGTGCGCTACGAAGGCCCGGACCTGGCGGAGGTGGCCGCGCTGTGGGGGGTCCGCCCCGAGGAGGTGGCGGGCATCGTCGGCGCGATCACCTTCCGGGTGGCCTTCTGCGGGTTCGCCCCGGGCTTCGGCTACCTGACGGGGCTGCCCGCCCGCCTGCACCTGCCCCGACGCGCGACGCCGCGTACGGCGGTACCGGCGGGCTCGCTGGCCCTCGCGGGCGAGTACGCGGGTGTCTATCCGCGCTCCTCCCCCGGCGGCTGGCAGCTGATCGGGTCCACCGACGCGGCGCTGTGGGATCCGGCGCGCGAGCCGGCCGCGCTGTTCGCGCCGGGGGTACGGGTGCGGTTCGCGCAGGTGGCGCGGTGAAGGCCCTGGAGGTCGTACGCCCGGGCGCGCTGACCACCGTCCAGGACCTGGGCCGGCCCGGCTACGCCCACCTCGGCGTCCCCCGCTCGGGAGCCCTCGACTCGGGGGCGCACGCGCTGGCGAACCGGCTGCTGGGCAACCCGCCGCGGGCCGCCGCCCTGGAGACGACCCTGGACGGCGTGGGACTGCGGGCGGTGGGCGGCCCGGTGACGGTGGTGGTCACCGGTGCGCCCTGTGCGGTACGGGTCTGCGGGCGTCCGGCGCCGTGGGGAGCACCGCTGCTGCTCCCCGCGGGGGCGGAGCTGGAGGTCGGCCGGGCGGAGTCGGGGGTACGCGCCTACGTGGCCGTGCGGGGAGGGTTCGCGGTCGAGCCGGTGCTCGGCAGTCGCTCGACCGATCTGCTGTCGGGCCTCGGCCCGCCGGCGCTGTCGGCCGGGGTGCTGCTGCCTGTGGGGCCGGCCGGACCCGACCCGGTGGCCGGGGCCGACGCCCTCGCGGTGCCGGGCCCGCCCGCGGAACTCGTGCTCCCGCTGCGCCTGGGGCCCCGGGCGGACTGGTTCACGGCCCAATCCGTGACGGGCCGGCTGCTGCGTGCGCGGTACCGGGTCTCGGCGTCCTCGAACAGGATCGGGCTCCGCACGGAGGCGGGTCCGCCGCTGGTCCGGGCGCGGGGCGGCGAACTGCCGAGCGAGGGCATGGTGCTGGGCGCGGTCCAGGTCCCCCCGGACGGCTACCCGGTGGTCTTCCTGGCCGACCACCCGGTGACCGGCGGCTACCCGGTGATCGGCGTGGTCCCCGCGGGCCCCGCGCTGGACGCGGCCGCGCAGGCGGGCCCGGGGTTGCCCGTGCGGTTCGTGATTGCCGGGCGCTGAGCCCAGGCCGGGGCGCTGAGCCCGGTCCGGGCGGCGGACGGGGGAGTCGCGGCTCCTCGCGGTAGCGGTAGCCCTCGGGCTGTCCCCTGCCCGCACTTCCAGCGTCTCCAGGCTCCGGCCGGGCGATGCCCGGCCGGGCATCGCCCGGCCCAGGTCCTCCAACGCCGGACGGGCCGAGGGGTTCCGGGCTGCGCCCGGCCCCCTGGAGGGCCGCCCCGGGCCCCGCGGGGCCGGTGGCAGGCGCCCCCGGCCCGTGGGCTCCGGGCCGTCTACACCGTCTACACCGCCGACTCCGGGGCGATCCGGCTCCGGACCGCCGACTGCACGTCCTCTTCCTCCGCGGGATCGGCCGCCAGGCGGCGCAGCCGCGGGGCGACGCGGGCGTCGGCCGTTTCCGCGTGGTGGGCGGCCACCTCGCGGGTGGTCTCCTCGCAGTCCCAGAGGCACTCCACGGCGAAGCCCGCCGCGAACGAGGGGTCGGTCGCCGCCAGGGCCCGCGCGACGCGGCCCCGCAGGTGGGAGGAGGCCGTCTCGCGGTAGACGTGGCGCAGTACCGGCGCCGCGCAGCCGATCCGGAGCCGGCCGGCTCCGTCGACCAGGGCGAACAGGGGCGTGGAGTCCGGGCCGGAGCCGCGGACGGTGTTGCGCAGGGCTCCGAGGACCAAGGTGGCGTCCTCGGCTCCGCCCCGGGCGGCCAGGAGGGTCGCGGCGGCCGTTCCGAGGGCGTCGGGGCGGTGGACCCAGCGCCGGGCCCGCTCGACGGCGGCGGGGCCGCACATGCGCTCGTAGGCGGCTACGGCCGGCTCGTCGCCGGCGGCTTCGATGAGGTCCAGTACGGCCGGGTTCTCCGGCTCGGCGAGGACCAGGTGGTGCAGCGCGGTGGCGCGGGCGGCCTCGCCGGAGGATCCGGCGGCGGCTGCCAGGACCGCGGAGCGGTCCTCGGGGGTGGCTACGGCGGCGAGGCAGCGGGCGGCCGGGACGTGCAGGGGGGTGCCCCGGCGCAGTCCGTCGGCGGCCCAGTCGAAGACGGCCTGGACGCCCCAGCCGGGCTGGGGGCCGCGCGAGGTGAGCTGGCGCTGCCAGCGGTCGAAGGAGCCCTGTTGGCGGGCGGCCTTCAGCCGCGCCGCGGTCTCGGGGGCTTCGGGTGCCTCTTCCCACAGGCACCAGGGCCTGGGCTCGTAGGCATCGCGGACCGCGGCGGCCAGCAGTGCATCGCCTTCGGCGGTGGCGGGGAAGCGGGCGAGGACGGGGGCGGCCAGGGAGCGCAGCCCCTCGTCGTCGTCGCGCAGGGCGAGCTCGTCGAGGGCCCAGGCCCAGTTGGCGCCCGTGGCGGCGTAGCGGCGCAGCAGCATGAGCGCGTCGTCGCGGCCGTACGAGGCCAGGTGGCCCAGGACGGACAGGGCGAGGCCCGTGCGGTGGTCGTCCTCGTCGACGAGGACGTCGACGCCGAAGAGGTGGGCTTCGATCTCACCCAGGGGGCCGTCGAGGTCCAGGTACAGGCGTGCGTAGTACAGGGAGCGGTTCTCGACCTGCCAGTCCTGGCGCGGATCGCCGGCCACGCACTGGTTGAGCGCCGTGAGGGCCTCTGCCCTGGGCGCCGCGAGTGCGTGCAGCGTGCCGTCGCCGCGGCCGCGCTGGAGGAGCCCGAGCAGGGTGCCGCTCGGCGCTATGACTGGTTCGAACATGGGAATGGCCTCAAATCAAGCTGGGGACGCAACCGGGAATCGGAATTCACAGGGCCGCGTAACAGCATGCGAGGACGTCCGCCGTCAGGTTCCGCTCGATGTAGACCATTGCCTTCTCACTCTCGTCGGTGCTTCTCGGCCAGGGCGGCGGTCCCCCGGCAGGTGTGGGGGTCGGACACCCGTTGTGTCCTGCCCGCTCCTGCCCGTCCGCCATGTCCGCGAATCGAATCCGACGCCATGATGACCCAGGCGGTTTGTGCACCGCGACCACATTTAAGGCTGCCGTGACCAACCCGTGAGGTCTGGACCGGCCACGGAGCGGCTCAGGAACCGCCAAAAGCGGACTACTTGGCTCCGAAAAGTTCCAGCAGGTCGGCCTTGGCGAACATGCGAGCCGTGTCCACGGCGGAGGGCGTTCCGGCGCTCGGGTCGGCGCCACCGGCGAGCAGCGCGCGGATGACGGCCTCCTCCCCCTTGAAGACCGCCCCGGCGAGCGGGGTCTGGCCGCGGTCGTTGGCACGGTCGGCCTCGGCTCCGCGGGCCAGCAGGGCCGTGACGGCGTCGGCGTGGCCGTGGTAGGCGGCGAGCATGACGAGGGTGTCGCCGCGGTCGTTGGTGAGGTTCGCCGGGACGCCCGCGTCGACGTAGGCGGCCAGGGTCTCGGTCTCACCCCGACGCGCGAGGTCGAAGATCTTGGTGGCCAGCTCGACGACGTCCTCGTCGGGAACGTCCGGGGAGCCCGCGGAGCCCTGGGCGCCCTGGGCGTTCTGGGGCTCCTGGGAGCGCCGGGAGCCGTCCTCGACGTGCTCACTCATCGGTCGTACCGCCTTTCACGGGCAGGGCTGCGCACGGCACTGCGTCCGTACGGGTGAAGCGTCAGAGTAGCGCCCGGACCTGCACATGAGAGGCGCGGGCCGAGGCAATGATCACCTTGCGCATCACCCTGCGACCTCCGTCCCCCCATCCCGCCAGGCGCGCCAGCCGGGATGGGCCGGTCAAGTGAAAAATTGCTGGATTCACCCGTATGCACCTTTTATCGCATTGATACTTCCTGTGAGCCTGGAAGAACTGATGGTGACTGTCCCCACCCACCAGGAGAACTGACTCATGGTCCTGTCCATCTCAGGTGTCGTCCTGCTCGGCATCATCTGCTTCCTGTTCTTCAAGAAGGACGGCATGAAGCTGACGCACGCGTTCGTGTGCGCGCTCTTCGGCTTCTTTCTCGCCGGCTCCGCCATCGCCCCCAGCATCACGGCGAGTACGGCGAGCCTCGCGAGCCTTCTCGGCGGGATCAAGCTCTAGCGCCCGGCGACCGCACCCACCCGAAGCTTCCACAACTCCAGGAGACGCCCGTGGCCCGGCGCCCACTTCCCCGAATCCTCAGCAGCGGCACCGTGTCGCTGAACCGGGGCCGCGACTTCGCTCGCACGGCCGCCGACAGCGCCACGGACGTCCTCCATCCGCTCCTCACCATCGGACGCGGCCTGCGCGTCCTGGCCTCGGCCGGGCGCCGCAAGTGGTGCGACACCCCAAAGGACAAGCGTGGTCCCGCGCTGTTCCTGGGTGCCGCCTGCGTCCTCGTGGTCGCGCTCGTCCCCTACGGCCCCCTCACCGCCCTGATCACCCTCATGGCGGCGGCGGCCTGGCAGGGACGCGACCGCACCCCGGTGAAGACCGGGCCCAGCGATGCCGAGGCCGAACGGCTCGGCTCCCTCTACGAAGCCCTCGTGCCGTACTTCTCCATTCCGGAGGACCCCAGCCCCCTCTTCGCCCACGGCGGGGAGTGGGACAAGGCCTTCAGCGGCTACGAGTTCGACGAGGCGGGCCGCGTCACCCGGCTCCACATCCGCTACCCGGCCTACTTCACCGACGGCGAGGCCGCTTCGCGGGCCCGGATCGAGGCATTGCTGCACGCCAAGTCCGGGCGCGGACGGGAGTATCTCTTCGACTGGGACGAGGAGGGCAACCAGCTCGACCTGAGTGTGCTGGCGGCGCTGCCGACAGGCATCGCCGCCCAGCCCTTCGTCACCTCACCCGGTGAGACCGTGCTCGGCTTCACCGACCCCGGCAGCGTGCAGCGCACCCTGCCCGTCCTGGACGGCGACGAGCCCCGCGACATGCCGCCGGTCATCTGGCGCACCGGCTCCCGTTCCGCCGAGCCCCATCTGCTGGCCGTGGGCCAGCCCGGCAGCGGTACGTCCACGCTGCTGCGCTCCATCGCCCTGCAGGCCCTGCGGCACGGGGGCGACGTACTGATCGTGGAGGGCGGCGGCACCGGCGAGTACTCCTGCCTGTCCGGCCGCGCCGGCGTCCTCGCCGTGGAGTGCGGGCCGACCGGGGCGCTGGCCACCCTGGAATGGGCCGCCCGCGAGACCGAGCGGCGTCTTATCGCCACCCACCGGGCCCGCGAAGCCGGCCGGCCCGCGCCCGAGGACACCCGCCGTCCGCTGTGGATCCTGCTCGACCGGCCCAGCGTGCTGGCCCACCTGGCCGCCGCCGAGGGCGCCCCCGACCCGATCGCCCAGCTCCAGGTGCCGCTGCGGCACGGGCGTGCCGCGCACGTCACCGTGGTGGTGGCCGAGCAGTTCGACCATCTGGAGCTGCTGAACGACTCCGTCTGGCAGCACACGAGGGCCCGCGCGGTGCTCGGAGCCGCCACGATCCAGCAGATCGCCGATGTACTGGGGCTGCCCCCGCACACCACGCCGACGGCCGTACTGCCCCCGGGGCGCGGGTACGCCCGGCTCGGCGCGGGCCCCGTGCACCGGCTCCAGGTGCCCGCCACGCCGGACCCGTACGACGACGCCACCCACCCGGGGCACCGGCAGGCGGTACTGGACCTGCTGCCCGAGCGGCAGGCGCAGCCCAAGCCCGTCCAGGAACACGTCACGCCGACGAAGCCGCTGCGCATCCTGCAGCCCGTCCAGCCGCCCGCCCAGGCCCAGGGACCGGCGATCGACGCCTCGGAGATCCCCGAGGTGCCGGCGGACGCCCCGTAGGCCTTCCCGGGACCTCCGCGGTACGCGACCCGCCCTGTCCTACGCGACGAAAGTGCGCGGCGGCTCCGCTCCGCCGCCGCCCGCTCCGGTGGCGACCAGCCTGGCGGCGGCGGCCAGCCGGACCGCCGCTTCCTCGGCCACCGGGCCGCCGACGGTGAACGGGAGCCGGACGTACCCCTCGAAGGCCCCGTCCACACCGAACCGGGGCCCCGAGGGGACCCGTACGCCCACCCGCTCCCCCACCTCGGCGAGCCGGGAGCCCGAGAGCCCGCCCGCGCGGGCCCACAGGGTCAGACCGCCGAGCGGTACCCGGAACTCCCAGTCGGGCAGCTCCCGGCGGACGGCCGCCACGAGGGAGTCCCGGTTCTCACGGGCCTGGTCGCGGCGGATCTCCACGGCCTGCGCCCAGCCTCCGGTGCGCATCAGCCAGTCGACCGCGAGCTGCTCCAGTACGGGCGTGCCCAGGTCGGCGTACGCGCGGGCGGCCACGAGGCTGCGGATGACGTCGGGGGCCGCCCGGACCCATCCGATGCGCATTCCGGCCCAGAAGGCCTTGCTGGCGGAGCCGACGGTGATGACGGTGGAGCCGGCCGGGTCGAAGGAACAGACGGGGCGCGGCATCTCCAGCACCGGGTCGAGCTGGAGCTCGACCATGGTCTCGTCGGCGACCAGGACGGTGCCGGCGGAGCGGGCCGCCTCCACCATCGCGCGGCGCTGCTCGTCGGAGGCCAGCGCCCCGGTCGGATTGTGGAAGTCGGCGACCACGTAGGCGAGGCGGGGGGCGGAGTCGCGCAGCACCTGGCGCCAGACGTCCATGTCCCAGCCGGTCAGGCCCTCTCCCATGGCGACGGGCACGAGTCGGACACCGGCGGCGCGCATGAGCTGGAGGATGTTGGCGTAGGACGGGGATTCGACGGCGATCCGTTCTCCGCGTCCCGCGAAGAGGCTGCAGATGGCGTCGATGGCGCCCATCGCGCCCGTGGTGACCATGATCTGTTCGGGCATGGTCGGGATGCCGCGCTCGGTGTAGCGGTCGGCGAGCGTGCGGCGCAGCGCGGGCAGTCCGGCCGGGTAGTCCCCGTGGGTGTGGGCGTACGGCGGGAGTTCCTCCAGGGCGCCCTGGACGGCCTTGGTGAGCCAGGGCTCGGGGGCCGGGAGGGCGGCGCAGCCGAGGTCGATCATCGAGCCGAGGGACTCGGGGGGCAGGGGCTCCAGGCCGCGGGCCGGCATGGGGTTGCCGGCGGGCACCGAGGTCCAGCTGCCCGCGCCCCGGCGGGATTCGAGGAACCCCTCGCCGCGCAGCGCCTCGTAGGCGGCGGCGACGGTGGTGCGGCTGACGGCGAGCGCGACGGCCAGCTCGCGCTCGGCGGGGAGCCGGGCGGCGACGGGGATGCGACCTTCGAGGACGAGCAGGCGGATGCCGTCGGCGAGCGTGCGGTACGCCGGCAGCTTGCGGCCGCCGGCCACGGCGGCCCGGCCCTGCTGGGAGGTGATGAGCCGGCCGAGCTGTGCGGCACCGACGGCCGAGGTCCACTGCGCCATGTGTTCCGGTCCACTTCCGCGAAATTGGCCCCTGCCGGCCCTTCGGGGTCGGCATTGGATCGATTCTTCCGGTCCAGAGTGCCACGGGGCGGCCCGATGCCGGGCCAAGGGGGCCCTATAAGTGCCGAGGGAGACCCCGGGGTGGGCGGGGCAGGCCGTTCACCGGCCGGACACGGGGGCGCTCCCGGTCCGGCGGGAACAGCGGGCATACTGCCGCGGTGACGCACGTACGCCTGTCCCACGCCTACCTCGACCACCCGGGTCCGATCCCCTTCGCGCACCGCGGCGGGGCCGCGGACGGGCTGGAGAACACCGCCGCCGCCTTCCGGCGGGCGGCCGCCGCGGGCTACCGGTACTTCGAGACCGATGTGCACGCGAGCGCCGACGGGAAGCTGGTCGCCTTCCACGACTCCACCCTGGACCGGGTCACCGACGGGCAGGGGCGCATCCGGGAGCTGCCGTGGAGCCGGATCCGCGAGGTCCGGGCCGGCGGGACCGAGCCCCTCGCACTGTTCGAGGACCTCGTGGAGGAGTTCCCGGACGCCCGGTGGAACGTGGACGTCAAGGACGAGTCCGCCCTGCACCCGCTGCTCAACCTGATCGCGCGGGCCGGGCTCTGGGACCGGGTGTGCGTCGGCTCCTTCTCCGAGAACCGGGTCGCCCGGGCCCAGAAGATCGCCGGTCCGCGCCTGGCAACCTCGTACGGGGTGCTGGGGGTGGTCGGGCTGCGGCTGCGGTCGTACGCGATCCCCGCCGCGCTGCGCGCGGGCGCGGTGGCGGCGCAGGTACCGGAGACCCAGGCGGGCGTCCGCGTGGTGGACCGGCGGTTCGTGCGCGCGGCCCACGAGCGGGGGCTCCAGGTGCACGTGTGGACCGTGAACGAACCGGAACGCATGGAGGCCCTCCTGGATCTGGGAGTCGATGGCATCATGACCGACCGGATCGACATCCTGCGCACGGTGCTGGACCGGCGCGGAGCCTGGGCCTGACCGGCCCGTTCGGCTGCGCGCCAGGTGGCGGCGGTCGCGGCGGTACGGGGACCAGCGAGGGGGAACCAATGAGTGCGCAGACGACCGAAGACGCGGAACCGGGGGCCGAGGACGGCAGATCGGCCGCCGCGGCGGCGCGCAAGCGCGAGCAGCACGGCTGGTACTTCTACGACTTCGCCTGCTCCGTCTACTCGACGAGCGTGCTCACCGTGTTCCTCGGGCCGTACCTGACGGCGGTGGCCAAGGCCGCCGCCGACTCCGACGGGTACGTCCATCCGCTGGGCATCCCGGTGCGCGCGGGCTCCTACTTCGCGTACACCGTGTCGGCCTCGGTGATCGTGGCGGTCCTGATCATGCCTCTGGTGGGCGCCCTGGCCGACCGCAGCGGCCGCAAGAAGCCGCTGCTGGCGGCGGCCGCCTACACGGGCGCGACGGCGACCGCCGGCATGTTCCTCCTGGGCGGTGACCGCTATCTGCTCGGCGGGCTGCTCCTGATCGTCGCCAACGCCTCCCTGGCGGTCTCGATGGTGCTCTACAACGCCTATCTGCCGCAGATCTCCACCGCGGAGGAACGGGACACCGTCTCCTCGCGGGGCTGGGCCTTCGGGTACACCTCGGGCGCCCTGGTGCTCGTACTGAACCTGGTGGTCTACCAGGGCCACGACTCCTTCGGGCTCTCCGAGAGCGAGGCCGTACGGATCTGCCTGGCCTCGGCGGGGCTGTGGTGGGGGGCCTTCGCGATCATCCCGCTGCGCCGGCTGCGGGACCGGGCCGTGGTCCGGGAGCCCGGGAAGGGGCCGGCCGTCAGCGGCTGGAAGCAGCTCGTGGCCACGCTGAAGGACATGCGGCGCTATCCGTTGACCCTGTCGTTCCTGCTGGCGTACCTGATCTACAACGACGGCGTGCAGACCGTGATCTCCCAGGCCTCCGTCTACGGCTCGGAGGAGCTGGAGCTCGAGCAGTCGACCCTCATCGTGGCCGTGCTGCTGGTGCAGGTGCTGGCGGTGGCGGGTGCGCTGGGGATGGGCCGGCTGGCCGTCCGGTTCGGCGCCCAGCGGACGATTCTCGGATCGCTGGCCGCCTGGGCCGTCACGCTGGCCGCCGGATACTTCCTGCCGGCCCGGACCCCGGCGTGGTTCTTCGTACTCGCCGCGATGATCGGGCTGGTCCTGGGCGGCAGCCAGGCGCTGTCCCGCTCGCTGTTCTCGCACCTGGTGCCGGCGGGCAAGGAGGCCGAGTACTTCTCCGCGTACGAGATGAGCGACCGGGGGCTGAGCTGGGTGGGACCGCTGGTATTCGGGCTCACGTACCAGGTCACGGGCAGCTACCGGGACGCGATCATCTCGTTGGTGGTCTTCTTCGCACTGGGTTTCGTGCTGCTCGCCAGAGTGCCGGTGCGGCGCGCGGTGGAGGCGGCGGGGAATCCTGTACCCGAGCGGATCTGACCAGGGGTCCGACAGGCAGACGGGCCACGGGCACGCGAATTCGGAACAAATTTCGACGTTCAAGCTAAGGGCCGGTAGTGTACGCCTTTGGCCTGCCAGGCGGACCGTTACTGCGCGCTTATGAAGTGAAGACGTTGGGTGACATCTGCTGCCAGATGTGACAAACCGGGCACTGGTGGGTACAACAAAGGGCGGTACGACGGGCGACGCATGACCCGGAGCGGGAATCTATACCGCCGACCGGACGTTGACCGGATGACGACGACAGCGACACCTGTCCTGTGGGCGACAAGCCCGGGAGGCACGATTCATGAGTGAGCGAGCTCTCCGCGGTACGCGGCTCGTGGTTACCAGCTACGAGACGGACCGCGGCATCGATCTGGCCCCGCGCCAGGCGGTGGAGTACGCATGCCAGAACGGACATCGATTTGAGATGCCGTTCTCGGTTGAGGCAGACATTCCGCCGGAGTGGGAGTGCAAGGCGTGTGGCGCCATGGCACTCCTTGTTGACGGGGATGGGCCCGAAGAGAAGAAGGGCAAGCCTGCGCGAACGCACTGGGACATGCTCATGGAGCGACGCACCCGCGAGGAGCTGGAGGAAGTGCTGGCCGAGAGGCTGGCGGTCCTTCGTTCCGGCGCCATGAACATTGCCGTGCATCCGCGGGACAGCCGCAAGTCCGCCTGACAGCCGGACGCCACACAGCGGCACCGCAGTACCAGTAAGACAGTACGAAGCCGAGGGGCCCCGACACACAGTGTGTGGCGGGGCCCCTCGGCTTTCTGTTGCCCTGTTCCGCCCGGTCCGTCAGGGGGTCAGCGGCGGCCGGTAGCCGCTGTCGGGCCGCTGCGGCCCGTCCTCGCGGATGACCTCGCCGTGGATGACCTCGCCCGCGACGACCTTGCCGTCCGGGTAGCGGATACGGGCCTGCTGGAAGGCCTCCCCGAAGGTGCCGGCCGGCGCGGAGGCCATCTTCCGCTCCAGCGAGCGGGCGGCCCGGCGGCCGATCCAGGCGCGGACGGGCGGGAGCAGGAGCAGCAGACCCGCCGCGTCGGACAGCAGGCCCGGCATCATCAGGAGCAGACCGGCCAGCATGGTCAGGCCGTTGCCCGTGCCGGGCTGCTGTGCGGCCGGCTGCCGGCCCGCCTGGGCCTGCTGGAAGGTGTCCGTCAGGTTCTTGAAGGCACGCCGCCCGGCCCGCTTGGTGACCACCGCACCCAGCACCAGGCCGCCCGCGAGCAGCAGGGCGACGCCCCCGCCGCCGAGCGCTCCGGCGACCAGGCCGAGCAGCCAGATCTCCAGGATCAGCCAGGCCGCGATGGCCAGGGGAAAGTACGTACGGGCGGGCGAACGCCGCCGGGGGGCCGTAGAGGTCGGGACTCCGGTCGTCATATCACCAGTGTGCCTGGGCCGATATAAAAGCGTCCTCAGCCGGAGGTACCGGACATCCCCTAGGGGTGGCGGGACCGCCCCCCGGCGCAGGCTAGCGGGACCGGACCTTGCCCGTCAGCTTGCTGGACACCTTGTCCGAGAGCTTGCCGGCGTGCTCCTTCAGACCCCACTGGGTGACCCGCCAGAGGGCCTCCACCACGATGTCCTTGCTCATCTTGCTGTCGCCGAACTCGCGCTCGACGAAGGTGATGGGCACCTCGACCACCCGGAAGCCCTTGCGCACGGCCCTGCGGGCCAGGTCGACCTGGAAGCAGTAGCCGGCGGAGGCCACGTCGGCCAGGCCCAGCCCTTCGAGGGTCTCGCGGCGGAAGGCGCGGTAACCGCCGGTCACGTCGCGGATCGGGACGTCCAGCATCAGCCGGGAGTACGTGGACCCGCCCCGGGAGAGGAACTCGCGGCTCTTGGGCCAGTTGACGACCCGGCCGCCCGGCACCCAGCGGGAGCCCAGTACCAGGTCGGCGCCCTCCAGGGCGGTGAGCAGCCTGGGCAGCTCCTCGGGCTGGTGGGAGCCGTCGGCGTCCATCTCGATGATGACGCCGTAGCCGTTCTCCAGGCCCCAGCCGAAGCCGGCCAGGTAGGCGGCCCCGAGCCCTTCCTTGCCCTTGCGGTGCAGGACGTGGACCTGGTCGTCCGTGGCCGCCAGCTCGTCGGCGAGCTTTCCGGTGCCGTCCGGGCTGTTGTCGTCCGCGACCAGGACGTGGGCCCCGGGCACAGCCGCGCGGACGCGGCCGACGATCAGCCCGATGTTCTCCGCCTCGTTATAGGTCGGAATGATCACCAAGGCCGTGCCGAGCGGTCCGTAGCTTCGCTGTCCGCCGTCGCTCACTGATTCCCCTTTTGCGTTCTCGCACATCCAGTACGTCGTGTCGCAGAGGATGATTTTAGAACAGCGATCGGGGCCCGCGGTCCTTCGGGCCGGACCGGCTCCCGCTGGCCGCGGGCCGCCTGACCGTTGTCTACTGGACCGCAGGTCCCCGATCTGAGGCCACCCGCCCCGAGCTCCTACGGAGCAGGGGGACACCCTTCCGGCGAAACCTTCCCTCGCCCCCGAGGCGCGGGCGCGGCTGAGCCAACGGCTCCGGCCGGTTCGGACGTCCGGTGGTGGACCCGGCCGAACCTATCCGGGTCCGGCCGCCCTCACCGAGCCACGGCCCCCCGGATCACCCCTGTGGCCGTACGAATACCTCCCGGCCGCCGACCACGGTGGCCAGGCAGACCGGCAGCTCGCCGCCGGGGGTCAGGTCCGGCAGGCCGGGGGTACCGGAGCGGGGGTCCGTGGACCAGCGGGCGACCCGGTCGTCGGGGGCCTGGACCACCAGTTCGGAGGTCTCCCAGACCGCGTAGTCGGCCGGTGCGCCGGGGACCAGGATGCCCGCGTCGTCGCGACCCAGGGCCCGCCAGCCGCCCCGGGTGTGGGCGGCGAAGGCGGCCCGTACGGAGATTCGGTGGGCGGGTGTGTGGTGGAAGGCGGCCGCCCGGACGGTTCCCCAGGGGTCGAGCGGGGTGACCGGGGCGTCGGAGCCGAAGGCGAGCGGGACGCCGGCCTTGAGCATGGCCGCGTACGGGTTGAGGGTGCGGGCGCGCCCGGCGCCGAGCCGGTCGGCGTACATGCCCTCCTCTCCGCCCCACAGCGCGTCGAAGGCGGGCTGCACGGAGGCCGTGAGGCCAAGCTCCGCGAAGGCGGCGATGGTGGCCGGGGTCATCATCTCGGCGTGCTCGACGCGGTGCCGGGCGGCTCGGACCCGGTCCAGGCCGACCTTGTCGGCGGCGGCCCGGATCCCGGTGACGACGGCGGTGATCGCGGCGTCGCCGATGGCGTGGAAGCCCGCCTGGAGGCCCGCCTCGGTGCAGGCGGCGACGTGTTCGGCGACGGCCCGCGCGTCGAGGTAGTCGGTGCCGGTGTGCTCCGCGTCGGCGTAGGGGGCGTGCAGGCAGGCGGTGTGCGAGCCGAGGGCTCCGTCTACGAAGAGGTCGCCGGCGGCGCCGACGGCGCCGAGTTCCTCGACCCGGGCGAGGTCGCGGTCGGCCCAGTAGCCGAAGACCCGGGGGCCGGGGTGGGTCTGCGCCAGCTCCAGGAGGGCCGTGAAGTCCTCCGGGGAGGAGATCTCGGGGCCGCCGCACTCGTGGACGGAGCCGATCCCCAGGGAAGCGGCCCGGTCGAGGGCGGCCTTCTGGGCCTCGGAGCGCTGGACCGGGGTGAGCGCGCCGAGCGCGGCCCGGCGTACGGCGTGGTGGGCGTCGCGGGTCAGCGGCTCGTCGGCGGCTCCGCGGGCCTCAGGGACCAGCTGGAGCAGTGCGGTGGTCACCACGGCGGAGTGCGCGTCGATGCGGCTGAGGTAGAGCGGGCGGCCGCCGGTGGCCTCGTCGAGCTCCTGCCTGCGGGGGGCGCGGCGTTCGGGCCAGCGGGCGGCGTCCCAGCCGTGGCCGAGGAGCACCCGGTCGGCGGGGCGGCCGTCCGCGTAGGCGCGTACGCGCTGGAGGGCCTCGGCGAGGGAGGCGGCCGTGGACAGGTCCAGGCCGGTGAGGGCGAGACCGGCGGAGGTGGTGTGCACGTGGGCGTCGGTGAAGGCGGGGGTGACGAGCGCCCCGCCGAGGTCGACGACCTCGTCCACGCCCTGCGCGAAGGCATCGGCCGCGCCCTCGGAGCCGACCCAGGCGATGTGGCCGCGCTCGACGACCATCGCGGTGGCGAAGGGGTCGGCGGGACTGTGGACCTCCCCGCCGCGCAGGAGGACGGTGCGGAGGCCTCCGGCGGTCGGGTCGGAGGCGGCGGTGCGGGGGCCTCCGGCAGCGGTGGCGGAGTCGGCGGTGCGGTCTGTCATGCCGACCAGTCTCGCGGGTCCGCTCCGCGCCCCGGACCACACCCCCCTGCGTGTGCGGGGGCCTGCGGCGCTGCTCCCGTGCCTGCCCGGTCCGCCATTTCTCCGAGCGGGCCGCGGGTGGGGCTACACCCGGGGCGGGCGGGCCTCGTAGGGGGTGGAGAGGACCACCGTCGTCCGGGTGGAGACGTGGGCCAGGGCCCGCAGGCGGCCGAGGAGGTCTTCCAGTTCCAGCGGGGTCGCGACCCGGACCTTGAGGATGTAGTTCTCGTCGCCCGCGACGCTGTGGCAGGCCTCGATCTCGGGAACCCCGGCGAGCCGGTCCGCGATGTCGTCCGGCGAGCTCGGATCGAAGGGCTTGACCGAGATGAAGGCCGTGAGGGGAAGACCGACGGCCTCGGGGTCGACGACGGCCGCGTACCCGCGGATGACCCCACGCTGCTCCAGGCGGCGTACTCGCTGATGGACCGCCGACGTGGACAGTCCGGTGGCCTTGCCCAGGTCCGTGTAGCTCATCCGCCCGTCCCGCACGAGCAGATCCACGATCTGGCGGTCCAGCTCCTCCATTGCGCTCATAGCCGCACAACCTACGGCCCCGAACCGTTCAGGCCCAGTCGTGTCCACGTATTGAAGTGGCACCTGCGGCGGGCATGTGACCAAGGCCACACGGGTATGCGGGCGTACGGCGGCCGGATGTGGTTACTCGTGCCGCGTGACGGGAAGTGCTTGGGGTGGCCGTGGCCGAGGAACCTGCCCGCCCGGCCCACCCAAGGGGGAGTACATCCATGCTGAACACCAAGCGCGCCGGTCGCACCGAACCGGAGCCCCTGGAAATCGTCGAGGGCGACTACGCCGACGATGACGACTACCTCGCGTACGGCGAGGGATTCGAGATCCACCACGCGATCTGCCCCGACTGCGGCCAGGCGATCGCCCTCGTCGCCGACGAGGAGTACCTGCCGCAGCACGCCCTCTGCCTGACCCCGTGGAACCCCTTCGGACTCACGGTCTGCGCGGGCACCGGCCGGCCGGCCTCCGACGCGCTGCCCACCCTCGGCTTCGGCGCCGACGAGAGCGGGACCCCGGAGCTGGAGCCCGTCGTGCACCTGGCGCTGCCACAGGGGCTGGACTGGCGGACGCAGCCGTTCTCGCACGTCGGCGGCCCCGCCTCACGTCCCGTGAGCACGCCGGCGCCCGCGGCGCTGCCGCAGATGCGCCAGCACGCGCAGGCCGCCTGAGCCACGTACCGAGCGGCTACCAGTACGTTCCCTGCACCATGGCGGTGAGACTGGCATGGTGCAGGATCAGGCTGTCGGGATCCGCCGGGATCTCGACCTCGCCGAAGTGCGCCTGGCGGTAGGCGATGCGCAGCATCACGATCCCGTGCCGCAGGGCGGCGTAGAGCGTGTGGAACTCCATGTCCTGCGGCGTGTGCCCGGTGAGTTCGGCGTACCGGCGCTCGATGTCCTCGCGGCGCAGGAACTCCGGCAGGCCCGGCTGGCCGAAGCCGACGGTCAGGTCCTGGAAGAATCGGTGCAGGTACACGATCCAGCCGAGGTCGACCTCGCGCGGGGCGCAGGCCGCCATCTCCCAGTCGAGGACGGCCACGGGCTCGAAGCCGTCGGCCTCGTAGACGACGTTGCCGATGCGCGCGTCGCCCCAGTTCAGGACGGCCGGGCCGCCCTCTTCGGCGGGCCAGAGCTCTTCGAGGCGGGCGAACGCCCTTTCCAGCAGTGGTGATCGGGACTTCCCCGCCACCACCCAGTCGTAGTAGGCGCGTTGGGCTTCCACGTGCCGGAGCAGCGGGCTGCCGTCCCCCTCCGGGAGGAGGAACTGCGCCTCCCCGGGCGGGAACTGATCGTGCAGCCGGGCGAGCAGCGCGACACTCGACTCCTGGAGCGCGGCGCGCTGAGCGTCGGTCGCGGCGTGCAGCCAGTTGCCCTCGTAGGTGTAGGGCATCACGTCGGGCGGTACGCGCCCTTCGGCGCGGGCCATCACGAAGAACGGGGCCCCGAGCGGGCCGGGATCCTCTTCCAGCCACTGCACGCGCGGGACCGGCAGGTCGGTGTGGGTGGCGACCAGGCTCATGACCCTGTGCTGGCGGGGCATGTCGTAGGTGGGGAACACGGTGTAGGCGGCCGGGTCGGCGGCGAGGCGCAGTGCGCAGGCGCGGATCGGGGCGTCGGGGTGCTCTATGTCGAAGAGCAGGGTCTCGCTGGACATGCCGTTGGAACCGGGGACCGAGATGTTGGTGACCTTCGCACCGGGGAGCTCGGTGTCGAGCCAGGCGGCGAGGCGCCGGCCCAGCTCCTCGGGTTCGCGGGTGGAGGTGCGGGGGCGCGGTGCCGGTCCTGCCATGGGATACCCCTTCGCTGACGTGACTGCTGCTGCTGTGGCGGGTGCGGTGCCGGCGGATTGTTACGGGGCCACCGAGCTGTAGTCGGCGAAGCCGCTGGGGTCGTGGCGGCCGAAGCTGCCGTGCTCGAAGATGCCGTAGCCGGTGCGGCCTTCGAGGGTGAAGCGGGCCGAGTGGTCGGTGACCCCGAAGGCGGCCATGGGGTGGGCCGCGGGATCGGAGAGGTCGTAGCTGCGGCGGTCGGTCCAGCCGCGGCCCTGCCAGGTGCCGTGCTGCCAGTCGGAGGCGGGCGGGTAGCCGGCCCCGACGGCGAGCGGGGAGGAGTTCAGGATCTCCACGCCGAGTTCGAGGGGTTTGCGGCCGACCGGATCGGTGAGATGGACTACGGCGCTCTCGGGGTGGCGGCCGCCCGGCCGGTAGCGGATGTCGGTGTGCGGCCAGCCGAGCTGGATGTCACGCCGGCCGCTGCCCTCTGGGAACACCTGGACGGCTTCGCTGAGGGCCCGGTGGCCGTCGGCGTCCTCCTGGGTGATGACCATCAGGAAGCGGTCCTCGAAGCGGACGGGGATCCAGAGCCAGTGGAAGCCCTCGGGCCGGTGCTCCTCGGCGGCGCGGCCGCCGTCCTCCCCGGGGATGGGGCGAACGCCCCAGCTGCGGTCGCGGGTGCCGGTCCAGTCGGCGGCGTCGAGGGTGAACACCTCGCCCTTGGCCCGGATGGTGCCGGTGACTCCGCCCGCCTGGACGAAGCGGCGGCCTTCGAGGATGAGGCGGTCGCCGCGGCGCTGGGTGTGGTGCGGCTCCCACACGGCGGGGAACTCGGCGGTCCAGGTGATGTCGTACGAGAGCCCGTCGGGATCGGCGGGGTCGGCGGCGCAGGAGAGGGTGAGCCGCTGCAGGGGTTCGTCGACGGTGATGCGGAGCGGTCCGACGGAAAGGTTCATGCGGTCGTCGGTGAGGGCGTCGGAAGCCCGGACCGCGAGGAGCTCGTCGCCGATGCGGAGGGTGGCGTAGGCGTCGATGACTCCGGCGTTGGGGTAGACCCCGAGGCCGAGGATCAGAACGGCACGGCCCGCATGGTCGAAGACGTGGAAGATGCAGCGGTCGTAGGCGTTGCGGTCGCCGGTGACGAGGTACTTCATCGACAACGGGGCCTGGTGGATGGGGTATTCGTCGAGCGGTACGGGCCGGTCGGCGGGCATGGCGAACCTCCGGGTAGGGGTGTGGGGATGACACCTCGAGCGGAATTGACGGTACGTCAGATGACGGCGTGGGGGCCAGGGTTGTGGCACGGACTGTCAGGGAGACACGTCGTGCGGGGCTTCGCGGGGGCGGGACGGCGGGGCCAAGGGCCGGGGGCCGGGGCGGACCGCAGGCCGGTCCGGGCACTGCTCCCTCCCCCCGAGGCCGGGGCGTGTCCGCCGCCCGGTCGGGGACGCCTTCGGCTCGGCCGGGGGCGCCGTCGTGGCGGCGGCGGCGGGACCGCCGGGGCGGAGTGGGGCGGGGCAGCAGGGCGGGGCCAGGGTGGCGGGAACCGGGCGGAGCGGGTCCGAGGCGGACGGGCACCCCAGCGGGGCGGAGTGCGGCCCGGGGGCCCGGACGGAGCGGAGCCCTGCGGGGTGGAGTGGCTCCGGGGTCGCGGGGCCGGGTGGGGAGGCGTCGAACGGATGGGCGGGGTTACCCGTGGGTCCGGTGGCGCGTTGGCCCGGTATGACCACGATGGAGACTTCCACGCCGAGGGTGGGGCGCCGCCGAAGGGCGCCGGCCGCAGGGTACGAAGAATCGGTTCGGCAGGCTCCGGCGCCGGCCCCGGACCCGCCCATCTACAGCGAGCTGCTCACCCGGTGGGAGGAGGACGGCCGGACGGTGCCGGGGCAGCGCGATCCGGAGTGGTTCCGGATCGCCTCCTCCCCCATCTGGCCGAGCGGCCCCCTCTTCGGCGGTTGACCGCTCACGACGCGAGCAGGCCGGTCACGGCGCGAGCAGGTCACCGTGTGAGCAGGCCTGCCACCGCGCGAGCAGGCCGGTCAGCGGGATTCCGGGCCCGCCAGGTGGCGGGCGATCACCATGCGCTGGATCTGGTTCGTGCCCTCCACGATCTGGAGCACCTTCGCTTCGCGCATCAGCCGCTCGACCGGGAAGTCCGCCGTGTAGCCGTAGCCGCCCAGTACCTGGACCGCGTCCGTCGTGACGGCCATCGCCGCGTCGGTGCAGAAGAGCTTGGCCATCGCCGCCTGCCGGGAGAACGGCTTGCCCGCGTCCCGCAGCCGCGCCGCCGCCAGGTACAGCGCGCGGCCCGCCTCGATCTTCGTCGCCATGTCGGCCAGCATGAACCGCAGGCCCTGGAAGTCCGCGATGGGGTGCCCGAACTGCTTGCGGTCCAGCGCGTAGAGCACGGCTTCGTCGAGGGCGGCCTGCGCCACCCCGATCGCGCAGGCGGCGATGCCGAGGCGGCCCGCGTCCAGGGCGGCCAGGGCGATGGTGAAGCCCTGCCCCTCCTTGCCGATGCGGCGGGTGTCGGGGACCCGTACGCCGTCGAAGTGCAGCTGGGCGGTGGGCGAGCCCTTCATGCCCATCTTCTTCTCGGGGATGGCGGCCGTGAGGCCTTCCGCGTCGCCCGGCACCAGGAAGGCCGTGATGCCCTTCGGGCCGTCCACGCCCGTGCGGGCCAGCACCGTGTAGAAGTCGGCGACCCCGCCGTGGGTGATCCAGGCCTTGGTGCCGTCGATGATCCAGTCGTCGCCGTCCCTGACCGCCCTGGTGGTCAGCGAGGCCGCGTCCGAGCCGGCGCCCGGCTCGGAGAGGCAGTACGCGCCGAGCAGCCCGCCGCCGAGCATCGCGGGCAGGTGGGCGGCCTGCTGCTCCTTGGTTCCGTAACCGGCCAGGCCGTGGCAGGCCAGCGAGTGCACGCTGACCCCGAGCCCGACGGTCAGGCGGGCGGCGGCCAGCTCCTCCAGTACCTGGAGGTAGACCTCGTAGGGCTGGTCACCGCCGCCGGATTCGCCGGCGTACGGGAGACCGAGCAGCCCGGACTCGGAAAGGAGCCGGAAGATCTCCCGGGGGAAGCGGCCCGCGTCCTCGTCCTCGGCGGCCCGGGGGCGGATCTCCCGCTGCGCGATCTCGCGTACGAGCGCGAGCAGGTCGCGGGACTCCTCGGTGGGCAGCTGGCGGTCCACCTGCGGCGCGCGGTCGGTCATGGCGGCGCTCTCCTCATTCGTCAAGCACGGGGCGGCGCGTGAGGGTGTTACGCGTCGCCGGGTCTCGGGGCTCACAGCCGATGGTGCCCTCCCGGATCGCGGAAGGGCCTGTTCAAGGGGCTGCGGCGGTTGTTGAGTATGCCCGATCAGGGGCTTCCCGTCACTGCTGCGAGATCGTCCTCGGGGACGGGCGGGGCCGGGCACTCGGGGACGAACTCCTCGATCACCGTCAGGGTCGCGCGCAGCGTGCGCACCAGCAGGGCGCCGACCTCGGCCCGGTCGGGGTGGCCGCCGACCCCGGGTCGGCGGGCCGCGGGGATCTGCGGGACAGCCCCCGCGGTGCTCTCCGCGAGCAGCTCCGCCGGGGTCTCGGCGGAGGAGTCCGCGAGGGTCTCGACGGGGGGCTCCGCACGGGTCTGCGCAGGGGGCTCCGCCGGGCCGATCCAGTCGAGGGTGCTGCCCTCCACGCCCGACAGCCAGCCGACCAGTGCCAGCCGGGCGATCGGCGGGATGTCGCGGCGGCCGTACGCGCCTTCGGCGATGGCCGCGAGGAGTTCCTCGCGGACGGCGTCGCGGATGGCGAGGACCTCGGAGTCGGATCCGACGCCGCCGGTGACGATGGTGCGGTAGGCGGCCTGGTGGTGCTCGGCGTAGTACAGGTAGCCGTCGATGGTGGTGCGCACCCGCTGGGCGTTGGGCAGTTCGCTCTCACCCGCGGCGCGGGCCACGAGCTCGGCCACCGAGTCCTCGACGATGGCGAGGTAGTAGCCGCGTTTGCTCTTGAAGTAGTAGTAGATGAGCCCCTTGGCGACGCCCGCGTGCTTGGCGATGTCGTCCATGGAGAGCGCGTCGTACGAGGTGTCGGCGAACAACTTGCGGCCGATCGCTATCAGTTCGGCCCGCCGAACCTGCGAACGCCCGGTCGTTCCCCGCTGTTGACTATTATTCAAATTCGGCCCTAGCCTCGAACTGCCACAGGATGCCCGAAGTATGGCAGACCCGTGTGCACTCCCCTTTGCACTTCCCCCGCGCACCAGACGACGTACGGGAGGAACACATCATGGGCAACGCCAGGACGAGCACGACGAGAAATACGGCCGAGGGCCGGGTCCACTGGAAGAAGACGGCCGCCGTCGCGATGCCCGCGATCGTCGCGGTCGGGGCGATGGCGATGGTCATGGCGCAGGGCGCGCTCGCCGCCTCCTTCGCCGTCTCGGGGACCAGTTTCCAGGTCTCCTCATCCAAGCTGAGCAGCAAGGGCCTGGCCTCCTACGTACAGACGGACCGCTCCGTCGACGGCAAGGGGCATCCCGTCGCACTGCTCGGCATCGGCGAGGCCACCCTCACGGACATCTGCCAGGCCGCCGAGGTGGACACCCCGGTGGGCAAGGTGGTCTTCAAACTGACCGCCGGCGGACCGGCCGGCAACGTCACCGCCAGCAGTCTCGTCATCGACGGCGAGGACCTGGCCGGCGACGCCGTCTTCGGGACGGCCCAGATCGGCCGCGACGCCTCCACCCTCGACCAGGTCGACGGGATCAAGGGCGAGGCCGGCAAGTTCGGCCTGCAGGCCGGGGACATCGAGGTGCTGGACGTGAAGTCGCACGCCTGGTCGGCGACCGGCGGCAACTTCCACCTCAAGGGGCTGAAGCTGAACGTCAGCCTGGACGGCAAGAAGTGCTTCTAGCCCTGCGCGGAGCCGCCTGGCCGGGCAGCGGGTGGCTGGAGCGGCGGCTCCCGCTGCCCGGCCCCCGCGGGCGGCTGCGCGCCTGGCGCCGCACCCGCCCCTTCTGGGGCGGACTGCTGGTGGTCCTGGGCGGTACCGAGCTGCTGCTGGTCCCGCTCTCCCCGCTCACCGTGCTGGTCAGCCTGGGCCTCGGCGGGATCGCCGCGATCGGGATCGGCCTCGCGCTGATCGCCGCCGGCCTGTTTCTGTGGCTGCTGCCCCAGGCCCGGACCTACGTCTCCGTTCACGCGCTGCTGCTCTCGGTGCTGTCCTTCGTGGCGACCAACCTCGGCGGATTCCTCCTCGGCATGCTGCTCGGCATCGCGGGCAGCGCGCTGGCCTTCGGCTGGACCCCGCTGCCCGATCCGGAGGCGGGCGAGGAGGGTCCCCGGGGGCGCCCCCGGACGAAGCCTGGGGGAATTCCGAGCCTGGACGGCAGCGGACCGCGCACCCTGGCCGCCGCGCTGCCGGTCGTACTGCTCGCCTCGCTAGTGGCGGGCGCTCCGCAGGCTGGGGCGGCCGGGCAGGGGCCGCCGATGGCCGCGCGCACTCCCCCGACCGTGACCACCTCGCTCTTCGCCCCGAAGGGCTTCGCCTTCGCGGGGGTCACCCAGGTGCCCACGGCGGACGGGCCGCTGAAGGTACTGGTCCTGCGGATGCGGGCGGCCACGCTCACCGACTACCGGCTGCGCACCCGCGACGGCGACGACGAGTACGGGCTCACCGCGAGCACCCTCGACCTGAGCGGCGACGTGACCTTGTACCTGACGAAGTTCAGCGGCTGCATCGAGGGACTGCTGTGCGTGACCTTCAGCCCGGACGGACTGCCCGCTCCCCCTGTCATCCCGCCGTTCGTCTTCATGACCCGGGTGAGCGCCGAGCAGGCGCTCGTCACCTCCGACGTGATCAGGACCGACGGCCTGCGGCTGGAGGCCTCGTGATCCCCGTACAGGCCGCGCCGCTGTGGGCGTACGGCATCGGCGCCACCTTCGCGGTGGCCGCCGGGCGCCAGCTCCAGTGGTGGGAGCGGTCGGTCCGGGGCGAGGGGGTCCGTACGAGGAGCCGCGCGGCCCATCCGTACCTGGCGCTCACCCTGCTCTACGCGGCCCTGCTGCCCGCCCCGACCGGGGTGTACCTGCTGTGGCAGAACCCGGCCTGGTCGACGATGCACGTGGCCCGCGACCACGACGGGGTATGGGCCGGCTTCGCCCTCTTCTACGTGGCCTCGGTGGTCGTGGGCGCACTGCTCGGCTTCCTGGCGGCGCGGCTGTTCGTCCTGGTCGGGGCCGGGTACTGGGGGTACCTCCAGGCGGTGGCCGGGTACTTCCTGCTGTTCTTCACCCTGATCCACGGGTGGGACGGCACGGGGTACGAGCGGCTGCTGAGCGCCGATCCGCGGGCCTTCGCCGGCTGGTCCGCGGACGGCGCGGCCGACGCGGCCGGCGACCCGGTGATCAACCGCTGCCTGGCCTTCGCGACCTCGGGCACCTTCCTGGCCCTGCTGACCTTCGGGACGGCCGTCATCGGCACGATGCTGCTCGCCGAGATCGGCTGGCTGGTGGAGGGCTGGCGGCTGCCGGGCGCGGCGGCGGACCTCAAGGTGCCCAGGGTGATCGCGGTGGCGATCGCCGGGATGGGGGTCTACGCGCTGCCGTTCGCCGGGGCACTGGGCGCGAGCGTCCTCGTGCGGCTGCTGGGATGGTGGGCGGGGGCCGGACTGTTCGCCCTGCTGGCCGGGGTGGTGCTGCTGCCGGCGCGCTCGCCCGTCCGGACGCTGTACGGGCTGGTGGGCGTTCCGGACCGGCACTGGCGGGTGGAACCGGAGGCGGAGCCCGATCCGGCGCCCGGGCCCGGGCCTGGGCCGGAGCCCGGATCCGGGGGCGGAGCGGGGGTCAGAAGAACCAGCCGACCTGGGTGACGAACATGGCCACGACCACCACCAGGGTCCACCCGAGAACGTGCTCCAGCCAGGACGAGGAATCGTCGTCGGGTCCGCCGGTGCTTACCAGGTCGCGGGCACGGGCGGTCAGGGCTGCGCTGTGTGCGGTCATGCCGTCCAATGTGACAGCGGTGGCGGCTTTCGCGGTAGAGACGATGGTCACTGGTGGCATGTCTCACGCCCCCGGCCGCGTGGCGCGGACCGGGGGCGCGAGGGGCTCGCGGCGGATCAGGTGGTGCGGTCGCGGCCCGCCATGCCCGCCATCGCCAGGGCGAGGCAGAGAGCGATACCGCCGGCGATGACGTTGCTCATCACCGTGCGGGTGGTGCTGACGTCGCCGGAGATGACGAAGGGCGCGACGATCGTCCAGGCGGCGAGACCGACCGCCGTCCAGGCCATGGCGTGCGTGCGTTCGTAAGCGGAGCCGAGTCCGCTCATGCAGAGGCAGTACGCCAGGCCCGCGATCAGGTTGTTGATCGCCAGCGAGCTGAGCCCACTGAATCCGGCGATCCACGGCGAGGCGGCGATGTAGAGGCCCGTGATCAGGGCCAGCGCCTCCACGACCTGGGCACTCGGGGTGCTGGTGACCCGCTCGAACCGCGAGCGCATCTCAGCGAGGTCGGGGTGGTGTTCGATTCTTGGTTGGGTGGTCATGGCGGGCTGCCTCCTATGAGAAGCTCTTGTTGCCCTTTTGCCCTTTATCTTCCACTTACATGCCATTTCCGGTCAACCGGAATCTCACAGCACACCGACCGCCCGCAGCGCGAGCACCTGAGCCTGGCTCGGCCGGATCGGACCGTAGAGGTAGCAGATGCCGCCGGTGCCGGAGACGACCTTGCCTGCCGCGTTGTGGCGCTTGGTGCGCAGCCAGTTGTTCTCGAACTGCCGACGCCGGTAGACGCGTCGTACGGCGGTGTTGTCGGCCGAGTTCGGGTCGTTGGCGATCACGTCGCCGGAGGCGGTGAAGCCGATGACGGTCATCAGGTGGCCGGCCGTGCCGTAGCCCGCGCCCGTGAGCTCCTCGGCCGTGAAGGACTGCGAGGTGATGACCGGGATTCCGGCCCGGACCAGGGTCTCCACCTCCGCGAGGGAGCCGAGCCGGGTGACGACGCCGGCCAGCTGCCGGTAGGTGGCCGCGTAGGCGGCGTTGAAGGGCCAGTTGCCGCAGCCCTTGTACGCCGCGTCGTAGGTGGAGCGGGCGGCGTGGCAGACCTGTGGGTCCGCGTAGCCCTTCTTGACCCAGGCCAGGGAGGTGGCGCTGGCCCTGCGGCCCCAGAACTCGATGATCATCTGCGAGGAGGTGGGGCTGCACCAGGCCTCGCCGCCGTTGTCGTACTCGGGGTACTGGCCGGCGTGCGTCTCCTGCGAGTACCTCGGCACCTTCAGCTCGTGGGCCGCGCCGGACCCGGTGGAGGCGGGGACCGTGAACCGGTCCGGAATGTCCGAGGCCATGGCGCCCGCCAGCCACACCGTGGGGCCGCGGACCGCCCCGGGCTTGCGGTACAGGGTCAGCCGCAGCCGCCAGTCCTTGATCCGCAGCCCGCTCGCGGGGGTGTCCACGGCCAGGGTGTCCGTCCAGACGGTGGACTTGCCGTCGGTCTGCCCGTCCACGGAGGTGCGCCGGATGTCGCCGTCGCCGGCGGCCCAGCGGCCCATCACGTACCAGGGAGTAGCGGCGCCGTCGGTGTAGGTGCCGCGCAGTTCGGCCTGGATCCAGGTGCCGGCCGGGGTGCGGGCGTTCCAGGACGCGATGGCCTCGGTGGCGGGCACGGTGGAGGTGTGGACCGGGGAGGTCCAAGTGGCGTACTCCCAGGTGCTCTTCTTCCCGGTGTGCGGGTCGGCGTACTCGCTGCGGCCCGCCGCGGTCTTGATCTCCAGGCCGGGGCGGGCACCGCCGACGGCGGTGGTGCCCTGATGGAGGCCGGCGCTCCAGTGGGCGTAGGAGTACCAGAAGCGGTTGTCCACCGTCTTGCGGGTGGCGGCGGTTTCGGCCGCCTCGGCCGCGGGGGTGGTCCCCGGGCCACTGGTGGGCGGCTTCGCCGCGGCGGCCGAGGCGCGGCCGGCCGGGACGGCGGCCGCGGTGGCCGCGGCGAGGACTACGGCCAGCAGGGCGCGGCGTGGTGTCGGTGCTGCGGTCATCGGCGTGGCCCCCAGGGGTCGGTGCGGTGGGTCGGCGGCTTCAGCCTTCCAGTTCCCGCATGCGGGGAGGTGAAGCCGGGGGGCCGTGTCGGGGTGACGCTCCCTCTCCTCTCGGGGCGGCTCCCTCTCCCCGCGCGCCGCCGCTCGGGGGGCGGGACGGGTTGTTCGCCGGGCGGGCTGGGCGAGCCGCCGGCTGGGGCGCAGCCGGCGGCCGGGGGCTCTCGGGTGGGAGCGATCCCTGCGGGGCCGCCCCCTACCCGCCCTTCGCCCGTTCCCCGGAGCTTCGCCCCGGACCCGTTTCCCGCGTGCGCCGCTCCCGGGGCTCCGCCCCGGACCCCGCGCCCCAAACGCCGGCGGGGCTGAAAGGCCGCCCAGGCGTCCGGGGCGGAGGCCATACGCTGGGGCGGTGGAGACTCAGCCGGCATTTCAGGCCCTCAGCGGACTCGCGCGCGAGATCGGCGCCCTGCCGCCTTCCCTCGGGCCGGTTCGGGTGATCGGTATCGATGGGCATGCCGGGTCCGGGAAGACCACCTTCGCGGGGGCACTTTCCGAGGCTCTGGGCGGGGCTCCCGTGTTGCGGCTGGATGATGTGGCCAGCCACGCGGAGCTGTTCGACTGGGTGGGGCGGTTGCGCGCGCAGGTGCTGGAGCCGCTCGCCGCGGGGCGGCCCGCGCACTGGGCTCCGTACGACTGGGTCGAGCGGCGGTTCGGTCCGGAGCGGGTGCTCGAGCCGGGTCCGGTGCTGCTCGTCGAGGGGGTGGGCGCCGGACGGCGCGCGCTGCGACCGCACCTGGCGCGGCTGCTGTGGATGGAGACACCGCGTGCGAAGTCCTGGGGGCGCGGGCGGAGCAGGGACGGGCGTGAACTGTCCGACTTCTGGGACGGATGGGAGCGCGCGGAGCTCGCGCACTTCGCGGATGATCCTTCGCGCCCCTTCGCGGACACCCTGGTACGGCAGAGCAGTACGGGATACGAGTGGACTTCCGGGGCTGCTGCGACGGCCGGATCCGCCACTTCGGTCACCGAAGGTGACGGGCCCCCCAAGGCCTGACGGGCCCCGGAAACACCCTCCGCGCAGGCGCCGTCCGGCTTCTTGACCCGGGGGCGGGGGCGGCCTTACGTTCTGAAGAGGCGGCTCTCACCGGCCGCCACGGTGACGAAGCCCCCGATTGTTCCCCCGTGATCGGGGGCTTCGTGCTGCCCGCGATCACGACGGAACACCCGCCCGGCACTCCCCCGTTGTGGCGCCGCACGGGGCACATCCCGGCCCATTTCTCACCCTGCGTCACCACAGAGCACCCTGGTGCGCACCCGGCCCGTCTTCACCGCACCCTACGTAAGGTGCGTAACCGAAGGTACGATGCACCCCTGATTTCATCGGCACAGGGTCAACTCGCGTGCGCGTCGCGAGGGTTGCTGTGTACCACGGGGGCAGGCTTGTGGGGGATGTGATGGATTTCGCCGCGCACGGCAGCAGCGCGCACGCCCCGGCCGAACTCGCCTGGCTGCGGGGTGTGGACGCCTGCACCATGGGCGCCTACCCGCAGGCCGAGGAGGAGTTCCGGGCGGCCGTACGACTCGATCCCGCGATGGCCGATGCCTGGCTGGGGCTGCACGCGCTCCGAGTCGACACCACCAACGCGTTATTGCGCATGTACGCCCACCGGGACCGCTTCGGGGAACAACGGGCCCGCCACCGGCGGACGCTCAACTCCTGGTACTGGCTGGGCTGGTGGGTGCAGCCGGTACTGGAAACCCGGCGGGACCTGCTGCTGGCGCACGCCTCGCACTGGCTGGACGGCCGCCACGTCCCCGAGCTGGACCAGGCCCTCGCGGCCCTGCCACCGGTGGACACCGACCCCCAGGTCCGGTTCCTGCACGCCTGCCGGGCGTACCTGGTCAAGGACTGGGAGCAGTTGGTCCACTCCACCGAAACTCTGGTCGACGATCCGCTCCTGGGCATCGAGGCGGGCCTGTTCGGCGGCATGGCCCGGGTCCGGCTGGAGATGTACGGGCAGGCCGAGCCGCTGCTGGCGGCCTCGCTGATGCGCTGTCGCAGCGAGCAGCCGCAGCGCAAGGAGCTGCGGTACTGGCTGGCGCGGGCACACGAGGGGACCGGCCGCAGTGCGGCGGCGCTGCCGCTCTACCGGGCGGTGCACCGGGTGGACCCGGCGTTCATGGACACGGCGGCCCGGCTGACGGCGATCGAGGACAGCGAGGACGCCGACGGCCTGGCCGGGTACGCGAGCGGCGCCGGCTACGAGGCCTTCGGCGGCCACGGACCGGCCCCCTCGGGCGGGGACTTCGCGGCCGTGGCGCTGGGCGGCGGCGGTCCGGTCCAGGAGATCGCCGCGGACGGGCAGCCCGATCCGGATCCGCTGGCGGCGGCCGACCCGCCCGAGCCGCGGCACGGACCGGGGGCTTCGGGGCCCGGCTCGGGGCTGCCGGCCGGCGTGCGGCACAAGGCCTCGCTGCCTTCGCAGCCGGGACCGGTGGGACTGCCGGCCGCGCCGGCGGATCCGGCGGCGCTGGCCGAGGCGCTCGCGGAGCTGGAGCGGATGGTGGGCCTGGAGCCGGTCAAACGGCAGGTCAAGGCCCTCTCCGCGCAACTGCACATGGCCAGGCTACGGACCGGCCAAGGCCTGCCGGTGCAGCCGCCGAAACGCCACTTCGTCTTCTCCGGGCCGTCGGGCACGGGCAAGACCACCGTCGCACGGATCCTGGGGCGGGTCTTCTACGCGCTGGGTTTGCTCGGCGGTGACCACCTCGTGGAGGCCGGGCGCGCGGACCTGGTCGGCGAGTTCCTCGGGCAGACCGCCGTCAAGGCGAACGAGCTGATCGACTCGGCGATCGGCGGGGTGCTGTTCGTGGACGAGGCGTACAGCCTGTCCAACTCCGGCTACAGCAAGGGCGACGCGTACGGCGACGAGGCCCTGCAGGTGCTGCTGAAGCGGGCAGAGGACAACCGCGACCACCTGGTGGTGATCCTGGCGGGCTATCCGGCGGGGATGGACCGGCTGCTCGCCACGAATCCGGGCCTGTCCTCGCGGTTCACCACACGGGTGGACTTCCCCAGCTACCGGCCGCTGGAACTCACCTCCATCGGCGGGGTCCTGGCGGACGCGAACGGGGACCGGTGGGACGAGGAGGCGCTGGAGGAGCTGCGGAGCATCAGCGGGCACGTGGTGGAGCAGGGGTGGATCGACGAGCTGGGCAACGGGCGGTTCCTGCGCACGCTGTACGAGAAGAGCTGCGCGTACCGGGATCTTCGGCTGGCCGGCTTCGCCGGGGATCCGTCCCGGGACGATCTCTCCACCCTGCGGCTGGCCGATCTGATGCAGGCCTACGGGGAGGTGCTGTCGGGGCGGGGGCCCCAGGAACGGCCGGAGCCGCCGCCCCTGTAGTCCGCTGCGCGGGGCGAAGTCCCCTCCCCGCCCTTCCACCGTTCCCAGGGCCCGGCCCTGACCCGGTCCTCAAACGCCGGACGGGCTGAACAGACCCTGGGGCTCCGCCCCGGACCCCGCGCCTCGAACTCCCCCAGCTACCTCTGGGAGGGACCCCCGGGGCGAGGCTGTCCATAGAGCCTCGCCGGCTGTGGCGACGGGTCAGCGCGTGGAGCCGGCGCGGCGCATGCGGGCGGCGAGCAGGAGGCCCGCGCCGGCGAGGAGTGCGGTGCCCGCACCGCCCGCGATCAGGGCGGCGTTGCCCGCGCCGGTGGCGGCGAGGGGTGAACCGCTGCCGCCCTGGGGGGTGACGGTGGTGTTACCGGTGCCGGGGCCGGAGTCCGTGCCCGAACCGGAGCCCGAACCCGAGGCCGGGTCCTTCTGGTCCTGCTCGTCCTTGCCCTGCTCGCCCTTGCCCTGCTCGCCCTTGCCCTGCTCGCCCTTGCCCTGCTCCTGCTGGGCCTTCTTGTCCTTGGCGCGAGCCTCGTGCTGTCCCGTCTTCAGGAACTCCGCGCGGTCGGCGGCCGTGCCGGCCAGGGCGGCGCGGCCGGCCTTGACCAGTTCCGGGCCCCCGCCGTCGATGATCTTCGCGATCGCGACCCGGTTGTCCTGATCGCGCAGCTCGTACTGCGTCACCTCGAGGAAGCGACGCAGCTCGGCCGGGGTCGGGGAACCGCCCAGGAGCTTGCTGATCGCCTCGCTCAGGATGGGGCCGTCCCAGTCTTCGTCGATGCGGGCGAGTTCGGCCCGGTCGTCGGCGGCCTGGGCAAGGTACCGGCCCGTCTCCAGGAAGACGACGCGTTCGGCGGGAGTGCCGTTGAGCGCCTTCTTGCCCGCTTCCACCAATTCGGGGCCCCCGCCGGCGATGACCTGCGCGATCGCCACCCGGTTGTCCTGGTCGCGCAGCTCGTGCTGGGTGACCTCGTAGAAGTGGCGCAGCTTCTCCAGGTTCCTGCTGTCGTTCCGGAAGAGCTCGTTGATGCCTTCCTTCAGGCCGGGGCCGGCGTCGTTCGCGAGCCGGAGGATCAGCACCCGGTAGTCGTCGATGCGGATCTCGTGCTGGTCGGTCTCGATGAACCTGCGCATCGCCGCAGGGCCGTCGGCGATGGCCTTGCGGCCGGCTTCCTTCATGGTCTCGCTGGCCATCGGGTCGGCAATGATCGCGAGGATCGTCTTGCGGTCCTGCTCCGCCTGCCCCTCGTCGGCCTGGCCGGTCGCCGCCTGGTCGCGTGCGGTCGGAGCCGTCGGCTGGGCGGCCTTGCCTTCCTCCTGACCGGCGGCGAAGGCCGGCGACGCGAGGAGGACGGCCGGAGCCAGGGCAGCGGTGGTGACCGCAGCGGCGATACGGGAAAACTTCACAGCGAAACCCCTCTTGAACGCGTTCTTTACTGCATCAGACGCACCGGACGCACCAATGGTTGTACGGCACATCAAGAACGGGATCAGAAGCAGGTCGGGCCGGCCGCGCTCAGTGCGCGGCCGGCCCGATCCGAAGGGACATGCCTCAGGCGCGGACCGCCGGGATCCGGTGGGACGGGTCCCGGACTTCGCCGACCAGGGTCTCCAGTACGTCCTCCAGGGCGACCAGGCCGAGGACCCGGCCCCCCGGATCGGCGACCTGGGCAAGGTGTGTGGCGTCCCGGCGCATGACGCTGAGCGCGTCGTCCAGCGGGAGCGTGGAGCACACCGTGGTCATCCGGCGCCAGACCCGCTGGGGCACCGCGCGTTCCCGGTCTTCCAGGTCCAGTACGTCCTTCACGTGCAGGTAGCCCATGAAGGCGCCGCTGTCGGAGCGGACGGGGAAGCGGGAGTAGCCGGTGCGGACCGTGAGCTGCTCGATCTGGCGCGGGGTGACGGCGGGGCCGACCGTGACCAGCCGGTCCGGGGCGAGGAGGACGTCGGTGACTGGGCGGCTGCCCAGTTCCAGGGCGTCCTCCAGGCGCTCCTGTTCGACCGGCTCCAGGAATCCGGCCTGCCGGGAGTCCTTGAGCAGCCGGCCCAGCTGGGCCGAGGTGTAGACGGCCTCGACCTCGTCCTTGGGCTCCACCTTGAAGAGCCTCAGGATCAGCGTGGCGCAGGCGCCGAGGGCCGTGGTGACCGGTCCGCAGACGCGGGCGAAGGCGACCAGGCCGGGGCTGAACCACAGGGCCGTCTTCTCGGGGGCCGCCATGGCGAGGTTCTTGGGGACCATCTCGCCGATGACCAGGTGCAGGAAGACCACGGCGGTCAGCGCGAGCGCGTAGCCGAGGGGGTGGATCAGGCCTTCGGGCACATGCGCCGCGTGAAAGACGGGCTCCAGGAGCCGGGCCACGGTGGGTTCGGCGACGGCGCCGAGGGTCAGCGAGCACATGGTGATGCCGAACTGTGCGGCGGCCATCATGCGCGGCAGGTTCTCCAGGCCGTGGAGCACCTGGCGGGCCCTCTTGGAGTGGGCCGCCAGAGGTTCGATCTGGCTGCGGCGGACGGAGACGAGGGCGAACTCGGCGCCGACGAAGAAGCCGTTGGCCAGGACGAGGAGCAGGGCGAAGAGCAGTTGGAGCGCGTTCACCGGCCACCCACCGGTTCCAGCTCGGCGGGGGCGGCGGGCAGGGAGCCCACCCCGCCGAGGCCCACCACGTCGAAGCCCGACCCGTCCGAGCCCAGCCCGTACGAGCCCTGCGCTCCGAAGCCGTATCCGGCCAGGCCCTGCGTACCGGGGCCCACGGGGGCCGTGCGTACGAGGCGGACCCGTTCGGCGCGGTAACGGCGGACCTGGCGCACGGAGAGCTTCCAGCCGGGCAGTTCGGCGCGGTCCCCGGGGGCGGGGATGCGGCCGAGGAGGTCGGCGACGAGCCCGGCGACGGTCTCGTACGGGCCTTCGGGTACCTCCAGGCCTATGCGCCGCAGGGTCTGCACGCGGCAGCTCCCGTCAGCCTCCCAGGAGGGACGGCCGTCCTCGGCGGCTACGGCGGCCAGTTCGGGGCTGCCGTCCTCCGCGAGGTCGTGCTCGTCGCGGACTTCGCCGACGAGCTCCTCCACGATGTCCTCCAGGGTGACGACGCCGGCGGTGCCGCCGTACTCGTCGACGACCACGGCCATGGGCTGTTCGCTGCGCAGTCGTTCCAGCAGCGGCTGCACCGGCAGGGAGCCGGGGACCAGCAGCGGAGCCACGCAGATCCCGCTGACGCTGGTGCGGGCACGCTCGGACTCGGGCACGGCGAGGGCGTCCTTGAGGTGGACGACCCCGGTGATCTCGTCGATGCGCTCGCGGTAGACGGGGAAGCGGGACAGGCCCGTGGCGCGGGTCAGGTTGAGCACGTCGGCGGCGGTGGCCGTGTGCTGCAGCGCGCTGACCTTGACCCGGGGGGTCATGATCAGCTGGGCCGTGAGCTCGCCCAGCGAGAGGGTCCGTACGAAGAGGTCGGCGGTGTCCTGTTCCAGGGCGCCGGCCTGAGCCGAATGCCGGACCAGGGAGACCAGTTCGCCGGGGGTGCGGGCGGAGGCCATCTCGTCGGTGGGCTCCACGCCGAGCGCCCGCACGAGCCGGTTGGCGACGGCGTTGAGGGCCGCGATGACCGGCCGGAAGGCACTGGAGAAGGCGTGCTGCGGGCCGGCGACGAAACGGGCCACCTGGAGCGGCCGGGAGACCGCCCAGTTCTTCGGGACGAGCTCGCCGACGACCATCTGGACGGCGGAGGCGAGCAGCATGCCGATGACCACGGCCACGCCGGGTACGGCGCCCTTGGGGAGGCCGGTCGCTGCGAGCGGCCCGGCCAGCAGGGCGGCGAGGGCGGGCTCGGCGAGCATGCCGACCACGAGGGAGGTGATGGTGATGCCGAGCTGGGTGCCGGAGAGCTGGAAGGACAGCTCCCGCAGGGCTGCGACGACCGTGCGGGCACGGCGGTCGCCTTCGGCTGCGGCGCGCTCGGCCTCGGGTCTCTCCACCGTGACGAGGCCGAATTCGGCTGCCACGAAGAAACCGTTGGCGAGGATCAGGGCGAATGCCGCCACGAGTAGGAGTAGCGGGATGGTCATGCCGCCGCCTCCGTGGGGAGGGCGGCGCGTGTACTACCGGACGATCCGTCCATTGCTGGAGGGAGTCACTCCTCGAGTTGCAGGTGCCCGCGGGCCTCGGGGTCCCGGGGCCGGTGGGAGGGCGCATCGTCGCGCCCCCACACCAGGGTAGTCACTGAGATCGCCGCCGCAATGGGACGCAGCGACTAGGTCGGACGCGGTCAGTCGTTCTTTGAACCGGTCCCGTGGGCCTCGGCCAGCGCACGCAGGGCGCGGGCGTCACCGATCGCCTGGGCCTTGGCGACTCCGGGCTGGATGCCGAGGGCGGGCAGGCTGGTGCCGTCGTTCAGGTCGAGGAAGACCCAGGCGTCGCCGGGGCGGAGGTTGACGCGCACGATCTGCGCCCACTCCAGGCGGCGGGTGGTGGTGAGGTTGACGACCGTGACCCCCGTCTCGTCCGCGACCACCTTGGGGCGGCTGAGCAGGACGAGGACGGAGCTCAGCAGGACGGCGACGAAGACGAAGCTGATCCGCTCGCCGGGCTGCAGGCGCTCCAGCATCAGGGCGATCGTCGTGATGGTGAGGAACATGGCGAGGCCCACGCCCAGCAGGACGACCCGGGTGCGGGTCGGCCGGAAGGTGACCGGCAGGGTGGGCGGGGCGGGCTGGGCGGCGGCGTCGGCCATGTTCCTCAGGTGCCTTCGGGTGGTGCCGGATGTCGGCGCGGGTGGATCTGGGTGCCGGCGGGCCGGATCGGACCGGTGCGCCGGCGTGCCCGTCAGAGGCGGCAGGCGTGGATCGAGGTGGTGAGGATGGCCCGCGCGCCGAGCTCGTACAGGTCGTCCATGATCCGCTGGGCTTCCTTGGCGGGGACCATGGCGCGGACGGCGACCCAGCCCTCGTTGTGCAGCGGGGAGATGGTCGGCGACTCCAGGCCCGGGGTGAGGGCGACCGCGCGCTCCAGGTGCTCGGCGCGGCAGTCGTAGTCCATCATCACGTAGCTGCGGGCGACCAGGACGCCCTGGAGGCGGCGCAGGAACTGCTGGGCCCGGGGGTCTTCGGGGTCGGTGCCGTTGCCGCGGATGACGACTGCCTCGGAGGTCATGATCGGCTCGCCGATGACCTCCAGTCCGGCGTTGCGCAGGCTGGTGCCGGTCTCGACGACGTCGGCGATGATCTGGGCGACGCCGAGCTGGATGGCGGTCTCGACCGCGCCGTCGAGGTGGACGACGGAGGCCTCGATGCCCTTCTCGGCCAGGTGGTTCGCGACGATCCCCTCGTACGAGGTCGCGATGGTCATCCCGTGGAAGTCCTCGGGGCCCTTCGCGGTGCCGGGGATGGTGGCGTAGCGGAAGGTGGAGCGGCCGAAGTTCAGCGGCAGGATCTCCTCGGCGCTGGCGCCGGAGTCGATCAGCAGGTCGCGGCCGGTGATGCCGATGTCGAGCTTGCCGGAGGACACGTAGATGGCGATGTCCTTGGGGCGGAGGTAGAAGAACTCCACCTCGTTCTCGGGGTCGACGACCACGAGCTCCTTGGACTCCTTGCGCATCCGGTAGCCGGCCTCATGGAGCATCGCCGACGCCGGTCCGGAGAGTGAACCCTTGTTGGGGACGGCGATGCGCAGCATGGGGCTTCCTTTGGTGCGTAGGTGCGAAAGGGGGTGCTGGTACGGGTACGGGCGCGCGGAGGCCCCGGCACGGTGCGCCGGGGCTCGCGCGAAATCGCTCCGGCCTAGAGGTGCGCGTAGACGTCGTCGAGGGAGATCCCGCGCGCCACCATCATCACCTGGACGTGGTAGAGCAGCTGGGAGATCTCCTCGGCGGCGGCTTCCTTGCTCTCGTACTCGGCGGCCATCCAGACTTCGGCGGCCTCCTCGACGACCTTCTTGCCGATGGCATGGACACCCTTGCCGACCAGCTCGGCGGTGCGGGAGGTGCTGGGGTCGCCGTTGGCGGCTTTGAGCTGGAGCTCGGTGAAGAGCTCTTCGAAGCTCTTGGGGGGTTTGTTCGCCATGATGGTCCTCAGAATAAGGGGTCCGCGGCCGCCTACTGGCGCCAGGGTTCGCTGACGGTCCGCAGGGTCATGGCGGTGGAGACGGCGGCGGTGACCGCTTCGTGCCCCTTGTCCTCGTTCGACCCCTCGAGCCCGGCGCGGTCCAGCGCCTGCTCGTCGTTGTCGCAGGTCAGTACGCCGAAGCCGATGGGGACTCCGGTGTCGATCGATACCTGCACCAGGCCCTGGGTGACGCCCGCGCAGACGTAGTCGAAGTGCGGGGTGCCGCCGCGGATGACGACGCCGAGGGCGACGATGGCATCGTAACCGCGACCGGCCAGTACCTTCGCCACGACCGGGAGCTCGAAGCTGCCCGGGACGCGCAGCACGGTCGGCTCGTCGATTCCCAGCTCGTGCAGGGCCCGCAGGGCGCCGTCCACCAGGCCGTCCATGACCTTCTCGTGCCACTGGGCCGCGATCACGGCGACGCGCAGGTCTCCGCAGTTCTTCACGCTCAGTTCGGGTGCGCCCTTGCCGCTCACAGCTCTGCTCCTCGTTGCGATTCGTATGGTGTTGCTCGGGAGTGGTGTTGCTCGGAGTGTCTTGCTCGGAGTGGTGTTACTGGTTGCCGCAGGCGGACGTGGCCGGGGGCCCGTCCAGCCAGGGCAGGTCGTGGCCCATGCGGTCCCGCTTGGTGCGCAGGTAGCGCAGGTTGTGCTCGCCCGCCTCCATGGGCATCGGCTCCCGATCGGAAACCTTGATGCCGTGGCTGATGAGGGCCGCCGACTTCTCGGGGTTGTTGGTCAGCAGCCGGACGCTGTGGACGCCGAGGTCGGCGAGCATCTGCGCGCCTGCCCCGTAGTCGCGGGCGTCGGCGGGCAGGCCCAGCTCCAGGTTGGCGTCGAGGGTGTCGCGGCCGCGCTCCTGGAGTTCGTAGGCGCGGAGCTTGGACAGCAGGCCGATGCCGCGGCCCTCGTGGCCGCGCAGGTAGACGATCACACCGCGGCCGGCCGCCTGGACGCGCTCCATGGCGGTGTGCAGCTGGGGGCCGCAGTCGCAGCGCTGCGACTGGAAGATGTCTCCGGTCAGGCATTCGGAGTGCATCCGGACCAGGACGTCCTCGCCGTCGCCGATCTCTCCATGGACGAGGGCGACGTGCTCGACGCCGTCCACGGTGGAGCGGAATCCGTAGGCCGTGAAGTGGCCGAAGGAGGTCGGCAGGTTGACCTGGGCCTCGCGGCGCACGGTCGGCTCGGCGGAGCGGCGGTAGGCGATCAGGTCCTCGATGGAGATGATCGTCAGGCCGTGCTTGCGGGCGAAGGGGATCAGCTCGGGCAGCCGCAGCATGACGCCGTCCTCACCGGCGATCTCCACGATGGCTCCGGCCGGGCGCAGGCCCGCGAGGCGGGCGAGGTCGACGGCGGCCTCGGTGTGGCCGTTGCGGACCAGGACGCCGCCGGGCTTGGCGCGCAGCGGGAAGACGTGGCCGGGGCGCACGAAGTCGGCGGGGCCCGAGACCCCGTCGGCCAGCAGCCGCAGGGTGGTGGCGCGGTCGGCGGCCGAGATGCCGGTGGTGACGCCGTGGGCGCCGCTCGCGTCCACGGAGACGGTGAAGGCCGTCTGCATCGACTCGGTGTTGTGCTGGACCATCTGGGGGAGTTCGAGCCGCTCCAGCTCGTCGCCCTCCATCGGGGCGCAGATCAGGCCGCGGCACTCGCTCATCATGAACGCGATGATCTCGGGGGTGGCCTTCTCGGCCGCGATGACGAGGTCGCCCTCGTTCTCGCGGTCCTCGTCGTCCACGACGACGACCGGGCGGCCTGCCGCGATATCGCGGATGGCCTGCTCGACGGGGTCGAGCCGGAACGTCTCTTCGAGCTCGACGTCGGGCACGGGCTTCAGGACGGGGTTCGGGGAGATCATGCCGTTGCTCCTTCCAGAGCCGGGGCGGGTGTGGTGCGCGAACGGAGCCACCAGTCGCGCATGCCCCACAGGACGAGCGCGCCGTAGATGACGTAGACGAAACCGGAGAACGCGTAGCCGTTGGCGAAGTTCAGGGGGACGCCGACCAGGTCGACCAGGAGCCAGGCGAACCAGAACTCGACCATGCCGCGCGACTGGGCGTACATGGCGACGATCGTGCCGACGAAGATGTAGGCGTCGGGCCACGGGTCCCAGGACAGTGCCGGGAAGGCGGTGAAGAGGAGCGCGACGGCGACCGTGCCGACGGCGGCGGCGGCCACCAGGGCGCCGCGCTCGCGCCAGGTGGCGAAGCGGACGGCGAGCCCGCCGTCCTGGGCCTGCTGCCGGCCCCGGTGCCACTGGGACCAGCCCCAGGCGGCGACGAGCATGACGACGACCTGCTTGCCGGCGCTGCCGGACAGGTGGCCTGCGGAGAAGGCCACGAAGAGGATCACGCCGGAGAGGAACTGGGCGGGCCAGGTCCATATGGAACGCCGCCAGCCGAGGGCGAGGGCGACGAGACCGATCGTGTTGCCGATCATGTCGGACCACTTGATGTGCTGGTCGAAGGCGGTGAACGCCTCCGAGTTCAGCCAGTTCAGGGCGCTCATCGTGTCGCCTCCCGGTCCGCGCCGAGCAGCCGCTCCACGTACTTGGCCAGTACGTCGACCTCGAGGTTGACCGGGTCGCCGGGCTGCTTGAGGCCCAGGGTGGTCAGGTCGAGGGTGGTGGGGATGAGGCTGAGGGTGAACCAGTCGGCGGCGGCCTCGACCACGGTGAGGCTGACGCCGTCGACCGTGATGGAGCCCTTCTCCACGACGTAGCGGGAGAGGTTCGCCGGGAGGGCGACCTTGACGAGCTCCCAGTGCTCGGAGGGGGTGCGCGAGAGGATCTCGCCGGTTCCGTCCACGTGCCCCTGGACCAGGTGGCCGCCGAGCCGTCCGCCGAGCGCCATCGGGCGCTCCAGGTTGACCCGGGAACCCTGGGTGAGGGCGCCGAGGCTGGAGCGGTTCAGCGTCTCCTGCATGACGTCGGCGGTGAACTCGCCGTCACCGGTCTCGACGACCGTCAGGCAGACGCCGTTCACGGCGATGGAGTCGCCGTGCTTGGCGTCCTCGGTGACGACCGGGCCGCGCAGGCGGAAGCGGGAGGCTTCGGCGAGCTGCTCGACGGCGACGACCTCGCCCAGTTCTTCGACGATTCCGGTGAACACTCAGTGCTCCTTGAGGGCTGTGGGGGCGGAAGGGGACGCTTCGGGGACGGCGGTGACGCGGATGTCCGTGCCGATGCGGACGGTTTCGGTGATGCGCAGGCGCAGCGCGTCGGCGATGGTGCCGATGCCGGCGTCGGCGAGAGCGGTGGGGCCCGCGCCGAGGAGGACGGGGGCGAGGTAGCCGACGACCTTGTCGACCGCCCCGGCGGCGACGAAGGCGCCGGCCAGGGTGGGGCCGCCTTCGAGGAGGACGGAGCGGATGCCGCGGCCGTACAGCTCGCGCAGCAGGGCGTCCACGGAGATCCCGTACTTGTCGTACGGGAGCCGGGCCAGCTCCACTCCGGCGAGGTGGCGGATGTCCGCGTCCTCGGCGACGGCGATCAGGGTGGGGGCGGCCTCGTCCAGGACCCGGGCGGTGGGCCGGATGGTGGCGTGGGTGTCCAGGACCACGCGCAGGGGCTGGTCGGCGGCCGTGAACCCGTCGATCCCCCGCACCGCGAGGTGCGGGTCGTCGGCGCGCAGGGTGCCGGAGCCCACGACGACGGCGTCGGACTCGGCGCGCAGCCGGTGGACGTCGGCGCGGGACTCGGGGGAGCTGATCCAGCGGCTGGTGCCGTCGGCGGCGGCGATGCGGCCGTCGAGGGTCGCGGCGTACTTCCAGAGGATGTACGGGCGGCCCAGGCGTACGGAGGTCAGCCATGCGGCGTTGCCCTCCGCGGCCTCCTGCGCGAGCAGTCCGGCCCCGGTGTCGATCCCGGCGGCGCGCAGGGTGGCGCCGCCACCGCTGGCCTGCGGGTTCGGGTCGCAGACCGCGTAGACCACGCGGGTGATCCCGGCGGCGATGAGGGCCTGCGCGCAGGGTCCCGTACGGCCGGTGTGGTTGCAGGGTTCGAGGGTGACGTAGGCGGTGCCGCCGCGGGCCGCCCCGCCTGCCGCGCCCAGGGCGTGGACCTCGGCGTGCGGGCCGCCGGCCCGCTCGTGCCAGCCTTCGCCCACGATGGTGCCCGAGGCGTCTGTGATGACGCAGCCGACGACCGGGTTGGGGCTGGTCGAGCCGAGTCCGCGGGCGGCGAGCTCAATGGCTCGGCGCATGGCAAGGCTGCCCGCGTCGGGTGCTGTGTGCGCGGCGTGTGTCGCCACCGGGTCCTCCTGCCTCATCGGGCACGGACTCCGGGGCCTGTCGGGATACGACAGATGAAGCGGGTAGCACACGCAGGGACGCCGAGGCCGGAAAAACGGTCCGTTGGACGACACGTCCCGAGGGATGTGCCGATGGACCGCCGACGGCGGCGTACCGGTGACTGGCCCGCCGCGCACTGCCTCCCATCCGGACTTTAACCGTCGGTCCAGGAATTTCACCTGGTCAACCGGCCGCTGGATGCGGACGGGTCGCGGACTATAACCGCCGGTTCGGAATTACACCGACCCCGGAGTGCGCTGCTACTGGTACTGCAGCCCAGTGTGCCACGAGTGATCGACGGCCATGCGGGTGAGTCAATGTGGCCTGGGTCACACATTTGGTCATTCCTGAACGCGTTTGCTACGCCGTCCGGCCGATTCGTTCCACATGTGCGCCCACTTCCGGCCCGTCGGCCCTGGTCGGATCACGGCCGGGCTCGCACCGGGCTCGCGACCCGGGCAGCGCCAGGACGCCACCGGATGGCACCCACCTCCACCGGATCCCGTAGAGGCCTTGACGGAAGCTCGACCAAGTCTTGAGGCAACCCCGCAGACGTCTTGAGCGAACCTCGACGGAACTTGCGAGATCGCGCACTTTGGTCCAGACCTATTGACGGGTTGGTCTAGTCCTCTTAACGTTCCCTTCATCTTCCCCGGGAGTCAGCCCGTCAGATGTGCGCACGTCACGGGCCAACACGCACCACGTTCCAGCCTGTTGTGTCCTGCCATCCTCCCCTCCCCAGGAGGCACAATGCTGTCCCCCACACGGACGAGGGCCATGCTCCTGACGTCCGGCGCCGCAATCGCCGGTCTGTTGGTCGCGGGTCTCTCTACGGGCGTCTCGCACGCCGCCGACAACGAGTCCTGTCGCCCCGACGGTCTGTACAAGACCGCGGGTGTCGACGTCCCGTACTGCTCGGTCTACGACACCGAGGGCCGCGAGAAGATGGGCGCCGACCACCAGCGCCGCGTCATCGGCTACTTCACCGGCTGGCGCACGGGCAAGGACGGCACCCCCGCCTACCTGCCCAGCAACATCCCGTGGTCCAAGGTGACCCACCTGAACTACGCCTTCGCCCACGTCGACGGCAGCAACAAGATCTCGGTCGGCGCGGACAACGCGAACAACTCGGCCACCGGGATGACCTGGCCGGGCGTCGCGGGCGCCGAGATGGACCCCGCCCTCCCTTACAAGGGCAATTTCAACCTGCTGAACAAATTCAAGAAGCAGAACCCCAACGTCAAGACCCTGATCTCGGTCGGCGGCTGGGCCGAGACCGGCGGCTACTTCGGCGACGACGGCAACCGCGTCGCGTCGGGCGGCTTCTACTCGATGGCCACCAACGCCGACGGTTCGGTCAACCAGGCCGGCATCAACACCTTCGCGGACTCCTCGGTCGAGTTCATCCGCAAGTACGGGTTCAACGGCGTCGACATCGACTACGAATACCCGACCACCATGAAGGACGCGGGCAACCCGCTGGACTGGCAGCTGTCCAACGCCCGCCGGGCCGGCCTCGTCAAGGGCTACGACATCCTGATGAAGTCCCTGCGCGAGAAGCTCGACCGGGCCGGCGCCGCCGACGGCAAGCACTACCTGCTGACCGTCGCCGCCCCCTCCTCCGGCTACCTGCTGCGCGGCATGGAGACCTTCCAGATGCAGAAGTATCTGGACTACGTCAACATCATGTCCTACGACCTGCACGGCGCCTGGAACGAGTACGTCGGCCCCAACGCCTCGCTCTTCGACGACGGCAAGGACGCCGAACTGGCGGCCGCCAACGTCTACGGCAGCTCGCAGTACGGGAGCATCGGCTACCTCAACACCGACTGGGCCTACCACTACTTCCGCGGCTCCATGCCGGCGGGCCGCATCAACATCGGCCTGCCCTACTACACCCGCGGCTTCAAGAACGTCCAGGGCGGCACCGACGGCCTGTGGGGCAAGGCTGCCGCGACCAACTGCCCGGCCGGCGCGGGTCTGACCAAGTGCGGTGACGGCGCGGTCGGCATCGACAACCTGTGGCACGACAAGGACACCAACGGGGTCGAGTCCCCCGCCGGTTCCAACCCGATGTGGCACGCCAAGAACCTCGAGAAGGGGATCGTCGGCGACTACGTCACCAAGTACGGCTTCCCGGCGAACACCACGCTGACCGGCACCTACGTCCGCAAGTACGACGCGAACCTGGTCGCCCCGTGGCTGTGGAACGCACAGAAGAAGGTCTTCCTCTCCACGGAGGACGAGCAGTCGGTGGCGGCCAAGGCCGACTACGTGGTCGACCGCGGCATCGGCGGCACCATGGTCTGGGAGATGGCCGGCGACTACGCCTGGAACGCCGCCAAGGGCCAGTACGAGATCGGCGACACGCTGACCTCCGTGATGTACGACAAGTTCAAGGCCGCTGCCCCGTACGGCGCCAAGAAGTCCAACACCGCGCTGCCCGCGCAGGCCGTGGACATCAAGACGGAGTTCACCGAGTTCAAGCTGGGCGACTCCAACTACCCGATCACCCCGAAGCTCAAGATCACCAACAACACCCAGACGACTCTGCCGGGTGGCACGGAGTTCCAGTTCGACTACTCGACCGCGTCTCCCGCCAACGCCTCCGACCAGTCGGGCTTCGGGACCAAGGTGATCAAGAGCGACCACACGGGCAGCAACGTCGGCGGCCTGAAGGGCGACTTCCACCGGGTCTCGCTGAAGCTCCCGGCGTGGCAGACCCTGGCCCCGGGCGCCTCCGTCGACCTGGCCTTCAACTACTACCTGCCGGTGTCCACGCCCTCCAACTGGACGGTGAACATCGCCGGGACGACGTACTCGCTCGCCGGCGACCTGACGCGCGGCACCACCGTGGTCCAGCCGGGCACCACCACCCCGCCGACCACGCCTCCCACCACTCCGCCGACGACCCCGCCGACGACTCCCCCGGCCACGCCTCCGACCACGCCTCCGACCACGCCTCCGAGCGGCACCTGCACCAACCCGGCGTACGTCGCGGGGGCCGTGACCAACGGCGGGTCGATCGTCTCCCACAAGGGCCACAACTGGAAGGCCAGCTGGTGGACGCAGAACGAGGAGCCGGGCACCACCGGCGAGTGGGGCGTCTGGAAGGACCAGGGTGCCTGCTGACACACCGCGGGTGACCGCGTAACCGAAGACGAGTGAGGACCCGGTGGCCCGGCGGCCATCGGGTCCTCGCGTTCGTAGGGGGACCTGGAGCCGCTCTCCGCACCGGTTCGCGGGACGGGCCGGCGGTCTTGTGGCGCCCCGCCAACTCCCTTGTCAGGGAGAGCTGTACGGTCCGTGGTGATGAGCTCGTGCGTGAGCGCGTCGGCCTAGGAAGGGATACGGACACCATGGGCGGCATCCTGGTCACGGGAGGCACGGGGAACCTGGGGGCGCTGGTCGTCGCCCGGCTGCGGGAGGCGGGCCGCGAGGAGGTCCGGGTGCTGAGCCGGCACGCGCCCGACTACCCGGTGGACCTTCTGAACGGCGCCGGACTCGACGCGGCGATGGCGGGCACGGAGGTGGTCGTGCACTGCGCGACGGCGACGCGCGGTGGTGACGAGGTGGCCGCCGGACACCTGATCGAGGCGGCCCGGCGGGCCGGGACGGTCCGGAACATCGTCTACATCTCGATCGTGGGGGTGGATGAGGTTCCGCTCGGCTACTACCGGAGCAAACTCGCGGTGGAACGCCTGCTGGAGGCCTCCGGGCTCGGCGTGACCATCCTGCGGACCACCCAGTTCCACGATCTGGTGGCCCGGGTGTCCGGCTCGGCGGCGAAGCTGCCGGTGGTCCTGCTGCCCAAGGGGGTCCGGGTGCAGCCGATCGCCGCCGAGGAGGTCGCGGCCCGGCTCGCGGAGCTGGCCGTACCGGTCCCGGCGGGCCGGGTCCCGGACATGGGCGGCCCGGAGACCCACACCCTGACGGACCTGGGCCGCGCATACCTGGCGGCGACCGGCCGCCGGCGCCGGGTGGTCGCGCTGCCCCTCGCGGGCAGGGCCTACGCGGGCTTCAAGCGCGGCGGGAACCTGGCGCCCGCGCACGCGGTGGGCAAGGTGACCTTCGCCGAGTTCCTCGCACGGCGGGCGGCGGTCAGCCCCGGGGAAGACGGCGCAGCGCGGAGGTGAAGGCGGAGTCGCGGCGCGCCCCGAACTCCTCCTCCGTGAAGACCGGGGTGGTGACGTCGACCGGGATGCCCGGCCCGTCGAAGGTCTTGCCGGTACGGGTCAGGAACTGCTCGTTGGGCAGGCCGAGCTCCCAGCCGTTGGGCAGGGTGCGGCCGAGGACGTCGGAGAAGACCCCCTGGGTCGGACCGCCGATGCGCACCGTGCGGCCGGGGCGCTCCATGAGAGCCTGGGTGAAGGTCTCGCCCGCGCTGATGGTGGAGCCGCCGGTGAGCACGGCGATCGGGCCCGTGTAGCGGGGGCCCTGCGCGGGCCGGACGTACAGGGCCTGCGGGCGGGTGAACCGGGTCGCGTCGGCGGGGTCGTTACGCACGCGCTTGGCGTAGGCGAAGTACGGCCGGTCCGTGAGCCGGGCGGCCAGGCGCAGGCCGAGCTCGTCGGAGCCGCCGCCGTTGATCCGCAGGTCGATGACCAGGCCGCGCAGGCGGGCGGTGCGATCGGCGGTGAAGACGCTCTCCAGGACGCGGTCGAGCTCGGCGCTCTCCGAGGCGAAGTCCCCGCTCTCGGTGTAGCCGCCGAAGCCCGACAGGCGCAGGTAGCCGCGGCCGTCGGGCAGGTCGGCGTAGGAGATGCGGCCCTGGGCGAACTCCTGCGGAGCGCGGCCGCCGAGGTCCACGTCCTGGATGTAGGCCTTGACGCGGGTTTCGAGTTCGAGGGTCGGGACCACGGTGCCCGGGCGGCCCTCGCCGAAGAACCGGTCGCCTCCCAAGAGGTGGACGTGCGCGTCGTGCAGGGGGGCGAGCATCTCCCGGAAGACGGCGAAGAGTTCGTCCTCGGTGGTGCCGGCGTGCACACGGGGGCGGTGGCTCTCGCGCACGGCGTTCCAGTCGACTCCCTTGGCGGCGAAGAAGGGGTAGTTCTCCGCGAAGGTCTGCCAGAACACGTCGAAGGTGGCGACCGGGTCCGCGCCCGGGCCTGGCTCCTGGACCTCGCGGCACCGCTCGGGCAGGGCGGCGAGGCGGCGGGTGGCGCGGTCGCCGACCGAGCCCTCGACGTGCACCGATCCGGGGCGCACGGTGAGGACCTCGCCGTCCTCGGTGGAGTAGCGGAAGGCGGCGGCGCTCCCGCTGTCCGGGACCCGCGCCGCGCTCGCTCCGGGCAGGCAGCTGATCCCGGTGACCTGGTACTCCCGGAGCCGGCCGGACTCCACACTCAGTGCGGTCCCGTAGCCGTCGAGCTGCCAGGTCCCGATGGGCCCGGCGGGCGGGCGGCCCGCGGTGGAGGCCGCGGCGGGGCCGGCGGTGGTGGCCGCGAGGGCGAGGAGCAGGGCTGCGGCGGCCGCCCGCCGGTGGGTGCGTATACCTGTGCGCGTGGGTGTGCGCGTGGGTGTGCGTGTGCCGGTCATCGTGCTGTCCCCGTTCGCCGAAGTCCCTTGACACTGCACAGGATCCGGGGCGGCCGGGGGTCGGGGACATCCGGCGGTCCCCCCTGCCCGGGGTGGGGATACCCCCGGATCCGGGGGCCGCACTCAGCCGAAGAGCACCGCCTGGACCGCCTCGCGCGCCGCCAGGCGGGCGCCGGTGAGGACAGCGGGATCGCCGAGGGCGGTGGCGCGGACCTCGGTCGGGACCGGGGACATCGCGCCGAGGCGGACCGCGACCCGGTCCGCCAGCGCCCGGCCGCCGGCGCGGCCGAGCTCGCCGCCGAGCACCACGCAGCCGGGGTCCAGGATCGCGGCCATGGCCGCCGCGCCCAGTGCGAGCCGCTCGGCCAGCGCGTCCAGGAAGGGCTCGCCCGCGGCGCCCGCGGCCGCCTCCTCCACCGGTCCGTGGAATCCGTACGAGGCCGCGAGGGCGGCCACCGCGCCCCGCCCTGCCAGCGAGTGGAAGCCGCCCGCGCAGTCGGTGGCCGACGGCACCCCGGCGGGGCCCGGGACCGGCAGGAAGCCGATCTCCCCCGCGCCGCCGGAGGCGCCGCGGCGCAGCCGGCCGTCCAGGACCACGGCCGCGCCGACCCCTTCGCTGAGCCACAGCAGGACGAAGGAGTCCACGTCGCGCGCCGCGCCGACGCGCTGTTCGGCCAGGGCCGCCAGATTGGTCTCGTTCTCGACGACGACCTGCGCGGGGAGCCGCCGTTGCAGCGCGGCCACCAGGTCCCGGTGCCAGGCGGGCAGTCCGACGGTGTTGCCCAGTTCGCCGCTTCCGGGCGCCACCAGCCCCGGTGCACCGATCACCACCGTGTGCAGCCGGTCCGCACCCGCCTCGCGCGCGAGCTCCTCCAGCCGGTCCACCGCCTCGTCGACCGCGTCGACCGGCAGCGCGGCCTGCGCCAGCGGCCGCCCGAGGAGGTCGGCGACGACCGCGGTCGCACTGTCGGTGCGCACGTCGAGCGCCGCGAGGTAGGCCCGCCGCGCGACGATCCCGTACAGCCTGGCGTTGGGGCCGCGGCGCTGTTCGCCGGATTCTCCGACGACCTCGATCAGTCCGGCCTGGGCCAGCCGTTCCACCAGGTCGGCGACGGAGGGCCGGGACAGGCCCGTGAGCTTCTTGAGCTGGGTGGCCGTCAGCGGGCCCTCGTCCTGGAGCAGCCGCAGGGCCAGCCGGTCGTTGATGGCCCGGGCGGTGCTCGGCGAGGCCGGGGACGGTGCGGGCGCGGACCGGGCGGGTGCGGACGGCGGCGCCGCGGAGGGCGAGGGCCGCTGGGGCGAGCCCGGCGGCGGTGCGGTGTCGGCTGCGCTCGTCAGGGCGTTGGCGGGAGTCACAGCGCCATCCTAGGAGCCCGGGGGGATTAACTATCAGGCAGGGTCCCTGATAGTTTACGTGTCATGACCGGGGAAACCAGCCTCAGCCCGGCGCGACTGCGCCATGCCCGCTTCGCCATAGCCGGCGTCTTCTGCGCACACGGCGCAGTCACCGGCTCCTTCGCCACCCGAATCCCCTGGATCCAGGACCACGCGCAGCTCAGCGCGGGCACCCTGGGCCTGGCCCTCGCCTTTCCCGCGCTCGGCGCCGCGCTCACCATGCCGCTGGCCGGGCGCATCAACCACCGGTTCGGCGCGCGCGCCGCCCTGCGGATGCTGCTGTCCCTGTGGACGCTCTCCCTCATCCTGCCGAGCCTCGCCCCGAACCTGGTGACACTCTGCTTCGCCCTCTTCGTCTACGGCAGCGCCGCCGGTATGGCCGACGTGGCCATGAACGCGCTGGGCGTGGAGACCGAGAACCGCCTGAAGCGCTCGATCATGTCCTCGCTGCACGGCATGTGGAGCGTGGGCGCCCTGATCGGGTCGGCCGTCGGCACCCTCGCCGCGCACTCCGGCGCCGACGCCCGCCTGCACCACCTGATCGCCGCGCTCGCCCTGACGGTGGCCGGGCTGGTCGCCGTACGGGGCGTCCTGGACCTGCGCACCGACGCCGACGGCGGGGAAGCGCCGCCGCATTTCGCACTGCCCCCGAAGTCCGCGCTGTTCATCGGCGCGATCGGCTTCTGCGCGGTCTTCGCCGAAGGCGCGAGCCTGGACTGGTCCGCGGTGTACCTGCGCGACGTACTGCACACGAACGCCGGCCTCGCCGCCGCCTCGACCACCGCGTTCGCGCTCACGATGGCGATCGCCCGGCTGGCCGGGGACAGGGTGGTGGACCGGTTCGGGGCCGTACGCACGGTCCGCGTCGGCGGCGCACTGGCCACCGCGGGCGGGCTGCTCGTGGTCACGGTCCACCATCCGGCCGCGGCCCTGGCCGGGTTCGGGCTGATCGGGCTCGGCATCGCGGTGGTGGTCCCGCTGGCCTTCGCGGCGGCCGCGCGCAGCGGTCCGGCGCCGGCGCAGGCCATCGCCGGTGTCGCGACGATCACGTACACCTCGGGGCTGATCGCCCCTTCGGCGATCGGCGCGGTGGCCGACGTGACCTCGCTGGTGGTGTCGTTCGGGCTGGTCACGCTGCTGTCGTTCGCGCTGATCGCGGGGGCGACCGTACTGCGCCAGCGGCCTGCGGCGGGGTCAGCCGTACCGGCGCAGGCTCCGACGGGGGGCACGGGCGGGGTCGCGGGCGGGGTCGCGGCCGCCGACCAGGACGAACCCGCACCTATCCGGCCGTAATATGGCGCCTGGCCGCCTGCGGCCTCGTAGCTTGACCAAACGCGGGTTCGACCCGGCCCGGCGAAGAACGAACGAAATGCGGTGGAACATGGGCCTCGGCGTGCGCTGGACCCTGCACGGAGACGGGCGGACCCCCGCCCCCGGCGCGGTGGTGCGGCCGGACGAGCGGCTGACCTGGCCGCGGACCGCCGGGCTGGGTGCCCAGCACGTCGTGGCGATGTTCGGGGCGAGCTTCGTAGCGCCGGTCCTGATGGGACTGGACCCGAACCTCGCCATCATGATGTCCGGTGTCGCCACCGTCATCTTCCTGCTGGCGACCCGCGGCCGAATCCCCTCCTACCTGGGCTGCTCGCTCTCCTTCGTCGGGGTGGCGGCGGCGATCCGGGCGAGCGGCGGGAACAGCGCGGTCGTCACGGGCGCGGTCTTCGTGGTCGGCGCGGCCCTGTTCCTGGCGGGGCTGGCGGTCCAGCGGTTCGGGGCGCGGATCATCCACGCGGCGATGCCGCCGGTGGTGACGGGCGCGGTCGTGATGCTGATCGGGTTCAACCTGGCGCCCGTGACGGCTTCCACGTACTGGCCCCAGGACCAGTGGACGGCGCTGCTGACGATGCTGTTCACCGGGCTGGCCGTGGTCTGCCTTCGGGGCTTCTGGTCCCGGATCGCGATCTTCCTCGGCCTGATCTTCGGGTACGGCATCTCCTGGGTCTTCGACCTCGTCTTCGGCAAGATCCACTCGACGGTGGGCGGTCCCGAGGCCGTGGACCACTGGCGGCTCGATCTGTCGGGCGTCGCCAAGGCCGACTGGATCGGGCTGCCGGCCTTCCACGCACCGCAGTTCCAGTGGTCGGCGATCCTGATCGCGCTGCCGGTGGTCATCGCGCTGATCGCGGAGAACGCCGGGCACATCAAGGCCGTCAGCGAGATGACGGGCGACCCGCTCGACGACAAGCTCGGCACGGCCATCGCGGCCGACGGCGCCGCCTCGATGCTGTCCACGGCGGTGGGCGGCCCGCCGAACACCACGTACTCCGAGAACATCGGCGTCATGGCCGCCACCCGCGTCTACTCCACCGCGGCCTACTGGGCCGCGGCCGGCTTCGCCCTCCTCTTCGGCCTGTGCCCGAAGTTCGGCGCGGTCGTCGCCGCGATCCCCGGCGGAGTACTGGGCGGGATCACCGTGATCCTGTACGGAATGATCGGCCTGCTCGGCGCGCAGATCTGGATCAACGGCCGGGTGGACCTGCGCAATCCGCTGAACCTGGTGCCGGCCGCGGCGGGCATCATCATCGGCGTCGGCGGGGTCCGGCTGAACATCAGCGACAGCTTCGAGCTGGGCGGGATCGCGCTCGGCACGATCGTCGTGATCACCGGCTACCACGCCCTGCGGTACTTCGCGCCCCCGCACTTGAAGCAGCAGGAACCCCTGCTGGACTCGGGCACCTCCGCGTACGACGAGACGGCGCAGGGCCCTGCCGGGGAGGCCGGGGACAAGCGGGGTTGACGGAGTTTCGCCCGAACCGGCGAAGCGTACGGCCAAGTTCCCCTGATCCCGGCCCGCGGCTGGGACGCTGCCTCCCATGGCCCCCATGGAAGCGGTGCTGGCGCGGATGCGCGCCCTTGACGAGCGGCTCCCCGAGCGGGACGGCATCGCCGTCTTCAACCGGGTGTACCTCACGGTGACGCAGACGCTGCACGAGCGGATCGCGCACGGCGCGTTCCCGTCGCCCCGCCGGGCGGAAACACTCGCCGTCCGCTTCGCCGAGCACTATCTGGCGGCGGTCGAGGCGGACCGGGCCCCGGCGTGCTGGCGGCCGCTCCTCCAGTACCGCCGCCACCCCGGCGTCCGGCCGCTCCAGCACGCGCTGGCCGGGATCAACGCACACATCGGCCACGACCTGGCGCTGGCGGTGGTCTCCACCTGCCGTTCGCTCGACTGCGAACCGGCCGCGCTCGAAGCGGACTTCGACCGGGTCGGTGACACCCTGGTCTCCCTGGAGGAACACATCCGGGAGGACCTGATGCCGGGCCCGGACCTCCTGGAGATCGCGGACCCGCTGACGCACCTGCTGGGCGCGTGGAGCCTGGACCGCGCCCGATCGGGTGCCTGGGCCTCGGCCCGCCTGCTGTGGTCCCTGCGCCGCTCCCCCGATCTGGCGGAGGAGTTCACCGAGTCCCTCGACGCGGGAGTCGGCCTGGTGGGCCGCTGCCTGCTGACCCCCACGGGCTGAGACCCGGTACGGAGCCGCTGTCCGCCCGGCGTGTCCGGCGGATCGGGCCCTTACTAGGCTGCGCCGATGGACCGAGCCACCGACGTGCCCGAGATGCCCGCCCAGCCCGCGGATCCGGCCGAGGAGAACGACTACGACAGTTTCGCCGAGGCGTACTCGGCGGAGAACGAGAACAACCTCGTGAACGCGTACTACGAGCGGCCCGCGATGCTGGCCCTCGCCGGAGACGTGGCCGGCCGTCAGGTCCTGGACGCCGGCTGCGGCTCGGGCCCCCTGACCGCCGCACTGCGCGATCTCGGCGCGGTCGTCACCGGCCTCGACGCCAGCGCGGGGATGGTGGCGCTGGCCAGGCGGCGGCTCGGTGACGCCGCGGCCCTGCACGTGGCCGACCTGAGCGACCCGCTGCCGTTCGCCGACGACGCCTTCGACGACGTGATCGCGTCGCTGGTACTGCACTACCTGGAGGACTGGGGGCCGACGCTGGCCGAGTTGCGGCGAGTACTCAGGCCCGGCGGCCGGCTGATCGCGTCGGTGGAGCACCCCTTCGTCGCCTACGCGTTCCGGGATCCCCGGCCGGACTACTTCGCGACGACCAGCTACACCTTCGACTGGCCGCTCGACGGGCGGTCCGTCCCGATGAGGTTCTGGCGCAAACCCCTGCACGCGATGACCGACGCCTTCGCCACCGCGGGCTTCCTCCTGACCTCCATCAGCGAGCCGCAGCCCGACCCTGCCGCCCGCGCCCTGTTCCCCGACGGCTTCCAGGCCCTCTCTACCAAGACCTGCTTCCTCTTCTTCGTGGTCGAGGTCCCCCGCCGGAGCGCGTGCGCGTCGCGCTGGCGGGCCGTCTGGCGCGGCGACGCGGAGTGGGAGCGGCCGCCCCGGGCATGAGAACGGGCCGCCGCCGCGTTCGTGCGCGGGGGCGGCCCGTGGTCACGGGGGGCCGGGAGGGTCAGTCCTCCGGGAGTTCGACCGGGGCTATCTCGTCGTAGAGGTCGCCCGGGCCGGGGTTGGTGGAGTCCGTGGCGCCGCCGAGGTGGTGCATGACGCCCCAGACGGCGTTCAGCGCCGTCTGGACCGCGCCCTCCGCCCAGCCCGCCGTCCAGGAGATGTCGTCTCCCGCGAGGAAGATGCCGCGCTTGTCCGCAGGGAGGCGGTCCTGCATGAAGTGGGTGAACAGGCGCCGCTGGTAGCGGTAGTGCCCGGGCAGGTTGGCCTTGAACGCGCCCATGAAGTACGGCTCGTTCTCCCACGACACGGTCACCGGGTTGCCGATGATGTGGCGGCGGATGTCGACCTTCGGGTAGATCTCGCCGAGGGACTTCAGCATGACCTCCATCCGCTCGTTCGCGGACAGCGGCAGCCACTTCAGGCTGTCGTCGCACCAGGTGTAGGACAGGCAGATGACGGCCGGCTTGTCGGGGCCGTTGTCCAGGAGGTAGGTGCCGCGGGTCATGCGGTCGGTCAGCGTCATCGACATGACGTCGCGGCCGGTCTCTTCGTCCTTGTCGAGCCAGAAGGGCCGGTCGACCGGGATGAAGAGCTTCGAGGACTCCATGTAGTGCGTGCGCTCGATCGCCGTCCAGTGGTCGATCGGGAAGAGCGTGTCGTCGCACGCGATCTTCGAGAGCAGCATCCAGGACTGGGCCGTGAAGATCGCCGCGCGGTACGTGCGGATGTCGCCCGCGGCGTCCGTCACCGTGATGCGGTTGCCCGCCGTGCGGTGCAGCCGGGTCACCGCCGGACGGGGCGCGCCCCCGTGGAGCGAGGAGAGGGAGGTGCCCTGCGCCCAGTGGACGATCTTCTCGGGCTCGCGGTCCCACATGCGCAGCGGGAGCTGCTGCGAGCCGCCCACGATGCCGCGGTGGTGGTCGTCGGCCTCGGTGTAGACGACGCGCAGGATCTCGAGGATCGAGTTCGGGAAGTCGGTGTCCCAGCCGCCCGTGCCGAAGCCGACCTGGCCGAAGATCTCGCGCTTGCGGAAGGACTTGAACGCCTCGGACTTGCAGAGGAATCCGTAGAAGGTCTCGTCGTCGAGCTTCTCGACGAGCTTCGCCCAGATCTCGCGGATGCGCGGGACGTCCCGCTCGCGCATCGCGGTGTTCATGTCGGAGAAGTCGGCGCCCTCGTCGAGGCACGCGTTCCACGCGGCGGACACGTCGCGGTAGACCTGCGGGAGGTCGGCGATGGTCTCGGCGTAGTGGGTCTCGCCCTTGAGGTCGACGACCGTCGAGGGGGTGGCCTCGGCGAGCGGGTTCGGGAAGGGCTCGGTGACCAGGCCGACGAGGTCGATGTAGTGCTGGAGGGCGGTGGAGGAGGGAGGGAAGCGCATGGCACCCATCTCCGCCGTCAGTTCCTCGGTGCCCGCGCCCTCGAAGCCCACCGTGCGCAGCCGGCCGCCGATCTGGTCGGCCTCGTAGACGACGGGCTTGAGGCCCATCTTCATCAGCTCGTACGCGGAGATGATGCCGGACAGCCCGCCGCCGATGACGGCGACCTCCGTGCCGTGCTCGGTCGCCGGTATCTGGCCGAGGCCCGCCGGGTGGGCGAGGAAGTCGTCGTACGCGTAGGGGAAGTCCGGCCCGAACATCGTGATCGGCAGCGAGGCGTCGCTGTGCGGGACGGCGGTGGTGGGCACCGTGGACGTCATGGGGTACGACTCCTAGCGGGGTGGGGCAGGGGGGAGGTCGGGCGGGGAGCGGCGGTTCGCGGGCCGCGGTCAGACGAGCGAGGCGTACAGACCGGGGCGGCGGTCGCGCAGGTACGGGTTGGTCTCCCGCGAGGCGCGCAGCAGTTCGGGGTCGGCCTCGCCGAAGACGAGCTCCTCGCCGCGGCCGGCCCGGGTCCGGTTCACTCCGTCGGGGCTGGCCAGGCAGCTCAGGCCGACGAACTCGAACTCGCCTTCCGGGCCGGTCCGGTTGACGTACGCGATGTACATCTGGTTCTCGAAGGCCCGTACGGGGACGAGCTGTTCGGCGACGAACTGGAAGGGGTGCATCTGCGCCGTCGGCACCAGGAGGAGGTCGGTGCCGGCGAGCGCGTGCGCCCGGACGTTCTCGGGGAACTCCACGTCGTAACAGATCATGATCCCGATGCGGAGGCCGTACAGGTCGGCCTGGACCACGAGGGTGTCGCCGGGGGTGAAGGCCGCCTGCTCGAAGCAGCCGAAGAGGTGGGTCTTGCGGTAGCTCGCGAGCCGCTCCCCGTCGGGGCCGATGAGCTGCGCCGCGTTGTAGACGGCTTCGCCGTCCCGCTCGGGATAGCCGTAGAGCACGGCCACCCCGTGGCGGCGGGCGATCTCACCGATGGCGCGGGCGGACATGCCGTCGGCCGGTTCGGCGAGCCGGCCGATGTCCTCGATCTCCAGCGCGTAGCCCGTCAGGAACATCTCCGAGGTCACGAGGAGCCCGGCCCCCGCCTGTGCGGCGCGCGTCGCGGCTTCCTCGAGGGCCTTCAGGTTGTCGGCGGTGTCGCCGAGCCGTCCGGAACTCTGGAGGAGGGCGGTGCGCAGCGGGGGCATGGGCGTACCTCTGTGGCAGGAGGGGTGGGGTCCTTAGACGGTACGTTCGCGCGTTCGACCCGGACAAGCCGTGACCGTTGCGCTCCGCGCATCGATTCGTTGCGCATTGCCGGGCGGAGGCGGCGATTCGTTGCGTGGGACCCCTACGGGAGGCTCGAAATGCTCTCTGCCGGTGTTTTTCGGGTGTCCGACGGGTGCGCTACGGGGCCGTGTGGAAAGCCGGGTGCGCGCTGAGTCGGCGCAGGTCTTCCAGGATGTCGGGAGCGTGGTTGGAGACCACCCGCCCGCTCCAGCCGTCGCAGAGGGCGGGGACGGTCAGCGCCCCGTCGTGGTCGTGTCCGGCGGCCTCGTAGGCGCGGCGCAGTCCCTCGTGCCCGGCGGGGTCGGAGCCGGGCGGCAGGACGGTCAGGGCCACGGTGTCCCGCAGGCCCAGGTCGGCGAAGGCGGCGGTGAGGCCGAGGCAGCTCGGACAGTCGTCGGCGGCGACGTAGAGCTGGTAGCGGTGCGGCTCGGGCGAGAATCCGGTCCCGATCCGGCCCCGGAGGGCCTTGGGCGGCCGGGGCCGGGCGGGCGGCTGGGCCGCAGCCTGGGCGCGGGGCAGCCCCGCGGCCTGGGCGCGGGGCTGGGCAGGGGTCTGGACAGGGGGCTGGGGCATGGCTCTCCTCGGTCTGTGTGCGTACGCGCGTGCTCGGCGGGGCCTCAGGAGGCCTGGGCCGTGGCACTGCAGACGCGGAGGAGGTCTATGTGCAGCCGGCGGGTGAGCCAGGAGCGGCGCAGCGGGGTGGTGGCGGACGGCGTGGTGAGCTGGTCCACCGGGCCCCCTTCCTGTCCGCGGCCCCCATTAGGCTGGCGTTCGCAGTCTCATGGCACCGCCAGGGGCCGTCAAGACCGCATGCAAGAGTGCCCGCGCCCCTACCGAAGGAAGCCCCCGCCCATGTCCCGTGAGTCCCGGCCCGGCGCGGTCCTCGACAATCCCGTCTGGGCCGCACTCGAAGGCCCGCACCTCGGCTTCGCCGAGACCGGGCCCGCCGGACTCGCCGCCCGCTACCCCGTCGCCGTGGCGCCCTTCGCCGCGCTCCGCGACCCGGAGGATCCGCAGGCCTGGGCCGATCTGGCCGAGCTCGTCGGCCCCGGTCAGGAGGTCTGGCTGACCGGACTGCCGACCCCGCCCGCGGAATGGCGGACGCTGGTGTCGCTGCCTGGCGTGCAGCTGGACGGTCGGCCCGTACGGGGCAAGGAGGATCCGGAGACGGTCAGGCTCGGGCCCGCCGACGTGCCGGAGATGCTGGAGCTGGTGGAGCTGGCCCGGCCCGGACCGTTCGGGCAGCGCACCGTCGAGCTGGGCACGTACCTCGGCATCCGCCGCGGCGGGCGGCTCGTCGCGATGGCGGGCGAGCGCATGCGGCCGCCGGGCTGGTCGGAGATCAGCGCGGTCTGCACGCACCCAGAGCACCGCGGCGCGGGTCTCGCGGGGCGGCTGGTCCACGCGGTCGTGGCGGCCGTGGAGGAGCGCGGCGACAGCCCGTTCCTGCACGCGGCGGCGCAGAACACCTCGGCCGTGGGGCTCTATCTGTCGATGGGGTTCACCCTGCGCCGCGAGCCGGTCTTCATCGGGGTTCGCACGCCCGACACGAAGGCTTAACACGGATTGACATTCCCTCCGTTGTGGCCCGGCCGCCTCTGACCTAGCGTCGGAAGAACGGCCGGAGAGCTTGGGGGGGTGGACCGGAGTGATCGCAGGAACCGGCGCCCGAAGCGGCGCCCCCAGCGGTGTCCGGACCGGCGCCTGCGCCATCTCACCTCGCCGGACCGTCCGTCTGCACTCCCGCCGACCACCTGGAACGACTGCGGGACGCGACCGGCGCGGACGAGCTGCTGATCACCACGATCACGCACGCGCACGCCGACCGGGTGCGCTCGTACCGGCTGCTGGCCGCGGAGTGGGCCCGGCGGGGGTAGGAGGTCGCGGCCTGCAACCGGCTTGCGGGGTAAGGAGGTTCACCGGAGGTTCCCCCACTTCGTCGGACGTGGGGGATTCCTCTACGGGAGTTCGGCCCGCGGGGGTTTGGCCTGGCGCAGTGCGGTCACACGCGGAGGAACACTTCCTGCGACCGCCTCGCGAAAGGAACAGCCATGTCCCGCAGCGCCTCCAGTACCGCCACGTCGTCCGCGTCTTCCCGCGTCCCCACGACCGACGTGTCCCGGCTGCCCGGCCCCGCCGTCCACCACTGGGACTGGCAGCTGCGGGCCGCCTGCCGCGAACTGGGCTCGACCCGGTTCTTCCATCCCGCGGGCGAGAGGGGCGAGGACCGGGAGGAGCGCGACGCGGCTGCGAAGCGGGTCTGCGCCGGCTGCCCGGTGGTGGAGGCGTGCCTGGAGCACGCCCTGCGTACGCGGGAGCCGTTCGGGGTGTGGGGCGGCAAGACCGAGGAGGAGCGCCAGGCGATGCGGCGTCCCTCCCGGGCCCGCAGGCCCGCCACGACCGCGCCGAAGGGGCAGGGCGGATCCGGCGGGCCGGACAGGTCGGCTACGCCGGGGCGCCCGAGGTGAAGCGGCGCAGCAGCGGGGAGAGGACCAGGACGGACTTGGTGCGCTCCACGAAGCGTTCGCCCGCGATCCGCTCCAGGACCCGTTCGAAGTGCCGCATGTCCGAGGCGAAGACCTGGACGAGGGCGTCCGCGTCACCGGTGACGGTCGACGCGGACACCACCTCGGGGTAGCGCTCCAGTCCTCGCCTGATGTCGTCCGGCGAGGTGTTGTGCCGGCAGTAGATCTCGATGAAGCCCTCGGTCTCCCAGCCCATCGCGGCGGGGTCCACCCGGACGGTGAAGCCGGTGATGGCGCCTTCGGCGCGCAGCCGGTCGACTCGGCGTTTCACGGCGGGGGCCGAGAGTCCGACCTCGGAGCCGATGTCCGCGTAGGAGCGGCGGGCGTCCGCGGCGAGGGCGTGCACGATGCGTTCGTCGAGATCGTTCAGTCGCACTGCGCGTGGATCACTTCTCTGCTGCGGCCGGTTCTGCTGTGGCCAGTCGGGAGCGGCGGATGCCGTAGAGGAAGTAGAACACGAGGCCAGCGGCCATCCAGCCACCGAAGACCAACCAGGTGACCCCCGGCAGCGTCGTCATCAGGTAGCCGCAGAGCAGGAAGCCCAGGATCGGGGTGACCGGGAAGAGCATGACCCGGAAGGTGCGGTTCATATCCGGGCGGGTGTAGCGCAGGATGACGACGGCGATGTTGACCAGGCCGAAGGCGAAGAGCGTGCCGATGCTGGTGGCGTTCGCGAGCTCGCCCAGCGGGATGAAGGCGGCCAGGAGCCCGCAGAAGAGGCAGACGATGATCGTGTTGACGCGGGGCGTGCCGGTCTTCGGGTCGACCTTGGCGAAGGCCTTGGGCATCAGGCCGTCCCGGGACATGGCGAAGAGGATGCGGGTCTGGCCGTAGAGGACGGCGAAGACGACGCTGGCGATGGCGACGATCGCGCCGGCCGCGAGGATGACACTCCAGAAGGCGTGCCCTGTGACGTTCTCCATGATCTTGGCCAGGGCGGCCTCGCTGCCCTCGAACTCCTGCCACGGCATGGCGCCGACGGCGACCAGGGCGACGAGGCAGTACAGGGCGGTGACGATGGCCAGCGAGAGCATGATCGCGCGGGGCAGGTCCTTCTTCGGGTTCTTGGCCTCCTCACCGGCGGTGGAGGCGGCGTCGAAGCCGATGTAGGAGAAGAAGAGCATGGAGGCAGCGGTGCTGATGGCGGTGACGCCGAGCGGGGCCAGCGGGGTGTAGTTGCCGGCCTTTATGCCCATGAAGCCGATGACGCAGAACATGACCAGGGTCACGATCTTGACGGCGACCATGATCGAGTTGATCCGGGCGCTCTCCTTGGCCCCGCGAAGCAGGAAGACCATGCAGAGCAGCACCACGACCAGCGCGGGCATGTTGATGTAGCCGCCCTCGCCGAGCGGGGCGGAGAAGCCTTCGGGGATGGTGAGTCCGAGGGTGCCGTCGAGCAGCTCGTTGAGGTACTGGCCCCAGCCGACGGCGACGGCCGCGACCGAGACTCCGTACTCCAGGACCAGGCACCAGCCGCACACCCAGGCGACGAGCTCGCCCATGGTGGCGTACGCGTAGGAGTACGAGGAGCCGGAGACCGGTATGGAGCCCGCCAGCTCGGCGTAGGAGAGCGCGGAGAACAGCGCGGTCAGACCCGCCACGATGAACGCGATGAAGACGGCGGGACCGGCGATCGGGGTGGCCTCGCCGAGGACGACGAAGATGCCGGTGCCCAGGGTCGCGCCGATGCTGATCATGGTCAGCTGCCACATGGTGAGCGACCGCTTCAGCGCACCGCCCTCACCCTGGCCGCCCTCGGCGACCATCTGCTCCACCGGCTTGCGGCGCAACAGGGGGTGGGCAGCCTTGGAGGGCTCGGAGGTGAGCGGTGGCGCCTGGCCGTGATCGAGCACGAAGGGACTCCTTTGTCACTGCGGGTGGGTTGTCAGGCGTCGACCGCAGCGGTCCGGAGCAGGAGCAGGCCTTGGGCCTGGGCATGGGGGACCGCCGAGCAGGCGGTCCACGCCACTCCACGTACAGCGAGTGAGCCTACGAGCTGAGCGATACCGCCCGTAATGCACCATCCTTGCACATTGCCGCACTTTCGTTGCGTGGATCTGTCCTGGATGGTCCTTTGTTGCGCGGGGATGATCGATCCGTGCGCGGCCGATCTCGACCCGCGTTCTTGACACTTCGTCAGATCTGCCGCAGCGTGCCGCCATGGACCTGGACGTGCTCTACGAGATCGACGTGCCGCGGCCCTGGCGGGGAGCCCACCCGCACGGCCAGCGGGCCGCTGAGCAGCGCGCTTACCGGGAGGCGGTGGAGCAGATCCGGCTCGCCGACCGGATGGGCTTCCGTACCGTCTGGGCGGTCGAGCACCACTTCCGCGAGGGCCGCTCGCACTGCCCGGCCCCCGAGGTGCTCCTCGGACACCTCGCGGGGCTCACCGAACAGATCCGGCTGGGCTTCGGCGTGACCCTGACCCCCTTCGCCTTCACCCCGCCGCAGCGCATCGCGGAGAAGGTCGCCACCGTCGACGTCCTCTCCGGCGGCCGGGTGGAGTGGGGCACGGGCCGGTCCACGCCCATGGAGCAGGCGGCCTTCGGGGTGGACCGGGAGAAGTCCCGCGACGACTGGCGCGAGGCCATCGAAATCGTGACCGGAATGTGGCGTGAGGAGTACTTCGCGTACAAATCGGAGCGCTTCAGCTTCCCGCGCCGCATGGTCACCCCCAAGCCGGTGCAGGATCCGCACCCGCCCGCCTGGATGGCGGCCACCTCCCCCGGCTCCGCGGAGGTCGCGGGCGCGCACGGCCTCGGACTGCTGTCCTTCTCGATCATGCAGCCGCTGGAGGCGATGGCCCGGCAGGTGGCCGCCTACCGGGCCGCGGCCGCCGCCCCGCGCCCGCTCACCGACGTCACCACGGACCGGGTCGCCGCCTACACCCTGGTCCACGCCACCCCGCCGCGCACCGACCCCGGCGCCCGGGTCTGGGACTCGGTCGCCTGGTGGTACTCCAACCTGGCGCAGTTCACCCTGGACTGGGAGCTGCCGCACCTGAGCCCCGAGGAGCGGGAGCAGACCTTTCCGCTGCTCGCACCGATCCTCCAAGGGAACGTACCCGTGAGGGAGTTCAGCGATGGGGACATGATCCTCATCGGGGACGCCGAGACGATCGTCGCGAAGGCCAAACGGTACGCGGACCTCGGCGTCGACCAGCTCATCTGCTACGTCCAGTGGGGGTACCTGGAGCACCGGAAGATCCTGCGGACCCTGGAGATCCTGGGCAAGGAAGTCATCCCGGAGCTGGCCCGGTACGAACCCCGCAAGGACTCCGCGTGAGCGGCGGACCCGGGCCCGGCCCCGGACCCGTCGCCGGCGCCTCCGGCGCGGAGACCGGACCGGACGGCGGCCCCGACAGCGGCCCCGACACCTCGCCCGTCCCCGACTACGCCGCCCTGCACCGCCTCGACGGCCGCGCCCTCGTCCTGCTCGGCGCGGGCAACGGCATCGGCCGCCAGACCGCGCACGCCCTCGCCGCGGGCGGCGCCCGCGTGCTGTGCGTCGACGTGGACGAGGAGCGCGCCCGGGCTGTCGCCGCCGAGACCGGGGGCGTCCCGTACTCCGCCGACGTCACGCGGCGCGAAGCCGTGCGGGAGCTCTTCGCCGCGGCCCCGGAGCTGCTCGGCGGCCGCCCGGTCGGCGGGGTCGTCGACATCGTCGGCATGGCCCGGTACGCCGCACTGCCCGAGCTGGACGACGCCGGCTGGGACTGGCACTTCGACCTGGTGCTGCGGCACGCCTGGCTGGCCGTGCAGTACGGCGGTGAGGCCGTCGCCGCGGCCGGTGGCGGCCCCCTGGTCTTCGTCGCCTCCGTCTCCGGGCTCACCGCTGCCCCGCTGCACGCCGCGTACGGGGCCGCGAAGGCCGGCCTGATCTCTTTGGTGCGCTCGGCGGCGATAGAACTGGGCCCCCGCGGGGTACGCGTCAACGCGGTGGCACCGGGAGTGGTGTGGACCCCACGGGTCGCCGCCCTGCTGGGCCCCGAGGGGCGGCGGCTCAACGCGGAGAACGCGCCGCTGGGCCGGGTCGCGCAGACCCGGGACATCGCGGCCGCGCTGTACTTCCTGGCCTCGCCGCAGTCCTCGTACATGACGGGCCAGACGCTGGTGGTGGACGGCGGCGTCGGCGTGAAGTTCCCGTACCCGACGGTCGGAGGCGCACGATGAGCACACGGGGAGCCGGACCGGACGCGATCGCGGACACGGTTTCGGACGCGGACGCGCACGCACACGCGAACACGGACACGGTCGCGCTCGCGCTCGCGGACACAGCCGTGCTCGCGGACGGCGGGCAGTGGCTGGACCCCGGGCCCTTCCTGCGCGGTGTGGCCTGGCTGGACGGGGGCCGCCCGGTGCGTGCCGACCCGGCCGACACCATGCGACTGCCCTGGGACACCGGCGAGCGGGCCACCCTGCCCATCGGGGTGCGCCTGGAATTCACCGCGCCCGGCGCCCGGGCGGTGGAGATCCGCTACCGGGCGACCGTGCCCGGCCCCACCGACGCGCTGCGCGACCTCGCGCACGGGTTCGCCCTGTGGGACCGGCACGGGGTGGTCAGCGAGCTGTACACCGAGCCGGCCGCCGAGGCCGTCGTACGCATCGAACTGCCGGGCGATTCCGGCCCGTTCACCGTCCACCCGCCCGAGACGCAGTCCCCGCTGATCCTCGGCGTGCGCGGGATCGGCGGCCCCGTCTCCCCCGCGCCGCCCACCACCCGCTGGGTGGTGCACGGCGACTCCATCACCGAGGGCTGGTGGTCCACCCGGCCCGCACACGGCTGGCCCTCGGTGGCCGGACGCGCGCTCGGCTGGGACACCGTCAACCTCGGCTACGCGGGCGCCGCGCGCGGGGAGCTGGCCTGCGCCGAACAGATCGCCGGACTGCCCGCCGACGCCCTCACCCTCGCCTTCGGCACCAACTGCTGGTCCCGCGTGCCCTTTTCGGCCCCGCTCCTGTACGAGACCACCCGCGCGTTCCTCGAACTGGTCCGCCAGGGCCACCCCCGGACACCGCTGCTCCTCCTCTCCCCCGTGCTGCGCCCCGACGCGGAGCGCACCCCGAACAAGCTGGGCGCCACCCTGGGCGCCCTGCGCGACGCGATGGAGCGCGCCACCCGGGAGCGGATCGCCGCCGGGGACGAACGGCTGGTCCTGCTGCCGGGGCGGGAGCTGCTGGGCCCCGAACACTTGGCGGACGGCCTGCACCCCAACGACACCGGACACCGCACGCTCGGCCTCGCTGTGGCCACGGCCATGAAGCGGGCCGGGTTCAGCGACAGGTGAGTGAAACAGCCCACATCGGAGGAATTGAACAGACCGGCTCCAACGAGGCGTGTCCTGCGCACAGTTGCCGCCGCTCCACTCGAAGGGTGCGGCGACGCGGGCAAGGACACACACGTGGGAGAGACCAAGATGGGCATCAAGCGCGGAACCACCCTGGCAGCCGTGGCGGTCGTCGCCGCACTCACCGCGACCGCGTGCGGCGGGAACGACACGGCGGGCGACACCACCAAGCCGGTTGGAGCGGTCGCCGCCTCCCAGGCGCCCGTCCCGGGCGACGGCTACGGCGCCGGCTACGGCTCCGACGCCGCTGCGTCCGACACCGACACCGACGCCGACGCGGACCCCGACGCCGCCGCCGAGCCCGCCGGGCAACTTGCCATCACACAGGACGACAAGCTGGGATCCGTCCTCACCGACAGTGCGGGCCTCACCCTCTACCGCTTCGACAAGGACACCGCGAAGCCGTCGAAGTCCGCCTGCGACGGGGACTGCGCGAAGACCTGGCCGGTGGTCGCGGCCGGCGACGCCACCGCCGCGGCGGGCACGGACCCGGCGCTGCTGGGCGAGGTCGTCCGCACCGACGGCAGCAAGCAGCTGACGGTGGCGGGCTGGCCCGTGTACCGGTACAGCAAGGACGCCGAGGCGGGCGACACCAACGGGCAGGGGGTCGGCGGCACCTGGTTCGCGGCGGCCCCCGACGGCAAGAAGGCGGCGAAGGCGGCCGCCGCGCCCGGCGGCGCGGACCGGGCGGCAAGCGCGCTGACCGTGGCCGAGGACCCGAAGCTCGGCAACCACATCGTCGACGGCAACGGGATGACCGTCTACCGGTTCAAGCCCGACACCGCATGGCCCATGGTCTCCAAGTGCGAGGGCGACTGCGTGGCCAAGTGGCCGGTCGTACCGCCGGTGGACCGGGCCGACACCAAGGGGATCATCGAGAAGAACTACCTGGTGCTCGACCGGCCCGACGGCAAGAAGCAGCAGACGGTGAACTGCTGGCCCGTCTACACCTTCACCGGCGACAAGAAGGCCGGCGACATCAACGGCCAGGGCGTCGGCGGCACCTGGTACGCGGTCGCCCCCGACGGAAAGCTCATCACCGTCCAGTAGTCCGGTCGGGAAGACCGGCCCCGTAGACCAACCGACCGCGCGGCCCCCGCCTCCGCTCCCCCCGGGGCGGGGGCCGCGCACCTTTTCGCCCCGGACGAGGGGAACCTAGAATCCGCCTCATGCTGCGCGTACTGGCCGTCGACGACGAGAAGCCCCTACTCGAAGAGCTCCTCTACCTGCTGCGCTCCGACCCCCGGGTGCTCAGCGCCGAGGGTGCCTCGGACGCCACCGAGGCGCTGCGCCGGATCACCCGGGCGGTGGAGGGCGGCCCGGACGGGGCCGACGGCATCGACGTGGTCTTCCTCGACATCCACATGGCGGGGCTGACCGGGCTGGACATCGCCCGGCTGCTGGCCGGATTCGCGCGGCCGCCCCTGATCGTGTTCGTCACCGCGCACGAGGGGTTCGCCGTCCAGGCCTTCGATCTCAAGGCCGTGGACTACGTACTCAAGCCGGTGCGGCCGGAGCGGCTGGCCGAGGCCGTGCGGCGGGCCTGGACCCAGTCCGGCCGGGCCGGGGCGCAGCCCGCCGGAGCCGTGCCCGCCGGGTCCGTGCCCGCCGCAACGGCGGGCCGCCCGGCCGCCGCCGAGACCCCCGGGGCCCCCGTCGCGGCGGCCGCCGCCCGCGGCGCGGACCGCACGCCCGATCAGATCGCCGTCGAACTGGGCGGCGTCACCCGCTTCGTGGCGATCGCGGACATCACGTACGTGGAGGCCCAGGGCGACTACGCCCGGCTGCACACCGACGAGGGCGCCAGCCATCTGGTCCGGATACCCCTGGCCACACTGGAGGAACGGTGGGCGGCACGCGGGTTCGTCCGCATCCACCGACGCCACCTGGTGGCCCTGGCCCGCATCGACGAACTCCGCCTGGACTCCGGAACCACCACGGTCCGCGTCGGCCCGGCCGAACTCCAGGTGAGCCGCCGCCACGCACGCGAACTACGAGACCTGCTGACCCGCCGGGCAATGGGCTGACCAGCCACTCCGACCGGTCCGACTGGTTCCACCGCCCGCCGGGGCGCCGCGATCCACGGCCGAAGCCGGCGCCGAGCACACCGACTGGGTCGCGTACTCCAGCAGTACCCCGTTCCGCCGGCGCCGCACGTCCGGGCCGCCGTTGCATCCCTGCTGGTGTTTGTCCTGCTCGCAGGGATGAACTCGCCGCTCACGTTCCCACGGTCGATCGGTTCGGTGGAGGCACAACGTCGAAGTGCGGTCGACGGCAGACCGATCGTCTACTGGCGGTCGGGTTGTAAGTACTGCCTGCGCCTGCGCATCCGGCTGGGGCGCAGCGCCCATCGGCTTCATTGGGTCGACATCTGGCGCGACCCGGCTGGGGCGGCGGCGGTGAGGGCAGCCAACGATGGCGACGAGACCGTGCCGACCGTCGTGGTGGCGGGCCTGCCGCATGTGAACCCCGACCCCAAATGGCTGCGCGGACAGCTCCCCCGATCCACGTGATGGAGAGCAGCGCACCGATCCCAGGGCTCCGCAACATCGGACGATGATCCACTCCGCCCGGGAAAGCACGGCCTACCGGGAGAGCACGCCGCCTGTCGACGTAGACGGGGACGAACGGGACCCCCGTACCACCACCATGAGGCCACGGGCTGCGCGGATTCCAGGGATGGACCGGCATCCCGGTCCCGGCGGTGATCCGCCGTCCTGGCGGTCGCGGCCTTCGGTGACCGCGTGCTCCAGGCCGATGCGGGGGTGATCCGGCCAGGGCCGTGTCGTCGGGGGTTGACCGGCGACCGTCCGGCGCGCGGGCGAGCCGTTCACCGTGCGGGGAGGGGCGTACGGCGATCCGCCCGGGCCGTCGGCCGCAGCGGTGGCCGGGCGGTGTGTCCGGGCGGGCGGGCGCGCGTATCGTGGATCTTCCGCCCCGGGAGGAAGCAGATGTCCGAAATCCAGGCGCTGCTGGACGCGTTGACCGGACTGCCCCGCAACCGTCCGGCCGGTCCCGCCGAGGCCGAGGTGCTGCTGGCCCGCCTGCGGAGCGCGGCCGCGCGCTGGGCCGACGTACTGTACGAGGCCCACGAGGGCGTGTACGGGCACCTGCCGCCCCGGGCCGAGGCGGCGCTGACGCTGGCCTTCCGGCGCGCCGAGGAATCGTATGTGGAACTGGAGATCGCCCTGCGGGACTGCGCGGAGCACCGCGATCCCGCGCGCTGAGCCGTATCCGGCCTGACCTGTGAGCGGGCCTTTTGCCCGGTCCGGGGGCGTGCGTAGACTCCCGTGACCCCGACGCACGCGCAGGGCCGCGCCCGTACCCAGTCGAAGGACCCGCCGGTGAACCAGACGTACGCGCTGACCGCGGTCGCCGTCGTCGTCCTGGTCACCGTGCTGGTCGGCGCGCTGGGTCTGCGGATCTCCCGGACCACCTCGGACTTCTACGTGGCCTCGCGCACGGTCGGGCCGCGCCTCAACGCGGCGGCCATCGGCGGCGAGTACCTCTCGGCGGCCTCGTTCCTCGGCGTGGCAGGGCTGGTGCTGCTCCAGGGGCCGCAGATGCTCTGGTACCCGGTGGGCTACACCGCCGGGTACCTCGTGCTGCTGGTGCTGGTCGCGGCCCCGCTGCGCCGCTCGGGCGCGTACACCCTGCCCGACTTCGCCGAGGCCCGGCTCGAATCGCGGGCGGTGCGCCGGATCGCGGTGCTGTTCGTACTGGGCGTCGGCTGGCTGTACCTGCTGCCGCAACTCCAGGGCGCGGGGCTGACCCTGGAGATCCTGACCGGGGCCCCGCACTGGGCGGGCGGGGTGGTCGTCGCCTGTGTGGTGACGGCGGCGGTCGCGGCCGGCGGGATGCGGTCCATCACCTTCGTGCAGGCCTTCCAGTACTGGCTGAAGTTCACCGCCCTGCTGGTGCCCGCGTTCTTCCTGCTGGCGGCCTGGGCGGGGGACGGCGCCCCGCGCGCCTCCTTCGACGCCCCGGCGGTGTTCCGCGAGTACACCGCCGTCACGCTGGCCGAGGACGTACGGCTGTCGCTGGACGCGCCGCTGACGGTGACGGTGACCGGGCAGGTGGACGGGCGGACGTACACGGGGCAGTCCGTGACCCTCGGCGCCGGGCAGCATTCCGTACGGGCGCACGCGCGACTGGAGTTCGCCCCGCACTCCGCGGTGCCGGAGAGCCGGGTGGAGGCCGGACCCGGCGTGTCGAGCTGGTCGGAGCCGATGTCGGGGGACCGCCCGGAGCTGCGGCTGTACGCGACGTACGGGCTGATCCTGGCCACGTTCCTCGGGACGATGGGACTGCCCCACGTGGCGGTGCGCTTCTACACGAGCCCGAACGGGCGGGTGGCGCGGCGCACCACGCTGGTGGTGCTCGGGCTGGTCGGCGCCTTCTACCTGCTGCCGCCGGTGTACGGGGTGCTGGGCCGGATCTACGTCCCGGAGCTGGCCCTGACCGGGGAGGCGGACGCGGCGGTGCTGGTACTGCCGGCCCGGATGGTGGGCGGGCTCGCCGGGGAGCTGCTGGGGGCGCTGCTGGCGGGGGGCGCGTTCGCGGCGTTCCTGTCGACGGCGTCGGGGCTGACGATGGCGGTGGCGGGCGTGCTGCACCAGGACGTGCTGCCTTCGCACGGGGTGCGCAGTTTCCGGATCTCGGTGCTGGTGGCGATCCTGGTGCCGCTGGCCGGGAGCGTGGCGGTGACCGAGGTGCCGGTGGCGGACGCGGTGGGGCTGGCGTTCGCCGTGTCGGCGTCCTCGTTCTGTCCGCTGCTGGTCCTGGGGATCTGGTGGCGGGGGCTGACGCCGCCGGGAGCGGTGGCCGGGCTGGTGACGGGGGGCGGGGCGGCGCTGGGTGCGGTGCTCGCGACGCGGGCCGGGCTGGCTCCGGCGGGCTGGGCGAACACGCTGCTGGCGTGGCCGGCGGTGTGGTCGGTCCCGCTGGGCTTCCTGACGATGGTGGGGGTGTCGATGGGTACGCGCGGGCGGATCCCGCCGGGCACGGCGGCGACGCTGGCCCGGCTCCACCTCCCGGAGGACCTGGCGGAGTCGGCCCCCGCAGGTGGCGCAGGCGGGGGCGGCTCCGCCACGACCTCCGGGAAGGGCGGTGCTCTGTGACCGGAGCAGCACACCGGGTCGAGAGCGGTGCTCTCGCCCGGGGGCGGCAGACCACGACCGGAGCACTGCTCTCGACCAAGGACGGCACACCATGACCGGAGCACTGCTCTCGGTGCTTGCCGCGGCCGGCGGGGCGCTGCTGCTGGGGCTCGGCTGGGCGGGCGGCCGCCGACAGGCCCGGCGCAGCGAGCGCGCCCTCGGCCTCCACCTCGGCACCCCCGTCGAACGGGCCACCTTCCACACCCTGCACACCGCCTCGCTCGCGGCTCCCCCACTGCGCGCCGGCCTCACCGAGGACGCCGCCCGCAAGGCCGCCAAACGCCTGCGCTCCCTCCTCGGCACCGAGGCGCTGTGCCTGACGGACCGCGAAAGCGTCCTCGCCTGGGACGGCCCGGGCGCCGACCACCACGAGCACCGCGCGATGGCCCGGGTCGCGGTGATGCTGGACTCGGGGCGCAGCCAGAGCGCGCGCACCGAGTGCGATCGGCCCGACTGCCCCCTCAAGTGGGCCGTGGTGGCCCCGCTGACCGGCGAGGACGGGATGCTCGGGGCACTGGTGGCCTACGGGTCACGGGAGTCGGCGGTACTGGTGCGGGCCGCCACCGAGGTCGCGCGCTGGGTCTCCGTGCAGCTGGAGCTGTCCGAGCTGGACCGTTCGCGGACCCGGCTGATGGAGGCGGAGATCAAGGCGCTGCGCGCACAGATCTCCCCGCACTTCATCTTCAACTCCCTCGCGGCAATCGCCTCGTTCGTGCGCACCGATCCGGAGCGGGCGCGGGACCTGCTGCTGGAGTTCGCGGACTTCACCCGGTACTCCTTCCGGCGGCACGGGGAGTTCACCACGCTGGCCGAGGAGTTGCGGTCCATCGAGCAGTACCTGGCGCTGGCCGGGGCCCGGTTCGGGGAGCGGCTCAAGCTGACCTTGCAGGTGGCACCCGAGGTGCTGCCGGTGGCGCTGCCGTTCCTGTGCCTGCAGCCGCTGGTGGAGAACGCGGTCAAGCACGGGCTGGAGGACTCCACCGAGGTGTGCCGGATCACCATCGCGGCCCGGGACGCGGGCGCGGAGGCGCTGATCACCATCGAGGACAACGGCGTCGGGATGGACCCGGCGCTGCTGCGCCGGATCCTGGCCGGGGAGCACCCGGGCTCCTCCTCCGGCATCGGGCTGCCCAATGTGGACGAGCGGCTGCGCCAGGTCTACGGGGACGGCCACGGGCTCGTCATCGAAACGGGCGTGGGCGCGGGCATGAAGATCACCGTACGGATCCCCAAATATCGTGCGGGGGTCCACAGTTCGGCCCCACCCGGCCGAATCCCCCGACGCTGACCCGGGACGCGGCGGCGGGCGGCACGCACACGGCGCGCGGCCAGGCCCAGACCCCGGCCCCTCCACCGCCAAGACGGACGGGGCCGGGCCGGGCCGGGCCGGGGCCTGGAAACAGGACCCGAGGTTCAGCCCTCGGACGGGGTCAGCACCACGAAGTCGGCGTTCGACGGGTCGAGGCAGACGGCCAGCCGGCCGACGCCCTCGGCGTCCGTCGGCCCCATCTGTACGCTGCCGCCGCGCGCGGTGACTTCGGCGGCCGCCGCGTCGCAGTCGGTGACGTGGAAGACCGGGTGCCAGTACGGCCTGCCTCCTGCCAGGGCGAGGTCTTCCGCGGAGAGCTCCATCAGGCCGCCGTGCATCCGCTCCTGAGGCTGCCCGGCGGGGGTGATCAGCGTGTACGTGTCTTCGCCGCCCGGCATCGGCATATCGCTGAACTGCCAGCCGAAGACGCCCCCGTAGAACTCCCTGGCGGCCCCGGCGTCGGTCGTGTAGAGCTCGGTCCAGGACAGTGAGCCCGGCTGGTCCACGAGGTCGACGCCCTTGTTCTCGCCGGGCTGCCAGACGGCGAACTGGCCCCCCAGCGGGTCGCTGTACTGGGCCATCGTGCCCCACTCGTCGAGCTTCCTCGGCGGCACCCGCACCGTGCCGCCGGCGTCCTGGACGGCCCGGGTCGCCGCCTCGGCGTCGGCGACGCTGTAGTAGATCATCCAGGCCGGGTGCGCGCCCTCCTCGGTGAGCTTGCCGAGCCCGGCGACGATCTTGCCGTCCTTCCGGAACATGCCGCCTTCCATGTCCTCCCCCGCGCCCATGGACTCGTAGTCCCAGCCGAGTACGGCGCCGTAGAAGGCCGCGGCGGCGGGAACGTCGGGTGCGCCGAGATCGAGCCAGCAGGGGGAGCCCGGGACGAAGTCAGTGGTGATCATGACGGCTGCCTTTCGCGGGTCGTGTACGACCAGCGTGGCACCGGACACCTGCCCCCGCCCGTCGGCCCGCAGGACGGTGCGGGCGGCGGGCGCGGGCGGGTGCCGCGGCGCGATGCTACGGCGCGACCTCGCCGAATGCCCGCCGGGCGAAGTGGGTCAGCGCGTGCTGCTCGCGCAGTTCCCGGAGTCGCTCGAGGGCCGGGGCTCCGTAGAAGCTTTCCAGCAGGTCGGTGTCGAAATCGTGGGTGCCGTAGAGGTAGGGACGGCCCTGACGGCCCTTGGCCTCCGCGCAGGCTTCCAGCAGTTCCCGCAACACCCGCTTGGCCTCGGAGATCCCGCTCGACACCCACGGCTCCTGCACGCCGTTCATCATGAATTCCGTGAGGTCGGCCAGTCCGGTGTGCTCGACCCGGGCCGCACGGGTGACGGGCTGGTACGGAACCGTCCGCAGGACCACCTTCTTGATGAATCCCACCTGTCCCAGGCCGCCGAGGGCATACCGGAACAGCTCGGAGTTCTCCCGGTCGGAGCACCGCAGCGAGCGGCCCGTGCCGTCGATGAGCTGGGGAGGACCGGGTTGGAGCGGCCGTGGCGGTTCAGCCATTTCTCCAGTTCGAGCCAGGTGATCCCGCTCGGGACTTCCACCAGGTGTTCTTCCCCGACGAACCGCGCAGTGGCATCGGGGCGGTAATTGTCGATGCCGACCCCGGGCGAGAGCGTCTGGGTGTTGCACGAGCGGCCGGCTCCCCGGACGGTCATGTCCCGGCCCGCCTCGGCCGCCTCGCGCATGGCCTGCGCCAGCGTCCCGGCCTCGTCCTCCCGCACCACCGCCTCGGGGGGAACGACGGAAGTTTGCCCGAAGTCTCGGCTGAATGTGTCCACCTGGCTTCACCTTTCCACGGCCTGGGGCAGCGCGACCCATCGTCATTGATCGACAGTCTGGGCCGTCGCCCTGGAGGACGACTCGGGAGGGCGGCGCCGGCCGCATGCCGACGGCCGCGGGGCGGGCAGGTCCGGACAGCACTGCGCCGGGGCCCGTACGGGGCCCGGCGCAGTGCGGAGTACTGGGTGCTGAGTACTGGGTGCCGACCTCGGGGTCGACTAGCTCCAGCTGGCGTGCAGCGGCTTGCCCTCGGCGTAGCCCGCCGCGGACTGGATGCCGACGACGGCCTTCTCCTCGAACTCCGCGAGGGAGGCCGCACCGGCGTAGGTGCAGGAGGAGCGGACGCCCGCGATGATCGAGTCGATCAGGTCCTCGACGCCCGGACGGGCCGGGTCGAGGAACATCCGCGAGGTGGAGATGCCCTCCTCGAAGAGACCCTTGCGGGCGCGGTCGTAGGAGGACTCCTCCGAGGTGCGGTTCTGGACCGCGCGGGCGGAGGCCATGCCGAAGGACTCCTTGTACAGGCGGCCGTCGGCAGCCTGCTGCAGGTCGCCCGGGGACTCGTACGTACCGGCGAACCAGGAGCCGATCATGACGTTGGACGCACCTGCGGCCAGCGCCATCGCCACGTCGCGCGGGTGACGGACACCGCCGTCGGCCCAGACGTGCTTGCCGTGCTTCTTCGCCTCGGCCGCGCACTCCAGTACCGCGGAGAACTGCGGGCGGCCCACACCGGTCATCATGCGGGTGGTGCACATGGCGCCGGGGCCCACACCGACCTTGATGATGTCGGCGCCGGCGTCGATGAGGTCCTTGACGCCGTCGGCGGCGACGATGTTGCCGGCCACGATCGGGACCTGCGGGTCGAGGGCGCGGACGGCCTTGATCGCGCTGATCATCGATTCCTGGTGACCGTGCGCGGTGTCGATGACGATCGTGTCCACGCCCGCGTCGAGCAGCTGCTTGGCCTTGGCCACGAAGTCGCCGTTGATGCCGACGGCCGCGGCGATGCGCAGCTTGCCGTTGGCATCGGTGGCGGGGGTGTACAGGGTCGCGCGGAGCGCGGCCTTGCGGGTGAGGATGCCGACGAGCCTGCCGTCCTTGTCGACGGCGGGGGCCAGCTTGCGGTGGCCGGCGTCGAGCTTGGTGAAGGCCTCGCGGGGGTCGATGTCGGCGTCGATGAGCAGCAGCTCCGTCGACATGACTTCGGAGAGCTGGGTGAAGCGGTCCACACCGGTCAGGTCGTGGTCGGTGACGACGCCGACCGGGCGGCCGTCCGCGTCGACGACCACGCCGGCGCCGTGCGCGCGCTTGGGCAGCAGGGACAGCGCGTCGGCGACGGTCTGGGTGGGGGCCAGCGTGATCGGGGTGTCGAGCACGAGGTGGCGGGTCTTCACCCAGGAGATGACATCGGTGACGACGTCGATCGGAATGTCCTGCGGGATGACGACGATGCCGCCGCGGCGGGCGACCGTCTCGGCCATCCGGCGGCCGGCGATGGCGGTCATGTTGGCCACGACCAGCGGAATAGTGGTGCCGGTGCCGTCAGGCGCGGAAAGGTCGACGCCCTGACGGGAACCGACCGCGGAGCGGCTCGGCACCATGAATACGTCGTCGTACGTAAGGTCGTACGGCGGCTTCAGGTCATTGAGAAAACGCACGTGCTGAACATCCCAGTCGATCGGAGGTGACCCCGACAGGGCAGCCGAGGAACGCACGTACTTCATTCTCACACGACCTGGACTTCACACCACCCCGGCCGATCGTCCAGGACATTTGGGGCCGGATGGTCCCTTCCTACGAGCCCTCCGCCTGCCGGCCGACGCCATACGTCCTGCCCCCTCGGCCCGGCGGAAACCATTCCTTGCCCTCGGCGAGGTCCGGCATCAGCGGATGTACTCGCGGCGCGGGCTCTGCCCGGGGACGACCGGTGCCGGTGGCGGGACCGGGACCGCGGCGGCCTCGGCGGCGACGACCGGGCGGGTGGGGGCGGTCCGGGCCGGCCCGAGGTGCGGACCGGGTTCCCGGCCGCGCGTGCCCAGCAGCATCGCGGCGTGGGCGACGCTGGCGAGGGTGGCGTGGTGGTGCCATCCACGGAAGGAACGGCCCTCGAAATCGCGGATTCCGGCGGGTTCGCACACTTCGGCGAAGTCGAGGGCGACCCGGTCGGTGAGTTTGCCGAGCAGGAACAGTTGCGCGAGCGGCCGGTCGCCGATGTTGGTGAGCCAGAACTCCGAGGGCAGCAGCGCCTCCTCGGTCCACGCCCCGACGAGCAGCAGCGGGGTGGGCGGGGCCGGTACGAGCCGGTCCTCCCCGGGGGTGGCGAAGACGGCGGCCGAGGTGAGCAGGGTGACCGCTCCCTCGGCGCGGCCGTGCCGGGTCCATTCGACGACGCGCCGCTGGGAGCGCAGGGAGTCGATGAGCTCACGGGCGGGCGCGCTGTGCGGGCCGGACTTGTGGCGGCCCCCACCGCCGAACGAAACGGAAAGGGTGCCGTCCACTTTGAACACGAAGGGGATGTCATGGGTCGCGAACGACTCGACGCACTGCGGAAGTTCGGCATTGGAGACTTCCATCACCACGGGCCTGCGCTGGAGTTGCCAGGTGGCGGCCATCCGCTGGACCGCGTGTACCGCGTCCTGGGCGGGGGTGAGCGATCGTGCCGTGTCGGGGAGGCCGGCGCGGCGGCGGCGCGGGATTTCCGCCGTCCAGGGCCCGGGGAGGGTGAGGCTCCAGTCGACGGGGAAACCCGCGTCGCTGGAGGTGAGCCAGATCCCGCCTGCCTGCTGGCAGTTGGCGGTTCGGCCCAGCTGGGGGACGAACTGCCGGCCCACGCCGACCGACTGGTCACCGGCCTTCTCTATGACCATGGGCTGCACCACCCAGGCCAGCGGGCGCTGGACGGTGCGTTCGAGGTGCTGGGCGAGGGAGCGGCGGACGGGGGTCCAGTCCCAGGGGGATTTGCTGATGAACTGCTGGAGGCTCTGTTCGACGGAACTGGCCCCTGTTCCGGCAATGTTGCGAATTGTTTTCTTGCCGCTGGTCCGCACGAGGCCGTTCAGGTATGTGCGGGCCCAGTTCCGCTGGTCCCGCCGGGGTAAGGATTCAAATAGGAGCGAGATCAGTGCGTCGATCAATTCGGAGATTTCCTTGCTGGATTCCTCCGGCAGGACTACGCGAGCCATCCGGGCCTCCCCCGCGACCAGCTAGATCCATTAGCCTACTTGGCCGCGGAGAACGGCCGTAGGGCCCGGCGGCTACTTCCTGAGGTCGCTCTCGGTTTCCAGCCGCTCTTCCTCTACGGCGAAGGAGATGGAGATCTGGTCGCCGCACGATCGATGGCGCGATCAGGAAGTGTGCGACGAGGGCGAGCCGCGAGGAGAGGACGGCCCGGACGACGGTCAAGGGGCGCGCGATCACACCGAGTCCGAACATCGCCGGCGCCAGTGGATTCAGGAACAGCAGCGACTGATCGACGGGACTCGAGCGGCTGAGGAGGGTGTGGCGGTTGGCCCACATGACGCCGACGAGCAGGAAACCGCCGACGTAAGCGGCATTCCGTGGCCACTGCCGTAAGGGTCCGTACGAGAGTTCGCCGCCCCGGCCCTCCGGAACCTTCAATTCCAGCACCAGGATCGTGAACACGATCGCGAATAGACCGTCGCCGAGGCCTCGGTCCTGTCGGCACCCTGCCCCATGGCCTCCCTTTCGGACTCGTCCCATCCGGTATTCCACGCGCACGGGGAGGACTCCGCCCCAACCTCCCCGCACACGCTACCCAGATATCCGGTCTCAGCCTTCGAATCCCGCATTCTGCCGCCAGATCCAGCCATCGCGGACGAGCAGGTCCTGGCGCGGGCGAGGCCCATGGTCGTCTCCCTGATCCGCCGCTACCGCCAGATGGGCCGAGAGTGAACACCGGGCCTTCCCACTTGCGCTCGGGGGCGGACCGGACGCACCGTTGATTACATGATTACAGCTGAGCAGAACGAACAGCTTCACTCCTGGTTCGCCGAGCGGCTGCCGGTGGACGCCTACGAGTCGCTCCTCACGGTCACCGTGGACCGGGAGGAGATCACGGTCGTCGGCACCGTCCCGGCGACCGAATCGGTGGCGGCGTTCCGCGAGCGCACCCGGGAACAGCGCATCGAGGTCGCCCGGGAGGCGGAGGAGCTCTACCGGCGCAAGGTGTCCTGGGCCGTCCAGGACGGCGAGGAGCTGACCCTCTTCACCCACCTCGCGGTCCCGGTCATGACCCGCCTGCGCCAGCCCGAGCGCCAGGTCCTCGACACCCTGGTCGCGGGCGGCGTCGCCCGCAGCCGCGCCGACGCCCTGGCCTGGTGCGTACGCCTCGTCGGGCGCAACACCGACACCTGGCTGACGGACCTGCGCGAGTCCCTGGACCGGGTCCAGCAGGTCCGGGCCGAGGGTCCGGACCTCACCGACTCCCAGAAGTCCGAGTCATAACGGCGAAGGATTCCCCGGCGCCCGCATGATCGCGCGAGCCCGACGTGGACAAGCGGCGATCAACGCCCGACCCGGGGAGAGGCCCGCACCATGACCACCACCGTCGAATACGTCCGCTACCGGATCGCATTGGACGACCAGCCGGCCGGATTCCGCAAGGGCGAGCACTTCCCGGCGTTCTTCGGCGCGATCCGCCCGTACGTCACGGCCATCGAGGAGATGCAGCACCACCTCGTCACCAGGGTGGCCGGCGCAGGAAAGGCCTCCACCCCGTCATGAGCACCCCACCCGGCACCACGCCCACCATCTACGAGTGGATGGGCGGTGCGGAGGCACTGAACCGCCTCACGGACGTCTTCTACGCCCACGTCCTGAAGGACGAGATCCTCTCCCCGGTCTTCGCCGGCATGGACCCGGAGCACGCCCGGCACGTCGCGGTCTGGCTGGCGGAGGTCTTCGGCGGCCCGAAGCAGTACACCGCCGCCCGTGGCGGCCACCAGCACATGGCCACCAAGCACCTGGGCCGCGGCATCACCGAACGGCAGCGCCGCCGCTGGGTGGACCTCCTGACGGACGCGGCCGACGAGGTGGGCCTGCCCACCGACCCGGAGTTCCGAGCCGTATTCGCGTACTACGTCGAATGGGGCACCCGCATGGCTCTGATCTACTCGGGCCCCAACCCGCCCCCGGTGGACGCGGCCGAGATCCCCGTCTGGTCCTGGGGACAGACCCCGCCCTGGATCCCGAAGGGCTAGCCCCCACCGGGAAAAATCCGGCCCCGCCAAGAGGTGAGGCGCGGAACCCCGAATCCTTCAGCCCCGTCGGCGTTTGAGGCTCGGGGCCTGGGGCCGGCCCCCGGCAGCCGGCCCGGGCTTGGGCTGCTCAACCCCAGGCTCGGGCACCGGCTCGGGCTCGGGCTCGGGCACCGCATCAGGCTCAGGCTCAGCCAGCAGCACGTTCAGCCCACCCCGCCAGAAATCCGCAGCCTCTTCCAGAATCTCCCGCAGGGTCTCCCAGTCACCCGGCCTCGCCGCGGCGTACCCCCGCCACGAGGTCACGGCCACCAGCCGCCCCGCCGCATCCGGCAGCCACGACAGGTCCTTGAGCGCATCCGCGAGCGCGTCCCAGTTACCCCCGAACCAGTCCGGAAGCTCCAGCGCGCCCTCGCAGCGCCGCATCAGTTCCGCCTTGGTCCGTACGCCGTCCAGATCCAGCCGTACGGTCGTCCAGCCGGCGGCCTCGGCCGCTTCGAGCGCGGGGGCCAGGGGCTGCGGGTCCAAGGTCATCGGAGAACCGCCTTGAAGGTCTTGTAGTGGTCGGCCGTGTAGAAGAACTCCCCGTCCCCACCGGTCACGATCCGCCGGGCCCCACGGTCCCGCTCACCGGGCGTCTTCACGGTGAACTCGTGGTAGTAGCCACGTTTCTTCTGCGGCAGGGCCTTCTCGAAGTTTCCGAAGACGGTCCCGTCCTGCCGGTACTGGTACGGCCCGCCCTTGTCGATCAGCACGAGCACGTCCCGGGCCTGTTGCGGCAATGCCGCGGCCCGTACCGTCGCCATCCCCTTCGCCCACCCGGGCGTCGCCGCGTTGGGACTGGCCGCCCCGCTCGGGGCGGCGTCAACCCCGGAGCCGGCACTCGCGCTCGTCATCGTGGCCATGGCGGGCACGGGTTTCTTCCCGCTGCAACCCACCGCACCGACCAGCGTCGCGCAGAGGAACACGGCCCCCAGCACACGCAGCAACGATCGGGGCACGTTCCGAAAGATCATGCACCGATCGTGCCAAATATCCGATTCGCCCGCGACTCGCGGGGTGGCTTCAGAGCGCGGCCATCTTGGTGTACGGGCTCAGGATGCGTTTCCGGACCTCGGGTCCGAACTCAACGAGCACAGCGATCCCCTCCTCAATGGCGACGACACGACCGAGGCCGTGCTCGTCATGAGTAACCCGGTCGCCGACGCTGAAGTGCCGGAGCGGCGCTTCTACGGGGGGTTTGAACGGGCTGGACGGCAAATGGCGGCGAGGTACTGCTGACTTTGTCATTGCACCCAGTATGCGCCCAGCAGGCCGTTGAACGGTCCGCCGTTCGGATCTCAATTGCGGCACCATCCACATCAGCGAACATCAGGTGCCCGTGTTTGACCGGCATTCGTCCGGACAATCGGACCAATCCGAACAATCACTCGTCCGGGTCGGCCCGCTCCAGCGCCGGCCGCAGACCGGGCTGCGATTCGGTCAGCAGGTAGTCCGCGACGGCGGTGTCGGTGACCAGACTGGTCACCAGCCCCGAGCGCAGCACCGCCCCGATCGCGGAGGCCTTGCGCAGCCCGCCGGCGATGGCGACGACCTCGGGGATCCGGCGCAGCCGGTCGGCCTCCACGGTGATGCACCGCTCGCCGAGGTCCCGCCCGACCCGGCGCCCCTCGGCGTCGAAGAGGTGGGCGGACATCTCGGCGGCGACACCCAGCGAGGCGTAGTGCGCCCGCTCCTCGTCGCTCAGCATGTCGTGCACGGTCGAGATGCCCGGCTCCCAGGAACCGATGGAGACGGCGGCGACCGTCACCTTGTCGAAGTACTCGAAGGCCCGCGCGATCCCCGTCTGGTTCCGCAGGGCGGCCGCGGTGGCCGGATCGGGCAGCAGCATCGGCGCGTAGATCGGGTGGGCGTCGCCGCCCGACACCTGAGCGGCCCTGCGCACGGCCTCCACGGACCCGCGCTCGGCCGTCCCCGCGTCGTACACGCCCGTCAGCTGGACGACGGTGCAGGGCGGGAGCCGGTGCAGGGAGGCGGCCATGTGGATGGTCGACCGTCCCCACGCAAGACCCAGTACGTCACCCTCGTTGACGAGCTCACCCAGCAGATCGGCGGCTACGGCGCCCAGGTTCTCCGGGTCCGGCGCGTCCTCGGTGGCATCGGCGGGAGACTCCACGACCACGGCGTGCCGCAGCCCGTAGCGGGCGCGCAGCGCGTCGGAGCGCTCCGCGTCCAACTCCGACGGCACCCGGATCTCGATGCGTACGAGGTCGCGCTCCAGTGCCGTCTCCAGGACCCGGGCCACCTTGAAGCGGCTCACGCCGAACTCCTCGGCGATCTGGATCTTGGACTTCCCCTCCAAATAGAAACGGCGCGCCATGGCCGCCGCCTGTACCAGCTCCGCGGGTCCCATCCGCAGGGCTGACCGTCCCGCCGACATTGCAGACACCGCGTTCTCCTCACTGCTGTTCACACTCTCGTGTTCACACTCTCGACTCGCCGTTCATCCTGTCAGATCCGACGGCCGTTGATCAGCCTGGACAGCTCCCGTTCACCGAGCTGTTCACCAAGCCTTGTCTCAGTGGTCGCAAGCCCAGGGCGCGGCGGCGATCGCCGCACCCGCCTGCTCACGCAGCGTGCGTACGGCCGCTGCCGGATCGACCGCCCCGTAGACCGCGCTGCCCGCCACGAACACGTCCGCGCCGGCCTCGGCACACCGCTCGATGGTCGTGGCGGAGACGCCGCCGTCGACCTGGAGCCACAGCTCCAGACCGTGCTTGGAGATCAGCTCCCGGGTGCGACGGATCTTGGGCAGCATGATGTCGAGGAAGGGCTGACCGCCGAACCCGGGCTCGACGGTCATGATCAGCAGCATGTCGAGCTCGGGGAGGATGTCCTCGTACTGCTCGATGGGCGTCGCGGGCTTCAGCGCCATGGACGCCCGCGCCCCCTTCGCCCGGATCTCCCGAGCGAGCCGCACCGGCGCGGCGGCGGCCTCGGCGTGGAAGGTCACGGAGCCCGCGCCGGCCTCGATGTACTGGGGGGCCCAGCGGTCGGGGTCCTCGATCATGAGGTGCAGATCAAGCGGGATGTCCGTCGCCCGGCTCAACGACTCCACGATCGGCATGCCGAGGGTGAGGTTCGGGACGAAGTGATTGTCCATGACGTCGACATGCAGCCAGTCGGCCCCCTGAACAGCCTTCGCCTCCTCGGCGAGCCGGGCGAAGTCGGCGGACAAGATGCTGGGATTGATCTGAACGGCCATGCCCCAAGCGTGCCATGCCGCTGACGCCTTCCGGCCACTACCCCGGAAGTGGGGGGTGGATGGGGGTTTGGGGT
>NZ_JAPNLJ010000002.1:0-17666 GCF_026627445.1 Streptomyces sp. H27-H1
CCCGCTACAACACCCGAAGGCGGCACTCCCGCCTCGGCCAGATCAGCCCGATCACCTACGAGCTGCGATCAACTACGCTGGCCACCGCCGCATAACAGCCGGTGTCCACGATCGAGGGTCAACGCCCCTCTTCGAGGCGGGCCAGCTCGTCGAGCGGCGTGCTGAGGGCGGCGTCGGTGAGCAGTACCCGGTGGCCGGCGGAGGCGAGCACTCCGGCGCGCAGGGCGGCGCCCTTGCCTTGGGTGCGGCCGGGGCCGTGGCCGTGGCTCCGGCCGCTGTCACTGCCGCTGTCACTGCCACTGTGGCTGTCACTGGGGCCGTCGCCGGCGCCCAGGCGGATCAGCCGGATCCGGGGCTCCTCGGCGGCGGCCGCCACCAGGGCCGGATCGGCCGGGCTGTCGTCAGCGCCGTCGACGACGAGGAGTTCCCAGGCGCCGGGACCGGCGCCGCAGTGGGCGTCGAGGTACTCGCGCAGGTCCATGAGGGCCTGGTCCGGGACGGGACCGGGGATGACGACGGACAGTTCTACGGGGCCGAGTCGGCGCGTGCCGCTCCGCGCCGCCCGGTCGGCGCTCACGGCGCCCTCTCCGCTCACGTGCCGGCCACCTTCAGGCCGTCGGCCCAGTCGAGACCGTGCTGGTTGTACGCGTGCACGAGGCGTCGTACCTCCTCGGCGTCCGCGCGGGTCACCGCGTCGATCAGTTCGTTGTGGCCCGACCACAGGGTGGAGCGCAGGTCCGGCTGCGCCTTCAGATAGGGCACGGAGAATACCCAGCACTGCACCCGGATCCGGTGCAGGAACTCCGAGATGTAGATGTTGCCGACCAGCCCGCTCAGCTCCCTCCAGAAGCGCAGGTCGTAGCCGATCAGCACGTCGAGCGAGCCACTCAGCGCTGCCCGCCGCGCCTCCTCCGCCCGGCGGCGCACCGAGACCAGCTGCTCGCCGGAGCCCGGGGCGGTGCCACGTTCCACGAGCCTGCGGAAGATTCCGTCCACGATCAAGGTACGAGCCTCGATCATGCCCCGGAAATCGTCCACGGAGAAGACTCGGACGCGGAACCCGCGGTGCTGGACGGAGTCGAGGAGGCCTTGCGCGGAGAGATCGACGAGGGCCTCGCGGACGGGGGTCGCGGAGACTTCGTACTGCTCGGCGATCTGCTTGACCGTGAACTCGCTCCCCGCCGCCAGGCGCCCCGCGAGAACCTCGTCACGCAGCGCGTCCGCGATCTGCTGGCGAAGTGTATTGCGGGTGACAGCGCCGCTGCCTGGCATAAGAGTCCGTCTCCATCTGTGGGCTTCGGACACCTTAGGCCAGGCAGCACGGCCGAAACCGATTGATTTGTGGCCGCTATGTGGATTTAGTGCCCGTTATGCGGACGGGCCGGGGCTCTCCCCTTGATCATTCATCTCTGTGCGGCGGGGTTCGGACAGCTGCGGCCGGGGCCGGCCGCGGGCAGCCGGGCCTCGTCAGGCCGAAGCGTGCCGGTCGGCGACGGTGAGGGCGTCGTCCAGCAGGGCCAGGCCCTCCTTCGCGTCCGCTTCGGTGATGTTGCACGGAGGGACGACGTGGGTGCGGTTCATATTGACGAACGGCCACAGGCCGGACGCCTTGCAGGCCGCGGCGAATTCGGCCATCGGCGCGTTGTCGGCGCCCGCGGCGTTGTAGGGGACGAGCGGCTCGCGCGTCTCCTTGTCCCGTACGAGTTCCAGGGCCCAGAAGGTGCCCAGACCCCGCACCTCCCCGACCGAGGGGTGGCGCTCCGCGAGCTCGGCGAGGGCCGGGCCGATCACGTTCTCGCCGAGGTGGGCGGAGTGCTCGACGATGCCCTCCTCCTCCATGGCGTTCATCGTCGCGACGGCGGCGGCGCAGGCGAGGGGATGGCCTGAGTAGGTCAGCCCGCCCGGGTAGGGGCGCTTGGCGAAGGTCTCGGCTATCGCGCCGGAGATCGCGACACCGCCGAGCGGGACGTAGCCGCTGTTGACCCCCTTGGCGAAGGTGATCAGGTCGGGGGCGACGTCCCAGTGCTCGACGGCGAACCACTTGCCGGTCCGGCCGAACCCGGACATGACCTCGTCCAGGATGAAGACGATTCCGTAGCGGTCGCAGAGCTCGCGCACGCCGGCCAGGTACCCGGGGGGAGGAGTCATGATCCCGGCCGTGCCGGGGACCGATTCCAGGATGATCGCGGCGATCGTCGCCGGGCCCTCGAAGGCGATGGTGTCTGCGAGGTGGGTGAGGGCGCGCGCGCACTCCTCGGCCTCGGTGGTCGCATGGAAGGGCGAGCGGTAGAGGAACGGCCCCCAGAAGTGCACGACACCGGCGGCCGCCGTGTCGGAGGGCCAGCGGCGCGGGTCGCCGGTCAGGTTGATCGCGGCCGAGGTGGCGCCGTGGTACGAGCGGTAGGTGGACATCACCTTCTGCCGGCCGGTGTGCAGCCGGGCCATGCGGACGGCGTTCTCCACGGCCTCGGCGCCGCCGTTGGTGAAGAAGACCTTGTCCAGGTCGCCGGGGGTCCGCTGCGCGATGAGGCGTGCGGCCTCGGAGCGGACGTCGACGGCGAAGCCGGGGGCCAGGGTGCAGAGCGTGGCCGCCTGCTCCTGGATGGCGGCGACGACCTTGGGGTGCTGGTGGCCGATGTTGGTGTTGACCAGCTGGGAGGCGAAGTCGAGGTAGCGCTTGCCGTCGTAGTCCCAGAAGTGCGACCCCTCGGCTTTGGCCACGGCGAGCGGGTCGATCAGGGCCTGGGCGGACCAGGAGTGGAAGACGTGAGCGCGGTCGGCGGCCTTGACGGAGGCGCCCGAGGTGACGTGAGGGGTCATGCCTCGAACAGTAGAAGTGCCCAGGTGGGGAGGGATATCGGCGGTCTGTATGCGGGTGGGGGGCGGGTCTCGGCAGTCTGTCTGGGGAGGGATTGACAGTAAGCTGTCATTATGGCAGCCTACTGTCATGGAGCGAAGGTGACCGGGCGGAACGGAACCAGGCAGGACGGGATGGCACGACGGGACCGGGCCGACCCACCGAGCGACCCGGCCAGCACGCGTACGGCGACGGCGACACTGGAGGCGAGCACCATGAGCGAGACCCAGACGGCGGCACAGACGGCGACCCAGGCGGCAACCCCGACGATGCCCCCGGCGGAGACCCCGGTGACGGCCCAGCCGGAGATCCAGATCCAGACCGGCATCCAGGTGGAGACCCTGACGGAGAGCCGAGCGGTGGCACAGGCCGAGCTTCTCCTCACGGAGAGCGCGGCGACTCCTCCCACGGTCCACGTGGCGGTGTACGACACCTACGCCGACTGGGAAACGGGCCACACCACCGCGCACCTGACCCAGCACGGCTACGAGGTCCGCACGGTCGGCGTCACCGCAGGGCGCCCCGTCACCACGATGGGCGGCCTGCGCATCCAGCCCGACCTGGCCCTGGCGGACCTGCGCCCCGAGGAGTCCTCCCTCCTCATCCTGACCGGCGCCGGTCTGTGGGACGCGGGCGACGAGCTGGCCCCCTTCGCGGCGAAGGCCGAGGAGTTCCTCGCGGCCGGCGTCCCGGTCGCCGCGATCTGCGGAGCCACGGCAGGCCTGGCCCGCGCCGGCGTCCTGGACGGACGTACGCACACCAGCGCGGCCCCCTTCTACCTCGTCGGCCAGCCCGGCTACGCGGGCGCCGAGCGCTACGTCGAGGCCGACGCGGTCACGGACGGCGACCTGATCACGGCGGGCCCGACCGAACCGGTGGCGTTCGCCCGCGAGGTCTTCGACCGCCTCGGGGTGTACGAGCCGCACGTCCTCGACGCCTGGTACCGCCTGTTCCACGACTCGGACACGAGCGCGTACCCGGTCCTGATGGCGGCGGCAGCGGAGCCGAGCGATGCGTGACGAGCCCCTGGGGCGGCCCGTGGGGCGGGCTGCGGCACAGGCCCGCACGGCAGCCTCCCCCGTCATCGCGCACGCGGGCGCCGACACCGGTCCGGCCGGCGGCACGGTGTCCCGCGCCGCGGAGGCCCGTACGGCAGCACCCACCGTCGTCGCGCACGCCGACGCGGGCCTGAACCTGGGCCTGGGCCCGGCCGGAGCGTCGCCCGGGGACGGCAGCTCCGCGGCCGCGGTCCCGGCACGGGGTACGGAGCCGCTCGCGGGGGAACTTCCGGAGGGGGTCGGGGTGGCCCCCGCAGCAGGAAGGGAAGGCCCGCGAGAGGGCTCCCGCCGAACCCGGCAGGAGCTCCTGAGCCGCACCGCCCTCAGCGTGTTCCGGCTCAACGGCCAGTTCCTCGCCGTATCGGAGGAGCTGGCCCGCCCGGCAGGGCTGACCGCGGCGTGGTGGCAGGTGCTCGGGGCCGTGCTCCGCGAGCCGCTCTCGGTCGCCGGTATCGCCCGGGCCATGGGCATCACCCGGCAGAGCGTGCAGCGCATCGCCGATCTACTGGCCGCCAAGGGCCTCGCCGAGTACGTCCCGAACCCGGCCCACCGTCGAGCGAAGCTGCTGCGCCCCACCGAGGCGGGCCGCGCCGCCATCGCCAGGATCGGCCCGGGCCACGCGGCCCAGGCCGCCCAGCTCGCGGAGGCCCTCGGCGAGGACGGCTTCGCCGAGACGGTGCGCGTCCTGGAACGCCTGTCGGCCGTCCTGGACACCCTGCCGACCCCGCTCGATTCCGATGCCCCGTAGGCCGTTTCCCTTCGGGTCTTCGGACCTTCCGGTCTTCGGACCTTCCGGTCTTCGGACATTTCCGGTCTTCGGACATTCCGGTCTTCGTGGCCGGCGAGGCGGCGGGCACCGCATCTGGCGGCGGAGCCGATCATCCGCGTACGCCGAGTACGCAGGAGGTCCTCCGCCTGGCCGTACACCGCGATGCGGACGAGGGAGTCCACACGGAGCTTCGAGGGCCTGGGCCGGCGAGGCTCGGCGCGGCGGCGGGCCCGGCATCGGCAGGCCCGGCCTGGCCCGCCCGTGTCGGTTCCTGGCACCGAGCCTCGGCACCCGCGCCAGGACCGCCCGCGCTCCTGGGGCGCCCGGACAGGCCCAGTACGGCCGCCCCGGCCGACTCCCGCCGAGCCGCGCCCACACCCGGCGCGGGCCCGCCAACCCGCCCTGCCCGCACGTCTGGTGGCGCTGCGTACCGGGCCCCGCCGGGACGGCCCCTTCGCCCTCCCGGGCCGCCGGCCTGCGGCTTCCCCACCCCCGCAGCCGGCACCGCTGCCGGCCGCACTATTGTCGGGCTCCGGCGAGTCCCAGGGGGAGGACCACCTGCCATGGAACAACTGCACCCGCGCGACGCAGAGCGCATCGGCCGGTACCGCCTGCTCGCCCGCCTCGGCACCGGCGGCATGGGCCAGGTCTACCTCGGCCGCGCCGAGGACCCCACCCCCGGTACCGGCACGGACCCGGGGACCGGCGCCGCCGCCGGCGCGAGCACCCGTACCCGACCGCCCCGCACGGGCACCCGCACCGCCGCCGTGAAGCTGATCCACCCCCACCTCGCCGCCCAGCCCAACTTCCGCACCCGCTTCCGCCGCGAGGCCGAAGCCGCCCGCCTCGTCGGCGGAGACTGGACCGTCGCCGTTCTCGACGCCGACCCCGACGCGGAGATCCCCTGGCTGGCCACCGCCTACATCGCCGGACCGAGCCTGCGCCAAGCCGTGGGCCGCGACTTCGGCCCGCTGCCGGCCGGCTCCCTACGGGTCCTGGGCGAGGGGCTCTCGTACGCCCTCCAGGACATCCACCGGGCCGGCCTCGTCCACCGGGACCTGAAGCCCGGCAACATCCTGCTCACCGCCGACGGCCCCCGCGTCATCGACTTCGGCATCGCCCGGGCCCTGGGGGCGAGCGCCGATCCCGCCCTCACCCAGACCGGCGAGCTCCTCGGCTCCCCCGGTTTCCTCGCCCCCGAGCAGATCAACGGCACCCCCGCGACCCCGGCCTGCGACGTGTTCGGGCTCGGCGCCGTACTCGCCTACGCCGCCACCGGCAAGCTGCCCTTCGGTGACCCGGACCAGCCCGGCGGCATCGCCGCGCTCCTGCTGCGCGTCGCCGAAGCGGAACCGGACCTGGCCGACGTACCGGCCGAACTGCGCGATGTCGTACGCGCTTGCCTGCGCAAGGAGCCGGCCGCCCGGCCCACCCCCGGCGAGGTCGCCGAACGGCTCACCGCCGGCCGGAAGGACACCCCGGATCCCTGGCTGCCCGCGCCGCTCGTCGCACGGCTCGGGCAGCACGCCATAGCCCTGCTGGACCGTGTGGACGCCGGCCCGGACCGGCCCGAGCCCGCGACCGTGCCCTCCCAACGCACCGCAGCCGAAGCGGAACCGGTCACGGCCACGCCCGCCCCTGCGCCCGCCCCCACGCTCATCCCCGTACCCGGGACGGACTCCGGGCCCGGATTCGGCCACCACCCCGCCGTCGGATCCGGTTCCGGCGCCCGCTCCCGGTCCGCCGCCGTCTCCACGGCGCTGCTCGTGGCCGTCGCCGTGGTCGTCGCAGTGGCGGCGGGCGGCACGGTGTACACCGTCATGAGCGGATCCGGCGAGGGTTCGCCCGGCGCCACTCAGGGCGCCCCGTCCGGCTCCTCCGGCCCGCAGGCCACAGGGGACGCGAACGCGCCCGGCACCTCCACCACTCCTGACCCTTCCCCCACTCCGGCCACTCTTCCCGCGGCCTACGCCGGCACCTGGCGTGCCACCCACGGCGGGCAGAGCTGGCAACTCACCCTCACTCCCGGCACGACCGGCTCCAGGGTCATGTCCCTGACCCTCGAAGCCCCCGGACTCAGCTGCGCCTGGACCGCGCCGCTGCGCTCCGCCACCACCGACAGCGTGGGGCTCGACCCGTCCACGGTGATCTCCGGTACGCCGCCTTCGTGTTCACCCGGCGGGCGGAGCACGGTGCGGCTGCTCGCCAACGGGAACCTGGTGCGGGAGCTCGACGGCAGCACCACGAGTCCGCTCACCTACCGGCGACGCTGATTATTTCGAAGTCGATAAGCCTGCAAGCAAAGCTTGTTGCATCCCATAATCCCGTCGCACACTGCCGCACATGGAGCCGTTGAAGGTAGTGGCACAACTGTGGGAGCGGATCGAGGCACTCGACTGGGACGGAGCGGCCCTGCTGATCGCCGAGGACGCGGTCATCGAGTGGCCCGTGAGCAGCGAACGCATCGTCGGTCGCGACAACTTCATCGCCGTCATCAGCGATGACGACTACGCGGACGAGAGATCCGTCGACGTACTCCGGATCCTCGCAGACGGCGATCTCGTCGTGACCGAGGTGGAGATACCCCAGGACCACGTCGTCTACCGCGCCGTCTCCCTGTGGACCGTACGGAACGGGCAGATCGTGGGCGCTCGGGAGTACTGGACCAGCCCCGGCCAGGACCCGGCCCCCCGCTGGCGCGCCGGGTTCGTCGAACCGCTCGTGGAGCCGCTCACCGCATCCCTGGCGGTGGACTGAGAGGGCTCGGGGCAACCGCTCGGGGGGACCGGGCCGGGCACCTGGATTGGCCAACCGGCCTGGCCGGCTGGCTTGGCCGGCTGGTTTGGCCGGCTGGTTTGGCCGGCTGACTTGGCCGGCTGGCTCGGGCAACCGACTCGGCCAACTGGCTTGGCCTGGCCTCTAAGTAACCCCTGTCATACCTGAGAGCTACGCGGGAAGAGAGCCCTCCAGCGGGACGCCGACGATGGCTCCCGATTCCTAACTTCGTGACCAGAGAAGAACGCAGCACCGCCCCTCTGGCACGAACGAAGGAACGGACCCATGGCCCGCCGCCCCACCACACGTCCCGACGGCCGCGACAGCGGCCGTCTGCGCCGCACGCTGCTGGCCGGGCTCGTCGCCGCGGCCGTGGTGTTCCCCGTTTCCGCCGCCGCTTCCCCGGCCGTCCCCGCGCCGGCCCCGGCGGTCCTCGGCGAGGACGTCGCCCTCCCCGACCGGTACGCCGCGAACCTCGCCAACCTCGCGGAGGCCGCCCGTACGGCCGAGGACGCGGACCGCGGCAGCCGCGCGGCGAAGCTCCGGGCGATGGAGGCGGGCGGCGACGCCCGGTTCCTCGTCTTCGACGGGCGCGGCAAGGGCCGCGCAACAGAGGTGCTCGGCGATCTGGAGACCGCCGACCGGATCGCGGTCCTGATCCCCGGGTCTGACACGACGCTGGACACCTATCAGAGATTCCGTGCCGGGGCCCTCGCCCTGCACCAGCGCCTCCGGGCCGAGCACTCCCGCTCCGCCGTGGTCGTCTGGCTCGGGTACGACACCCCCGGCACGGTCAGTCCGGCCGTCCTGACCGCCGGCCGCGCCGACGAGGCCGCCGCCGAACTCGGCTCCTTCCTGCCCCGGCTGGCCCGGTCGGCCACCCCGGGCGCCCGTCTCTCGCTCCTCTGCCACTCCTACGGCTCCGTCGTCTGCGCCCGTACCGAGACCGGCCCCGAGGTCACCGACATCGCCCTGTTCGGCAGTCCGGGCACGGGGGCCGCCTCCGCCGCCGAACTGCCGACCTCGGCCCGGGTATGGGCCGGCCGGGGCGCCGCCGACTGGATCTCCGGCGTTCCGCACGTCCGCTTCGGCGGAGTGGGCTTCGGCGTCGATCCCGTGGACCCGGCCTTCGGAGCCCTGCCCTTCGCAGCCGGCCCCGGCGGGCACAGCGACTACCTCAAGCCGGATACCGAGTCCCTGAACAGCCTGGCCGGGATCGTGCTCGGCACCTCCCCGGCGGTCCGGCCCGGCGCGGACCCCACCGCCGCCACCTCCGCCCGGTCCCCCTCCGCACTCCCCGCCCCGTCCGCCCTCACTGCTCCGGAGGTCTCCCGTGCCCGTCCGTGAACTGCAGACCCGCTGGTCCGTTCTCGCGGACCGCATCGACGCCAAGACCCCCGTCCACCGGGACCGGGCCGTGGACGCGCTCCGGGCCTTCGCCATCCTCGGCGTGGTGCTGGGCCACTGGCTGGTCACCGCGCTCACCACGGCCGACGGCCGCCTCAGCACCACCAGCCCGCTGGCCCACATGAGCGGACTGGCCCCGCTCTCCTGGGTGTTCCAGACCCTGGCCGTCTTCTTCCTGGTCGGCGGCCACGTCGCGGCCCAGGGGTACGAGTCGGCGCGCGGGCGCGGAGTCCCGTACGGGCAGTGGGTCGGCCGGCGGCTCGGCAGGCTGCTGCGCCCGGTCGCCGCCGTCCTGGTCCTCTGGAGTCTCGCGTCCGGCGCCATGCTGCTCGGCGGCGTCGGGACGGATACCGTCCTGACCCTGCTCAAGCTCGTCCTGTCCCCCTTGTGGTTCCTCCTGGTCTTCGCCGCGCTCACCGCCGCGACCCCGCTCGTCGCCCGGCTCAGCCCGCTGTGGCCGCTGGCCGTGGTGGCCGCCGTCGACGCCTGGCGCTTCGGTTTCGGCGGGCCCGAATGGATCGGCTGGGTCAATGTGGCCGCGGGCTGGCTGGTGCCTTACACCCTGGGCGCCGCCTGGTCCCCGGGCGCCTTCGCCCGGCGTGCTCCGGCCGCGCTGCTCCTGGGCGGCGGGATCGCCGCGACGGCCGCGCTGATCCTCTGGGGCGGGTACCCCGCGTCGATGGTCGGCGTCCCCGGAGCCGCGATCTCGAATCTGAACCCGCCGACGCTGGCCGCGGTCGCGTTCGGCCTGGCCCAGTGCGGGCTGGCACTGCTGGTACGGGAGCCGTTGGCCCGGCTGATGAGCCGGCCGCGGGCCTGGGCGAAGGTGGCGCTGGTGAACCTGTCCGCCATGACGATCTTCCTGTGGCACCAGACCGCGATGATGGCCGTCACCGCCCTGGGACTGCTGATCTCCACAGATCTGCCCGGTCTGCACACCGTGCCCGGCTCCGCGCAGTGGATAGTCGTCCGGCTGCTCTGGCTCCCCGTGTTCGCGGCCGCGCTGACGGTCTGCTGGGCTGCCTTCCGCACGTACGAGCAGGGCGGCAGCCGCCCCAGGAGCCTGGCCCGGCGGGGATCCTCCGGGACGCCGGTCACGCCCTCCATGATCGTCGCCTCGTCCGCCCGGACCCGGGTGAACGCCTCCACCGTCACCCGTAGCGCCCCAACTCCGGTCGGCGAAAACGCAGTCACCGGCCCGGTGGCTCCTGCCGAATGGATCTTCCGTGCCTAGGCTGGACCGTGTGAACGAGCAGAGCGAGCCCCAGGTCCCGCCGCGGCACGCGAACGCCGGCGGCGGCGGGAAACCGGGAGGCTCCCGCACCGGGACCGCTGCCGCGGTGCGGAGCGTGGCCCGTGGCCTGCTGGACCTGAAGGCCGATCCCCTTCCGAGGATTTCGCGGCCACGCTGGCTGGCCTGGCTCCCGCACCTGGTGCTCCTCTACCTGGCGGTGGCCTTCTTCGCCCTCACCACGGAGCAGCTCAGCGGGCACTACGGCGTCAACGGCGCGATCCGGCCGGTGCTGGCGGCCATGGTCGCCGGGTCCGTACTGCTGGCCGTCCGGTGGCCGATGACCGGGTACTGGCTCGGCCTGACAGCGGCGGGACTGATCTCCTGGCAGACCCACGACCACGTCGGCCAGGGCCAGAGCTGGCCCTGGCTCCCCGCCGGGATATTCGCCTTCGCCCCCGTGCTGTTGCTGGTGTCCCTGCGCGTGCCGCCCCGGGTGACCGTCGGGGCGGTCACCGTGGCCATCACTTTCACCGGACTGGCCGAGGGATTCTTCAAGCCCGAACACAGCGGCACCAGCGCCCCCGGGGCCATCCTCCTCTTCGCCTTCACCGGCCTCCTCGGCTACGCCTTGCGCGCGACCCGGCTGACCCGCACGAAGCTCGTCGAGCAGGAGACCCTCACCGAGGAGGAGCGTGCGCGGCGCACCTTGCTGGAGGAGCGCAGCCGGATCGCCCGCGAGCTGCACGACGTCGTCGCGCACCACATGTCGGTGATCTCCATCCAGGCGCAGGTGGCCCCGTACCTCGTGGAGAACCCGTCGGAGGAGCTCAAGGAGAATCTGGCCGGGATCCGCGCGAATGCCGTGGAGGCCCTGACGGAACTGCGCCGCGTCTTGGGGGTACTGCGTTCCGAGCACCCGGACGAGGCCGGCGGCCCGCACCATCCGCAGCCCACCCTGGCCGAGTTGGGCGGCCTCGTGGACAACGTTCGGGCGGCCGGGCTGGAGGTCACCACCGAGATCGCGGGCATCCGCCGCCCGCTGTCTCCCGGGGTGGAGCTCACGGCGTACCGGATCGTGCAGGAGGCCCTGAGCAACTGCCTCCGCCACGCGCCCGGCTCCCGCGTGGAGGTCGGCATCGCCTACGGGCCCCGCGATGTGCACCTGTGCGTCGCCAACACCGCGCCCACCCGGCAGGCCCCGCCGAGCCCGGGAGCGGGCCACGGGCTGCTGGGGATGCGGGAGCGAGCAGGCATGCTGGGCGGTGAACTGGCCGCCGGCCACCGCCCCGACGGAGGGTACGAGGTGAGCGCGGTGCTCCCGATGGATCCCGTGTCCCCGGGCGGCGGGTCCTCCCCCGTCCTCGAGACCGACAAGAAGGACTCATGACTGCTGCCCCGATCAAGGTGATGATCGCCGACGACCAGATGATGGTCCGCCAGGGCTTCACCGTGCTCCTCGACGCCCAGCCCGACATCGAGGTCGTCGGCCAGGCCGTCGACGGCGCCGAGGCCGTGGCCAAGGTCGCCGAACTGGTCCCGGACGTGGTCCTGATGGACATCCGCATGCCCGGGATGGGCGGTATCGAGGCCACCTCCCTCATCACCGGCGCCCCGGGCTCCACCGTGAAAGTGCTGGTGCTGACCACCTTCGACCTCGACGAGTACGTGTACGAGGCACTGCGCGCAGGCGCCTCGGGCTTCCTCCTCAAGGACGCCTCCGCCGACCAGCTGGCGGAGGCCGTCCGCGTGATCGCGGCCGGGGAGGCTCTCCTCGCACCGAACATCACCAGGCGGCTGATCACCGAGTTCTCCCGGCTGGGAGCCCCGAGGGCCCCTTCGAGGGCACGGATCGACGAGCTGACGGAGCGGGAGACGGAGGTCCTGTCGCTGGTCGCCCAGGGCATGTCGAACGCGGAGATCGCCGGGCACCTGATCCTGGCCGAGCAGACGGTCAAAACACATGTGGGCCGGATCCTGGTGAAGCTGGGCCTGCGGGACCGCACCCAGGCCGCGGTGTTCGCCTACGAGACGGGCCTGATCCGTCCGACGGGCTACTGAAACTGCCCGGGTAGTACTTGAGGGGGACCCCGGAAAATCCCCTTCAGCGGCGACGCGGACCAGGTCACGGCCGACCTACCGTGGGGACCATGACCGAGACGACCCCCGGGGCGACCCCCCGGACACCAGAGATCCGACTGGCTTCGGGCTTCATCCAGAGCCTGCGCCAGGCGCTGGTCACCGACGCCTTCGCCTACCGACCGCTGGCCCCGATGCGCACGGACGGGCCGCTGACCCGGCGGCTCCCGAAGCGGATACGGGTGGAGGCCGCGCACCTGCCGCACGCGGTCGTGTGCCTGCTGGCGTTCTTCGTGGTGACCTTCACCTCGATCACCACCGGGCTGCCCCAGGCCGCTTCCCTGGTGATGGGGCTGCTCGCGGCCGCCCCGATCATGATGACGCTGGTGCGCCCGCTGGGGGCGTTCTGGGCCGCCGTGGCGGTCACCCTCGTCTTCTCCGTCGTCAGCTCCTCCGATCCCAACTGGCCCTGGTCGCCCGCCACGTTCGTCTCGTACCTCGCGACGGTGACCCTGGTGGCGATGCGGACCAGCCCCCGGACCGCCGGCTGGATGTGGATGGTCACGCTGGCGATCGGCATCGGGACGTCCATCGTGCTCGGCCACGGCCAGGCCATCAACGTCGGCCCGATGGCCTTCGCCTCGGCGATCGCCCTGCTGGCGGTGAGCATCCGCAACATCCGCAAGCAGGCGGAGCAGGAGGTCACCGCGCAGCAGGAGGTCACCGCCGTCGAGCGGGACCGGCGCACCCTGCTGGAGGAGCGCACCACGATCGCGCGGGAGCTCCACGACGTGGTCGCCCACCACATGTCCGTGGTCGCCATCCAGGCGGAGGCCGCTCCCTACCGGGTGAAGAATCCGCCGCCTGAGCTGGAAGCCGCGTTCGTCACCATCCGGGAGAACGCGGTGGCGGCCCTGACCGAGCTGCGCCGGGTGCTGGGTGTCGTCCGCTCCGCGGACTACGAGGCGCCGGACGCCCCCCAGCCGACTCTGGCCTCGCTGGACGGGCTGCTGGCCAATGTGCGGGAGGCCGGGCTGATCGTGGACAAGACCGTGACCGGCGCGGTGCGTGAAATGCCGCCGGGTGTGGAGCTGTCGGCCTACCGGATCATCCAGGAGGCACTGAGCAACACCCTGCGGCACGCACCGGGCGCCGCAGCCGGGGTCGAGGTCTCGTACGTGCTGGGCGGGCTGGGCCTGCGCATCGTCAACGAGGTCGCCACCACGGACGTGCGGCCCTCGCCGGGGGCGGGCCAGGGGGTCACCGGGATGCGCGAGCGGGTGGCCATGCTGGAAGGCGAGATGACCGCCGGGGAGCGGGCCTCCGGGGGGTACGAGGTGGCGGTGTTCATACCGGTGCCGAGCCGCCAGGAACCGGCGAAGGATCCGGCATGACGATCAGAGTGCTCATCGTCGACGACCAGATGATGGTCCGGGAGGGGTTCTCCGTCCTGCTGAACGCGATGGACGGCATCGAAGTGGTCGGGGAAGCGGTGAACGGGCGGGAGGCCATCGCGCAGGTGGCCGCGCTGAAGCCGGATGTGGTGCTGATGGACATCCGGATGCCGGAGATGAACGGCCTGGAGGCGACACGGGAGATCGTGGCGGCGGACATGGACGCGAAGGTACTGGTCCTGACGACCTTCGACCTCGACGAGTACGTGTACCAGGCACTGCGGGCCGGCGCGTCCGGCTTCCTCCTCAAGGACGCCTCCGCCCGCCAACTGGCCGATGGCGTGAGGGTGGTGGCCGAAGGGGAGGCGCTCTTGGCCCCTTCCGTGACCAAGCGGCTGATCACGGAGTTCTCGAAGTTGTCGGAGACCCGGACGCAGGTGAGCTCCGCCGGGATCACGGAACTGACGGAGCGTGAGACCGAGGTGCTGGTGCTGATAGCGCAGGGCTTGTCCAACGCGGAGATAGCGGATCGCCTGATCATCGCCGAGTCCACCATCAAGACGCACGTGAGCCGGATCCTGGTGAAGCTGGGACTGCGGGACCGCACTCAGGCGGCGGTATTCGCGTACGAGACCCGGCTGGTAACCCCTTCCTAGCGGGATCCGAAAAGTTGTCCACAGCTGTGGACAACTTTTCGGGCGGCGGACACGCAGGGGAGCCCGAGCACCCTCCGGCCAGCTCACGAACCGGAGCCCGGCACCCCAACACCCCTTAACTCAGGGCCTCTTGGCGTCCGTCAGCGCGCCGTCGCCATGGCTGACAGCGGTGACAGCGGCGACGGTGATGGCGGCTTGGTGGCTCTCAGCCCCACAGCCGGGTACGCACCCGTCCCAGCTGCACGGCGTACGGCGCCCACACCACGGCCCCCGGCCCCGGGTCCCCGGCCAGCCATATGAACCGTTCCGCCGGCGCGTCGGAGGCGTCCGGCTCCGCCGGCGACGCCGGGAGGGCCGACCGCGGGAGGGCCGGTTCGGCAGGGGGCCACGCACGGACTGACAGCACCCGCCGGCCCAGCGGACCCAGGGTCAGCGTCCGGGTCGCACCGCCGTCACCGCTGCCGCCGTCTTCGGCGCCGACGCCGCGCAGCACGAGCAGCGGCGGCATCCCGCCTCCTCGCCGCACCTGCGCTGCGTACGGGATCCAGCGCAGCCCGGGGTCCTGCAGGAGGCCGCGTACGCGCTGGACCACGTACAGCTCCCGGAGCCCGATGAGTACCGGCAGACACAGCAGTCCCAGCAACACCGCCTTCAACGGTGTGGGGCGGGTAACGAGTGCCCCGATCAGCGCGGGCCAGCACAGCACCGGCAGCAGGCAGACCAGGGCGGCATCCTGCCGCCAGTCACTGAGCGCGTCCCGAACGGCCGCCTCCCCGGGCGGCCCGGCGCCGAACCGGCCGCCTGCCGAACCGGGCACGGGCACGGGCAGCGGTCGCGGCTCTGCCTCGGGCACCTGCCCGCCCGGCCCGGGCGCCGCTCCGGATACCGGCGCCGCCGCGGGATCGGCCCCGGGGCCCGGGCCCGGGCTCACCACACGCGGTTCCGGCGGATCACTCCGAGGATGCCGAGATCCCCGATCCACCGGGGAACGTCCACGATCCGGACCATCGGGCCCCGCCCTCCCCCGCCTCAGCGCTGCAGCGGCAGTGTCAGTCCCCACGCCCCCGGGCGCAAGGTCCACGTACGGCGCCGGACCGGGCCGGTGATGCCGACGTCGGACCGGTAGCGGAAATCCGCCCCGGACACGGTCACGGCCGATGCCCGCACCCGCACCACCCGGCCGGAGCCGGAGTCCGGGCCGGAGTCGGAGCCCGGGCCGGAGACAGGACCGGGCTCCGCGCCCGCGCCCATCCGGACCAGTACGTCCGCCAGCCCATCGCCCTCCCGGGCCGATACGGTGACGTCCTCCACCATCCGGTCCACATCCGCCAGGACCACCCCGTCGGCCTCCACCCGTAGCCGGTGGCCCCCGCCGGAGCCGGTGGAAGCCCCCGACGGCGGGCGGACGAACGTCCGGACCAGCGAGCGGTACGCGCTCCACACCGAGGCACCGGACGACCGCGGCACGGCCCCGGATCCGGCTCGTACGGGCGGCGGCGGGATGCCGATCCCGCCCAGCACCACCCCGTCGCTGTCGTCGACCAGCAGGTCCCGCATGGCGACGGCCCCGTCCAGGACCGCCCGCGCGGCCGACACGGCCGAAAGCGGCACGCCGAGCTGCCGGGCCAGTACCAGCGACCCCGCCGGTCCCACCGGAATCAGCGAAACAGCGCCCTCGGAAAGCGCCCGCTCACGGTGCAGCAGCCCGACGGCCCGGACGAGCGCACGGTCGTCGCCCACGATCACCGGCTGCCTATGACCCCGGCGGGCAAGGGCCCGCGCAAACTCCTCCGGTGAGTCCGGGAGGCAGATTTTCGCCGCAGCTCCCGCTGACAACACATCTTTCGCAATTCGCACGGACTCGCCGTCAAGACGGCGGGCGACCGGGTCGACGAGCACGAGCAGGCCGCCTACCGGCGCGCCCGCATGGCTCATGGTGGGCTCTGGAGCCGACACCTCGGTCCTTCCTCGGGTAGCATCTTTGTGCAAGAGGCCCTTGCGCTATTGCGCCAGGGCCTTCGTCTATTCCGGGGCACCGGTCCGACGGCTCAGCCTGCGGTGTACATCGTCGTACGCCCCCTGACCTTGGACATGCCCCATCCGGAAGAGGTGTACGCCTGTGCCCGCTCTTGTGCTGCTCGGAGCTCAGTGGGGTGACGAGGGCAAGGGAAAGGCCACCGACCTGCTCGGTGGATCCGTTGACTATGTAGTGCGCTACCAGGGTGGCAACAACGCCGGCCACACGGTCGTCGTAGGCGACCAGAAGTACGCATTGCACCTTCTCCCTTCCGGCATCCTCTCCCCTGGATGCACCCCGGTCATCGGCAACGGTGTCGTCATCGACCCGGCCGTCCTGCTCTCCGAGCTGCGCGGCCTCAACGAGCGCGGCATCGACACCTCAAAGCTGCTGGTCAGCGGTAACGCGCACGTGATCACGCCGTACAACGTCACCCTCGACAAGGTCGGCGAGCGCTTCCTCGGCAAGCGCAAGATCGGTACGACCGGCCGCGGCATCGGTCCGACCTACGCGGACAAGATCAACCGCGTCGGCATCCGGATCCAGGACCTCTACGACGAGTCGATCCTCACCCAGAAGGTCGAAGCGGCGCTCGAGGGCAAGAACCAGCTCCTCACGAAGCTGTACAACCGCCGTGCGATCGAGTCGGCGCAGATCGTCGAAGAGCTGCTCGGTTACGCGGAGCAGATCAAGCAGTACGTCGCCGACACCACCCTGATCATCAACAACGCGCTCGACGAGGACAAGGTCGTGCTCTTCGAGGGCGGCCAGGGCACCCTGCTCGACGTCGACCACGGCACGTACCCCTTCGTCACGTCCTCGAACCCGACCGCCGGTGGCGCCTGCACCGGTGCGGGCGTCGGCCCGACGAAGATCAGCCGTGTCATCGGCATCCTGAAGGCGTACACGACCCGCGTCGGCGCCGGCCCGTTCCCGACCGAGCTGTTCGACGCGGACGGCGAGGCCCTGCGCCGCATCGGCGGCGAGCGTGGCGTGACCACCGGCCGCGACCGCCGCTGCGGCTGGTTCGACGCCCCGATCGCGCGCTACGCGACCCGCGTCAACGGTCTGACGGACTTCTTCCTCACCAAGCTGGACGTGCTCACCGGCTGGGAAGAGATTCCGGTCTGCGTCGCGTACGAGATCGACGGCAAGCGCGTCGAGGAGCTCCCCTACTCGCAGACGGACTTCCACCACGCGAAGCCGATCTACGAAAACCTCCCCGGCTGGTCCGAGGACATCACCAAGGCCAAGACCTTCGCGGACCTCCCGAAGAACGCCCAGGCGTACGTGAAGGCCCTCGAGGAGATGTCGGGCGCCCCGATCTCCGCGATCGGCGTCGGCCCCGGCCGCACCGAGACGATCGAGATCAACTCGTTCCTCTAAGCACGACCCAGAGGGGCGGGGGGGGCGGGGGGGCGCG
>NZ_JAPNLJ010000002.1:17676-340429 GCF_026627445.1 Streptomyces sp. H27-H1
CGCAGACCGGCCCCCCGCCCCTCTGGCATGTGCCGGGGCACCGGCACACCTGGTCACCGGGTCACCTGGGTCACCGACACACCGACTCACCGACTCACCGACACATCGCGCTGCCCTCAGAGCCCGATCATCCGGACCGAACCGGCCCGGTCCCCGCACAGCGCCGTCATATCGCCGACGTCGGAGGTCAGCAGGATGACGGGCACGGGCCGGCGCAGCGCCGACTCCACCACGGTGGCCTTGAGGGCGTACGAGTCCCCGTGCAGGTCCGCCGCGTCGAGCAGCTCCACGGCGGCCCAGGCCGCGGCCTCCGTGACGGGCTCGACGTCGAGCCGGGACAGGGCCCGGTGCAGCGCGGCGGTGGCGGTGACAGTGGCGGTGGCGGTGGGCGCGCCGGGCTGCGCACGGTCGAGCCCGAGCCCGAGCCCCAGCCCGAGCCCGGCGAGGGCACCGGTGACGGCCCCGACGCTGATCACGAACTCCGCACCGAGCGAGTGGTAGAGCGCGAAGCGCGCGAGGACCTTGCGGTCCTCACCGATCCAGTCGGTCAGCGCCCGCGAGTCGAGCACCACCGTCGCGGGCGGCCCGGCCGCCCCGTCGAGCTCGGCCCGTACGTCGTCCAGTTCCTCGGCGGTGAACCCGCCGTGCTCCCGCTGATAGCGGCGCAGGTGCTCCCCCACCAGATGGTGCCGAACCCGGCGCCCGACGAGCCCGGCCACGTAGGCGGAGACGTCACCGGTGAGCGCACCGAGCACGGCGGCGTGCTCGACGGGCAGCATCACGGAGATACGGGTTGTCCCTGACATATGCCGACGGTAGGGGTGTGCGCGAACCCAACGGGGCGTTGAGGGCCGGAATCACCCGGGAGGGTGACTTTGACGAGTACCGGGGGCCCCTTCCCGCCGGCCAGCCGGACCACGGACGGACGGGACCGACCCGTGAGCCGGGATAGACGCCCGGGGCGGTCAGGGCATCCAGGTACGGGCGGTCGCCCACCCATTCAGCGACTTCGACCGCCAACACGCGCGCGAGGACGATCACAAGGACCTCAGGGTCGGTGGGCGCATCAGATCGCTACGCACTCCCACTCGGTTTAGCGACCGACCACCGTCCGTGGCTGGAGATACGGGCCGCACACGGCCGGTTGCCCTCCCACTCGGCTTAGCGACTGAGGGGGGTGGTAGGGGCGGTGTGGGGATTGGTCTGGGACGGGTTTGCCGGGAGTTCGAAGACGAGGTTGATTCCGTCGTTCTCGTCTCGTCGCTCGGCGACTTGGGTGAAGTCGAAGCCCGCGATGGTGGCCAGGGAGGGGGCGTTGTCGGATCTGATGGTGGCTCGCACGGTTCTGACAGCGGGGTCGGCGGTGGCTCTGGCCAGCAGTTCGGTCAGCATGGCGCGGGCGTAGCCCTGGCGGCGATAGCTGGACACGACGCTGTAGCCGATCTCGACCACGCCTGCCTCGTCCGGCGGTCCGTGGAAGCCGGCGTCGCCGATGACCGTTCCGTCCGGCTCGGACACTGCGGCCCGGGTGGTCCAGGGCGCGGCGGACGGGTCTTTGGTGAGTTGGTCGGCTCGGTAGGCGAAGATCCAGCGGGCACGGTCGGATACGAAGTATTCGTCCAGGGATATCCCGGCCTCGGCGCTGCCGCCGGCGAGATCACCGTCGGCAAGCGCCCGCAGCGCCTTTGCGTTGAGCTTGACGAAGCGGACGCGTTTGGGAAGTTCGTTGTTCATCGCGGAGATGGTCACCCAGCGCATTGAGGCTGTCCACTGCTTTACGGTCTGCCGGTCGTCAATCCGCCGTCTTGTCGTTCTTACGGCGCACGAGCTCGTTGATCCAGACGGGCGCGTACGGAGACGTGCAGCCGGGGGGTGTCGGATAGTCCTTGAGGACCCCCAAGCGCTCGCCGATGGCGAGTGCACGGGCACGGTGCTCCGCGTGCTCGATTCCGATCTGGGCGAGGCAATGGTTCATCGCCCACTGCAGGCGGTCCGGAGCGTCTTTCATCTCCGCCTCGATGACGTCGAGCAGTCCTGCGAGGTCGAGACCATCGGACTTCTTCGCCACCCGCTCGGTCGTCAGCGCCCACCCGGCACTCGCGACCACGGGATCAGGATCGGCGAACCATACGAGACGCAACTCTTCGGCGTGCGGGCTCTTCTTCACCACGTAGTTCACGAGCCAGTCGTGCACCTTGGGCCTACGCCCCTCGCGCAACATCGCGTCCAACTCGTCCCGCCCGAAGGCCTTCGGGCGACAGACCAGGATCGCCAGCAGCCTCGCGGCGGTGTCACCCGTCTCCCAAAGCCGGCAAGCAAGTTCCTGTTGTGTCTTCAACCGCTTCGCGAGCGCGCGCAGCTTGCCGAGATTCACACCGTGATCGTCACCGTGCTTCTCGTTCACCGCCCGAGCCTTCGGATCTTCCAACGCGGCCAGCTCGGCCATCACCTCGGCCACCATCACCTCAACCACCACCATCACCATCACCTAGACCACCACCGTCTCAGCCCCCTCAGCCACAGTCCATCACGCACGGGATTAGCCCCACGAGGAACCTGGCCGCGCCACGAGGAAGACCCTCACGGCCCGTTCGCGCCCAGCCACAGACGGCTGCCAGCCGCTAAGCCGAGTGGGAGTGTGTAGCGATCTGTTGCGCCCACCGACCCTGAAGCCCTTGTGGTCGTCCTCGCACGCGTGTTGGCGGTCGAAGGCGCGGGGAGAGTGGATGTCCGCCCGTCCCTGGATGCCCTGACCGCCCCGCGCAACCATTCCGTCCGACAGGGCGGTCCCGGCCGTCCGTGGTCCGGCTGACCAGCGGAGGGGGCCGTTGACTCCTCCAGTCCGCCCGCCCCTCCCCACTCCTCCCCCCGGCCATTCCCCGGGGGGATCCCGGGAGTCTTGTGTTGTTCCGTGGTGGGACGGCCCGTCAAGGGTGGCCGAAGGCCATCGCGAAGCGACGCGACCGCAGGGAGCGCCCTTGACGGGCCGGCCCGGCACGGAAGGACACTCGACTGCCGGGACGCCCACCGGCACCCACGCAGCCCCGACCAGCCCGCAGCACAAGCCGCCCATCCCCACCCGCCCCTCACCCACCCAACCCCCCATACCGCGCGGCAACCGCCGCAGCCCGCTCGTGCAGCGCGCCGCGCAGTGACTGCGGGGTCAGGGCTTCCGCTTCCGTGCCGAGCTGCCACAGGGCCCATTCCGCGTGTCGTGAATCCTGGAAGGTCACCTCCAGCCGGAGCCAGCCGTCCGGGCCGGGTTCCTCTGCGCGCACCGCCAGAGCGGAGTCGAGCAGGTCCTCCCGCCGCGCCGGGTTGACCCGTACCAGCACGGTGACGTGGTCGCCGCCGGAGAGGAACTGCGCGGAGCGCTCCCGCCAGATCCGGTCCAGATCGACCCGGTTCGGTCGTTGCGCCGCTTCGGGGAGTTCCTCGGCGGCCAGCACCCGCGACAGCCGGTAGGTGCGGTCCGCACCGGCTCGCGTGGCCAGCAGATATCCCCGGTCTCGTACGGTGACCAGGCCGATCGGGTCCACCGTGCGCCACTGCGGCGGCTGGTCCGTGGCCGCGTAATGGATGCGCAGCTTGTGTCCGGCGAGCACCGCGCGCCTGACCTCGACCATCGCGGTGCCGGACACCTCCTCGGCTACGAGTCGGCGTGAGAGCAGGTCGGTCTGCGGGTCGACGAGAAAACGCTGGGCCGCGTCGCTCACGGTGACCGGGTGGCCTTCGGGGAGCGCGTCGACCACCTTCCGCATGGCCGAAGCGAGCGCCGAGCCGAGGCCGAACACCTGCTCGCCGCGCCCCGATCCGGCAGCCAGCAAGGCGAGGGCTTCGTCGTGGTTCAGGCCGGTGAGCTCGGTCCGGAATCCGGGCGCCAGCGCGAAACCGCCGTGCCGGCCGCGTTCGGCGTAGACCGGGACCCCGGCCGCGGACAGCGCCTCGATGTCGCGCAGCACGGTGCGGGTGGATACCTCCAGCTCGCGGGCCAGCGTGTCCGCGGACAGCCGACCGCGCTGACGCAACAGCAGCACCAGCGAGACCAACCGGTCGGCGCGCATCCGAGAACTTTATCGGAATACACGACTAAAGGTGTCGTGATTCGTTGCGAGGCTCGTCGACAACCGAATGGAGATGACGACGTGGCAGACAACGACGTGACAGCTGACAACGCGACAGATGGCAATGCGGCAGATGACAACGTGGCAATGGAACGAACCGCTATCAACCCGGTGACCTGGGCGGCGGAGATGGGCTTCAACCAGGGTGAGCTCGTCTCCGGGCACACCCGGACCCTGTACATCTCGGGGCAGACCGCGATGAGCAGCGACGGCAAGCCCGAGCATGACGGTGACATGGCGGCGCAGTTGGCGCTGAGCACCGACAACGTGGAAGCCGTGCTCCGCGAGGCCGGCATGTCTTTGGCCGACCTGGTCCGGCTCAACGTCTACACGACCGACGTCGACCTGCTCTTCCAGCACTACGGCGTACTGGCGGCGCGGTTGGGCGCCGCCGGGGTGGCTCCGACCACCACGATGCTCGGGGTGACGCGGCTGGCGATCCCCGGCCAGCTGGTCGAGCTCGAGGGAACCGCCGTCGCGTGATGCGGTAAGCCCTCGACGGCGCCGACCTCACACCCGGTCGGGTCGGCGCCGCGGGCACGGGACCCGGGTGGCGGGACGCCAGACACCCCGCCACCCTCCCCTGCTTACTGCTTACTGCTTACTACCTCTGCATCTACCCGGTCCGCCGGATCAGCGCCAGGTACATCGCGTCCGTGCCGTGCAGGTGCGGCCACAGCTGTACGTCCGGGCCGTCGCCCAGCGCCGGGACTTCCTGCATGTACGGTCGCGCGTCGATCAGTTCCGCCGCGATCGGGGAAGCGCCGGCGCCCCGGCCCTTCAGTACGTCCTCCACGACCACCCGGGTCTCCGCCAGGTGCGGGGAGCACGTCGCGTAGCCCACGACGCCGCCCACCCGGACGGCCGACAGCGCCTCGCGCAGCAGGCCGCGCTGGAGCGGCGCGAAGCTCTCCAGGTCCTCCGGCCGGCGGCGCCAGCGCGCCTCCGGGCGCCTGCGCAGCGCGCCCAGGCCGGAGCAGGGCACGTCCATCAGGACGCGGTCGAACGAACCCGGCAGCCACGGCGGGCGCGTTCCGTCGGCCGTGATGACCTGGTAGGGGCCGGGGTTGCCGGCGAGCGCCCGCTCGACCAGGCGTGCCCGGTGCGGCTGCTTCTCGGAGGCGAGCAGGAACGCTCCGCGCTGGGCGGCGAACGCCGCGAGCAGGGCCGCCTTGCCGCCGGGCCCCGCGCAGCCGTCCAGCCAGCGCTCGTCGCGGCCCTCGACCGGGACGGCCGCCATGGCCATCGCCACCAGCTGGCTGCCTTCGTCCTGGACTCCGGCTCGGCCCTCGCGCACCGCTTCCAGCGCGCCCGGTTCGCCGCCCTCGGCCATCCTGACCGCGTACGGGGACCAGCGTCCCGGCAGCGCCGAGTCCTCGCCCACCGCCTCCAGCAGCTCTTCCGCCGTGGACCGCCCGGGGCGCGCCACCAGTGTGACCTCGGGCCGTTCGTTGTCGGCCTCCAGCAGGTCCTCGATGCCGGCGCGGCCGCCGCCCAGCGAGTCCCACAGGGCGCTGACGACCCACCTGGGGTGCGAGTGGTAGACCGCGAGGTGTTCCTCGGCGTCGTCCTCGTACGGCGGAGCGACCTTCTCGAGCCACCCCTCCAGATCGTGCGCGGAGATCTTGCGCAGGACCGCGTTGACGAACTTCGCCCGCCCGTCCCCGAGCACCACCCGGGCCAGCTCCACGCTCGCGGACACCGCCGCGTGGGTGGGGATCCGGGTCCCGAGCAGCTGGTGCGCGCCGAGCGCGAGCACGTCGAGCACCGGCGGGTCGACCTCGCGCAGCGGCCGGTCGATGCAGGCCTTGATGACCGCGTCGTACGTGCCTTGGCGGCGCAGGGTCCCGTACACGAGCTCGGTGGCAAGCGCCGCGTCCCGCGCCTGGAAGGTCTCGTCCTTGCGGGCCTTCTTCAGCAGCGGCGGCAGCACGAGGTTCGCGTAGGCGTCGCGCTCGTCCACCGCCCGCAGTACCTCGAAGGCCAGCATCCGGACGGGGTCCTTCTTGGGCCTGCGGTGCGGCTTGGCCGACTTGGCCGACTTGGCCGGCTTGCTACGAGGCTGCTCGCTCACGTGAAAGGTACTCCGGGGTTACGGGAAGAACGACGAGAAACAGAAAAGGACAGAAGCGCGAAGGAGAAACGGAACTACGGGATACGACCGGCGAACGTCGAGGAACGACGGCGAACGACGGCGACCGTAGGGAAACTACGAAAATCAGCCTACGTCGACCCCGCCCAGACGCTCGCCAGGAGCGATCCGCACCCCGCGCGCCCAGTCGGCGGCCTTCATGGGCTTCTTGCCCTGCGGCTGCACCCAGAGCAGCTCCACGGCGTGCGAGCCGGTTCCGACGTAGACGTTGTTCTTGGCCACGCTCAGGTCGCCGGGCGTCAGGTCGGTCCGGTCGGTGACCAGGCCGACCGAGACCAGCTTGAGCCGCTCGCCCCGGAAGAGCGTCCAGGCGCCCGGTGCCGGAGTGCAGCCGCGCACCAGGCGGTCGGCGCGCATCGCGGGCGCCGACCAGTCGACCCGGGCGTCCTCGACGGTGATCTTCGGCGCCAGCGAGATCCCGTCGGTGGGCTGCTCCACCGCGCGCAGGGTGCCGTTCTCGATGCCGTCCATCGTGGCGACCAGCAGTCCGGAGCCGGCGAAGGCGAGGCGGGTCAGCAGGTCGCCGCTGGTATCGGTGGGCCGGATCTCCTCGGTGAGGATCCCGAAGACCGGGCCGGTGTCGAGCCCCTCCTCGATCCGGAAGGTGGAGGCACCGGTGAGCTGGTCCCCCGCCATGATCGACTGCTGCACGGGCGCGGCACCGCGCCACGCGGGCAGCAGCGAGAAGTGCAGGTTGACCCAGCCGTGCTCGGGGATGTCCAGGGCGCTCTTGGGAATCAGCGCGCCGTAGGCGACCACCGGGCAGCAGTCGGGGCCGATCTCGCGCAGTCGGGCCTGGAAGTCCGGGTCGCGCGGGCGGGCGGGCTTGAGGACCTCGATGCCGGCTTCCTCGGCGCGTTCGGCGACGGGGCTGGCGACGAGGCGGCGGCCCCGGCCGGCCGGGGCGTCGGGCCGGGTGATCACGGCGGCGACCTCGTGGCGCCCGGAGGCGATCAGAGCGTCCAGGGCGGGCACGGCGACCTCGGGGGTGCCTGCGAAGACGAGCTTCACTGGGGTCTACCTCGCTATCTCGGCTGTCAGCAGCACACCAGTCTATGGGGCTGCCCGCTCACCGTCCCACTTGCGCTGCGGCGCCCGCCCGAGGGGGCGTACGCACACACGCGCGCTCCTCGCATATGCCGACACGCCCCCATAGCGTGACCTGGCCGCCGGGTAGCGCGTTGGTCAAGCGAGATTGACCGAAACGGGCCGCGAAACAGATCGGTGTCTGCGGCCCTATCCGCTCTTCAGCACCGGTTCGAGAGGCTTCTTCATGGCCGACCACGCCACCCACGACGCCCAAGCACGGGCCAGCCTGCATCTCCTGGTGCGGGACATCGAGCGGGTTCGCCGGCAGGTGGATGCTCTGCGTACGCTCACCGCCCAGCTCGGCAACGTCTACCGCCCGCGCCGCTCGGGCCCCTCCACGGGCTTCGTCGTCTACGGCCGCGCGCCCGCGCCCACCGTCCGCCTCGCGCAGGAGCTGCGGGACAGCGTCGAGACCCTGGTCACCGCCGCGGTGGACTTCGACCGCTCGCTCGGCTTCTCGTGGGACGCGGTCGGCTCGGCCCTCGGCGTCACCAAGCAGGCCGTCCACCGGCGCTACGGTGCCCGGCGGGCGCAGAGCGCCGAGTCCGTCGAGCGGGAGCCGCTGACGGAGGGCACGACGACGACCCGGACCCTGGGGCCGCTGCCCACCGTCCCGGCGGCGCGCTCGGTGCCGCCGCAGCCGCAGCCGGTGCGCGAGGACTCCCTCGCCCCTGTGGCGGCCGGGGCCCGTCCCGCGGCCTTCCCCGGACCGCGCAACGGCTGACCCGCCGGCCGCCGGGACGCCGACCCCCGACGGCCCTCGCACCACCCCCACGGCCCGTCCGGCACCAGCCGGCCGGGCCGTGCCTGTGCCGTGACCGTCGACGGCCGCCCCACAGGAGCCGCAGGGGACAGCCCCGCGGCCGCCTCCGCGTCCCGTCAGCCGATGTCCAGCGGGTCGATCCGGATCCGGACCGCCTCCTCGACCGGGGCCCCCCGGGCCATCCGCGCCGCCTGCGCGGCCTTCAGCGCGGCCGCCAGCGCGGCCCCGCTGCCCGGCGGCACCCGGACCAGCGCCCGGTCCCCCGGCGAAGGTTCCCCCCGCCGTCCCGGCAAGGGCACAGGCCCCAGGATCTCCGCGTCCGCCGGCAGCCCCGCACCCGCCAGGAAGGCCTCGACGGCCTCTCCGCGCCCCGCGACCGCCGCCATCCGGGAGACCGGCGGGAACCCCAGTTGCGCTCGCTCCGCGAGCTCCCGCACCGCGTGCCCGACGGGATCCCACCGCACCAGCGCCTGGACCGGCCGCAGCGTGGGCTCGGCGACGACCACCACCTGCCCGTCGCCCCGTACCAGTGAGGCCGCCGCGATCCAGCGCCGCAGCGCGTCCTCGCTCGCCCGCAGGTCGGGCCGGCTCAGCATGGCCCAGCCGTCCAGCAGCAGCGCCGCCGCGTACCCGGCGCCCGCCGCGACCGGCTCGGCGCCCGGTGTGGACACCACCAGCGCGGGCTGGTCCGGCACCTCGTCCAGGACGTGGTCGCGCCCGGAAGTCCGTACGGGTACGGCCGGGAAGGCCCGTCCCAGCTCCTCGGCGGTCCGCCGGGCGCCCACCACCTGGGCCCGTAGCCGGAACGAGCCGCACTCCTCGCAATGCCAGGCCGTCTCGGCCCGCCCGCACCATCCGCAGTGCAGGTCCCGCTCGTCGGGGGCCTCCAGCGGTCCCGCGCAGACCGTGCACCGTGCGGGCGTCCGGCACCGTTCGCACGCCAGCCGGGGCACGTAGCCGCGCCGGGGCACCTGTACGAGCACGGGTCCGGTCTTCAGCCCCTCCCGTACGGTCTCCCACGCGAGGCTCGGCAGTCGGGCGGCCCGCGCGGCCCCGTCCCGGGCAAGCAGCTCGTCGCCGACGGTCCGGATCCGGGGCGCGTACGTCCGTACCGTCTCGCGGTCGGCGACCAGCGGCCGGGCCCAGCCGGACTCGACGAGCTGCGCGGCCTCCACCGTGCAGCTGGTGCTGCCCACCAGGAAGGCACAGCCGTCGGTGACCGCGCGCAGTTCCAGCACTTCCCGCACGTGCGGGAAGGGGGCGTGGACGTCGCTGTGGCTGGAGTCGCCGTCGTCCCAGACGGCGACGAGCCCGAGGTCCCGTACGGGAGCGAACATCGAGGCCCGGGTGCCGACCACGGCCCGCACCGAGCCCCGGCTGACGGCCAGCCACTGGCGGTAGCGCTTCTCCGGCCCCGACTCGGCGGTCAGCAGCGCGTGCCGCCCCTCGCCGAGCAGGGCGGTGAGCGCCGAGTCGACACGCGAGGCGGTGCGCCCGTCGGGGACCACGGCGAGGGCGCCGCGTCCGGAGGCGAGGGTGGCGGCCATGGCGCGGGCCAGTTCGTCGGCCCAGCCGGGGCCGGGCAGGGCGGTCCACACGGCGCGCGGGGTACCGCCGCCCGCGAGGGCCCGCAGGAAGGCGGGGCCTGCTCCGTACCGCTCCCAGCCGGCGGGCTCGGGCGCGGCGGGCGGGGGCAGTGGTTCGGGGGACGGCTTGGACTCGGCGCGGGCGCTGCGCGCGGGGAGCGCGAGCTGCAGCACGTCGGCGAGGCTGCCGGCGTACCGATCGGCGACGGCGCGGGCGAGGGCGAGCGTGCGGGGGCCGAGCACGATCTCGGGCGAGACGACCTGGGCGAGGGCCGCGAGCGCGCCGTTGTAGTCGGATTCGGCGCGGCGTTCGATGACGAAGCCGTCGATGAGCCCGCCGCCCTCGCGGCGGCCGCCATGGACGCGGTGGGAGCCCGCGCCGAAGCGGACCCGGACGCGGACGCCGGGCTGGGCGGACTCGGAGAGCTCGGCGGGAACCGCGTAGTCGAAGAGCCGGTCGAGGTGGAGCACGCCCTTGTTCACGAGGACCCGGGCGACGGGCAGTTCTCCGGCGACGGAGGCCCCGCGCCAGGTCCGCGGTTTGGCTTTGGGCGCCTTGGCCTTCGCCTCGGCGACCATCTCCCGCATCAGCGCGAGCTGCTCCGGCGGACCGCCCGGTCCGCTCCGCTCCCCCGCGTCATTGGTGCTGCTCACACCCGCATTCTTACCAAACCCCACCGACAACGGCGGACTCGGCCGCACGTGCGGACGGCCCCGGACCACAGGGGTCCGGGGCCGTCCGTCCAGCGGGTGCTACGGGTACTACAGGCCTGCGGCGGTGCGCAGGGCGTCCACGCGGTCGGTGCGCTCCCAGGTGAAGTCCGGCAGCTCGCGGCCGAAGTGGCCGTAGGCGGCGGTCTGGGCGTAGATCGGGCGCAGCAGGTCGAGGTCGCGGATGATCGCGGCCGGACGCAGGTCGAAGACCTGGCCGATGGCGTCCTCGATCTTCTGCACGTCCACCTTGTGCGTGCCGAAGGTCTCGACGAACAGGCCGACGGGCTCGGCCTTGCCGATCGCGTAGGCGACCTGGACCTCGCAGCGCGAGGCCAGGCCGGCGGCCACGACGTTCTTGGCGACCCAGCGCATGGCGTACGCGGCGGAGCGGTCGACCTTGGACGGGTCCTTGCCGGAGAAGGCGCCGCCACCGTGACGGGCCATGCCGCCGTAGGTGTCGATGATGATCTTGCGGCCGGTCAGGCCGGCGTCGCCCATCGGGCCGCCGATCTCGAAGCGGCCGGTCGGGTTGACCAGCAGGCGGTAGCCCTCGGTGTCGAGCTTGATGCCGTCCTCGACGAGCTGGTTCAGCACGTGCTCCACGACGAACTCGCGGATGTCGGGAGCGAGCAGCGAGTCCAGGTCGATGTCCGCCGCGTGCTGCGAGGACACGACGACCGTGTCGAGGCGGACGGCCTTGTCGCCGTCGTACTCGATGGTGACCTGGGTCTTGCCGTCGGGGCGCAGGTAGGGGATGGTCCCGTTCTTGCGCACCTCGGACAGCCGCTTGGAGAGGCGGTGCGCGATGTGGATGGGGAGCGGCATGAGCTCGGGGGTCTCGTCGCAGGCGTACCCGAACATCAGGCCCTGGTCGCCGGCACCCTGCTTGTCGAGCTCGTCCTCGTCGCCCTCGACGCGCTTCTCGTACGCGGTGTCGACGCCCTGCGCGATGTCCGGGGACTGCGCGCCGATGGACACCGACACGCCGCAGGAGGCGCCGTCGAAGCCCTTCTTCGAGGAGTCGTAGCCGATCTCGAGGATCTTGTCGCGGACGAGCTGCGCGATCGGCGCGTACGCCTTCGTCGTCACCTCTCCCGCGATGTGGACGAGACCGGTGGTGATGAGGGTCTCCACGGCGACGCGCGAGGTCGGGTCCTCGGTGAGGAGCGCGTCGAGGATGGTGTCGCTGATCTGGTCAGCGATCTTGTCGGGGTGACCCTCGGTCACAGACTCCGAGGTGAAAAGGCGACGGGACACAACGCTCCCTGGGGTTGCAGCGGCTGCTGGCTGAAATATTGGCGGAACCACATCGGAGGCTGCGCCCGATCACGTTCCGGATGCAGTTTATCGGTCGCCACCGTGCGCTGGACCACCCGTCTCGCCCTATGGGAGCCGTGTGACCTGCAACACTCCATTCTTACTCACGGATCAGCCTGCGGAAAGAGGCTCCGCTCAGGCGCGTCGCACTCCGATGCGCGGTGCCACCTGATCCCAAATCACGTCCGCGAGCGTTTCCTTCGGACCGTAGGGGACCGCCAGTTCGCTTCCGTCGGAGGACAGGATGACCGCCTCGTTCTCCTCGGAACCAAAGGTCTTCGTCTCGCCGACCTCGTTGACGACGAGGAGGTCGCATCCCTTGCGGAGGAGCTTGGTCCGCCCGTTGGCGAGCACGTCGTCGGTCTCGGCGGCGAAACCCACCACGATCTGGCCCTCCCGGGCCCGGTCGGCGGAAATCTCCGCGAGAATGTCCGGATTACGTACGAGGGTGACCGGCGCGGGTTCCTGGCCGTCCTTCTTCTTGATCTTCCCGCCGGCGTATTCGGCCGGCCGGAAGTCGGCCACGGCCGCGGCCATCACCACGGCGTCGGCGTCGGCGGCGGCCTTGAGCACGGCCTCGCGCAGCTGCAGGGCCGTCCCGACCCGTACGAGGTCCACCCCGGCCGGGTCGGCGAGCGCGGTGTTGGCGGAGACCAGGGTGACCCGGGCCCCGCGGGCGACGGCGGTGCGGGCTAGGGCGTAGCCCTGCTTGCCGGAGGAGCGGTTGCCGAGGAAGCGGACCGGGTCCAGCGGTTCGCGCGTACCGCCGGCGCTGATCACCACGTGCCGTCCGGTGAGGTCGGGCTCGGCCACCCCGCGGGCCAGCACCCGTGCGCACACCTCGAAGATCTCCTCGGGGTCGGGCAGCCGCCCCTTGCCGGTGTCCTTGCCGGTGAGCCGGCCGACGGCCGGCTCGATGACGACGGCGCCGCGCCGGCGCAGCGTGGCCACGTTCTCCCGGGTGGCCGGGTGCTCCCACATCTCGGTGTGCATCGCGGGTGCGAACACCACGGGGCAGCGTGCGGTGAGCAGGGTGTTGGTGAGCAGGTCGTCGGCCAGCCCGTGGGCGGCCTTGGCGAGCATGTCGGCGGTGGCCGGGGCGACGACGACGAGGTCGGCGGACTGTCCGATGCGCACGTGCGGCACCTCGTGGACGCTCTCCCAGACCTCGGTGGAGGCCGGGTTCCCGGAGAGGGCCGCCCAGGTGGCCTCCCCGACGAAGTTCAGCGACGCCGCCGTCGGCACCACCCGTACGTCGTGCCCGGACTCGGTCAGCCGGCGCAGCAGCTCGCACGCCTTGTAGGCGGCGATGCCGCCACTGACTCCGAGCACGACCTTCGGCTTACCCACCACACACGCCCCTTCGGCTGACTGCGACGACACCTCTATGACACACCACAGGCCCGGCAGATGTTCTGCCGGGCCTGTGGTGAAAGGAAACTCGTGCCTTACTGAGCCGGGGCCTCGATGGCCTCGGAGGTCAGCAGACCCGCGTTGATCTCGCGCAGCGCGATCGAAAGCGGCTTCTCGTGGACGTGGGTGTCCACCAGCGGGCCGACGTACTCAAGCAGGCCCTCACCGAGCTGCGAGTAGTACGCGTTGATCTGACGCGCCCGCTTGGCCGCGTAGATCACGAGGCTGTACTTCGAGTCCGTGGCCTCAAGCAGCTCGTCGATCGGCGGGTTGATGATGCCCTCGGGCGCAGTAATGGAAGAGGACACGCTCTACCTTCCGAAGATGGGGTAAGACCTAAAATTTGTCGGATTCAGACCGTCGGGACCGGCTGAACACCGGTCAACAATCAGACGACATTCATCAAGGCTAGCAGCTCGCGCGCCACGTCCTCGACCGAGGTGTTGACTAGGGTGGTGTCGAACTCGGATTCGGCAGCCAGTTCGATCTTCGCGGCGCCGAGCCTGCGCTCGACGACCTCCGCGGATTCGGTGCCCCGGCCGGTGAGCCGGCGGACCAGCTCGTCCCAGCTTGGAGGCGCCAGGAAGATCAGCTGTGCCTCGGACATGGACTCGCGTACGAGCCGTGCGCCCTGGAGGTCGATCTCCAGCAGGACCGGCTCGCCGTTTTCCAGGCGTTCCAGCACTGCGCCGCGCGGTGTGCCGTAGCGGTTGCCCGCGAACTCGGCCCACTCCAGCAGCTCGCCATTGGCGATCAGCTTGTCGAACTCGTCGTCGTTGACGAAGAAGTAGTGGACTCCGTGTCGCTCACCGGGCCGCGGCTTGCGGGTGGTGGCCGACACCGAGAGCCAGACCTCGGGGTGGACCTTGCGCATATGCGCGACGACCGTGCTCTTGCCGACCCCCGAGGGGCCGGAGAGCACGGTCAGCCGCGGACGAACCTCTGCTGCCATAGAGCGATTATCCAGCTTCTCGGGACTGCCTGAGAACGCCGGGAGGACTTCGGACGACGCCTTAGGGGGCGTTACCGCCGAACTCGCGCTCCAGAGAGGCGATCTGGTTGGAACCGAGACCTCGGACACGCCTGGACTCGGAGATGCCGAGGCGCTCCATGAGCTGCTTGGCGCGCACCTTGCCGACGCCAGGCAGGGACTCCAGGAGAGCGGACACCTTCATCTTGCCGATGACGTCGTTCTCCTGACCCAGCTTGATGACGTCATGCAGGGAGGCGCCGGAGTGCTTGAGTCGATTCTTCACCTCGGCCCGCTCCCGGCGAGCCGCGGCGGCCTTTTCGAGCGCTGCTGCGCGCTGTTCAGGGGTAAGGGGCGGAAGAGCCACGCCTACGTCACCTCGGATGTCGAACTGTCGGATACGGGCCAGTGAAATGCCGGAAGGCATCACACCAGGCGAGTTCCCGAACAGCGGTGGTGCTCGATCGCTGCTCGTTCACTCTGCTCGGAGACTAGCGGCCATGACCGCTCCAGTCAGCGAGAACGGACGAAAAGTCCTGGTCAGCCTCCACCGAACCGTACATCACGGACAAACCACCCCGGTTTTGTCCGGTGGAAGACGTTCGAATTTCGTCAGACAGTGCGATGAGCCCTGCCGATGGCGTCCTCGAACGCCCCGATCCCATGTACGGCGAGTGCCGCCCGCAGGTCGTCGCGGATCCCCAGGGGCGCGGACGGATCGTTGAACAGGGCGGTACCGACCGCCACGCCCGAAGCGCCGGCGAGGACGAATTCGAGCGCGTCCCGGCCGGAGGCGATCCCGCCCATCCCCAGGATGGGAACCCGCCCGACGGCGCCGGCCGGCATCGCCCCGTACACCTGGTGGACGCAGCGGACGGCGACGGGCCGGTGACCCCGGCCGGGGCCGGGCGCATGGTGTCGGTGTCGATGGCCATCCCCAGGACGGTATTGATCATCGAGAGCCCTTCGGCGCCCGCCTCCGTACAGGCGGCCGCGAGGTCGGTGATACGCGTCACATCGGGGCTCAGCTTGGCGTAGACGGGCAGCGCGGGGTCGGGCATCACGGTCTTGGTGTCGATGGCGCCGAGCTCGTTCAGGGGGTGAAGCGGTGCGGCTCGCGGCCGTAGCCGGCGCAGCCGGAGGCGGTGGAGACCGGATTGGGGAGGGTCACGTGGGCACCGAAAGGGGCGGACATGTCCACGTCCTCGGGATCCAGGGGGTGCCGGAGGGAGCTCAGGGGGCTCACCGCCCGCTCGCCTTCGGGGTCATCGCGGCCGCGTCTTCCAGATCGGCGGGCAGGGTTCCGGCGTCGTCCCAGCGGACGGTGGCGCCGTCGAAAACCGGCCCGGATGTGCAGGAGCGAAGGAACCGGGTGACGCCGTCGGCGCCGGTGACGGGCAGGACGCAGCTCATGCAGATCCCGATTCCGCAGGCCATGGCCTCTTCGACGGCGGTGTGGCTGGCCGCTCCGGCGGCGGTGGCGATCTCCGTGACGGCCTTGAGCATGGAGAAGGCGCGGCGCAGGAGCGTCGCGGAGACCCGGCCTCCGATGGCGAGGGCACCGAAGGGGCCGGGGCGCACGCCCGTGACGCCGGGGGCATCGAGGACCAGGTGGTGGTAGGCCCCTGCCGGGGCGATGCGGCGGATGGTGGCGGTGGTCCGTACTGGGGGCACGCGGGGCGCTCCTGCGGGTAGGGGGCGTAACCCCCACCCCATGATCGCCCCGCGGTCCGCCCCGGGACACGGGTCCGAAGCCCCGACCCTCCGGGGCGTACGCCCTGCTCCCGCTGCGCGGGGCCTGTCCCCTACTCTCCCCCGGACGGAGTCCGGGGGTACCCCCGGGTTCGCCCGTTCCGCGGGAAAATCCAGCCCCGCCGGCGTTTGAGACGACCCTTCGGCCCCTCCGGCGTTTGAGGCGCGGGGGTCCGGGGGCCGGCCCCCGGGAGCGGCTCCGCAGGCAGGTGTGACGGGGCGGGCTACGCCGCTACGGCCGTGCGGATTTCCTCCGCGAAGGCGTGCGCCGAGGCGCGGAGGGCCGCCGCGTCCGGGCCGTGCTTCAGGACGCCCCGGGATACGTTCGGAACGACATTTCGGACGGCTGCGCCGAAGACGGCCGGGAGGTCCGCCGCCGTCGCGCCCTGCGCGCCGATGCCGGGGGCCAGCAGCGGTCCGTTGATGTCCAGGTCGAAGGAGGACAGGTCCCCGAGGGTCGCCCCGACGACCGCTCCGAAGGAGCCCATCGGGGAGGCCCCCGCGTTCTCCGCCGCCAGATGCGCCAGCATGGTCGCGCCGATGGTCCGGCCGTCCGACCGCACCGCCCGCTGGACCTCCGCACCCTCCGGGTTCGAGGTCAGGGCCAGCACGAACAGCCCCGCTCCGGACTCCCGGGCCAGCTCCACCGCGGGGGCGAGCGAGCCGTAGCCCAGGTACGGGGAGACGGTCAGCGCGTCGGAGAAGAGCGGCGAGGAGGGCGACAGGAAGGTCTCCGCGTACGCGGCCATCGTCGAGCCGATGTCACCCCGCTTCGCGTCCATGACGACCAGCGCGCCCGCCGCACGGGCGTCGGCCACCGTCTGTTCCAGTACCGCGATCCCGCGCGAGCCGAACCGCTCGAAGAACGCCGCCTGCGGCTTGAAGACCGCGACCGAGTCGGCGAGCGCCTCGACCACGGTGCGGGAGAACTTCTCCAGGCCCGCGATGTCGTCGTTCAGGCCCCAGGAGGCCAGCAGTGCCGCGTGCGGGTCGATGCCGACGCACAGGGGTCCACGGGTGTCCATGGCCTCGCGCAGGCGCGTACCGAAGGGGATCACGGGGGTCACGGGGGTCACAGGGCGGCCTTTCGGGTTTCCGCGCCCACCGCTTCGGCGAGCGTCGCGTACGGGCTGGCGGCCAGGCGTGCGGCGAGGCCCTTGTGGATGGCGCGGGCGTAGTACGGGCCCTCGTAGATGAAGGCGCTGTAGCCCTGGACCAGGCTCGCGCCGGCCAGGATCCGCTGCCAGGCGTCCTCGGCGTTCTCGATGCCGCCGACGCCGACCAGGACCAGCCGGTCGCCGACGCGGGCGTACAGCCGGCGCAGGACCTCCAGCGAGCGCTCCTTGACCGGGGCGCCGGACAGTCCGCCGGTCTCCTTGATCAGTGACGGGGAGGACTTCAGGCCGAGGCCCTCGCGGGCGATCGTCGTGTTGGTCGCGATGATGCCGTCGAGGCCCAGCTCCAGGGCCAGGTCGGCGACCGCGTCCACGTCCTCGTCGGCGAGGTCCGGTGCGATCTTGACGAGGAGCGGGACCCGCCGGTCGGTGACGACGCGGTCCGCCGCCTCGCGCACGGCGGTGAGCAGGGGGCGCAGCGACTCCGTGGCCTGGAGGTTGCGCAGGCCCGGGGTGTTCGGGGAGGAGACGTTGACGACGAGGTAGTCGGCGTGCCGGGCGAGGCGCTCGGTGGAGGCGACGTAGTCCGCTACGGCCTCTTCCTCGGGGACGATCTTCGTCTTGCCGATGTTGACGCCGACGACCGTCTTGAAGACGGGGTTGCGGGCGGCCAGTCGCTCGGCGACGGCCGCCGAGCCCTCGTTGTTGAAGCCCATGCGGTTGATGAGCGCGCGGTCCGGGACCAGCCGGAACAGCCGCTTCTTCGGGTTGCCGGGCTGCGGCTCGGCGGTGACGGTGCCGATCTCGATGTGGTCGAAGCCGAGCATCGACATCCCGTCGATGGCTACGGCGTTCTTGTCGAAGCCGGCGGCGAGCCCGAAGGGGCCGTGCATCCGCAGGCCGAGGGCCTCGGTGCGCAGCGACTCGTGGCGGGGGGCCAGGACGGCGGCGACGAAGGTGCGCAGCACCGGCGTGCGGGCCGCGAGGCGGATCCAGCGGAAGGCCATGTAGTGGGCCTGCTCCGGGTCCATCCGCTTGAAGACCAGGTTGAAGAAGAGTTTGTACATCGTGGAGGGGTTCCCTTGCGCGCTCATGGAGCTCATGAAGAGGGGGACGACCGTCGCGCATCGCGCTTGACGGTGTCCCCCTCCCCCATTACGGGCCGTACGGGCTGATCGGTCCTGCCCGGCCGATGGAGCCGGGCGCACGGGACCTAGTCGCGGGCCGCGGTCAGCCGCCGCGCGTGCTCCTGGAGCGAGCGGACGCCCACGTCGCCGCGGTTGAGCGCGTCGATGCCCTGGACGGCCGCGGCGAGCGCCTGGACCGTGGTGAGGCACGGAACTCCGCGCGCCACGGCGGCCGTGCGGATCTCGTAGCCGTCGAGGCGGCCACCGGTGCCGTACGGGGTGTTGACGATCAGGTCGACCTGGCCGTCGTGGATGAGCTGGACGATGGTCTTCTCGCCGTTGGGGCCCTCGCCCTCGCTGAGCTTGCGCACGACGGTGGCGTTGATGCCGTTGCGGCGCAGCACCTCCGCGGTGCCCGAGGTGGCCATCAGCTCGAAGCCGTGGGCGACGAGCTCGCGGGCCGGGAAGATCATCGTGCGCTTGTCGCGGTTGGCGACGGAGATGAACGCGCGGCCCTTGGTGGGCAGCGGGCCGTAGGCGCCGGCCTGCGACTTGGCGTACGCCGTGCCGAAGACGGAGTCGATGCCCATGACCTCGCCGGTGGAGCGCATCTCCGGGCCGAGGACGGTGTCGACGCCGCGGCCGTGGATGTCGCGGAAGCGCGACCACGGCATGACGGCCTCCTTGACGGAGATCGGCGCGTCGAGCGGCAGGGTGCCGCCGTCGCCGTTCTTCGGGAGCATGCCCTCTTCGCGGAGCTCGGCGATGGTGGTGCCGAGCGAGATGCGGGCGGCGGCCTTCGCGAGCGGGACGGCGGTCGCCTTCGAGGTGAAGGGGACGGTCCGGGAGGCGCGCGGGTTGGCCTCCAGGACGTAGAGGATGTCACCCGCCATCGCGAACTGGATGTTGATCAGGCCGCGGACTCCGACGCCCTTGGCGATGGCCTCGGTGGAGGCGCGCAGGCGCTTGATGTCGTAGCCGCCGAGGGTGATCGGGGGCAGGGCGCAGGCGGAGTCGCCGGAGTGGATGCCGGCTTCCTCGATGTGCTCCATGACGCCGCCGAGGTAGAGCTCGGTGCCGTCGTAGAGGGCGTCGACGTCGATCTCGATCGCGTCGTCGAGGAAGCGGTCGACCAGCACGGGGCGGGTCGGCGAGATCTCGGTGGACTCGGCGATGTAGGAGGACAGCCGGTCCTCGTCGTAGACGATCTCCATGCCGCGGCCGCCGAGCACGTACGAGGGGCGTACGAGGACGGGGTAGCCGATCTCGTCGGCGATGGCCTTGGCGCCGGCGAAGGTGGTGGCGGTGCCGTGCTTGGGGGCGGGCAGGCCGGCCTCGGCGAGGACCTGGCCGAAGGCTCCGCGGTCCTCGGCGGCGTGGATGGCCTCCGGCGGGGTGCCGACGACGGGGACGCCGTTGTCCTTGAGGGCCTGGGCGAGGCCCAGGGGGGTCTGGCCGCCGAGCTGGACGATGACACCGGCGATGGGACCGGCCAGTGATTCGGCGTGGACGATCTCCAGCACGTCTTCGAGCGTGAGCGGCTCGAAGTACAGGCGGTCGGAGGTGTCGTAGTCGGTGGAGACGGTCTCCGGGTTGCAGTTGACCATCACGGTCTCGTAGCCGGCGTCGCTGAGGGCGAAGGAGGCGTGGACGCAGGAGTAGTCGAACTCGATGCCCTGGCCGATGCGGTTCGGGCCGGAGCCCAGGATGATGACCGCGGGCTTCTCGCGCGGGGCGACTTCGGACTCCTCGTCGTAGGAGGAGTAGAAGTACGGGGTCTTCGCGGCGAACTCGGCGGCGCAGGTGTCGACCGTCTTGTAGACCGGGCGGACGCCGAGCGCGTGGCGGACCTCGCGGACCACGTCTTCGCGCAGGCCGCGGATCTCGGCGATCTGGGCGTCGGAGAAGCCGTGGCGCTTGGCCTCGGCGAGCAGCTCGGGGTGGAGCTTCTCGGCGGCGGCCAGTTCGTCCGCGATCTCCTTGATGAGGAAGAGCTGGTCGACGAACCAGGGGTCGATCTTCGTGAACTCGAAGACCTCTTCCTGGGTGGCGCCGGCGCGGATGGCCTGCATGACGGTGTTGATGCGGCCGTCGGTCGGGCGGACCGCGATGGCGAGCAGCTCGTCCTTGTCGCCGGTGGGGCCGACGAAGGTGAACTGCGAGCCCTTCTTCTCCAGCGAGCGCAGGGCCTTCTGGAGGGCCTCGGTGAAGTTGCGGCCGATGGCCATGGCCTCGCCCACCGACTTCATGGTGGTGGTGAGGGTGGCGTCGGCGAGCGGGAACTTCTCGAAGGCGAACCGCGGGGCCTTGACGACTACGTAGTCGAGGGACGGCTCGAAGGAGGCCGGCGTCTTCTCGGTGATGTCGTTGGGGACCTCGTCGAGCGTGTAGCCGATGGCCAGCTTGGCGGCGATCTTGGCGATCGGGAAGCCGGTGGCCTTCGACGCGAGCGCCGAGGAGCGCGAGACGCGCGGGTTCATCTCGATGACGATGACGCGGCCGTCGGCCGGGTCGATCGCGAACTGGATGTTGCAGCCGCCGGTGTCGACGCCGACCTCGCGGATGATCGCGATGCCGATGTCACGCAGCCGCTGGTACTCGCGGTCGGTCAGCGTCATCGCCGGGGCGACGGTGATCGAGTCGCCGGTGTGGACGCCCATCGGGTCGAAGTTCTCGATGGAGCAGACGACGACGACGTTGTCCTTGGTGTCGCGCATCAGCTCGAGCTCGTACTCCTTCCAGCCGAGGATGGACTCCTCCAGGAGCACCTCGGTGGTCGGGGAGAGCATCAGGCCCTGGCCGGCGATGCGGCGCAGCTCCTCCTCGTCGTGGGCGAAGCCTGAGCCGGCGCCGCCCATGGTGAAGGAGGGGCGCACGACGACGGGGTAGCCGCCGAGGGTGTCGACGCCGGCGATGATGTCGTCCATCGTGTGGCAGATGACCGAGCGGGCGGACTCGCCGTAGCCGATCTTGGCCTTGACGGCTTCGACGACGCCCTTGAAGAGCTCGCGGTCCTCGCCCTTGTTGATGGCCTCGACGTTGGCGCCGATGAGCTCGACGTTGTACTTCTCCAGCACACCCTGCTCGTGCATGGAGATGGCGGTGTTCAGCGCGGTCTGGCCGCCGAGGGTCGGAAGCAGCGCGTCGGGGCGCTCCTTCGCGATGATCTTCTCGACGAACTCGGGGGTGATCGGCTCGACGTACGTGGCGTCGGCGATCTCCGGGTCGGTCATGATCGTGGCGGGGTTGGAGTTCACCAGGATGACCCGCAGGCCCTCGGCCTTGAGGATGCGGCAGGCCTGGGTGCCGGAGTAGTCGAACTCGGCGGCCTGGCCGATGACGATCGGGCCGGAGCCGATGACCAGGACGGACTGGATATCGGTGCGCTTAGGCACGCTCGGCCTCCATCTGGGCGGTTTCCATCAAAGACGTGAAGCGGTCGAAGAGGTACGCGGCGTCGTGCGGGCCGGCGGCTGCCTCGGGGTGGTACTGGACGGAGAAGGCCGGCTGGTCGAGCAGCTGGAGGCCTTCCACGACGTTGTCGTTCAGGCAGACGTGCGAGACCTCGGCGCGGCCGTAGGGGGTCTCGGACACCTTGTCGAGGGGCGCGTCCACGGCGAAGCCGTGGTTGTGCGCGGTGATCTCGACCTTGCCGGTGGTGCGGTCCTGCACCGGCTGGTTGATGCCCCGGTGGCCGTACTTCAGCTTGTAGGTGCCGAAGCCGAGCGCGCGGCCGAGGATCTGGTTGCCGAAGCAGATGCCGAAGAGCGGGGTCTTGCGGGCGAGGACGCCCTGCATGACGGAGACCGCGTGGTCGGCGGTGGCCGGGTCGCCCGGGCCGTTCGAGAAGAACACGCCGTCGGGGTTGACCGCGTACACGTCCTCGACGGTGGCGGTGGCGGGGAGCACGTGCACCTCGATGCCGCGCTGGGCCATCCGGTGCGGGGTCATGCCCTTGATGCCGAGGTCGACCGCGGCGACGGTGAACTTCTTCTCGCCGATCGCGGGGACCACGTAGGTCTCCTTGGTGGCGACCTCTGCGGAGAGGTCGGCGCCCTTCATCTGCGGGGCGGCCTGGACGCGGGCCAGCAGGGCCTCGTCGCGGACCCCGTCCCAGACCTCGCCGGAGAAGATGCCGACGCGCATGGCGCCGCGCTCGCGCAGGTGGCGGGTGAGGGCGCGGGTGTCGATGCCGGAGATCCCGACGACGCCCTGCTTGACGAGCTCCTCGTCCAGCGAGCGGCGGGAGCGCCAGTTGGAGGGGACGCGGGCGGGGTCGCGTACGACGTACCCGGCGACCCAGATCCGGGAGGACTCGGGGTCCTCGTCGTTGACTCCGGTGTTGCCCACGTGCGGGGCGGTCATCACGACGACCTGCCGGTGGTACGACGGGTCGGTGAGGGTCTCCTGGTAGCCGGTCATGCCGGTGGAGAACACGGCCTCGCCGAAGGTCTCCCCCACAGCGCCGTAGGCGCGGCCGCGGAAGATCCGACCGTCCTCCAGGACGAGTACGGCGGGAGTTTTGGCTGCTCCCCTGGTGGAGGTCGTCATCGTTCGGCGCCTTCCGTCGTGGTGATTGAGTGGTTCATGAGGTTGATCGCTTCGACCCAGGCGGCGTGTTCTGCCGCGCGGTCGGAGCGGAATCCGGAGTCGATCAGCCTGTCGCCATGCGCCCATGTGACGACGAGGAGACCGCCCTCGGTCAGTACCTTGCCCGCGATTCCCTTGTCGAGGCGGGCGCCGCGCAGCTGCGCGGCCGGTACGTAGAAGTCGGTGGCACCCGGACGGACCACGTCGAGGCCCGTGTCGGTGAGCGTGAGCTCGACCCGGCTGCGGACGCCCAGCCCGTGGGCGACGATCCGGTCGAGCCACTGCCCGGCGGTGGTGGACCCGTGGTAGCGGCCGGTCAGGGCCAGCCGGTGTTCGGGGAGACCGCCGGGGGCGGCGGGCAGCTCCGGCAGATCGCTCTGCAGGGTGCCGCGCCATTTCCAGCCCTGCCGCATCAGCCAGTACACGAACGCGATGAAGACGAGGAGACCGATCACCCACGCGATGCGGGCGCCCCAGTCCGTCACCTCCGCCGACTGCCGTTCGGCCTCGGCGGCCAGTTGGATTACTGCAGGTGTCACGCCAGCGTCCCGTCCACGACCGTTGCCCGGCCCCGCAGGAAGGTGTGAGTGACGCGCCCCGGCAGCTCACGGCCCTCGTAAGGCGTGTTGCGGCTGCGGGAGGCGAAGTGTGCGGGGTCCACGACACCACGGTACGAGGTATCGACCAAGGTCAGGTTCGCGGGTTCACCTGCCGAGACGGGGCGTCCGTGATTCGGGAGGCTGCCGATGCGCGCCGGGGCGAAGGACATCCGCTCGGCGACGCCCGCCCAGTCGAGCAGTCCGGTCTCCACCATCGTCTGCTGGACGACGGAGAGCGCGGTCTCCAGGCCGACCATGCCCATGGCTGCGGCGGCCCACTCGCAGTCCTTGTCCTCGTGCGGGTGCGGGGCGTGGTCGGTGGCGACGATGTCGATCGTGCCGTCGGCCAGCGCCTCGCGCAGGGCCAGCACGTCGGCTTCGGTGCGCAGCGGCGGGTTGACCTTGTAGACCGGGTTGTACGAGCGCACGAGCTCGTCGGTGAGGAGCAGGTGGTGCGGGGTGACCTCGGCGGTGACGTCGATGCCGCGGGACTTGGCCCAGCGGATGATCTCGACGGAGCCGGCGGTGGAGAGGTGGCAGATGTGGACGCGGGAGCCGACGTGCTCGGCGAGCAGGACGTCGCGGGCGATGACCGACTCCTCGGCGACGGCCGGCCAGCCGCCCAGTCCCAGCTCGGCGGAGACGATGCCCTCGTTCATCTGGGCGCCCTCGGTGAGGCGGGGCTCCTGGGCGTGCTGGGCGACGACGCCGCCGAAGGCCTTCACGTACTCCAGGGCGCGGCGCATGATCACGGCGTCGTCCACGCACTTGCCGTCGTCGGAGAAGACGGTGACACGGGCCGCGGACTCGTGCATGGCGCCCAGCTCGGAGAGCTGCTTGCCCTCCAGGCCGATGGTGACGGCGCCGATGGGCTGCACGTCGCAGTAGCCGGACTCCTTGCCCAGGCGCCACACCTGCTCGACGACGCCGGCGGTGTCGGCGACGGGGAAGGTGTTGGCCATGGCGAAGACGGCGGTGTAGCCGCCGGAGGCGGCGGCGCGGGTGCCGGTGAGGACGGTCTCGGAGTCCTCGCGGCCGGGCTCGCGCAGGTGGGTGTGGAGGTCGACGAGGCCGGGGAGGAGGACCTGGCCCGCGGCCTCGATGACGGTCGCGTCGCCGGCGTCCAGGCCGGCGCCCACGGCGGCGATGGTCTCGCCGTCGATCAGGACGTCCTGGACGTCGCCACCGAGTACCTTCGCGCCACGGATAAGGATCTTGCTCATCTTTACTTGCTCTCCTCGGTGCGGGGCGTGCTGGTGGTGGTGACGGCGGGCTCGGAGCCTCCGAGCAGCAGGTACAGGACGGCCATGCGGATCGAGACGCCGTTGGTGACCTGCTCGATGACCGTGCAGCGGTCGGAGTCGGCCACCTCGGCGGTGATCTCCATGCCGCGGACCATCGGGCCGGGGTGCATCACGATGGCGTGCTCGGGCATGCGCGCCATGCGGGCGCCGTCCAGGCCGTAGCGGCGGGAGTACTCGCGCTCGGTCGGGAAGAAGGCCGCGTTCATCCGCTCGCGCTGGACCCTCAGCATCATCACGGCGTCGGACTTGGGCAGTACCTCGTCCAGGCTGTACGAGATCTCGCACGGCCAGGCCTCGACGCCGACCGGCACCAGGGTGGGCGGGGCCACCAGGGTGACCTGGGCGCCGAGGGTGTGCAGCAGGTGGACGTTGGAGCGGGCGACCCGGCTGTGCAGGATGTCGCCGACGATGGTGATCCGGCGGCCGTTCAGGTCCTTGCCGAGCCCGGTGTCCTTGCCGACCAGGCGGCGGCGCATGGTGAAGGCGTCCAGCAGGGCCTGGGTGGGGTGCTCGTGGGTGCCGTCCCCGGCGTTGATCACCGGTGCGTCGATCCAGCCGGAGGTGGCGAGCCGGTAGGGGGCGCCGGAGGCGTGGTGCCGGATGACGACCGCGTCGACGCCCATGGCCTCCAGGGTCTGGGCGGTGTCCTTGAGGGACTCGCCCTTGGAGACGCTGGAGCCCTTGGCCGCGAAGTTGATCACGTCGGCGGAGAGGCGCTTCTCGGCAGCTTCGAAGGAGATCCGGGTACGGGTGGAGTCTTCGAAGAAGAGGTTGCAGATCGTGCGGCCGCGCAGGGTGGGCAGCTTCTTTATCGGCCGGTCCGCGACGCGGGCCATCTCCTCGGCGGTGTCGAGGATGAGGACGGCGTCGTCGCGCGTGAGGTCGGCGGCCGAGATGAGGTGGCGCTTCATCCGGGTGCTCCGTAAGTCGGGGAGGGCAGTCAGACGGGCTGGCTGGGGGTGCGGGCAGGGCAGGCTCCGGCGCGGACCCCGAGGGGCCCGGCCGTTCACAAGGGCTACTGCCCGGCTGCCCGGGCGGTCCGCTGGCCGAGGAGCACGGCGTCGCGGCCGTCCTCCTCCTGGACCTGGACCTGGACGTTCTCCCGCAGCGACGTGGGGAGGTTCTTGCCGACGTAGTCGGCGCGGATCGGCAGTTCGCGGTGGCCCCGGTCGACGAGGACGGCGAGCTGCACCGCGCGGGGGCGGCCGATGTCGCCGAGGGCGTCGAGGGCGGCGCGGATGGTGCGGCCGGAGAAGAGAACGTCGTCGACGAGGACGACCAGGCGGCCGTCGATGTCGTCGCCGGGAATCTCGGTGCGGCCGATCGCCCGGGCCGGCTTCATCCGCAGGTCGTCGCGGTACATGGTGATGTCGAGGGAGCCGACCGGGATCTTCGCGCCGGTGACCTCTTCGAGCTTGGCGGCCAGCCGGCGGGCGAGGAATACACCGCGGGTGGGAATGCCGAGCAGCACCACGTCGTCGGCGCCCTTGGCGCGTTCGACGATTTCGTGGGCGATACGGGTCAGGACGCGGGCGATGTCCTGCGCTTCGAGAACGGGGCGCATGACATCGGCGTCTGCGCCCTCGAGGTTCTGGGAGTTCCGGAAGTTCTGAGTGTCCATGAAAAGGACCTCCTTCTCCGCCTCACGGGACGGACCTTAAAGGACGTCTGATCTACGCGCTCCACGGTACCAGGGGGATTCCGGCGACCTGGCATCGGGGCAGCCCGGGGCCCCTCTCAAGTAGGCGTCACAGACCATTCGGCTTGACGCATCCAAGTAACGCTGCGTAACCTCACAGTGAGTTACCAGCCGCGCGGCGGAGCCGCACGTGGTCATGTCGTCACAGCGTCCGGGAGCGTTATGTCCAGCGAATACGCCAAACAGCTCGGGGCCAAGCTCCGCGCCATCCGCACCCAGCAGGGCCTTTCCCTCCACGGTGTCGAGGAGAAGTCCCAGGGCCGGTGGAAGGCCGTGGTGGTCGGCTCTTACGAGCGCGGCGACCGCGCCGTGACCGTCCAGCGTCTCGCCGAGCTGGCGGACTTCTACGGGGTGCCGGTGCAGGAGCTCCTGCCTGGTACGACCCCCGGTGGAGCGGCCGAGCCGCCGCCGAAGCTGCGCCTGGATCTGGAGCGGCTGGCCCACGTACCCGCCGAGAAGGCCGGCCCGCTGCAGCGTTACGCGGCGACCATCCAGAGCCAGCGCGGCGACTACAACGGCAAGGTGCTCTCGATCCGCCAGGACGACCTGCGCACCCTCGCCGTCATCTACGACCAGTCCCCCTCGGTCCTCACCGAGCAGCTGATCAGCTGGGGCGTACTGGACGCGGACGCACGTCGCGCGGTGGCGCACGAGGACAACTAGTCCCCACAGCGCTCAGCAGAAACGTTACCGGCGGGGGGCGGGAGCCCGCCCGGCCCCGGGCACCCGCCGGTTTTTTGCGTCCCTGTCGTCCGGGGTCCCGGCCTTCAGGACCCTCCGGACCGTCGGACCGCCCCGAGTACGCCGCAGGGCCCGCAGCGCGCGTGCGCTGCGGGCCCTGGCGTTCTCGCCGTACTGCCGCGTGTCAGCTCTCGCTGCGGCGCAGCTTCGGCTTGAGGTCCTTGAAGCGGCCGAGGAGCCCGTTCACGAACGAGGGCGACTCGTCCGTGGAGAACTCCTTGGCCAGCTGGACGGCCTCGTCGATGGCCACGGCGTCCGGGGTTCCGTCGACCCAGATCAGCTCGTAGGCACCGAGGCGCACGATGTTCCGGTCGACGACCGGCATGCGGTCGAGGTCCCAGTCCACGGCGTAGGTGGCGATCAGGTCGTCGATGCGGTCCACCTTGTCGGCGTACCCCTCGACGAGCTCCATGGTGAACTCGTTCACCGCGGGCTGGCGGTCGGTGTCCGACCGCGAGTGGCGGACCCAGTCCGCGAGGACCTCGCGCACGGGCACCCCGCGCTGGTCGGCCTCGAACAGGATCTGGAAAGCGCGCTTGCGCGCGTTGCTCCGGGCAGCCACGGTTAGCTGTTCACCCGGCCGAGGTAGTCGCTGGTACGGGTGTCGACCTTGACCTTCTCGCCGATGTTGACGAAGAGCGGAACCTGGATCTCGTGACCGGTCTCCAGCGTCGCCGGCTTGGTGCCACCGGTGGACCGGTCGCCCTGGACGCCCGGGTCGGTGTGCTGGATGACCAGCTCGACGGCGGCCGGCAGCTCGACGTAGAGCACCTCGCCCTCGTGGCGGGCCACGGAGGCGGTGAAGCCCTCGATCAGGAAGTTGGCGGAGTCGCCGACGGCCTTCTTGTCGACCATGAGCTGGTCGTAGGTCTCCATGTCCATGAAGACGAAGTACTCGCCGTCCATGTAGGAGAACTGCATGTCGCGGCGGTCGATGGTGGCCGTCTCGACCTTGGTGCCGGCGTTGAACGTCTTGTCGACGACCTTGCCGGACATGACGCTCTTCAGCTTGGTGCGCACGAAGGCCGGGCCCTTGCCGGGCTTGACGTGCTGGAACTCGATGACGGACCAGAGCTGGCCCCCATCGAGCTTCAGCACCATGCCGTTCTTGAGGTCGTTCGTGGAAGCCACGGTGTGGGAATCTCCTGCACTGGAAGACCACGGGTGCGCGCTCAGCCCGGCGACGCGGGCTAGAGCGCGAGCAGCTCCTTGGTCGTAATGGTGAGTAGCTCGGGACCGCCGTCCGCCTCGGGGCGTACGACGAGCGTGTCATCGATCCGGACACCACCCCGGCCAGGGAGGTGAACCCCCGGTTCGACGGTGACCGGCACGCAAGCGTCCAGTTTACCCATGGCGGTAGGTGCAAGCTGCGGGTCCTCGTCGATTTCGAGCCCGACCCCGTGTCCGGTCCACGCCGCGAGGGCCTCACCGTGACCTGCGGAGTCGAGTACGGAGCGGGCCGCGTGATCCACATCGCGGTACGCGGCGCCGGGCAGCAGGGCCTCGCGACCCGCCCGCTGAGCGGCGAAGACGAGCTCGTACAGCTCGATCTGCCAGTCGGCGGGGGTCGTTCCGATCACGAAGGTGCGGCCGATCTCGCAGCGGTAGCCCCGGTAGTTCGCGCCGAGGCAGACGGAGAGGAAATCACCCTCCTCCACCCGCCGGTCCGAGGGCCGGTGCCGGGAGCGGCCGGAGTGGGGGCCGGTGCCGACGGAAGTCGGGAAGGCCGGCCCGTCGGCCCCGTGGTCCACTAGCCGGCGTTCCAGCTCCAGGGCCAGGTGCCGTTCGGTACGGCCCACCAGGATCGATTCCAGCAGCTCGCCGAGGGCCTGGTCGGCGATTTCGGCGGCGATCCGCAGGCAGGCGATCTCCTCCTCGTCCTTGACGAGGCGGAGCTGTTCGACGGCGGTTCCCAGATCGGCCAGGCGCAGCCCTGGCGCCACGGAGCGCAGGGCGCGGTGCCGGCCGACGGTGAGGTGGTGTTCCTCGACGGCCAGGGAATCGGCGCGGGCGGCGGATGCCGTGTCGGCGGCCGCCACGGCGGGATCCGCCCCGGGGCCGGCCAGCACGGAGAGCCGCAGGTTCTCGTCGAGCCGCCCCTCGTCGGACTCCCCCGTGGGCTGTCCGGCGCAGAACAGCGTGTCCTCCCCGGCCGGACCCACCAGCAGGACCGCGCCCAGCGGTGACGCCCCGGAGAGGTAGCGGACGTTCGCCGGACGCGTGATGAGTGCGGCGGCGTTTCCGGCGGCCGCACAGCGGTCGCGAAGCAGGCCTCGGCGGGCCGCGTACACGTCTGACATGTTTCCGAGCCTACGAGCGCATCGCCCATCCGGCCTGGCGAGCACGGCCGTACGAGCGCCCGGCCCGAGCCGGCGGCTCCGTGGGCGCCGGATTCAGTGGGCCGGCGCCGAGATGACGCGGGCCAGGGTCTCGTCCAGGGCGCGGGCGGTGCCCTCGACGTCCAGGTGGGAGTTGTCGATGATCGGCAGCCCGGATCCGTACCAGCCGGCCATCCGGCCGTGGATCCGCGCGACCTCCTCGTCCGAGAGCCGCCGGTTCCCGGAGCGGGCGGCGTTGCGTTCCAGCACGATCTCCAGGCCGGGCAGCAGTACGACGGGCAGCAGCGCGGGCCCGACGTGGCGCTTCCAGCCGCCGAGGCCCACGACCGGCCGGTCCGGGAACACGGCGTCGTCGAGGATGCACGAGATCCCGTTGGCCAGGAAGTTGCGGGCGGCGAAGCCGCAGGTGCGGCGGGCGAGACGGTACTGCGCCTCGGAGTGGTCGTTCCAGCCGGCCTGCGGGTCCGCGAAGCCCGAGCAGACCCATTCGCGTACGTCGTCCAGGCTGATGTGCGCGGTGGGGACGGGCCGGGTGCCGGCCCAGTGGCGGGCCACCGTGGTCTTCCCGGCCCCCGCGGGGCCGATCAGCAGGACCGCGAGGGTGGCGCCTCCGGTACCGGGAGCGGCGGGCGGCAGCGGGACGTGCCCGGTGAACCCGTCCGGCGGACCCGGCGAGACCAGGGGCGCCGCGGGCCCGGAGGGCATGGGAGACACGGGCCAGCCCGACACCGGGGGGACCGGCGGCTGCGGGGGCGCCGCCGGGTGCTGACTCCCCGGCGGCTCCCAGCCCCCGCCTCCCACTGCCTGCTGCATCCGCTGCCACTCCGTCTCGTTCCACCACTACTGATGCGAGAACGTTATATGACCCCGGGGGCCCGTCGGGTCACGAGGTCACGAGGTGGCCCGGCCGAGGCCGGTTCGGGCCGGTGTTCGGGCCCGTACTGGCCCGTTCTAGGCCGTGACCTCGCCGAATGCTGCCACGAGGACGGCCGGGTCGGGACCTTCCAGGACGGTCGGCTTCGCCAGCCCGTCCAGGACGATGAAGCGCAGCAGGTCTCCGCGGGACTTCTTGTCGAGCTTCATGTTCTCCAGCAGGGTGGGCCACTGGTCGCCGCGGTAGGTCAGCGGGAGCCCCACCGAGGCGAGGACGGCCTTGTGCCGGTCGGCCGTCGCGTCGTCGAGCCGGCCCGCGAGCCGGCCGAGCTCCGCGGCGAAGACCATGCCGATCGAGACGGCCGCGCCGTGGCGCCACTTGTAGCGCTCGTTCTTCTCGATGGCGTGCGCGAGGGTGTGCCCGTAGTTGAGGATCTCCCGCAGGCCCGATTCCTTGAGGTCGCTGGAGACCACGTCGGCCTTGACCTGGATGGAGCGGCAGATCAGCTCGGCAGTGTGCGGGCCGGCGGGGGTGCGCGCCGCCTCGGGGTCCGCCTCGATCAGGTCGAGGATGACCGGGTCGGAGATGAACCCGGCCTTGATGATCTCGGCGAGGCCGCTGACGTAGTCGTTGACCGGCAGCGATTCCAGCGCCGCCAGGTCGCAGAGCACGCCGGCCGGCGGGTGGAAGGCTCCGACGAGGTTCTTGCCCTCGGCGGTGTTGATGCCGGTCTTGCCACCGACGGCCGCGTCCACCATGGCCAGGATGGTGGTCGGTACGGCGATCCAGCGCACTCCGCGCAGCCAGGAGGCCGCGACGAAGCCCGCGAGGTCCGTGGTGGATCCCCCACCGACGCCGACGATGGCGTCGGTGCGGGTGAAGCCGGACTGTCCCAGCGCCTTCCAGCAGTACGCCGCCACCTCGGCCGTCTTGGCCTCTTCGGCGTTCGGCACCTGGATGGCGACGGCCTCGTACCCCTGGGCGGCGAGGTCGTCGCGCAGGGCCTCACCGGTCGAGGCGAGAGCCTCGGGGTGGATGACGGCGACCCGCTGGGCCCTCGTACCGATCAGGGAGCCGAGCTCGCCGAGCAGCTGCCGGCCGACCAGCACGTCGTACGCGTCGTGCCCCGCGCTCGCCCCGACCTTGATCCGCGTCACCTGGTCTGTCATGCGTTCTTCAACTCCAGAGCGTCGAGGACCGCCTGGGCGACCTCTTCGGGGGTGCGGTCGTCGGTGGCCACCACGACGCGCGCCACTTCGGTGTACAGGGGGCGTCGGGCCTCCATCAGCTCGCGCCACTGGCGGCGCGGGTTGATGGCGAGCAGCGGGCGCGCGGCGCCGAGGCCCACGCGCTTCACGGCTTCCTCGACGTCCATCGAGAGGTAGGCCACGGGCAGTCCGGTGAGCAGCTCGCGCGTCGCCTCGTCGAGGACGGCGCCGCCCCCGAGGGCAAGGACCCCCTCGTGTCCGGCGACGGCGGCGGTGACCGCCTGCCGCTCCAGCTCACGGAAGTAGGGTTCGCCCTCGTCCACGAAGATGTCGGAGATCTCCCGGCCCTGGGCCGCGACGATGTCGGCGTCGGTGTCCCGGTAGGAGACTCCGAGCCGCTGGGCGATCAGCTCGCCCACGGTGGACTTGCCGGACCCCATGGGGCCGACGAGGACCACCAGGGGCCCTGTCGTACGGGTGCCCGTCACCGGATCTGCATGTTGTCGAGGTAGGACTGCACGTTGCGGCGGGTCTCGGGGACGGAGTCGCCGCCGAACTTCTCCACGACGGCGTCGGCCAGCACCAGGGCGACCATGGCCTCGGCGACGATGCCCGCGGCGGGCACCGCACAGACGTCGGAGCGCTGGTGGTGCGCGACGGTGGCTTCACCGGTGGCCACGTCCACGGTGGCGAGGGCCTTCGGTACGGTCGCGATGGGCTTCATCGCGGCGCGTACGCGCAGCAGCTCGCCGGTGGTCAGACCGCCCTCGGTGCCGCCGGCGCGGCCGGAGGTGCGCTTGATGCCCTCGGGGGTGGAGACGATCTCGTCGTGCGCCTGCGAGCCGGGCACGCGGGCCAGGTCGAAGCCGTCGCCGACCTCGACGCCCTTGATGGCCTGGATGCCCATGAGCGCGGCCGCGAGGCGCGCGTCGAGGCGGCGGTCCCAGTGCACGTGCGAGCCGAGGCCGACGGGCACCCCGTAGGCGAGGACCTCGACGACGCCGCCGAGGGTGTCGCCGTCCTTGTGGGCCTGGTCGATCTCCGCGACCATCGCCTTCGACGCGTCGGCGTCGAGGCACCGCACCGGGTCGGCGTCGAGCTTCTCGACGTCGGCGGGCGTCGGGTAGACGCCGTACGGGGCCTTGGCGCCCGCCAGCTCCACGACGTGGGAGACGATCTCGATGCCCGCGACCTCCTTGATGAAGGAGCGGGCGATGGCGCCGAGGGCCACGCGCGCGGCGGTCTCACGGGCGCTGGCGCGCTCCAGGATCGGCCGGGCCTCGGAGAAGCCGTACTTCTGCATGCCCGCGAGGTCGGCGTGGCCGGGGCGGGGGCGGGTGAGCGCCGCGTTGCGTCCGGTCTCCTTGAGCAGCGCGGGGTCGACCGGGTCGGCCGACATGACGGTCTCCCACTTGGGCCACTCGGTGTTGCCGATCATGACGGCCACCGGGGACCCCTGCGACAGCCCGTGGCGGACGCCGCCCAGGAAGGTGATCTCGTCCTGCTCGAACTTCATCCGGGCACCGCGGCCGTAGCCGAGCCGGCGCCTGGCCAGGTGTTCGGCCACCAGATCGGTGGTGACCGGGACGCCGGCGGGAAGCCCCTCCAGCGTCGCTACCAGAGCCGGGCCATGCGATTCCCCGGCCGTCAGCCAACGCAACCTGCTCAACGATGCTCCTCGTGCTCGCGCCTGATTCAGCAGCGGCGCGATCGGGTGCGCGGCCCGGACCCGCCTTCACCCCGATCCTCCCATGTCCGGGCCGGTACACCGCCCTCAGGTCCAACTGTCGGACGGCGGCGCACCTCGACCCGAGGCGACATGTGGATCTAGGACCGGTCTACGGGCCCGCTCAGTGGCGGGCGCGCAGCGCCGCCTCGCCCGCGGCGCGCATGGCCGCCAGCGGCGCGGTGGGGCAGCCGGTCATCAGCTCGACCTGCAGGACGGCCTGGTGGACCAGGAGGTCGAGGCCGCCGAGGAGCCTGCCGCCGCGATGCGTCCAGGCCGCGGCGAGGGGCGTCGGCCAGGGGTCGTAGAGCACGTCGAAGAGGGTGCCCGGAGCGTCCGGCACGGATGCGGCCAGCTCGTCCGTGGCCCCGGCCGGGGTGGTGGCGATGACCAGGGGCGCGGCCAGCGCCTCGGACGCCCGCGACCAGTCGGCCGTGCGGACGTCCACGCCGAGCCGCTCGCCCCACTCGCGCATCTCCGCGGCTCGGGCCTCGGAGCGTACGTACGCGGTCACCGCGCCGGTGCAGATCCGTGCCAGCGCGGCGAGCGCCGAGGAGGCGGTGGCGCCCGCGCCGAGGACGGCGGCGGACTCCACCTTCTCCACGCCCTGCTCGCTCAGTGCCGCGAGCAGGCCGGGGATGTCGGTGTTGTCACCGACCTTGCGGCCGTCCTCGGTGAAGACGACGGTGTTGACCGTTTCGACGGAGGCGGCCGTGTCACTGATGGCGTCGAGCAGCGGGATGATCGCCCGCTTGAGCGGCATGGTCAGCGACAGCCCGGCCCACTCGGGGCCGAGCCGTGCGATGAACCCGGGCAGGGCGTCCTCGTCGACCTCGAATCGGTCGTACGACCGGTCTCCGAGGCCGAGCTCCTGGTACGCGGCGCGGTGCAGCACCGGTGAGAGGGAGTGCTCGATGGGCGAACCCAGCACCGCGGCCCGTATCCGTGACATGTCCTGCTACCCGCCGTTCTTCTGCTTCTGCCGTTCCTGGAACTCCGCGACGAGCTGGAGGTGCTCGTCGTAGGTCTTGGTGAAGGTCGTCTTGTCGCCGTCGACCGACACGAAGAACATCCAGCCTCCGTGGTCCGGGCTGAGCGTAGCGGTCAGCGCCTCCAGACCGGGGTTGTTGATCGGCCCCGGGGGCAGTCCCGTCACGTTGTGCGTGTTGTAGGGGTGGACGAACGCCTTGGCTTCCTTGAGGTTGAAGTTGATCTCGCTCTGGTTCTTGATGTAGTTGTACGTCGAGTCGAACTCGATCTTGCGGTTCGTGACGTCGTTGGTCTTCTTGAGGCGGTTGTAGACCACCTCCGACATCTTCCGGAAGTCGTCGTGGTTCTTGCCCTCGGCGTTCACGAGGCTGGCGACCGTGATCACCTGGAGCGGGTTCTCCAGGCCCAGTTCCTTGGACTTGGCCTCGATCCCCAGTTCCGTGTACTTGTCCGTAGCGTTCTTGACCATCTGTTTGAGCAGGGACTCGGGGGTGCTGTCCTTGGTCAGGTCGTAGCGCATCGGATACAGGAAGCCCTCGAGCGGGTCCATGATCTTCGAGTCGTTGTTCGCCCATGCCGGCAGTCCGAGGTTCTTGACCTCGCGCTTGGCGATCCCCGCCGTCGTGCCTTCCGGCTTCTCGAGCTTCTTGTCGATCGCCGCGTAGACCGCGGAGTTGCGCGAGCCCTCGGAGATGGTGAGCACGTGAAGCTTGGAGGGGTCGGTCATGACCTCGACCACCGAGGCGGCCGACATCTTCTTCTTCAGCGGATAGGTGCCGGGCTGGATCGACGTGCCGTTGGCGCTCTTCGCCGCATCCACGAAGGCCTGGGCGCTCGCGACCACGCCGGCTTCCTTGAGGATGCGGCCCATCTGCCCCAGGCCCGCACCCTTGGGGATCTGCACGTCGACCGGCACGTCGATGCCGGCGCCCGCGAAGTCCTCGGCCGCTCCGAACTTGTCCTTGAGGTAGCTGTAGCCGTAGTACCCGCCGCCGCCGACCACGGCGACGATGACCACGGCAGCGATGAGGCAGGCCATGCCGCTGCGCTTCTTCGGTTTGCCACCGGAGCGGCCAGGTCGGCGGCCGCCGCGCCCGCCGTCGTCGCCATCACCGTCACCGTCGTCGTTGTCACCGCCGCCCCCGCCCGCGAGGAACGAGTCGGCCGCGGCGTCCTCCTCCTCCTGCCACGGCTCCTCGGTCTGCAGGTGGCGCATGCTCGGGGGCCGTGGCGGCGGGAAAGCCTCGGGGGTGCCGTAGAGGTCGGGGGCCTCGCCGGGGTAGCCGCTCGACTGCTGCTGCGCGTACGGATCCACGCCCGCGTACGGGTCGGCGGTCTGCGGGACCTCGGCGTAGTGGACCTGGCCGGTGTCCCACACCTGGCCCTGGCCGCCGTACGTCTCCTGCTGCGGGTGCTGCTGCGGGTGCTGGTGCTGTTGCGGGTGCTGCGGATACGGCATCTGCTGCGGCTGCTGCGCGTACGGCGGCTGCTGGGCCTGGGGGTACCGGCCCTGCTGCTGCGCGTAGTAGGGCTGCTGGGGCTGAGGCTCCTGCTGGTACTGCTGCGGGCCTGCGACATAGGGCATCTGACCCTGCTGGGTCTCGTGCCCGGTCCACCCCTGGTCCCCGTACTGCGGGTCCTCGGGGTGCCACGGTTCGGGGCCAGGGCCCCGGCCATACTCAGTCATCGATCCCCTAGCGCGCCGCAGGGCGTTGGCCGCGACTCCGTCTGCCGCGACGCACGGTTCCGCCTCTTCTGATGGGCGACGGCTGTTCGAATGCCGTCACATCGCGCGGAACGTTACCGTATCGCGATCAGACAACCACTTCGACGCACTCGCCGGGCGGATTACCTGATACCCGTTCGGTCTCCAGAGCGTTCTGAAGGATCACCACGGCGGCGGCCTGGTCGATGACCGACCGGCCCTTCTTCGCGTTCCGTCCCGCGGCCCGCAGGCCCTGGGCGGCGGTGACGGTCGTCATCCGCTCGTCCACCAGACGCACCGTCACGGGCTTGATGCCCTTGGCGAGTTCCGTGGCGAAGGCGCGGCACTTGGCCGCGGCCGGCCCCTCCCGTCCGCTCAGCGAACGCGGCAGGCCGACCACCACCTCGATGGGCTCGTACTCCTCGACGAGCTGCCGCAGCCGCCGGTGGGCGAAGGGGATGTCCCGGCCCGGAACGGTCTCCACCGGTGTGGCCAACACCCCGTCGGGGTCGCACGAGGCGACCCCGATCCGGGCGTCTCCCACATCGATGGCGAGCCGGCGGCCACGGCGCAGCGTCATCAGGCGTTCTCGCCCACGAGGCGCTCGACGGCCGCGATGGCGTCGCCGATGGCGGCCGGGTTCTGACCGCCGCCCTGGGCGACGTCGGGCTTGCCGCCGCCGCCACCACCGAGGGTCTTGGCAGCGGCACGGACCAGGTCGCCGGCCTTGAGGCCGCGCTCGCGGGCCGCCTCGTTGGTGGCGATCACGGTCAGCGGGCGGTCGTTGGCCACGGTGAACAGGGCCACGACGACCGGGCGGTCGCCCTGGATGCGGCCCCGGACGTCGAGGACCAGCTTGCGCAGGTCGTCGGCGCCGGTGCCGTCCGGCACCTGGCCGGTGACCACGGCGACGCCGCGTACGTCCTGGGCACCCGCGGCAAGACCGGCGGCGGCCTGGAGGACCTTCTCCGCGCGGAACTTCTCGATCTCCTTCTCGGCGTCCTTCAGCTTGCCGAGCATGGAGGCGATCTTCTCCGGCAGCTCCTCCGGACGGCCCTTGACCAGCTCCTGGAGCTGGGCGACGACCGTGTGCTCCTTGGCGAGGAAGTTGTACGCGTCCACGCCGACGAGGGCCTCGACGCGGCGCACGCCGGAGCCGATGGAGGACTCGCCGAGCAGCTTCACCAGGCCCAGCTGGGCGGTGTTGCCGACGTGCGTGCCGCCGCACAGCTCCTTGGAGAAGTCGCCGATGGTCACGACCCGCACGCGCTCGCCGTACTTCTCGCCGAACTCGGCGATGGCGCCCTGCTTCTTCGCCTCGTCGATGGTCATGATCTCGGCGGTGACGTCGAGCTCGCGGGAGAGCACGTCGTTGATCTTCTGCTCTACGTCGGTGAGGACCGAGCCGGGCACCGCGTTCGGCGAGCCGAAGTCGAAGCGGAAGCGGCCGGGCGAGTTCTCGGAACCGGCCTGGGCGGCCGTGGGGCCGAGCGCGTCGCGCAGCGCCTGGTGGGTCAGGTGCGTGGCCGAGTGGGCGCGGGCGATGGCCCGGCGGCGGTGGATGTCGATGGCGGCGTACGCGGAGGCGCCGACCGTCACCTCGCCGACCTGGACGGAGCCCTTGTGCACGGAGACGCCGGGGACGGGCTGCTGCACGTCGCGGACGACGATGACGGCGCCCGTGTCGAGCTTGATCCGGCCCTGGTCGGCGAGCTGGCCGCCGCCCTCGGCGTAGAAGGGGGTGCGGTCGAGGACGACCTCGACCTCGTCGCCCTCGGAGGCGGCGGGCGCGGAGACGCCGTTGACCAGGAGGCCGACGATGGTGGACTCGCCCTGGTTGGTGGCGTAGCCGGTGAACTCGGTGGCGCCGGAGCCGTCGGCGATCTCCCGGTAGGCGGACATGTCCGCGTGGCCGGTCTTCTTGGCCTTCGCGTCGGCCTTGGCCTGGTCGCGCTGCTGCTTCATCAGGCGGCGGAAGCCGTCCTGGTCCACGGAGAGGCCCTGTTCGGCGGCCATCTCCAGGGTCAGGTCGATCGGGAAGCCCCAGGTGTCGTGGAGCAGGAACGCCTTCTCGCCGGCCAGGACCGTGCCACCGGTGGCCTTGGTCTCGGTGATGGCGGTGTCGAGGATGTTCGTGCCGCCGCGCAGGGCCTTGACGAAGGCGGCCTCTTCGGCGAGCGCGACGGTCTCGATGCGCCCCCGGTCGGTGACGAGCTCCGGGTACTGCTGCCCCATCGTCTCGATGACCACGTCGACGAGGTCCTTGATGACCGGCCCGGTGGCGCCCATGAGGCGCATGTTGCGGATGGCGCGGCGCATGATGCGGCGCAGCACGTAGCCGCGGCCCTCGTTGCCGGGGGTGACGCCGTCGCCGATGAGCATGGCGGAGGTGCGGATGTGGTCGGCGACCACGCGCAGCGCGACGTCGGTGCCCTGGGCGGCGCCGTACTGCACGCCCGTCAGCTCGGTGGCCTTGTCCATGACCACGCGCAGGGTGTCGGTCTCGTACATGTTCTGCACGCCCTGCAGGATCATGGCGAGACGCTCGAGACCCAGACCGGTGTCGATGTTCTTCGACGGCAGGTCGCCGAGGATCGGGAAGTCTTCCTTCCCGTCGCCGGCGCCGCGCTCGTACTGCATGAAGACCAGGTTCCAGATCTCCACGTAGCGCTCGTCGTTGACGGCCGGGCCGCCCTCGACGCCGAACTCGGGGCCGCGGTCGTAGTTGATCTCCGAGCAGGGGCCACAGGGTCCGGGGACGCCCATGGACCAGAAGTTGTCCTTCTTGCCCAGGCGCTGGATGCGCTCGGCCGGGACGCCGACCTTCTCGCGCCAGATGGCCTCGGCCTCGTCGTCGTCGAGGTAGACCGTGATCCAGAGCTTCTCGGGCTCCAGGCCGAAGCCGCCGTCCGCCACGGAGCTGGTGAGCAGCTCCCAGGCGTACTTGATGGCGCCTTCCTTGAAGTAGTCGCCGAAGGAGAAGTTGCCGCACATCTGGAAGAACGTGCCGTGGCGGGTGGTCTTGCCGACCTCTTCGATGTCCGGCGTGCGCACGCACTTCTGCACGCTGGTGAGCGTGGAGGAGGGCGGCTTGGCCTCGCCGAGGAAGTACGGCTTGAACGGCACCATGCCTGCGGGCACCAGCAGCAGAGTCGGGTCGTCCGCGATGAGCGACGCCGAAGGGACAACGGTGTGACCGCGCTCCTCGAAGAAGCTCAGCCAGCGGCGGCGGATTTCAGCCGACTCCATCAGTGGTCCTCATTCCGGTTGTACGTAGCCTTCGAGCGGTACGTGTTCTGGTCCTGCTGGTCGTGCTCGATGGCCCGCAGCCGCCGCGGCCCGGGAAGGGCGGTGACGTTGGCGGGCAGGTCGGGATCCTGGTGGAGTCCCAGTGCGTCGTTCAGTTCGTCCTCGCGCTGCGACATCCCCGACTTGACGTCGAGGGCGAAGTCCTTGAGGCGGTGGCCGGCCTCGATCGCCTTGTCGGCGGCCTGCGCGGCGAGGCTCTCCGGCGTCAGCTTCTTCAGCTGCCGGTTGACCTTGGTGGTGGCCCATACGCCGGCGGCTGCGCCTGCGGTGAACCAGAAGGCTCGGCGGATCATCGGAGGTCTCAGCCCTTCTGCTTGCGGCGCCGGGGTGTCGGCACGGTGCGGCCGACGATCACGGTACGCCGGGACGACTTGCGCGGCGGTTCCTCGGGGGTCCCGCCGGCCCGGCCCAGCGCCTTGCGGACGCCGTAGCCGAAGGCCGCGACCTTGACGAGCGGGCCGCCGAAGGTGGACGCCACGGTGGAGGACAGCGCGGAGGCGTTGGAGGTGACTTCCTGCACGTCGCTCGCGATGGCGTCGACCCGGTCCAGCTGGGTGCGGGCGGAGCGGACGGTGGTGGAGGCGTCCGCGAGCAGCGGGACGGCCTGCTCGGTGACGTCGGCCACCAGCTTGGTGGTCGCCTTGAGCACCTGGGCCAGCCTCACCAGCACCACGGCGATGAAGGAGACCAGGATGGCCCAGAAGACGGCCACCAGGATCCCGGCCACCTCTCCACCGGACACGTCCCACCACTCTCTACGGATTGATCACCAAGCGAAAAAGTCGTCCTCCGACCCTATCGCGCCGGAGATCCGCCGCAGTACCGGAATTCCGGGGGCCACCGCTGCCGGGCGCCCGGATCCGGCTCGCCTTGTACGCAACGCATGCGGACCAGTACGCTCCGTGTCCCATGCGACCAGGACCCATTCCACGAAGGACGCCGGGCAACCTTCCCTCGGATCTGAGCGGCTTTGTCGGGCGGGCCGGGGAACTCGCCGAGCTGGGGCGACTGCTGGACTCCTCGCGGCTGGTCACGGTGACCGGCGCGGGCGGCGTGGGCAAGACCCGCCTGGTCCTGACGGCGGCCAGGGCGGCCGCAGACGCGGCCGATGCGGCCGCCGGTCCCGCCGATCCGGCGCAGGAACGCTACTTCGACGGCGTATGGCTGGCCGAGCTGGCTTCCGTACGGGATCCGGCGCTGCTCGAACTGACGCTCGCCGAGGCGCTCGGGCTGACCGACCACACCACCCGGCCGACCCGGACGGTCCTCGCCGAGCACCTGGCCGAGCGTCGGCTGCTGCTGGTTCTGGACGGCTTCGAGCAGCTGGTCGACGAGACGGCCGACCTCGTACGGGACCTCCTGCGCCGCTCCCCCGGCCTGCGCGTGCTCGCGGCCGGCCGGCGCCCGCTGACCCTCGACGGGGAACTGTCCTGGCCGCTGGCCCCGCTGGATCCGGAGGAGGCCCTGGCCCTGCTGATCGAACGGACCTCGGCGGCCGACCCGGCCTTCGCTCTGACGGAGGCCAACCGGACGGACCTGGCCGAGCTGTGCGCTCGGCTCGACGGCCTGCCGCTGGCGCTGGAACTGGCGGCGGGCCGGCTGCGCACCCTGTCACCCGCGCAGGTGCTGTCCCGGCTGGAGGACCGCTTCGCCCTGCTGACGGGCGGCTCGCGCGGCGCGCTGCCCCGCCACCGGGCGCTGCGCACGGCGATCGGCTGGAGCCACGAGCTGTGCACGGCCGGGGAGCGGCTGCTGTGGGCGCGGCTCTCGGTGTTCGCCGGGCAGTTCGACCTGGACGCCGCCGAGTACGTGTGCGCGGGGCCGGACCTGCCGGTGGATTCGGTGCTGGACCTGGTCGGGGAGCTGCTGGGGCAGTCCCTGCTCGTCCGGGAGGAGACGGCTGCCGGGGTCCGCTACCGGATGCTGGAGAGCGTACGGATCTACGGGGCGGGCTGGCTGGAGTCGCTGGGCGACGCCCGGCGGCTGCGCCGCCGGCACCGGGACTGGTACATGGGCTTGGCGACCTGGTGCGAGCTGGACTGGTTCAGCCCCCGCCAGGAGGAGGTGGCCGCGCTGGTGGAGGCGGAACTGCCGAATCTGCGGCTCGCGCTGGAGTGCTGCCTGGACGAGCCGGAGGAGACCCACCTGGGCCAGTACCTGGCGGGCACCCTCTGGTTCTACTGGGCGGGATGCGGCCGGCTCACCGAGGGGCGGCACTGGCTGGACCGGACCCTGGAGGACGGCCTCGGACTCGGCGGGTCGGAGTACGAGAGCTCCCGGCTGAAGGCGCTGTGGGTGCTCGGGTACGTCGCGGCCCTGCAGGGCGACTCGGTGGCCTCGATGAGCGCGCTGTACGAGTGCCGGGACGGGGCGGCGCGGAGCGAGAACCCGGTCGCGGGGGCGTACGCCGTGCACCGGATGGGCTGTCTGGCACTGGTCTCCGACGACATGGCCCGGGCCGGGGAGCTGCTGGGCTCGGCGCTGGAGCGCTACCGGGAGGCCGGGGAGCTCAACAGCAACGTCCTGATGTGCCAGGTCGAGCTGGCGATGGCGCTGGCCTTCCGGGGGGATCTGGCGGGCGCGCTCTCACTGTGCCGGGAGGTCCGGGACATCTGCGAGGAGCGCGGGGAGCGCTGGACGAAGGCGTACGCCCTGTACGTCCTCGCGTACGCGGAGCTGGACGCCGGGGGCACAGCCGAGGCACGGCGGCTGCTGGCCGAATGCGTGGCCATCAACCACACGTTCCGCGACCGGGTGGGGCTGGTGCTGGCGGTGGAACTGCTGGCGCTCGTCACGGTGGCCGAGGGTCATCCGGCCGAGGCGGCGGTGCTCCAGGGCGCGGCGGAGCCCCTGTGGGACGGGGTGGGGATGCGGCTGTTCGGCTCGGGGTACTTCAACGCCCCGCGGCTGATGTGCCAGGAACGGGCGGGCGAACTGCTTGGCGCCGAGCGGTACGCGTCCTGCGCCCGGCACGGCCGGGCCCTGTCCCTGGACGGCCTGGTGGAGCGGGCCCTGCGGGGGCCGGAGCCGGCGCCGGCGGCGGGCCCGCTGCCGAGGCCGCGCGGCGGATCCGACCGGTCGACGGCGCGCCCCGGGACGAGCACGGCCGCCGGGGCGACCGGGGTGAAAAACAGGAAACCCGCCGGCTCCCCCGAGGGGGAACCGGCGGGCTGACCAGCCTGTGAGGGCTACGGCCGCTGGTACTGGATCAGCGGGCGTAGTACTCGACGACGAGCTGCTCGTCGCAGATGACCGGGATTTCCTTGCGGTTCGGGTCGCGGTCCAGGCGGAAGGCCAGGGCCTTCAGGTTGACCTGCAGGTAGCGGACGGTCTCGCCCTCGCCTGCGTAGCCACCCTCACGGGCAACCTGGAACGGAACCTTCTCGCGGCTGCGCTCGCGCACCGTGATGACGTCGTCCGGACGGACGCGGAACGACGGCTTGTCGACCTTGTCGCCGTTGACCTCGATGTGGCCGTGAACGACCATCTGGCGAGCCTGGTAAATGGTGCGGGCGATGCCCGAACGCAGGACCAGGGCGTCGAGGCGACGCTCGAGCTCGACGACCAGCGCCTCGCCCGTCTTGCCTTCGGCCTTCTTGGCGCGGTCGTACGCGCGGGCCATCTGACGCTCAGAGATGTCGTACTGAGCGCGCAGACGCTGCTTCTCCAGCAGACGAACCTTGTAGTCCGAGTTCTGCTTGCGGCCACGGCCGTGCTCGCCCGGCGGGTAGGGGCGGGCCTCGAAGTACTTGACGGCCTTCGGGGTCAGCGCAATGCCGAGGGCACGCGACTTCTTGACCTTGGGTCGCTTCTGGTTCACGTGGAACCTACCTCCATGTAAGTTAGGTGAGGCTTACCTTAGCGAGGAGGACGTAATGTCTCGACCATCTGGGATCCCCCTGCCCAGTGCGCACCGAAGTTCAGATCCAAACGAAACAGGATCTGCTTTCGGCGACGATAAGCAAGGTCAGCCGCGTCCCAGGGAAGGCGTTCGGCAGCTCACCGGAGCCGAACGCGTACGAACCCTCGTAGAGTCCAACGCCTCAGTATCCCTCACGCTCCCCGGTGCTCTTGACCAGGGGGAGTTCGGGACAGGGATGCCGGCCGCTAGGACCGTCACACCGGACGGGGACGTGATTCTCCTGGTATCAGGGGAATCCGCGGCTGCCAGGGCAGCCGCTCACGCCCAGGACGACGACCTCACCGCCGTGATCGAGATCACGGATGTGGCGCCGGTGTCCGTGGCCCATCGTATCCGAGGCCGCGCCTGGCTCGCCGGGTGGCTCACACCGGTCCGCGGGGACGCCGACCGCGCGGCCTGTGCGGCGCTGCTGGCCGAGCGGCACCCGGTCGGCGAGCTCCTCGGACTCTGCGAATCACTCGAAGCCCCGCACGCCGGACGGCCGGCCTGGATGCTGCTGCGCCTGGAGGTCGGCGAGATCTCGGTGGACGACCTGTGGGGCGCCGAGCACGTGGACCCGGATCTGCTGGCCGCGGCCGCGCCCGACCCGATGGTGGGGCACGAGACGGAGCTCCTGCAGCACCTGGCCGTGGCGCACGGCGACCGGATGGGTGATCTGCGCGCCCTGCTGGGCGCCCGGGACGCCGCGGGCCTGACGGCGGTCCCCCTCGCGCTGGACCGCCTCGGCCTGCGGGTGCGCTTCACCCGGGGCGCCACCGCCTTCGATGCCCGCTTCGACTTCCCGGAGCCGGTGACCGACGTCCGCGGGCTGCGCAAGGCCATGCGCACCCTGTTCGCCTAGCTAGGGACAGGTGGCGAGCATCTCCTGGAGCGCCTGCTTCTCGGGCGGTGTCACGGAGAGCCCGTACTTGGCCTTGATCCCGGTGTAGCGCCGCGCGTACTCGCACCAGTAGGCCTGCTGGGGCGGCTTCCACTTGTCGGCGGTCTTGCTGCCCTTGTCGTAGTTGGTCCGCTTGTCCACGGCGAGCAGCACGTCGAGGTCGTTGGCGTACTCCAGCCGGCGCTGCGGGGTCCAGGCGTACCCGCCCCCGCGCCAGGCGGCGCCGAGGGCGACGACGTGGTCGGTCTGGATCTGGGAGGCGCGGCGGTAGGTGTAGGGGAGCTCTTTCCCCGTGTACGGGTCCTTCAGCACCCCGGAGAGCACGACGCAGGGATTCCTGTCGCCCTCCCGGAGCTCCCTGAGGTCCCTGCGCAGGACGTCGTCCCTGGTGTCACAGCCGTTGCGCCCGCCGATGGCATCGGTCTCGTCGGACCAGTACTTGCCGAAGTTCTCGCGCTTGTACGTCTCCCAGTTCTTGCCCCACTCGACCTTGAGCCTGCCGATCTCGGTCCTGGCGAGGGCCGCGGCGGGCGGGAAACCGGTGCTCGCGAGCGGGACCTGGGCGACGAGTGCGGCCGCGCTGGCGTGGGCCGGGCCGGCGCCGCCGTGGTGGCACCCGCCGAGCAGCAGCACTGCCGTCACGGCGATCAGCGGAGCGGGACGTCCCATGCTCCGGAGCCTAGGCCCCGGCCCCTGACCGGCGGGTCAGGACCCGCCGCGCAGCCGCTCGCGGACCTTCTCCACCACGTCCGCGTACCGCGCCTCGGCGCCGTAGCGGGTCGGTTCGTAGTACCGCTTGCCGTGCACCTCGTCCGGCGCGTACTGCTGCGCGGCGATCGCCCCCGGCACGTCGTGCGGGTACACGTACCCCACCGCGTGCCCCAGCTTCGCCGCGCCCTTGTAGTGCCCGTCCCTCAGGTGGGCCGGGACGGTTCCCGCCAGCCCGGCCCGGACGTCGGCCAGCGCCGCGCCGATCGCCGTCGTCGCGGTGTTCGACTTCGGTGCCAGCGCCAGCGCGATCGTCACGTGCGAGAGCGTGAGCGAGGCCTCCGGGAAGCCGATCATCGCCACCGCCTGGGCGGCGGCCACCGCGAGCGGCAGGGCCGTCGGGTCCGCCAGCCCGATGTCCTCGCTCGCCGAGATCATCAGCCGGCGCGCGATGAACCGGGGGTCCTCCCCCGCTTCGATCATGCGCGCCAGATAGTGCAGCGCCGCGTCCACGTCCGAGCCCCGGATCGACTTGATCAGTGCGCTCGCCACGTCGTAGTGCTGGTCGCCGTCGCGGTCGTACTTCACCGCGGCCCGGTCGACGGCCTCCTCCACCGTCTGGAGGCTGATCTCCGGCTCGCCCTTGGCGATCGCGGAGCCCGCGCCCGCCTCCAGGGCGGTCAGCGCGCGCCGCGCGTCTCCGCCGGCGATGCGCAGCAGGTGCGCCTCCGCGTCCTGCGGCAGGGTGACCGCGCCGCCGAGGCCCCGCTCCTCCGTCAGCGCCCGGTGCATCAGAGCGCTGAGGTCTTCGTCCGTCAGCGGTTCCAGCGTCAGCAGCAGCGAGCGCGACAGCAGCGGGGAGATGATCGAGAAGTACGGGTTCTCCGTGGTCGCGGCGATCAGCGTGACCCAGCGGTTCTCCACGGCCGGCAGCAGCGAGTCCTGCTGCGCCTTGCTGAAGCGGTGGATCTCGTCGAGGAAGAGGACGGTGTCCTTGCCGTATCCGCCGGCCGCCCGCTTGGCGCCCTCGATGACGGCCCGTACTTCCTTGACGCCGGCGGTGATCGCGGACAGCTCGACGAACCGCTTCTTCGTCGCCTGGCTCACCACGTACGCCAGGGTGGTCTTCCCGATGCCCGGCGGACCCCAGAGGATCACGGAGGAGGCTCCGGCGGGACCGCCCGCCCCGTCCCCGACGAGCCGGCGCAGCGGGGAGCCCTGCTTCAGCAGGTGCTGCTGACCGACGACCTCGTCCAGGGTGCGCGGGCGCATCCGGACGGCGAGCGGAGAACTGGAGGGGTCCTTCGCCTGGCGTTCTTCGGCGGCGGCGGTGAAGAGATCTGGTTCCACACAGGAAGCCTATGCGAGGCCACCGACACTCCCGCCCGGACGGGTCAGGAGGTCCAGAAGTCCCACCAGCGGGTCAGGATCAGCATGCCGATGATCCCGATGTGCAGCACCGGGAGCACCCAGGTGAACTCGTCGGCGAAGGCGCGCAGCCAGCCGGGGGCCGGCAGCATCCGGTTGCGGACGTTGTGCGAGGTGACGTACCAGAACATGACGATGGTGGCGACCCAGGCCAGGCAGCACCACAGGCACAGGGAGTTGATGTTGTACAGCGACTGGTACATCAGCCAGGTGCAGAAGCCGACGCCGAAGAGCATCCCGGCGTTCAGGGTGAGCCAGTACCAGCGCGGGAACCGCGCCCGTGCGAGCAGGCTCACGCCGACGCAGACGACGACGGCGTAGGTGACGAGCCCGAGCATCGGGTTGGGGAAGCCGAAGACGGCGGCCTGCTCGCTCTTCATGATGTTGCCGCAGGAGACGATCGGGTTGAGGCTGCAGCCCGGGGTGAAGTTCGGGTCTTCCAGCAGCTTGAACTTGTCGATCGTGATGACCCAGGCGGCGAGCAGTCCCGCGGCTCCCGTGATCATCAGCAGCAGGGCGAGCGCCCGGCTGCCGCCGACGGCCGTGCGCGGCTCGGCGGTGTCCGTATCGGTGCCTCGTGTCGTCATCCCGCCCGCTCCGCATCTGCAAGGTCAACAAACACCGGCCATTGTGCCGTACCTCCTGCCGTCCACCGTTCGGCGGTACGGCGGCTGCGGCCGTCAGGCCAGGCGGGCCCGGACGGTGGCGACCACGTCGGCCAGGGCCACCGGGGTCTGCTCCCCGGACTGCATGTCCTTCAGCTGGACCACGCCCTCTTCGAGGTCACGGTCCCCCGCGACCAACGCGAACCGCGCCCCGCTGCGGTTCGCGTCCTTCATCGCGCCCTTGAGTCCCTTGCCCCCGTACGAGATGTCCGCGGCCACGCCGGCCCGCCGCAACTCGGTCACCAGGCCGAACAGCACCGGCTTCGCCGCGCCGAGTGCCACCGCGAAGACGGAGGTCGCGGACGGGATGTCCAGTTCGACGCCCTCCGCTTCGAGCGCCAGCACCGTACGGTCCACGCCCAGCGCCCAGCCCACCGAAGGCAGCGCGGGCCCGCCGATCATCTCGGAGAGGCCGTCGTAGCGGCCGCCGCCGCCGACCGCCGACTGGGAGCCCAGGCCGTCGTGCACGAACTCGAAGGTGGTGCGGGTGTAGTAGTCCAGGCCGCGCACGAGCTTCTCGTCGTCCTCGAAGACGACCCCGGCCGCCGTCACCAGAGCCCGCACCTCCTCGTGGTACGCCTTGCAGGCGTCGCACAGGTAGTCGCGCAGCATCGGGGCGCCGACCAGCTGCTTCTGTACGTCGGTCCGCTTGTCGTCGAGCACGCGCAGCGGGTTGATCTCGGCCCGGCGCACGGTCTCCGCGTCCAGGTCGAGCCCGCGCAGGAAGGCCTGGAGCGCCTCCCGGTACACCGGGCGGCACTCCTTGTCTCCGAGCGAGTTCAGCAGGATGCGGAAGTTGCGCAGGCCCAGCGAGCGGTACGCCTGGTCGGCCAGGATGATCAGCTCGGCGTCCAGCGCCGGGTCCTCGGCGCCGATCGCCTCGGCGCCGACCTGGGAGAAGTGGCGGTAGCGGCCGGCCTGGGCCCGCTCGTAGCGGTAGTACGAGCCGGAGTACCAGAGCTTGACGGGCAGGCCGCCGAGCTTGTGCAGGTTGCCCTGCAGGGCGGCGCGGAGGACGGAGGCGGTCCCCTCGGGGCGCAGGGCCAGCTGGTCGCCGCCCTTGGTCGTGAGGGTGTACATCTCCTTGCTGACGATGTCGGTGGACTCGCCGACTCCGCGCGAGAACAGCTCGACGTTCTCGAAGCCGGGGGTCTCCACGTACCCGTAGCCGGAGTTCTTCAGGGGCGCGGAGATCGCCTCGCGCACCGCCAGGAAGGTGGCCGAGCGGGGGGGCAGCAGGTCGTACGTGCCCTTGGGGGCCTGAAAAGTACTCACTAAACTCTCGTCACATTCCTCGTCGTGGAGACGTGAAACCGTCTCCCAGGCCGGCGGCCACCTGCCGCAGGTACGGGTTGGTGGCTCGCTCGCGGCCAATGGTCGTGTGCTCGTTGTGTCCGGGCAGCACCACGGTCGAGTCGTCGAGCGGCAGGCACACGCGGGCCAGCGATTCGAGCATGTCGGCGTGGCTGCCGCCGGGGAAGTCGGTACGCCCGATGGAGCCTGCGAAGAGCAGGTCGCCCGAGAACAGCAGCGGCGGGATGTCCGCCGCCCCGGGCATCCCGAAGGTCACCGACCCCCTGGTATGGCCGGGGGCGTGCGCCACGGTGAGCTCCATGCCGGCCAGGGCGAGCTTCGCGCCGTCGGTGAGCTCCTTGACGTCGGAGGGCTCCCCGACCGTGAGCTCGCCCATGAGCTGCGCTCCGAGGGAGCGGCCCAGGGCCTTCTCCGGGTCGCTCATCATGAAGCGGTCCTCGGGGTGGATCCAGGCCGGTACGTCGTGTGCTCCGCACACCGGGACCACCGAGGCCACATGATCGATGTGGCCATGGGTGAGGACGACCGCGACGGGCTTGAGCCGATGCTTCCTCAGCGTCTCCTCGACACCCTGGGTGGCCTGGTGGCCCGGGTCGATGATGACGCACTCCTCACCGGCGGCGGGGGCGACCACGTAGCAGTTGGTCCCCCAGGCCCCGGCAGGGAATCCGGCAATCAGCACGTTCGTCCTCAATCGTCGTCCGGCGGGAGGCTGCAGATCGGAATGCTGCTGCTCAGAGCGTACCGGCGCCGCTCATTACACAGCGAACCCATATACGGTACGGCCTAACCCAGCCCGGACAGTGGTATCAGAGACGCACAAGGAGACGACCCGGTGGTCACGAGCGATCAGCGGCGGCGCCAGCTCGCCAGGGAGAAGTACGAACGCCAGCAGAAGCGGCGCGTCGAAGCACGGCAGAAGTCGCGCAGGCGGCTCGCCGTGATCGGTGCGGCGGTGGCCGTGGTCGTGGCGGCGCTGGTCGGCCTCGTGGCCGGCGGAGTGTTCGACAAGGACAAGAAGGACGAGGCGGCCGATCCGGCCGCGACCCCTTCGGCCTCGCCCACCCCGCAGCAGTCCCCCTCCCCGGCGATGGCGATCGACGCGAAGGCGAAGTACACCTTCGACCTGAAGACCAGTGCGGGCGACGTCAAGTTCGAGATGGACGCGGCGAAGACCCCGCAGACCGTCAACTCGTTCAAGTCGCTCGCCGACAAGAACTTCTTCGACAAGACCAAGTGCCACCGCCTGACGACGAGCGGGATCTTCGTCCTGCAGTGCGGTGACCCGCAGGGCACCGGCATGGGCGGCCCGGGCTACACCATCGCGGACGAGAACCTCGACTCCCTCGGCAAGGCCAACGAGCAGGGCCAGGTCGTCTACCCGGCCGGCACGGTGGCGATGGCCAACACCGGCAAGCCCGGCTCGGGCGGCAGCCAGTTCTTCCTGGTCTACAAGGACAGCCCCCTCGCCCCCTCGTACACCCCCTTCGGCAAGATCGACGCGGCCGGACTGAAGGTGCTCGAAGAGGTGGCCAAGGCCGGTACGGCCGAAGGCGGCCAGGACGGGGCCCCCAAGACCCCCGTGACCATCGAGAAGGGCACCGTCACCCAGAACTGACCGGGAGCAGGCGCCCCGGGCCCGGGCCGCATCGACGACGGCGCTCCCGTACGTGGATATTCCGTCGTGCTGGATGCGGACAGCCGACCCGGCGGTCGCCTATGTTGGCGTTGTGCAGGGCGGGCGCGGCCCGCCCCAGGAAACTGTGGACGATGCCCAGGGGGTGAACCCCTCTCAGGGCATCAGGTGGAGGAGGCGCTGTGAGCAGCGACCCGTGGGGCCGAGTCGACGAGACAGGCACCGTGTACGTGCGTACTGCCGATGGCGAGAAGGTCGTCGGCTCGTGGCAGGCCGGCACCCCGGAGGAGGCCCTGGCCTACTTCGAGCGCAAGTACGAGGGCCTGGTGGTCGAAATCGGCCTCCTCGAACGACGGGTGCGGACCACCGATCTGGCCGCCAAGGACGCATCGACGGCCATCGAGCACCTGCGCACGCAGGTGGACGAGCACCACGCCGTCGGCGACCTCGGCGCGCTGCGCGTGCGGCTGGACAAGCTGGTGTCGACCGTGGACTCGCGGCGCGAGGAGCGCAAGGTCCAGAAGGCCAAGCAGACGGACGAGGCCCGTACGGCCAAGGACGCGCTGGTGGCCGAGGCCGAGCAGCTGGCGCAGAGCGACCAGTGGCGCAGCGCCGGCGAACGGCTGCGGGCCCTGGTGGACATCTGGAAGGGTCTGCCCCGCCTCGACCGCAAGTCGGACGACGAGCTGTGGCACCGCTTCTCACACGCCCGCTCCGCCTTCTCCAAGCGCCGCAAGGCCCACTTCGCCTCGCTCGACGCGCAGCGCGAGGACGCACGCAAGGTCAAGGAGAAGCTGGTCGCGGAGGCCGAGTCGCTGTCGAAGTCGGCCGACTGGGGTCCGACGGCCGCACGCTACCGCGAGCTGATGGAGAGCTGGAAGGCCGCGGGCCGTGCGCAGCGCGAGTCCGAGGACGATCTGTGGAACCGCTTCCGCGGCGCCCAGGACGTGTTCTTCGCCGCGCGCAGCGAGGTCTTCGCGGAGCGCGACGCGGAGCAGGTGGAGAACCTGAAGCTGAAGGAGGAGCTGGCCGACGAGGCCGAGAAGCTCCTCCCGATCACGGACCTGAAGGCGGCCCGTGCCGCGTTCCGCTCCCTGAACGAGCGCTGGGAGGCCGTCGGCCACGTACCGCGGGACGCGCGTCCCAAGGTCGAGGGCCGGATGCACACCGTCGAGCGGGCCATCCAGGAGTCCGAGGAAGGCGAGTGGCGCCGTACGAACCCGGAGGCGCGGGCCCGTGCGGCCGGTCTGACGGGTCAGCTGCAGGCGGCGGTCGACAAGCTGCGCGGTCAGGTCGACGCGGCGCGCGCGACGGGCAACAACGCGAAGGCCGACAAGCTGGCCCGGGAGCTGGAGGGCCGTCAGGCACTGCTGGACCAGGCGCTGAAGGGCCTCGAGGAGTTCGGCGGCTGATTGCGCCCCGCATGTGGGAGGGCCCCGGTACGGATTTCCGTACCGGGGCCCTTCCGTGTCCGTGCGGCCTCGGTGCTACGGCCTGCGGGCCGAGGTCACGCGGTAGACGTCGTAGACGCCCTCGACGCCCCGTACGGCCTTCAGGACGTGCCCCAGGTGCTTCGGGTCGCCCATCTCGAAGGTGAACCGGGAGGTGGCCACCCGGTCGCGGGAGGTCTGCACGGCCGCCGAGAGGATGTTCACGTGCTGGTCCGAAAGGACCCGGGTGACGTCCGACAGCAGCCGGGACCGGTCGAGCGCCTCCACCTGGATGGCGACCAGGAAGACGGAGGACTGGGTGGGTGCCCACTCGACCTCCAGCATCCGCTCGGGCTCCTGGGAGAGGGAGTCGACGTTGACGCAGTCCGCGCGGTGGACCGATACACCGCTGCCCCGGGTGACGAACCCGACGATCGGGTCGCCGGGCACCGGGGTGCAGCATCGGGCCAGCTTGACCCACACGTCCTCGACGCCCTTGACGACAACACCGGGGTCGGCGTTGCCGCGGCGCGTGCTGCGGCCGCGGGCGGGCGGGATGCTGTCCTCGATGTCCTCGTTGGCGGCGTCCTCGCCGCCGAGCGCCTGGACCAGCTTCTGGACGACGTTCTGCGCGGTGACGTGGCCCTCGCCGATCGCCGCGTAGAGCGAGGAGATGTCGGGGTAGCGCATCTCGTGGGCGAGGGTGACGAGGGAGTCGCCGGTCAGGATGCGCTGGATCGGCAGGTTCTGCTTGCGCATGGCCCGCGCGATGGCGTCCTTGCCGTGTTCGATGGCCTCGTCGCGGCGCTCCTTGGAGAACCAGGCGCGGATCTTGTTGCGGGCCCTGGGCGACTTGACGAAGCCCAGCCAGTCGCGGGACGGGCCGGCGCCCTCTGCCTTGGAGGTGAAGACCTCGACCAGGTCGCCGTTGTCGAGGGTGGATTCGAGCGGTACGAGCCGCCCGTTGACCCGCGCTCCTATGGTGCGGTGGCCGACCTCGGTGTGGACGGCGTACGCGAAGTCGACGGGGGTGGCTCCGGCCGGCAGGGCGATGACGTCGCCCTTGGGCGTGAAGACGAAGACCTCGTTGCGCGAGAGGTCGAAGCGCAGCGAGTCGAGGAACTCGCTCGGGTCCTCGGTCTCCTTCTGCCAGTCCAGCAGCTGGCGCAGCCACGCCATGTCGTTGACGGTGTCGTGGCCCGCGCTGCCCTTGGCGGCCTGGGGCACGTCGGTGCGTACCTTCGAGGTGCCCGCGACGGTCTGCTGCTTGTACTTCCAGTGCGCGGCGATGCCGTACTCGGCGCGGCGGTGCATGTCGAAGGTGCGGATCTGGAGCTCTACGGGCTTGCCGCTGGGTCCGATGACCGTCGTGTGGAGCGACTGGTACATGTTGAACTTCGGCATCGCGATGTAGTCCTTGAACCGGCCGGGGACCGGGTTCCATCGCGCGTGCACGGTGCCCAGGGCGGCGTAGCAGTCCCGGACGGTGTCGACGAGCACCCGGATGCCGACCAGGTCGTAGATCTCGGCGAAGTCGCGGCCGCGCACGATCATTTTCTGGTAGACGCTGTAGTAGTGCTTGGGGCGCCCGGTGACGGTGGCCTTGATGCGGGCGGCCCGCAGGTCGGCCTGCACCTCGTCCGTGACGACGGTGAGGTACTCGTCCCGCTTGGGCGCCCTTTCGGCCACCAGCCGCACGATCTCGTCGTACATCTTGGGGTAGAGGATCGCGAAGGCGAGGTCCTCCAGCTCCCACTTGATGGTGTTCATGCCCAGCCGGTGCGCCAGCGGGGCGTAGATCTCAAGGGTCTCGCGGGCCTTCTTCTCCTGCTTCTCCCGCTTGAGGTAGCGCATGGTGCGCATGTTGTGCAGGCGGTCGGCGAGCTTGATGACCAGGACCCGGGGGTCCTTGGCCATGGCCACGACCATCTTGCGGACGGTCTCGGCCTGGGCCGCCTCGCCGAACTTGACGCGGTCGAGCTTGGTGACTCCGTCGACGAGCAGGGTCACCGCGTCGCCGAAGTCGCGCCGCAGGTCCTCCAGCCCGTACTCGGTGTCCTCCACGGTGTCGTGCAGGAGCCCCGCCATCAGCGTGGCCGGGTCCATGCCCAGCTCGGCGAGGATCGTGGTCACCGCGAGCGGGTGGGTGATGTACGGGTCGCCGCTCTTGCGCTTCTGACCGCGGTGCCAGCGCTCGGCGACCTGGTACGCCTGCTCGATCTGGCGCAGCGTGGCCGTCTCGATCTTCGGGTCGTTGCTGCGGACTATGCGGAGCAGCGGCTCGAGGACCGGGTTGTACGGGTTGGTCTTCTGGACGCCGAGACGGGCCAGCCGCGCGCGCACCCGGTTGGACGACCCGGCCGACTTCGCGGACGCGGGCTTGACCGGCGGCGCGGGGGCCGGGGTCGGCGGCACGGGGGCGGCCGGGGGCGTGGCAGGTGCCACCGCGGCCGGCTCGGCCTGCGGATCGGGCTGCGCGGCGGAGATTGGCTGGACCTCGTCTGGCAAGAGCGCTCCTCGGGGGTCCCCCCGGACGGAGTCTGGGGGAGGATCCGGTGCCCGTGTCCGGTCCGGATAACCCATCGTAGCGAGGGTTCCGCCACCCTGTTCCCCGAGCCTCCGCCTGGACCGCCGGGCGTCAGCCCGCACCTGCGGCCCCATCGGCGTGGGCTGGATCGCCCACAGGGCAGGAGCAGCCCCGCCGGCGTTTGAGGCGCGGGTCCGGGCGGAGCCCAGGGAACGGAGGAAGGACGGGCGGGGGACGGCCCCGCGCAGCGGCCCGACCCCCGCGTACGCCGAAGCGGGCGTGCTCCGGGATGTCCCGGTGCACGCCCGCTTCGTGGAGCAGCGTGGTCAGACCACGATCAGCGCGTCGAGCGGAGCACCGCCCAGAGTCGGCGCCAGCCGCTCACGGCCCGGCAGGAACGAGAGTTCCATCAGGACCGCGACCCCGGCGACCTGCGCCCCGGCCCGCCGGATCAGCTCCAGCGAGGCCGCCGCGGTACCACCGGTGGCCAGCACGTCGTCGATGACCATGACCCGGTCGTCGGCGCACAGCGCCTCCGCGTGGATCTCGATCTCCGCCGACCCGTACTCCAGGTCGTAGGACTGCAGCAGCGTCGCCCCGGGCAGCTTCCCGGCCTTGCGCACCGGTACGAAGCCGATGCCCGCCTGCACGGCCACCGGAGCCGCCAGGATGAATCCCCGCGCCTCCAGCCCGACGATCTTCGTCGCTCCGTACTGTCCCGCCAGCGCCACCAGCGCGTCCGTGAGGGCGCCGAACGCCTTGGGGTCGGCCAGCAGCGGGGTGATGTCCTTGAACATCACGCCCGGCTTCGGGTAGTCCGCCACGTCCGTGATCCGGCTGAGCAGCAGGTCCCGTACGCCCTCGGGCAGCGGAGCGGTGGCCGTCACCGGCGCCGTCCCGAGCGGCCCTGCGCCACGACCTCCGGCGCGTCCCCGGCACCGAAGCCGTCCTCGGACGATCCGTCCTTGGCCGCCGACGCCCGCTTGGCGAGCACCCGCTTCTTCAGGGCCTTCATCGCCGGCTCGCGCTCCTTCAGGTCCACGACCAGCGGGGTCGCGATGAAGATCGACGAGTAGGCGCCGGCCGCGAGGCCGACGAACAGCGACAGCGAGATGTCGTTCAGCATGCCGGCGTCCAGGATGCCGCCGCCGATGAAGAGCAGCGCTCCGACCGGGAGCAGCGCGACGACCGTGGTGTTGATCGAGCGGACCAGGGTGCCGTTGATGCTGCGGTTGGCGACCTCGCTGTACGTCCAGCGGGTCTGCTTGGTGATGTCCTTCGAGCCCTCCTTGAGACCGTCGAAGACGACGACGGTGTCGTAGAGGGAGTAACCGAGGATGGTCAGCAGACCGATGACCGTACCCGGGGTGACCTCGAAGCCGACCAGCGCGTACACGCCGACCGTGATCGTGAGGTCGTGGATCAGCGCGATGAGGGCCGCGATCGCCATCCGCCACTCGAAGGCGATGGCGAGGTAGATCACCACGAGGATCATGAAGACGCCGAGGCCGGTCCAGGCCTTGTTGGCGATCTGCTCGCCCCAGCTGGGGCCGACGAGGTCGGCGTTGATCTGACCGGCCTCGACCTTGAGGTCGGCGGCGAGCTTGGTCTTCACGTCGGCGGCGGCTTCGGTGTCCAGCTCCGAGATCTGGATGCGCAGACCGCCGGTTCCGAGCTTCTGGACGATCGCGTCGTGGCCGGAGGCCTTCTCGGCGTCCTCGCGGGCCTGGCTCTCCGAGACGGAGGTCTTCGGGGTGGTGAAGACGGCACCGCCCTTGAACTCGATGCCCATGTTGAGGCCCTGGACGGCCAGGGCCACGATCGCCGTGATGGTGATCAGGATGGAAACGCCGTACCAGACGAAGCGCTTGCCGACGAAGTCGTAGCCGACCTCACCTCGGTACAGCTTGGCGCCGAGATCTCCGAGCTTCGACATCTCTCACGCCTCCTTTGCGTCGACGGAAACGGGGTCGGTGGCGTTGGCCGCGTCGGAGCCGGTGCGGCGCGAGCGGCGCAGCGGCGGCTTGGCGCCCAGTCGCTTCGGGTCCAGCCCGGACCACGGGTGACCGCTGGAGAAGAACTTCGTACGGGCCAGCAGCGTCATGACGGGCTTGGTGAAGAGGAACACCACGACCACGTCGAGCAGGGTCGTCAGACCCAGGGTGAAGGCGAAGCCCTGCACCTTGCCGACGGTGACGATGAAGAGCACCGCGGCGGCAAGGAACGACACGAAGTCGGAGACCAGGATGGTGCGACGGGCGCGCGGCCAGGCTCGCTCGACGGCCGGACGCAGGGTGCGGCCCTCGCGGATCTCGTCCCGGATGCGTTCGAAGTACACGATGAAGGAGTCGGCGGTGATACCGATCGCGACGATCGCACCGCAGACGGCCGGCAGGTTCAGCGCGAAGCCGATGCCCTTTCCGAGCAGCGCCATGATCGTGTACGTGAGGATGCCGGAGACGATGAGGCTGATGATGGCGACGAACGCCAGGCCCCGGTAGTACGCCAGCAGGTAGATCACGACGAGCGCGAGGCCGATGGCGCCGGCGATGAGGCCGGCCTTCAGCTGCTCGCCGCCGAGCGCGGCGGTGACGGTGGTGACGCTGTCCTCCTGGAAGGACAGCGGCAGGGCGCCGTACGAGAGCATGTTGCCCAGGTCCTGCGCGGACTGCTGGTTGAAGCCGCCGGAGATCTCGGCGTTGCCGCCGGTCAGCGCCTGGCTGACGGACGGGTCGGAGATGACCTCGCCGTCGAGCACGATGGCGAACTGGTTCTGCGGGGGCTGCTTGGCCGCCAGCTCGCCGGTGATCTTGGCGAACTTGTCGGCGCCCTTGTCGGTGAACTGCATCGTGACGATCCACATGCCACGCTGCGGGTCGATGACGCCCTTGGCTTCCTTCACGTCCTGGCCGTTGACCTGCGCCGGGCCGAGCACCCACTTGTACCAGACCTCGCCGCGCTTGCCGCAGGCGAGCGTCGGGTCCTCGGGCTTGACGTTCTTGCTGACGGCGGCGCGCTGCGCCTCGTTGCTGCAGTCCAGCGCGGCGAACTTGGCCTGCAGGTCCGCCGCGGCGGCCTGGTCGGCGCTGGGCGCGGACGGCGACGCGGACGGGGCGGCCTTGTCGTCTGCCTTCTTCGACCCGCTCGCCGAGGGCGAGGGAGAGGGTGCGTTCGGGGCCTTGAGGGCCTCACTGACCGCACGGCCCTGGGAAGTGGCGCTGGACGACGGGGTGGGTGCACCGGCGGACGGGCTGCCGGAGCCGCTCGGCTTGGGGCTCGGAGACCCGCTCGGGTTGGCCTCGGGAGCGACGGGCGCGCCCTCCGCCGTGGCGAGCACGGGGCGGAAGTACAGCTGGGCGGTGGTACCGACCTGCTCGCGCGCCTGCTGCTCGTTCGTCCCCTTGGGGATGTTCACGATGATGTGGTCGCGGCCCTGGGTCTGGACCTCGGCCTCCGACACACCGAGACCGTTGACACGGCGCTCGATGATGCCGACCGCCGTGTTCATGTTGGTCTCGTTGATCGCGTCCGGCTTGCCGGGCTCGCTCTTGGCCTTGAGCGTGATGCTCGTACCGCCGGCGAGGTCGATGCCGAGTCGCGGCGTCGTCTGCTTCGTGAGGAACATCCCCGCGGTGAGCGCCACCATCGCGATCAGGATGATGGCCAGGGAACGCCCCGGCCTCCCCTGAGCCCCCGTGGGCCGTCGGCCCTTCTTCGGTGCTGCCACCTTGTCGTATCTCCCTGTCCAACCGTCTCGCGCCGGGTCAGCGCGTGGACGGCCACCGAAATGTGTGTGGGGACCCCTGCCCCCCGCAGAAGGGTCACTGGCGGGACCGCCGGGGCTGCCGGTCAGGCGCCCCGCACGGTCCCCTGACCAGCGCTACTTCGCGCCGGCCTCGCCGTCGGTCTTGCCGTCCTTCGGCTCTTCGCCCTCGGACTCCTCGGCCTTGGGCTCGTCCTTCTTGCCAAGGTCGAGCTTGGGGGCCTCGTCCTGGGTCAGGGAGGACGCGTCGTCCGGGACGACCGGCGTGTCGATCGTCAGATCATCGGTGATGCCGTGGACGATGCGGTTGTACTCCTCGTCCTCCAGCACGGCGCCGATGGAGTTCTTCGCGTACAGCGCGTGAACGCCGGGAGCCACCTCGAGGGTGACGGTGTCTTCGCCGATCTCCTTCACCGTGGCGTACATGCCGCCGATGGTGCGGACGCCGGTGCCGGGAGTCAGCTGGTCGCGCATCTGCACGGCCTGCTGCTGCTTCTTCTTCTGGCTGCGGGTCAGCAGGAACATCGCCCCGATGATCAGCACGAACGGAAGGAGGGAGAAGATATTCAAGGGACGCAGGTCCTTCGCATCGACCGCACGAGCGCACGGCCTTTGTACGGGGGGTGGGTACGCCGACCGTAAGGGTCGGCATCGGCGGAGTCTAGGCGAGTCCGCACCGATGGAACAACGCCCAGCATGTCATCGCAGTTCCTGACCGGGCGAACGTCCGCGCCGTCAGGTCCCGAACAGGCCCTGTTGTCCGCTTGATCCGTTCCCGCCCTGCTGTGGCGGCACAAGTCCCAGGTGAGCCCATGCGGCCGGGGTCGCGACCCGCCCCCGCGGGGTCCTGGCCAGAAGCCCTTCCCTTACGAGGAACGGCTCGGCCACCTCTTCCACGGTCTCCCGCTCCTCGCCGACGGCGACGGCGAGCGTCGACAGTCCGACGGGCCCCCCGCCGAAGAGTTTCAGGAGCGCCTCCAGGACGGCCCGGTCCAGCCGGTCGAGGCCGCGCTCGTCGACCTCGTAGACCCGCAGGGCCGTGCGGGCGACCTCACGGTTGATCACCCCGTCGGCCCTGACCTGGGCGTAGTCGCGGACGCGGCGCAGCAGCCGGTTGGCGATACGGGGGGTTCCGCGCGAGCGCCCGGCGATCTCGGCGGCGCCGGCGGTGTCGATCTCCAGGTCGAGGAGGCGGGCGGAGCGGTGGATGACGCGCTCCAGTTCCTCGGGGGCGTAGAACTCCATGTGGCCGGTGAAGCCGAAGCGGTCGCGCAGCGGCGGCGGGAGCAGGCCGGCCCGGGTCGTGGCCCCCACGAGGGTGAAGGGGGGCAGCTCCAGCGGGATGGCGGTGGCCCCCGGACCCTTGCCCACGATCACGTCGACGCGGAAGTCCTCCATCGCCATGTAGAGCATCTCTTCGGCGGGCCGGGACATCCGGTGGATCTCGTCGAGGAAGAGGACCTCGCCCTCCTGGAGGGAGGAGAGGATGGCGGCGAGGTCGCCGGCGTGCTGGATGGCGGGGCCGGAGGTGATCCGGATGGGCGCGCCCATCTCGGCAGCGATGATCATGGACAGGGTGGTCTTCCCCAGGCCCGGGGCGCCCGACAGCAGCACGTGATCGGCGGTGGCGCCGCGCTGGCGGGCCGCCTTGAGGACCAGGTCCAGCTGCTGGCGTACCTTCTCCTGGCCGACGAACTCGTCGAGGTCCTTGGGCCGCAGGGCCGCCTCGACGGCCGTGTCCTCGCCGTCCGCCGCGGCCGCCACGATCCGGTCGTCGCTCTCGTCATCCCAGTTCACGGTGTCAGTCTGCCTTCTCGGTGGTGCGGTGGTGTGCGCGCGGGCCGTCTACTGGGGCGCCGCCCCCGGCTCCGCTCCTCAAAGGCCGCAGCGGCTGGATTCTCGCCGGTGTCGGCCCGCCGAACGCACAGTGCGCTACGCGCACGTGCGGGCCGGTCTCAGCCGAATCCAGCCTCGCCGGCGTCTGAGGAGCGGGGGTCCGGGGGCCGGCCCCCGGCAACGGCGCCGCACTGGCGTCACCGGGCTCGGTTCAAGGACTGGAGGGCGGCGCGCAGCAGCTGTGGAACCGGGGCGGAACCGCCGGCGGCAATGGCTGCTTCCGCCTGGGGGGTCACGGCGGAAACGGCTTCCTCGGCATCGCGGGAGGCGTAGCCCAGGCCGATCAGCGCCGCGGACAGCTGCTCCGACCACGGCGCGGGACCGGACGCCGCCGCGCGCTGCGCGCCGACCATCCCGCTCGACCCCAGCGGCGCGCCGAGCTTGTCCTTGAGGTCCAGCAGGAGTTTCTGCGCGCCCTTCTTCCCGATGCCGGAGACGGCCATCAGCGCCTTCTCGTCCCCGACGGAGACGGCCACCCGCAGTGCGTCCGGCCTGTGCACCCCGAGCATCGCCTGCGCGAGCTTCGGCCCGACTCCGCTCGCGGTCTGCAGGATTTCGAAGACCTGGCGCTCGTCGTCGTCGGCGAAGCCGTACAGCGTCAGCGAGTCCTCCCGTACGACCAGGGAGGTCGCCAGCCGGGCCGGCTCACCGGTCCGCAGGCCGGCGATGGTGTTCGGCGTGCAGTGCACGGCCATGCCCACTCCCCCGACCTCGATGACGACCAGGGTGGGGGCGAGAGCGGCGACCTGGCCGCTGACGAAGGCGATCATGTGGTGCGGCCTTTCAAGGCGCCGGCATGCCGGTTGACGGCCTGCTGGAGGCGGTTCTGCGCGGGGGCGCGCCAGATGTGGCAGATGGCGAGGGCGAGGGCGTCCGCGGCGTCGGCGGGCTTGGGCGGGGCGGACAGCCGCAGCAGCCGGGTGACCATGGCTCCGACCTGCGCCTTGTCGGCGCGGCCGCTGCCGGTGACGGCGGCCTTGACCTCGCTCGGGGTGTGCAGGGCAACCGGAAGCCCGCGGCGTGCGGCGCACAGCATGGCGACGGCACTGGCCTGAGCGGTACCCATCACCGTGCTGACGTTGTGCTGGCTGAACACCCGTTCCACCGCGACCACTTCAGGCCGGTACTCGTCGAGCCATTCCTCGATGCCCTGCTCGATCGCGACGAGCCGGAGGCCCAACTGGGCGTCCGCGGGCGTCCGTACGACCCCCACGCCGAGCATCGCCAGGGGACGGCCCGCCAGCCCCTCGACCACACCGACACCGCACCGGGTCAGTCCCGGGTCAACGCCGAGTACCCGCACCCCGCCCCCTCTTCGATCTCCTGTACGTACAGCTAGGCAGGCTATCGGGTGCCACTGACAAAGCAGCGGGCCGACGGGGTGTGTCCCCGTCGGCCCGCTGCCCGACGCTGTGAGCGATCGGCGCCTGGATCAGGCGTCGACCTTCTCCATGACCTCGTCCGAGACGTCGAAGTTGGCGAAGACGTTCTGCACGTCGTCGCTGTCCTCCAGCGCGTCGATCAGCTTGAAGATCTTGCGCGCGCCCTCTTCGTCCAGCTCGACCTGCATGGTCGGCAGGAAGTTGGAGTCGGCCGAGTCGTAGTCGATGCCGGCCTGCTGGAGCGCGGTACGGACCGCGACCATGTCGGTGGCCTCGCTGATGATCTCGAACTGGTCGCCGAGGTCGTTGACCTCTTCGGCGCCCGCTTCCAGCACCGTCTCCAGGACGTCGTCCTCGGAGAGCTCGCCCTTGGGCAGCAGAACGACGCCCTTGCGGTTGAACAGGTAGGAGACCGAGCCCGGGTCGGCCATCGAACCGCCGTTGCGGGTCATGGCGACCCGCACGTCGGACGCGGCACGGTTGCGGTTGTCGGTGAGGCACTCGATGAGCACCGCGACACCGTTCGGTCCGTAGCCCTCGTACATGATCGTCTCGTAGTCGGCGCCGCCGGCCTCGAGACCGCCGCCGCGCTTGACCGCGGAGTCGATGTTCTTGTTCGGGACCGAGCTCTTCTTGGCCTTCTGGATGGCGTCGAAGAGCGTCGGGTTGCCATCGATGTCGGCGCCGCCCATACGGGCCGCGACCTCGATGTTCTTGATCAGCTTCGCGAAGAGCTTGCCGCGCTTGGCGTCAACCACGGCCTTCTTGTGCTTCGTCGTAGCCCATTTAGAGTGGCCGGACATCTGCCTGTCTCCTTCGCGTCACCAACAGTGTTCGCCTCAGATCCTACCGGGACGCCGTTACAGCCCCGCGCGCACCATGTCGACGAAGTACGCGTGGACCCGGTCGTCGCCCGTGAGCTCCGGGTGGAAAGAGGTCGCGAGGACGTTGCCCTGACGTACGGCGACGGTGTGGCCGTCGTACGTGGCGAGCACCTCGACGGCGCCGCCGACGGACTCGACCCAGGGGGCGCGGATGAAGACGCCCTCGACGGGGCCGCCCCCGATGCCCGAGAAATCGACCTGGGCCTCGAAGGACTCGTTCTGCCGGCCGAAGGCGTTGCGGCGCACGATCATGTCGATGCCGCCCAGGGTCTCCTGGTCCTCACGGCCGTCGAGCAGCTTGTCGGCGAGCATGATCATGCCGGCGCAGGTGCCGTAGACCGGCATCCCGGCCCGTACGCGCTCGCGCAGCGGCTCCAGCATGCCGAACAGCACGGCGAGCTTCGACATGGTCGTGGACTCGCCGCCGGGGATCACCAGGGCATCGACCTCGGCGAGCTCCTCGGGACGCCGGACCGGCCTGGCCACGGCGTCAGCCGAGGCCAGGGCGATCAGGTGCTCCCGTACGTCGCCCTGGAGTGCCAGGACACCAATCACGGGGGTGGTCATATGAGGACTACCAGCCGCGGTTGGCGTAGCGCTCGGACTCGGGGAGGGTGTCGCAGTTGATGCCGACCATGGCCTCGCCCAGGTTGCGGGAGGCGTCCGCGATGATCTTCGGGTCGTCGTAGAAGGTGGTGGCCTTCACGATGGCGGCGGCGCGCTTGGCCGGGTCGCCCGACTTGAAGATGCCGGAGCCGACGAAGACGCCCTCGGCACCGAGCTGGCGCATCAGGGCGGCGTCGGCCGGGGTGGCGACGCCACCGGCGGAGAACAGCACGACCGGGAGCTTGCCGAGCTCGGCGACTTCCTTGACCAGCTCGTACGGGGCGCGCAGCTCCTTGGCGGCGGCGAACAGCTCGTTGTTGTCGTAGCCGCGCAGACGGGCGATCTCGTTCTTGATCTGGCGCAGGTGACGGACGGCCTCGACGACGTTGCCGGTACCGGCCTCGCCCTTCGAACGGATCATGGCCGCGCCCTCGGCGATGCGGCGCAGGGCCTCGCCCAGGTTGGTGGCACCACAGACGAAGGGGGTGGTGTACGCCCACTTGTCGGAGTGGTTGACCTCGTCGGCCGGGGTCAGGACCTCGGACTCGTCGATGTAGTCGACGCCGAGGGACTGGAGCACCTGGGCCTCGACGAAGTGGCCGATGCGGGACTTGGCCATGACGGGGATGGAAACGGCCTCGATGATCTCTTCGATCATGTTCGGGTCGGACATCCGGGCGACGCCGCCATCCTTGCGGATGTCGGCGGGGACCCGCTCCAGGGCCATGACGGCCACGGCGCCGGCGTCCTCGGCGATCTTCGCCTGCTCGGCGTTGACCACGTCCATGATCACGCCGCCCTTGAGCTGCTCGGCCATGCCGCGCTTGACGCGGGAGGTGCCGATCGCCGACTCAGCGGACTGGGGGGTGGAGGGAAGCGTGCTCACGGAATGACCTCACTCGAAAGGAAGATTCAGGCGGTACTGGAGACCTGGTGGTACTCGACCGAGGAAACCCTGTCGACCAGTCCACTGCAAGGGCCAATGTGCAGCCGGTGGCTCCTCGCGATTTGGCCATTGGGTACAAGTTACGGCCGTTCCGCCAGATCCACCGGAGGCTCGTCGTCCATCTCGAAGGCCAACGGGAAGGGCGCGTGGCCTGCCAGCCGGAACCAGCGGACCTTGCGGTGCCGGCGCAGGGCCCGGGCCGCGCGTACGGCGTCGTTGAGGAACCGCCGTGCCATGGGGACCCTGCGGACCGCGGCCGCGAGCTCCTCGGTGGCCTCCGCCCCGCCCGGGGCGGCCTTCAGCGCGTCGACCTGCCCTGAGTCGGCGAACACCGCCCGCAGCGCCTGGCTGAGCTCGCTCTCGGCGACCTCCCGGTGCTCCTCCTCCGCCTGGCGGGCGGCGTGCGCGGCCTCGTACAGGACGAGGGCGGAGGCCGGGTCGAGCACCCCGGAGGTCGCGACCTCCAGCACCACGGAGGCCCGGCGCACGAGCTGCGCGTCGAGGGCGGCGCGGGCGGCGTCCATCCGGGAGTGCAGCCGGTCGAGGCGGCCTGCGGTCCAGCTGAGGTAGACCCCGACGAGGCCGAGCGCGAGGGCAATCCAGACAAGGGTTTCGATCACGCTGGGCGACCCTACCGCTCCGGGACACCCCAACCCCCATCCGCCCTGGTACAGGCGGCTCCCGTGTGCCTAGTGCTGTGACCGGAAAGGTTCACCGTGTCGCGGCGCCCGGCACGGCACCTCTCCCCCAGCTACCGCGGGGAGGTGCCCCCTGCGTTGTCGGACCACGCCGGTACGTCCAGTACGGGTCGTGGTCCTCCGCCTCGCGATGCACCGCACCGGACACCGCGACCCGGCAAACCTTTCCGGCCACAGCACTAGGCTGCCCGATCACGCCGTTCGGGGGGAACCATGGACCACACGCGTTACCGCAGACCTTCCGCCGGGCTCCTGCTGGGCGTGGCCGGCGCCCTCGTGGCCACGGGCACCGCGGCCTTCCTGCAGGACCACCCCGGCGGCCTGGTGCTGCTGGGCCGGATCCGTGAGCACCTGGTCCTGCTGGGCTGGCTCGCTCTGGCCGCGCTCACCGGAGCCGTCCTGCTGGGGCTGGAGAAATCCGCCGCGCGGATCGCGCTGTGCGTCCCGCTGCTCGTCCTCGGCATCCCGTTCGTGCTGATGGCGGGCGTCCTCTCGGGGCCGGCCGGTCCGTCCGAGGAGACGAGGAGCGAGTCGGCCCCCGGCCGCACCGACCGGCGGCTCGTCGTGGAGGAGGGCTCGGCCATGATCGACCCGCTGTGGTCCGTCTACGTCCACGAGGGAGGCTGGCCCCTGGAGCGCCGCTGGCCTGTCGGCCATTTCAACGGCGACGATCCGGACAATGAGCTCCGCGAGGTCGTGTGGACGGCCCCGGACCGGATCCGCATGACCACCGCGGGGGGTCAGGTCTTCGAAGTGACCCTTGCTCCCGGCGGCCGGCCCGACCGGGTCGTCTCCGCCGGCTGAGCCGGCGGATGCGATCCGGGGCGAACGACCCGGGTTGCACGACCCGGTCAGCAGGTCGCGGGCTACGCGTCGCGGGAGAGGCCCAGGCGGGTGCGGAGCGGTACCCGCTCGTCCTCCGCCACCGCCGTCGCGCCGTCGGTCACCGTTTCGTAGACCGCCAGGATGTCCGCCGCCACCGTCGACCAGTCGAAGCGGCGTACGTGGGCTGCGCCGCGGATGCTCAGTTCCTCGCGGCGGGCGGGGTCGCGCAGGAGGGCGATCGCCGCCGCGGCCAGGGAGCCGGAGTCCTCGTTCGAGAAGAGTTCGCCCGCCGCTCCCTGGTCCAGGACCTGGGCAAAGGCGTCCAGGTCGGCGGCGAGGACCGCCGCGCCGGCCGAGAGGGCCTCGACCAGGATGATGCCGAAGCTCTCGCCGCCCGTGTTCGGGGCCACGTACACGTCGACGCTGCGCAGCAGCCGTGCCTTGTCCTCGTCGGAGACCATGCCGAGGAACTCGACCCGGGAGCGGAGTTCGGGCGACAGGGAGGCGACCGCCTCCTCCTCGTCGCCGCGGCCCGCCACGAGGAGGCGTACGTCCGGGCAGGCCTCCACGATCTTCGGGAAGGCCGCCATGAGGACGGGCAGGCCCTTGCGCGGTTCGTCGATCCGGCCGATGAAGCCGAGGGTCTGGCCCGACCAGGCGGGATTGGGGTCGGCCTTGGCGAAGAAGTCCACGTCCACGCCGTTGGGGATGACCACCGCATCGCCGCCCAGGTGCTCGACCAGGGTCCGCCGCGCGTACTCGCTCACCGCGATCCGGGCGCTGATCTTCTCCAGCGCCGGCTGCAGGATCGGGTAGGCGGCGAGCATCGCCCGGGAGCGCGGGTTGGAGGTGTGGAAGGTGGCCACGATCGGCCCCTGCGCCGCCCAGCAGGTCAGCAGGCCCAGCGAGGGGGCGGTCGGCTCGTGGATGTGCACGACGTCGAAGACCCCGTCGTGCAGCCAGCGCCGCACGCGGGCAGCCGACAGGAAGCCGAAGTTGAGCCGGGCTACCGACCCGTTGTACGGCACCGGCACCGCCCGGCCCGCCGAGACCACATACGGGGGCAGCGGGGTCTCGTCGTCCGCCGGGGCCAGGACCGACACCTCGTGTCCGAGGCCGATCAGGTGCTCCGCCAGGTCCCTGATGTGGAACTGGACCCCGCCGGGAACGTCCCAGGAGTACGGGCAGACGATGCCGATCTTCACGCGGGGTGCTCCTCGGGCCGGCCGGCGGTGTCCAGATCGTCCAGCCACAGCCTCTGGAGCATGTGCCAGTCCTGCGGGTGTTCGGCGATGCCCTGCGCGAAGGCGTCGGCGACCGCCTGGGTCATGACGGCCGTCTTCTCCTGCCGGGTGCCCGTGCCGGGCACCTTCACCGGAGCATGGATCCGGCCGTACATCTGCGGCGCCTCCCCGTAGTACAGGGTGGCCGGGAGCAGGACCGCGCCGGTCTGCAGGGCGAGCAGGGCGGGTCCGGCCGGCATCCGTGTGGCGGAGTCGAAGAAGTCCACTTCCACCCCGGAGGCCGACAGGTCGCGGTCCGCGACCAGGCAGACGAGCCCGCCGGAGCGCAGCCGCCGTGCGAGCGTGCCGAAGGCGGCTCCGCCGTTGTGCGGGAGCACCTCCATGCCCAGGCTCTCGCGGTAGGCGACGAAGCGGTCGTAGAGGGTCTCCGGCTTGAGCCGCTCGGCGACGGTGGTGAAGGGAACGCCGATGTGGGTGACGGCCCAGGCGCCGGCGAGGTCCCAGTTGGCCAGGTGCGGCAGGGTGACCACGACTCCGCGTCCGGAGGCCAGGGCCTCGCGCAGGATGTGGTCGTCCTTCATCTGCACGTCGGTGCTGAAGCGTTCCTTGGCCATGGTCGGCAGGCGGAAGGACTCCATCCAGTACCGCATGTAGGAGCGCATGCCCGCGTGCGACAGCTCGTGCAGCCGTTCCGGCGTCGCGTCCGGCACCACCCGGGCCAGGTTCGACTCCAGGCGCAGCACGCTCTTTCCGCGCCGCTTCCAGACGAAGTCCGCGATCCGCCGGCCGAGGGCCTGCGCGGCCGGCTCGGGCAGCTTCTTGACCCCGGCCCAGCCGAGCCCGTAGAGCCTGTCGACCAGCTTGTCCTGTGCCTTGCCCATCAGGCCGTACCGCCTTCGGAGGGAGCGGCGGCCGCAGCGGCCGCGTCGGCTTCCGCCGACTCGCGCCGTACGGTCACCACGCGCTGGATCAGGGTCACGAGCGAGCCCGCCGCGACCACCCACAGCGCGATCGGCAGCAGCAGGCCGATCCACGAGGGGGCCCCGAAGGTCTCCAGCCCGGACAGACCGGCCGCGACCAGCGTGATCACCAGGCGTTCGGCGCGCTCGATGAGCCCGTTGACGGCCACCGGCAGCCCGATCGACTCGCCGCGGGCCTTGGTGTAGGAGACCACCTGCCCGCTGGCCAGACAGAAGATGGCGACCGCGCACAGCGCGTTGTCGTCGCCGGAGCCCGCGTACCAGAGCGCGAGTCCGCCGAAGATTGCCGCGTCCGCCACCCGGTCGAGCGTGGAGTCGAGGAACGCGCCCCACCGGCTGGAGACGCCGGCCTGGCGGGCCATGTTCCCGTCCACCAGGTCGGAGAAGACGAAGAGCGTGATGGTGATCGTGCCCCAGAAGAACTCGCCCATGGGGAAGAAGACCAGGGCTCCGGCCACCACTCCGGCCGTGCCGATGAGCGTGACCGCGTCGGGACTCACTCCCATTCGGAGCAGAAATGCGGCGAATGGCGTGAGAACACGCGTGAAGAATGCACGCGCGTACTTGTTCAGCATGGCCTTCCCGGAGGGTCGCTGGGCCGCACGGCCACCACGGCCACCGGCTGGCCCATCGTAGCCAGGGCCCCGGGCCGTCGGCGCCGCGCACCCACCGGTTCACTCGGCGCAAGCCGATCTCAGGCCGTTCGCCACGTTCGGGGAGCCGTCCCGGGCGCTCCTGCGGACGCTCCCCCGGACGCCTTCTCCGGGTCCCTCCCCCGATGCCTCGCGGGGCGGCTCCCGGGCGGCTCCCGGGCGGCTCCGGTACGACGTATGGACGCGGTGTGACGGCAGTGCAAAGCTCGAAGGAGCCCATTTCCCCTCCAATCGGGAGGCACGAGCATCGTGGGAGCCGCATCACACCAATCCGGAGCCGCCGGCAGAGCACCGGCGGCCGACCGTCCGGCGTCCGTACGCAACGTCGTGCTGGTCGGCCACAGCGGAGCCGGCAAGACCACACTGGTGGAAGCCCTGGCCCTGGCCGCCGGCGCCGTGAACCGGGCCGGGCGCGTCGAGGACGGCGCCACCGTCTCCGACTACGACGAGATCGAGCACCGCCGCCAGCGATCCATCCAGCTCTCCCTGGTCCCCGTCGAGTGGGCCGGAATCAAGATCAACATTTTGGACACCCCCGGTTACGCCGACTTCGTCGGAGAGCTCCGGGCGGGCCTGCGCGCCGCCGACGCGGCCCTCTTCGTGGTCTCGGCCGCCGAGGACGGCGACGGGCTCTCCGGAGCCACCCGGATGGTCTGGGACGAATGCGCCGCCGTCGGCGTGCCGCGCGCCATCGTCGTGACCCACCTGGAAGCCGCCCGGGCCGACTACACCCAGATGACCGCCGTGTGCGGCGACGCCTTCGGAGCGGACGACCCGGACGCCGTACGCCCGCTCTACCTGCCCCTGCACGGCCCCGCCGCCCCCGACGGCCACGCCCCGGTCACCGGCCTGCTCGGGCTGCTCTCCCGGCGCGTCTACGACTACGCCTCCGGCGACCGCGTGGAGCGCGACCCGGACCCCGGCGAGCTCGCCCTCATCACCGACGCCCGTGCCCGGCTGATCGAGGGGATCATCGCCGAGAGCGAGGACGAGACGCTCATGGACCGCTACCTCGGCGGTGAGGACGTCGACCTCAAGACCCTGGTCGACGACCTGGAGCGCGCCGTCGCCCGCGGCACCTTCCACCCCGTCCTGATGGCCGCCCCCGCCGCCGACGGAGCCCGCAAGGGCCTGGGCACCGTAGAGCTGCTCGAACTGATCACCGGCGGCTTCCCCACCCCTCAGGAGCGGGCGCCCGTCACCGTCACCACCCCCGACGGCGCGGCCCGACCCGACGTCACCTGCGATCCCGACGGGCCGCTCGTCGCCGAGGTGGTGAAGACCTCTTCCGATCCCTACGTCGGCCGCGTGTCGCTCGTCCGCGTCTTCTCCGGCACCCTGCGCCCCGACGAGACGGTCCACGTGAGCGGCCACGGGCTCACGGACCGCGGTCACGAGGACGGCGCTCTCCACGAGGCGAACGAACGCGTGGGCGCCCTGACCTCGCCCTTCGGCAAACAGCAGCGCACCCTCGCCCACTGCATCGCCGGCGACCTGGCCTGCGTGGCCAAACTCACCCGCGCCGAGACCGGCGACACCCTCTCCGCCAAGGACCGCCCTCTCCTCATGGCGGCCTGGTCCATGCCCGACCCGCTGCTCCCCCTCGCCATCGAGGCCCACAGCAAGGCCGACGAGGACAAGCTCTCCCAGGGGCTGGCCCGGCTGGTCGCCGAAGACCCCACCATGCGGCTCGAACAGAACCCGCACACCCACCAGCTCGTCCTGTGGTGCCTCGGCGAGGCCCATCAGGACCTCGCCCTCGAACGGCTGCGCACCCGGTACGGGGTCCAGGTCGACCCGGTCCCGCACAAGGTCAGCCTTCGCGAGACCTTCGGCGCCAAATCCGCCGGCCGCGGACGGCACGTCAAACAGTCCGGCGGGCACGGCCAGTTCGCCATCTGCGAGATCCAGGTCGAGCCGCTGCCGCCGGGCAGCGGCATCGAGTTCGTCGACAAGGTCGTCGGCGGGGCCGTTCCGCGCCAGTTCGTCCCGTCCGTGGAGAAGGGGGTGCGCGCGCAGGCCGCCCGGGGGCTCGCGGCCGGCTACCCGCTGGTCGACGTACGCGTCACCCTGCTCGACGGCAAGGCCCACTCGGTGGACTCCTCCGACGCCGCCTTCCAGACCGCCGGCGCCCTCGCCCTGCGCGAAGCCGCCGCCGGGGCCGCCGTACAGCTCCTCGAACCGGTCGCCGAGCTCTCCGTACTCGTCCCCGACGAGTACGTCGGCCCCATCATGAGCGACCTCGCCGGCCGCCGGGGCCGTGTGGTCGGCACCGACGCGGCCGGCCCCGGACGCACCCGCGTCCTCGCGGAGATCCCCGAGATCGAGATCGGCCGGTACGCCGTCGAGCTGCGCTCCGTATCGCACGGCACCGGGCTGTTCAGCCGGACGTACGCGCGCCACGAGCCGATGCCACCACAGATAGCGGACAAGCTACGCGAACAGACAGAGAAGGGAACTTAATTGACATAGCGTCATTCCGGCCGCTCATCCAACCCGCTTGCGGTGGGCGGCATTTACCTGTCCCATGACCATGGGGAGGAATCGGCCGATAGGCTCGTCCGCGCGTGGGGCGGGCGGTCCGAACGGGTAGACCGAGCGGACAGGGCACACACACCGCGCCGGGAACACCGCCCGGAGCGGGCGGCATCGCGGGCAGGCCCGCACACGAGTACGACGCACAGCGATGGGGGCAGCCGTGGCGGACGACGGATTCGACTTCAGGCCCGGGGCGCAGATCCCGCTCCAGGGCGGCAGCGGCCAGACCGCCGCGACCAACGCCCTCGCCTCCGCCGCCTACCGGGACGGCGCGGCGGACACCGCACTGGCCTCCATACTCGACGCCAACAACGAGTACCACGAGTCGGTCGTCAAACCCGGCAAGATCTCCCTCCTCGAACCCAATCTCGGCGAGGCCTTCTGCCGCGCGGTCGAGGCCCGCACCATCCCGGCCGCCCGCAAGCCCCTCATCCAGTCCTTCGGCGCCGACCCGCAGACCGTCGTCGAGCACTGTCTGGCCGCCTCCCGCATCCGCAAGGAGCGCGACCGCAAGCTCCGCATGATCATGCTGGTCTGCGGAGTGCTGTTCCTTCCCGGCCTGTTGCTGTGGCTCGGCCTGTTCTGGGTCCGCAAGGCCCTGGCCTCCTCCGAGGCCAAGCGCGCCTCCTGGCTGGGCACGGCGCTCCTCGTCGGCGTGGGCCTGGTGGCCGCCGTACTCATGTTCCGGCTGCCGGTGACCGGCCTCCTCGGCATCTACCTCCGCGCCATGATCATCGCCCCCGCCCTGGGCTGGTTCTTCGCCCGCCGGCTCTGCGAGGCCACCGCCCTGGACCTGCGCTCCCGCTGGGACGGCCTCCTCGCGGGCGGCGGCGGGGTGGCCGCCAAGATCCCCGAAGCCGTCCCCGGCAACCCCGACGAGAAGGCCCGCGAGGACCTGCGCCAATCCCTGGCCAAGCTCACCGCCGAGGACCGCAGCAACTCGGTCTTCTACGCCGGCCCCAAGGGCATACTCGGCATGGGCACCCGCTGGGGCAGCTGGCAGATGGCCGAGGAGCTCGCGCCCAAGACCGAGGGCCACGAGATCCACCCCTTCCGCAGCTGGGACGTCATACGCGCGATCGACACCCAGCTGCGCAAACTGGAGCGAGGCCCCCTGCACACCGGCGGCCTCCCGCCCGCTTCGATCATGCACTGGATCGTCACCCCGGTCGGCGAGGGCGCCAAGGAAGTGACCCGCCCCACCGGAGCGGACGTGGACACCTTCCTGATCAAGCCGCACGAGATCACCCGGATCTGCAACGAGCAGCAGTTCAGCGCCGGCAACCGGCACTACCTCGGCATCCAGTACCCGCTCTGGGACGGCCAGCTCGTGATCACCATGCTGGTCACGGTCACCGTGCTCTACAAGACGCTGCGCGTGGAGGTCACCGGGCACGCGCTCGGCCCGGTGCACGGCCTGTTCACCACCAAGTCGAAGGCCCCGGTGGTCGAGGTCCCCAAGTCCGTACGGTTCTGGGAGACCGTGGAGCGGCCGCTGCCGCTGGTCGACGCCACGGAGGTCGTGCGCCTCGCCGTGCGCGCGCCGTTCACCTGGTACCCGCCGGTCCTGGACTTCCTGGGCGGCAAGCTCGTCCTCCCCGAGCCCTTCGGCGTCCGCCACGTCTGGGCCGGCCAGCCGTGGCGCCACCGCTTCATGGCGGACGACGCGATGCGCGCCGCGACCCCGGTCCTGCGGGCGGTGCACACCGCCGCGATGCGGGTCCTGGAGGAGAACGGCGTCGACACCGAACGCTTCACCAACCGCTCGATGATCGTCAGTGGCGCGGTCCAGGACGCCGCACCGCGCAAGGCCGACGTCTACGATGCCTGAACCCCCGCGGGCGGCCCGGCCACGACCCTAGGCCGGCCAGGCGTCGGCGAGCATCTGGCGGGTGTCCGCGAGGAGTTGGGGCAGCACCTTGGTGTGGCCCACGACCGGCATGAAGTTCGTGTCCCCGCCCCAGCGGGGCACGATGTGCTGGTGCAGGTGCGCGGCGATCCCGGCGCCGGCGGCCTGGCCCTGGTTCATGCCGATGTTGAACCCGTGCGCACCGGAGGCCTTGCGCAGCGCGACCATCGCCCGCTTCGTGAGATCGGCGAGTTCGAGGGTCTCGGCGGCGTCCAGGTCCGTGTAATCGGCCACGTGCCGGTACGGCACGACCATCAGGTGGCCGCCGTTGTACGGGTAGAGGTTCAGCACGGCGTAGACGTGCTTGCCCCGGGCCACGACCAGCCCGTCCTGGTCCGACATGTCCGGAATACCACAGAAGGGACAGCCGTCCCCGGCCTCCGGCCCGGTCGGCTTGTTCTCCCCCTGGATGTAGGCCATCCGGTGGGGCGTCCACAGACGCTGGAACGCGTCCTGCGTGCCCACACCGATCTGCTGCTCCGGCTCAATCGTCATGGGATGCAGCATATGACCTTGGCCCGGAGCGGCGTGTCGCCGGGGCGAAGAGCTACGGCGCACCCACGATGCTGAGCCCATGCACGATGCACCCGAGACCCGCGACAAGGCCTGGGAACGCCGGACCGAACTGCCGCTGTTCTTCGCCTCCCTGATCTTCCTCACCGGTTTCACCCTCGCCGTCCTGGCCTACGAGGTCCACCCCCTCGTACGCGCCATCGGCGTCGGCGTCGTGCTGCTGACCTGGCTGTGCTTCGTCGTGGACTACGCGGCCCGGCTGATCCTGAGCGGCCTGCGGCCCCTGCACTTCGTGCGCCTGCACATGCTGGACACCCTGGTCGTGCTGCTGCCGATGCTGCGGCCGCTGCGCCTGGTCAAGGTCCACGACGCGGTCCAGGCCCGCTACAACCGCCCGCGCCGGAACCTGTACGCGCGCGTGATGTCGTACGCGGGCCTGTCGGCCGGGCTGCTCGGCTTCGCGGGCGCCCTCGGGGTCCACCACTTCGAGCGCCGGGCCCCGGGGGCCTCGATCCTGACCCTCGGGGACGCGGTGTGGTGGGTCTGCGAGACGCTGACGACGGTGGGCTACGGGGACATGGCCCCGGTGACCCCGGGGGGACGGATCATCGCGGCGTTCATGATGGCCGGCGGGCTGGCGCTGCTGGGCGCGGTGACGGGTTCGTTCTCGTCCTGGATGCTCCAGGCCTTCCGGCGGGAGGACGAAGAGGAGCCCCCGAGGAACTGAGTTCCCCGGGGGCTCGATCCCTGCGGCAGCAGGGGACGCGTCACACCTGGACGCGGCGCTCCACGACGTCGACGAGCTTCGCCAGCGCCTGGTCGCGCGGGACGCCGTTCTCCTGCGAACCGTCGCGGTAGCGGAAGGAGACGGTGCCCGCGGCCATGTCCTCGTCACCGACGATGATCATGAAGGGGACCTTCAGCTTCTGCTGGTTCCTGATCTTCTTCTGCATGCGGTCGGACGAGGCGTCCACATCGACGCGCAGGCCCTTCTTCTTCGCCTCGGCGGCGAACGCCTGCAGGTACTCGATGTGCGAGTCGCCGATCGGGATGCCGACCGCCTGGACCGGGGCGAGCCACGGCGGCATGACGCCCGCGTAGTGCTCCAGCAGGACGGCGAAGAACCGCTCGATGGAACCGAAGAGCGCGCGGTGGATCATGACCGGGCGCTGCTTGGTGCCGTCGGGGCCGGTGTACTCCAGGTTGAAGCGCTCCGGCAGGTTGAAGTCGAGCTGCACGGTCGACATCTGCCAGGTGCGGCCGATCGCGTCGCGGCACTGGACCGAGATCTTCGGGCCGTAGAACGCGGCGCCGCCCGGGTCCGGAACCAGGGGCAGGCCCTGCTTCTCGGCGACCTGCTGGAGCGTCGCGGTGGCCTCTTCCCAGATCTCGTCGCTGCCGACGAACTTCTCCGGGTCCTTGGTCGACAGCTCCAGGTAGAAGTCGGTCAGACCGTAGTCGCGGAGCAGGTTCAGCACGAAGGTCAGCGTGCGGTCGAGCTCCTCCGCCATCTGCTCCTTGGTGCAGTAGATGTGCGCGTCGTCCTGGGTGAAACCGCGCGAGCGGGTCAGGCCGTGCACGACGCCGGACTTCTCGTAGCGGTACACGGTGCCGAACTCGAAGAGGCGCAGCGGCAGTTCGCGGTACGAGCGGCCGCGCGCGTCGAAGATCAGGTTGTGCATCGGGCAGTTCATGGGCTTGAGGTAGTAGTCGGTACCACCGTCGAGCTGCATGGGGGGGTACATACCCTCCGCGTACCAGTCCAGGTGGCCGCTCTTCTCGAAGAGGGTGCCCTTGGTGGCGTGCGGGGTGTAGACGAACTCGTAGCCCTCTTCCTCGTGCCGCTTGCGCGAGTAGTCCTCCATGGTGCGGCGGATGACGCCGCCGCGCGGGTGGAAGACGGCCAGGCCGGAGCCGATCTCGTCCTGTACGGAGAACAGGTCGAGCTCGGTGCCGAGCTTGCGGTGGTCGCGCTTCTCGGCCTCCACGAGGAAGTCGAGGTGGGCCTTCAGCTCCTCCTTCGACGGCCACGCGGTGCCGTAGATGCGCTGGAGCATCGGGTTCTTCTCGCTGCCGCGCCAGTAGGCGGCGGCGTTGCGCATCAGCTTGAACGCCGGGATGTTACGGGTGGTGGGCAGGTGGGGGCCTCGGCAGAGGTCCTTCCAGCACAGGTCGCCGGTCTTGGCGTCGAAGTTGTCGTAGATGGTCAGCTCGCCGCCGCCCACCTCGACGTTCGCGCCGTCGTCGGTCGACGCCGAACCCTTGATGCCGATGAGTTCCAGCTTGTACGGCTCGTCCGCGAGCTCCTCGCGGGCCGCCTCGTCGGTGACGACGCGGCGGGCGAAGCGCTGGCCGCGCTTCTGGATCTCCTGCATCTTCTTCTCGATGGCCTTGAGGTCCTCGGGAGTGAAGGGCCTCGCCACGTCGAAGTCGTAGTAGAAGCCGTCCCGGACCGGCGGGCCGATGCCCAGCTTGGCCTCGGGGAACAGCTCCTGCACGGCCTGCGCCATGACGTGCGCGGTCGAGTGGCGCAGGATGTCCAGCCCGTCCGGGGAGGAGATCTCCACGGGCTCGACGGTCTCGCCGTCCTGCACCTCGCGGCTGAGGTCCTTGAGCTCGCCCGCGATGCGGACGGCGACGATGGTGCGCTCGCCGGCGAAGAGCTCCGCCGCCGTAGTGCCCGTGGCCACCACGCGCTCGTCCCGCTCGGAATCGCGTTGGATGATCACACGGACGTCTGACACCGGTCTCTCCTGACTCAGGGGGTGCGCGAGCGAACACTGCGCGCCTGAATCGTACCGAGCGGAGTGGCTCCGCCCCTAAACGGTTACTCGTCGCCCCGCCCGGGGCGCCCGGTCCTCAACCGCCGGGCGGGCTTGATCTTTCAGCCCGTCCGGCGTTTGAGGACCGGGTCCGGGCGGAGCCCGGGGAACGGTGGAAGGGCGGGTAGGGGACGGGGTCCCGCGCAGCGGCAGCGGTCCGCCCCCGGCAACGGGTCAGTCGTCCGACGGGAGGACGTCCCCCGGGTCGAGGGCCTCGTCCCCGTCCAGGGACTTCATCAGACGGTCCCGCTCGACCTCGTCCAAGGGCACCGGCGTGACGTCGGCGGCGTCCGTCAGCCGCCGGAAACCGCCCCGCCGCTGCAGCCGCCCGCTGACCCGGATCGGCAGTCCGACCAGGTGCGCGTGGCCCGCCACCCGGTAGGACTCCTCGTCGAGCACGACCCGGACGTACGGGATCTCCGCCCCGGCGAGGACCCGCAGCCGGACCGTGCCCCCACCGCCCGGGGCCGATCTGCGCAGCCGGACCACCGCGCCCGCCACCCGGACGGCTACCGCCGGTTCGTCCCTCGTGTACCGCGCCGCCGCCTCGCGGAGCACCGGGAGGTCGCCGGGCGAGAACTCCACCGGCTCCGGCCGGGCCGCGCACCCCGCCGGGACGCCCGCCGCCGGGGCCCACGCGAGGGCCACCCGGGCCCCCTCCGAGCCTCGGACCAGCGAGATGAGCGCTTCGGCGAGCTCCCTGCTGACCCCGGCCTCGACAGCCGCGTCGAAGGCCTCCATGCCCCCGGTGGCGCGCCGGTAGTCCACGGCCTCACGGGCGGCGTGCAGCGCGTGGTGCAGCCGGGTCACGGTGCCCCGGCCGCCGTCGACGGGGACGTACGCCGTCAGCCGCCGCCCGCCCGGAGCCGGCCCGACCAGGATCCCGTCCAGCGCCCGCTCCGCCCGGCCCCGGTGCCGGGCTCCGTAGTAGCCGGCCCGCGCCCGGTCGGCCAGGGCCCCGGCGAGGAGCAGCTGGCGCGCGGCCGAGCGGAGCTGTTCCTGGAGCGTCCAGTCGGCCTCGCCCTGCAGTCCGTGGGCCCCTCGCGGGATCTCGCGCTCCCAGCGGATCTCGTCGCTCGGCACGCTCAGCCCGTACAGGACCTCGCGCGCCGACGGCAGCGCGCTGCGGGAGAGCGCGGCGAGCGCCTCTTCGAGCAGGTCGGCGCAGTCGGGGAAGGCCCGGTTCTCGGGGACGAGGAGGCTGGCGCCGCCGCTGCCCGTGGCGTACGGGGCGGGCGGCGTCCAGCGCCCGTACCGTCCGGCCGCCCCGCCGCGGCGCAGCCAGCCGTGCCGGTGGAGCAGCGCACCGAGCACGAGCGGGTCGACCTGCGCGGGATCGGGGGCGTCCGCGGCGAACTCCGGTGCGGACAGCGGCTCCAGGTGCGGTGACTGCCAGTTCATCAAGGTGTCCCTCCCGACCCGACCCGGGTCATGATCTCGCAGAGCGCCCGGTCGTCGAAGATCCGCGTGGTGGGGATCCGTACGGTGGTCCGGCGCCGGCCGGTCACGGGGTGCCCGGCGAGATTGGTCCAGTAGCAGCAGTGCCGCAGGTCGAGCCGGTCGTGTCCGGCGCCCAGCCATTGGTCGCGTTCCCGCGGGACGAGCATCACGACGAGGATCTTGTGCACGGCGACCGGGGAGCGGGCCAGCTTCACCAGGTGCTCGTTGTCGAGGGTGAAGCCGAAGGTGGGCCCGGCCGGTCTGGGCGGTATCTGGTAGGTCGCCTTGAGCTGGACCTTGATGGTCACCTCGTCGTCGACGACGTGCTCGGGGGCGCCGTGGCTGACGTGCCAGTCGATGCCGTTGTCGGGAAAGGGCTGGGACAGCGAGCAGCCGGCCGCGGCGACGACGGCGTGCAGGTATCCCACCTGGAGGGTCTCCATGCAGGCGGTGGTGGCGAGCGTGCCGCGCAGCGGTCCGTTCCGCGGGTCGGTCCGCGGATCGATCTGCCCTGCGAGCACCCCGCCCGGTTCGGGCTGCGCGAGCGCCATGGCCGGCTCCCCATGCCTTCCGGGCTCGGCCGTGTCAGGCCGCTTCACGTACGTGTCAGGGTGTCGGGGTTGACGACCGGTCATGTGTGCGGTCCCCCAGTTGAGTTGTCTCCGCAGTCGGCGTGCCGCAAACGGCGTACGGGGCAAAGAGCCCGGGTATCACCGATTCGGGCAAGGGTGGCGGGGCCTGGGGCGCGATGCCCGGGTGGGGCCATCTGCCGACGGGTGACGAGGAGTTCGCCATGACACGCTGGTATGAGGGCCCGCTGGCCGCATTCGACACTGAGACGACCGGGGTGGACGTCGAGCGGGACCGGATCGTCTCCGCCGCGCTCATCGTCCAGGAGTGCGCGGGCGGCCGGATCCGCTCGACGCGCTGGCTGGTCAATCCCGGCATCCCGGTACCTCCGGGGGCCACGGAAGTGCACGGTCTGACCGATGAACACCTCCAGCACAACGGGCGCTGGCCCGCGCCGGTGGTGGAGGAGATAGCCCGCGCGCTCGGTGAGCAGCAGGTGGCGGGCCGTCCGGTGGTGGTGATGAACGCGCCGTTCGATCTGACGCTGCTGGACCGGGAGTTGCGCAGGCACCGGGCTTCTTCGCTGGCCCGGTACCTGGACAACAGGCCGCTGACGGTGCTGGATCCGCGGGTGCTGGACAAGCATCTGGACCGCTACCGCAAGGGACGCCGGACGCTGACGGATCTGTGCGCGCACTACGGAATAGAACTGGAGGGGGCCCATGACGCCGGTGCGGACGCACTGGCGTCCCTGGAACTCGTACGGGCCGTGGGGCGCAGGTTCGCCGGCCGGCTGGAGCGGTTGACTCCGGGAGAGCTGCACACGCTGCAACAGGTGTGGCACGCGGCTCAGGCGCGCGGGCTGCAGGCGTGGTTCGCGCGGCAGGGCACACCGGAATCGGTGAATCCGCACTGGCCGCTGCGGCCGGAGATGCCTGCGGCGGCGTGAGGGGGCGGGGGTCCTCGCGAGGTCCTCACCGGGGGCTTCGCGGTTCCTCGCGAGCCTCCGTACATGCGGAAGGCCGGTCCGTCATCAGACGGACCGGCCTGTCCCGGTGGGCGATACTGGGATCGAACCAGTGACCCCTTCGGTGTGAACGAAGTGCTCTCCCGCTGAGCTAATCGCCCGGGAACGGACTGAACAATACAGAAGGCCCGGGGCTGGTTCAAACCGCTTCCGGCCGGGCCGCCAGATGCGAGTCGAGCCCGCGCCGGCCGGCCCGCATCATCAGGGTGTGGTTGAGCCGGAACACCGGCCGCCCGGGGAGCGCGAGCAACCGCATGAGGGGCCGGTGCACCTCGACCTCCTGCTCGTACAGGGCGCGTGTCCCACCAGGCCGCGCCCGTACGGTCCAGCGCGCCCAGCCCTCCAGGTCCCCGCGCAGGGCGACCTCGAGGATTCCGCGCGCGGGGTCGCGCAGACGCTCGGCCGCGCTCACGCGCAGGGTGTACGGGAGGGCGGAGCGGATGAGGGCGGTGCCGCTGTTCCCGTCGGCGCCGGGGGCGACGGCGCGGATCTGGGGCCACCACAGGGGGTAGGACTCGGGACGTTCCAGGGCTGCGTAGACGCGGGCGGGCGGGGCGTCGAGGTCCCACACGTTGCGGAAGCGGTAACGGGTCCAGCGGTCAACGGGGTTGGCGGGGGGCGCGGGGTGGCCGGCGCGGGTCCTGTCGGCGCCGTCCGCGCCGCCGCTGCGGCTGCTCGGGTCCATGACTCCAGTCTTGCGCGCGGCGGGGGCGCGCACCCGGTACTCAGCCGGAACTCATCCCGGGATGAGTACGCGCACCCATGTCCTGACGGGGTGACGGGCACCACAATCCGAACCATGAACAACCCCTTGCCGCCGGCCGAGGAGCTGGCGCTCATCGACCGTGAACTGATCCAACTAGACTCCCGGCGCCACTTCCTGCTGAGCCGCCGGGCGTGGCTGCTGGGCGCTCAGACCCCCCTCGCGTGGGGTGCGCCGGCCCGCCCGCCCGTGCCCGCGCGGGCGACGGAGGCCTCGGGTCCCAGTGCGCAGAACGTGCTGCTGGTCCTCGGCGCGGTGCTGCTGGCCGTCGCGGCGCTGGCGTTCACGCTGGTCAGCTGGGGCTCCCTGGGCATCGCCGGGCGCAGCGCGGTGCTCGCCGCGGTGACGGCGGCGGCGCTGGGCGCCCCGGTGGGTCTGCTGCGCCGGGGATTGCGCTCGACGGCCGAGGCGGTGGCCTCCGTCGGTCTGCTGCTGACGGTGCTGGACGCGTACGCGCTGTACGCCGTCGGCATGCCGGAGGTGGACGGCACGGCGTACACGGCGGGCGCGGCCGCGGTACTGGCCGCGGCGTGGGCCTCGTACGGGCGGGCGCTGCCGGCGCTCCGGGCCCCCGTGCCCGCGGCGCTGCTGACGGCCCAGCTCCCGCTGCCGCTGGCGGCGCTGGCCGCCGGGGCGACGGGTCTGGAGCTGGGCTGGGCTCTGCTGGCGATGGCGGCCCTGGACGCCGGGCTCGCGCTGCTCCGGCCTGGGCGCTGGTCCTCCTTCGCGGGGGCGGCGGGTGCGGTGCTGGGCGCGGCGGCGCTGCTGACGGGTCTGGCGGAGTCGGTGGCGGCGGGTTCGGCGGGCGCGGCGCTGGGTCCGTCGGCGCTGCTGGCTGCGGTCGCCGTGATGGCGGTCGCGGTGGCGTGGCGTACCGCCGGGACGGCGGTGGCGTTCGCCGCGGCCGGCGGCCTCGCGACGGTGGCCGCACTGGGCGGCCCGGCGGCGACGGAGCTGAGCCCGCCCTGGGCGGCGGTGGGATACCTGGTGGTGGCCTTGGCCCTGCTGGGGGCGGTACGGGTCACCGTGCTGCCGGGTGGGGTTCGGCGCGGTCTGGCCCTGGCCGGTGCGGGGGTGGCCGCGCTGCAGGCGGTGGCCGCCTCGGCATGGGTGGCGACGGTGCTGCTGGGCCGGCTGCGGGTGCTGGCGGAGGTGTGGTCGGTGACGACGCCCGCTCCGGTGGCCGGGAACGGCCCGGGGGCGGCGGCACTGGTGGTGCTGCTGCTGACGGCCGTGGCTTCGTGGTGGCTGGTCCGGGCGGTGCCGGGCCGTGCGGAGCCGGGGGTGGCGGCGGTGGTCCTCGGCTGGGCGGCGCTGTTCACGGCCCCGGTGGTGCTCGACCCGGCCCCGGGCCTGGTCTTCGCGGCCCAGCTCGCGGTGACGCTGGCGGCGGGGGCACTGGCTCTGCGGTCCACGGCGGCGGTCGGCGGCGCGGTTCCCGCGGGTGTCGGGATCGCGGCGGCGGCCTGCGCGCTGGCGGGGGCCGGGAGCGTGTCCGTGGCGGCCCTGGACGGCCGGCTGGCCACCTTCGGGGTGTTCTCCCTGCTGGGGGCCGCCTGCGCGGCGGGCGCGGCGTACCGGCCCGCCCCGCTGTGGACCCGCTCGGGGGCGGCGGCGCTCGCCGTCGGGTACGCGGCGCTGCTCGCGGTGGCGCTGGGCGCCCTGCTGGAGCGGCCGGTGGCCTGGTGGGCTCCGACGGTGCTGGTGGTCCCGGCGGTGGTGGCGGCGCTCGGGCCGCGGCTCGGTGTCGTACGGGTGCCGGCGGAGGCCGCGGCGGCCGCGGCGGGTCTTCTCGCCGTGGCCCTGGCCACCGGGGACGCGCCGGTGCTCGCGCTGGTCCTGGCATTGGCCGGGGTGGTGTGCGCGGGGGCTGCGGTGCGGCCGGAGCGCCGGTCGGCGGCGGGCTGGCCGGCCGGGGCGCTGTTCCTCGCGGCGACCTGGGTGCGGCTCGCGGCTTCGGAGGTCACGGTGCCGGAGGCGTACACCCTGCCGGTGACGGCGGCGGCGCTGGCCGTGGGCTTCGCACGGCGGCGCCGGGACCCGCAGGCCGGGTCCTGGACGGCGTACGGTCCCGGCCTGGCGGCGACCCTGCTGCCCAGCACCCTCGCGGTGTGGGGCGACCCGCACTGGCTGCGGCCGCTGCTGCTGGGGGCGGCCGCGCTCGCGGTGACCCTGGCCGGCGCCCGCGGCCGGCTCCGGGCGCCGCTGCTGCTGGGCGGCGCGACGCTGGTGGCGGTGGCGCTGCACGAGCTGACCCCGTACGTGGTCCAGGTGGTGGACGCGCTGCCCCGCTGGCTGCCGCCGGCCCTGGCGGGGGTGCTGCTGCTGGCGGTGGGTGCCACCTACGAGAAGCGGCTGCGCGACGCCCGTCGGCTGCGGGAGGCGATCGGCCGGCTGAGGTAGCCCGACAGGGGCCGGGGAGGGGGCCGGACGGGTGAAACGCCAGAGGCCCGGAGACTGTGAAAGTCTCCGGGCCTCTGGTCCGGGTGGGCGATACTGGGTTCGAACCAGTGACCCCTTCGGTGTGAACGAAGTGCTCTCCCACTGAGCTAATCGCCCGGACGCACCGCAAACATTACCGCATGTCAGCGGTGCTCTCCGCCATGGGCGGGCAGGTCACTCCACGTCGCGGTGCCAGGGCAGCACGAGCCCGTACTTCCACAGGTAGAAGCCGATCAGGACGCCCGCGATCACGAGCCCGATGCCGGTCAGGATGATGTTGCGGCGGCGGACCTTCGGGTCCAGGGCCTTCTGGGCGGCTTCACTGACCTTGCGCTTGGTCCAGCGCAGGGCGAGGTGGGCCCAGGCGAACTCGGTGGCCCAGATCGCGAGGCCGGCGAAGATCGCCACCCAGCCCGGGCCGGGCAGGACCAGCATGGCGATGCCCGCGCCGATGACGGCGAGGCCGACGACGAAGACGCCGACCTGCCAGCTCAGGTGCAGGCCCCTGCGGGCCTTGACGAAGGCCGGCGCCTTGGAGACGTGCGGCGCCTCGGCGGTGGTGGATTCCTTGGCGGATTCGTCCGTGGTCCCGGCGTCGGTCCCGGCGCCGGATCCGCCGGTGGCCCCTGCCGCGGATTCTGCTGCGGACTCGGCTGCGGGCTCGTTGGCCTCGCGGTCACTCCCCGTGTTCATGGGGTCGAATCTACCGGAGACCCGAGCACACGCGAACGGCGGTTTGGATCCGCCGTTCGAGGGACCCAGAGGTCCGCAAAACGGTCAGAGGGGTTTACAACGGCACCGTAGGTGGCATGTCGATTTCGCCGACGTGCGAATCCCCGAGCGCACACTGAGCGAAAGGCCCTGGCGCTTATGAACACCACGGTCAGCTGCGAGCTGCACCTGCGCCTCGTTGTGTCGAGCGAGTCCTCACTGCCTGTTCCCGCGGGCCTGCGGTATGACACGGCCGACCCCTACGCCGTGCACGCCACCTTCCACACCGGCGCCGAGGAGACGGTCGAATGGGTATTCGCCCGCGACCTCCTCGCCGAGGGCCTTCACCGGCCCACCGGTACCGGCGACGTCCGTGTCTGGCCGTCCCGCAGTCACGGTCAGGGGGTCGTCTGTATCGCCCTGAGCTCACCGGAGGGAGAAGCCCTGCTCGAAGCACCCGCCCGAGCACTGGAGTCGTTCCTCAAGCGGACGGACGCCGCGGTTCCACCAGGAACCGAACACCGGCACTTCGACCTCGACAAGGAGCTCTCCCACATCCTGGCCGAATCCTGAGCCAGGCACACAGAGGGAACCCTCCCCCGGCTGAGCCCGGGGGCCGCACGACACCGTCCGACTCGGGGCGACGGTGCACGGCGGACAACCACATACGGAAGTGCCGGCGCTGTTCACGCGGAAGCCACCCGCGTGGACGGCGCCGGTGCGCTTTGGGGTGACCCGCTAGAGTCGGCCACCAGCGGCGGCAGCAGCCCGTCACCGCAGGCCCGGCCCTTCAGGGAGACCCCGTGCAGATCCCCCACGACACCCGTCGCGCGCTCGACGTCGTCGTCGCGCTGGTGAACACCTCGGTCGAGACGGAGCAGCCCGACGGATTGTCGGACGTGACCGCGCTGCGCGGGTTCGTCCACGACTACGCGATCAGCGACGTCGGCGAGCTCAGCGCCCGCGACCTCGCGGGCGTGCGGACGGTGCGCGGCAAATTCGCCCAGGTCTTCGCGACGCCGAGTTCGCGTGTGGCCTCCGTGCTGATCAACGAGCTGGTCGCGACGGCCGGCACCACCCCGCAGCTGACCAACCACGACGGCTACGACTGGCACGTGCACTACTTCGCCCCGGGCGCCTCGGTGGGCGACCACCTGGCGGCCGACGGCGGAATGGCGCTGGCCTTCATCGTGGTCTCGGGCGAACAGGAGCGGCTGCGCCGCTGCGAGGCCCCGGACTGCCGGCGGGCCTTCGTCGACCTGTCCCGCAACCGCTCACGGCGCTACTGCGACAGCCGGACCTGCGGGAACCGGCTGCACGTGGCCGCCTACCGGGCCCGGCGCAAATCGGAGCTGGAGGCGGAGCCGGGCTCAGAGCAGTCAGGGCGGTCAGAGCAGGAAGAGATCGTGCAGGGCGGCGAGCAGCAACAAGCCGCCGATAACGCCTAGGAAGATCATCAGGGGCGGCTGGGAGAGCGCGAAGAGGCAGCCTCTGGGCTCCTCGGCGACGGGAACGGGGGCCGGCGCGGGAACAGCCGGCTCACCCGGCGTTGTGTCGAGCATGTCGGGGCGATGATGGCGCAGCGGACCGCCGCGCACCGCTCAACACGCCAGACGGAGCGCGTGAGTTCATCGGATCCCGTCAGTTCAGGTGGTTCCCGGCCCGGATCCCCGCGGATCCCGGGCGACCGGGGCCACGCCTGCCGCGGTCATATGCCGTGCTTCTTGAGGATCGCCTCGATGTCGGAGAAGTCCTCGGCGGGAGCGGCGGCCTGGGTCGACCGCGGACGGGCTCCGTCACCCAGCGAGGGGGCCGAGGCGGCCGGGGCCACTGCCTCCTGGGCGGGCCGGCCCTTGGCGGCCTTCGACCGCTTCCGAGCCCCCTCCCCCTCCCCCGCACCGAGATCCCCCGCACCGAGTCCGCGCCGCTCTATCGCGCGGGTGGTCATGAAGAGCAGCCAGGCCAGTCCCAGCACGGCGAACCCGGCCCAGACGGTCGGATTGAAGACGATCCCGGCCGCCCACTGCACGACGCCCGTCATCACCAGGCCGACGGGCACCAGCGAGTACGCCGCGATCCGCGTGGCCGCGAGGAATCGCTTGCGGTAGGCGGTCAGCGCGGCGATGCCCAGGCCCGCCGCGGATACCGCGGAGCAAATGGTCTCGGCGAGCATGCGGGGCCTCCAGGAGCGGTTCGATCAGTCGGACCCGGCCGGCGGGCCGGGCGTTGTGTCCCCATCCATCCTGCACCGGCGACCCTCGCTCCGGCCACGGCCGGAGCCCGCCGCGGGCGGATCTCCGGGACATCTCCGGGTCCCGTCTCCTCCCGAGGTCCCGGTCCGGGCTCGGCCCCGCGGGCTGGGAGACTGTCCGTATGACCGATTCCGTGATCCTCGACGTCTGGTGCGAACTCCAGTGCCCGGACTGCCACAGCGCCCTGGACGACGTGCGCGCCCTGCGGGCCCGCTACGGCGACCGGCTGGACATCCGGCTGCGCCACTTCCCGCTGGAGAAGCACAAGCACGCCTTCGCCGCCGCGCAGGCCGCGGAGGAGGCCATCGAGCAGGGGCAGGGCTGGCCCTACGTGGAGGCCGTACTGGCCCGTGCCGCGGACCTCGCCAAGGGCGGCGAGCCCGTACTGGTCGACGTGGCGCGTGAGCTCGGCCTGGACGCCGAGGAGTTCGACACCGCTCTGATCGACGGCCGGCACATGCTGATCGTGGACGCCGACCAGGCCGAGGGCAAGGCGATCGGCGTGACCGGCACCCCGACGTACGTGATCGACGGGGAGCGGCTCGACGGCGGCAAGAGCCAGCAGGGCCTGCGCGAGCGCATCGTGGAGATCGCCGACCGGCTGCTCGCCGCGGGCCCGGCCTGATCCGAAGGACGGCGCCCGCGCGTCGCAACCCGGTGGGCTTCCCCGGTCACGGCGCTAGATCAGGTCCTTGGCGTAGTTGAAGTTCGTCGTCCGGTAGCCGAGGGACTCGTAGAGCCGCAGGGCCGGGACGTTGTCGGTGAAGACGTGCAGGGCTAGCACCCGGTGGCCGGTGGCGAGGGCGGTGCGTTCCGCGAGGAGCATCAGGTCCCGGCCGTAGCCGCGGCCGCGGTGTTCCTCGTCGACCGCGACATCGAAGACGTACGAGTCCTGGCCGTTCGGCGCCACCCACACGGTGCCTACGGGGACGCCGGCCGCCTCCAGCACGCTGAAGCTGACGTCCGGGGTGGCCAGGCCCAGGGGCAGCATGGACGCGTGGTCGTTCGCCGACTTCGTGTGCGCGGCCCCGGCCGGCATGCCGCGGTTGATCCAGCTCTGCGCGTAGCCCTCCAGCGCCGCCGAGTGCCAGGTCTCGAACTCGGCCTCCCCCATCGGGCGGCCGGCCACCCCTTCGGACAGGGCGGGCGGCTCGGCCGGAAGCTCCTTGGCCATGTTGCGGCTGTACTCGGCGTACCCGAGGGAGCCTGCCAGCCGCAGTCCGCCCGCCGAGTCGGCCGGGACCGAGATCCGGACCCGCCGGCAGCCCCAGCCGCGCAGTACTTCCTCGGCGGCGAGCGCGCCCACCGTGGCCCGGCCGCGCCGGCGGTCGGGCTCTTCGACGGTGAGATCGCGGATCTCGGCGACCGTCGGCCCGAAGGGGGTGTCGGCGGCGAGCAGCAGAGCGCCGACGCGCCTGCTGTTGACGCGGATCTCGTACGGGCGCGAGCGCGCCCCGCCGGTGCTCTGCTGAAGCGGCCCGCTCGGCCGCAGGGTGGTGGTCATCAGTCGAGTTCTACCCGCCCCGCGACCCGAATGACAGTGGGTATGTCCGGCCCCGGTCAGGACGTGGGGTCGGTGTCCTCGGCGGAGCGGGCGTCGAAGATCCGCATGGCTTCGGCGGTGACGGGGCCGGGGGCGGAGCCCAGCTCGCGCCCGTCGATCCGTACGACGGCCTGGACGTCGCGCAGGGAGGAGGTCAGGAAGACCTCTTCCGCCTGTTCCAGCGCTTCGAGGGGCAGGTCGGTCTCCTTGGCCCCGCACCAGTCGGCGACCAGGGCCCGGGTGATGCCGCCGAGGCAGCCGCAGGAGACGGGCGGGGTGTGCAGCTGCCCGTCGAGGACGACGAACACGTTGGAGCCGGTTCCCTCGCAGAGCCGCCCGACGGTGTTGGCGAGGAGGGCCTCGGAGGCGCCCGCCCGGTGGGCGGCAGCGAGCGCGACCACGTTCTCGGCGTACGAGGTGGTCTTCAGGCCCGCTACGGCGGAGCGCTCGTTGCGCACCCACGGGACGGTGACCACGGCGGTGGTGTCGGGGCGGCGGGTGGTCCCGGCGAGGGCGACGATCAGGGTCGGGCCGGCGTCGCCCCGGTCGGAGCCGAGCGGAGAGACACCTCCGGTGTAGGTGACCCGCAGCCGGCCGAGCGGCAGCGGGTTGGCCTCCAGTACGGCGGCGCAGGCGCGGCGCACCTCGTCCAGGTCGGGGTCCGGCAGGCCTAGGCCGCGGGCGGAGCGGGTCAGCCGCTCCAGGTGCCGGGTGAGCGCGAAGGTCGTGCCGTGCTCCGCCTTGAGCGTCTCGAAGACCCCGTCGCCGACGGTGAGGCCGTGGTCGAACACGGACACCTTCGCTTCGTCGGCGTCCCGCAGTGCTCCGTCGAGCCAGATCCTCACCGTACGGTCCTCCCGTTTTCGTCCGTCCGCGCTTCGAGCGCGTTCGCTTCGATGGCTCCCGACGCTACCCGCAGCAGCCGGGCGGCCTTCAGTTCGGTCTCCGCCCACTCGCGGTCGGGGTCGGAGCCCCAGGTGATCCCGGCGCCGGTGCCGAAGAGCAGCCGGGGGCCGCCGGGGGCCTTGCGGTCGATCCAGAAGGTCCGGATGCCCACGGCGAGCTCGGCGGTGCCGCGGTCGGCGTCTACCCAGCCGATGCCTCCGCAGTAGGGGCCGCGCGGGGCGGTCTCGAGGGCCTCGATGATCCGCAGGGCCGAGGACTTGGGGGCTCCGGTGACGGAGCCGGGCGGGAAGGTGGCGGCGAACAGCTCGGGCCAGCCGGCGCCGTCGGCGAGTTCCCCGGCGACGGTGGAGACGAGGTGGACGAGGCCCGGATGCTCTTCGAGCACACACAGTTCGGGGACGGTGACGGAGCCGGTGGCGCAGACCCGGCCCAGGTCGTTGCGTACGAGGTCCACGATCATCACGTTCTCGGCGTGGTCCTTGGGCAGCAGATCCGCGGCGGTGCGGCCGGTGCCCTTGATCGGGCCGGACTCGACGAGGCGGCCGGTGCGGCGCAGGTAGAGCTCGGGGGACGCGGTGGCGATCTCGACGCCGTGGGCCGGCAGCCGAATCGTTCCTGCGTACGGGGCCGGGTTGCCGCGCGCGAGCAGCGCGGTCAGGGCGTCCACGTCGGCGCCCGCCGGGTCGGGAAGCGGCGCGGACATCACGCGGCAGAGGTTGGCCTGGTAGACCTCGCCCGCCTCGATGTGCGCGCGGATGCGGCGTACGCCCGCGATGTAGGCGTCGCGGCCGAGGGAGGAGGTCCATTCGTCGGCGTCGGGGCCGCGCCAGGCGCCTGGGACGGGTGCGGGCACCGGGTCGGGGCGTATGTCCCCGAAGCGCGCGCAGACGAGACGGCCTTCGAAATCGGCCGTCACCGCCCAGAAGCCGGTGGAGTCCAGGGCGGCGGGATCAGTGGTGACATCTCGGAGATCGGTCGCGAGAAGGCCGCCGAAGCGGGCGAGGGGAGGCAGGTCGTGCACGGCTGCGAGTCTATGACCGGCGATGCCCCGGCGCCGGTGCGGCGTACGCCGCGTGACCGGCGGTGATCGGGCGGCAGCACGCTGCGGAAACGCGTTTTTGAGCTGGCCCGGGAATCCGCTAGAGTTCAACACGTCGCCAGGGAGCGAAGGGGGAACACCCCGGAGCGAACACGGTTGACCTGCGGACGTAGCTCAGTTGGTAGAGCACCACCTTGCCAAGGTGGATGTCGCGAGTTCGAGTCTCGTCGTCCGCTCTAGGTGGGGGATCATCTTCCCGAGGACCCCCTGCCGGCTCCATGGTGGAGTGGCCGAGAGGCGAGGCAACGGCCTGCAAAGCCGTCTACACGGGTTCAAATCCCGTCTCCACCTCCAAGGACGATTAGCTCAGCGGGAGAGCGCTTCCCTGACACGGAAGAGGTCACTGGTTCAATCCCAGTATCGTCCACTGGTCCGCAAGGATCCCGCGCGATTAGCTCAGCGGGAGAGCGCTTCCCTGACACGGAAGAGGTCACTGGTTCAATCCCAGTATCGCGCACGTAGTACGCTTCAAACCTGCCATCTTCGGTGCTCGCACCGTGTACGTGGTCCCGCGCGATTAGCTCAGCGGGAGAGCGCTTCCCTGACACGGAAGAGGTCACTGGTTCAATCCCAGTATCGCGCACCAGCATCCGAAAGCCCCGGCCGTTCCCACGGCCGGGGCTTTCGCGTGTGCGGTCCGCTGTGGGCCCTGAGACGGGTGGGGGCCCGGTGGTTTCCGGGCCCCCACCCCCGCTGCCTCAGGAGGAGAAGAGCATCCGGCCGAAGCCGCCCTTGCGGTTGCCGTGGTGGCCGTGGCCGTAGCCGCCCTGCTGCGGGGCTCCCCAGGCGGGCGCGGGGGCGGCGTGCTGCTGCGGGTACGGAGCGGGCGCCGGCGGGGCGGCGGCCGGCGGGACCTGGCCGTACTGGGAGGTGTACTGGGACTCCAGGCGGGTCAGCGACTCCAGCTCGCCGTAGTCGAGGAAGATTCCGCGGCAGCCGCTGCACTGCTCTATCTGGACACCGTTGCGGTTGTAGGTGTGCATCATCGCGTGACACTTCGGACACTGCATGACCGGATCAACTCCTCGCCGTTCGCGTCGACACCGGATGCGTACCCGGTGGCATGAGGCTCACCCTACGACGGAGTCCGCGGCTCCAAGTCGGGCGGGAGGGAGGCAATTCGGGCACAGGCGTCCACCATCAACCGTTCCACGTCGTCGAGTCGGCGCCGCTCGCGGGCGGCCTTGGCGAGGGCGAGGGCGGCCGTCTGCACGGTGAGCGCGCGGGCGGCGAGATCGAGTTCCGGCCAGGGGTCGCTGCCGGGCGCACCGGCCGCCGGTCCGCCGGCGGCGCGATAGGCGTCGAGGAAGCGCAGCCAGGTCTCCGTGTCCAGCAGCCCGGCCGCGTACCAGGCCGCGGGCCGGGCGAGGTCCCAGGCGGGCGCGCCGAGTCCCAGGTCGTCTACGTCGATCAGCCGCCAGCGGCCGGCAGGTCCCCGGACCAGCTGTCCGAGGTGCAGGTCTCCGTGACAGAGCGCCCCGCCGGGTGGCGGCGGGGCCTCCCCGCGCACCCACCCGGGCAGCGTCCCGGCGGCGGCCCGTACGAGCCGCGCCATCTCCCCCGCGTCGGGGTCGGCGTCCGCGCCGGCCGGGGCGGCGGGGACGGCGGCAGGGGCCCGGACGGGTGCCGTGAGCGGGACCGCGACAGTGGCCGGATCGGAGGCCGCGGTCGGTGCGGGGGCCGCCAGCGGACGGGCCGCGTCGAGGCGTCGCAGGGCGCGGGCCACTTTCGCCGGTCCGCGCATAGGGGGGACCGGGCCCGGGAGGTGGTGCAGCGGGGTCCGGTGCAGGGCGGCCAGCAGCTCCGCCACCGGCTCCCAGGGGGCTTCCTCCGGGTGGTCCGGGGCGACCGGAGCGCCGTAGGGCCACAGGGTGACGGGCCGGCGTCCGACCCGGCCCAGCCCGGGGCCGAGCGGCGCCAGCAGCACTCCGGCCAGCGCCGGGTCCCCGGCGATCCGGACGCGTACCGCCAGGGCTTCGGGGTCGCTGTCCTCCCCGTGCGCCTTGACCACGACCTCCCCGCAGCGGACGACGGTGCCGTCGTCCCGGTCCGCGAGCAGTACGTACTCGCTCGCGCCCGCGTACGCGGCGAGCGCGGCCGCGCTCACTCGCTCCAGCGGAACCACGCCTCGGCGCCTTCGATGTGGAGCAGGAAATCCGCCACCGGCAGACCGTCCGGCGAAAGGAGGGTCAGCTCCCCGGCGATCGGGGCGTACACCTCGTCGAAGCGCTCGCCGAAGGAATCGTCGTCGGTCTCCGCCGCCATGACCTTCTGGACGGCCTCGAACCAGGACGCGACCCGGCCGAAGCCAGGCTCCGGCGCGAAGCGGCCGTGCAGCCACGGGAAATCGGCGGACTCCACGGTGACCGCGCCCAGTGGGACGCCTTGCCGCACGAGCCTCCAGACGCTGCCCTCAGGGCCCGACCGCGCCATCGCCACTCCCCCGCGCCGGCGAGCGCCCCGGGCGGGTGCTCCTCGGGACGAGGGTACGCAGCACCGCGGACACCCCGGGGGCGGGGCCGGGCAGTGCCCGGGCCTGGGCCTGGGCCTGGGGGCCATGAGCGATGACGGCATGAGGGCATGACGGCATGAGGGCATGAAAAAGGGTGCTGCGCGTCCGGCTCCCCAGCCTTACGCGCAGCACCCTTCACCTGCCGTCCGTCGACCGCTCCCCCGTCCCCACGGGGTTCGGCCGGTGACAGTCCCGGCCCAGGCCGCTCTCCTGGGCCCGGGGCGCCGCTCAGCGCCCCAGCATCACGCTTACGGACGACGCCTGCGCCACCACCTGGTCGAAGCCTCCGAAGAGGAAGAGCAGGAGGGCGGCCAGGGGGAGCACCATCGCCGCGGCCACCAGTGGGTGGCGACGGCCGGACTCATGGCTGTTGAACGCGAATGCCTTGCGTCCCTGCCGGGCGATGTCCGCCATGGTCCTCTCCCTGTCGTTTGGCAGCGGCGGGCTTGTGACCTCGGGGGGCGAGTGCTCCACCCACCGCTTGTCCTCAACACTAGGCGCGGGGAAGGCTCCTGGCCTCATGCCTTCGTACCCATTGCCAGGCCTCCAGGAGGATGAGGAGTCCACCCCGCGTGTACTCCCCTGGGTGGAGACCCGCCCCCCGCTCTGAGGGTCTTCCCGGAGGGGATCACCGGAGCGTAGTGACTTCGCTCACTTCCGTTACTCACCGCACACGTCTGGCCGCCGACCAGGCGGTCCCAAGATCAACCGGACGGCTCCGCGCGCCGCGGCGGGCACCCCTCCCCCCGATATACCACCGGCCACCCCAATTCCCTTGGCCCGAGACGGGCTTGAGCGAACCGCCCCGTTCCGTACATGCGTCCTAGCGGTGGTCCGGGGAATCCCCAAGTGGACTGCCCCGTACTGACAATCGAATCTCCGGGCGAGGGCGCGGCCTCTGAGCGCGCATGCCGGATGGTCCGTAAGCTGTGCCACGTCAACAGGAGGACCGGTCAGCGGGGTGGACATGGCGATGATGCGGCTCCGACGCGAGGACCCGCGTGTCGTCGGCTCGTTCAGACTGCACCGGCGCCTCGGCGCCGGAGGCATGGGCGTCGTCTACCTGGGCTCCGACCGGCGCGGCCAGCGCGTCGCGCTCAAGGTGATCCGGCCGGACCTGGCCGAGGACCAGGAGTTCCGCTCGCGCTTCGCGCGCGAGGTCTCCGCCGCCCGGCGGATCCGCGGCGGGTGCACCGCGCGCCTGGTCGCCGCGGACCTGGAGGCGGAGCGCCCCTGGTTCGCCACGCAGTACGTCCCCGGCCCCTCCCTGCACGACAAGGTCGCCGAAGAGGGCCCCCTGACGGCATCGGCGATCGCCGCCATCGGCGCCGCGCTCTCCGAGGGGCTGGTCGCCGTGCACGAGGCCGGCGTGGTCCACCGCGACCTCAAGCCCTCGAACATCCTGCTGTCGCCCAAGGGCCCGCGCATCATCGACTTCGGGATCGCCTGGGCCACCGGCGCCAGCACCCTCACCCACGTGGGCACGGCCGTCGGCTCCCCCGGGTTCCTGGCGCCCGAGCAGGTCCGCGGAGCCGCCGTCACCCCTGCCACCGACGTCTTCTCGCTGGGCGCCACCCTCGCCTACGCGGCCACCGCCGACTCGCCCTTCGGGCACGGCAGTTCCGAGGTCATGCTGTACCGGGTGGTGCACGAGGAGCCGCACCTCCAGGGTGTTCCGGACGCGCTCGCGCCCCTCGTACGGGCCTGCCTGGCGAAGGATCCCGAAGACCGGCCGACCACGCTCCAGCTGTCGATGCGGCTCAAGGAGATCGCGGCCCGCGAGGCGCACGGACTGGGCGACAGCCGCCCGCCCGCGCAGCGGGCGCGGACCGAGCGGCCGACGGGGCGGCTGACCGAGGAGTACCCCGAGGAGTACGCCGAGCAGCGCACGGAGCGCCGTAGCGACGGCACTCCCGTCCCGGGACGTCCGGGTACGGGAACCGGAGCGGGCCAGGGCAAGGCGCCGGCCAAGGGGCAGGGACCGCACAGCGGGCCGCACTCGCGGCCCTCCTCGGCGCGCGGCACCGGCTCACGGCCGTCCGGCTCCACCGCGGGGCGTACCGGCGGCCGCCCGGCGCCCCGTACGACGGGCACGGGCCGGCGGCCGTCACGGCCGGACCCGAAGCTGATGCGCCAGCGCCTGATCGTCTTCGTCGTGGTGACGTTGATCGTGGCTCTGGGCATCGCGCTCGCCCAGAAGCTCTAGCGCGGAGGGGTCGGCGCTGGAGGCTCCGGCGCGAAGCCTCTGGCCCGGAAAGCTCCGGCCAGAGGCTCGGGCGGCGCCATCGGCCGCCTGCGGGGCCCTGAGGGGGCCCCGCCCGGGCCTACGGGTGGCCGTTGGCCACCGCGTAGAAGGCGACGGCCGCGGCCGCGCCCACGTTCAGCGAGTCCACCCCGTGCGCCATGGGGATGCGTACCCATTCGTCGGCCGCGACCAGTGCCTGGGTCGACAGCCCGTCCCCCTCCGCGCCCAGCATCAGCGCGACCCGCTCCAGCGTCTGCGGGGCGGCCACGTCGATCGGCGAGGCCTTCTGATGCGGGGTGAGGGCGAGCAGCTTGAAGCCGGCCTCGCGGACCGAGTCCAGGCCCTTGGGCCAGCCCTCCAGCCGCGCGTACGGGACGGAGAACACCGCGCCCATGGAGACCTTGACGGAACGCCGGTACAGCGGGTCCGCGCAGTCGGGCGAGAGCAGTACCGCGTCCATGCCGAGGGCGGCCGCGCTGCGGAAGATGGCGCCGATGTTGGTGTGGTCGTTCACCGCTTCCATGATGACCACGCGCCGGGTGGTGGCGAGCAGTTCCTCGGCCGTGGGCAGTGGCTTGCGCTGCATGGAGGCGAGGGCGCCGCGGTGCACGTGGTAGCCGGTGACGCGCTCGGCGAGCTCCGGGCTGACGGCGTAGACCGGGGCCGGGAGCTCGTCGATGACGTCGCGCATGACGTCGACCCACTTGGCGGAGAGCAGCATCGAGCGCATCTCGTACCCGGCGTCCTTGGCGCGTCTGATCACCTTCTCGCCCTCGGCGATGAAGAGACCTTCCGCGGGCTCGCGCCTGCGCCGGAGTTCGACGTCGGTCAGGCCCGTGTAGTCGCGCAAGCGCGGGTCGTCGGGGTCCTCGACGGTGATGAGATCAGCCACAGGGTGATACTGCCTTGTCCTGGGTGCGGTGCCAACGGCTCTGCCGGGTTGCGGGATTGCGGGGGTACGGGGGTGTCACCCGGCCGTGGGCCGGTGGACGTTCACCACGTCGCCGATCACGATGACGGCGGGCGGCCTGACCTCCTGGGCCCGGACGGTCTCGCCGACCGTCGCCAAGGTGGCGTCCACGCGCCGCTGGGAGGCGGTGGTGCCCTCCTGGATGACGGCGACGGCGGTGTCGGCGGGGCGGCCGTGGCGGACCAGCGCCTCGGCGATCAGGCCGATCTTGTCGACGCCCATGAGGACGACCAGGGTGCCGGTGAGCTTGGCGAGGGAGGCCCAGTCCACGAGGGAGCGCGGGTCGTCGGGGCCGACGTGGCCGCTGACGACGGTGAACTCGTGCGCGACCCCGCGGTGCGTGACCGGGATGCCGGCCGCGCCGGGCACGGAGATGGAGCTGGAGATGCCGGGCACGACGGTGCAGGGGATGCCTGCCTCGGCGAGGGCCTGGAGCTCCTCCATGCCGCGGCCGAAGACGTACGGGTCCCCGCCCTTGAGCCGGACCACGGCCTTGCCGGCCTTGGCGTGCTCGATGAGGGCGTTGTTGATGGCCTCCTGGGCCATGAAGCGGCCGTACGGGATCTTCGCCGCGTCGATGACCTGGACGTGCGGCGGGAGCTCGTCGAGGAGGTCGCGGGGGCCGAGCCGGTCCGCGATGACCACGTCGGCCTCGGCGAGGAGGCGCCGGCCGCGGACCGTGATCAGGTCCGGGTCGCCGGGTCCACCGCCGACGAGGGACACGCCGGGGGTGTGGGTGCGGGCAGCGGTCAGGGAGCCGTCCCGCAGCCCCTCGACGACCGCGTCTCGGACGCCGGCGGAGCGGCGGGGGTCATTGCCGCTCAGCACGGCGACGGTGACGCCCTCCACGCGGCCGGTGGCCGGGGTCCAGGCGGTGGCGGCTTCGGCGTCGTCGGCGCGGACGCACCAGATCCGCTCGCGTTCGGCTTCGGCGGAGGCGGCGTCGTTGGCGGCGCGGTCCCGGGTGGCGACGAGGGCGTACCAGGCACCGGCCAGGTCGCCGTCCTCGTAGCGGCGGCGCTCCCAGCGGATCTCGCCGGTCTCCGCCATGGCGTCCACGGAGGGGGTCGCGGAGGGCGAGATCAGGAGGATGTCGGCGCCGGCCGCGATGAGCGCGGGCAGGCGGCGCTGGGCGACCTGGCCGCCGCCGACGACGACGACGCGGCGGCCCGCTAGGCGGAGTCCGACGGGGTAGGCGGGGGTGTCGGCCATGGCGGGGGCTGCTCCTGAGGGCGGCTGGGTGGGCCGCTACGGCATTGGAGCGGCGAGGAGAGTGCGTGCAGTGCGGTACTGCTGGTCCAAGATACGGCCCCACCTGGGCGGAAGCATGCCCTGGGGTCCGCAAGGGCCTGCGGGAGCCCCGCCCGGGGCAGCCGGTTCAGCCGTGCTCGTCGTCGGGTGGGCCGGTCGGTGCGGGATCGTCCGAGGTGCGCGGGGGCTGCGGTTCGGCCGGTGAGCCGACGGCGACGCGGGAGACCGGGGAGATCTCGTTCGCGCATCCGTACCGGTCCCCCGGTTCCTGGGGAGGGACCCGGTTCCCACGGCTGTCGAGCGGGGTGGTCTCGGCAGCGGACCTCCACCGGGGGCGCGGCCGCTGCCCGTGACGGCGCGAAGGCCCCGGGCGTCCGGTGCGTGACCGACCGCGGTCGGTCGGTCCGGTGCCTGCCATGGGACCAGGCTCGGCGCGCCCGTGGCATCGCGCACCACGGGCTGCGCCACCGGGCGGTCCTACTTCTCGGTGACGCCCGCCGAGTCGAAGGTGGCCACCTCGTGCATCGCGCGGGCCGCGCTCTGGACCAGCGGGAGGGCCAGCAGGGCGCCGGTGCCCTCGCCGAGGCGGAGGTCCAGGTCGACCAGCGGGCGCAGGCCCAGCTTGTTCAGGGCGGCCACGTGGCCCGGCTCCGCGCTGCGGTGCCCGGCGATGCAGGCGGAGAGCGACTCCGGCGCGATGGCACGGGCCACCAGTGCGGCCGCGCCGGCGCTGACGCCGTCCAGGATCACCGGGGTGCGCAGGGAGGCTCCGCCGAGGAGGAGGCCCACGATCGCCGCGTGCTCCAGGCCGCCGATGGCCGCCAGGACGCCGATCGGGTCCGCCGGGTCCGGCTGGTGGAGTTCCAGGGCGCGGCGTACGACCTCGACCTTGCGGGAGTGGGTCTCGTCGTTGATGCCCGTGCCCCGGCCGGTGACCTCCGCCGGGTCCACGCCGGTGAAGACCGAGATGAGGGCCGCCGACACCGTGGTGTTCGCGATGCCCATCTCGCCCGTGAGGAGGGCCTTGTTGCCCGCCGCGACCAGGTCGCGGGCCGTCTCGATGCCGACCTCGATGGCGGCGACCGCTTCCTCGCGGGTCATCGCGGGGCCGGTGGAGAGGTCGGCCGTGCCCGGGCGGATCTTGCGGGGCAGGAGGCCGGGGGTGGCCGGGAGGTCGCCGGCGACGCCCACGTCGATCACGCAGACCTCGGCGCCGACCTGGTTGGCGAACGCGTTGCAGACCGCGCCGCCGCCCAGGAAGTTGGCCACCATCTGCATGGTGACCTCCTGGGGCCACGGGGTGACCCCCTGTGCGTGCACACCGTGGTCGCCCGCGAAGATCGCCACCGCGGCGGGCTCCGGGATCGGCGGCGGGCAGACCCGCGAGAGGCCGGACAGCTGGGCCGAGATGATTTCGAGCATGCCCAGGGCCCCGGCGGGCTTGGTCATGCGCTTCTGCCGCTCCCACGCCTCGCCGAGCGCCTTGGCGTCGAGCGGGCGGATGCTGGCGACCGTCTCGGAGAGCAGGTCGTGCGGCTCCTCACCGGGCAGCGCGCGGCGCCCGTACGTCTCCTCGTGCACGACCCAGGCCAGGGGCCGGCGCTGCGACCAGCCGGCCTGGGCGAGCTCGGGCTCGTCGGGGAACTCGTCCACGTACCCGACGCACAGGTACGCGACGACCTCCAGGTGCTCCGGGAGGCCGAGCGCGCGGACCATCTCGCGCTCGTCGAAGAAGCTGACCCAGCCGACCCCGAGGCCTTCGGCGCGCGCGGCGAGCCAGAGGTTCTCCACGGCGAGGGCCGAGGAGTACGGGGCCATCTGCGGCTGGGTGTGCCGGCCCAGGGTGTGGCGGCCGCCGCGGGTCGGGTCGGCGGTGACCACGATGTTCACCGGGGTGTCGAGGATGGCCTCGATCTTGAGTTCCTTGAACTGCTTGGCGCGGCCCTTGGGCAGCGACTTCGCGTAGGCGTCGCGCTGCTGCTCGGCGAGCTCGTGCATCGTCCGGCGGGTCTCGGCGGACTTGATGACCACGAAGTCCCAGGGCTGGGAGTGGCCGACGCTGGGCGCGGTGTGGGCCGCCTCCAGGACGCGCAGCAGCACCTCGTGCGGGATGGGGTCGCGGCGGAAGCCCTTGCGGATGTCGCGGCGCTCGCGCATGACGCGCAGGACGGCCTCGCGCTCGGCGTCGGCGTAGCCGGGGGCCGGCTCGGTGACCGGGGCCTCGAGCTCGGGCTGCGGCTCCGCTTCGGGCTCGGGCTGCGGCTCCGCTTCGGCTTCGGGGGCCTGACCGGCTTCCACCAGAGCCACCGCGTCGGCAGCCGGCGCGGCGGCGACGGGCTCGGGCGCGGGCAGCACGACGACGGCGGCGGGCTCGGGCAGGGCCTCCGGCTCTTCGGCCTGAACCACCGTTTCTGCGGGCTGCGGTTCGAGCTCCGGCGCGGGCTCCAGGACCGGCGCCGGCGCCGCCTCGGCCTCCGCAGCGGGAACCGCGACGGCCTCGGGTGCCGGTACGAGGACCGGCTCGGGCTCCGCGAAGGCGGGCTCGACGGCGGGCTCCGGCGCGGGCTCCACGAGGACCGGCTCGGCCACGGGGACGGCGACGGCTTCCTGCTCCGCCACGGGCACGGACTGCGGGTCCGGCCGCGGCTGCGGCTCAGGCGCGACGACCGGCTCGGGCTGCGCGAAGGCCACGGGCGCTGCGACGGGCTCCGCCACGGGCGCTGCGACGGGTTCCGCCAGGGCTTCCGGCGCCGGCTCCATGCTCCAGGGCGTCCCGGTCTGCACCGGGGTCTCGGCCGGCTGCTGCGCCAGGCCCGCCGCGTGCTCGGCCTCGGCCTGCGTGAAGTCCAGGTACTCGGGACCCGTGGTCGCGGGCCCGGACTGGCTCACCGGGACGGGCATCGACGGGGTGCTCAGGTCCGGGGCGACGGGCTCGGCGAGGGCGAGGGAGGGGACGGGGACAGCCGAGGGGACGGCGAGGGGCACGGCCGGGGCCGGAGCCTGCACGGGAGCCGCGGCGGGAGCCGGCATCGCGGCCGGGCCCCGGTCCGCGAGGGAGCGTACGACTCCGCCGGTGGCTTCGGGCACGGGCGGGCCCATGTGCAGCGGACGCCGCACCGGCGCCGCGACGACGGGGGCCACCGGGGACTGCGGCTGGGACTGCGGGGACACGAGGCCGCCGAGGTCCAGTGCGCCGGAATCCCGGCCGCCGGCCTCGTGCACACCGGCGCCGTAGGAGGCGTCGGCGAAGGGCGGCTGCTCCGTGACGAACGGCTGCCCGTCGAAGGACTGCTGCGGGTGGCCGAGGCCCACGGGTGCGTAGCCGAGCGGCGCCTCGGGGACCGGGAGCTGGACCGGGTCGGGCTGCTGGTACTCCGGGGCGCCCGCGAAGTCGGCGTACGGGGCTTCCGCGTACGGCGTTTGCGCGTACGGGGCCTCCGGGTAAGGGCCTTCGGCGTAGGCGGAGGGCTCGGGGAAGGCGGGCATCGGCGGGACGACCTGGGGGTCGCTCCACGCGCCCTGGCTGCTCGGCATCAGCAGCAGTTCCTCGTCCTCCGGCTCGGCCGGGTTGTCCACGAGGTCCTGGAAGGCGTAGCTCCCGGTCGCCGGGGAAGACATGGGAACCGGGGCGGGGACACCCGGCTGATCCACCATGCCCGTGCTGTCCGGGAGACCCTCGCCCGGAACCTGGCCGGTGTCAGTCATGCGTACCCCTCGCCCATCGGTGATGCCTCTTCGACTGCCCGGTCGCCCACGAGGCCTCGACGTACGCCCGCACGACAACCAGTAAGTATTGTCCTGCCCGTTCGCCGCCGTGTCGGCCATAACCGCCACGGTGCTCTGTGGACTGCGCCACGTCGCGCGTCCAGCCGAAGCCGCGTACCCGAATCCGCCGGGCGGTGCGACGATCGGCCAGCCTACCCCGGCCTCGCGGCTAGGGGCGGTCCGGGCGGTTGACGGGGCGCTCGGCGGCCAGCAGGAACGCCACGGACCGCTGTTGTTCGGTCCAGGTCCGGGTGTCCAGGGCGACGGACTGGAGCAGCGCGCACTCGACGGTGTAGCCGCCCTCGGCCAGAACCCGGCCGATGGCCTCCGCCTCGTCGCGCGTGGAGGCGTGGCTGACGATCCGTTCGGGGCGGCGGTCGGCCACGGCTGCGACGACGACGGCTCCGCCGCCTCCGACGCGCACGACGTCGGGTTCGGGCAGGGTCTCCAGTACGTGCGGGGCGCGGCCGTTGACCACTTGGAGCTGCACGCCCCGGGCGCGGGCCGCGGCGGTTGTGCGTTCGCAAGCGAGTCGGTCGGCGTCGACGGCGATGACGGCGGCGCCGAGGGCGGCGGCGTCCACGGCGAGGGCTCCGGAGCCGGAGCCGATGTCCCAGACGAGGTCCCCGGTGCGCGGGCCGAGCCGGGCGAGCTGGGCCGCGCGCAGCTGCGTGGACTCCCCTTCTCCTACGTCGATCTGCGGGCGGGCCCAGCCCCGTCCGGCGGTCGGGCCGGAGCTCCGGCCCAGCAGCCAGGCCGGTTCGGCAGCGGCCGCGGCCGGTCCGCTGCCGCCGATGACGATGACCACGTTGGGGTCGCGCCAGCTGTGGTCGGCTGCCTTGTCCGAGGTGAGGACCGTGACCTGTTCCTTGTCGGTGCCGAGTTCCTCGCAGATGACGAAGGTGCGGTGGACGCCTTCGAGCAGCAGGGCGAGTTCGGCGGGCCCGGCGCCGGGCGAGGTGATGACGGCGACCTTGGGGTGGGCGCGGCAGACGTTGACGGCGCGGCGCAGTGTGCGGCGGTGGGCGACGACGACCTGGGCGTCGTCCCAGGGCATCCCGGCGAGGGCGAAGGCGGCGGCGACGGCGGACACGGCCGGTACGACCTCCACCTCCAGGCCGTGTTCCGGGGCGCGCAGGGCCCGTACGACACCGAAGAAGCCGGGGTCCCCGTCGGCGAGGACGACGGCGGTGCCGCGGTGGCCGGCGATCCGGCGGGCGGCGATGGAGAGGCTGCCGAGGCGGACCTGTTCGGCGGTGGGCGGAATTTCGGGGAGTGCGAGGTGGTGCCCGGCGCCGGCCACCAGGGTGGCGGCGGAGAGCGCTGACCGGGCGGCCGCGGTCAGGGGCGAGCCGTCCCAGCCGATCACCGTGACCCGGTCGGCCATCGTCGTCAGTCTCCTGCTGTGGGAGGGGGCCCGCCCCGGCGGTGGCCGGAGGAGGGCGAAGCTTCGTCGAGGGGGTCGGGCACGGTGAGACTACCCGGTCATCGGGTCAGTTCCGGTCCGAGGAGACGGCGTATCCGTTCGCGTCGGAGGGGTGGATCCGGTAGCCGTCGGGCCCTTCGGCGCGGGGGTCCGCGTAGCCGACGGAGTATCCGTCTCCGTAGCCGTCGGAGTAGTCGTCGGCGTCCTCGTCGAGGTCCTCGGGGACCAGGCCCCAGACGATGAGGTCGCTGCGGGTGTCGGCCCAGGAGCCGTCGGGGTTCTGGGTACGCACTATGCAGGCGTTGCGCAGGACCCCTTCACTGATGCAACCGGTCTTCTGGGCCACTTGCTGGGAGGCGGTGTTGTCCGCGGCGGTGCGCAGTTCGAGGCGTTCGAAGCGCTGGTCGGTGAAGAGCCAGCGGGCCACGGCCCGGACGGACTCGCTGGCGTAGCCCTCGCCGCGGGCCCAGGGGGCGGTGACGTAGCCGACCTCGGTGGCGCGGGTGCGCCAGTCGGTGTCCTGCAGGTGGACGATGCCGACCAGGCGCTGGGTGAGGAACTCGGTGACGGCGAAGACGATGCCGCGGCCCCCGGTGCGCTCCGCGTGGGCGGTCTTCGTGGCCCAGGTGACCGCGTCGGCGTGGGTGTAGGGGTGCGGTACCGAGGTCCAGGCGGTGACCTGTTCGTCGTTCATCATCTCGGCGAGCGCGGTGACGTCCTCTTCCTCGAAGGGGCGCAGCACCAGCCGGTCCGTGCTGATGGTGACGTCCGGGAAGGTGGTAGTCATGCGCAGCTCCAAGCCTGAGACCGTGGTGCGACCGTGATGCGGGGCGTCCGTGGCGCGGGACCGTATCTGCGGACCGCGGCCGCGGGGCTTAGGCCACAGCATGCAGCATCGGCCTGGGGATGTGCAGGGCCGGGCTGCCCGGGAGCGGGCAGCGGCCGGCCCCGTACACCGGTTGGGGCGTACGGGGCCGGCCGGGCCGGACCGGGGGGACCGGCCCGGTGTCACCGGCGGGATCAGGCGGCCGGCTTGCCGAAGGCCGGGATGACCGAGCCCTGGTACTTCTCGTTGATGAACTTCTTGACCTCGTCGGAGTTCAGGAGCTTGGCGAGCTTCTGGACCCGCGGGTCGTCCTGGTTGCCGCTCTTGACCGCGAGGATGTTGGCGTACGGGTTGCCCTCGGCCTTCTCCAGGACGAGCGCGTCCTTGGCGGGGACGAGCTTGGCCTCGATGGCGTAGTTGCCGTTGATGACGGCGGCGTCCACGTCGTTCAGGGCGCGCGGGACCGTGGCGGCCTCCAGCTCCTTGAACTCCAGGCCCTTCTTGTCGGTGATGTCGGACAGCTTGGCGGCGGTGCCGACACCCTCCTTGAGGGTGATGAGGTTGTTCGCGGCGAGCAGCTGGAGCGCGCGGCCCTCGTTGGTGGGGTCGTTGGGGACGGCGATGGTCTGGCCGGCCTTGATGTCCGTGAGGGCCTTGTCCTTCTTGGAGTACAGGCCCAGGGGCTCAAGGTGCACGTTCACGACGGGCACGACGTCGGTGCCGTTCTTCTTGTTGAAGTCGTCGAGGTACGGCACGTGCTGGAAGTAGTTGGCGTCGACCTGGCCCTGCTGGGTGGCGGTGTTCGGCAGGACGTAGTCCGTGAACTCCTTCACCTCCAGCTTGAGGCCGGCCTTGGCGGCGAGGTTGTCCTGCACGAACTTCAGGATGTCGGCGTGCGGGGACGGGGACGCCGCGACGATCAGGGGCTTGCTCTCATCGGTCTTGCCGCCGTCGGCCTTCGTGGAGGACGGGTCCGAGGAACTGCCGCAGGCGCTCAGGGAGAGGGTGAGCGCGGCCGCGGCGGTGGCGGCGAGGGCGGTGAGCTTGATGTTCTTGCGCACGAAGAGTGCCTTTCTTGCGTCTTGCTCTATGGATGACGGCCCAAGCACGACAAGTGCGGGCTTTCTTGGGAAAAGTTGGCGAATGTCCGGCTCAGGCCGGGTTCAGGCTGTCCGACCGCGCCGCGCGAGGAGGCGTACCACGCCGTCGCCGATGAGCTGGATCGCCGTGACGAGCACGATCAGCACCACGACCGTGGCGATCATGAAGCCGGTCTCGAAGCGCTGGAAGCCGTACGTGATGGCCTTGGAGCCGAGGCCTTCGCCACCGACCGCGCCGGCCATGGCGGAGTAGCCGATCAGGGTGATCACGGTGGTGGTGACGGCCGCGATCAGCGAGGGCAGCGCCTGTGGGAGGAAAACCTTGCCGACCAGGGTCGGGATGCCTCCGCCCATGGACTCGACGGCTTCGATCAGGCCGTGGTCCACCTCGCGGACGGCGGTCTCGACGAGCCGGGCGAAGAAGGGGATGGCGCCGATGGCGAGCGGCACGATCATGGCGGTGGGGCCGATGAAGGTGCCGACGATCGCCGTGGTGACCGGGATCAGGAAGATCAGCAGGATGATGAACGGGAGCGAGCGGCCCATGTTCACGATCACGCCGAGGATCTTGTTGACCGCGCGGTTCTGGAGCAGGCCGCCCTTGTCGGTGAGGACGAGCAGGATGCCGATGGGCAGTCCGCCCAGGACGGTCACCAGGGCGGACCACAACACCATGTAGAGGGTGTCGAAGGTGCCCTGCGTGAGCAGCGGCTGCATTTCGGACCAGGTCACTTCGCACCATCCTTGACCAGCTCGGCCAGTTCGCCGTTGATGTCCCTGTCCGCTTCCACGCCTGTTTCCGCATCCGCGTCCGCGTCCGTGAACTGCCCGTCCGCTTCTACGACGTCCACCTGGAGGCCCTGCTCGCGCAGGAAGCCGACGGGTACGACGTTGTCGTCGTAGCGGCCGGGCAGCTCAATGCGCATGCGGCCGATCTGCCGGCCGGCGACGGTGTCCATCGCAGCGCCGAGGATCGAGATGTCGATGTTGTAGGTCCGGGCCAGCTGGGAGATGACCGGCTGGGTCGCGGTTTCGCCGTGGAAGGTGACGTCGATGACCGTGTGCTCCGCGGTGGTCGCGGAACCGGTCAGCGGGAACAGTTCGTGGGCGAGCTCGGATCCGGGGGTGGCCAGCAGCTCGGAGACGGTGCCGGCTTCGACGATCCGGCCCTGCCGCATGAGGGCGGCCGAGTCGCAGACGGACTTGACCACGTCCATCTCGTGCGTGATGAGCAGGACGGTCAGGCCCAGCTGGCGGTTGAGGTCGCGCAGCAGCTGGAGGATCTGGCGGGTGGTCTCCGGGTCCAGGGCGCTGGTGGCCTCGTCGGAGAGCAGCACCTTGGGGTCGCCGGCCAGGGCGCGGGCGATGCCGACGCGCTGCTTCTGGCCGCCGGAGAGCTGGCCGGGGTAGGACTTGGCCTTGTCGGCGAGGCCGACGAGGTCGAGCAGTTCGGCCGCCTTGCGGGAGCGCTCGCGGCCGGAGACGCCGAGGATCTCCAGGGGCAGTTCGATGTTGCCCTGGACGGTGCGCGAGGACAGCAGGTTGAAGTGCTGGAAGACCATGCCGATGCGGCTGCGGGCCTCGCGGAGCTCCTTGCCTGCGCGGCGGCCCCGGCCGGCGAGGGCGGTGAGGTCGACCCCGTCGACGGACACGGTGCCGGTGGTGGGGCGCTCCAGCAGGTTCACGCAGCGGATCAGGGAGGACTTTCCGGCGCCGCTCTGGCCGATGACTCCGTAGACCTCGCCCTGGCGGACGTGGAGGTCGACGCCGTCCAGGGCGGTGACCTCGCGGCCACGGGACTGGTAGACCTTCGTGAGGCCCGATGTGGTGATCACAGGATTTCCGTCGCTGTCGAGTGCGCGGCGCAGCGGGTGCCGGGCACGGGGCAAACATCTGGGGACGCGATACGGGGCGAACCGTCGGAAAACGACGGGGTCGGCGCATGCGCGGGGCAGGAGCGGTCCGGGTTCACACGGGGGTGCCACAAACGGCTCGGCCGGTCTCGCTTCGGGGCGTGAGACCTGGGGCAGGGGCCCTCAGAAGGCGCACATTCGACACATACAACGAGCACCGGGCGTCATCGTCGCCTCGGTCGCAAGGGTGCGGCTGCTCGTCGTGGTCATGGCCCCAGTAAACCAGACGAACCCGATGACCGATCAAAGACGTCCGAATAGCGGACGGATTTCGACCATATACCGGACAGCACCGGTCAGGGGCGGTCGTCCGTCCCGATGGTCACCCCATCGGCTCCGACCAGCACGGACACGGCCGACAGGTCCCGTACGACCACGTCCGCGTCGAGCTCGGCGGCCGTGTGCGTTGTGGTCAAGGCCACGGTGGTCATCCCGGCGGCGCGGCCCGAGGCCAGGCCCGCCGGGGCGTCCTCGAAGACCGCGCAACGGGCCGGGTCCACGCCGAGCCGGGCGGCCGCCAGCAGGAAGGACTCCGGGCGGCCGTGGAGTTCGACCGCGGCGAAGGCCTCCTCGGTGATCCCGTACTCCCGGGCCCCGGGGGTCCCCCCGGACGGAGCCTGGGGGAAGGTCCAGCAGCGGTGCACCGACTCCATCGAGGAGATGAGCGTGCCGTCGTTGTCGAACAGCAGCGCGTCGAATTGCGGGCCGAGCTTCCCATGCAGCAGCTTCATGCCTTCAAGGAAAGCCCCGGGGCAGGGGTGCGCGCATCGGGTCTTTCGGCCCGTAATACCCTCGCTGCATGCTCGACGCCCTGACGGTCGCCATCGGCGTGGCCGCACTCGCCCTCGCCGCCTGGTGCGGTTTCGCCGCCTGGCGGGACCAGCCGACCAAGGACTGGCACTTCATCGGCATGGCCGTGGTGACCGTACTGGTCCTGGCCCAGCTGGTGGTCGGACTGGTCCAGCTCGCCCGCGGCGAGAAGCCCGGGCAGGGCACCGTGCTCTTCCTGGCCTATCTGGTGGGCGCCTTCGCGGCCATCCCGGCCGCGGGGCTGCTCTCGCTGAGCGAGCGGACCAAATGGGGCTCGGTGACGGTGGCCGCGGGAGCGGTCGTCCTCGCCGTGCTCGAAGTACGGCTCTACGACATCTGGGGAAGCACCGGTGCCTGATACCGACACGGACGCCACGGACACCGCCACCCCTCCGGCGGGGCGGGGGCGCCTGGTCACCGGACCGGGGGTGCTGCTCGTCTGGTTCTACGGAGTGATCACCGTCGGCGCGGTCTCGCGCTCGATCTACCAGATCTCCACCGAGTTCGACCGGGCGCCGCTCGCCTACTCACTGTCGGCCGTGGCAGCCCTGGTCTACGCCTTCATCACGTACTCGCTGGTGCGCGGAGGCGAGACGGCCCGCAAGGCGGCGCGGATCTGCTGCGCCGCCGAGCTGGCCGGTGTACTCGTCGTGGGCACCTGGACCCTGGCGCGGCCCGAGGCCTTCCCCGACGCGACCGTGTGGTCGGACTTCGGGATGGGGTACCTGTTCATCCCGGTGATCCTGCCGATCACCGGGATGCTCTGGCTCCGCGCCAAGCGCTGAGTGGTGGCGGTGAGCGCTAGGCGCTGACCGCGAAGTCGGTGGCCTCCTTGGCCTCCTTCTCCAGGATCACCAGGCGGACGCCGTCGGACGCGGTGCGCCCGCCGACCTGGGTGTAGCCGGCCTTGCGGTAGAGCCGCAGGTTCGACTCGCTCTTGTGGCCGGTGAACAGCCGGAACCGGATGGTCCCGACGCGGCCCGCGAGGGCCGCCTCGACCGCGTTCAGCAGCCGGGCACCGAGCCCGTGGCCCTGGAGCCGGGGGTGCACGCAGAGTTTGGCGATCTTGCCGGTGCCCTCTTCGTCCACGGTGCCGCGCACGGCTCCGACGATCTCGTCGCCGAGGCGGGCCACCAGGACGGTGTCCGAGGCCAGCTCCGCCTTGAGGGAGTCGAGGGACTGGGTGAGCGGCTGGATGCGGTAGTTGCCGTACAGCTCGGCCTCGCTCTGGAACGCCAGATACTGCAGTTTGATGATCTGCTCGGCATCCTCGGCAGCTGCCGCCGAAATCGTCACGCTCATGCCCATGTGCGCATGCCTCCCGCTCACCTGGTGGCCTTCTGGTCTACCGCTCCATTCCCCGCAGGTCGGGAGCCGCAACCTTTACGGCCAGCATTCTGCGCAGACATCCCAGGCATCGGGAACGGACGGGCCCCAAACTTCCTTGTGAGATACCCAACTCTCCTGCGATTTCACGGTAGGTGAGGTCCCTGGGCGACAGAAGTGCCCTCATGAGCTCCGGACACCTTCCTGGCAACCGGGCGACCGCCGATCGAAGTGCGCGGTTGTCCTCGCGGTGCAGGAGAGCGTCTTCCGGTTCCTCGCCCGTGCTGGTACGGGCCCCCACGCCGGCCCCGCCGGTCCCGGAGTGCTGGCGGTGGCCGTACGGGACTTCGTGCCGGGCCCGGCGCCGCGCCCGGCGGGCCTCCCCGCGCACCGCCCGGCGCAGCCAGTCGGCGGGTTCCGACGGGATGCGCCGGTGCTCCAGCAGCCTGACCCAGACGGCTTGTTCCAGGTCGGCGGCGTCCACCCCGGTGCCCGCGGTCTCCGCGGCCGCCTCGGCGCTGAGCAGCGGGCGGAGCTTGTCGAACACATCGGTGAGATCAGCCTTCAGCAGGTCCATGCCGGGCGGGACGCGAAGGCCGTGCCCGGCGGTTTCCCCTCCGGGCACGGCCCACTCGTACGAGAAGCTCCGCCTGACCGTTGACGCGATCAGGCGCTAGGGGTTCAGCCTGGAGAATCCGGTTCCGTTCGTGGTCCACCGTCACGATCCCCGCCGGTGGCACGGGTGTCCCGACGCGGCCTAGCGGTCGGCGGCGCGGCCCGGGCGGAAGGCCTGCGCCGCGAGCAGTCCGGTGTCGGGCTGGTCCGTGAAGATGCCGTCGATGCCCTGCTCGAAGTACGTCTTGAAAGCGCCGAAGGCGTCCCCGTACGCCGTCGGGTCGGCGCCCTTGCGGTACTCGGCCGGCAGGAAGCTGTTCTCGTTCCGTGCCGTGTAGGGGTGCAGGATCAGCCCCCGGGCGTGGGCGTCGGCGACCAGGGTGGTCGGGGCGCCGAGCCTGCCGGCGGCGTCGCGCGGCAGGATCAGGTCCATCGTCGGCCCGATGCCCTGCGCGAAGCCCGCGATCCACCTCAGCCCCTCGGGCTTGACCAGATCGGCGACCGTCCGGGGGTCCTTGGCCAGCTCGAAGTCCCACGGGCGGGTGCCCGCCGCGGAGAGGAGCACCACGCGCGGGGCGGAGACCAGCCGGGAGAGCCGCTGGATGCTGGAGGGTTCGAAGGACTGCAGGAAGACCGGGGCGTCGCGGCCGTCGCGCCCGTAGCGGCGCAGCAGCTTGGCGAGGGGCTCCTCCAGGCCGAGGCCCAGGCCCCGGAAGTAGCTGGGGTGCTTGGTCTCGACGTACAGCCATACGCGCTTGCCGCGCCGCCGGCCCTCCCGGTCGGCCCAGCGGAGCACCTCTTCGAAGGTGGGGACCTCCCAGCGGCCGTCGTAGAGCGTGTTGCGCTGGCGGATGGCGGGGATGCGTTCCTTCGCGCGCAGGGTCTTCAGCTCGGCGAGGGTGAAGTCCTCGGTGAACCAGCCCGTGACCGCGATCCCGTCGATCGTCTTGGTGGTCTTGCGGGAGGCGAACCCGGGGTGGTCGGCGACGTCCGTCGTGCCGCCGATCTCGTTCTCGTGGCGGCACACCAGGTGGCCGTCCTTGGTGGGGACGAGATCCTGTTCGACGATGTCGGCGCCGAGGTCGAGCGCGAGCTGGTAGGACCCGAGCGTGTGCTCGGGCCGGTAGCCGCTGGCTCCCCGGTGTCCGATGACGGTCGGCGTCGGCAGGTCCCGGTACCTGCCGCCCGGGCCGCCCCCCGAACCGCCGCCCGGTCCCGCTCCGGGACCGCTCTGCGCCGCCGCGGCCGTCCCGGCGCCCGCGCAGAGCGCTCCGAAGGCTCCGCCCGCCGCCACGACCGCCGCGCCGAGTACCGTGCGCCGCGCTGCGCCACCCTGCGTCATGACTGCCACTCCCCATCGGACAAGGGCCGGGCATCCCGGGATCTCCGGGGCCCTACGGCCCGTTTTCGCGTGCCGATGGTAGGCAAACGGTGGTGGCGGGCGGGGGTGCGCGGGCGGAACATGGCGGAAACACGCGTCAACACTGCGTATCCACCTCGTGAACCCGATGTGCGATCAGGGCGGACCCGCGAGTATCGTCCTCACCTGCACTACCGCCGCGTGGTGGGTGCGAGAACCCCGCTTTTCGATGCCGGAGGGCCCACGTTGTTCCGTACGCGCCTGATCAAAGCCACTGTCGGACCCGTCATGCGCCTGATGTTCCGCACTCGTGTCGAGGGCATCGAGAACATTCCGGGCACCGGGCCGGTGATCCTCGCGGGCAACCACCTCACCTTCATCGACTCGATGATCCTGCCGCTGGTGTGCGACCGCACGGTCCACTTCATCGGCAAGGACGAGTACGTGACCGGCAAGGGCGTCAAGGGCCGGGCCATGGCCTGGTTCTTCACCGGCGCCGGCATGATCCCGGTCGACCGCGACGGTGCCAACGGCGGTGTCGCCGCCCTGATGACCGGCCGCCGGATCCTTGAAGAGGGCAAGATCTTCGGCATCTACCCCGAAGGCACCCGCTCCCCCGACGGCCGCCTCTACCGCGGCCGCACCGGCATCGCCCGCCTGACCCTGATGACCGGCGCCCCCGTCGTCCCCTTCGCGATGATCGGCACCGACAAGCTCCAGCCCGGCGGCGCCGGCATGCCGCGCCCCGGCCGGGTCACCGTCCGGTTCGGCGAGCCGATGGAGTTCTCCCGCTACGAGGGCATGGACCGCGACCGCTACGTGCTGCGCGCCGTCACCGACTCGGTGATGGCCGAGGTCATGCGGCTCTCGGGCCAGGAGTACGTGGACATGTACGCGACCAAGGCCAAGGCTGCCTGACCCGCGCGGCCCGGGCCCGAGCCCGGGCCCGGGTCACTGCCGCTGGAGTGACCGGCTGACGCCCGCCGCGGTGGTCGTCGCGAGGATCCAGCCGATCACGATCAGCAGGTACGACAGCCACTGGTACCAGCCGCTCGGCGCGAACGCCTCCTCCTGGCCGAAACCGATGATCGGCAGCATCAGGTCGATCGTGTAGAAGACCGGATTGAATTCCGGCGACTCCCCCGCCTTGAGCTCCTTCGGCGGGTGGAGGCCGTAGGCGACCGTCCCCGTCACCAGCAGCGCCAGCAGCCAGCCCGCCGCGCGCAGCGGCCGGAAGCCGTAGCCGACGGTGGCGTCCTGGATCAGCCCCCAGAGCCGGGCGTGCCGGGGCAGGGTGTGGCGGTGCCGCCGCAACTTCGCGAGCTGCACGGTCCGGGCGCCCGCCTCGTCCCCGGCCGTACGGTAGGCCGCGGCGAGCTGCTCGTAGGCGTACGGGAGGTAGCCCGACTCCTCGCGCTCCAGGGCGGGCAGCCGCTGCTCGGCGGGCAGGTGCGGGGCGAGGGTGCGGTAGCTCAGCCCGTCGACGCGGATCTGCCGGGGCCAGGTGCCGGGGGGTATGTGCAGCAGGTCGAACTGGGACCGGCGCAGGTTCACCGTGCCCTGGATCGTCGGGCACGAGCGCAGCCACACCTCGCCGGCCACGCAGCTGGAGGCGCGCAGCGCGAATCCGCCGGGGTTGATGAGGCGGGCGTAGGCGAGGTTGAGCTGGCCGGGTATCCGGGAGCCGCTGAGGTTGACCCGGCCGCGCGCCTCCAGCCGCATCGCGCGCAGGTCGGTGCCGACCGTCAGGGTCTCGGCGTGCAGGGCGGTCCCGCCGGGGGCGAGGAGCCGGGCGTCGTCGAGGTTGACCTGGCCGCCGACGGTGGCGCCGTTGATCCTCATCTGACCGTGGACGGTGAGGCAGGGGGCGATGACGTCGGTGCCGATGTAGGCGTGGTTGAACTGGAGCGGGGGTTCCTCGCCCTCCTGCGGGCCGCCGGGCGTGCCGATGACGGCCTTCGTGAGGAAGAGCCCGCCGGCTATGCGGGCTCCCGCCAGCCGCACCGGGCCGGTGATGCGGCAGCAGGACAGCCGCAGCTCGACGTCCACGGTCACGGTGGATCCGGTCAGTCCGGGCAGCGTCGATTCGGACAGTGACAGCACCCGCAACCTGGCCCCGTAGACGACGGGTTTGCGCTCGAACCAGCAGCCGCGCAGCCGGATCGCGTGGTTGACGACGGCGTACTTGAGGTCCAGCTTGCCGGTGATCCGGATGCCCTTGACGTTGAGGACCGCGACCTGGCCGGTGGCGGAACTCCCGTTCAGCAGCAGGGCGGCGAGCACCTCGGCCCGTACGGTCCGCTCCGGGCCCCAGCCGAAGCCCTCGGAGGAGTCCTCGTCCGGGCTCTCCTGGAAGTCGAGGCGCTCACCGCGCGGGAAGGCGTCCCACACGCGTCGTTCGGCCGGGGTCAGATCGGTGATCTCCATCGCGGGGATGGTGTCCCGCGCTTCCGCGGACTGTCAACTCCGCGCGGTACAGCATCCCCTGGCGTGACGTCAGTGCTCGATGCCGTCCTGGAGCTCCTGGCCCTTGAGCAGGAACCAGGCGGCCACTGCCGTGGCCAGCAAGACGGCGGCGCCCACGCCGGAGGCGAGCCGCAGGCCGTCCACGAAGGCCTCCTGGGCGGCGCCGAGCATCTGCTGGGCGGTCTGCGGATCCAGTGACCTGGCCGCTTCGACGGCGCCGCCGAGGGATTCGTGGGCGGCGTCGGCGACGGGTCCGGTGACGGAGGCGGGGGCGGTGAAGCTTTGGTAGACGCCGGTGACGACCGAGCCGAGCAGGGCGATGCCGAGGGCGGCGCCCAGTTCGTAGGCGGTCTCGGAGACGGCCGAGGCGGAACCGGCCTGCTCCTTGGGCACGCTGGAGAGGATCACGTCGGCGGTGACGGTGAAGGAGAAGCCGGCGCCGAGGCCCACGATGAGCAGGGCCGCGCCGAGCAGCGGGTAGCCGGTCTCCTTGTGGATCACGGTGAGCGCGGCCAACGCGATGCCGATGGCGGCGAGGCCTCCGGTCACCAGGGCCCGTACCCCGTACTTGCGGGCGTACTTGCCCGCGACCAGGCCGGTGACCACCGCTCCGACGGCGGCGGGCAGTTCGGCGAGGCCCGCTTCGAGCGGGTCGCGGCCCTGGACGAGCTGGAGGAACTGGGAGAGGAAGAAGACCAGTCCGGACAGCCCGAAGACGGTGAGCAGGTCGGCGAGGACCGCGCCGGAGAACCCGCGGTGCTTGAACAGCCGCATGTCGAGGAGCGGGGCCGGCAGCGTGAACTGGCGCCGTACGAAGGTGTACAGAGCGCCCGCTCCGATGACGGCGGCCGCCCAGACCTCCCAGCCCATGCCGTGGGTGGCGACCTGCTTGACGGCGTAGACCACGCCGATGATGCCGACGAGGGAGAGGCCGACGCTGAACAGGTCCCAGGGGCCGGCGACCGGGTTCTTGGACTCGGGCAGCAGCTTGATGCCGACGATGACCAGGACGATCATCACGGGGAGGTTGATGAGGAAGACCGAGCCCCACCAGAAGTGCTGGAGCAGGGCTCCGCCGACCACCGGGCCGACGGCCGCGCCGGCCGAGGCCGTGGCGCCCCAGATGCCGATGGCGAGGCTGCGCTCCTTGGGGTCGTGGAAGATGTTGCGGATCAGCGCGAGGGTGGACGGCATCAGGGTCGCGCCGGCCACGCCGAGCAGCGCCCGGGCGATGATCATCATCTCGGGGCTGGTGGCGTAGGCGTTGAGGACCGAGACGGCGCCGAAGGCGGTCGCGCCGACGAGGAGGAGCTTCTTGCGGCCGATGCGGTCGCCGAGGGAGCCCATGGAGACGAGCAGGCCGGCGATGACGAAGGAGTAGATGTCGCCGATCCACAGGAGCTGGGTGCCGGTGGGCTTCAGGTCCTCGCTGAGGGCGGGCGTGGCGAGACCGAGTACGGTGGCGTCGACCGCGACCAGCAGGACGGCCAGGACGAGCACGGAGAGCGCGAGCCAGCGCCCGGGGCTCCGGCCCTGCGCCCCCTTCGTCCGGGTCAGCTGTTCTGTACGGCTCATTTCTCCACACTCCGTCTTGCGCCACCGAGCAGCAACTCGGTGATCATGTACGAGAAGTCCTTGGCCGCGACCCGGCCGTCCATGACGGCCCAGGCGCAGGTGCCGATGAGGCCGTAGAGGGCCTCGGTGAGCCAGGCGGGGCTCAGGTCGATCCGGATGTCGCCCTCGTGCTGGCCGCGCCGGAAGAGCGCGCCGACGCGGGCGTCGAGCCGGGCCCAGCCCTCATTGACCTGCTCACCCTCGAAGAGCTGGTTCTCGGTGACGAGGAAGGCCAGCAGCTCGGCGTTGGGCTCCGCTTCGGCGACGAGGCGTTTGATCGCCTCGATCGCCGTGCCCTCGTCGAGGCGGGCGTTGTCGAAGGCCGCCTCGAACTCCCGGATCCCGAACGCTTCGAGCGCCCGTACGAGGGCGTCGCGCCCGGCGAAGTGCCGGTGGAGGGTCGCGCGGCCGATGCCGGCGGCCCGGGCGACCTCGTCCATCGTGGCGGTCGATTTGCGGGAGAGCAGGGCGGCGGCGGCGCGGAGCACCTGATCACGATCCATGGCCATGAGACAACCATAACCCGAATGAGACGTCGTTGTCTCATCGAAAAATGAGCTGCCCCTCCGGGCACGGATAAGGAAGCATGCCGAAATGAGCCCCAAGCCCCTGCTGATGATCGACGTGGACGGCCCGCTTACCTGTGCGCTTTGATCCTGTCTCTCTGTCTCACTGGCCAGCCCGACCACGCCCGCTACGCCCTGTCCGTGCCCGTGTCTCACTCCTGGCTGCGTAGGTGAGAAGCGGTTTTGGCTCAGGTTCCGTGGAGGGGCCACCTTGAGTTACGCATGGGTCAGTCTGTGGGCTGCCGTGTTCGCCAGGTCGTAGCTGGGCCGTACCGTCGGCCCGGCTCGACTCGGCAGAGGCAGCCCAGCCGACCACGACCGGGTCACGGGCTAGAAGAAGCCAGCCCGCATATGCGGCGTGAGGTTATCGAGGATCTCGCGCAGCCAAGGGCTGCGGACGGTCGGCAGCCGAACCAGGGTGTTCCGGAACGCCTCCGGATCGGCCCGGAACAGGTGACGCGGGCGCGGCGCGGGCGGATCAAAGTCGTCACGGAGGACGCCGTCGGGTAGGCCGCCCGACGCTGGGACGGGCAGGTCCGGCTCGGGGAAGGCCAGCCATAGCCATACCTCGAACGGCAGCGGCACCGGGTACGCCGCCGGGTCGGCCGGAGCCCAGACCTCCCCCGTCTGCGGATGGGACGGCACGAGGACGATATCGGCGTCCCCGCCGGGAGCCGACCGTCCCGGTCCGGCCAAGACGGCGCGCCGCGCCTGCGGACCCGCGGGCAGCATGGCATCGAGCGCGCGTTGGAACACCTCCCCGACCAAGCCGTCCGGGACGATCACGGGCCGGCCCTCCGAGGCCGCCAGCAGGTGGGCGAGCGCCCGGCCGGCCGCCGCCTCCCACTGCGGGCTCCACGTCCACAAGTGGTTCGACCAGTGGCCCGCCCCCATCCTCGACCCCCACGTGACGATCGGCTCGAACGGGGGCGTGCCCTTCCCTTCCGCCATCAGTTCCGCCCAGGAAAGCGGTGCGGCGTCAGCGCCGTCGACGGGAAGGCGGCGCACGGCGTTCGGGGCGAGCCATATCGCCTGCCAGAGCGAGCAGTCGTCGATCCGGCTCGCCACGGGCAGGGCACACTCCACGCAGGCCACGTTGGGGCCGTCGGCCCCATCAAGGCCGCAACAGTAGCCGCCTCCGCGATTCTCCGGGATCAGCACGGTGCCGCGGGCATCGCCGGGCGCGACGACGATCGCGCCAGGTGCACCGTCGGACAGGGCGTAGACCGGAGCGTAGACACCGCGGGCGGCCGCCTCGTCCGGATGGATCTCCTCCCACGGCCGCCACGGCGGCCCCCAGGGCTCTGAGTCCACGGCGAAAGTACCCGACTCCATGAGCACCGGGAGCTGAATTCCGTTCCCGTACTTCTGATGGGCGTGGACCGGCAGGACGACCTGGGACAGCGGAGCAGTCAGCTCAGCGCCACACCCCGCACACACGAAAACGAACAACTGCCCTCCGCCTGGGAAACAGAGGCATCATCGCAGCTCGGCAACAGCAGGCAAATCAGTTTCGGGCAGGGCCTGGAGGACGGTCGTCCGTCACACGGCGTGTCCATAGAAGTTGGACCAGAACCACTACCCACTGAACCACACGCTGGCAGGCCGCCAGCGAGTGAGCGTCCTCCGAGATCGCCGGTGATCGCCATGGCCGTGAACGGGAGTGCGTCCCGACCGAGGCCGGGGTAGTCCCACGTCCATCCAGGCAAGATGATCCGTCGGGGTGGCCACAGCCTCGGCAACACCTGGACCTACGAAGCGCAGACCTGCCGGAGACTCAAGCCGCTGGCAGCCTCCACGACCGCGCCCGCCAACGCCGGTGACAGCGGAACTGTCACTTCGAGACACCACTACGGTCGAACTGCATCAACAACCATCACATGGCTGCCAGTTTCGTAGATATCAGGCACATCTGAATGTGTCCCACATAGCGTGCAACGGTGATTCTCTTCTACTTCTCCAAAGCTGGTGGGGAGGATTGGGACCTCGCCTCGCCACCGCTCAACCGCGACGACATGCCGGTTCTCGTGGACGATGATCTCCGCTTCGAAGACGAGAACGGTCCCCGCCCGGCGACGTTCGTCAACCGCTGGCTGCGAGAGCTACCGATCAGCGGAGAGCCCCTGCCGCGAGCTCATGGAAGACCTACGCCCTACAACTGAAGCCTTGGGTCGAGTTCCTGTCCGCCCATGGCATCGCTCTGTTCTCCGACCGCCAGCGGCTGCGAGATGGCCTGTCCCTGTACTCCGAGCACCGCCTGTCCGGCCCGCTGGAGGTTCGGCTTGGCGCGTCCAGCTGGAACCTGGCGGTCAAGACCATCGCAGTGTTCTACCAGTGGGCCGTGAGCGAAGGACACTGTCAGCAGGTGCCGTTCTCCTACGCCATGGGTTCCTACCTGCGCCCTGACGGCGTACGAATGGAGACCGCCCGTAACCTCGCAACCGTACGGGGCGCCAGACGGCACGCCACCCGGAAGTACCTGGAGCGGCCGTACTCCGATCTGCTGCTCAACGCTCTCGCGGGCAACGGCCCGGACGGCGAACCCGATCACACGTTTCGGGGCCGCGAGACCGGCAGGAACGCTGCCGGCGGCTCGCTTGCCATCTCCACCGGCTTGCGGCTTCGAGAATGGCGGCTCCTCACGCCCTGGGAGATCCCGCCTCTCCCCCGCCAGCACACCGCCGTCCCCGTTCCGTTGTCGCTCGCGCCTCCGACCACCAAAGGCAGCAAGGGCCGACAGACCTGGGTGGAGTACGACGCCCTGGCCCGCGTCCACGACTACGCGACGCTGGAGCGGGCCGCCCACGTGGACGGCTCCCGATGGCACCCCGCCCACGCGCTCCACGTAGAAGACCCGACATACGAGGGCGCCTACCTCAACGGCACCTACCGTCGCTGGCACCTGCTCACCCCAACCGAACGACTCCGCCTCGTCGGCCCCGGCGGCGGGAGCGGCCTCCTCGCCGTCCAGTCCGACGGCTCACCGTTCCTGGACTGGGCGACCACCCTCCGTCGAACCTCCGTCCGCATCCGCGACCGGTGGGAACCCGCGTTTCCGCACGTCCACCCCCATATGACACGCCACACGATGGCCATGGCACCCTGGAAAGGCTGGTGCGCGGTTACTACCAGCAGGCCGCCCGCCTCGTCCTCGACACCGACGATGACAACGCCATGGCTCTCTACCTCACCAAGGCAGATCCCCTGCTGGTCCTGCGGGACCTCCTTGGCCATGCCAGCGTCGCCACCACCCAGGTGTCAAGCCCCGGGTTTCGTGGAGAGTGAGTTAGCTGGTTTTCTGGAGTGATGCAGGGGGTTCGGCCGCGTAGTGGGCGGCTTCGTGTTCGGCAGGGGTGATGTGGCCGAGTTCGCCGTGCAGGCGTCGCTGGTTGAACCAGTCGATGTACTCGGCAACGGCGATCTCGACGTCGTTGATGGACGTCCAAGGGCCCTTGTTGCGGATCAGCTCGGCCTTGAACAGGCTGTTGAACGCCTCGGCGAGGGCATTGTCGTACGAATCGCCCTTGGAACCGACCGAAGTCACGGCGGCCTCCTGTTCGAGGCGCTCGGTGTAGCGCAGAGCTCGATACTGGACTCCGCGGTCCGAGTGATGTGTGAGGCCGCTGAGGTCGGCGCCGGTGTGCCGGCGGCGGCAGATCGCCGTCTCCAGTGCGTCGAGGGCGAGGACGGTGTAGAGGCTGGTGGCGACCTGCCAGCCGACGACCGTGCGGGAGAAGACGTCGATGACGAAGGCGGCGTAGACCCAGCCGGAGAAGGTTCTGATGTAGGTGATGTCCGCGACCCACAGTTGGTTGGGGGCGGTGGCGGTGAACTGCCGCTCGACCAGGTCGGCGGGCCGGTCGGTCTCGGGTGCGGGGCGGGTGGTGCGCGGGCTCTTGGCCCGGATCACCCCGCGCAGTCCGGCCTGTCGCATGAGGCGTTCGACCGTGCAGCGGGCCACCGTGAAGCCCTCGCGCACCAGGGCGGCATGGATTTTGCGGGCTCCGTAGACGGCGTAGTTGGCGGTGTGGATGCGGCGTATCTCGTCGGTGAGTTCCTCGTCGCGTCGGCTGCGGGCCGACGGCGCGCGGGTGTGGGCGGCGTAGTACGTGCTCGGCGCGATCGGCGCGTCCGTCTCGGCGAGGACGTCGCAGATCGGCTGGACGCCGAACAGTTTCTTGTGCTGGTCGATGTAGGCGACCTTCATCGCAGTGGACGGTCCAGCTCCGCGGCGAAGAAAGCCGAGGCGGACTTCAGGATCGCGTTCGCCCGCCGCAGTTCCTTCACCTCACGTTCCAGTTCCGCGATCCGGGCAGCCTCGGCGCTGGTGGTCCCCGGCACGATGCCTTCGTCGGTCTCAGCCCGCTTGACCCATCCCCGCAGGGCCTCAGGATGCACGTCGAGCTGGTCGGCGATGCGCTTGATCGCGCCGGCTCGGCCGACCGGGTCCTTGCGGGCCTCGACCGCCAGACGCGTCGCGCGCTCGCGTAGTTCGTCGGGGTATTTACGGGGAGCAGCCATGATCGGCATCCTTCCGGGTCTTCGATGTCTCCATCAAACCCGGGGCGATTCATTTCGATCCAGCTGGGAACCTCCCCGGCCGTCCTACCCGAACCGCTCGCCGCGCTGGTTCTCGACCTGATCGCAACACGCCGCCCCTACACAGTGGTCGGACACGCCGACCAGACGCCCTGGCTGTTTCCAGGTCAACGCCCAGGCCAGCACGTCAGCGCCGACCGGCTCGGCCTACGGCTGATCGCCGTCGGAATCCAACCCGGCCAGGCCCGGTCCACGGCCCTGTTCGCCCTCGCCGAAGAAGTCCCGGCCGCAATCCTGGCCCGCATGCTCGGCATCCATATCACCGTCGCAGTCCAGTGGCAGAAGGCATCCGCCGGAGACTGGGCCGCCTACGCCGCAGACATCAGCCGCCGGACCCCACCGCTACCCGATTGAGTGTCCGTATCGGCAACTCGCAAGACACTGGCAGTGTCTGGCCGACACCCACCAGACTCACCCCATGGACGCAGGACTCGCAGGGCTCCTCGGTGGAGTCATCGGCGCCGCTGTCGGCGCACTCGGCGCTACGGCATCCGCATGGATCACCGGACGGAAGGCAGAACAACAGGCCAAGATCCAGTCTGAGTCACAGATGGGGCAAGCACGCCTCCAGATAGATGCTGAACGGACTCGTGCGCTCCGCGAATCACGCAAGAGCGCGTACGTGGCCTTTGCTGAAGGCTGGAACCTGGTACACGGAACGCTCACCGAAGCGGGTATCAAACTCGGAGGCATCACAGCGAGCGACCCTCCGGAAGAACGAGAAGAGCGCCGCCAAGCCGCCCGTCGCCTTTGGAATGAAGCACGTGCTCTGCACCGCCCGCTCGACCGACTGCTGAGTGTTGTCTACGTCGAAGGCCCCAGCCCGATGAGGGACGCAGCGATGGCGGCAACTGGCGCCTTGGCCCCACATTTCAGCGCAGTCATGGTCTGGCTGCACGCGGTAGATGGCGGAACGGAAACGACGCAACACGCATCAGAACGGGATAGAGCTGGCAGCAACGCTTACGGGAAACTTCTGGAGTTCCTCTATGCCGCCTCGGACGCCGTTACACCGGGCACTCGGGACCTCGTGGATCCATGAGCTTGGGGCATTCAGAGAGTTCCAATACCCGAGTGCACCATTAGCCCGACCGGGCGGCCACCAGGCCGTGTTCCTCGCCGAGGCCCGGGCCGAAGAGGATGTCGAACACACCCGGCTCACGGTAGCCGCCTACCACGACTACCAGCAGGGCATCCTGCCCTCCGGCCGAGGCGCACGCGACCTGGTCGCCGCTTTCCAGAGCGTGGATGTGTCCCTCGCCGGACACGACGCCGGCCCCGCCACCGTCGCTGACGACCGTCGCGTGGAGAAACTCCTCAAGACCAAGGCGAAGACCCTTCACATCGGTGTGGCGAACTACTGCTGGTTCACCGACCCCGCCAAGGCCCTGTGCCTCAACATGGCCGGCACTCCGAAGACCAGCGAGCCTCTGCTCGGAATGTGCGACTCCGCGCGCTGCCCCCAAGCCACCCATCACCCTCAGCACCGGCAAGCGTGGGCCGACCACGCCGAGAACACCCGAGCTGTGTTCCTCGGCGACCCCCGGCTGTCCGTGCCGGAGCGTCAACGTGCCCAGCAGGCCTACGAGCGATCCATGCGGATCGTGGAATCCATCGACGCCGCCGTCGCCAGTAGGGAGACTCCCAGTGCCCAATGACCGCCACGCCAACGCGGAGAGTCGTTTGAAGGCCGCCATGGATCAGCTCTTGGCCGGGGACATCCCCGAGGGCCTGCGATGCGACATCAAGTCGCTCAGCATCCTCGCCGCTGTCCCCCGGGCGACGCTGTACCGCACCTACCCCCACATCAAGGAAGAGTTCGAGAACCGGATGGGCAGGGCCCGAGGAGCCACCGGCGAGCCGGACCCCCGCCTCGCCCAGATCGACCGCCTCAAAGCCGAGGTATCCAGCTTGAAGGGGCGGCTCTCCCGAATGAAGGAGGAGGCGTCCGAGTTCAAAGCGCTGGCGCTGTCCCGGCTCGCCGAACAGCACGACGAAATCCAGCGCCTCCGCGCAGCCCTCCAAGACCGTGGGAACATCCGCCCACTCCCAGTGCGGTCCCGCATTACGACGGACCAGTAAGAACTCTGTGCTGGCGCCGCCTGTCACAGGCGGCCTGCGGAGCCTTCACCTTCCCTCAGAAGCCATTCCCTGACCGAAGGCGAACTGTCCAAGAGTCGGCTGACCCACATGCCTTCGTCTCGCGAAGTCACCCTCGGCAGCGGGGTGAAGTCGTCGGGAAGAATGTCCAGCAGGCTCATCACATGAGCTCCCGCGCACAGCGTGATCAACAGCTCGCACCGTAGCTGCCTCGGAATGTCTGGGCGATGGGGAGTGCTGTTCCAGAGGGCTGGCCATAGGTAGTGGGCACCATCGGGCGCCGCGTTCGCCATCACCCACCCTGGGTCCAACCGCTGGTTGAGGCTGAGCTCACCCGCCCGCTCCTCCAGCCTGAGCAGTGAGGCCGTATCGATGACCTTCACCTCACGAGGCACCGGTGGATTTGAGTTCATAGCCCCATGCTGCCCGACAACTCCCTATGCCGAAAAGCCGACCCCAGCGAGGAGCGAGGCGCCATCCGTTACATGATTCCGGCACGCTTCGCGTGTAGTTCGGAGCGAACGAGTTCGAGTTGACGGCCGATCCAGTTGCGGCCGCGGCCGGCGTTGTCGCCCCAGAAGGTGGAATCGGCATCGTCGTAAATGAGCGTGGCGTCGTCTGTTGCGAGAAGGATCTCTGCCAGGTCTGGGTGCTGGGCGTACTTGGCGCGCAAGAGTGTGATCATGATGGCGCTGCGGGCGTGTTCCCAACCCTCGCGCTGAGTGGCGTCGGCCGCCAGCTTGCGGGCGGCGTATGCGGTATCCGCCACTGCAATGGCGGATTGCGCCGTGGAATCAGCGACTGACAAAGCCCAATAAGCATGTGCGACGGACGAGTAGGTGATGCCGTTGATGTCGATGGGCGCGGGGTAGTCGCTGCGCAGAGCCACCTTGCCGGGGTCCTCGACACGCTGCCGCGGGTACGAGTGGTACAGGTGGATCGCCGGTGCGTGCGGCGTCGTCGGTCCGTCCGCAGGAATCCGGGAGGGCCGTTCGGCGATCAGCCTGGCGCGCTCCTCGAAGTAGGAGACAGCCTCGTCGTACACCTCCTGGGAGACGGGCTCGTCGGACCAGCGCTCCGTCACGTCCCCCGGCCCGGCCACCAGCACTTGGAGCGGCCAGTCCTTACGGTCCATGTCGCCGAGCGCATAGTGGCGCTGGGTCTCGGGGATGGCCAGGTAGGCGGCGAGGGTGGCGGCTCGGTTCTCCTCGGTTCGGTCGGCGAGAAACACGTCGACGGCGGCCAGGCACCGGGCGGTCGAATCGGGGCGACCGTTCAACTCGTCGACGGTGTCCCGCACCTCGGCGAGCAGCAGCTCTGGGGTGAGCCACGTACGCGGCTCACCGAAGCGCCACGAGGCCAGGCCGTGGGCCGACGCCTCAGCGCCCTCCGGGAGGTCGGTGGCCACCCAGCCGCAGCGTAGCTTCTGCTCGAACTCATCGATGGTGACCAGGCCCCAACAGTCGATGAGCCCGTCGGCGTAGATGACCAGGTCCGTCAGGAAGAACGTCCCACCGTTGCAAATGAAGGCGTGACGCCAGGTTCCGGGTATACGGACGCCGTCCGCCTTGCGGTATGTGATCCGGTTGCCGATCATCCGGCCATTTTGCCGGGTCCGACCACGCGCCTCCATCCCCTGTGTTGGACACTCATCCGTCGCGAGACGGGAGGTCCCCCCAGAGTCCGCGAAGCTCGGCGGGACATGTCTCATGCCCGCATAAGCCCGCTGAACCCCTACGCGGCCAAGCCCCAGCGGCGCCCCGAGGGGTACCGCACCCACCGAATGCGCCCGACGGGCTGGACGGGGGCGGAGAGCCCGAAGCCCCTGCGGGTCTGGCTGAATCCGGACCACGGGGCCGAGCTGCTCGCGCTCGCCGACTACTACGAGCTCGTCTGGGCCACGACATGGAAGGACGAGGCCAACGACTGGATAGGCCCCCACCTGGGCCTGCCGCGGCTTCCGTTCATCGACTGGCCGTCGATGCACGGCCGGGCGCCGCGCGGCACCTTCTGGAAGACGCAGTACGTCCTGGAGTACGCGGGAAGCAGGCCCTTCGCGTGGATCGACGACGACATCACGACCATGGACCACGCGTACGTCGACCAGCTGCACGCGGCACGGGCGCTGCTGATGCGGATCGACGAGCGCATCGGCCTCCTCCCCGCGGACTTCGAGACGCTGGCGCGGTGGGCCGCGCAGGGCTAGACCCGGGCGCCCTTTTGAACATGATTGTCATTATGCTAACGTCCGGGTCACCACCGCACCTCACCTCCCGCTTGGGGACCCCCGTTGCACCTGCCCGAAAGTTCCCTCATATTCCGCCGCGGACCCCTGCCCGCGATCGCCTTGGGCTCCTCCCTCGTGCTCACCGGCTGTTTCGTGGACGGCGGCTCGAGCGCCGGCAGCTCCGGCGGCTCCGGCGACGGCCGGATCCGCGTCGCGATGATGATGCCGCCGCGCTCCGCGCTGTCGCCCCTCTCGGACGATGCCTTCAAGCTGTCGCGCTGGTCCACCGCCGAAACGCTGGTCAAGCTCGATGCGGACGGCAATGCCCGGCCCGCGCTCGCCACCGCGTGGAAGCAGTCCGCGAAAACGTGGACCTTCACGGTCCGCGAGGGCGTGACCTTCCACGACGGGACCGGCCTCACCGCCGAGTCGGTCGTGAAGTCACTGACCGCCGCCGCGAGCGCCATGCCGAAGCCCCGCATCCTCGACGGCGTGGACCTCTCCGTGAAGGCCCTCGGCGCGCACACCGTCGCCGTCACCACCGCCGTCGAGGACCCCCTGGTCCCGCAGCGCCTCAGCTCGCCGCAGCTGTCGATCCTGGCCGCCAAGGCCTACCAGGGCCAGACGGTGAACCCGGTCGGCACCGGGACCGGTCCGTTCGAGCTCGTCAAGGCGGGCGGCACGGCCACGGCGACGCTCAACCGCTACGACGGCCACTGGGGCGGCAAGGCCAAGGCGGCCGGCATCGACGTGAAGTACGTGCCCGACGGCACCGCCCGGGCGGCCGCGATGCGCAGCGGCGAGGCCGACATCGTTGAGGCGGTACCCGTCTCGCAGGCCAAGCTGCTCGACCAGAAGCTGATCACCCAGGTGCCGATGCCTCGTACGAACACCCTTTACCTCAACACCGCGAGCGGCCCCTTCAAGGACGCGGGGCTTCGCGCGGCGGCGCGCGGGGCCATCGACGCCGGCAAGATCATAGGGAGCGTCTACGAGGGACGGGCCGACGTCGCCCATGGCCTCCTCGGGCCGGCCCTGCCGTGGGCCTCGAAGCTGCGCGGGCCCCTTCAGCGCGTACCGGCCGGCAATCCGGGCGGTGCCGAGATCACGATCGGCACGTTCACCGACCGGGCCGAACTGCCCGAGGTCGCGCAGATCCTCCAGCAGCAGCTCCAGGCCGCCGGATTCAAGGTCAAGCTCGACGTGCGCGAGTACTCCCACATCGAAGCGGACGCCCTGGCCGGGAAGTTCGACGCGTTCGTCCTGTCCCGGGCCACCGTCCTGGACTCCGGTGACGCGGCGGCGTACCTCTACAGCGACTTCGCGAGCGAGGGCTCCTTCAACATCGCCCAACTCGCCGATCCCGCCGTCGACGCGAAGCTGACCGCCGCCTCACTGGGGGCGGTGGGCAACGCGCGGCGCACGGCGATCATCGCCGCCGAGGCGGCCGTACTGGCCACGGACGCGGCGGTGCCGATGCTGCACGAGCGGGTCATCCAGGGGGATGCCGCGAACGTCAGCGGCGCCGCGCACGACCCGCGCGAGCGCGAACTCGTCACGCTCGACACGTACGTCAAGTGAGAGCGGGACTGGCGCGGGCGGTCGCACTGGCCGCCGTGCTGAGCGCCGTCGGGCTGATGCCGTGGCTGTCCGGCACGGACCCGGCGCTCAGCCTGCTCCGCGCGAGGTCCGCCGAGCAGGAACCGACGACAGAGGCCCTGGGAGCCATCCGCGCGGACCTCGGGCTCGACGCGGGACCGCTCGGTCTGCTCGGGCAGTGGGCGGCCGGGCTGGTCCGGGGGGACCTGGGGACGTCCTGGGTGTCCGGCACGGACGTCCTGCCTTCGGTGACCGCCGGACTGCGGGTGTCGCTGGCGCTGATGGCCGCCGCGCTGCTGATCGCACTGCTGGTGGGGTCGGCACTGGCCGCTCCCACCCTGATCCGCCAGCGCGGCACTTCGGGAGCGGCGGCCGCGATGGTCGCCGCCCTCCCCGAATTCCTGCTCTCCACACTCCTGTTGATCGGGGTCGGCGTGTGGCTGGGCTGGCTGCCCACCTCGGGCTGGACCGGCCCGGCCCACCTCGTGCTGCCCGCGCTCGCCCTCGGGATTCCCGCGGGCGGCCTCCTCGGCCGGCTGGTCGCCGACGCGCTGCCCGCCGTCATGGAGGAGCGCTGGGTCGAGCTCTGGCGCGGCGCGGGTGTCGGTCGGGGCCGGATCGCGGCTGCCGCGCTGCGGCGCGTTCTGCCGCCGCTGGTTCCCCAGTTCGGGATGGTCTCGGTCGGTCTGACCGGGGGCGCGGTCGCCGTCGAGACGGTCTTCGCGATCCCCGGACTCGGCCGGACCGCGCTCGGCGCGGCCAAATCGCAGGACCTGCCGCTGCTCCAGGGCTCGGTCCTCGCCCTGCTCGCGCTGGGCCTCGTGGTGGGCGCCCTGTCGGCCGTGCTGCGCCGACGCCTGCTCGGTCCCGCGCTGCGCGACGCGGCCCTCACGCTGCCCGCCGCGCATCCCGTGCGCGTCCCCCCGGCCGTCCCGGTCGCCCTGGCCGCGGTCCTCGTCGGGGTCATCGGCTGGGGCCTGCTGCGGGATCCGTACGCCATCGACACCGCCGCCCGGCTCACCGCGCCCTCCCCGGGGCACCCGCTCGGCACCGACGCGCTGGGCCGCGACGTGCTGGCCCGGCTGGGGCACGGGGCCGCCTCCACGGTCGGCACGGCCGCCGCCGTGTGCCTGCTCAGCTACGTGGTCGGCCTCGCCCTGGGATTCCTGCCGAACGTCGCCGCCGGGCTGTCCGACATCGCCAATGCCCTGCCCCCGGTGATCGCCGGCATTCTGGTGGCCGCCGCGACGGGGCCGGGCGCCGGTGGCGCGGCCCTCGCCGTGGCGCTGATCTTCTGGCCTCCACTGGCCGCGCACGCTGCCGCGCTCGCCCAGGAGGTCCGGGCCTCCGGCTTCCTGCCGGCCCAGCGGGCGATCGGCGCCGGCCCGCTCTGGATCCTGACCCGGCACGTGCTGCCGTCGGTGGCGGGGCCGGTGGCCCGCCACGCGGTCCTGCGTCTGCCCAGCATCGCACTCGCCCTGGCCTCGCTCGGCTTCCTCGGGCTCGGCGCCCAGCCCCCGTCGCCCGAGTGGGGTCTGCTGCTCGACGAATCCGCCGACTACGTCGAGCGGGCACCGTCCGCCGCACTGGCCCCCGCCGTCGCCCTCGCCCTGCTCGCCGCCCTCGCCGTGTCCCTGTCGGCGCGCGGGGACGGCCGCACCACCGGACCCGTACACGAACGAAAGAAGGTGTCTCCCATTGCGGTCTGATCCGCTCCTCTCCGTGCGTGATCTGCGCGTCGGCTTCGGCGGCGTCGAAGCCGTCCGCGGCCTCTCCTTCGACGTACAGGCCGGGGAAGTGCTGGCCCTGGTCGGCGAGTCGGGGGCGGGGAAGTCACTGACCGCCCGGGCCCTGCTCGGCATGGCCCCGCGCGGCGGGGCCGTATCCGGCGACGTACTGCTGCACGGGCAGCCGGTAACCCCGGCGCACCGGGGCCGGCACATCGCGTACGTCCCCCAGGACGCCCTGTCCGCCCTCTCCCCCGTGCACCCGGTCGGCGACCAGATCGCCCTGGCCGTACGCTCCGTACAGGGGCTGTCGAAGAGCGAGGCGCGCGCGCGGGCCGAGGCCGCCCTGGAACAGGTGGGCGTCCCGGCCACCAGGTCCACCGCCCATCCGCACGAGCTCTCCGGCGGCATGCGCCAGCGCGCCGTGATCGCCATGGCCACGGTCAACGCGCCGGAGCTGGTCGTCGCCGACGAGCCGACCACCGCCCTCGACCCCGAGACCCAGGACCAGGTCCTGGGCGTCCTCGCGGAGCGGTGCGCGGCGACCGGCGCAGCCCTCGTCCTCGTCACCCACGACCTCGGTGTGGTGCGGGCGCACGCCGACCGGATGGCCGTCATGTACGCGGGACTGCTGGCCGAGCAAGGGCCGGTGGAGCAGGTCCTGGAGCGCCCCCTGGCCCCGTACACCGCGGCCCTGCTCGCCTGTCTCCCCTCCGGTGAGCAGCGGCGCAAGACCCGGTTGCCCGTCATCCCCGGCCGGCCTCCCGCGCCCGGCGCCCTGCCGGCGGGCTGTGCCTTCGCCCCGCGCTGCGCGCACGCGACCACTCGCTGCCGTACCGAACGGCCCGAGCCGCGGGGCCCGGACGGCCCGGGCCGCGCGCCTGGGTTCCATGGCCCGGGCGGGCGCGAGGTCGCATGCCATCTCGACCTGCTGGAGACCGTATGAGCCCGCTGATCGATGTCCGTGACCTCGTCGTGCGGTACGGATCGGCCACCGTCGTCGACGGGGTGTCCTTCGACGTGCGCGCCGGGGAGACGGTGGGCCTGACCGGCCCTTCGGGATGCGGCAAATCGTCGACCGCCACCGCCGTCCTGCAGCTGCGCCGCCCGCACAGTGGCCAAGTCCACTTCGGCGGGCACGACTTGACAACGCTGAGCGAAAGGGAGCTGCGCCCCGTCCGGCCCCGGCTGCAGCCCGTGTTCCAGGACCCGTACGGCTCGCTCAGCCCGCGCCGGCGCATCCGCGACCAGATCGCCGAGCCGCTGCGCGTCCAGGGCCGCTGGTCCGCCGCCACCGGACCGGACCGGGTCGCCGAACTCCTCGACCTGGTCGGCCTCGACACCTCCCACGGCGAGCGACGTCCCCACGAGCTCTCCGGCGGCCAGTGCCAGCGCGCCGGAATCGCCCGCGCCCTGGCGAGCACCCCGCAACTCCTCGTCCTCGACGAGCCCGTGTCCGCCCTCGACCCTTCCCTGCGCGCCGGAATCCTGAACCTTCTCCTCGACCTCCAGGAACGACTCGACCTCGGCTACCTCTTCATCTGCCATGACATGGCCGTGGTACGGCATTTCTGCGACCGCGTCCTGTCCATGCGTCGGGGACGGCTCGTCACGTGAGCGGGACCAGCCCGCTCGCCCGGCTGCTGATCGCCAGCCAGTTCGCCTTCAACGTCGGCTTCTTCGCCGTACTCCCCTACCTCGCGGAGCACTTGAGCGGCGCGCTGGGCCTGGGAGGCGCTCTCGTCGGGCTGATCCTGGGGCTGCGCACCTTCAGCCAGCAGGGGCTTTTCGTGATCGGCGGCGCGCTCACCGACCGGTACGGGCCACGCCCCGTCGTCCTCGCCGGGTGCGGACTGCGAGCGGCGGGCTTCGCCTGGCTCGGTTTCGCCGAATCCACGGGGACGGTGATCGGGTCCGTGGTCCTGGTCGGATTCGCGGCAGCCCTGTTCTCGCCGGCCGTCGAGACGGAGCTCGCACGGGAGGCCGTACGGATCGAGGAGGCCGGCGCCGCACACGGCGGGAAGGGAGAGGGCCCCAGCCGTACGCGTGTCCTCGCACGGTTCTCGGCCGGGGGCCAGGCGGGCACGCTGATCGGCCCGGTCGTCGGGGCCTTGCTGCTGTACGCGACGCCGGGCGGGAACGCCGACGGGCACTTCCGCGCCGCGTGCCTGGCCGGCGCGGCGGTCTTCGTCGCCGTCCTGGCCGGACACTGGCGCCTCATGCCGCGCACGTCGCCGTCCGCGACGTCCGCGGTGCCCCCCGAGCGTTTGACCCTGCGCCGCGTGATGCGCAACCGCCGCTTCCTGGGACTCGCGGTGGCCTACTCCGCCTACCTCCTCGCGTACAACCAGCTCTACCTGGCCGTCCCCGCCGAACTCGACCGGGCGACCGGTTCACAGGCTGCCCTCGGCTGGCTCTTCGCCCTCTCCTCCGCGATGGTCGTGGCGGGCCAGGTCCCGCTGGACCGGTGGACGTCCGGCCGCCTGAGCTGGCCCGCGTCGATCCGCGCCGGCCTGGGGCTGATCGCGGCGGCATTCGCCATGACCGGCATCCTGCTGCCGGTGGGCGGCCCCTGGCCGGCCCTCGCCTTCGTGGTGCTGCTCACGCTCGGTCAGATGCTGGTCGTCCCCGCGGCGCGCGCCTGCGTGCCCGAGCTGGTCGACGCGCGGCGCCTCGGCCTCTTCACCGGTGCGCTCTCCTCGATCGCCGGTCTGACCGTCCTCGTGGGCGGCGCCCCCGTGGGTGCGCTCCTGGAGCTGGAGGGACCTGGCCCGTGGTGGGCCCTGAGCGTCATTCCGGCTCTGGGCCTGCTGGCGGTACCGCGCGTCGGTGAGGAACTCGCCCCAGGCACCCGTTCCTCACCGGCCGACGGACAAGGCCCTACTGGTGCTTGTGCGCCGCCCACGCGTGCTGGATGACCAGGTCGGCCTTGAGCTCCGTCAGCTGGATCGCGACCGCCGACGGGGCGGTGCCGCCGCGGCCGTCGCGGGAGGCCAGCGCGCCCTTGACGTTGAGGACCGTACGGACCTCCGGCGTCAGGTGCTCGGAGATCTTCGCGAACTGCTCGTCGGTGAGCTCGTCGAGCTCGATGCCGAGCCCCTCGCACTCCTTGACGCACCCGCCGGCCACCTCGTGCGCCACCCGGAACGGCACGCCCTGCTTGACCAGCCACTCCGCGATGTCGGTGGCGAGCGAGAAGCCCGCGGGGGCCAGCTCCTCCATCCGCTCCCGGTTGACCGTGAGGGTGGCCATCATCCCGGTGAAGGCGGGCAGCAGGACTTCCAGGGTGTCGCAGGAGTCGAAGACCGGCTCCTTGTCCTCCTGGAGGTCCCGGTTGTAGGCCAGGGGAAGGGCCTTCAGGGTGGCCAGCAGACCGGTCAGGTTGCCGATGAGGCGGCCCGACTTGCCGCGCGCCAGCTCCGCGATGTCCGGGTTCTTCTTCTGCGGCATGATCGACGACCCGGTGGAGAAGGCGTCGTGCAGGGTCACGAAGGAGAACTCCTTCGTGTTCCAGATGATGATCTCCTCCGCGATCCGGGACAGGTTGATCCCGATCATCGCGGTGACGAAGGCGAACTCGGCGACGAAGTCGCGCGAGGCCGTGCCGTCGATGGAGTTGCCGACGGAGCCGCGCTCGAAGCCCAGTTCGGCGGCGACCGCCTCCGGGTCCAGGCCGAGCGAGGAGCCCGCCAGGGCGCCCGAGCCGTACGGGGACACCGCGGTCCGGGTGTCCCACTGGCGCAGCCGCTCCGCGTCCCGGGACAGGGCCTGCACGTGGGCCAGTACGTGGTGGGCGAAGAGCACCGGCTGCGCGTGCTGCAGGTGGGTCCGGCCCGGCATGGCCACCTCGGCGTGCGCCTCGGCGAGGCCGACCAGCGCGTCCTGCAGGTCCGCGATCAGGCCGCCGACGATCCGGGCGTGGTCGCGCAGGTACATCCGGAAGAGGGTGGCGATCTGGTCGTTGCGCGACCGGCCGGCGCGCAGCTTGCCGCCGAGGTCGGCGCCGAGCCGCTCCAGCAGGCCCCGCTCCAGGGCGGTGTGGACGTCCTCGTCGGCGACGGTGCCGGTGAAGGAGCCGTTCGCCACGTCGGCTTCGAGCTGGTCCAGGCCCGCGATCATGCGCTCCAGCTCGTCCGCCGTGAGCAGACCCGCCTTGGCGAGCACCCGGGCGTGGGCGCGGGAGCCCGCGATGTCGTAGGGCGCGAGGACCCAGTCGAAGTGGACCGACGCGGACAGCTTCGCGAGGGCCTCGGCGGGACCGTCGGCGAACCGGGCGCCCCAGAGCCGGACGTCACCACCGTTGTTGCTGCTCACAGCTACTGCTCCTCAAGAACGTGCATGGCTTCGGATGTGCAACCGCCTCCCCGCCGCGGAGGTAACGGGGAGGTGGTTCGTACTGCGGGTACGGAGTTCGCGGATCAGGCGCTGCGGAGATCGCGAAGAGCGCGAAGGCCGCGGAGATTGCGGAGATTGCGGAGGTTGCGGATCAGGTGAGGTCGCGGCGGGCCGCGATCTTCGAGGAGAGACCGAAGATCTCGATGAACCCCTGGGCCTTCGACTGGTCGAAGGTGTCGCCGGAGTCGTAGGTCGCCAGGTTGAAGTCGTACAGCGACTCGTCGGACTTCCGGCCGGTGACCACGGCGCGGCCGCCGTGCAGCGTCATCCGGATGTCACCGGTGACGTGCTGGTTGGCCTCGTTGATGAAGCCGTCCAGGGCGCGCTTGAGCGGGGAGAACCACAGGCCGTCGTAGACCATCTCGCCCCAGCGCTGCTCGACCTGCCGCTTGTAGCGGGCGAGTTCGCGCTCGACGGTGACGTTCTCCAGCTCCTGGTGGGCGGTGATCAGCGCGATCGCGCCCGGCGCCTCGTACACCTCGCGGGACTTGATGCCCACGAGGCGGTCCTCGACGATGTCGATCCGGCCGATGCCCTGGGACCCGGCGCGCTCGTTGAGCTGCTGGATGGCCTGGAGCACGCTGACGGGCTTGCCGTCGATGGCGACCGGGACGCCCTCCTTGAAGGAGATGACGACCTCGTCGGCCTCGCACGGGAGGGCCGGGTCCGCGGTGTACTCGTAGATGTCCTCGATCGGCGCGTTCCAGATGTCCTCCAGGAAGCCCGTCTCGACGGCGCGCCCGAAGACGTTCTGGTCGATGGAGTACGGGGACTTCTTGGTGGTCGCGATCGGCAGGTCCGCCTTCTCGGCGAAGGCGATGGCCTTGTCCCGGGTCATCGCGTAGTCGCGGACCGGGGCGATGCAGCGGAGGTCGGGGCCGAGGGCGGCGATGCCGGCCTCGAAGCGGACCTGGTCGTTTCCCTTGCCGGTGCAGCCGTGGGCGACGGTCGTCGCGCCGTGCTTGCGGGCGGCGGCCACGAGGTGCTTGACGATGGCCGGGCGCGAGAGGGCGGACACCAGCGGATAGCGGTCCATGTAGAGGGCGTTCGCCTTGATCGCCGGCAGGCAGTACTCGTCGGCGAACTCGTCCCTGGCGTCGGCGACCTCGGCCTCGACCGCACCGCAGGCGAGCGCCCGCTTGCGGATGACGTCCAGGTCCTCGCCGCCCTGACCGACGTCCACCGCGACGGCGATGACCTCGGCGCCCGTCTCCTCGGCGATCCAGCCGATGGCGACGGAGGTGTCCAGGCCGCCTGAATAGGCGAGTACGACGCGCTCGGCCACGGGATTCTCCTTACAGGGTGCATCCGCCGTTACCTCAACAGCGATAGGCATAACTATGCACTGGTCCGTATGTTTCGTCAATCGAGCCCCGTGCTCAACCTCAGCCCCCAGGCCCTGACCAGCGCGAATATCCGGAGGCCCGATCGCGTCCGGCCACCTACCATCGGCTGACGACTTGGGGAGGGCGCATGGGAGCCGGTGTACGGCAGGACACGGAAACGGGGCGGGAAACCGCCGCGGCGCTGCTGGCCGGGGAGTGCGGACCGATCGGCGGCAGGCTCGTCCGGAGCGGGCCCGACGCCTGGACGGCCTTCGACGAGGCGGTGCGCCACCTGGCCCAGCTCTCGCCCGGGGGGGCCCGCGGCAACCCGCTCGAGTTGCGGCTCTGCCACCCCGACGGACGGGTCCGCGAAGCCGCCCTCGCCGCTTGGCGCAACCCGCCCCCGCAGCTCGTCCTGATCCGGTGCGCCGACTGGGTCCCGCAGGTGCGCGAGCGTGCCCGCCGGGTGCTCGGCCGCCTCGTGGCCAAGGACCCCGCCGGGTGGCTGACCCTGCTCACCCCGCTCGTCCTGCGGCTGGGCCGGCGCGAGCACGGCGCCTGGGCGCTGGAGCAGCTGGAGGCCGCCTTGAGCGGCCGGTACTCCCTCCTCGCCGCTTGGTGGCGCCCCGGGCGGCCCTCGACGACGTGGAGCCTGAACTCGCTGACCGCGGTCCAGCGCGAAGCCGTCCTGGACCGCCTGTGCCTGCGGGCCGATCCGCCGACCCGGCGGTTCGCCACCCGGCTGACCGTCGCCGCCGGGGAGATGGGCGTACGGGAGCTCGCGCTGCGGGCCGCGCGCGAACCGGATCCGGCCACGGCCCGGCTGTGGACCGACGCGGCGCTGCGGGTCATGGCTGCCGACGGGCCGGACGACACGGCGGTCGACGCCCTGCTGACCGGGCACCTCCCGATGGTCCGGGCCTCCGGGGTCACCGCCTTGCACGGGGCCGGGCGGGCCGATGAGGCCGCGCGGTACCTCACGGACCGCTCCGGACTCGTACGGGCCTGCGCGCGCCGGCTCGTCCCGCAGGGCGGCGGGGACCCGCGCGCGCTGTGCCACCGACTGGTCGAGGACCCGGCCCGGGTGACCCCGTACGCCGTGACCGGCTTCGCGGAGTGCGCCCACCGCGAGGACGCCCCGCTGCTGCGCGCGCTGCTGGACCACCCCGCCGGGGCGGTCCGGGCTGCCGCGGTGGCCGGGCTGCGGCTGCTGGACTCCTCGGACACCGACCTGCTGCGGCCCCTGTTGGACGACCCCTCGCCCGGGGTGGCCCGGGAGGCCTCCCTCAGCCTGCGTCCCTCGGCGGAGCGGCTGCCCGCCGACTGGCTGGCGGCCCGAACGGCGCCGGGGTGGCCGACCCACACCCGGCGGGCCGCTTACCGGCTGCTGCACGCCCGGGGCGGGGTGTACGGCCTGCGGGCTGCCGTGGAGCTGCTGGAGGACGAGGACCCGCACCTGCGCCGGATCGCCGCGCAGCACCTCCAGAGCATGTACTCCCCGAGCCGGCCTCCGGCCCTGCCGCTACGGGACCCCGAGGTCGGCGCCCTGCTGGACCGCTGCACAGGGCTGTTCAGCGACTGGGTGCTGGCATGGATGCGCTCACAACTCGGACTCCCCAGCCGGGGATCCACGACGAACGGATAATGATCGCCATGGGAAAGCTCTACGAACGCATAGACGGCCGCATGCGCGCCTTCATCGAAGAACAGCCGATCTTCTTCACCGCCACCGCCCCGCTGACGGGTGACGGACACGTCAACCTCTCCCCCAAGGGCCGCGCCGGGACGCTCGTCGTCATCGACGAGACGACCCTCGCCTACCTGGACTTCGGTGGCAGCGGCGCCGAGACCATCGCCCACGTCCGTGAGAACGGCCGCATCACGCTGATGTGGTGCGCTTTCAACGGTGCGCCGAACATCGTGCGCATCCACGGTGACGGCGAGGCGGTGTTCCGCGACGACCCGCGCTGGGACGGGCTGATCGAGCTGTTCGGGGACGCCGACGGGCCCTCGGCGCGCGCCGTCATCCTGGTCAGGGCCCGGCGGATCGCCACCGTGTGCGGTTTCGCCGTCCCGCTCATGGAGTACCAGGGCGAGCGCACGCTCCACGCGGAGTACTTCGGCCGCAAGACGGACGAGGAGTTCAACGAGTACTGCGAGAAGAAGGAGTTCATCGGGGTGAGCGTCGACGGCCTGCCTGCGCTGCCGCTGCCCCTTCCGCCCCGTACCGTCTGACATGTGCTGCGTACCGCGCTCCTCGCCGCCTCACTGATCGTCACCAGCCTGCTGCCCCAGGGCCGTCACGGTGGCCCGCCGCCGCTGCCCGCACGGCTCGCCGACACCGGCGGCGGCAGCCAGCTGATCACCGCCGTCGCCCCGGCCGCCGGCTCCACGACCGGCCTGCTGACCTGGTGGGACCGCCGGGCGGGGCACTGGTACGCGGCGGGCAGCGCGCCGGCCCGCTTCGGCGCGAACGGCCTGACCGAGGGCGCGACCCGGACCCAGGGCACGGACACCACCCCGGCCGGTCTGTACGCACTGCCCTACGCCTTCGGCATCGCCCACGCCCCGGCCGGAACGGCGTACCGCTACCGGCGGGTGACGCCCGCCTCCTGGTGGTGCCAGGACAATGCCTCGGGGAGCTACAACCGCTGGGTGGAGCCGCTGCCCGCCGACTGCGCGCCGGGCGAGGCGGAGCACCTGACCGCGTACGCGAAGCAGTACGCGCACGCGCTGGTCATCGCCTTCAACTACGACCGGCCGGTACGGGGCCGGGGCGCGGGCATCTTCCTGCACGTGAACGGCAAGGGCGCGACGGCCGGCTGCGTCTCGGTCCCCGAGGGTGCGATGCGCGAGGTGCTGCGCTGGGCGAACCCGCGCAGGAACCCGCACATCGCGATCGGCACGGAGTCCGGCGGACTCGCCGTCACCCGGTATTGACCTCGCGGTCAACTCTCCTTCTGGGCCAGCCTCAGCAGGTGGTCGGCGAGGGCCTGGCCGCCCGCCGGATCACGGCTGATGAGCATCAGGGTGTCGTCGCCCGCGATCGTGCCGAGGATGGCCTGGAGTTCGGCCTGGTCGATCGCGGAAGCGAGGAACTGGGCCGCACCCGGCGGGGTGCGCAGGACCACGAGGTTCGCGGAGGCCTCCGCCGAGATCAGCAGTTCGCCGGAGAGGCGCCGCATGCGCTCCTCCTTCGCCGACTCGCCGAGCGGGGCCTGCGGGGTGCGGAAGCCGCCCTCGCTGGGGACCGCGTAGATCAGCTCGCCGCCGGTGTTGCGGATCTTCACCGCGCCGAGCTCGTCGAGGTCCCGGCTGAGCGTCGCCTGGGTGACGCTCAGCCCGTCGTCGGCGAGCAGCTTGGCCAGCTGGCTCTGGGAACGGACCGGCTGCCGGTTGAGGATGTCCACGATCCGGCGGTGGCGGGCGGTGCGGGTCTGCGGAACGGACTGGCCGTTCGATTCGTGTTCCTGCGCCTGACTCATCGTCGTCCCATTCCCCGATTGGTCATACGGCCGAGTCCGCGTCGGACTTCGCTGCGTCGAGCACGCCGGGCAGGGCCCGCAGGAACGCGTCCACCTCGGCCTCGGTGAGTACGTACGGGGGCATGAGCCGTACGACGTCGGGGGCGGGCGCGTTGACCAGGAAGCCGGCGTCCTGAGCCGCGCGCTGCACCTGCGGTGCGAGCGGCTCGGTCAGCACGATACCCAGCAGAAGACCCGCCCCGCGGACATGGGAGACGAGCGGGTGTTCGGATCCTTCGATTCCGGAGCGCAGTCGCTCGCCACGCTCCTTGACCTGGTCGAGGAGCCCGTCGGCGGCGATCGTGTCGATGACGGCGAGGCCCGCCGCGCACGCGACCGGGTTGCCGCCGAAGGTGGTGCCGTGCTGGCCGGGCTGGAGCAGGTCGGCCACCGGTCCGAAGGCGACGACGGCGCCGATCGGCAGACCGCCGCCGAGACCCTTCGCGAGTGTGACGAGGTCGGGTTCGACTCCCTCGTGGGCCTGGTGCTCGAACCACTGGCCGCAGCGCCCGACACCGGTCTGCACCTCGTCGAGGACGAGCAGGGTTCCGGTGGCCCGGGTGATCTCGCGGGCGGCCGTCAGGTATCCGGCGGGGGGAACGACCACGCCGTTCTCGCCCTGGATCGGCTCGATGATCACGAGCGCGGTCTCTTCGGTGACGGCGGCCCGCAGGGCCTCCACATCGCCGTACGGAACGTGCGTGACGTCTCCGGGCAGGGGCAGGAACGGGTCCTGCTTCTTGGGCTGGCCGGTGAGCGCCAGGGCGCCCATGGTGCGGCCGTGGAAGCCGCCGTCCGCGGCGACCATACGGGTCCGCCCGGTCAGCCGGCCGACCTTGAAGGCGGCCTCGACGGCCTCGGCGCCTGAGTTGCAGAAGAAAACCTTGCCGGGGCGGCCGAAGAGCTGGAGCAGCCGCTCGCCGAGCGCGAGGACCGGCTCGGAGGCGTAGAGGTTGGAGACGTGGCCGAGCGTGGAGATCTGTCCGGTCACGGCCGTGACGATGGCGGGGTGGGCGTGTCCGAGGGCGTTGACCGCGATGCCGCCGACGAAGTCGGTGTACTGCTTGCCGTCCGCGTCCCAGACCTGGGCGCCCGCGCCGCGGACGAGGGCCAGCGCGGGGGTGCCGTAGTTGTTGGTCAGCGCGCCCTGCCAACGGGCGGCGTACTGCTCGTTGCCGGTCTGCTCGTTGCCGGTCTGCTGGTCGCCGGTCTGCTGGTCGCCGGTCATGCGGATGCCCCTCCCTGCGCGTCGGGCACGACCATCGTGCCGATTCCTTCGTCCGTGAAGATCTCCAGCAGGATCGAGTGCTGGACCCGCCCGTCGATCACGCGGGCGGTGGTCACCCCGTTGCGGACGGCGTGCAGGCAGCCCTCCATCTTCGGGACCATGCCGCTGGACAGCTCCGGCAGCAGCTTCTCCAGCTGGCTGACGGTGAGCCGGCTGATGACCTCGTCGCTGCTCGGCCAGTCCGCGTAGAGCCCCTCCACGTCGGTGAGGACCATCAGCGTCTCGGCGCCGAGCGCGGCGGCGAGCGCCGCGGCGGCCGTGTCGGCGTTCACGTTGTACACGTGGTGGTCGTCGGCGCTGCGCGCGATGGAGGAGATGACCGGGATGCGGCCGTCCGCCAGCAGCGCTTCGATCGCGCCGGTGTCGATCGCGGTGATCTCGCCGACCCGCCCGATGTCCACGCTCTCGCCGTCGATCTCGGGGGTGTGCTTGGTGGCGGTGATGGTGTGCGCGTCCTCGCCGGTCATGCCGACGGCGAGGGGCCCGTGCTGGTTGAGCAGCCCGACCAGCTCGCGCTGGACGTGACCGGCCAGGACCATGCGTACGACGTCCATGGCCTCGGGGGTCGTGACGCGCAGGCCCGCCTTGAACTCGCTGACCAGGCCCTGCTTGTCCAGCTGGGCGTTGATCTGCGGGCCGCCGCCGTGCACGACGACCGGCTTCAGGCCGGCCTGGCGCAGGAAGACCACGTCCTGCGCGAAGGCGGCCTTCAGGTCCTCGTCGATCATGGCGTTGCCGCCGAACTTGATGACGACGACCTTGCCGTTGTGCCGGGTCAGCCACGGCAGGGCCTCGATGAGGATCTCGGCCTTGGGCAGCGCGGTGTGCTTGCGTGCGGTGCTCATGACGAGTACGCGCTGTTCTCGTGGACGTACTCGGCCGTCAGGTCGTTGGCCCAGATCACCGCGGACTCGGAGCCGGTGGACAGGTCGGCGGTGATGCGGACCTCCCGGTCCTTCATGCTCACCAGGTCCCGGTCCGCGCCGACCGAGCCGTTCTTGCAGACCCAGACGTCGTTGATGGCGACGTTCAGCCGGTCCGGGTCGAAGGCGGCCTTCGTGGTGCCGATCGCGGACAGCACACGGCCCCAGTTCGGGTCCTCGCCGTGGATGGCGCACTTGAGCAGGTTGTTCCGGGCGATGGACCGGCCGACCTCGACCGCGTCCTCCTCGGTGGCCGCGCCGATGACCTCGATGCGGATGTCCTTGCTGGCGCCCTCGGCGTCGCCGATCAGCTGGCGGGCCAGGTCGTCGCAGACCGTGCGTACGGCTTCCGCGAACGCCTCGTACACCGGCACCTGACCGGACGCGCCCGAGGCGAGCAGCAGCACCGTGTCGTTGGTGGACATGCAGCCGTCGGAGTCGACCCGGTCGAAGGTGGTGCGGGTCGCGGCGCGCAGCGCCCGGTCGAGGGCGGCGCTGTCCACGTCGGCGTCGGTGGTGAGCACGACGAGCATGGTGGCCAGGCCCGGGGCGAGCATGCCCGCGCCCTTGGCCATGCCGCCGACGGTCCATCCCTCCTGGGAGACGGTGGCCGTCTTGTGCACGGTGTCGGTGGTCTTGATGGCGATGGCGGCGGCCTCACCGCCGTCGGCGGAGAGCGCGGCGACCGCGGTGTCGATGCCGGGCAGCAGCTTGTCCATGGGGAGCAGGAGGCCGATCAGGCCGGTGGACGCGACGGCGACCTCGCCGGCGTTGACCTCGCCGCCCAGGGCTTCGGCGACCTTCTCCGCGGTGGCGTGGGTGTCCTGGAATCCCTTGGGGCCGGTGCACGCGTTGGCGCCGCCGGAGTTGAGTACCACCGCGCTGACGGTGGCGCCCCGCAGGACCTGCTCCGACCAGTGCACGGGCGCGGCCTTGACCCGGTTGGAGGTGAAGACGCCCGCTGCGGCCAGGCGCGGCCCGTTGTTGACCACGAGGGCCAGGTCCGGGTTGCCGTTCGCCTTGATTCCGGCGGCGATGCCCGCCGCCGTGAACCCCTGTGCTGCCGTGACACTCACGGTGCGACTCCGATCGTGGAAAGACCCAGTGCCTCGGGAAGCCCGAGGGCGATGTTCATGCTCTGCACCGCGCCGCCGGCGGTGCCCTTGGTCAGGTTGTCGATGGCGGTGATCGCGATGATCCGCTGCGCGGCCTCGTCGTACGCGACCTGGATCTGAACGGCGTTGGACCCGTAGACGGACGCCGTCGCCGGCCACTGGCCCTCGGGCAACAGGTGCACGAAGGGCTCGTCCGCGTACGCCTTCTCGTACGCGGCGCGGACCGCGTCGGCCGTGGTCCCCGGCAGCGCCTTGGCGGTGCAGGTGGCCAGGATGCCGCGGGGCATCGGCGCCAGCGTGGGCGTGAAGGAGACGGAGACCCGCTGCCCGGCCAGGGGGCTGAGGTTTTGCACCATCTCGGGCGTGTGGCGGTGGCCGCCGCCGACCCCGTACGGGCTCATGGAGCCCATGACCTCGGAGCCCAGCAGGTTCGGCTTGAGGGCCTTGCCCGCGCCGGAGGTGCCGGAGGCGGCGACGATGACGGCCTCGGGCTCGGCGAGCTGCGCGGCGTAGGCCGGGAAGAGCGCGAGCGAGACGGCGGTCGGATAGCAGCCCGGGACGGCGATGCGCTTGGAGCCCGCCAGGGCCGCGCGGGCGCCCGGCAGCTCGGGGAGGCCGTAGGGCCAGGTCCCGGCGTGCGGGGCGCCGTAGAACTTGTCCCAGTCGGCGGAGTCCCGGAGCCGGTGGTCGGCGCCCATGTCGACGACGAGGACCTCTTCGCCGAGCTGCGCGGCCACGGCGGCGGACTGCCCGTGGGGCAGGGCCAGGAACACCACATCGTGCCCGGCGAGCACCTCGGGGGTGGTCGCCTCCAGAACACGTCCGGCGAGCGGCACCAGGTGCGGCTGGAGCGATCCGAGCCGTTGCCCCGCGTTGGAGTTCGCGGTCAGCGCGCCGATCTCCACCTCGGGGTGGGCCAGCAGCAGGCGCAGCACTTCCCCGCCCGCGTATCCACTCGCACCGGCCACCGCTACACGTACCACCATCGGACCCTCCTCCTCGATGGCATGACTATACGTACGACCGCACGTTTATGCAAAGCTCGGACCCTGGCGGCACTCCGGGCGTGGAGAGCTGACGCTCCAGTTTGCCCACAGGGCCGCGGCGTCCGCTTCCGCACCCGTCTCCCGGATCCCACCGATCCGGCCCCGCCGGCGGCCGCACCTACGCGCATCAGCTCGTAGGGCTCGATGGCGGGCCGGATCTCGCCCGCGGCGACGGCGGCGTCGAGGAGCTGTCCGGCTACAGGCATCAGCCGGTCGATGAAGGAGGTGTGCAGGGAGGCGTAGCCACTGCTGCCCGGCTGCACGGTGTCGGCGAGGCCGTGCTTGGTGACCAGGAAATCGACGAACAGGTCGATCCATTGGCGCAGCGCCGCCAGTCACGAAGACTTCCGCGGCGGCGGCGGCGAGCAGCTTCTTCTCGTTGCGCGCCACGTCGGCCCGCTTGGCCGCGGCCGGCGGTTTCCCGGACTGCTCCGTACCGGGCACGGGGCCCCTCCTTTTCCCGCGGCCGCCGGTTCCTTCGCTGTCGGTCGCACGGCTCGGCGCACGGCTCGGCGCTCGGGATGCGGCGAGTGGGGTACGGAGCGGGCCGGGGCAGGCCGCCCCATTTAGGCGTACTCGGCGCGGGGCCCTGCCAGCAACTCGCTCACTACGGCCAGCCAGGCGCTCGGTGCGTACGGAGCCGGCGGGTCGACCTCCATGCCCAGCTCGGCCACACCGACCGCGTAGTCGACCTCTTCCAAGCCCAGGGCGAGCAGCTCGCGCAGCTCACCGACGAGGCGTGCCACGAGGGTCGGGTCGGCGGATCCGGCGTAGTCGAGGACCGCGGCCTCGTGGTCCTCGAACTCGTCGGGCATGTCCTGGGAGAACCACCCGCCCAGGAACTGGCCGAGCTCGGGGAAGCGTGCGTGCCACTCCCAGTGCGTCCCGGGCAGCGCCGCGGGGGGCGGGACCTGGCCCTCCTCGACGCTGCCCTTGATGTGATCGGCGAGCAGCAGCAGCCACTGCTGGATCCCGGCCTCGGGGAGGCCGATGTCCGGGACGGGGTAGAACTCGCCGAGACGCTGGCGCAGTCGGCCCGGCGGGTTCTGGGCGTAGGTGCGCAGTTGCTGCTCGGCGACCGACAGGGCCCAGGGCCGGGTGTGCCAGGTGTGGCGCAGGTAGGCGGTGAGCGCCCGGCCCGGACTGTCGGGGGTGTCGTCGGCGGCGAGGCCGGCATACGCGCTGATCACCTGGTCGAGGTCACCGTAGCGGCGGTCGAACTCCAGGGGCTTCATGGACATGGGTGTGTACCTCTACACGTAGATCGGGAAGGTGCCGTGCACGACGAAGCCCAGCGGGCTCGCCGGTTCACGGCGAAGGACCACCCGCGCGGCCCGCACGTCCACGGCCCCGCGTCCGGCGAGCGCCATGGCCTGGATCAGGACGCGGCCGACGGGGTCCTCGCGGGAGGGCCAGGCGGCTTCGATGGCCAGGCGGGGGCGGGTGCCCTGGGCGAGCCAGCGGTGAATGGCCTGCTCGTTGCGGGTGACGACCTGCTGGGTGGCCCACTGGGCGGTTTCCCGGTCGGGGTATGTGGCGGATCTGGTGAGCACTTGGCGTTCCCCGGTTCGGCGGGTCGGATCAGAGGGACAGGAAGTTCCACAGCACGGCGACTTCGTCGTCGTTCACGGCGATGAGCCCGGCGTCCCAGTCGTACTGACTGAAGGGGGCGGCGGTCCGGAAGGGCTGCGCGTAGAAGTCGGGGTGCTCCGCCCTCCAGCCGAGGTTGGTGTAGAAGCGGGTGCCGTCAGGGAAGCGCGACAGGATCAGATCGGCCTGACGTTCCATCTCCGGTCTGTGCTCCTCCCACCCCAATGCCTTGGAGAGATCATTGCGACTCGTGCCGGACCCGAGCATGACGACCAGCGACCTCACCGAGGATCTGGGGATTTCACCCACCCGCCCCCGGCAGCGTTCCGCATCGGCAGGGGTGGAGGGCGTCTCCAGCCACGGGAACAACGGGTCCTCAAAACGCTCCTCCGCTCCCTCATAAGGATCGATGGACTCCCACCCCCGAGGATCCCGTGTCTCCAAGCGCATGATCGCCCCCACGTCGAACCACCACTCGTCGTGGGCACGGGGAGCGACGTCGACGAACGTGCAGAGCCATTCGTACAACTTGAGCGCGTCCGACCATTCCGCCGAGTCGATCCGGCCTTCCTCCATGGTTCGTTCCTTCATTCGGGTGCCGAGGTGTAGACGACAAAGGGCGGGTTCAGGTTCGGGTCGTACTTGAGACGAGTGGTCACTCCGTGGGTGTCCTGGACGGGATTTATCGTGTTGGTGTCGCGGTTCACCGCGACTGTCCGACCGGTCAGGGCGGAGCCGGTGAGCGGGCCCTGGATCGGGACCGAAGCGACATCGATTTGCAGATCCTCCGCGGGCGGCGGGTTCTTGAGCCAGCCCTGGATCTCCGGGGTGTTTTGTCGGATGTTGTACTGAGTGAATTTCTGCGCCGAATCCAGATCCGGAAAGGACGAGGAGGTGAAGATGTTGAACTTACCGTTCGGGCGCTGCTCGTCCTTGATCCGCTGTAGGAGCTGTTCGTCCGTCTTGCCCACGTGCTTGTCGATGGTGTGGGCGCCGCCCAGCCCCTCGCTCGTCGCCAGGTCCATCGAGTACATGTAGGGGAAGGGGCTCTCCCCGCCGATCTGCCAGCTGTGTTCCTTCTTGAACTCGTTGAGCGAGCGGGCTCCGAAGCCCTGGGCGCGGGCTATCTCAGCCTGGTAGGTCGGGGCGCTTTTGATCGCGATGTCGAGTTCCGGCACGAGGGCTTTGAGCTTGCTCGCCGCGTCGGTGAACTCCTGGTGGTACGTCTCGACGACGGCGTTGCACCCCTGCTTGTCCATGTGGCTCCGGAACGACAGCACGATCCGGCCGACGATCCCCCCGACCGCCAGCTTGGTCAGGTTCATCAGACTCAGGTCGGTGAGATCGGAAGCCGTGGCCTTCGCCGCGTTGATGCCTGCCTGGCTCGTGAACTTGGTGGTCTTCTCACCGACGTCGCAGACGTGATCCAGCAGCCCCGCGACCTCGTCCGCCGTCTTCTTCAGGACGTCGATGATGGGGCGCCGCCCGGACGGCGGGAGGTCCTTCGTGGTCCGCCACTGGCGGCCCGTCTGGCTCCGGTTTCCTTCCGTGTCCAGCTGCCGGCCCCATGCCGTGGTGCCCCACACGGTCTGGCCGAAGGCTCGCATGGCTGCCTGCCACTCGCCCTTGTCCTTCGGGTCGTGATCCCTCCGATGGCGGTGTTGAACTCGTCCGAGGCCTTCACGGCCTCGGAGCCGAGCTTCCGCCAGGCCTTGGCCATGTCCCGGACCTCGTCCTCCTTGATGCCCGGGGTGATCTCGTGGACCTTGCCGAGGCGGAGGCCGTGTTCGATGGCGGGCCGGATGACGTCCGCGAGGAAGTCGGGGAACTCGCCGATGACGCCGGAGATCCACCAGGAATCGGCGTCCTCACCGGTGCCCGTCCATTTGATGGGGTGGACGGGTCCGTAGCGCGGAGGCTTGTTGATGACCACGGGCTCCGGCTTTCGGGCCGGCTGAGCTCCCTTGCGGCCGGAGGCCTCCCATTCGGCCAGTACGTAGTGGTTCGCGGTGTGGTTCAGGCCGACGGCGGCGCCGCCGGCACTGACCACGCTGCGGCCCCACGCCTCGAGGAACTTCGCGGTCACCTCCATGTAGGCGTCCGCGAACGCGTCCGCGCCGTGGCCGGTCCCGGCGGACTGGTCGTACTTGTTCAGCACGTCGACGAGGACGGCCGCCCGCTCGGCATGAGCGAACTGGGCCCCTTTCACCAGGTCGGCCGCGTAGTGGACGTGCACCGGCTGTACGTCGAAGCCCCCGTTTGCCGCGGGGGAGGGGGGTGTGCCCATCAGGCTGCCCCCCAACCGCGCAGGACGGCCCGGTGCGCGGACGCGTAGGCGAGGTGGCCGTTCACCACGATGTCGTGCAGCCAGGCCTGGGTGGCCTGCAGGTCCTGGGCGGACCGGTCCCATTTGTCGAGCTGGTCGATGAAGGTCTGCCGGGCCTCGCCGTCCCAGTCGAGAACGGCCTTCTCGGCGCGCCGGTAGAGCAGGTCGAGCTGTTCGTTGAGTGTTTTGAGGATCTCCTCGAGGTCCCCGGCCGCACGCTGCAGCGTCGCGAAGTCGACCGATATGTGGCCGTCGCTCGACGACATGAATCCCCCGGTGCCTTTGGTCCTGTTCTACAGATCGGCCAGGCGGCTGTGCGGGCCCGGCGACGGCGCGGGCACCGTGCCGGGCGTGGACAGCGCGTCCGTCTCCGCCTGGATGTCCGCCCGGGACTGGACGCGCCTGAAGTCGTCCAGGATTTCGAGCTCCTGCGCCGAGAACCCGTCCTTGCTCAGCCGGACGGCCTTGGCCAGAAGCTTCATGGTCTGCCGGATGTGGACGGCGTCCTCGGCGGCGGCCCGATGCCTGGCCCGGTACGCCTCCGAGGCCGGTCCGTGCCAGCGGGCCTCGATGCCGTCCACGATCTCGTCCATGCGCAGGAGCTGCTTCTTCAGCACTTCCTGCATCGCGTCGAGGTCCCCGGCGAGCGTCTTGAGCTTGTCGCCCTGGACGGCGAGATCTGCCGCGGCACCGGCCGTACCGCTCGAACCCGCAGCATCAGCAGCCCCGTTCATGGTGTCCCTCCCCCGTCGCACGGCCGCACGGCCATGCGTTCGACCGTAGTAAACGCGAAAGACACGGGGACTCCCCCACCGGATCACGGATCCCCAGGAGGTCCGGCACGGTGGCAACTCGCCGCCGCCGGGCACGCCCCGGAGGAACCCAAGGCCCTCGGACTCCGCCACTGAGGCGTGTGCGAAGCGGAAACCCCCTCGCGTCAGCGGGGCGTTCGGAGTCGCTCGCAAAGCCGTTGCCGCCCGGGCGCCGGCCTGGTGGGATGCAGGGGCGCCGATGGCGAAGAGGGACGCTTGGCGGTGCGCGAGCGGGCGGGTGTTCGGGGGTGCGGTGCGGTACTGACTGCGCCGGTGTCGGAAGTGACGCTCCGATCCGCCTGTGCTGCACGCCCCTCCCTTGTCCGCCCGATGATCACGGGTTAGGGTCCCCGGGCACATATCGGGGGATCACAGCAGGTGGGGGACATGACCGGAGACGTCGGCACGATCTCGAAGGGCGCCGCCTGGGGGCAGGGGGTCACCGCCGTGGCCTTGATCGGGGTGCTCGGGGGTGGGCTCTGGGCGGTCGGGGAGGCGGTGGGTTCCACGGGTGAGGCGGGGACGAAGCCCGTCACCTGCTCGGGCGAGCAGGCCGAGAAGACGCCGACTAGGGCCGCGGACGAAGCCGGGCGGGTGACCGGGGCTCAGCTGTGCGCGGCATTGCACCGTCCCGATCTCGCCGCGCTGCTGGGTACTCCGGGGGAGCTCGCGAAGAACGCCAACGGCGGCGGCAGCACCTTCAAGCCCGTCGGCAGCGACAAGGAGATCCACACCCCGTCGGCCGAGGTCGAGTTCGAGACGTACACCGTGCACCTGACGGCCTCCTACGACCGGCTGCCGGTGGCCACCTCGGCCGCCCTCCTGGGGGACGGTACGCCGCTCCGGACGGTCCTGGGCCGTCCGGCCGCCTTCTACTCGGACCGCACGCTCAGCGTCAGCTTCCGCCTCGACGGCAGCAAGGCCCAGAGCCGCCCCGGGGTCCCGGCCCGGGTCCTCATGGTGGCCCGGGACGCGTCGGACGGCGGGGACTCCTTCGAGCTCACCCTGTGGCGCACCGACGGCGCGGTGCCCGACGACGCGGTGCTGCTGCGCGTGGCCGGGCAGGTCCTGCCGACGGTCCCCGGGTGGGCCGCCGGCGGGTGAGCGGGCGCGGCGGCCGGACCGGTACGGGGGTCAGCGGTTGCGGGGCTGGTTGAAGCGCAGCATGTTGCCCGCCGGATCGCGGAAGGCGCAGTCGCGGACCCCGTACGGCTGGTCGACGGGCTCCTGCAGGACTTCGGCGCCGGTGGCCCGGATCCGTTCGAAGGTGGCGTCCACGTCGTCCGTCGAGAAGATCACCCCGCGGAGCACGCCTTTGGCCAGCATTTCCGCCATCGCCTGCCGGTCTGCCGGCGAGGCACCGGGATCGGCGAGCGGCGGTTCGAGGACGATCTCCACGTCGGGCTGCTCGGGCGAGCCGACGGTCACCCAGCGCATCCCCTCGAACGCGACGTCGTTGCGGACTTCCATGCCGAGGGCGTCGCGGTAGAAGGCGAGCGCCTTGTCGTGGTCGTCCACGGCGATGAAGCACTGCGAGAGCTTGATGGTCATGCCCCGACGCTACGGCGCGGCCGCGGATCCCGCTCCCCCATGGGCGGCGGAGTTGCGCAGGGGCCGGGTGTAGACCTTGGCGACGCACGCCGGGATGGCGGCGCCGGCCTCGTGGCGCCGGGCCCGGTAGGCGCTGGGGCTCTCGCCGACCAGCTCCGTGAAGCGCGAGCTGAACGACCCCAGCGAGGTGCATCCGACCGCGAAGCAGACCTCGGTCACGCTCAGGTCGCCCCGGCGCAGCAGCGCCTTCGCCCGCTCGACGCGGCGGGTCATCAGGTAGCTGTACGGGGTCTCCCCGAAGGCGGCACGGAAGCTGCGGGAGAAGTGCCCGGGCGACATGAGGGCGATGCCCGCCAGTGCCGGTACGTCCAGGGGCTCTGCGTAGTCGCGGTCCATCACGTCCCGGGCACGGCGCAGCCGGACCAGGTCCTCGATCATCACGCGAACCAGCATCTCACGGCCGGTGCGGGCCGAAGGAGGATCGCCGGGATCGCTGGGGTCGCCGGGGCCCAAGGGGGCCGCGATCGCTCGCCGACGAACGTTCGCCGGCGGTCACGGCCCGGCCCGGCCGCAGGATCAGGAACGAGCCGGCTTATTCTCGGCCTTCTCAGCCTTCGCCGACTTTTCGGCCTTCTCCGCCTGCATCTGCTTGATGCGGACGGTCTCCTTGCGCACGTCGGCCTGGGTGGCGCGCTCCTTCTCGAGCCACTCCGGCATCTCCTGCTTCAGGGCCTCGATCTGCTCCGTGGTGAGCGGCTCGGTGACACCGCCGCGCGCCAGGCCGGCGATGGAGATGCCGAGCTTCCCCGCGACCACCGGACGGGGGTGCGGGCCGTTGTTCCGGAGGTCCTGCAGCCACTGGGGCGGCTCGGCCTGGAGGGCGGTCAGCTCGGTGCGCGAGACGACACCCTCCTGGAACTCTGCGGGGGTGGCCTCGAGGTACACACCCAGCTTCTTCGCCGCGGTGGCGGGCTTCATGGTCTGGGTGGTCTGGTGCGACGTCATGAGGTCAAGGGTATCGAGCATGTGCGCCACCTCCGACCACCGGCCGGTAATCTGGCCGGGTGACAGACTCCCGGACACCCCCGTCGTTCCAGCTCGCATACGTCCCCGGGGTCACTCCCACGAAGTGGGTCCGGATCTGGAAAGAGCGGCTGACCGACGTCCCGCTGACCCTCGTCCCGGTCGACCCGGCCGAAGCCCCCGCCCTGTTGCGGGGCGGCGGCGCCGATGCCGGGTTCGTGCGGCTGCCGATCGACCGTACGGACCTCAGCGCCATCCCGCTCTACACGGAGACCACGGTCGTCGTGATCCCGAAGGACCACCTCATGGCCGCGGCCGAGGAGCTGTCGCTCGCGGACCTGGAGGACGACATCGTCCTCCACCCGCTGGACGACACCCTCGGCTGGGAGCAGCTGCCCGGCAAGGCCGCGCTCCAGCGCCCGGAGACGACGGCCGACGCGATCGAGCTGGTCGCGGCGGGCATCGGGGTCCTGGTCGTGCCCCAGTCCCTCGCGCGGCTGCACCACCGCAAGGACCTCACGTACCGGACGCTGCTGGACGCCCCCGAGTCCCGCGTCGCGCTGGCGTGGCCCGAGGCCGAGGTCACTCCCGACCTGGTCGAGGAGTTCATCGGGATCGTGCGCGGGCGGACCGTCAACAGCTCGCGCGGGCGCGGCCGTACCCAGCCCGAGCCGGAGCCGAAGAAGGCGAAGCCGCAGCGCAAGCCGGCCCCCCGGTCGGGGGGCAAGCCGGCCGCCAAGAACCCGCGGTCCGGGGCCCCCAAGGGCGGCAAGGCCACGGCCAAGTCCACCGGCAAGCGCGGCAAGCCCCGCGGCCGCTAGGCCGTCCCGCGGCCTTTCCGCGCCCGGCCCGTGAGAGCGGGCTCAGAAGGGCGACAAGGTCATGACGGCGCTCCAGGAGACCAACCCGGGCACCACCGCGACGAGCCCGGCGAGGGCCGCGGCGAGCGTGGCCGGGGCCCCGTGGGCGCGCGGGTCGGCGAAGGTCGCGCACAGCAGCATCAGGGCCGACGGCAGGAAGATCCACGCCCCGTCGGACAGGCCGCTGACCGACCACGGCAGCAGCAGGGCCGCGAGGATCACGCAGGACGCCGTGAACCGCGCCCGGTCCGCGCGCAGTACGGGCGGCGCCGCGAGCAGCAGGACCGGGACGGCCGTCCGAGCCGCCGGCAGCCCCTCGACGAGCATCACCACCACCGGCGCCACCGGGAGGAGAAGCGCGGCGAGCGCGATCCGCCGCTGCCACGGGTGGGCGGCCCGCGCCCGGCGGGTCCTGATGCCGTCGCCCGCCGCGCTCCTTCCCGCTGCCACGGTGTCCGCCATGCCCGCTCCCGCCATCGGTACGTGTCCCGGCCGGTTGAGCGCCTTCACGCCGGCCGGCAATCGCACACTCTGGCGACAGCTCGAGGATATTGCGTCCGCGTCACCCCCGTCCCTATATTCACTTCGTATTCATATCGTCACACTGAGCGATCTGGGGGCACGGGTGTTACGCATCATCGGCAAGGGACTGGCCTCAATCGCCGCACTGGCCGCCGGGGCGGTCCTCGCCCTGGGCGCCGGGGCCGCGCCCGCGAGCGCCGTCGAGGGCTCGTGCGCCGGCAGCGTCACCGGGCGACTGCCGAGGGTGCAGGACCAGCGGTTCTACGTACAGTGCGGGGCCGGGGTCGCCACCGTCATAGCCTGCCCCACCGGGCAGGTCTACTCCCCCGAGCCGCAGCTCTGCGCGGCGCCCGAGCTGGTGCGCCCCGCCGTGGCCACCGTCGCCACGGCCGGTCCGGCGAAACTGAACGGGCTGCTCTTCGGGGTCAAGAACCTCAGCACCACCGTACGGATCGCGGACGCCCCGGCCGGGCTGGACGGCGTACCGGTCACCTTCACCACCGTCGGCGGCCGGACCCTCTGCACCGCCGTCACCGACCAGTTCGGGGCCGCCCGCTGCGACACCCCGGCCCGGCTGACGATCCCGCTGGACGAACTCCTGCGCGGCTACCGGGCGAACTACGCGGGCATCGGCGGGATCTACCTCCCCTCCTCCGCCACCGCCCCCATCGCGCTCTTCTAGAGGGCGCCTCCCGGCGCGGACGCGGGCCCCAGTGCGTGCCGGACCCAGACGTTCGGCTCCACATAGACCGCGTAGCCCCGCTCCGGTTCGCAGTGGACCGGGGACAGGGCGCCCGGAACCCGGACCGGGCCCGCCGTGTCGAAGGGGAGGCCGGTCCACCCGCGCCACTGCGCGAGCGAGCCGCCGATCGTCATCGACAGCGGGGCCACCGAGTCGATGACACCGCCCGCCCGCACGTGGACCCGTAGCCACGGGTCGTACGGGAGCCCGTCCTCGCGGGTGCGGTACGCGTACTCGTGCATCGGGGTGTCCGGCTCGGCCGGCTTTCCGCTGGGCCGGACCGGCGCCACCACCTCGGTGAACCCGCGCGCCGAGGCGGTCTCCCGCATCGCCGCGAGCATCCGGCCCGACAGCCCCTCGCCCTGCCGGTCCGGCCGGACGCTGATCTCGATCGCGCTGACCGTGTCGGGCTCCACCCCGCGCCGCAGGTCGGAGAAGGCCCACATGAGGACCTGCTCCCAGCCCTGCGCGGGCAACCGTCCGTCCCGGCCCGCCACATGCAGGGCGAAGGGCACGCTGAACGCCTTGGCGACCACCTCTCCGGTGGCCTCGTCGGTGGCGGCGAAAACATGGTCCGCGAGCTCCGCCATCATGCGCGGATACAGCATCCAGGCGATCGAGTCCTGGGTGGCGAACTCGGGCCACGAATCCTTCATGTCCCACAGCGCGTCGGCCAGTTCGGGCCGCTCGGCGAGCGTGGTGATCCGGATGCCGGTGGCGCGGGCAGACTCGGTGGTGTCGTCCATGCCCGCAGGCTAGGCGCGCCCCGACCGCCCCTCAACCCATTTGGGCGGGTGCCGGGAGCGAGAGGTTCCAGCGGCGCGGACCCCCGGCGAGGGTGAGGGTGGACAGGGGGCGGACGTCCACGTTCCAGTAGGTCAGCGGCGGCGCGTTCAGGGCGTACACGAGCGCCGCCCGGACCACCGACGGCTCCGCCACGGCCACGATCGCTCCTCCGTCGTCCGCCGGCCGGGTGTCGAGCCAGCCGCCGATCCGGGCGATGAAGGCGAGCAGGGACTCCCCGCCGTGCGGCGCGGCGCGCGGATCGGTGAGCCAGAGGTCCACGGCCGCGGGGTCCCGGGCCGCCACCTCGGCGAGGGTGAGCCCGCGCCAGTACCCCATGTCGCATTCCCGCAGGGCGGGTTGTGCCATCGGGGCGTACCCGAGAGCGGTCCCCGTGGCCCGGCTGCGCGAGGTCGGCGAACAGTAGCGGAGCTCGGCCGAGCCCAGCGGTACGAGCCCGCGCGCAGCGGATTCCACCGCGCGCCAGCCGTCCACGTCGAGGGGGCGGTCGTCGTCGAAGCGCTCGGCGAGCAGCGAGGTCCCACGGGCTGCTGCGACTAGCGAAACCCGAACATGCATGCGGCGATGGTGATCCGCGTACCGCACGGGGTCAAGCGTCTGAACGAAGCCCGGCTCAGGGCGCCCACCCCGGACGGGCCCGTTTCAGCCACCGCCGCCCACGCCGCCCCCCAGCGCCGACCGAAGCCGCCTCGCCGCCTCGGTCAGCTCGCCCGCGCCGGACACCCCGGCGAAGCTCAGCCGGACGAACGGGCCGGGCGGTTCCGCGCAGAAGTACGGCCGTCCGGGCGCGACCGCGACCCCGGCCCGCAGGGCGGCCGCCACGAAGGCCGCGTCGTCGCCGCCCCCGCCGGGCCGCGCCCACAACTGGTAGCCACCCCGCGGCAGGTGCGGCACCTCCAGCCCGGGCAGCTCCCGCCGCAGCGCTTCCACGAGGACGTCCCGTCGGTGGCGCAGTTCGGCGGCTACGGCCCTGAGGTGGCGGGGCCAGGCGGGTGCGCCGACCAGTTCCAGGGCGGCTTCCTGGAGCGGGCGGGGCACGAAGAAGGTGTCCACGACCTGGATGGCGCGCAGCCGGTCGAAGACCGGCCCCCGGGCCGCCAGTGCGCCCACCCGCAGACTCGGCGAGGTGACCTTGGTCAGCGACCGCACGTGGACGACCACACCGTCCGGGTCCTGGGCGGAGAGCGTCGCGGGCAGCGGGCCCGAGTCCTCGTGGGCCAGGGAGCGCGCGTAGTCGTCCTCCAGGACGAACGCCCCGGCGGCGCGCGCGATCCGCAGCACCTCGCCCCGCCGCTCGCCGGACAGCACGGCCCCGGTCGGGTTCTGGAACAGCGGCTGGCACACGAAGACCCGCGCCCCGGTCGCTTCGAAGGCGGCGGCCAGCAGATCCGGGCGGACCCCGTCCGCGTCCACCGGGACGGGCACCGGCCGGCAGCCGGCGGCCCGCGCGATGGCCAGGAGCCCCGGGTAGGTCGGGGATTCGACGAGGATCGGCGCCCCCGGCGGGGCGAGCGCCCGCAGTGCGGTGGCCAGCGCGCTCTGGCCGCCGGCGGTCACCAGTACGTCCCCGGCGGTGATCGCTCCGCCGATCTCGCGGGCGAACCAGTCCCGCAGCTCGGCCAGGCCCTCCACCGGGGGCCGGCCCCACACTCCGGGCCGTCGGCCGGCCCGGGCGAGGGCCGCCGCCATGGCCCGCTCGGGCTGGAGCGTCGAGTGGAGGTAGCCGCTGTGCAGTTCGATGACCCCGGCCGGCGGGGCGGCCAGGGTGACCAGCACCCCGGAGGCGTCCACGGAGCGCGGGACCACCTCGCCGGAGTCCTCGGCGCTCAGGGCGACGGCCTGCCAGGAGGTGTCGCCGGGCGCGGGGGCCTGCGTACGGGGCTGGGCGCGGTAGACCCCGGCTCCGGGCCGGGTCACCACGAGGCCTTCGGCGGCGAGCTGGGCGAGGGCCCGGGAGACGGTGACGGGGCTGACCCGGTACTGCTCGACCAGGGACCGGCTCGACGGGAGTTTTCCACCTACCGAGTAGCGGTCGAGCTCGACTCGAAGGGATTCCGCCAGTTCCGCCACGCTGCTACGCTCGTACATGACAGCACAGAATAGCGCTACTCTCCCCACCGCGATAGCGGTTCGAGGCACCGCCGCCCGCCGGCCCGCCCTCGGGGGCACCAGCCTCGCGGCGGTCGGCGTCGTCACCTTCTCGCTGACCTTCCCCGGTACCGCCTGGGGCCTGGAGAGCTTCGGCCCCTGGTCCCTCTTCGGCCTGCGCTGTCTGCTCGCGGGCCTGACGGCCGGCGCCTTCCTGCTGGCCCTGCGCGTCCCGGTGCCCGACCGCGCCCACTGGGCGGGTCTGGCCGTGGTCGCCGGCGGCGTGGTCGTCGGCTTCCCCCTGCTGACCACCCTCGCCCTGCAGACCTCCACCACCTCGCACGCCGCGGTGGTGGTCGGCCTGCTGCCGCTCACCACCGCCGTCGTGTCCTCGCTGCGCACCGGAGCCCGGCCCTCGCGGCGGTTCTGGACCGCGGCCGTGGCCGGCGCGGTCGTCGTCCTCGGGTTCACCGTGGCCCAGAGCGGCGGCGCCCTCTCGTCCGGCGACGCCTTCCTCTTCGCCGCGCTGCTGGTGTGCGCGGCCGGCTACACCGAGGGCGGCCGCCTGGCGCGGCTGCTGCCCGGCTGGCAGGTGATCGCCTGGGCGCTGGTGGTGTGCCTGCCGATCGGCCTGGCCGGCTCCGCGCTCGGGCTCGCCTACGAACCGGCCCATCCGACCGGCCGCGGGGTGGCCGGGCTCGTCTGGGTGGCGGTCGGCTCCTCCTTCCTCGGCCTCTACGTCTGGTACCGGGGCATGGCCGAGATCGGCGCGGCCCGCGCGAGTCAGCTCCAGCTCGCGCAGCCGCTGCTGACCCTGTTGTGGTCGGTGCTGCTGCTCGGCGAGCGGCTGTCCCCGGCCGCGCCCGTCGCCGCCTGCGCGGTGCTCGTCTGCATCGCCGTGACCCAGCGGCCGGACCGGTCGACCCGACGGGTCAAACCGCAGTGAAACGACCTAAACTGCTAGCACCGGATCGGACCGCCACCTAGGGAGGTCAGCTATGCGCGCGACCGAGGGCGACCAGCTGGTTCAGCACGGCAGGATCGTGGGCCAGCACGACAAGGTCGGAGAGATCACCCAGGTCCTGGGAGAGGACGGCACCCCTCCCTACCGCGTCCGCTTCCAGGACGGCCACGAGGCAGTCATGTCCCCCGGCCCCGACTGTGTCGTGAAGCACCCGGCCGACAACGACCGCTGAGGAGCGGCGGCCGTAGCGCCGGGCAGGACCCTCGTCACGGACCGGGTCAGCGCGGCGGCACCGCCGCCGTGGTCGGGTAGTGGTCGGCGACGACCTGGGCCATCGCCCCGTTGGGGTCCGCGTCCACCTGCTTCGCGGAGAAGTAGACGTGGCCGCGGACCTCCGGGTATCCGGCGGCGAACCGCAGGTGCCGGGACAACTCGCGCGGGTCGCGCCAGGCGGCGGTGGAGCTCTGCGCGTCGCAGCGGTACAGCGCCTCCCCCACGTAGAGCTGGACTCGGGTGCCGGCGACGGTGCGGGCCCACCAGGGGACGATGGCGGCGTAGTCGGCGGCCGGGTGGCCGATCTGCCAGTACGCCTGCGGCACGATGTAGTCGATCCAGCCCTCGCGCACCCACTTGCGGGTGTCCGCGTACAGGTCGTCGTACGTGGCGACGCCCGCCTGGGTCGGCGAACCGAGCGGATCGCGGTCGGAGTTGCGCCAGACGGCGAAGGGGCTGACGCCGAAGCGCGTCGCGGGGCGCAGCGCCCGCAGCCGCTGGGACATCTCGCGGACCAGGGTGTCGGTGTTGTGGCGGCGCCAGTCGGCGCGGGTCGCGAAACCGCGGCCGTACTGCTCGTAGGCGGCGTCGTCGTCGAAGTCCCGGCCCTCGACGGGGTACGGGTAGAAGTAGTCGTCCCAGTGGACCCCGTCGAGGGGGTAGCGGGCGACGGCGTCGAGCATGGCGTCCTGCACGAAGCGGCGGACTTCCGGCAGTCCGGGGTTGTAGTAGAGCTTGCCGCCGTAGGGCACGGTCCAGCCCCGGTTGCGGCGGGCCGGATGCTCGGCGACGAGCCGGCTCAGGTCGGTGTGGTTGGCCACCCGGTACGGGTTGAACCAGGCGTGCAGTTCCAGCCCCCGGGCGTGGGCTTCGGCGACGGCCGTGCCGAGCGGGTCCCAGCCGGGGTCGACGCCCTGCTCGCCGGTCAGCCACTGCGACCAGGGCTCGTGCGCCGAGGGCCACATCGCGTCGGCGGTCGGCCGGACCTGGAGGATCACCGCGTTGAGGCGGCGCCGGGCGGCCGTGTCGAGGAGGGCGAGCAGCTCGGCCCGCTGCTCCCGCGCGGACAGTCCGCTCTGCGACGGCCAGTCCACGTTCTGCACGGAGGCGACCCACATCCCGCGGAACTCCGCCTTTGCCGCCGCGGCGCCCTCCCCCGCCCTTCCCGCCATCGCCTCCGGTGGTCCGGCCGCTCTCGCCGAGGTCGCCGTAGCCAACGCGGCCAGCACCCCCGCCGCGCCGGCCAGCACTTTCCGCCTCCCGATGGACGCCATGTGACGACTCCGTTCCGCTCCGTGACATTGTCGCGTGTCCGCCCAGCATGCCCGCCCCGGCCCGACACGCCGGGCAAGGACGGGGGTAACGTCGGGGGGCGTGGCGGGCGCCGGAACGCAGTTACCACTGCACGAGTACGGGGGACCCGCGATGGAGAGCAGCGAAAGGCACGATGTGACGGACCTCCCAGACGACATCGCACGCGTCGGCGTAGTGGGCTGTGGCCAGATGGGCGCGGGCATCGCGGAGGTGTTCGCCCGCAGCGGCCTCGAGGTGATGGTCGCCGAGACCACCGGCGAGGCGCTCGAACTCGGGCGGACGCGACTGCACACCTCTCTGACCAGGGCCGCCGAACGCGGCAAGATCAGCGAGGAGGAGCGGGACGCGACCCTGGCCCGCCTGTCGTTCACCACCGACCTCGGCGAGTTCGCCGACCGAGACCTCGTCATCGAGGCGGTCGTCGAGAACGAGCAGGTCAAGACGGAGATCTTCCAGGTCCTCGACCAGGTCGTCACCCGCCCGGACGCGATCCTCGCCTCCAACACCTCCTCGATTCCGCTGGTCAAGCTGGCCGTCGCGACCTCGCGTCCCGACCAGGTCATCGGCATCCACTTCTTCAACCCGGCCCCGGTGCAGCAGCTCGTCGAGCTGATCCCGGCGCTGACCACCAGCGACGAGACGATCAAGCGGGCCGAGGCCCTGGTCGGGGGCGCGCTGGGCAAGCACGCGATCCGCGCCCAGGACCGTTCCGGCTTCGTCGTCAACGCCCTCCTCATCCCGTACCTGCTGTCCGCGATCCGGATGTTCGAGTCGGGCATCGCGAGCCGCGAGGACATCGACAACGGCATGGAGCTGGGCTGCGCCCACCCGATGGGCCCGCTGAAGCTCGCGGACCTCATCGGTCTGGACACGGTGGCCTCGGTGGCCGACTCGATGTACGCGGAGTTCAAGGAGCCCCTGTACGCGGCTCCCCCGCTGCTCCAGCGGATGGTCGACGCCGGCCGCCTCGGCCGCAAGACCGGCTCGGGCTTCTACCCGTACGGCTGACGGCCCGCGGGCTCAGCCGAGCCGCAGGTGGTGCAGTAGCAGCAGCCCGGCCGCCATGTTGGCGGCCGGGACCTCGCCGCGAGCGATCATGTCGGGGACCAGCTCGAGCGGTACCCACTCGCGGCGCGAGGATTCGAAGTCGTCCTCGGGGTGGCCCGTGTAGGTGGCCCCGTCCGCCCAGTAGAGGTGGTGGCGGGCGTCGGTCAGCCCGTTGGACGGCTCGACGGTCATCAGGTGGTGCAGGGGGCCGGGCCGCCAGCCCGACTCCTCCTCCATTTCCCGGGCGGCCGCCCGTTCCACGGACTCCCCGTCCTCGACGACCCCGGCGGGCAGTTCCCAGCCCCAGCTGTCGGTGATGAAGCGGTGGCGCCACAGCAGCAGCACCTCGTTGGCCGCGTTGACGGCCGTGGCGACGGCGACCGGGCGCAGCCGGATGACGAAGTGGTCCAGGTGCCGGCCGTCGGGGAGCTCCACATCGGCGAGATTCACGTCGAACCAGCGGTTCTTGTACACGGTTTGCTCACTCAGGTTCATCCACTGCACGGTTCTGCCACCTTCCGATCGAATAGGTGGCAACATGGCAGCAGTTCACCCCCGCCCAGGGGAATGCGCAAAGGGCGGCGCAGAGAACGCCACGGGGAATGTCACAGCGGAACGCGCAGCGCCCCGTCGATGAGCTCGGCCGTCTCCTCGGCCCCCGAACAACCGCTGGTCAGCAACTGCTCCCGGACGGTGCGCAGCCGGTCGCGCAGGCGCAGCGACTCCATCCCCTTGGCCCGCTCGGCCATTTCGGCCGCCGAGGCCACCGCCTGATCGGCCTCGCCCTGGCGCAGCTGGATCTCGCACAGCATCGCGAGCCGGTGCACCCGCCCCCGGTCGTGCGCGGGGGTTCCCACGGCGGCCGAAGCCTGCTCGCGGGCCGCCCGCAGATCACCCAGGCCGAGCAGCGCCTCCGCCACCTGTACGTTGACCAGCCCGGGCTGCACGTACCCCGTCTCGTCCGGCTCCGTGCCGGGGCGGATCCGCTCCGCCGCCGCCTCGGCGTTGCGGATGCAGTCCAACGCGGCCGAGGTGTCGCCGAGTTGGGCGTACGCCTTGGCCTGCATGGCATACAGGTCCGCGGCCAGGGCCGGGGTGGTGTGCCGGCCCGCCGCACGCAGGGCGGCCTCGGCGAAGGCCACGGCCTGGCGGAACTCCCTCAGATGCAGGCACTGGTTGACGATCAGGGCGATCACGTAGGCGCCCAGCCCGCGGTCGCCGCTCGCCTTGGCGAGGCGCAGGGCCTGGTGGAAGTAGCGCTGGGCCAGCCCGTGCGCGTCCGAGTCGTACGCACAGATCCCCGCCACCGCCACCAGGGAGCCGCCGGCCCGGTGCAGGCTGCGGCCGAGGTCGTCGGAGTAGCTCCCGCGCAGCATGGGCGCGGTCTCGGTGCCGAGGAAGCGGACGATCCGGTCACGGGTGGCCACGCCGCCGGCCCGGCGGTACATCAGCTCGTAGTGCGCGCGGGCGGCCCGCAGGATCTCCACGTGCTCCGGGCCGACGCGGGTCGGCCCCTCACGCGACACGTCGGCGTCCTCCGGCGGGTTCTCCCACTCCCACACCGGGATCACCGCAGGCGTACCGGTGACCGCGCCCTCGTCGGGGTACTGGCGGCCGTTGCCGTCGGAGCGCCACAGGGCGGCGGCGCGGTCGACGAAGCCGCTGAGCGGGGAGCCGTTCGGGTCGGCGGGCTGCCCGGGCACACCGAACCCGGCGTCGTCGAGGGAGAGCGGCCGCCGCAGCCGGCCCGCGATCACCTCGCAGATCAGGTCCGGCACCTGGCCGCGCGGGCGCTGTCCCTTCAACCACCTGGTCACGGCGGTGTGTTCGTACCGCAGGGCGAGTCCGCGCGTGCGGCCCGCCTGGTTCACGTACGCGGCAAGTCCGGCACGGGACATGCCCGCCTCGGCGAGGAGGGCGTCGAGCAGGGCATTGGGCTGCATGGCCCCTCCAAGGGCTCGTCGGATCCAGGCTAGTGGGTGCGCGGTTCACACGGGGTGTGAACGCAGTACGCGCATAAATGCGATACGCACCCTGCCGCGGAGGTCCCTGCGAGCGCTTCACTTAGGGGCCTCGCCAAGAGGTGGCTCGGGTCGTCGGCTCCCCCTCATACAGTGCGACGACCCGTCAACCGCGCCGCCCGTCCTGTTGTCTGCCCGACACTCCACGGCAGGCGGGCGGCGCGTTCCGGCTCCGCCGGGTCCTGGTTGGTCGCCGGGGCCCGGCCGGACCGGACCGAGCGCGCGCCGGGCCCACCCACCGGGCCCGGCCCGCGTGGTCCCCCAGTCGGCGCGGACGTCCGCGCCCCAGCCGCACGGACGTCCGCGCCCCATCGCAGCCCGCCCGCCCCTTCCCGAAACTCGCGGCAACGCCCCGAGGACCCCTCCCGAAGCCGCGCTCGCGGCTGGGACACGGGGGCGGTCCGCAGGCGCGGGATGTGACGGCGCGCCCCGGTGCGCGCACAGCCCGGCCCTACCGCACCGCAAGCGCCGGGTGCGGGGCGCAACGGCCCCCGGTGCCGGGGTCCGGGGCTGCTCCCCGGGGAACGGGCGAAGGGCGGGTAGGGGACCGGTGTCGTAGGGCAGGCCCGACCGGGAGCACCCGTACCGGCCGGGCCCGGGTACGGGTGAGGGGGTGCAGCCGCCCTGTGGCGGCTGCACCCCCTCCCGTTGAAACAGCGGCCGGCGCCTACGCGCCGCGCAGCACCGCGCCCGTACGCTCGCCGGCCAGGGCGACCGCCGCGTCGCGCGCTGCCGTCGACTCCTCGGCGGTCAGCGTCCGGTCGGTCGCGCGGAAGCGCAGCGCGTACGCGAGGGACTTCTTGCCCTCGCCCACCTGCTCGCCCTCGAAGACGTCGAACAGCCGCAGGGACTCCAGCAGTTCACCGGCCCCCTTGTACAGCGCGTCCTCGACGGCCGAGGCCGGCACCGACGCGTCCACGATCAGCGCGACGTCCTGGGTCGCCACCGGGAAGGAGGAGATCCGGGGCGCCTGGAGGGCCTCGCCACCGGCCGCCGCGAGGCGGTCCAGGTCGAGCTCCATGGCGCTGGTGCGGGCCGGCAGGCCCATCGCCTTGACCACGCGCGGGTGCAGCTCACCGGCGTGGCCGATGACCGTCTCCACACCGTCCAGGGTGACGAGCAGCTCGGCGCAGCGGCCCGGGTGCCAGGGGCCGTACTGGCCCTGGCGCACCACGAGCTCCGTACCGGCCTCGACGGCCAGCGAGCGCGCCGCCTCGACCGCGTCGGCCCAGTCGGCCGGGCGGCCCTTGCCCCACCAGCCGGCCTGCTCGCGGGCTCCGGCCAGCACGACCGCGGCGTAGCGCGGCTGTGCGGGCAGGGCCGCGTTCAGGGTGGCGATCTCCTCGTCCGTGGGACGCCGGTCGACACCGAGGCGTACGGCGACGCCCGGCTGCGCGGCGGCCCGGAAGACCGAGCCGGTCTCGAAGAGGGCGAGGTCGTGGCTGCCCCGGCTGTCGTTGCGGCGCAGTGCGCCGAGCAGACCCGGCAGCAGCGTGGTGCGCAGCGCCGGCTCCTCGTCGGAGATCGGGTTGACCAGCTTGACGACCTGGCGGGAGGCGTCGTGCGCGGACAGCTGGAGCTGGTCGAAGACGGCCTCGGCCAGGAAGGGGTAACTGAGGGCCTCGACGTAGCCCGCGCCGGCCAGCGCGCGGCCGACCCGGCGGTGCAGCTGCTGCCGGGCGGTGAGACCGCGGCCGGACGGCACCTGCGGGAGGGTGGAGGGCAGGTTGCCGTAGCCCTCCAGCCGGATGACTTCCTCGGCGAGGTCGTTGGGCTCGGCGAGGTCGGGCCGCCACGAGGGTGTGGTGACGACGAGCTCGTCCTGCCCGTAGACGTCGCAGCCGACCTCCTGCAGGCGGCGTACGACGGTCTCCCGGCCGTACTCCATGCCCGCGACCTTGTCGGGGTGGTCCGCGCTCATCGCGATGGTGCGCGGGGCGCCCGGGGCGGTGAGTGCGGTGACGCCGGCCTCGGCGGTGCCGCCCGCGAGCAGCACGAGCAGGTCGACGGTGCGCTGCGCGGCAGCGGCGGCGGCCTGCGGGTCGACGCCGCGCTCGAAGCGCTTGGACGCCTCGGAGGACAGCTTGAGGCGGCGGGCGGTACGCGAGATCGACACGGAGTCGAAGTGCGCGGCCTCGACGACCACGTCGGTGGTGCCGGTGACGGTGCTCGTCGACCCGGAAGGATCAAAAGGCGTGGTGACGGCGTCGGCGATCTCGGTGTTGGCGCCGCCCATGACACCGGCGAGCCCGATCGGGCCGCTGTTGTCGGTGATCACCAGGTCCTCGGAGTCGAGCGTGCGCTTGACCCCGTCCAGGGTGGTGAACTTCTCGCCCTGCTCGGCCCGGCGGACGCCGATGGCGCCGTCGATCCGCGAGCGGTCGTAGGCGTGCAGCGGCTGGCCGAGCTCCAGCATCACGTAGTTGGTGATGTCGACGGCGAGCGAGATCGGGCGCATGCCCGCCTTCTGCAGGCGGCGCGAGAGCCAGATCGGGGAACGCGCCTCGGGGTCGAGGCCGGTCACCGTGCGCGCGGTGAAGTGGTCGCAGCCCTGCGGGTCGTCGATCTTGACGGCGTAGCCGTACGAGTTCGGCGCGGGCACGTCGAGCAGCGCCGGGTCGCGCAGCGGCAGGCCGTACGCGGTGGCGGCCTCGCGGGCCACACCGCGCATGGACATGCAGTAGCCGCGGTCCGGGGTGATGTCGATGTCGAGGACCTCGTCGACCAGCTCCAGGAGCTTGATCGCGTCGGTGCCGACCTCGTGCTCGTGCGGCAGCACGATGATGCCGTGCGTGCCGTCGTCGCCCATGCCCAGCTCGTCGCCGGAGCAGATCATGCCGTGCGAGGTGCGGCCGTACGTCTCGCGCGCGGCGATCGCGAAGTCGCCGGGCAGGACCGCGCCGGGCAGGACCACGACGACCTTGTCGCCGACGGAGAAGTTCCGGGCGCCGCAGACGATCTCCTGCGGCAGGCCGGTGCCGTTGGCCTGGCCGACGTCCACCGTGCAGAAGCGGATCGGCTTGCGGAAGCCTTCGAGTTCCTCGATGGTCAGCACCTGGCCGACGACGAGCGGGCCCTTGAGCCCGCCGCCGAGCTGCTCGACGGTCTCGACCTCGAGGCCGGCGTCGACGAGCTTGGTCGCGACGTCGCGACCGGTTTCACCCGCGGGGAGGTCGACGTACTCCCGCAGCCAAGAAAGGGGGACCCGCATCAGATCTCCATCCCGAACGGCCGGGTGAAACGGATGTCACCCTCGACCATGTCTCGCATGTCTTCTACGTTGTGGCGGAACATCAGCATCCGCTCGATGCCGAAGCCGAAGGCGAACCCGCTGTACTTCTCCGGGTCCACACCGCAGGCGGTGAGCACCTTCGGGTTGACCATGCCGCAGCCGCCGAGCTCGATCCAGCCCTCGCTGGAGCAGGTACGGCACGGGCGGTCGGGGTTGCCCACCGATGCGCCGCGGCACACGTAGCACTGCATGTCCATCTCGGCGGACGGCTCGGTGAAGGGGAAGAAGTGCGGGCGCAGGCGCGTGGTGGTGCCCTCGCCGAACAGCTCCTGGACCATGTGGTCCATGGTGCCCTTGAGGTCCGCCATGGTCAGGCCCTCGTCCACGGCGAGCAGCTCGACCTGGTGGAAGACCGGGGTGTGCGTCGCATCGAGCTCGTCGGTGCGGTACACCCGCCCCGGGCACACGATGTAGACGGGGGGCTTGCGCTCCAGCAGCGAGCGCGCCTGCACCGGTGAGGTGTGGGTGCGCAGCACGACTCCGGACTCGTCGCCCTCGGTGCCTTCCGGCCCGCGGACGAAGAAGGTGTCCTGCATCTGGCGCGCCGGGTGGTCGGGCGTGAAGTTGAGGGCGTCGAAGTTGAACCACTCCGCCTCGACCTCGGGCCCCTCGGCGACCTCGTACCCCATGGCCACGAAGATGTCCGCGATGCGGTCCATCAGCGTGGTCAGGGGGTGCCGGGCGCCGGCGGGCACGCGGTCGTGGGGCAGCGTGACGTCCACCGCCTCCTCGACCAGCACCCGCTCGTCGCGCTCGGCTTCGAGCGCGACCGTGCGGGACCCGAAGGCCTTGTTCACGGCGCCCCGGGCCTGGCCCACGCGCTTGCCCGCCTCGGCCTTGGCCTGTGGGGGCAGCGCGCCGATCTCGCGGTTGGCGAGCGCCAGGGGCGAGCGGTCGCCCATGTGCGCGGTCTTCGCCTCGCGAAGTTCGTCGAGGTCGCCGGCGGCGGCGAAGGCGGCGAGCGCCTCGTCCCGCATGCGCTCGATCTCATCCGGTTTCAGTGCCTCGACCTCGACAGGGTCGTACGACTTGTTCGGTGCCGACATCTCTTCCCGTACTTCCGATGGCTGGCTGGTGGGTCCCCCGCGCGGACGCGCAGGACGCGCTCGGCACTAGGACACAAAGGTGCCAAAGGTCGAGTCTAAAGGTCGCTGGGGGTGAAGGGGCCCGTGGGCCGACTGGCGAGACGCTCCGCAGGGCTACTGCGTGAGGTATGCCGGGGCGGCGACGGGCAGGATGAATCGGAACTCGGCGCCGCCGCCGGGGCCGCGGCCGACCTTGATGGTGCCGCCGTGGGCTTCCACGATGCCCTTGACGATGTAGAGGCCCAGGCCGGTGCCGCCGCGCTTGCTGCCCCGCCAGAAGCGGGTGAAGACGCGGCCCACCGACTCCTCGGGGATCCCGGGGCCCTCATCGGTCACGGTGACGGCGGTTCCCTTCTCGGTCTTCCCCGCGGCGTTCGCGAAGCTGGTCGGCGCTACGTCGATGGTGACCGTTCCCTCGCCGTGCCGCACCGCATTTTCGAGCAGGTTGCCGAGGATCTGGTCGATCTTGTCGGGATCCGCCCAGCAATCGGGCAGCGGCCGGCTCACGCTGACGAGGAACCGCTCCGGGGCCTGCCCGTTCGCGGTGAGCGCCTGGACGTGGCGGCCGACGGCGGTGGAGATGTCGACCGGCTGGCGGCGCACCTCCAGGCGGCCCGAGTCGATGCGGGAGATGTCCAGGAGCTCGGCGATGAGCCGGGTGACACGGTTCGCGTCGGCGTCGACGGTCTCCAGCATCAGCCGCTTCTGGTCGTCGGTGAACCGCTCCCACTTGGCGAGCAGGGTCGCAGTGAACCCCTTCACGGAGGTGAGCGGGGAGCGCAGCTCGTGCGCGACGGTGGCGATGAGCTCGGCATGGCTGCGCTCGGTGCGCTGGCGGGCCTCGGTGCCCCGCAGGGTGACCACGAGCCGGCGCACCGGCCCGGTGGGGTGGGTGCGCACGTACCGGGCGGAGACGAGCACCTCCCGGCCGCCGGGGAGCAGCAGGTTGCGCTCGGGCTGTCCGCGCCGGATGGCGAGGCCTCCGTAGGGGTCGGTCAGCCCCCACCAGCGGCGGCCTTCGAGGTCCTCCAGCGGGAGTGCGCGCTCGATCCCCACGCCGAGGGCCTCACCCGCCACCAGGGCGGTGATCCGGGCCGCGGCGGAGTTGAAGCAGATGACCCGGCCGGTGGCGTCGGCGATCACCAGCCCGTCGGGCAGGTCGTCGGGGTCGATCCCGAGCCCGGCGAACTCGCCGTGCCCGTCCGCGGCTTCCGGTCCCGCTCCGGCGGGGCCTACGGGGCCGGCCTGCGGGGGCGGGGCGCAGGCGCCCGCGGGCTGCTGCACCGGGACCCGGGCGACTGGCCCGGCCAGCTGGGACACGGTCGCCAGGCCCGGTGCGCCGGCCGCCTCGGCGGCGCCCGGCGAGCTGTTCGTACCGACGGTCATGTCCCCGTACCCCACATCTCCAGGTACCACGGCGGGCCCCCCGGGCCGCCACATTACTAGCTGGGGGTCACGGAGCGGCACCCTCCGGGCGCCCGCTGTGCACGCGCGGAGGCGTACAGGCACACGGCGGCGGCCGTGGCGAGGTTCAGGCTCTCGGCCTTTCCGTGGATCGGGACCCGTACGACCGCGTCGGCGAGCGCCCTGGTCTCCTCGGGCAGGCCCCAGGCCTCGTTGCCGAAGATCCAGGCCGAGGGGGTGCCCATGGTGCCCGCGTCCAGCTCGGCGTCGAGGTCGTCCTCACCGGCCCCGTCGGCGGCCAGAATCCGTACGCCGGCCGCGCGCAGCCCCTCGACGGCCTGCTCCACGGGTACGCCGACGGCTACCGGGAGGTGGAAGAGGGAGCCCACGGAGGCCCGTACCGACTTGGGGTTGTACAGGTCCACGGAGGCGTCGGTCAGCACGACGGCGTCGGCTCCGGCGGCGTCAGCGCAGCGCAGCACCGTACCGGCGTTGCCGGGGTCGCGGACGTGCGCGAGGACGGCGACGAGCTTGGGCCGGGCCTTCAGGATCTCTTCGAAGGGCGAGTCGAGGAAGTGGCAGACACCGACCAGGCCCTGCGGGGTGACGGTCTGCGAGACCTCCGCGAGCACCTCGTCGGAGGCGTAGTGGACGCGGGCTCCGGCGGCGTGGGCGGCGTCGACGATGTCGGCGTAGCGCTCGGCGGCCTCCACGGTCGCGAACAGCTCGATCAGCGTGGACTCGCCCCCCGCGCCGCGGTGCTCGGCGGCCTCGCGCACGGCCTGCGGGCCCTCGGCGATGAAGCGGCGCTCCTTGGTGCGGAAATTGCGTCGCGCCAGCCGCCTGGCGGCGGCCACCCGGGTGGACCGGGGGGAGATCAGCTCGGCAGGGGTACCCATGGCGGTCGGCTCGCTTCCGTACGTACATCAGGTGGAACTCAGTCGAACTCGGTGTTCAACGCACCGGACCCGCAGGCGCGTGGCCTGCGGGTCCGGGTAAATTACTGCAGCCTTGAAGGGCTTGCTGCTACTTAGGCAGCGACCTTCGGGGCGTTGACGTCGGCCGGAAGGGCCTTCTGCGCAACCTCGACCAGCGCGGCGAACGCGTTGGCGTCGTTGACGGCCAGCTCGGCGAGGATCTTGCGGTCCACCTCGATGTTGGCGGCGTTCAGACCCTGGATGAGGCGGTTGTACGTCATGCCGTTCTGGCGGGCGGCAGCGTTGATGCGCTGGATCCACAGCCGACGGAAGTCACCCTTGCGCTTCTTGCGGTCGTTGAAGTTGTAGACCAGCGAGTGGGTGACCTGCTCCTTGGCCTTGCGGTACAGGCGCGAACGCTGACCGCGGTAGCCCTTGGCCGCCTCGAGGATTGCCCGGCGCTTCTTGTGGGCGTTTACTGCCCGCTTGACGCGTGCCACTTTTTACTCCTTGTAGCGGGGCCGCGGTGTTCTTCACACGGCCCGAATTCGATGGGGTCCCGGTCTTGACGTGCTTCCGCTCCCGGAAGGGGAGCGGAGAACGTCACTTGCCGAGAAGCTTCTTGATCTTCTTGGCGTCGCCGGGGGCCATCTCCGCGGTGCCGGTGAGGCGGCGGGTGACACGGGACGACTTGTGCTCGAGCAGGTGGCGCTTGCCGGCGCGCTCGCGGAGCACCTTGCCGGTGCCGGTGATCTTGAAGCGCTTCTTGGTCCCGCTGTGCGTCTTGTTCTTCGGCATAGCGCCGTTATCTCCTCGTCGGTGGCGCCCCCACCGGCCCTGTTGGGGGCCGGCTCACCGGAGCGTCATATTGTGTTCGGTGATCCGAGGCGGGCTGCCTCGGGATCAAGCCTGGGCCGGAGCCTCGGGGGATGCGGCTGCCTCGTCGGGGGCGTCGACCTCGTCGGCCGCCTCGTCAGAAACGTCGTCGGTGTCCACGTCCTCGGCTTCGAGAGCCGCGTTCTCTGCTTCGAGCGCGGCGTCGGCGTCGAGAGCCTCGTCACCACTCTCGTCGCCGACCGAGTAGCCCTGACGCTCGGCCTTGCGGGCGGCCTGAGCCTCGCGGGCCTCGGCCATCGCCTCGGTCTTCTTCTTGTGCGGACCGAGAACCATGATCATGTTTCGGCCGTCCTGCTTCGGGTTCGACTCGATGAACCCGAGTTCCTCGACGTCCGAAGCGAGACGCTGCAGCAGTCGGAAGCCGAGTTCCGGCCTGGACTGCTCGCGACCACGGAACATGATCGTGATCTTGACCTTGTCGCCCTGCTTGAGGAACCGGACGACGTGACCCTTCTTGGTGTCATAGTCGTGCGGGTCGATCTTCGGCCGGAGCTTCATTTCCTTGATGACCGTGTGCGCCTGGTTCTTACGCGCCTCACGGGCCTTCATGGCCGACTCGTACTTGAACTTGCCGTAGTCCATGAGCTTGCAGACCGGCGGGCGTGCGGACGCCGCGACCTCGACCAGGTCGAGGTCGTACTCCTGCGCGAGCTCAAGCGCCTTCGCAAGCGGCACGATGCCGACCTGCTCGCCGCTCGGGCCGACGAGTCGTACCTCGGGAACGCGAATCCGGTCGTTGATGCGGGGCTCGGTGCTGATGGATCCTCCTCGGTAGCACCACACGGCTGCCTGGAGGACAGCCGCTGACGATATTTCCGTCAGACCGACCGCGGCGGAGAATGAAAAAAGCCCCGCCGGGCACAGACAGGGGCTCCAATACAACCGGAGCACCCTCGCGTGCGAACCGCGGGGCGCAACATCGGGCAGCTTTCCATCGTCCGTACGGAACGATGGATACCGCCTGACCGGTGACCCGCCTCCCGTGAGGGTGGTCGGGTGGGAGAATCGGAGCCTCCACTTGTGGCCGGGCACATAAGTGTCCGGCCGGTCGAAGTACATACTAGCACCCGCGTCGCAAGCCTGACGCACGGCATATCGTGGGGCACATGACTGACGCGACCACCTCCGGTGCCACTGCTGCCCCCTCCGCCGCTCCCGACTACGACGACATGACCCGCGACATCGCGGACGTGCCCGCCGTCGAGGTCATCACCACGGTGGCCGTCCACCTGCTCAGCGCGGCAGCGGTCAACCTGGGCCTGGACAAGCCGAATTCCGAGTACAAGGACCTCGACGAGGCCCGCAAGCTGATCACCGCCCTCGCCGGCCTGGTCACCGCGAGCGCCACCGAGATCAGCTCCTTCCACGCCGCCCCGCTGCGCGACGGCCTCAAGTCCCTCCAGCTCGCCTTCCGCGAGGCCTCGCTGGTGCAGGACGAGCCGGGGCAGGGCCCGGGCGAGAAGTTCACGGGCCCCGTCTACGCGTAACCCCGGTGTACGCGTAACCCCGCAGGCAGAACGTGAAGGGCCCCTCCCGATGCCGGGAGGGGCCCTTCACCGTTCCGGGGACCAGCGGGGGTCAGCGCGTGAAGAGCGGCTCGCCGGGCGGGACCGGCGCCCCCTCCGGGAGCAGTGCCAGGTCCAGTCCGCCTACGAGGCGTGCGCGCAGGGTCTCGTTCGCCGCCAGCGCCTCGGCCACCCGGCGGGCCGCCGGAACGGCCTGCGGACCGGCCGCCAGCACGATGGCCAGGGTGCCGTCGGCGTCCGCTCCGCCCGGGCCCAGGTGGGCGCCGAGTACGGCCGGCTCCGCCGCCACCACGGCCCGTACCGCCTCGCGCACGGCGGGGTCGGCGAGCGGGCCCGCGTCCGTGCGGCCCTCGGCCAGAGCGAGCAGCGCGGGGCCGGAGAGCTGGTAGGTGACCGGCCCCGACAGGTCCAGGACGATCGTGTCGGCCTTCTCGTGGGCGGCGGCCGCCAGCGCCTGGTGGAGGGGTACGGCCACCGGGCGGGCAGCCGGGTCCCACAGGGCCAGCGAGGCGATGGAGGTGAAGGCGGGCAGCGCCCGCCGGTCCCCCGCCCGCAGGGTGGGGACGGCCATGTCGCTGGTCTTCTCCCGCTTGAGCCCGGTCTCGGGGTCGGTCTCGACCTCGCCGAGGACCGCCACGACGGGAACCAGCAGGCGGGCGTCCTTGAGGGCGGCCAGCACCTGCGGCTCCGCGGCTCTGTCCTCGGACCAGGCGGCCAGGGCCGCGCTCAGCCGGGGGTCGGCGGAACCGTCGTCGCCCGAGAAGCCGGGGTCGGGGATGTTCTTGTTCGACACATCTTTGTTCACCACAGTTACCGGACCCTATCCCCCCCGCGCGGCCCGGGGGCGCCGGGCCAGTACGCCGGCGGCCACCAGCAGCGCCAGGCCCCCGGCCACGCCCACCGGGGCGGCGAGGCGGTCCCGGAACCCTGAGCCGGGTACGGGATCGGGACCGGGGCCGAAGTAGGGGCTGCCGGCCGCTACGGGTGCGGGCAGCGCCGGTTCGGGGGAGATCCCGTCGGCGGCCTGGAGGGCGGCGACCGGGTCCACCAGGCCGAAGCCGCGGGCGTCGTCGCGGCCGCCGGAGGGCGAGTTGGAGGCGGTGTCCTCCAGCAGCTTCTTGACCTGCGCCGGTGACAGGCCGGGGTGGGCGGCCTTGACCAGGGCGACCGCGCCGGAGACGAACGCGGAGGCCGCGCTGGTGCCCCAGCCCTCGTAGTACGAGCGGTCGGGGTCGGCGATGACCACGCCCACGCCGGGGGCGCTGACGGTGGCGTACCAGCTGCGGGTGGAGAACGAGGCCTTCTTGCCCTTGCGGTCGACGGCCGTCACCGCGATCACCCCGGGGTAGGCGGCCGGGTAGGAGGCGCGGTCCCCCTGTTTGCCGCCGTTGCCCGCGGAGGCCACGACGATCACGCCCTTGCCGAGGGCGTACTGGACGGCCTCGTCCTCGGCGGCCTGGTGGTGGGCGGAGCTGCTGTCGTCCCCGAGGGAGAGGTTGATCACGTCGGCGCCGTGGTCGGCGGCCCAGCGGATGCCGTCTGCCAGGGCGCCGCCCTTGCTGTCGCGGGCCTTGTCGCGGCCGGGGTCGCCCTCTTCCAGAATCACGCGGACCGGCAGGATCTTCGCCTGGGGGGCCACGCCGAGGACTCCGCCCAGCCGGCGGGAGCCGTGGCCGTGCCCGGCGATGATCCCGGCCATGGCGGTGCCGTGGCGGGCCCAGGCGCGGTCGCCCCGGACGGCGCCCATGCCGACGAGGTCCGTGCCGACGAGGACCTGGCCGGCCAGGTCGGGATGGGTCGGGTCGACCCCGGTGTCGAGGACCGCCACGGTGACCCCCTCGCCCTGGGTGGTGCCCCAGGCCTCCTTGGCGCGCAGGGCCATCAGCGCCCACTGGCGGTCGCGGATGGCGTCGGCGGCGGCCGGGGGCGCCGCGGTGACGACGAACAGGGCTCCGAGGGCGAGGGCTGCCGGGAGCAGTGCGCGGCGGGTCATCGGGTGGCCTCCGGAGCTGCCGCCGGGGCCGGCGAGGACTGCGGCGTCTGCGGGGCCGGCCCGCTCGGCTTGGCGGGCGAGCCGGCCACGAGGCTCCGCAGGGAGCCTTCCATCAGGTCGGCGACGGCCTTGGCCTCGTAGCCGAGGCCGGACTCGGCCACGCGGCCGCTGGCGTCCTCGCCCATCTTCTCCTCGGCGGGGGCGGGAGCACCGAGGCGCCGGCCGTCGGCGAAGGCGGAGACGGTGTAGACGACGACGGGTGCCTCGGTGAGCACGGAGGCGGTCCATGCGGCCCGGCGGTTGTCGCGGAACCCGTATCCGGAGGGCGCTGTCAGCCGGCCGCGCAAGGAGTCCATGGCGGGGGCGGTGGCGGGGGTGAAGACCATGCCGACGGTGACGAGCGAACTGCGGGTGGCGTCGGTGTAGGTGGCGCGGAGCACGCGGGCGCACCCGGTGGCGGCGAGCAGGGCCTGCCAGTCGGCGGTGAGCGCGTCGGGGCAGTCGGCGTCGGTGGCGGGGGTGATACGGGTCCACGTGCGGTCGGCGCCGCCGGGCCCGGCGCCCTGCCCGTCGAGGACGAGCGGGAACAGGGTGTCGACCGGGGTTTCATGCCAGAGGGACGCGGCCTTGCGATAGGCGGCGTCGGGGGCCACGGGCCGGTGTGCGGCCTGGTGGTCGATGACGGCCTTGTAGCCGGCCCCAATGGTGAGATTGAGGCCGATGAGGCCGCACAGGACGGCGGCGAGGACCGCTCCCGGGCGTCGCCGTGGCGGTACTGGGGTCCGGTCGGGCGCGGTCAGGACCTCGCCGTGCGGTGTGGACGTGCTCATCCGGCGGCTCAGCCCCCCGGTTCCGTCGGCTGCCTGCCCCTACTTTACGCGCCCGCCGGTGCTGCGATGTTCGGCCGGGGAGGAGTGGCAGCAGACCGATTCGAACTATCGCCTCAATACCCAAAACGGGCACCCGGTGGTCGGGACCGAGCTGTGACCGGAGCGCCCTTCCCGTCCCCTGACCTGGCCGGGCGTCCCGCCGCGCCCGCGCACCCCTACCCACGGGTACACCCATCTGGCAGGCTGCCGCCCATGAACTCCCCCGCCGCCGACCGGGCCCGTTACGACCGGGCCACCGCCCATCTCGACGCTCCGCTCGCCCTCGTGGACCTCGACGCGTTCGACGCGAACGCCGACGACCTCGTGCGGCGCGCCGGCGGGAAGCCGGTCCGGGTGGCGAGCAAGTCCGTACGGTGCCGGGTCCTGCTCGAACGGGTCCTCGCACGGCCCGGCTTCGCCGGGATCATGTCGTACACCCTCGCCGAATCGATCTGGCTGGCCCGCTCCGGCTTCGAGGACGTCCTGCTCGCCTACCCGTCGGCCGACCGGGCCGGCTTCGCCGAGCTCGCCGCCGACCCGAAGCTGGCCGGCGCGGTCACCGTGATGGTCGACGACATCGCGCAGCTGGAGCTCGTCGACCGGGCCCGCGACGGCGGCGGCCAGGAGATCCGGGTCTGCCTGGAACTGGACACCGCCCTGCACCTCTTCGGCGGCCGGGTGCGCGTCGGCGCCCGCCGCTCCCCGCTGCGCGAGCCCGCCCAGCTCGCCGAGCTGGCCCGCGCGGTGAGCTCCCGGCCCGGCTTCCGGGTGGTCGGGCTGATGGGCTACGAGGGCCACGTGGCCGGGGTCGGCGACGCCCTCGCGGGGCGCCCGCTGAGGTCGCGCGCCATCCGGCTGATGCAGGGCGCCGCCCGCAAGGAACTGGCCGCCCGCCGGGCCGAGGCCGTACGGGCCGTGCGCGCGGTGGTCCCGGACCTGGAGTTCGTCAACGGCGGCGGCACCGGCAGCGTCCAGCAGACCGCCGCCGAGGACGCGGTCACGGAGATCGCCGCCGGGTCGGGGCTCTACGTACCGCGGTTGTTCGACAACTACACCTCTTTCAGCGGCCGTCCGGCGGCGCTCTTCGCCCAGCCGGTGGTCCGCCGGCCCGGGGTCGGGGTGGTCACGGTGCTCGGCGGCGGCTACCCGGCCTCCGGCGCTCCCGGCGCGGACCGGCTGCCGGTGCCGTACCTCCCCGAGGGGCTGCGCTACGACCCGCAGGAAGGGGCCGGCGAGGTGCAGACCCCGCTGCTCGGCAGCCCGGCCGACGATCTGCTGATCGGCGACCGGGTCTGGTTCCGGCATGCGAAGGCCGGTGAACTGTGCGAGCGCTTCGACGAGTTGCACCTGGTGCAGGGCGACCGGGTGACGGCCACCGCCCCGACCTACCGGGGCGAGGGCCGCACCTTCCTCTGAGGGTGGCGGGGCCTACTGGAACACGGAGTCCGTCTGGTCGGGGATGACGCTGGTGTCGCCCCGCAGGACGGGCCCCGGGGTGCCGTCCCGGCCGGTGAAGCCGGTGGTCGCGCACGGGTACGGCGCGGCCTTCTGCTTCTTGGGCTGGATGAACATCGGGTTCACGATCCACTTGCCGTCGCTGTTGTCGTACGCGCGGCACATCAGCTCGCTCTTGTTGCGGTTCAAGACGAGCCGCAGCACGGTCGCGTCCCGCAGGAACGACACGTCGGTGTCGGAGTCGCCCGCGGCGAACACCTGGCGGCGGGCGGCCGGCTGGACCTTCTCGGCCGCGGCCCCGCGGACCCCGAAGATCTCCTTGTTGATCCAGCAGCGCTTGCCGTCGATGTACGTGATCATCGTGTCTGCGCCGTCCTCGACGGACCCGCAGCCCTGCAGGTGGGAGGTGAGCTTCCCGCCGCGCGTGGTGGTGTTGCGGATGCCGATGACGTGCCCGGCGTCGATGCCCACGCCCTCGGCCCACACCTCGACGACCGGCTGCGGGGAGGCCGAGCTGATCCAGACGTCGAAGCCGGCCTTCTGCAGGGCGTCGATGAGCTCCTTCTGCTGGTCGTAGTAGCGCACCCAGCCGGTGGCGGTGGTGCTGCCGACCCGCTGTGTGGCGTCGACCGGCGCGGCCAGGTTCTCGGCCCGCGCGGCGGCCGCGAAACCCCGGACCTCGCGCGCGGTCCAGCCCTGCATGAGCTGCGGCAGCCAGGCGTAGGCGGGCTCGACCGTACGGCGGTCCCAGCCGGCGAAGGCGGGAGCGGCCGAGCGGGTGGCGGCGGTGCCGTAGACGGCGATGAGCTCGTCGGCGCAGCCGGCTCCCTCGGGGGCGCCGGTGGGCAGCGGGGCGCCGGGGGACGCGAGGGCGCCGCAGGCCTCGGCCAGGGCCTTCGCCGCGGCCGGGGTGAGGTAGCGGCTGGTGCTGGTCCAGTCGCCCTTGGCGGGCTGACGGATCTTTCCGTTGCGCAGCAGCCAGAACATCTGCGCGTCGCCCACGTCGTTCTTGACGACGGTGTTGTCCCAGTCGAAGACCGCGACGGGCTTGTCGCGGTTCGGCCGGTACGGGTTGCACCTGCCGTAGTCGTCGATGAGCCGCTGGAGCCGGGCCTGGTTGTCCCCGTACCAGTCGGCCTTCAGCACGGGAGTGGTGCAGTGGGCGCCGGGGCGTGCCTGGGCCGCGGGCGCGGCGGCCACGAGGGTGCCGGCGGCTATCGCGACGGCGGCGCCGACGGCCTGGAGCCGCCGCATGGAACTGAGTCGGGTCACTGGGGTGAACTCTCCTGGTTCTTCTACGAGATCGTCGCGGACGGTGGAGCACGACAGCCGGGCGTCGTGCGACGCCCGGCTGTCGGGGAGGTGCGGTCCGGGGTGAATCCGTGGCGGCGGGCGCCCCTGTGCGGCCTACAGGGGGGTGACGTACGCGCCGGAGATTCCGCCGTCCACCAGGAAGTCGGTGGCGTTGATGAAGGAGGAGTCGTCGCTCGCGAGGAAGGCGACGGCGGCGGCGATCTCGGTGGGCTCGGCGAACCGGCCCAGCGGGATGTGCACGATCCGGCGAGCGGCGCGCTCCGGGTCCTTGGCGAACAGCTCTTGCAGGAGCGGGGTGTTGACGGGCCCCGGGCAGAGCGCGTTGACGCGGATGCCCTCGCGGGCGAACTGCACGCCGAGCTCGCGGGACATGGCGAGTACGCCGCCCTTGGAGGCGGTGTAGGAGATCTGCGAGGTGGCGGCGCCCATCCGGGCGACGAAGGAGGCGGTGTTGATGATGGAGCCCCGGCCCTGGCGCTGCATGTAGGGCAGGGCGGCCTTGCAGCACAGGTAGACGGAGGTGAGGTTGACGTCCTGGACCCGCTTCCAGGCCTCCAGGCCCGTGGTGAGGATCGAGTCGTCGTCCGGGGGCGAGATACCGGCGTTGTTGAAGGCGATGTCCACCGAGCCGTAGGTGTCGAAGGCGGTCTTGAACAGGGCCTCGACCTCCTCCGGGCTGGTCACGTCGACCTTCACGAAGGTCCCGCCGACCTCCTCGGCCGCTGCCTTGCCGGCGGTCTCGTCGATGTCACCGCAGACGATGTTGGCGCCTTCGGAGGCCAGTCGGCGGGCGGTGGCGAGGCCGATGCCGCTGCCGGCTCCGGTGATGACGGCGGTACGGCCGACCAGACGGCGGCAGACGATCTCTTCGGTGGGTTCGGTGCTCATGTTCTTCAGGCCTCCGTGCTGATGAAGACGTTCTTGGTCTCGGTGAAAGCGGTGAGGGAGTCCGGTCCGAGCTCGCGCCCGAGTCCGGACTGCTTGTAGCCGCCGAAGGGGGTCGAGTAGCGGACGCTGCTGTGCGAGTTGACCGACAGGTTGCCGGCGGCGACGGCCCGCGAGACGCGGAGCGCGCGGCCCACGTCGCGGGTCCACAGGGAGCCGGCGAGGCCGTACTCGGTGGCGTTGGCCAGGCGTACGGCGTCCTCCTCGTCCTCGAAGGGCAGGACGACGGCGACCGGTCCGAAGACCTCCTCGGTGGCCACGGCGGCGGTGGGGCCGACGCCGGTGACGAGGGTCGGGGGGTACCAGAAGCCGGGGCCCTCGGGGGCGGTGCCCCGGACGACGGTGAGGTCATCGGTGACGTAGGACCGTACGCGGTCCAGTTGCGCGCGCGAGATCAGTGGCCCCAGCTGCGTGTTCTCGTCGAGCGGGTCCCCGACGACCACCTTCTCGACGGCGGGGACCAGCAGTTCCATGAACCGGTCGTACGCGGAGCGCTGTACGAGGATCCGTGTGCGGGCGCAGCAGTCCTGGCCGGTGTTGTCCAGGAAGGACATGGGGGCCGCGGCCGCCGCCGCCTCCAGGTCGGCGTCGGCGAAGACGATGTTGGGGTTCTTGCCGCCGAGTTCGAGGGTCAGCCGCTTCACCCGGTCGGCGCACTTGGCCATGATCCGCTTGCCGACGCGGGTGGAGCCGGTGAACACGATCTTGGCCACCCCCGGGTGCTCGACGAGGGCGTCGCCCGCGACATCGCCCCGGCCGGGCAGCACCTGCAGCAGGTGCTCGGGGAGTCCGGCCTCCCGGGCGAGCTCGGCGAGGCGCAGTGCGGTGAGGGGGGTGGTCTCGGCGGGCTTGAGGATGACCGCGTTGCCGGCGGCCAGGGCCGGGGCCAGGCCCCAGGCGGCGATCGGCATGGGGAAGTTCCACGGCGCGATCACGCCGATGACACCGAGGGGTTCGAGGAAGGTGATGTCGATGCCGCCGGCGACGGGGATCTGGCGGCCGGAGAGCCGTTCCACTCCCCCGGCGGAGAAGTCGAGCACGTCACGGACGTTGCCGGCTTCCCAGCGGGCGTTGCCGATGGTGTGGCCCGCCTCCCGGACCTCCAGCAGGGCCAGTTCCCCGATGTGGCCGTCGACGACCGCGGCGAAGCGGCGCAGCAGCCTGGCCCGGTCGGCGGGCGCGGCCGCCGCCCAGACCCGCTGGGCGGCGGCGGCCCGTACGACGGCGGCGTCGACGTCGTCCCGTGTGGCGGCCGGGACGACGGCGACGATTTCCTCGGTGGCCGGATTCAAGACTTCCAGCGCATCGGACACGTGGTGGCCTTTCAGACGTTCGGGTGCGGTGGGTGCGGCGGGTCCGGTAATGGGGTGATGCGGTGAGCCCGGCGATGCGGTGAGCCCCGCGACGCCATGGGGCCCGTGACGCGGAGAGCCCCGCGACGCCGTGGGCCCCGTGACGCCGTAGGTCCCGTGCTGCGGTGCGGACGGGCGTCCGGACGGCTCCGGCCCTACAGGCGTTCGAAGGAGCGGCGCAGTTCCCAGTCGGTCACCGCGGAGTCGTAGGCGTCCAGTTCGACGCGGGCCATGTTCCGGTAGTGGGCGACGACCTCGGGGCCGAAGGCGGCCTTGGCGATCTCGCTGTTCTCCCAGAGCTCGGCCGCCTCGCGCAAGGTGGTGGGAACGTGCGCGTAGTCCGCGGTGTAGGCGTTGCCGGTGCAGGGCTCGGGCAGTTCGAGGCGGTTCTCGATGCCGTAGATCCCGGCCGCGACCAGGCCTGCGACGGCGAGGTGCGGGTTGACGTCGCCGCCGGGCAGGCGGTTCTCGAAGCGCATGGAGCGGCCGTGGCCGACCACTCGGAGCGCGCAGGTCCGGTTGTCCACGCCCCAGGCGACGGCGGTCGGCGCGAAGGATCCCGGCCGGAAACGCTTGTAGGAGTTGATGTTGGGGGCGTAGAGAAGGGAGAAGTCGCGCAGTGCGGCGAGCTGGCCGGCCAGGAAGTGGCGCATCACGGGTGACATACCGCCGTGCTCGTGCGCGTCCGGGCCCTCACCGGCCATCGCGCTGCGTCCGTCGGCGTCGGTGAGCGAGAGGTGGATGTGACAGGAGTTGCCCTCGCGCTCGTCGTACTTGGCCATGAAGGTGAGCGAGACGCCCTCCTGGGCGGCGATCTCCTTCGCGCCGGTCTTGTAGACGGCGTGCTGGTCGCAGGTCTTCAGCGCCTCGTCGTAGCGGAAGACGATCTCGTGCTGGCCGAGGTTGCACTCGCCCTTGGCCGACTCCACGACCAGGCCGGCGGCCTGCATCTCGTTGCGGATGCGGCGCAGCAGGGGCTCGATGCGGCCCGTCCCGAGGACGGAGTAGTCGATGTTGTACTGGTTGGCGGGGGTCAGGCCCCGGTAGTTGGAGTTCCAGGCCTGCTCGTAGGTGTCCTGGAAAATCATGAACTCCAGCTCGGTGCCCACCATCGCGGTGTAGCCGTGTTCGCCGAGGCGCTCCAGCTGGCGGCGCAGGATCTGCCGGGGGGCGGCGACCACGGGCGAACCGTCGTTCCAGGCGAGGTCGGCGAGGAGGAAGACGCTGCCCGGGTTCCAGGGGATCCGGCGCAGGGTGGCGAGGTCGGGGTGCATGGCGAAGTCGCCGTAGCCACGGTCCCAGGAGGACATCTCGTATCCGTCGACGGTGTTCATGTCCGTGTCGACGGCGAGGAGGTAGTTGCAGCCCTCGGTGCCGTGCTGGAGGACCTCGTCGAGGAAGAACTGTGCGGCGAACCGCTTGCCCTGGAGCCGCCCCTGCATGTCGGGGAAGGCCAGGACCACTGTGTCGATTTCACCGCTGGCGACGAGAACGCGGAGTTCCTCGGGCGAAAGCGGAGGCTTGCGGTCTACCACGGGATTCTCTCCTTCGGTGAGCCGAGGGGGCCTAAGGTATTGAATAGAACCATTGCTTGGGAAGGGGAGGAGCCCATATGACCGATACGGCGAACGAAGGCGACGCGGTCGCCCGGCTCAATCCCGTACTGCGACAGGTACGGGCGGGCAACGGTTTCGAGGAGGCGCTGGAGCAGATTCTCCAGGTGGTCCGGCTCGGGCTGGTGCCGGGCGGGGAACGGCTGCCACCCGAACGCGAGTTGGCGGAGCGGATGGGGATCAGCCGGGTGACGCTCCGCGAGGTGCTGAAGGTACTCCAGGACCAGGGCCTGGTGGAGGCCCGGCGCGGACGGTACGGCGGAACGTTCGTGCTGTCCCGCCCCGACACCCCGGCCGGAGGTACCGAGGAGGAGCTGCGGCGCCGGGTCGAGGGCGTGGACATCGAGGACGTCCTGCGCTTCCGCGAGGTCCTGGAGGTGGGAGCGGCCGGCCTGTGCGCCTCCCAGGGACTGTCCGAGCGGGACACGGACCGGCTGCTCGGCGCGCTGACCGCCACCCACGACGCCCCGCTGACCGAGTACCGCCGCCAGGACACGCTCTTCCACCTCACCTTGTGCGAACTCGCCGGATCCGCCACCCTGACGGCCCAATACGCGGCGGTCCGGGCCACCGTGAACGAGCTGCTGGACTGCATCCCGCTGCTGGTGCGCAACCTCGAGCACTCGCAGCAGCAGCACAGCACCCTGGTGGAGGCGGTACTGGAGCGGGACCCGGAGGCGGCGCGCGAGGTGATGCGCGAGCACTGCTGCGGCACGGCGGCGCTGCTGCGGGGGTTCCTGGCCTGAACCCGGGGCGCACGGAAACCTGCCGGCCCGGGGGCGCGGAAGCCGCCGAGAGCCATTCGTAACCCCCGTTTAACGCAGGGGTCTTGCGCCCGCCACGCCCGAGAGGCAAAGGTACGCCACACAACCATTGCCCTAGGCAGGAGCGCACATGGCCGACGACACCGGCGCACGGCTGGCAGCCGTACCCGAACCCACCACGTCCCTCGAGAACTCTGCCCCCGAGAACGGCGCCGACGGCTACCTGGCGCGCCGCACCCTGCGCCGCGGCAGCGCCGGCTGGCTGCTGCTGACCGGTCTCGGCGTCGCGTACGTGGTCTCCGGCGACTTCTCCGGCTGGAACATCGGCCTCGCCCAAGGCGGTTTCGGCGGCCTCGCCATCGCCACCGTCCTGATGGGCGCGATGTACGCGTGCCTGGTCTACTCCCTCGCCGAACTCTCCGCGATCCTGCCCACCGCCGGCGGCGGTTACGGTTTCGCCCGCCGGGCGCTCGGCACCTGGGGCGGCTTCCTCACCGGCACCGCGATCCTCATCGAGTACATCCTCGCCCCGGCCGCCATCGCCATCTTCATCGGCGACTACGTGGAGTCCCTCAACCTCTTCGGCCTCACCTCGGGCTGGCCCGTCTACCTCGCCTGCTTCGCCGTCTTCATCGGCATCCACCTGTGGGGCGTGGGCGAGGCGCTGAGCTTCTCGCTCGTGGTCACCGCCATCGCCGTGATCGCGCTGATCGTCTTCGCCGTCGGCGCGTTCACCCAGTTCGACCCCGCCAACCTCGACAACATCGCCGTCGACACCACCGCCGCCGGCTCGAGCTCCTGGCTGCCGCTGGGCTTCCTCGGCATCTGGGCCGCGTTCCCCTTCGGCATGTGGTTCTTCCTCGGCGTCGAGGGCGTGCCGCTGGCCGCCGAGGAGGCCAAGGACCCGGTCCGCTCGGTGCCGCGCGCCCTGTCGATCTCCATGGGCATCCTGGTCCTGCTCGCCCTGGTCACCTTCCTCGCCTCGACCGGTGCGCGCGGAGCCGACGCCATCAAGGACGCGGGCAACCCGCTCGTCGTCGCCCTGGAGGGCGACCCCGGCCTCTCCTGGCTGAAGACCTTCGTCAACTACGCCGGTCTGGCCGGGCTCGTGGCCTCCTTCTTCTCCCTCATCTACGCCGGCTCCCGCCAGCTGTTCGCCCTCTCCCGGGCGGGCTACCTCCCGCGCTTCCTGTCCTTGACCTCGAAGCGCAAGGCCCCGTACCTGGGTCTGCTCATCCCCGGCGCCATCGGCTTCGCCCTGGCCGCCGCCACCGGCAACGGCCCGCGCATGCTGAACATGGCGGTGTTCGGCGCGACCATCTCCTACGCGCTGATGGCCCTCTCCCACATCGTGCTGCGGCGCCGCGAGCCCGGCCTGGAGCGCCCGTACCGCACGCCGGGCGGCATGGCGACCTCGACGGTGGCCCTCGTACTGGCCCTCTCGGCCCTGGTCGCCACCTTCCTGGTGGACAAGGACGCGGCATTCATCGCCCTGGCCGTGTACGCCGTCGCCCTCGCCTACTTCGCGTTCTACAGTCGGCACCACCTGGTGGCCTCCGCGCCGGAGGAGGAGTTCGCGGCGCTGGCGGAAGCCGAGGCCGAGCTCTCCCGCGACTGATCCCCGCCCGCCGCCCTTTTCGGAGGTATCCCCCGTGCCCAGGCCGCTCATCGGCATCACCACCTACGTCGAGGAATCCACCCGCTACGGGGTGTGGGACGTCCCCACGGCCCTCGTGCCCACCGGGTACCACCGACTCGTCCAGGCCTCGGGCGGCAGCGCCGTCCTGCTGCCGCCGGACGAACCGGAGGCGGCGGCGGAGGTACTGGCCCGGCTCGACGGGCTGGTCGTCGCGGGCGGGCCGGACGTGGACCCGGCCCGCTACGGGGCCGCGCGCGATCCCCGCACCGGACCGGCGGCGACCCTGCGCGACGACTGGGAGCTCTCCCTGATCTCCGCGGCCCTGTCCTCCCGTACGCCCCTCCTCGGCATCTGCCGTGGGATGCAGGCACTGAACGTGGCCCTGGGCGGGACCCTGATCCAGCACATCGACGGCCACGCCGTGGTCCCGGGGGTGATCTCCTGGCACTCGGTCCGCCCGGTCCCCGGCACGCTGTACGCGGCGCTGGTCCCGGAGGAGTCGCACGTCCCGACCTACCACCACCAGGCCGCGGACCGGCTGGGCCGGGGCCTGATCGCCTCGTCCCACGCGGCCGACGGCACGGTGGAGTCGATCGAGCTCGCCGACCCCGCGCACTGGGCCCTGGGCGTCCAGTGGCACCCGGAACTCGACGAGGACACCCGCGTGATGTCCGCCCTGGTCGCGGCGGCCTCGATCTGCTCCGTCCCCGCCTGACCGGCCGTCACCCGCCCGCGCCGTCGTCCGGCTTGTGTCCGGAGGGTGGCGGGGGCGGGCCCCGGACGCCCATGCTGGGGGGATGGACGACACGGGAACCCCGGTGTTCCGCTGGCGGGCCGGGCACCAAAAGCAGTGGATCTTCGAAGGGGGAGCGTTCCCCGTCTGCGTGCTGACGCCGCTGACGGTGCTGCTCGCCTTCCTCGCACCGTCCGTTGCCCAGCCCCTCGGACTCGGTACCGCCTTCGCGATCGTGTTCTGGGGACGGGGCTGGGTCCGCACGTGGAGGACCGTGACCGAGGTGCGGGTGGAGACCGGCTCCCGGCAAGGGCTCCTGCTGCGCCAGCGGTACGGCCGCACCCGCGCCTACCCGTTGGACGCCGTCACCGCGGTGCGCCCGCTGCAGGTCGGGGCGGTCTCCAGGGTCATGGTGGAGGCCGGCGAGGACGACGAGCGGACCGAGACCGACGAGATGGTGCTGATCCTGGAGGTGGGCGGAACCACCCGCACCACGTACGCCGCGCACGGGATCTCCACGGCCGCCGTCCGGCCCCTGGTGGAGGAACTGCGCCGCGCGTGCCCGCGGGCCGTCGTGGCCGAAACGGAGTACCGCATGCGCCACTACGTCGACGTCGAACGGGGCATGTCCCCGGGCTGACCCGGGCCTTGCCCTTGGGCCGCGGCCCCGCCCGTGGCCCTACGCGGCGGGCCGGTCCGGCGGGCCGGGTCAGTCCGGCGGTCAGTGCCGGGTCAGCGACAGCAGGTCCCGCGCCGGGCCCGCCGGGCGGGAGCCCGCGGGCCACACCGCGCGCAGCGCCCGGTCCAGGGGCGTACCGAGGACCGGCACGGACACCAGCCGTCGCCCCGCCAGCTCGTCCCTGACCGCCAGTTCCGACAGCACGCACGGCCCGGCCCCGCTCAGCGCCGCTGCCTTGACCGCCGTGGTGGAGGCCAGTTCGAGCAGCGGCTCCGCCAGCCCCCCGCAGCCGGCCAGCGCCGCGTCCAGGACCTGCCGGGTCCCCGAGCCCCGCTCCCGCAGGATCAGCGGGGTCGCCGCCAGCTCGGCCGCCTCGACCCCGCGCGAACGCCGCGCCCACGGGTGTCCCGGAGCCACCGCCACCACCAGCCGGTCCTGGGCGATCACCGCCGCGTCGAGCCCCTCGGGCACGCTGAGGCCCTCCACGAAGCCGAGGTCCGCCTCGTGCGTGAGGACCCGCTCCGCGACGGCCGCCGAGTTCCCCGCGTGCAGGGACACCGCCGTGTCGGGCCGCTGCCCGCGCAGCGTGATCAGCCAGCCGGGCAGCAGGTACTCCGCGATGGTCATGCTGGCCGCGACCCGCAGCCGGGAGTCGCGGCGGCCCCGTAGCGCCTGCGCGCCCGCGTCGAAGGCCTCGGCCGCCTCGACGACCCGCCGGGCCCAGTCCGTGACCAGCGCGCCTTCCCGGGTCAGCGTCGAGCCGCGCGGGGAGCGGTCCACGAGTGCGACCCCGAGCCGGGTCTCCATCGCCCGGATCCGGCTGCTGGCGGCGGGCTGGGTGATTCCGAGCCGCCGGGCGGCGCCGCTCAGGCTGCCGACGCGTGCGACCGCGATCAGTAGTTCCATGGCCCCCAGGTCCGGGACCCGGTGTGCCAGCGGAACCTGCCCTTCGGTCCACTCTTCGGTACCGCGCCCATTACCCATAACTTCAGTTTATGCCCTCATAGGAACGGACCCTCTGCCGTCCGGCCCCGCCCGGCGGGACGCTGGACCCATGGCCACCACCCTCGTACGACCCCGTCCCACCACCCCCGGGACCCCCCGCGCCGGAGCCCACAAGGCTCCCGCCCTGCGTCACCTCGGCCCCAACTGGTACGCCTGCGTCATGGGCACCGCGATCATCGCCAACGCCGGCGCGACCCTCCCCTACCAGCTCCCCGGCCAGCGCGTGGTCTGCCAGATCTTCTGGGTGCTGGCCGCCACCGCCCTCGCCGTCCTGCTGACCGCCCGGGCCGGGCACTGGCTCCACCACCGCGACCAGGCCCGCGCCCACCTCCTGGACCCCGCCGTGGCCCCTTTCTACGGCTGCCTCGCCATGGCCCTGCTGGCCGTCGGCGGCGGCGCCCTCATCGTCGGCAAGGACCTCATCGGAGTTCCCGCCGCCGTCGCCGTGGACACCGTCCTGTTCACCGCCGGCACCGCGACAGGCCTCCTCGCCGCCGTCGCCGTCCCCTACCTGATGGTGGTCCGCCACAAGGTCGAGGCCCACCAGGCCACCCCGGTCTGGCTGCTCCCCGTGGTCGCCCCCATGGTCTCCGCGGCGCTCGGCCCCCTGCTCATCCCCCACCTCCCCGCCGGTCAGGCCCGCGAGGCCATGCTGCTCGGCTGTTACGCCATGTTCGGCCTCAGCCTGCTCGCCACCCTGCTGCTGCTCCCCCTGATCTTCGGCCGGCTGATCATCAGCGGCCCCCTCCCCCTGGTCCTCACCCCGACCCTGTTCCTGGTCCTGGGCCCCCTCGGCCAGTCCACCACCGCGGTGAACTCGCTCGCGGACATGGCTCCCCGGTCGATGGCCGGCCCCTACTCCGGCGCCCTCTCCGCCTTCGCGGTCGTCTACGGGGTCCCCGTGATGGGCTTCGCCCTGCTGTGGCTGGCGCTGGCGGCGGCGATGCTGGTGCGGGCCGCCCGGGGCGGCATGGGGTTCGCCATGACCTGGTGGGCGCTGACCTTCCCCGTCGGCACCTGCGTCACCGGTGCGGCCGGACTGGCCCGGCACACCGGGCTCGCCGCCTTCTCCTGGCTGGCCGCGGCCCTCTTCCTGGCCCTGCTGACGGCCTGGCTGCTGGCCGCCGCGAACACCCTGCGCGGCCTGGTCACCGGCCGCCTCCTGGCCGCGCCCGCCACGGTCCGGACACCGGCCGTCTGAGCCTGGGCGGCCAGGTCGCCTACCCCGCGGCGCGCAGGGCCGCCGCCAAGGCCGCCGGGGCCTCGGCCAGCGAGGGGCCGTACCAGGTGAGATGGCGGCCGTCGACGAACGCGGCGGGGATCCCGGGGAAGGCCTCGGGCCCGTCCCCGGGGGCGAAGGCGTACGGCTCGTCGGGGAAGACCACCAGCTCGCAGCCGACGGCGGCCAGCTCGGCCGCGGCGATCTTCGGATACCGCTCCGCGTGCCCGGCGTAGGCGTTGCGCACGCCGAGACGGGCCAGCAGGTCCCCCGCGAACGTATCGCGGCCCAGCACCATCCAGGGCCGTCGCCAGATCGGCACGAAGGCCGTCCGCGGCTCCCCGGCGGGTTCCACCCGGGCCCACGCGGCCTCCGCGTCCGCCAGCCACCCGGGCCGCTCCAGCCCCATGGCCCCCACCAGGACCCGGTCCAGTTCACCGAACGCCTGCGGGAGGTCGCGTACCTCGGTGACCAGGACCTCCAGCCCGGCCGCCCGCAGCGCCGCCAGGTCCGGGGCCCGGTTCTCCTCCTCGTTGGCGAGGACCAGATCCGGGCGCAGCTCCGCGATCGCGCGTACGTCGGGGTTCTTCGTCCCCCCGATGCGCACCACGTCCCCGAGGCCGGCCGGGTGGGTGCACCAGTCGGTCACTCCGGCCAGCGCTCCGGGCGCGCTCACGGCCACCGCCTCGGTCAGGGACGGCACCAGCGAGACCACCCGCATCCCGGTCAGCGCTCAGCGTCCGGGCGAGGGCGGTTCGGAGGTCGCGTGGATGTGTTCGCCGACCGCGACGATCAGGATCCGGGTGTCCTCGGTGACGGCCCGCCAGCGGTGGCGCACGCCACCGGACAGGAACAGCGCGTCGCCGTTCTCCAGCCGGTACGCCCGCCCCTCGGCCTCCACCTGGCAGGCGCCCGAGACCACGTACATCAGCTCGTCGTTGCGGTGCTGGTACTCGCGGCCCGCGTCCTGGTCACCGGTGAACTCCAGTGCGTGCAGCTGGTGGTGTCCGCGTACGAGGGCCCGTACGCCGGGTACGGGGGTGAGCCCGGACTCGTCGCCGGCCCGTACGAGGTCCACGGTGCGCGCGGTGTCGGAAGCGGCCAGCAGATCGACGGCCGTGGTCTCCAGCGCGTCGGCGACCCGCTCCAGGGAACGCATGCTGGGCCGGGCCCGCTCGTTCTCTATCTGGCTCAGGAAGGGAACCGACAGTCCGCTGCGCGCGGACACGGCGGCCAGGGTCAGGTGCAGCGCCCGGCGTCTCTTGCGCACGGCCACACCCACCCGGAGCGGTTCCCTGGAGTCCTTGTCCCTGTCCCGCTCCTTGTCGTCCGCGCCGGCCGTCGCTCCGCGTCCGTTCTTGGCGTCGGTGCCGCTCTTGCCCTTGGTGCCGTCCCTGTCGTCCATGGCGGGGCTGCCCTCCCCTTGTCCCGGTCCGTCGCACACCGCAATCGGTGTGCTGTAAGCACCTTACGCAGCAACCGGCCCCGGTTTCGCGTTCAAGGGCCGAGGAGGCCGCACCCGCGCCACTTTCCGTTTGCCCTCAGTGCATCATCGTGACCGTGACGACGACTCGACGCCTGATGCTCCTGGACACCGCTTCCCTCTACTACCGCGCGTACTTCGGTGTGCCGGACTCCGTGAAGGCCCCCGACGGCACTCCGGTCAACGCCGTCCGCGGCTTGCTCGACTTCATCGGCCGCCTCGTGCGGGACCACCGGCCCGACGACCTGGTGGCGTGCATGGACGCCGACTGGCGGCCCCACTGGCGGGTGGAACTGATCCCGTCCTACAAGGCCCACCGGGTCGCGCAGGAGACGGAGAACGGCCCGGACCTCGAGGAGACCCCGGACACCCTGGCCCCGCAGGTCCCGATCATCGAAGCGGCCCTGGACGCCTTCGGCATCGCGCGGGTGGGCGTCGCCGGTTACGAGGCCGACGACGTGATCGGCACCCTCACCGGCCGCGCCACCGGCCCGGTGGACATCGTCACGGGCGACCGGGACCTGTACCAGCTGGTCGACGACGCGAAGCAGCGCCGGGTCCTGTACCCGCTGAAAGGCGTGGGCACCCTCCAGGTGACCGACGAGGGGTGGCTGCGCGAGAAGTACGGGGTGGACGGCCCCGGCTACGCGGACCTGGCGCTGCTGCGCGGGGACCCGAGCGACGGCCTGCCGGGCGTCCCCGGCATCGGCGAGAAGACGGCGGCGAAGCTGCTGGACGCCTACGGGAACCTGGCCGGGATCATCGCGGCGATCGACGACCCGAAGTCGAAGCTCACCCCCACCCAGCGCAAGCGGCTGGACGAGTCCAGGCCGTATCTGGCGGTGGCCCCCAAGGTGGTGCAGGTCGCCTCGGACGTCCCGCTGCCGCCGTTCGACCCGGCGCTCCCGGGCGTTCACGCCCAGCCGGATCTTGCCGCCGCACTCGCCCACCGGTGGGGCCTGGGTGGAGCAGTGGAACGTCTGAGCAGCGCACTGCGCCCTTGAGGTGCTAACTTAGGTAATCCTAAGCTTCACGGAGTCAGGGTCGGAAAGTCAGGGAGACGTCGTGGCAGAAGGACGCGTCCGCAAGGTCGGCACCGCAGTCGTCGTGCGCACCGAGCGATTGACCCCGCACATGGTGCGGATCGTCCTGGGCGGTGCGGGTCTGGCCGGATTCGGCGCGGGCGATTTCACCGACCACTACGTGAAGATCCTCTTCGCGCCGGACGGCGTCGCCTACACCACCCCCTGGGACCTGGACCGGATCCGTGCGGAGCACCCGCGCGAGGAATGGCCGCGCCAGCGGGCGTACACGGTGCGCGCCTGGGACCCGGCCCGCCTGGAGCTGACCCTCGACTTCGTCGTCCACGGCGACGAGGGACTGGCCGGCCCCTGGGCCGCCGGCGTCCAACCGGGTGAACTCGTACGTTTCCTCGGGCCGGGCGGCGCCTACACCCCGGACCCGGCCGCCGGCTGGCACCTGCTGGTCGGCGACGAGAGCGCCCTGCCGGCGATCGGCGCGGCCATGGAGCGGATGCCCGCCGGGGCGCGGGTGCACGCGCTCGTGGAGGTCCAGGGCTCCGACGACGAGCTGAAGATCTCCACCCCCGACGGCACCGTCCCGGTCTGGATCCACCGGGGCTCCCGCCCGATCGGGGAGGCGCTGACCGAGGCCGTCCAGGCCTTGTCCTTCCCCTCCTCCGACGTGCACGCCTTCGTGCACGGCGAAGCGGGCTTCGTCAAATCCCTGCGCCACCACCTGCGCGTCGACCGCGGCATCGCCCGCGAGCGCCTGTCCATCTCCGGCTACTGGCGCCTCGGCCAGACGGACGAGGGCTGGCGCGCGAGCAAGCGGGACTGGAACGCGGAAGTCGAAGCCGAGCAGGAACGCCCCCTGGCCGGCGCCTCGTCCTGACGCGGCGGCGAACCCGGCCAACCGGGGACGCGGCGGCTCCCTCCCAGGGGCGATGCGCTCGCAAGGCGGTGTCACCCGGTCGGCGGCACAATGGGGCCATGCGTAAGCTCCGCGCATTCACGGCAGCCGGAGCGGCCGCCCTCCTCGCCACGGCCGGGACGGCGGCGGCCGCTCCGAGCCCGCCACCCGCGCCCACGGCCCAGCTCACGGACGCCCAGGTCGACACGGCGGTGCGGCGCCTCGACGGGACCGTCGCCGAGATGATGCGCCGCACGGGAGTCCCGGGAGTCTCCGTCGCCGTCGTCCACGACGACAAAGTGGTCTACCTCAAGGGGTTCGGCCTGCGACGCGTCGGCGACGAGGCCGCCGTGGGCCCCGACACGGTCTTCCAGATCGCCTCCCTCTCCAAACCGGTCTCCTCCACCGTCGTCGCGGGGGTCCTCAAAGAACCCGCCGACTGGGACCGGCACGTGCCACTACCCGGCTTCGCCCTCGGGGACCCGTGGGTGACCTCCCACGTCACCACCGCCGACCTGTTCTCCCACCGCAGCGGCCTGCCCGACCACGCCGGCGACCTCCTCGAAGACCTCGGCTACGACCAGGCGTACATCCTCGACCACCTGCGCATGGCGCCCCTGACCCCCTTCCGCGCGAGCTACGCCTACACCAACTACGGGCTCACGGCCGCAGCCGAGGCGATCGCCCGCTCCCAAGGCACCACCTGGCAGAAGCTCAGCGCCGACACCCTCTTCAAGCCCGCCGGCATGACCCGCACCAGCACCGAGTTCCAGGCCTTCGTGGACGCCCCCGACCACGCCGCCACGCACGTGAAGAACCCCGACGGCACCTGGAGCCCCCGCTTCGTCCGCGAGCCCGACGCCCAGGCCCCGGCCGGCGGTGTGAGCAGCTCGGCCCGCGACATGTCCCGCTGGCTGCGGCTCCAGCTCTCCGGCGGCACCCTCGACGGCAAGCGGATCGTCCCCGCCGACACCCTCGCCCGCACCCACGTCCCCGAGATCGTCTCGCAGCCGCCCGCCTCCCCCACCGCCCGGACCGGTTTCTACGGGCTGGGCTGGAACGTCGGCTACGACGACGCGGGCCGCCTGCGCCTGAGCCACTCCGGGGCCTTCGACCTCGGCGCCAACACCAGCGTCACCATGCTTCCCCTGGAGAAGCTCGGCATCGTCGTCCTCACCAACGGCGCACCCATCGGCCTCCCCGACGCCGTCGCCGCCGACTTCTTCGACACCGCCGAACACGCGAAGCCCTCCACCGACTGGCTGGCCCTGACCGGCTCCCTCTACGCCCAGCTGAACGCGCAGGGCCGCTCCCCCACCGACTACGCCCGCCCACCCACCGATGGCAAGCCCGCCCGGGAGGACTCCGCGTACACCGGAACGTACGCGAACCCCTACTACGGCAAGGCGACCGTGGCGTCCACGGCCGAGGGCGGGCTGACGCTGTCCCTCGGCCCGGGGCCGATGGTCTTCCCCCTCACCCACTACGACGGGGACACCTTCAGCTACGAGACCGCCGGGGAGAGTTCGGTCGGCCGCACCGGTGTGTTCTTCTCCCCTGCCGACCGCACGGTCCGCGTCGAGTACCTGGACGCCGACCACCTGGGGACCTTCACCGGCGGATAGCCGCATAGCCTGTGCCGGTGAAGCGCAGATCCCACATCCCCGACGCGCCCCTGCCCCAGGTGTCCGGAATCGACCCGGTCCGCATGCGGCTGCCCCCCGACCCGGGCGGGACGTGGCCGGACCTCGGCTCCTACCTCACGGCACGCTACGAGGGCACGCGCGGCGCCGAGTCGATGGACCGCCTGCTGCGATCCGGCCGGGTCCTGGCCACCGGCGGCCGGGTGCTGCGCCCGCGGGACCCGTACGAGCCCGGCGCCTTCCTGTGGTTCCACCGGGACATGCCGCCCGAGCCCGTGGTGCCCTTCCCCATCGGGGTCGTGTACCGCGACGAGCACCTGCTGGTGGCCGACAAACCGCACTTCCTGGCCACCACCCCGCGTGGCAGCCACGTCTTCCAGACGGCCCTGGCCCGCCTCCGGGTCGAGCTCGGGCTGCCCGCGCTGAGCCCTGCGCACCGGCTGGACCGGATGACCGCCGGGCTGGTGCTGTTCAGCATCCGCCCCGAGGACCGGGGTGCCTACCAGCTGATGTTCCAGGAGCGGCGGATCCGCAAGGAGTACGAGGCGCTCGCGCCCCACGACCCGGCGGTGGAGTTCCCCCGGACCCTGCGCAGCCACATCGAGAAGGTCCGCGGGGTGATGGCGGCGACGGAGGTCGCCGGCGCCGAGCCCAACGCCGAGACCCTGGCCGAACTCCTCGCGGTCAAGGGGGACACCGGGCGCTACCGGCTGACTCCGCACACCGGGCGCACCCACCAGCTGCGGGTGCACATGAACAGCCTGGGCCTGCCGATCCTGGGCGACCCGGTCTACCCGGTGGTCCACGATCCGGCGCCCGACGACTACCGGCGTCCCCTCCAGCTCCTGGCCCGCACCCTGGAGTTCACCGATCCCGTCACCGGGATCGCGCACCGGATCGAGAGCGGCCGGACCCTGCGGGCCTGGGAGGACCGGCCCGGCTGGGAAGAGGGAGCAACCCCGGGGGAACCCCTGGCGCCGTTGTCCTAGACGCCGACGCCCGCGATCCGCAGCGCCGCGTCGGCGGTGGCCTCCGCGAAGGCGGCCACCGGGCGCGCCGGATCGGAGCGGTGGATCAGCATCACGCCTTCGATGAGGCCGAAGACCAGGTCGTTGCGGAGCACCAGTCCGGCCCGGTCATCGGCGAGTTCGGCCCCCACGCGGGTTCCGTCGAGCAACTCCCGGTAGCCGCCCCTGAGTTCCTGGCGCATCCGGCGGAAGCGGGCGAAGCGCGCACCGGAGACCTCGGGCAACAGGTAGAGCGCGCCCAGGTTGTACGGCCCCCCGCACAGCAGCAGCACGTCCGAGCGGCACAGCTCCCAGAGCCGGCGGCCGGCGGGCCGGTCCGTTTCCTGGACCAGCCGGCGGGCCAGCTCCAGGGAGGGCGCGACCGTGGACTCCAGGAGTTCGGCGAGGAGTTCCTCCTTGCCGCCGAAGTAGTGGTACATCGTGGCCTGGCGCATTCCGGCCCGTTCGGCCACCGCCCGCGTGGTGGTGGCCGCGTACCCCTTCACCGTGAACAATTCGGCCGCCGCGTAGAGGAGTTCCTCGCGCGGCGGCCGTCCGCTCGCCGGTCTCAGCTGATCGGCGCGAGGCCGACCGACCCGTCTCGGCCCGTCGTCCGTTCCACCAGTCATGGCTTGATTTTCGCACGGGACACACCGAATCGATCATGGCAAGAGATGAGATCCGGCCACAACCACTTATGGAGGAAGCTACAAGCCCGGCTAGCCCACCGAGCTGTAGGCCACCACACCGCGCAGCAGCGCCTCCACCGCCTTGCGGGCGTTGCGAGCCACCGTGCTGCCTCCCTCCGAGGAGGGCGGAGCCGAGGAGGAGGGCGCCGCGGCGGCCACCTGCCCCAGCACGTCGATGACCTGCTTGCACCAGCGCACGAAGTCACCGGCCGGCATCTCCGCCTCGCGCAGCACCTCGTCCAGGCTCTTGTCGGAGGCCCACTGGTAGACCGCCCACGCGAAGCCGAGGTCCGGCTCGCGCTGGCCCACCCCCTCCGCCTGGTTGATGCCGTGCTCCTCCTCCAGCGCGTCGAGCCGGCCCCAGATGTGGACCATCTCGCCGAGCGCGGCCTTCGCCGCGCCGCCCGGCACCTTCGGCGCCACCGCGTCGTCGGACTGCCGCGCCTCGAAGACCAGCGCCGAGACGCAGGCAGCCAGTTCGGCCGGGCTCAGGCCCTCCCAGACACCGGCCCGCAGGCATTCCGACGCCAGCAGGTCGAGCTCTCCGTAGAGCCGTGCGAGCCGCCGCCCGTGCGGGGTCACCTCGTCCTCGCGCAGGTAGTCCAGATCCGTCAGCAGCGCGTGGATCCGGTCGAAGGTGCGGGCGATGGTGTTCGTCCGGCCCTCGATGCGCTGCTCCAGCTGCCGCGTGTCCCGCTGGAGCCGGTGGTAGCGCTCCGCCCAACGGGCGTGGTCCTCACGCTCGTCGCAGCCGTGGCAGGCGTGCGCCCGCAGTTCGGTGCGCAGCCGTGCGATCTCCCGGTCGTCGGCCGCGGCCGCCCGGCCGCGCCCGGGCCGGTCCACGGTGATGTGCCCGGCCTTGCTCCGCAACTGGGACGCCAGGTCCCGACGGGACTGCGGGGAACGCGCGTTGAACGTCTTGGGGATCCGCATCCGCTCGATGGCCTCGACCGGGACCGGGAAGTCGATCGCGGCGAGCCGCTTGACCTGCCGCTCCACGGTGAGCACCAGCGGGCGCGGACCCTCGGTGTACTCGTGCCCGCGGTGCCCGTTGGAACGCCCGGCCGGCACCCCCGGATCCAGCACCAGGGCAAGCCCGGCGAACTTGCCCGTCGGCACCTGGATGATGTCGCCCGGCTTGAGCTTCTCCAGCGAACCGGCCGCCTGCGCCCGCCGCTGGGCCGCACCCTGCTTGGCCAGATCCGTCTCGCGGTCCTTGAGGTCGCGGCGCAGCCGCGCGTACTCCTCGAAGTTCCCGAGGTGGCAGGTCATGCCCTCCAGGTAGCCCTCCAGGCCCTCCTCGTTGCGCTGTACCTGCCGGGAGATCCCGACGACCGAGCGGTCGGCCTGGAACTGCGCGAAGGAGGTCTCCAGCAGCTCGCGCGAGCGGTGCCGCCCGAACTGCTGGACCAGGTTGACGGCCATGTTGTACGAGGGCTTGAAACTGGAGCGCAGCGGATAGGTACGGGTACCCGCGAGCCCGGCCAGGGCCGCCGGGTCCATGCCCCGCTGCCACAGCACCACCGCATGGCCCTCGACATCGATGCCGCGCCGCCCGGCCCGCCCCGTGAGCTGCGTGTACTCGCCGGGGGTGATGTCGGCGTGCTGCTCGCCGTTCCACTTGACGAGCTTCTCCAGGATGACCGTGCGCGCCGGCATGTTGATGCCCAGCGCCAGGGTCTCGGTGGCGAAGACGGCCTTCACCAGGCCCCGTACGAACAGCTCCTCGACGACTTCCTTGAAGGTGGGCAGCATGCCCGCGTGGTGCGAGGCGATGCCCCGCTCCAGGCCTTCGAGCCATTCGTAGTAGCCCAGGACGTGCAGGTCCTCGGTGGGGATGGAGGCGGTCCGCGCCTCGACGATCTCGCGCACCTTGGCCCGCGCGGAGTCGTCGTTGAGCCGCAGGCCCGCGTACAGGCACTGCTGGACGGCGGCCGCGCAGCCGGCCCGGCTGAAGATGAAGTTGATCGCGGGCAGCAGTCCGTCGCCGTCCAGACGGGCGATGACCTCGGGCCGCGACGGGGTCCAGATCCGGCCGCGCGAGCGCCGCTCGCGCTCGCGGTCCGCCTCGCGGACCATCTTCCCGCGCCGCCGGTCCTTCGGGCTGTACCGGCTGGAGTTCTCCTCCCGCGCCATCCGCAGCAGGTCGGGGTTGACCTCACGGCGCGCGGAACCGCGGCCGCCGTGGTCGGACTCCTCCTCGAAGAGGTCGTAGATCCGCCGGCCGGCCATGACGTGCTGCCACAGCGGTACGGGCCGCTCCTCGGAGACGATCACCTGGGTGTCGCCGCGCACGGTGTCGAGCCAGTCGCCGAACTCCTCGGCGTTGGAGACCGTGGCGGAGAGTGAGACCAGGGTCACCGACTCGGGGAGGTGGATGATGACTTCCTCCCAGACGGCTCCGCGGAACCGGTCGGAGAGGTAGTGCACCTCGTCCATCACCACGTAGCCCAGGCCGGTCAGCGATTGCGAGCCCGCGTACAGCATGTTGCGGAGCACCTCGGTGGTCATGACGACCACCGGAGCATCGGAGTTGACGCTGTTGTCGCCGGTGAGCAGGCCTACCTTGTCGGCGCCGTAGCGCCGGGCGAGGTCGGCGAACTTCTGGTTCGACAAGGCCTTGATGGGCGTCGTGTAGAAGCACTTGCGGCCCTGTTGGAGGGCCAGGTGCACGGCGAACTCGCCGACGATCGTCTTGCCCGAGCCCGTCGGGGCGGCGACGAGGACGCCCTTGCCGGCCTCCAGCGCCTTGCAGGCCTCGATCTGGTAGGGATCCAGGTCGAATTCGTACATCTCGCGGAAAGGCGCCAGGGCGGAGGCCTCTTCGGCGGCGCGGATCCGGGCAGCGGCGTACCGCTCGGCGGGTGAGAGTTCTTCGGTCATCTTGCTATCGAGCCTACCCGCCGCCCCTGACAACAGTCGCGATCTTTTGCCCGGGCCGGGACGCCCTACGCCAGGAGCCGCAGGGCCGCCGGGACGCACTCGGCGCTCACCGGGAGCGGCCCCAGCGGCTCGCCGTCCGCGTAGGCGGTGATACCGGCCGCTTCCAGGGTCACCTTCGCGGCCCGGTGGACGGTGACCTTCGGATGATCGAGGTGGGTGCCCTTGTAGACCCGCGGGAAGACCTTCAGCAAGGTGGTGCGGCTGCAGTCGCCGACGATCGTGACGTCGAACAGCCCGTCGTCGGGGACCGCGTCCGCGCAGATGCGCATGCCGCCCCCGTAGGACGAGCCGTTGCCGACGGCCACCAGCGTGGCCTCGGTCTCGATGACCGGGCCGCCGTCCAGGGTGATCCGGTACGGGAAGGGCCGGAAGGAAGCCAGCTCCAGGGCCATCGCCAGGTCGTACTTGAACCGGCCGGCCGGCAGCCGCATCCGGTTGCCGCGGTCGTTGACCCGCGAGTCGAAACCGGAGCACAGGACGGTCCCGTACCAGGTACCGCCCGCCTGCCCCTGCCCCGTGCCCGTCCCGCGGACCCGGCCGAGGTCGATCTCGCGGAACCGGCCCTCCTTGAGCGCCTCGGCGGCCAGCCGGCCCGCCCGTGCGGGTTCCCGTACGGGCAGTCCCATCGCGCGCGCGAAATCGTTCCCGGTGCCCACCGCGACCACCCCGAGCGGCACCATGCTGCCGGCGAGGGCCTGCAGCGCGAGGGAGACCATCCCGTCGCCGCCGACCGCGATCACCGCTCCGGCGCCCTCGCGGACGACGGTGCGCAGCCGGGCCAGGGCGTCCGGGGCATCGACGCCGACCACGCTGCGGACGGAGAAACCGGCCTCACGAAGCGCGGAAGCGGCCGGCTGCGCGGCGTGCGCGGCCCGGCCGCTTCCTGCGGTGGGATTGACGAAGAGGGCGATCTCAGAACTCACCCATGGGAATCTACCCGCAGGATCAGGTGGCGTCGTCGTAACCGTTGATCCGCTGGCGCCCGCCGTCGGCCTGCTCGGGCAGGTTGCCCGGGGCCGGTACGGACTCCACGTCGCCGACCGCCGACGGGGTCAGGTCGACCTCGGAGGCCTCGTCGTCGTCGAGGCCCGCGTCGGGGTTGTTCCGCGCCCGCCTGCGATCGTTCAGGTAACAGACCAGGAGCGCGACGAAGTACAGGGCGACGATCGGCCCTGCCAGCGCCAGCATGGTCAGCGGGTCACCGGTGGGCGTCGCGAACGCGGCGAAGACCGTGATGCCCAGCACCATGGCCCGCCACCAGCTCGCGAGCCGCTTCGCGGTCAGCGCCCCGGTGACGTTGAGCAGGATCAGCAGCAGCGGCAGTTCGAAGGCCAGGCCGAAGACGACGACCATGCGCGTGATCAGGTCGAGGTAGTCGTCGACCGGCAGCAGGTTGCGCGCGTTCTCGGGGGTGAACTCCAGCAGGATCACCGCGGTCTGCGGCAGGACCTTGTACGCGAGGACCGCGCCGGCGCCGAACAGCGGGGCGCCGACCGCGACGAAGGCCACGGCGTACTTCTTCTCGTGGTTGTGCAGCCCCGGAGCCACGAAGGCCCACAGCTGGTACAGCCACACCGGCGCCGAGAGCACCACACCGGCGGTGAGCGACACCTTCAGGGCGATGGAGAACGGCGCGATGAGGCCGTTGACCGTCATATCGGCGCAGGGATGCCCGTTGCGCTGCTCGACCACGCCGTTGGTACAGCCGACGGAGTCCAGGATCGGCTTCATCATGAAGTCGATGAGGTCCTTGTAGAAGAACGCGGCCACGATCGTGATCACGAGGACCGCAAGGACCGACTTCAGCAGCCGGTTTCTCAGCTCACGCAGGTGCTCGACGAGAGGCATCCGCCCTTCGGCGTCCTTTGCCTTCTGGTCCAGCTTCTCCTGCTTGCGGGCAGACTTGAGCAACCCACGTCCCTTGTCTCGTTGCAGATGTCTGGTACGACCGCGACCGGCCGGGATCAGCCCTGCGTGGTGTGGTTGGGCTCGTTCACGGGGCGGGCGCTGGTGACGTCACCGGGCGAGGCCTGGATCGTGCGCGGGGCCGCGGTCTGCTGGGGGGCCGGGTCGGCGACGGAAGCGGCGGTGGCGGCGTCGTCCGCCTCCCCCTCCTTCTTCATCGCCTTCGCCTCGCTCTTGAGGATGCGGGCGGACTTGCCGAGCGAGCGGGCCATGTCGGGAAGCTTCTTGGCACCGAACAGCAGGAAAATCACGGCAACGATCAGGAGGATCTCGAGGGGCTTCAGGTTGCCCATAATTGTGTCTTCCTTCTCACCGAGACGGCTGATTGTGGTAATCAAGACGGCCTGCCCGAAAGTGGGTAAACCGTTCTGACATGGATCGTAACCCCCGGGGGTTAACGCCAGGCAATCCCCTGGGGTATCACCGCTTGCGTGGTCAGACAGTACGACGGTTGCCCGACGATGGCTATGGCCGCACGGAGCGCCCGGCCCTGGACAGGCCCGTAGCTGCCCGCTCGAGGTCCGCGGAGGCCTCCGCGATCCGGCGCCCGGCGTCCGCCACCTGTACGGAGAGCCTGCGCACCTCCACGAAGACCCGCACGGCGAGGACGGCGAGGACGGCGAGCCCGAGGAAGCCCAGAACGATTGCGAACATCGGCCACAACATGCGAGGAGCCTAGGCCACCGACCGGCTCACACGCTGCGCAGGGTGTTCACTCCGCCACCGGTCAACAGTTCAACGATCCGCTCACCGGCCGGTTTGCGTACCGGAGCCCCGCACTCGGGACAGGTGAAGGAGTAGAAGGTCGTACGCCGACTGCCGCCGATGGCCAGGCGCAGGGCGCCCGCGTCCAGCTCGAAGCGGGCCCGGCAGTCGGGACAGGACGCCTTGAACGCGACAGGGTCGCCCCGGCCGGCCCGCACGGCCTGCGCGGGCACCTCCGGCGCGCCGTACGTCGGCGACATCGTGCGCATCCCCCTCGTCCCCTCAGCCCTGGTCCCCGGCAGCGCCGCCGACCTCGTACGCGGCGAGGGCCTCCCGGGCCGCCCGGCGCGCGCTGTCCGCCAGCTCCTGCGGGGCCACGATCCGCCCCTCGCGGCCCAGGCGCAGCGCGAGGCGGCGCAGCGAGGCCGGGTCGGGGCTGCGCAAGGTGATCCGCAAGCCCCCCTCGGGCAGCTCCTCGGCGCTGTCGTGCGGGTAGTACTCGGCGACCCAGCGCCCGCCGGGCCCGACCTCGACCACGACCTCCGGGTCCTCGGCGGCCGGCTGGACCAGCCCCTCGGACAGGTCCCGGGGCTCGATCGCGGGCGGGTCCGCCCGCTCGTCGAGCAGCCGGATTTCCGCCACCCGGTCCAGGCGGAAGGTGCGCCGGGCCTCGGAGAGGTGGCACCACCCCTCCATGTAGGTGTGACCGACTGCGAACAGCCGGATCGGGTCGACCTTGCGCTCGGTGAGCTCGTCGCGCGCGGGCGAGTAGTAGCGCAGCCACAGCCGGCGCCGCTCGGCGATGGCCCGGTCCACGTCGGCGAAGACCCCGCCCTCGGACTCGAAGGTCACCGACAGCCGGGAACTGGCCCCGGCGGCCTCGCCCGCGGCCGCCTCCAGCTTGGCGGTGGCCCGCAGCAGGGCGTCGCGGTCCCCCTCGCGCAGCCCGGGCAGCGTGGCCACCGCGCGGGCGGCGACCAGCAGGGCCGTCGCCTCGTCAGCGGCCAGCCGCAGCGGTTCGGCGGTGGACTCCCCCGAGGCGTCGGGGTTGCGCCACCAGATGCGCTCCCCGTCGGTGTCGATGTCGAGCAGGTCACCACCCCGGAAGCTGGTCCCGCACATGGGCAGCACGTCGAGGTCCGAGATCAGCTCGTCCTCGGTGATCCCGAAGGCCCGGGCCACGTCCGCGACGTGCGCACCCGGGCGCTCGCGCAGGTACGTCACCAAGGACAGCATCCGGCGCGTCTGGTCGATGGCGTTGGCAGCCATGCTGGTACGTCTCCCCCTCAGGGCGTTGCTCACTGGTCTTGCCCGGTCCACCCGCTCCGCGCGGCTGCGCGCGCTCCGGTCAGCCCTTGGCCACGGCTCGCAGCCGGTCCACCACGTCGGCCCGCAGGTCGGCCGGCTCCAGCACCACGACATCGGGGCCGAACTCCACCAGCCAGGCGTCGAGCCCGTGCCCGTACGGGATCTCCAGCTCGTCCCAGCCCTCGCCGCCGGCCCCCTCGCGCACGGCCGCGGCCTTGGCCCGCAGCGGGTAGCCCGCCCCGGCCCGCAGCCGGATCAGCGCGGAGCGCTCCGCGCTCTCCCCGGCCCAGCTCGCGACGGTCTCCCGTACGGTCACCACGTCCGGGACCTCGGCGGTGTACTTGGCGGCGCGCGAGCGGACCTTGCCCGTGATGCGGGAGAGCCGGAACACGCGCTCCGCCCCGCGGTCGCGGTCGTAGCCCGCCAGGTACCAGTGGCCGCGCCAGCACTCCAGGGCCCACGGCTCGACCTGGCGGGTCTCGGGGCGGGCGGCGGTGGACTTGCGGTAGTCGAAGACGACCGGGCGGCGGTCGCGGCAGGCGAGCATCAGCGGCTCGAACGCCGCCTCGTGCACCGGGATCCGCGGTTCGATGGCACTGTGCTGGCCCTCGTACGGGTCCGAGGCCTCCGGCATTCCGCCGGCCCGCAGCTTCTGCAGGGCGCCGCTGGCGGCGCCGGCGAGCCGCGCCTGCTGCCAGACCTTGGCGGCGAGCCCCAGGGCCGCGGCCTCCTCGGCGTCCAGCGCCACGGGCGGCAGCCGGTTGGAATCACGGCGGGCCAGATAGCCGGTATCGCCCTCCAGGTTCTCGACGGTCTCGATGACCAGCCCGAGCTCCCGCAGGTCGTCCTTGTCCCGCTCGAACATGCGGTTGAAGGACTCGTCGTTCCCGGCTTCCATGTACGCCTCGATGGAACCGCGCAGTTCCCGCTTGCTGAGCGGCCGGCGCGTCCCCAGCAGACACAGCGCCAGATTCATCAGCCGCTCGGCCTTGGCAATCGCCATCGACGCACATCCGCCTTTCCCAGACCTTCGAGGCGTGTCCCCGGTACAGCCTCGTGACCGCTGACCGTACCGCCCCGGCGGGCCTGGGCAAAAGCGAGGGCCCCTGCCTGACGGCAGGGGCCCCGCACACTTCACAGCCGGTCGATCAGGCGCCCATCAGGTCGCACACGAAGATCAGCGTCTCGCCCGGCTTGATGGCGGCGCCGGCGCCGCGGTCGCCGTACGCCAGGTGGGCCGGGATCGTCAGCTTGCGACGGCCGCCGACCTTCATGCCCTGGACGCCCTGGTCCCATCCGGAGATGACCTGGCCGATACCGAGCTTGAACCGCAGCGGCTCGCCGCGGCCCCAGGAGGAGTCGAACTCCTCACCGGTGGAGAAGGCCACGCCCACGTAGTGGACGGAGACGCCGGCGCCGGCCTTGGCCTCGGCGCCGTCGCCGACCCAGATGTCCTCGATGACGAGGTCGGTCGGGACCGGGCCCTCGGGGAAGTCGATCTCGGGCTTCTCGAGCTTGTCGCTCACGGAACTGCTCCTCAAAAACTTACGAACAGGGGGTACAACCTGGACAGTCTTACATCACTGCGACGACGTCGAGACTGAAGACCAGAGTCGAGTTGGCCGGGATCGTGCCCTGCTCCTTGTCACCGAAACCCTGGTCCGGCGGGATGACCAGCAGGATGCGGCTGCCGGCCTTCTTGCCGACGATCCCTTCCTTCAGACCCTTGACCGACAGCTCCGCCAGCGGCCACGTCACCGACTGCCCGGTGGAGTAGGTGCTCTCGAAGGTCTTGTCGTCCTTCCAGGTCTTGCCGTTGAACTTGACCACGACGCTGTCGGTGTCCTTGACGACGGCGCCATCGCCCTCCAGGACGTAGTTCGACACCAGCTTGGCCGGCGGCGTGGCGTCCTTCGGGACGGCCACGGAAACTTCCTTGCCGTCCGTGTTCGTACCGACCGTCGGCAGGTTCTTGTCTTCCTGCGGGACCGCCTTGCCCTGGGCCGAAGCCGGGATGGCGGTGCCCTTGACGATGTCCACGACGAAGACCAGCGTGGCGTTCGCCTTGATCTTCTCGCCCGAGCCCTGCTCGCCGTATCCGAGGTCCGGCGGAATCACGAGCTCCAGGCGGCTGCCGACCTTCTTGCCCTCGAGGCCCTGGTCCCAGCCCTTGATGACCTGGCCCGCGCCGATGGTCACGTCGAACGGCTTGCCCTTGCCGAAGCTCTGGTCGAACGGCTCCTTGCCGTCCCAGACCTGGCCGAGGTAGTTGACCTGGGCGACGTCGCCCTTCTTCAGCGCCGGGCCGTCACCCTCGCTGATGGTCACCACCTTCAGTTCCTTCGGCGGGGTGCCCGTCCCCTTCGACAGCGTGGGGGTCTCCCCGAACTTGGCGCCCTTCGTGATCGCGGGCGCCCCGTTCTTCATCTGGGCGGAGTCGGAGTCGGAGCCGCTGTCGCCACACGCCGCTGTCGACAGCAGCAGAAGGGGTACGACAAGCAGGCCGGCAAGTCGGCGCACGTGTTCCTCAGATCTCAGACGGCACTAAAGGTCGCCGCCACTCTAAGGCGTGGACAGGGCCCCGTACGAGATACGTACGGGGCCCCGGCCAAGATCAGTGCGATGTCACACGGCGCTGCGCGGCGCGCTACATCCCCGCGATCAGCTTCTCCACCCGGTCGTCCACCGACCGGAACGGGTCCTTGCACAGCACCGTGCGCTGCGCCTGGTCGTTCAGCTTCAGATGCACCCAGTCGACCGTGAAGTCCCGCCGCTGCTCCTGCGCACGACGGATGAAGTCGCCCCGCAGCCTCGCCCTCGTCGTCTGCGGAGGCACCGACTTGCCCTCGAAGATCTTGAGGTCGTTGCAGATCCGCGCCGCCTGCCCCTTGCGCTCCAGCAAGTAGTACAGCCCGCGCCTGCGGTGGATGTCGTGGTAGGCGAGGTCTATCTGAGCCACCCGCGGGTTCGACATCGTCATATTGTGCTTCGCCCGGTACCGCTCGATCAGCTGGTACTTCATCACCCAGTCGATCTCGGTCCCGATCCGGTCCAGGTCCTCCGCCTCGATGGCGTCCAGCGTGCGACCCCACAGCTCCAGCACCTGGTCCACGACGCCCTCGCGGATCCCCCGGCGCTCCGCGAAATCCACCGCCTTGTCGTAGTACTCCCGCTGGATCTCCAGCGCCGAGGCCTCCCGGCCGCTCGCCAGGCGCACCTTGCGCTGCCCCGTGATGTCGTGACTGACCTCGCGGATCGCCCGGATCGGGTTCTCCAGCGTCATGTCCCGCATCACCGTGCCCGCCTCGATCATGCGCAGCACCAGATCGGTGGCCCCGACCTTCAGCAGCATGGTCGTCTCGGACATGTTCGAGTCGCCCACGATCACGTGCAGACGCCGGTAGCGCTCCGCGTCCGCGTGCGGCTCGTCCCGCGTATTGATGATCGGCCGCGACCGGGTCGTGGCCGAGCTGACGCCCTCCCAGATGTGCTCCGCCCGCTGACTGACGCAGTAGACCGCACCCCGCGGCGTCTGCAGCACCTTGCCCGCACCACAGATCAGCTGCCGCGTGACGAGGAACGGGATCAGAATGTCCGCCAGCCGGGAGAATTCCCCGTGCCGGGCCACCAGGTAGTTCTCATGGCAGCCGTACGAGTTTCCCGCCGAGTCGGTGTTGTTCTTGAACAGATAGACGTCGCCCGCGATTCCTTCCTCGTGCAGGCGGCGTTCGGCGTCGACGAGAAGGCCTTCGAGAATGCGCTCGCCGGCCTTGTCGTGGGTGACCAGTTCGATCAGGTTGTCGCATTCGGGAGTTGCGTACTCCGGATGCGAACCCACGTCGAGGTAGAGGCGGGCGCCGTTCCGCAGGAAGACATTGCTGCTGCGGCCCCATGACACAACACGGCGGAAGAGGTAGCGCGCCACTTCGTCAGGAGACAGTCGGCGCTGTCCCCTGAACGTGCACGTGACGCCGTACTCGTTCTCCAGCCCGAAAATGCGGCGGTCCATGACTGAACATTACGCCTTCTGCTCTGTTCTGAAACCGAGTTCGCAGGCGTCGTTTCGATCATTTTCCCGAGAGCACCCCGGACCACCCACCCACCGACCCGCCTAAGACCCCGTCACCGAGGCCTCCGCAGAACCCTCGACCGGCCCCGCCGAACCCGCCACGAACCCCTCCCCCGGCCCAGCCGACGAACCCGCCACCGCACGACTCGCACCCGGCCGCGCCAACACCCGCTGAGTGGCCGTCAGCACCAGCAGAGCCGCCAACCCGGCCACACTCGCCACCGCGAAACCGGCCGCCGTACCCCCGGCCTCCACCGACGGACCCGCCGCCGCCGTACCGATCGCCGCACCCACCCCGAAGAACGTCACCAACCAGGAGAACGCCTCCGTCACCGTGCCCGCCGGGGCATGCCGGTCCACCACGATGAACGCACACGCCAGAGCCGGAGCCAGGAACACCCCCGCCAACGCCGCGAACCCCGTCATCGCCACCACACCCGGCACCAGCATCAACGGCAGATAACACACCGCCAGCAACGCCACCAGCAAACGCAACCGCCGCTCCGGCGCACCCGCCCACTGCCGCGCCCCGTACAGCACACCACCGAACAGCGCACCCAGCCCGAGCGCCGCCATCAGCCAGCCGTACACCGCCTGCCCCCCGTGCTCGTCCGCGTACGCCACACCCGCCACCGTGATCGAACCCAGCGCCGTCCCCACGAAGAAGAACGCCCCCAGCAACGCCAGCAGCCCCCGAGAACGCAGAGCCCCCAGCCAATGCGCCTCCCGCGGCGCCGAACGCCACGTACGCGAAGGCTCCGACACCACGACCGACAGCGCCCCCAGCACCCCGATCCCGTTGATCACCAGCAATGCCGCCGCCGGATCCCACAGCGCCACGCACAACGTCACCAGCAGCGGCCCCACCGTGAACATGACCTCCTGGGCCACCGCGTCCATCGCGTACGCCGCGTGCACCCGCTCCTCCTTGCCCCCCAGCACGCTCGGCCACAGCGCACGCAGCCCGCCCTCCAGCGGCGGCGTGAACAGCCCCGCGACCACCACCGCGGCATACGCGACCGCCACCGACCCGGTACCGGCCAACGCCAGCCACACCATGCCCAGCGCCGACACCACCGCCGCCGGCAACTGCACCCGCGGCTGCCCGAACAGATCCACCGCCCGGCCCAGCAGCGGCTGCCCCACCGCGTTCGCCACCCCGTACGCGGCCGCCAACGCACCCGCCAGGGTGTAGCTGCCGCCCTCCGCCCGGGTGAACAGCACGATCGCGATCGGCCCCGTCCCGTTCGGCAGCCGGCCTATGAGCGTGCCCACCAGCAGCCTCGCGGCATGCCGGGTCCTGAGCAGCTCCGCGTAACCCGCGGCCATGTCCGCCCCCTTCCGCCCGGAATCCAGCCGGGAGTAACCGAAGTAATACGTATAACGTGACGGGTCATACGTACCATGGCCCCAGTCGGACGGTCCACCCACCCGACCCCCCACACCCCACCTGACCTCGCACTACAGGAGCACCGTGTGACGAGACCCACCAGCCGCGACGTGGCCACCGCCGCCGGGGTCTCCCAGGCCACCGTCTCCCTCGTCCTCGGCGACAAATGGCGCGGCCGCGTCTCCGAACGCACCGCCGACCACGTCCGCCACACCGCCACCGAACTCGGCTACCGCCCCAACCTCGCCGCCCGCAACCTCCGCCTCGGCTCCACCCGCACCGCCCTCCTCGTCGTCCCCGCCCTCACCAACGAATTCTTCGCCCGCGTCTACACCGGCGCCGCCCGCATCGCCGCCCGCCACGGCTTCGGCGTCGTCCTCTACCCCTCCCCCGACGGCACCGGCCCCGCCCGCGACCCCTTCGCCTCCGCACGCGCCGCCCTCGACGGAGTCATCGCCTCCTCCATGGCCGCCGACACCCTCCACGCCCTCGCCACCGACACCCTCCCCCTCGTCATGCTCGACAGCGACCCCACCGCCCACACCGCCGCCGCCCACGTCAACCTCGCCATCGCCGACGGCATGCGCCAGGTCACCGAACACCTCCTCACCCACGGCCACCGACGCATCCTCCACCTCGCCTCGGCCGTCGACTCCTGGACCTTCACCGTCCGCGCCGACGCCCTGACCGCCCTCCTCGGCCCCCACACCGAGCTGCGCACCGTACGGGCCCCCCTCACCGTCGACGGCGCCCGTACGGCCACCGAAGCCGCCCTGGCAGCCCCCGGAGCCCGCCCCACCGCCATCGTCTGCGACGACGACATCCTCGCCGCCGGAGCCTGCAAGGCCGCCCGCCGCCTCGGCCTGCGCATCCCCGAAGACCTCTCCGTCACCGGCTTCGACGACCTCGCCCTCGCCACCGCCGTCGAACCGGAACTCACCACCGTCCGCCTCCCCGCCGAACACGTCGGAGAACAGGGCATGACCGCCCTCCTCGCCGTCCTCGAAGGCACCCCCTGGACCGCCGACGACATCCCCGTCGAACTCGTCGTCCGCGACTCCTCGGGCCCCGCGCCCACCCCCTGAAACGCAAAAGCGCCCCCGGCCTTCAGGCCGGAGGCACTCCCACTCACACACGATCCACTGCTCTACTCGGCTTCCTCATCGGGAGCCTCGTCGTTCGACACGGCATCCGCCTGAGCCGCCGCCGGCACGTCCGCCTCCAGCAGCCGCGACAGCTGCCGTCCCCGGATCCGCTTGAACTTGCGCTGCTGAGCCCGCTTACGGTCCAGCACCGCCACCTCCAGCCGCTCCGCCGGAATCGACTTGTCCGTACCGTTCGCCTGACTCGACAGCGCCTGCACCGCCAGCTTCAACGCCTCCGACAGGGTCATCCCGTCCTGGTGCCGCTGATCGAGATAGGTACTGATCTGCTCGGCATTGCCACCGACCGCGACCGATCCGTGCTCGTCCACGATCGAACCGTCGTGCGGCAGCCGATAGATCTGGTCCCCGGCCGCCGTCGCACCGACCTCGGCCACGACCAGCTCCACCTCGTACGGCTTCTCACCGGCCGAGGAGAAGATCGTGCCGAGCGTCTGCGCGTAGACGTTCGCCAGCCCACGGGCCGTCACATCCTCACGGTCGTAGGTGTATCCACGCAGATCCGCGTAGCGCACACCACCGATCCGCAGGTTCTCGTACTCGTTGTACTTGCCGGCGGCCGCGAAGCCGATCCGGTCGTAGATCTCGCTGAACTTGTGCAGCGCGCGGGACGGGTTCTCACCGACGAACACGATGCCGTCGGCGTACTGGATCACAACAAGGCTGCGACCCCGGGCGATGCCCTTGCGGGCGTATTCCGCCCGGTCGGCCATGGCCTGCTGGGGTGAGACGTAGAACGGAGTCGACACCGGCTGTCCGTCCCTTTCTTCTGGGCTCCTACGGGGCGACGGATGGTCAGAGCAGGGCGGCGCGCGGGCCGTCGGGCTGCTCCAGCCGACGATTCGTGATCTTGCGGGCCAGCTCCGAGGACTCCTCGTCGGTCAGCCTGCGGAATCCCTCTTCGGTCATGACCGTGATGATGGGATAGATGTGCCGGTACAGATCCGGGCCACCGGTCGCCGAGTCGTCGTCGGCGGCGTCGTACAACGCCTGGACGACGAGCGTCGTCGCCTCTTCCTCCGTCAGCTTCGGGTGGTACAGCTTCTTCATCGACCCGCGGGCGAAGATCGAGCCGGAACCGGTGGAGGCGTAGCCGTGCTCCTCGGAGCGGCCGCCCGTCACGTCGTAGGAGAAGATCCGGCCCCTCTCCTTGGCCTCGTCGAAGCCCGCGAAGAGCGGAACGACGGCCAGACCCTGCATCGCCATGCCCAGATTGCCCCGGATCATGGTGGACAGGCGGTTCGCCTTGCCCTCCAGGCTCAGGGTGGTCCCCTCGACCTTCTCGAAGTGCTCCAGCTCCAGCTGGAACAGCTTCACCATCTCCACGGCCAGACCGGCGGTGCCGGCGATGCCGACGGCCGAGAACTCGTCCGCCGGGAACACCTTCTCGATGTCCCGCTGCGCGATCATGTTCCCCATGGTCGCCCGCCGGTCACCGGCGAGCACGACCCCACCGGGGAAGGTCGCGGCCACGATGGTCGTCCCGTGCGGCGCCTCGATGACACCCTCGGGCAGCTTCCGATTGCCCGGCAGCATCTCGGGCTGGTGCGCCCCCAGGAAGTCCATGAAGGACGAGGACCCCGGCGTCAGGAAGGCTGCCGGTAGACGCCCTGTGCTACGAATGTTGGGTTCCACAGGTTTCCTTCCACATATGCGGCTGCACGCCTCAAGACGTCCGGCCGATCCTTGAGCTGCCCTATCCCTGCGTTGCAGCCGAAACAAAGTACGCCTCGGACCCTACCCGTCCGATGATCGTGATCCACATGCTCGGCCGGTACTTCCTGGCAGATCACGCAGACCCCGCCTTGACCCGCGATCATCTCCTCGCGCTCGGCCTCGGTAATGCCGTAATGCCTCTTGAAATACGAGGCTCGGTTGCGTTGCGCGCGGCACTCTCGGCAGTAGCTGGCCCAACCGTCCGAGCTCGTCTTGTTTCGCTCCCAGTTCGAATGGGGCTTAATCTCCCCCCACTGGGGACACCGCTTGTGGCCGGACGGCACGGGGATCTTCGCCCGCACCGTCCGCCCCTTCGCTTCCTGCCGCTGTTTGTAGTGATCGGCCTGACACTCACGGCAGTACGCCTGAAAGCCGTCCCGCATCGAGCGATTGCTCGCGAAGGCTTTGAATGGTTGAACGCGCTTGCAGCGCGAGCACCGTTTCACGCCTTCAGGCACCACCTCGGCCACCCAACCCCCCACACCTTCGAATCGAAGGAAGAACTAGCTAAGCACCTTTACTGGCCACCCTTTTGCACGAAGGACCTCACGAAATCCTCGGCGTTCTCCTCCAAGACATCATCGATTTCATCGAGTACCGAGTCGACGTCGTCGGAGAGCTTTTCCTGTCGCTCCTTGAGGTCGGTCGATTCCTCGACCGCCGCCTCCTCGACCTCCTCGGTCGAGCGCTGCGCCTTCTGCTGTCCGCCGCCGGTGTCCTTGGTCGCCATGTCTAGCTCACCCCGCTCGGTTCGCACGCTCACACGGAGAGACCCCGGGAATTCGGGATCCCTCAAGATCAGACCCTACGTCGGACCCTACAAGGAGGGCCCGACATCCGTCCCGGTACTTTCAAAACGTCCGGGTGTCTTCATGATTCCCGGGCCGGGGGCCTTTCAGCCCCCGCCCGGGCATCGATCGGAAAGGCTCAGCGGCCGGAAAGCACCCGTACCAGGTCCTCCGCCGTCCGGCAGCGGTCCAGGAGCTCCTTGACGTGCGCCCGGGTCCCCCGCAGGGGTTCCAGGGTGGGCACCCGCTGGAGGGAGTCGTGGCCGGGCAGATCGAAGATCACCGAGTCCCAGGAGGCCGCGGCCACGTCGTCCGCGTACTGCTCCAGGCACCGGCCCCGGAAATACGCCCGGGTGTCCTCCGGGGGCTTGCTCTGCGCCCGTTCCACCGCGGTCTCGTCCAGGAGCCGCTTCATCTTGCCGCGGGCCACCAGCCGGTTGTACAGCCCCTTGTCGGGCCGTACGTCCGCGTACTGCAGGTCCACCAGGTGGAGCCGGGCGGCGTCCCAGCCGAGGCCGTCACGGCGCCGGTAGCCCTCCAGGATCTCCCGCTTGGCGATCCAGTCGAGCTCCCCCGACAGGCTCATCGGGTCGGTCTCCAGCCGGCCCAGTACGTCCTCCCAGCGGGCCAGCACGTCCTTGGTCTGCTCGTCCGCGTCGGAGCCGAAACGCTCCTCCACATACTTCCTGGCCAGCTCGTAGTACTCCATCTGGAGCTGTACGGCGGTCAGCGTCCGCCCGCTGCCCAGCGTGATGAGGTGCTGCAGGCCGGGGTCGTGGGAGACCTGGTGCAGGGTGCGCACGGGCTGGTCCACGGCGAGGTCGACGTTGATGTAGCCGTCTTCGATCATGGACAGGACGAGTGCGGTCGTGCCGAGCTTGAGGTAGGTGGAGATCTCGGAGAGGTTCGCGTCGCCGATGATCACGTGGAGCCGGCGGTACTTCTCGGCGTCCGAGTGCGGTTCGTCGCGGGTGTTGATGATGGGGCGCTTGAGGGTGGTCTCGAGGCCGACCTCGACCTCGAAGTAGTCCGCGCGCTGGCTGATCTGGAAGCCGTGTTCGCGGCCGTCCTGGCCGATGCCGACGCGGCCGGCGCCGGTGAAGACGATGCGGGAGACGAAGAAGGGGGTGAGGTGGCGCACGATGTCCGAGAAGGGGGTTTCCCGCTTCATCAGGTAGTTCTCGTGCGTGCCGTAGGAGGCGCCCTTGTTGTCGGTGTTGTTCTTGTAGAGGTGGATGGGCTGGGCCCCGGGGAGCTGGGCGGCCCTGACGGCGGCCTCGGCCATGATCCGCTCGCCGGCTTTGTCCCAGAGGACGGCGTCGAGCGGGTTGGTGATCTCCGGGGAGCTGTATTCGGGGTGGGCGTGGTCCACGTAGAGGCGTGCGCCGTTGGTGAGGATGACGTTGGCGAGGCCGATGTCCTCGTCGGTGAGCTGGCTGTTGTCGGCGGCCTCGCGGGCGAGGTCGAAGCCGCGGGCGTCCCGCAGCGGGTTCTCTTCCTCGAAGTCCCAGCGGGCGCGTCGCGCCCGGTGCATCGCCGCCGCGTAGGCGTTGACGATCTGGGATGAGGTGAGCATGGCATTGGCGTTCGGGTGACCCGGGACGGAGATCCCGTACTCCGTCTCGATCCCCATTACTCGCCGTACGGTCATGCGGCCCTCCTTGCCCGGCGGCGCTCCCGTTCGGGAGCGGCGCTCAAGTACCGCTGGTGCTCCGGTGCGTCGTGTGCGGTGCCCGTCCCCGCACTGCGCGACCTGCGGTATGGAAGAGCCTAGAACCACTCGGCGCTGGTGGGGAGATCATTTCAGTCATTGACTTTGCCCTGTCACCGGCTGAAAAGAGCTGAGAAGTGTCGGGGTTAAAGAATGGTGACTGCGGGTGCCCTTGCCGGGCACCCGCAGCCGGACCGCTTTGTTACAGGTACTGACCGGTGTTGGCCACCGTGTCGATGGAGCGTCCGGTGTCCGCGCCTTGCTTTCCGGTGACGAGGGTTCGGATGAATACGATCCGCTCGCCCTTCTTTCCGGAGATTCGGGCCCAGTCGTCGGGGTTGGTGGTGTTGGGCAGGTCTTCGTTCTCCTTGAACTCGTCCACGCAAGCCTGGAGGAGATGGGCGACGCGAAGGCCCTTCTGGTTGTGCTCGAGGAAGGCCTTGATGGCCATCTTCTTCGCACGGTCCACGATGTTCTGGATCATCGCGCCGGAGTTGAAGTCCTTGAAGTAGAGGACTTCCTTGTCTCCGTTGGCGTACGTGACCTCGAGGAAGCGGTTCTCCTCGGTTTCGGCGTACATCTGCTCGACGACGGTCTGGATCATGCTGTGGACGGTCTCGGCGGTGGAGCCCTGGTGTTCGGACAGGTCGTCCGTGTGCAGGGGCAGCGTGGCCTTGAGGTACTTCGCGAAGATGTCCTTCGCGGCCTCGGCACCGGGGCGCTCGATCTTGATCTTCACGTCGAGCCGGCCGGGGCGCAGGATGGCCGGGTCGATCATGTCTTCGCGGTTGGAGGCGCCGATGACGATGACGTTCTCCAGGCCTTCCACGCCGTCGATCTCGGCAAGCAGCTGGGGGACGATGGTGTTCTCCACGTCCGAGCTGACTCCGGATCCGCGGGTGCGGAAGAGGGATTCCATCTCGTCGAAGAAGACGATGACGGGGGTGCCCTCGCTCGCCTTCTCCCTGGCACGTTGGAAGACGAGGCGGATGTGCCGCTCGGTCTCGCCGACGTACTTGTTGAGGAGTTCGGGGCCCTTGATGTTCAGGAAGTAGGACTTCCCGGTGGGCTGGCCGGTCACCTCGGCGACCTTCTTGGCAAGGGAGTTGGCCACGGCCTTGGCGATGAGCGTCTTGCCGCAGCCGGGGGGGCCGTAGAGCAGGATGCCCTTGGGGGGCCGCAGTTCGTGTTCCTTGAAGAGGTCGGGGTAGAGGTAGGGGAGCTCGACGGCGTCGCGGATCAGTTCGATCTGGTCGCCCAGGCCGCCGATCTTGTCGTAGTCGATGTCCGGGACCTCTTCGAGGACGAGGTCTTCGACTTCACTCTTGGGGACGATCTCGTAGACGTAGCCGGAGCGGGGTTCGAGCAGCAGGGAGTCGCCGGGGCGGATGGTGACGTCCAGGAGCGGCTCGGCGAGCCTCACCACCCTTTCCTCGTCGGTGTGCCCGACCACCAGGGCGCGCTCGCCGTCCTCGAGGATTTCCTTGAGGGTGACGATGTCCCCGGCCCGCTCGTACGCCATGGCCTCGACCACGTTGAGGGCTTCGTTGAGCATGACCTCCTGGCCGCGCCGGAGCTCTTCCGGTTCGACGCTGGGGCTCACGTTCACGCGGAGCTTTCGGCCGCCGGTGAAGATGTCGACGGTTCCGTCTTCGTTCGACTGCAGGAAGACTCCGAAGCCGGCCGGCGGCTGTGCGAGCCGGTCGACTTCTTCCTTGAGGGCCACGATCTGGTCGCGGGCCTCGCGCATGGTGTTCGCCAGCCGCTCGTTCTGCGCGGAGACGCCTGCCAGGTTTGTCTGGAGCTCGACGATCCGCTCTTCGAGAATCCTCGTGTGTCGCGGAGAGTCGGCGAGCTTACGTCGCAGGACGGCGATTTCCTGCTCGAGATAGGCAACCTGGCCTGCGGGGTCCTCAGACCCTCGCGTGGGCCGGATGCCGCGGTTGTTGTCGTCGTCGTGGGCTGCCACGGTCCTCACCTCCTCCGGGGGGAGCTGGACGCTTTCTGACCCTACCTGGGCTGGTGGTGATTGAAACCCCTAGATCACAAAGACGGTAGGGGTGTGTCCGATCTTCACCCTTGCGTACTCCCTCACCCCAAGGAAATACCCACCCATCAACATCGGAAAGCAGCCGGTTGTAAGGTCGAACTGTTCAACACCCGTCAGAGCTCGCGCGACTTGCCGCGAGTTGTGACCGGGATGGATCACTCAGAGCAGGGAACGGCAGGAGATATGACCGTGCAGCAGGAGGCAGTCACCGAGGGGACTGCGGGTGCCGGAGAGCCGCTCGAAGTCTGGATCGACCAGGACCTCTGCACTGGCGACGGCATCTGTGTGCAGTACGCGCCTGAGGTCTTCGAGCTGGACATTGATGGTCTGGCGTACGTGAAGAGCCCTGCCGACGAGCTGCTCGTGGAGGCGGGGGCGACCACTCCGGTTCCGCTGGTGCTGCTGCAGGACGTGGTGGATTCGGCGAAGGAATGTCCCGGGGACTGCATCCATGTAAGGCGGGTTTCGGACAGGGTCGAAGTCTTCGGTCCCGACGCGGAGTGAGCGTTCAAACACCCGTGGGGGTCGAGTCCGTAAGCTCCTGGCGGAATTTTCCGCCGGTCCAGCGCCACTTGGCGAGCTGCTTGGTATCGGGGCTGTAGCGGGGCACTTCGGGCGAGGAGTACCCGAGGAGGCTCGCGGTGACGACTCCGTCGCGGATGGTGAGCTCGGTGGCGGTCTGCTTGCGGCCGGCTTCGAGGAGGGTGGCGACGACGCGGGGGTTCGCGGTTTTCGCCGGGTCCTGGGCGAGGACGTAGAGGGCGTGGGGCGGGGTGCCGGAGCCCGCGTCGCAGCGGACGGCCGCCACGGTTTCGGGGCGGCCGTCGCCGTCCAGGTCACCTTCCGCGGTGGCCGTGACGGCTTGTGGGGCGCCTTTGCAGTCCAGGGGGTACGTGAGCGCGTGCGCGTCGGGAGCGGCCGTTTCGGGGCCGTTGGCGGCGCTCGCGGGGCGTATCGGGGTCGTCGCGGAGGCTCCGGTGGCCGGGGCGGGCTGCAGGAGTCCGGCGCCGGCTACGACGGCGGCCATGGCCGAGGCCGTGGCGAGCCAGTGGACGGGCCGGGCCCGGTAGTGCGCCGGGGTGGGGGTGCTCGGCGACGGCTCGGCGGGGCTGTGCGGCACGCGGGGTGTCTCCTGTGCGAAGGGTGACGGGGAGCCAGCATCGTGCCACACCTCACATCGGGGTGGAACGGGTGGGTCCGGACCGGCCGGCCCGCCGGCTCCGGGTGGACCGTAGGGACAACGAAAAGACGCTGTGGCGCAGTTCCCTGATGTTTCGGGGGAACTGCGCCACAGCGTCCGTTCGTTGGCGGGCCTGCCGGGCGGCGGGCCGGTCCTTGGTCAGTCGCGGTCGCCGGCCTCGGCGGCCTCGGCCGTCTCGGCGGTCTTGACGGCGGACTTGCTGCCGGGGCCGTCGTAGTCCTCGCCGTAGGCGCCCTTGGAGGGGCGGCGGCGGCGCATGGGCGGCTCGACGCCGTCCGCGAGGCGGCGGGCGGTGACGAGGAAGCCGGTGTGGCCGATCATGCGGTGGTCCGGGCGGACGGCCAGGCCCTCGACGTGCCAGTTGCGGATCATCGATTCCCACGGCTGCGGTTCGGCGTAGCAGCCGAACTCGCGGATGGATTCGACGGTCCGGGAGAGCTGGGTTGTGGTGGCCACGTAGCAGCAGAGGATGCCGCCGGGGACCAGCGCCTTGGAGACGGCTTCCAGGCATTCCCACGGGGCGAGCATGTCGAGGATCACGCGGTCGACGTCCGTGTCGGACAGGTTGTCCTGGAGGTCGCCCACGGTCAGCTGCCACGCGGGGTGCGGGCCGCCGAAGTAGCGCTCGACGTTGGCCGTGGCGATCTCGGCGAAGTCCTGGCGGCGCTCGTAGCTGTGGAGCATGCCCTGGTCGCCGATGGCGCGCAGCAGGAAGCTGCTCAGGGAGCCGGAGCCCACACCTGCTTCGACGACGCGGGCGCCGGGGAAGATGTCGGCGAAGGCCAGGATCTGGCCCGCGTCCTTGGGGTAGACCACGGCGGCACCGCGGGGCATGGACAGGACATAGTCGGGGAGCAGGGGACGCAGCGCGAGGTAGGCGACGTTGCCCGTGGTACGGACAACGCTTCCCTCGGGGGAGCCGATCAGCTCGTCGTGCGGGAAGGAACCCTTGTGGGTGTGGAAATTCTTCCCGGCTTCGAGCGTGAACGTGTAGTGGCGGCCCTTGGGGTCGGTGAGCTGTACCTGGTCCCCGACCTCGAAGGGCCCGCGTCGGCGGGCGGCACCGGTCGGTTCGGACATGTGACCAGTGTATTGGCTTCAGGACTGGGGCCGCGCCATGGCCTTCACGAAGGCTTTTTCCACGTCGAGGGTGGAGAGGACGCCGTAGATGGCGCCGTCGGACTGGAGGACGAGGTATTCGGTGGCGGGTGTGGTGCGCAGGTGGTCGAGGAGTTCTTCGCCGGTGAGATCCGCTGAAACCTTCATGCCGTTGGTGAGGTCTTGGGCGAGGGTGCCGGCGGCGACCCAGGGGCGGCGGTGTTCGGGGACGGAGGCGATGGCGCTCTCGCGGACGATGCCGGTGGGGTCTCCGAGTCCGTCGACGATGACGAGGGCGCGGGCGCCGGCTTCGTTGGCGCGGCGGAGGGCTTCGGAGAGGGGGGTGGCGGTGTCGACGGGGATGGCGCGGCGGGTGAGTTTGCGGGCGTGGAGTTCCGGGAGGTGTTCGCGCAGGCGGGCGACGCGCAGGCTGTTGCCGGCTCCGGTCCAGATGATGGCGGCGAGGATGGCGGCGAGGAGTGCGTCCATGACGGTGTCCATGCCGCCGATGTCGTCGGCGCGGTTGCCGAGGGTCCCGGTGTAGTTCAGGAGGGGCAGGCCCAGGAGGACGGCGACGGCGAGGGCGCGGCCGGCCCAGGCGGCGGCGATGGTGCCGGTCATGGGTTTGCCGGTGATGCCCCAGATGACGGCGCGGAGCATGCGGCCGCCGTCGAGGGGGAGGCCGGGGAGGAGGTTGAAGGCGGCGACGAGGAGGTTGGAGATCATGAGGCCGGCGAGGAGGACTCCGGGGACGCTGGCGGGTTCGACGGCTTTCATGCCGAGGTAGAAGGCGCCGGCGAGGAGGAGGGAGAGGAGGGGGCCGACGAAGGCGAGGACGAATTCGCGGCCGGGGGTTTCGGATTCCTTCTCGATCTCGGAGACGCCGCCGAAGAACTGGAGCTGGATGCGGCGTACGGGGAGTTTGAAGCGGAGCGCCGCGATGGTGTGGGCGAGTTCGTGGACGAGGACCGAGGCGTAGAAGGCGACGGCGAAGAAGAGTGCCACGGGGTAGCGCAGGATTCCGAGGTCGGGCAGGATCCGGTCGAGCTGGCCGCCGAAGACCCAGGTGATGAGCGCGGCGACGAGGAACCAGCTGGGCGAGACGTAGACGGGTACGCCGAAGGGGCGGCCCATGAGGAGTCCGCCGCCCGGTCCTGAGCGGCGGCCCGCGCGCTCGCCGGTTTCGTCGGTGTCTGCCACGGTTGTCCTTCGTTCGCTGCTGCCCGGTGGTGGTGCGCCGGTGGTTCTGGTGTTTTTTCCCGTGGTGTCCGGGTGCGCCGTTGCGCGGTGTGATGCTCCGATCATGCAGTGCGAGGGGGGTCGACGTCGATGGTATGCGCGTCCTGTCGGTGGCGGGTCGTAGGGTTTTGCGTATGACGACGAGCCCCGGCAGCGGTCCGGACGATGCAGTGACCGATGCAGTGACCCCTCGCGTGCCCGCCCAGGGGGCGGCCGTGGCGCCTTCTTCGCTGTCGCCTTCGCGGGCGAGCGATTTCATGCGGTGTCCGTTGCTGTACCGGTTCCGGGTGATCGACAAGTTGCCGGAGAAACCGAGTGCGGCGGCGACGCGGGGGACGTTGGTGCACGCGGTGCTGGAGCGGCTTTTCGATCATCCTGCGCCGGAGCGGACCGCGCCGCGGGCGAAGGCGTTGATTCCGGGGCAGTGGGACCGGTTGGTGGAGTCGAAGCCGGAGTTGTTGGAGCTGTTCCCGGAGGGTGATGACGGGGCGGGGCTGGCGGGCTGGCTGACGGAGGCCGAGGCGCTGGTGGACCGGTGGTTCACGTTGGAGGACCCGACGCGGCTGGAGCCGGTGGAGCGGGAGTTCTTCGTGGAGACGGAGCTGGATTCGGGTTTGCGGCTGCGCGGGATCATCGACCGGGTGGATGTGGCGCCGACGGGTGAGGTGCGGATCGTCGATTACAAGACGGGCAAGGCGCCGCGGCCGGAGTACGCCGAGGGCGCGCTGTTCCAGATGAAGTTCTACGCGTTGGTGGTGTGGCGGCTGAAGCGGGTGGTGCCGCGGCGGCTTCAGCTGGTTTATCTGGGCAGCGGGGACGTGGTGACGTACGACCCGGTGATCGAGGATCTGGAGCGGATGGAGCGCAAGCTGCTGGCGCTCTGGGAGGCGATCCGGGAGGCGACGGAGACGGGTGACTGGCGGCCGCGGAAGACGAAGCTGTGCGGCTGGTGTGATCATCAGGCGGTGTGTCCGGAGTTCGGTGGTACTCCCCCGGTCTATCCGCTGGAGTTGCCGTCGGGTGGCCGCGGGGAGTCCTGATCTTCGGGTCAGGGCAGAATGGGCGGGGTTCCCCCGTTGGTGTCCGACGAATACGAGGTAGACCCCGTGGCGATCCGCGTACTGCTGGTCGACGATCAGCCGCTGCTGCGTACCGGCTTCCGGATGATCCTGGAGGCCGAGCAGGATCTGGCGGTGGTCGGTGAGGCCGGGGACGGTCTGCAGGCGTTGGACCAGGTGCGGGCGTTGCAGCCCGATGTGGTGCTGATGGACATCCGGATGCCGCGGATGGACGGCGTGGAGGCGACGCGGCAGATCACGGGTCCGGGCCGGGACGGTCCGGCGAAGGTGCTGGTGCTGACGACGTTCGATCTGGACGAGTACGTGGTGGAGGCGTTGCGGGCGGGGGCCAGTGGGTTCTTGCTGAAGGATGCGCCGGCGGTGGAGCTGGTGCAGGCGATCCGGGTGGTGGCGGGTGGCGAGGCGATGCTGGCGCCGAGCATCACGCGGCGCCTGCTGGACAAGTACGCGGGGCATCTGCCGTCGGGTGAGGACAGCGTTCCGAACATGATCGGTTCGTTGACCGAGCGTGAGGTCGAGGTGTTGAAGCTGGTGGCCCGGGGATTGTCGAACGCGGAGGTCGCGGCGGATCTGTTCGTGAGCGAGACGACGGTGAAGACGCATGTGGGCCATGTGCTGACGAAACTGGGTCTGCGTGACCGGGTGCAGGCGGCGGTGTACGCGTACGAGTGCGGTCTGGTGCGTCCGGGGGCCGGTCAGTAGGCGCCTTCGGGTCGCTGTTCCAGGGGTACGGGTACACGGCAACGGGCCCGCTTCCGCGTGATGCGGAGGCGGGCCCGTTGTCGTGGGCGGGTGTCAGCCCTTGCGGGGGTGGGGGTCAGCCCTTGCTGATCTCCCAGAAGCGGAAGACGGTGGAGGCGTCCAGGGACCACTGCAGGCCGGTCACGTTGGGGCGGGTGACGGCGTACTGCTTGCTCTGCCAGAGGGGGAGCAGCGGGATCTCGTCGGCGACGATGTCCTGGAGGCGGCTGTAGTCGCCGCTGGCGGAGCCGCGGTCGGACTTCGCGGAGGTCGACGGGATGATCGTCCCGGTGATCTCTTTGTTGTCGTAGTTGTTGTGCAGCACGTTGTCGGGGCCGAAGAAGGGCTGCGTGAAGTTGTCGGCGTCGGGGTAGTCGGGGACCCAGCCCTTGACGTAGACGCCGTACTTGCCTGCCTGGATGTCCTTCTCGTACTGCTCGAACTCGACGGACTTGACGTCGGCTTCGAAGAGGCCGCTGCTGTTGAGCTGTTTGGCGATGAGCTGGAATTCCTGGTCGGTCGCGGGGCCGTAGCGGCTGGGCGTCGAGTACAGGGTGATCTTCACCTTGTCCTTGATGCCGGCCGTGCGGAGGGCGGCCTTGGCCTTCTCGGGCTGGGGGGCGCCGCCGTAGCGGTCGAAGAAGGCGGTGGTGTGGGAGGCGATGCCGGCCGGGACGATGGAGTAGAGCGGGGTGGCGGTCGATTCGTAGACCTGCCTGACGAGGGCTTCGCGGTCGACGAGGTAGGCGATGGCCTTGCGGACGGGGAGTTTCCCGGCCACGGGGTCGCTCACGTTGAAGACGAGGTGCTCGACTTCGGCGCCGGCTCCCTGGACCACTTCGACCTTGCCGTCTCCGGTCTGGGCGGCGACCAGGCCGGCGATGTCCTTGGCGGCGAGTCCGCGGAAGGCGAAGTCGACGTCTCCGTCTTCGAGGACCTTCTTGAGGGCGGCCTGGTCCTCGTTGAAGAACTTCATGGTGACGCCGCTGTTCTTCGGCTTGGCCTTGCCGGTGTAGGCGTCGTTGACGGAGAAGGCGGCGCTCTTGTCGTTGATGGAGTCCAGTGTGTAGACGCCCGACCCGAAGGCCTTGCCATCGGTGCGGAGTTTGTCCGCGGGGTACTGGGTGTGGTCGACGATGGAGCCGGCGCCGGATGCGATCTTGCTGGGGAAGGTCGCGTCGGGCGCCTTGAGGCGGAAGACGACGGTCTTGTCGTCGGGGGTGTCGATGGAGCCGATCGACGCGAGCATGACGGCGGGGCCGTTCTCGTCGTTGATCTTGAGGGTGCGCTCGAAGGAGTACTTGACGTCCTGGGCGGTGAGGCTGTTGCCGTTGCTGAACTTCAGTCCGTCGCGCAGGGTGCACACGTAGGTTCTGCTCTCACTGCCCTCGAAGGCGCAGGCTTCCGCCGCGTCCGGTTCGGGGGTGGTGGCGCCCTTGGGGAAGCTGAGCAGGGACTGGAAAACGTTGTTGAAGAGCAGCCAGGAGCCGGGGTCGTAGCCCGAGGCGGGGTCGGTGGCCTTGACCCTGTCGGATATGCCCATGACGACACCCTTGCCGCTGCCGGCGCTGGAGCCGTCCGTCGCACCGCAACCGCTGAGCAGTGCGGCGGTGGTGGCCGCTCCGAGCGGGGCCGCCAACCACTGGTTACGTCTCATCACGCGAACGTCCTTCTCAGTCTCACTGGGTCGTCTGGCTCTGTCTGCGTCGTCTTCCGGTCCGTGGTGTGGTCACGGGCCGGGGTCTGGGGCCGGGGTCCGGTTCCGGCCTGGGCCGGGGTCCGTGGCCGGTGCCGGTTCCGGGGTCGGGGTGTCAGCCGCTGACGCCGCGGCCGAGCTCCCAGAGCTGGAGGTCGGAGATGGAGTTGACCGACCAGGCCACTCCGGTGATCCCGTCGCGTGCGGCGACGTACTGCTTGCCCTGCCACAGGGGCAGTACGGGTACGTCCTCCGCGACGATGTCCTGCATCTCCGCGATCGCGGGGGCGGCTACGCCCCGGTCGGCGGCGCGGCGCGATTCGGGGATGAGCCTGGTGCGCACCGTGGTGTTGGCGTACGGCGTGCCCAGGAAGTTGTCCTGCTCCAGGAAGGGGGCGAGGAAGTTGTCGGCGTCGGGGTAGTCGGGGAACCAGCCGAGGCCGTAGGCGGCGTAGTCGCCCTTCTTCTGGGCGGGCCTGAACACGGCCCATTCGGCGCCCTGGACGGTGATGTCGAAGAGCCGGGTGGAGTTCAGCTGGGTCTTGAGGGCTTCGAACTCGGCCGCGGTGCCGTCACCGTAGTGGTCGTTGGTGTAATTGAGGGTGAGCTTGACCGGGGTTTTGATCCCGGCGGCCTTCAGCAGGTCGGCGGCCTTGGCGGTGTTGGCTTCGCCGTACTTGTTGAAGAAGGAGTTGACGTGGCCGGTCACGGCGGTGGGGACCAGTGAGTACAGGGGCTGCGCGGACTTGCCGTAGACCTTGTTGATGAGGGCGCCACGGTCGACGGCCGCGGCGAGGGCCTGGCGTACGGCCTTGTCCTTGACTCCGGGGGCGTCCGTGTTGAAACCGAGGTAGCGGATCTCCAGGCCGGGCATGGGGACGAGCTTGATGCCCTTGGGGGGATTCACGGAGAGCCCGGTGATCTGGGCGGGCGACAGGGTGCGGGAGACCATGTGGATGGTGCCGCGTTCCAGGGCCTTGCCCATGGCGTCGGAGTCGTCGAAGGCGCGCAGTTCGGCCTTGTCGTTCTGCAGCTTCAGGTCGCCCTTGTAGTTCGGGTTCTTGCTGAAGACGGCGCGCACCAGGCGGTTGTCCTTGACTTCGGTCTTCACCGTGTAGGGGCCGGAGCCGTCTACGGCGAAGCCCTGGCGGAGCTTCTTGGCGTCGTACTTCTTGGCGCTGACGATGCCGGCGGCGGGGGTGGAGAGTTTGTACGGGAAGGTGGCGTCGGCGGTCTTCAGGTGGAAGACGACGGTGTCGGTGCCCTTGGTCTCGACGGTGTCGATGGTGGAGAGCAGCGAGGAGGGGCCGTTCTCGTCCTTGATGGCGAGGACGCGCTCGATGGAGAACTTGACGTCCTGGGCGGTGAGCGGGTCTCCGCCGGCGAAGGTGAGGCCGGGGCGCAGGATGCAGCGGTAGCTCTCGTTGCCTGCGTCGGTGAAGCGGCAGTCGGTGGCTGCTTCGGGGACGGGCTGGCCGCCGCCGCGCGGGATGTGCATGAGCGTCTGGACGGCCTGGCGGAGGATGTTCCAGCTGCCGGCGTCGTAGGCGTAGGCGGGGTCGAGCGGGGCGGGGGCGTAGTCGGCTGCCTCGAACCGGTCGGTGGTGCCGACGACGATCGCTCCGGATCCCGCTCCTGCGCCGCCGGTGCTGCCGCAGGCGGTCAGCGCGGGGGTGAGCAGTCCGGCGGCTGCCGTCAGCGCCATGGTCTTGCGGTTCATGCTGGAAGTACTCCCTCGACCCGGCACTTGTTTCAAAGCTGGCGTGGAGGGCATCGCGACGGTCGCCCGTTCGGGGCGGAACGATCGGGCCGGTGTTGTGACGATCGGTCCACGCGGTTCCGGAACAGGGGGTGTGTTTCCGGGACGGCTGAGGTGCGGCGCAGTGCCCGGATCGACACTAGTGGCCTGGGGAGGGGTGGCTTGAACCGTGGGGAGCGGGGGTGTTGTCGCTCCGTCGCGGGAGTTGACCGGGGGTGTGCACGGGGTGGGGCGCAGATTCGGTCAGGTGCTGATCAATGGGGACACAAGGGGTGGTGCGGGAGGGGGCGCAGTGGTGCGAAGGGGTCTTTGTGGGTGACAAAGGTCACCTGGGGCAACTCCCCCGGTAGGGATGGATTTTCGGCCTCCGGGGAGGGGTACGAAAGATCCGCCCGCGGGACCTTGGTCCTGGGGGCGGATCGTCCGGTACGGAGCGTGCGCGCTCAGTTCAGCGGAGTGATGAGGGAGCGCAGGAACGGCAGGTCCACGTCTTCGAGGGAGCGGACGATGGTGCGGCCCGGGGCCGGCGCGATCAGGCCGACGGAGGGGATGGCGACGACCCGGCAGCCGGCGGCCTCGGCGGCGGCGACTCCGGTGGCGGTGTCCTCGATGACGGCGCAGCGGGAGGGGTGGGCCCCGAGGGCTTGGGCGGCGATGAGGTAGGGGTCGGGGTGCGGCTTGGTGCGCGGGACCTCGTCGCCGGCGACCGTGAGGGTGAAGCGGTCGCGTCCGAGGGTGAGCAGGACCTGGTCGATGACGCGCCGGTGGGAGGCGGAGACCAGGGCGGTGGGGACGTTGTGCAGGGCCAGCTCGCTCAGCAGGCGTTCGGCGCCGGGCATGAGGGGTACGCGGTCGGCGATGCGGGCTTCGAAGCGCTCGTTGAGCAGGACGGTGAGCTCGGCGAGGCCGATGTCGGCGCCGGTGGATTCGATGAGGAAGCCGCCGCTGCGGGTCATGGGGCCGCCGACGACGATGTCCCGCCAGGATTCGTCGAGGCGGTGGCCGAGTTCACCGAAGACACCGACTTCGATCTCCCACCAGAATCCCTCGGTGTCGACGAGGGTGCCGTCCATGTCGAGCAGCACCGCCTGCAGGGCGTGTCCGTCGGCCGTACGGGCGACGGGGGCGGGGACTGTGCTCGTCATGCGCGCACCTTTCCGGGGGTCCGTTGGGGACGACAAGGCCGGTCACCTCGCCTCCGGGGGCGTACCCGGGGGAACAGGTGACCGGCCTGTATGGGACCGACAAGTGTACGTCGTTCTGCGTCAGCGTGCGTTGAAATACTTCGCTTGGGGGTGGTGGATGACGATTGCGTCGGTGGACTGCTCGGGGTGGAGCTGGAACTCCTCGGAGAGGTGGACGCCGATCCGCTCGGGCTGGAGGAGGTCGGCGATCTTTGCGCGGTCCTCGAGGTCGGGGCAGGCGCCGTAGCCGAGGGAGAAGCGGGCGCCGCGGTACTTGAGGTCGAACATGTCCTCGACCTGTGCCGGGTCCTCGCCGCCGAAGCCGAGCTCGGCGCGGACGCGGGCGTGCCAGTACTCAGCCATGGCCTCGGCGAGCTGGACGGACAGGCCGTGCAGCTCGAGGTAGTCGCGGTAGGAGTCGGATGCGAAGAGCTTGGCCGTGGCCTCGCCGATCTTCGAGCCGACGGTGACGACCTGGAGGCCGACGACGTCGATCTCGCCGGATTCCTCGGGGCGGAAGAAGTCGGCGAGGCACAGGCGGCGGCCACGGCGCTGGCGCGGGAAGGTGAAGCGGGTCCGCTCGTTGCCGGCGTCGTCGAGGATGATCAGGTCCTCGCCCTTGGAGACGCAGGGGAAGTACCCGTAGACCACGGCCGCTTCGAGCAGGTTCTCGGTGTGCAGCTTGTCCAGGAGCCCGCGCAGGCGCGGGCGGCCCTCCGACTCGACGAGCTCCTCGTACGTGGCTCCGCCTGCGCGGGCCTGCTTGAGGCCCCACTGGCCCTTGAAGAGGGCGCCTTCGTCGAGCCAGGAGGCGTAGTCCTTGAGCGGAATGCCCTTGACCACGCGGGTGCCCCAGAACGGCGGGGTGGGGACCGGGTTGTCGGTGGGGGTGTCGGAGCGGCCGCCGGGCTCCTCCGCCTCCTCGACGAGGACGGGCGTGTCCCTCTTGGCGACGCGGCGCTGCTTGAGCTCGGGCAGGGTGGCGCCCGGGACTCCGCGCTTGACGGCGATGAGGGCGTCCATGAGGCGTAGGCCTTCGAAGGCGTCGCGGGCGTAGCGGACTTCGCCTTCGTAGATCTCGTGGAGGTCCTGCTCGACGTAGGCGCGGGTCAGGGCGGCGCCGCCGAGGATCACCGGGTAGTCGGCCGCCAGCTTGCGCTGGTTGAGCTCCTCCAGGTTCTCCTTCATGATCACCGTCGACTTCACCAGCAGACCCGACATGCCGATCACATCGGCCTTGTGCTCCTGCGCCGCCTCCAGAATCGCGGAAACCGGCTGCTTGATACCAATATTGACGACGTTGTAGCCATTATTGGTGAGGATGATGTCGACAAGGTTCTTGCCGATGTCATGGACATCCCCACGGACCGTGGCCAGCACGATCGTGCCCTTGCCATCCGCATCGGACTTCTCCATGTGCGGCTCGAGATGCGCGACCGCGTTCTTCATCACCTCAGCCGACTGCAGCACGAACGGCAACTGCATCTGACCGGAGCCGAACAGCTCCCCCACAACCTTCATACCCTCCAGCAGGGTGTCATTGACGATGTCGAGCGCGGGCCTGGTCTCCAGCGCCTCGTCGAGGTCGGCCGCCAGGCCGTTCTTCTCACCATCGATGATCCGGCGCTGCAGCCGCTCGTCCAGCGGCAACGCGAGAAGCTCCTCGGCCCGGCCCGCCTTCATCGACTTGGTGTTGACCCCCTCGAAGAGAGCCATCAGCTTCTGCAGCGGGTCATACCCCTCCGCACGCCGGTCATAGATGAGGTCGAGAGCGGTGCCCACCTGCTCATCGTCGAACCGGGCGATCGGCAAAATCTTGCTGGCGTGGACGATCGCCGAATCCAGACCGGCCTTCACGCACTCATCGAGGAAAACCGAGTTCAGCAGGACACGGGCGGCCGGATTCAGACCGAAGGAGATGTTCGACAGACCCAGCGTCGTCTGCACATCCGGGTGACGGCGCTTCAGCTCCCGGATCGACTCGATCGTCGCGATCCCGTCCTTACGCGACTCCTCCTGACCCGTACAGATCGTGAACGTCAGCGTGTCGATGAGGATGTCCGACTCGTGAATCCCCCAGTTCCCCGTCAGATCGGCGATCAGACGCTGCGCGATGGCGACCTTGTGCTCGACGGTGCGGGCCTGGCCCTCCTCATCGATCGTCAGCGCGATCAGTGCCGCACCGTGCTCCTGGGCGAGGCCGGTGACCTTCGCGAACCGGGACTCCGGCCCGTCGCCGTCCTCGTAGTTCACGGAGTTGATGACCGCGCGGCCGCCCAGCTTCTCCAGACCCGCCCGCAGAACAGGAACCTCGGTCGAGTCCAGGACGATCGGCAGCGTCGACGCGGTCGCGAAACGTCCGGCCAGCTCCTTCATGTCCGCGACCCCGTCACGGCCCACGTAGTCCACGCACAGGTCGAGCATGTGCGCGCCCTCACGGATCTGGTCGCGGACCATCTCCACACAGTCGTCCCAACGCGCCTCGAGCATGGCATCACGGAACTTCTTCGACCCGTTCGCGTTCGTCCGCTCACCGATCGCCATGAACGAAATGTCCTGCCGGAACGGCACCGTCTGATACAGCGAGGACGCACCCGGCTCCGGGCTCGGCCGGCGCACCGCCGGGCTCAGACCGCGGACCCGCTCCACGACCTGGCGCAGGTGCTCAGGCGTCGTACCGCAGCAGCCACCGACCAGGGAAAGCCCGTACTCACGGACGAAAGTCTCCTGCGCGTCCGCCAGCTCGGACGCGGACAACGGATAGTGCGCACCGTTCTTCCCCAACACCGGCAGACCCGCATTCGGCATGCACGAAAGGGGGATACGGGAGTTCCGCGCGAGATACCGCAGGTGCTCACTCATCTCAGCCGGCCCGGTCGCACAGTTCAGGCCGATCATGTCGATACCGAGCGGCTCCAACGCCGTCAGCGCCGCGCCGATCTCCGAACCGAGGAGCATCGTGCCGGTGGTCTCCACGGTCACGGAGCAGATCAGCGGGACGGACACGCCGAGGGCCTCCATGGCGCGGCGGGCGCCGACGATGGAGGACTTGGTCTGCAGGAGGTCCTGGGTGGTTTCGACGAGGAGGGCGTCGGCGCCGCCGGTGATCAGGCCTTCGGCGTTGATCTGGTAGGCGTCGCGGATGGTCGCGTAGTCGATGTGGCCCAGGGTGGGGAGCTTGGTGCCGGGGCCCATCGAGCCCAGTACCCAGCGCTGCTGCCCGGTGGAGGCGGTGAACTCGTCGGCGACCTCGCGGGCGATGCGGGCGCCGGCCACCGACAGCTCGTGGTTGCGGTCGGCGATGTCGTACTCGGCGAGGGCGGCGTAGTTGGTGCCGAAGGTGTTGGTCTCGACGCAGTCGACGCCGGCCTCGAAGTACTCGCGGTGCACGTTGGCCACGATGTCGGGGCGGGTGGCGTTGAGGACCTCGTTGCAGCCTTCGAGCTGTTCGAAGTCTTCCATCGTGGGGTCCTGCGCCTGGAGCATCGTTCCCATGGCTCCGTCGGCGACGACCACGCGGGTCGCCAGTGCCTGGCGGAGGGCGTCGGCCCGGGTCTGGGTGTCTGCGGGCGGGTTCGGCAACGAGGCCATGGTTGAGCTCCCTGGGATGCGACGGCTGTCGGCTTTGCACCCCCTCTGTGTCAAGGGTGCACGCCGCCAGGGTAACGGTGCGGCCCCGGCCCCGGTGAGGGCGTCCCACGTGGCGGACTGCATTCTGTGGCCGGGGGGCGGCGGCTTTCGGCCGGGGGCGTCCTGGACGACTCCTTGCGTCGGACTCCGCTCCCCTCATGCGAGAAGTCGGCATCGACCGATAGTGTTCAGCATTGTCGAACTACGTCAGCAGGAGGCTGCGCGATGGCACGGAACATCCAGTCGCTCGAACGAGCCGCTGCGATGCTGCGGCTCCTGGCGGGCGGCGAGCGCCGCCTGGGGCTCTCGGACGTGGCCTCCTCGCTGGGGCTGGCCAAGGGCACGGCGCACGGGATCCTGCGCACGCTGCAGGCCGAGGGCTTCGTGGAGCAGGATCCGGCCTCGGGCCGCTATCAGCTCGGCGCGGAGCTGCTGCGCCTGGGCAACAGCTATCTGGACGTCCACGAGCTGCGGGCGCGCGCGCTGGTGTGGACGGACGACCTGGCCCGCGCGAGCGGGGAGAGCGTGTACGTGGGGGTGCTACACAAGAGCGGGGTGCTGATCATGCACCACGTGTTCCGGCCCGACGACAGCCGTCAGGTTCTGGAGGTCGGGGCCATGCAGCCCTTGCACTCCACGGCCCTGGGCAAGGTGCTGTCGGCGTACGACCCGGTGGCGCACACGCAGGTCATGGAGGTCGAGCGGGAGGCCTTCACCCCCCGGACGGTCACCGACGGGGCCGGCTTCGAGGAGGCGCTGGCTCTGATCCGGGCCCGGGGCTGGGCCAGTGACGTCGAGGAGACCTGGGACGGGATCGCCTCGGTGGCGGCCCCCATCCACGACCGCCGCAAGATGCCGGTCGGCGCAGTGGCCCTCGCGGGGGCGGTGGAGCGGGTGTGCGGGGACTCCGGGGAGCCCCGGGCGTCCTTGGTGGCGTCCGTACGGGACTGCGCGCGGTCGGTTTCGCGCGATCTCGGGGCGGGCCGGTTCTGACCTTGGCGTGACCCCCATCGCTCTGCCCTGACCACCCACAGGCCACACCAAAGTGGCATTTGGGTGGTTTTTGGCGTTTGATGATCACTCAATGGCTCAATTTGTTCGATCTTCCGTCTGGTAACGATCCGGCTCTTTGGCCTGGGCAACTCTTGACGCCCGCTTCACCTGCGCGGAAAACTGCCGTTCATCGGTCGGCATTGCCGAACACCTACCGGCAATACGCGTTAGGGTGTGGCAAGGCCAGGACCGGTGCAGCACTCACCGAGTGCGTGGACCGCTGGTGGGACCCGGCGGTCCGCCCACCCCTGAACGACAAAGGAGTCGCGGGTGTCCACCTCCGACATCTTCATCGGCGAGACCATCGGTACCGCCCTGCTCACCCTGCTCGGCGGTGGCGTCTGCGCGGCGCTGACGCTCAAGAGCTCCAAGGCCCGCGGCGCCGGCTGGCTCACGATCACCTTCGGCTGGGGTTTCGCCGTCTTGATCGCCGCCTACGTCTCGGCACCGCTCTCCGGTGCGCACCTCAACCCGGCGGTCACCGTCGGCATCGCGATCAAGGACGGCGCCTGGGGCGACGTGCCGGTCTACTTCGCCGGCCAGCTGCTGGGCGCGATGATCGGCTCGGTCCTGATGTGGCTGGCCTACTACGGCCAGTTCCGGGCGCACCTGTCCGACCCGGAGCACATCCGTGACGCCAAGCTCGGCCCGGAGGACCCGCACCCGCACGACGTGGCCGGCCCGGTGCTCGGGATCTTCTCCACGGGGCCCGAGATCCGCAACACCGTCCAGAACCTGACGACCGAGATCATCGGCACCGCCGTCCTGGTCCTGGCCATCCTGACCCAGGGTCTGCAGGACGACGGCAAGGGCCTCGGCGTCATCGGCGTCCTGATCACCTCCTTCGTCGTGGTCGGCATCGGCCTCTCGCTCGGCGGTCCGACCGGCTACGCCATCAACCCGGTCCGCGACCTCGGCCCGCGCATCGTCCACTCCCTGCTGCCGCTGCCCCACAAGGGCGGCTCGGACTGGAGCTACTCCTGGATCCCGGTCCTCGGCCCCCTCGCGGGTGCCGCGCTCGCCGGCGGTCTGTACAACATCGCGTTCGCCTGATCAGCAATCGGCACCACGGCACCATCCGCACCGCCATTCTGATTCCGCCTACTTCGACACCCGCCAGGAGCAGCCACCATGACCAGCAGCACCGGCCCGTTCATCGCCGCGATCGACCAGGGCACCACCTCCTCGCGCTGCATCGTCTTCGACCGTGACGGGCGCATCGTCTCCGTCGACCAGAAGGAGCACGCGCAGATCCTCCCGCAGCCGGGCTGGGTCGAGCACGACGCCACCGAGATCTGGACCAACGTCCAGGAGGTCGTCGCCGGAGCCATCGCCAAGGCGGAGATCAACCCCTCCGACGTCAAGGCCGTCGGCATCACCAATCAGCGCGAGACCACCCTCCTGTGGGACCGCCACACCGGCGAGCCGGTGCACAACGCGCTGGTCTGGCAGGACACCCGTACCGACGGCCTGTGCAAGGAGCTCGGCCGCAACGTCGGGCAGGACCGCTTCCGCCGCGAGACGGGCCTGCCGCTCGCCTCGTACTTCGCCGGCCCGAAGATCCGCTGGCTGCTCGACAACGTCGAGGGCCTGCGCGAGCGTGCCGAGGCCGGGGACATCCTCTTCGGCACCATGGACTCCTGGGTCATCTGGAACCTGACCGGCGGCGCCGAGGGCGGCGTGCACGTCACCGACGTCACCAACGCCTCGCGCACCATGCTGTTCAACCTGCACACCATGGCCTGGGACGAGCGCATCGCGGAGTCCATGGGGGTCCCCCTCAACGTCCTCCCGGAGATCAAGTCCTCCGCCGAGGTCTACGGCCACGTCAAGGACGGGGTCCTGGCCGGCGTCCCGGTCGCCTCGGCGCTCGGTGACCAGCAGGCCGCGCTGTTCGGCCAGACCTGTTTCGCCGAGGGCGAGGCGAAGTCCACGTACGGCACCGGCACGTTCATGCTGATGAACACCGGCGACAAGATCATCAACTCCTACAGCGGCCTGCTGACCACGGTCGGCTACCAGATCGGCGACCAGAAGCCGGTCTACGCGCTGGAGGGCTCCATCGCCGTCACCGGCTCGCTCGTCCAGTGGATGCGCGACCAGATGGGCATGATCAAGACGGCGGCCGAGATCGAGACCCTGGCCTCCTCCGTCGAGGACAACGGCGGCGCGTACTTCGTGCCCGCCTTCTCCGGCCTGTTCGCCCCGTACTGGCGCTCCGACGCCCGCGGTGTGATCGCCGGCCTCACCCGGTACGTCACCAAGGCGCACATCGCCCGTGCCGTACTGGAGGCCACCGCCTGGCAGACCCGCGAGATCACCGACGCCATGACCAAGGACTCGGGCGTCGAGCTCGCGGCCCTGAAGGTCGACGGCGGCATGACCTCCAACAACCTGCTGATGCAGACCCTCTCCGACTTCGTGGACGCCCCCGTGGTGCGCCCGATGGTCGCCGAGACCACCTGCCTCGGCGCCGCCTACGCCGCCGGCCTGGCCGTCGGCTTCTGGCCCGACACCGACGCCCTGCGCGCCAACTGGCGCCGCGCGGCGGAGTGGACCCCGCGGATGCCCGCCGAGCAGCGGGATCGCGAGTACAAGAGCTGGCTCAAGGCCGTCGAGCGGTCCATGGGCTGGATCGACGACGAAGACGCCAGCTGACCGCACGGCCGGCGCAATCGACGAGCAAGTAGGAGTCAACGGATATGAGCACCCCGCAGAGCGTTCCCACCCTGGGTACGCACCCGACCGCCGGTTCGAACGCGAGCCGTGCCGAGACCCGTGAGCAGCTGGCGAAGGCCACGTACGACCTGCTGGTCATCGGCGGTGGGATCCTGGGCACCTCGGTGGCCTGGCATGCCGCGCAGTCGGGTCTGCGGGTCGCCATGGTGGACGCCGGCGACTTCGCCGGCGCCACTTCCTCGGCTTCCTCCAAGCTCGTCCACGGTGGCCTCCGCTACCTGCAGACCGGTTCGGTCAAGCTGGTCGCGGAGAACCACCACGAGCGCCGGGTGCTGGCCAAGGACGTGGCCCCGCACCTGGTCAACCCGCTCACCTTCTACCTGCCCGTCTACAAGGGCGGTCCGGTCGGGGCGGCGAAGCTGGGCGCGGGCGTGTTCGCGTACTCGGCGCTCTCGGGCTTCGGCGACGGCATGGGCAAGATCATCTCGCCGGCCCGTGCCGCCGCCGACAACCCGGGTCTGAAGACGGACGGCCTGAAGGCTGTCGCGGTCTACTACGACCACCAGATGAACGACTCGCGCGTCGCGGTCATGACGGTCCGCGCGGCCGTCGAGTCGGGCGCGGTCGTCCTGAACCACGCCGAGGTCACCGGTCTGCGCATGACGCGCGGCCGGGTCTCGGGCGCCGAGCTCAAGGACCGCCTGGACGGCACCGAGTTCGGTGTGGACGCCCGTGTCGTGCTGAACGCCACCGGCCCGTGGGTGGACCACCTGAGGCGTATGGAGGACAAGCACTCGATGCCGTCCATCCGCCTCTCCAAGGGCGCGCACATCGTGATGAAGCGCAAGTCGCCGTGGAAGGCCGCGATGGCCACCCCGATCGACAAGTACCGCATCACCTTCGCCCTGCCGTGGGAGGACCAGCTGCTGCTGGGCACCACGGACGAGGTGTACGAGGGCGACCCGGCGGACGTGCGCGCCACCGAGGGTGACATCCAGCAGATCCTGGACGAGGCGGCGTTCTCGGTGAAGGACGCCGATCTGGACCGCTCGCTGATGACGTACGCCTTCGCGGGCCTGCGCGTGCTGCCCGGCGGTCCGGGTGGGGTGGAGAAGGCCAAGCGCGAGACGGTGGTGTCCGAGGGCGCGGGCGGCATGCTGTCGGTGGCCGGCGGCAAGTGGACCACGTACCGGCACATCGGGCGTGTGGTCATGGAGAAGCTGGCCAGGCTTCCGGGCAGTCCGCTGACCGAGGACATGGAGCCGGTGAAGTCCCTCGTACGACGGATCGCGCTGCCCGGTGTCGCCAACCCGAACGCGGTGGCGCACCGGCTGCTCGTGGACCGTGAGCCGGGCTCGCGGATGGACCCGCTGACCGCGCGCCACCTGGCCTCGCACTACGGTTCGCTGGCCTTCGACATCGCACGGCTCGCGAACGAGGACCCGGCGCTGGCCGAGCGGATCCACCCGGACGGGCCGGAGATCTGGGCGCAGGTCGCCTACGCCCGGGACAACGAGTGGGCCGAGACGGCCGACGACGTGCTGCGCCGCCGTACGACGGTGACGGTCCGCGGTCTGGACAGCGCCGAAGTGCGCGGCCGCGTCGAGGAGATGCTGGCCGACAAGGCGTAAGCGGTGGCGTGAACGGGGAGAGGGGCGGTTCCAGGGGGAACCGCCCCTCTGTCGTGGGCTGTGGCCGGTGCCTCATCAAGGCTTAGGCTGACCCACGTACACAAGGGAACTTCGGAAGGAGACCTGGGTGATCGAGCTTGAGGGCGTGCCCGAGCTGATCGACCCGGTCATGGTGGCCGCGTTCGAGGGCTGGAACGACGCGGGTGACGCGGCCTCCGGCGCGGTCGCACACCTGGACCGGGAGTGGAAGGGCGAGGTCTTCGCGGCTCTGGACGCCGAGGACTACTACGATTTCCAGGTCAACCGGCCCACCGTGTGGCTGGACAACGGGGTACGGAAGATCACGTGGCCGACGACCCGGCTGTCGGTGGTCCGCATCGGCGGCGCCAAGCCGCGCGACCTGGTGCTGGTGCGGGGCATCGAACCGTCCATGCGGTGGCGTTCGTTCTGCAACGAGATCCTGGGCTTCGCCCACGAGCTGGGCGTGGAGATGGTCGTCATCCTGGGGGCGCTGCTGGGTGACACCCCGCACACCCGCCCGGTGCCGGTCAGCGGGGTGACCTCGGACGCCGATCTGGCGCGGACGATGGACCTGGAGGAGACCAAGTACGAGGGCCCGACCGGGATCGTGGGCGTCCTCCAGGAGGCCTGCACCCATGCCGGGGTGCCGGCGGTGTCCCTGTGGGCGGCGGTGCCGCACTACGTCTCCCAGCCGCCGAATCCGAAGGCGACCCTGGCGCTGCTCAACCGGCTGGAGGATCTGATCGACATCCGGATCCCGCTGGGTGAACTCCCCGAGGACGCCCGGGCGTGGCAGCTGGGCGTGGACCAACTGGCCGCCGAGGACAGCGAGGTGGCGGAGTACGTCCAGACGCTGGAGGAGGCGCGGGACACCGCGGACCTGCCGGAGGCCTCGGGCGATGCGATCGCCCGGGAGTTCGAGCGGTACCTGAGGCGGCGCGATCCTTCCGCGGCCCCGGAGCCGGGGGACGGCTCGTACCTGCGGGACACCTCCGGCGGGATGACGCGCCCGCCGAAGCGCAAGCCGGAACCGTCCCCGGAGCCGTCCGGGGAGGAGCCGCAGCCGCCCGGCGCCGCGGCGGGCGAGTCCGAGGACGAGACCCCGGAGCCACCGGAGGCGTAGCCCGTGCGGGCCGCCTCCCGGGGCCCGGACCCTGCTCCTCGAACGCCGGAGGGGCTGGAGTCGCCCTACGGGCACTCCAGCCCCTCCGGGCACGTTCGGCCTTGCCCGCGTCCTACAGGGCCACGCCGAGCAGCGCGTCCACGGTGCGGGAGACCAGGCCGGGGGCCGACTCGTCGTCGCCGTCGGAGACGAGCTGGCGCTCGACCCAGCGGTCCACGGCGGCCAGCGCCGCCGGGGCGTCCAGGTCGTTGGAGAGTGCTTCGCGGACCTCCTCCACCAGGGTGTCGGCCGCGATGCCGTCGGGGCGGGAGACGGCCGCGCGCCAGCGCTCCAGGCGGGCCACCGCTTCCGCGAGGACCGCGTCGGTCCACTCCCAGTCGGCGCGGTAGTGGTGCGAGAGCAGGGCCAGGCGGATCGCCGCCGGGTCCACTCCGGCTCGCCGCAGGGCGGATACGAAGACCAGGTTGCCCTTGGACTTCGACATCTTCTCGCCGTGCAGCGCGACCATTCCGGCGTGTACGTACGCCTTGGCCATCGGGAACTCGCCGGTCAGCACCTGAGCGTGCGAGGCGCCCATCTCGTGGTGCGGGAAGGCCAGGTCGGAGCCGCCTCCCTGGATGTCGAAGGTCATCCCCAGGTGGTCCAGGGCGATGGCCACGCACTCGATGTGCCAGCCCGGCCGGCCGCGGCCCAGCGAGCCGCCGTCCCAGCTCGGCTCGCCCGCGCGGGCGGCCATCCACAGCATCGGGTCGAGCGGGTTCTTCTTGCCCGCGCGGTCGGGGTCGCCGCCCCGCTCGGCCGACAGCAGGCGCATCGCCTCGGCGTCCAGGTTGGACACCTTGCCGAAGTTCGGGTCGGACTCCACCGAGAAGTAGACGTCGCCGTCCAGCTCGTAGGCGGCTCCCGCGTCCCGCAGCCGCTCGACCAGCGGCACGATGCCGGGTATGGCCTCGACGGCGCCGATGTAGTGCTGCGGCGGCAGCATCCGCAGGGCGGTCATGTCCTCGCGGAAGAGCGCGGTCTCGCGTTCGGCGAGCTCGGTCCAGTCCTGGTTGTCGCGCAGTGCCCGCTCCAGCAGCGGGTCGTCCACGTCCGTGACGTTCTGGACGTAGTGGACCTGCCGCTTGGTGTCGAGCCACACGCGCTGCACGAGGTCGAACGCGTTGTAGGTCGCCGCGTGACCGATGTGAGTCGCGTCGTACGGGGTGATCCCGCAGACATAGATACGGGCGACGGGACCGGGGGCGAGGGTGATCGTCCCCTGGGTCGCGGTGTCGTGGATCTGGAGGTCGCGGCCCTTGCCAGGAAGGGCGGGGACCTCAGAAGCGGGCCAGGCATGCATGCGTCGAGACTAACCGGACGGGTGTTCCGAAAACGAACCGGACCTGCACTGTTGTCTTGATCGGCACTCTTGCGCCATGGCCGGTTCTGTGCGTGCGTGCCCCGGCCCGGTCAGACGGGCGGCCACGGGATCGCGGGCCACTGCCCCGAGGGCTGCGGATGCTTCCCGGTGCGCAGCAGTAGGGCCACGCGGCCCCGTACGGCGGCCAGCTCGGCGGTGGTGACCAGTTCGGCCAGCCGGGTGGCGAGCGGCTCCCCTGCGGCCAGTGCGGCCTCCAGGGCGCTCAGCACGGATCCCGCTTCCTCGGTCAGCGGCTCCCCCGCCCAGCCCCACAGGAGGGTGCGCAGCTTGTCCTCGGTGTGGAAGGTCACTCCGTGGTCGATGCCGTAGAGCCGTCCGTCGGGAGCGGGCAGCAGGTGGCCGCCCTTGCGGTCACCGTTGTTGATCACGGCGTCGAGGACCGACATCCGGCGCAGCCGCTCGTCATCGGCGTGCACGAGCAGCGCGGTGCGGCCCTCGCCGACCTCGGCGAAGGCGACGGGCTTCCAGCCCTCGCCCGCCTCCTCGCCGTCCACGAGCGCGAGCAGTTCCGTCTGCGGGGACTCCCCCGTCTCGATCCACTGCTGGACCATTCCCTCGCCGTACGGTCCGTCGCGCAGCACGGTCGGGGGCACGAGGCCCCATCCGGTGGCCTCGGAGATCAGGTACGCGGCGACCTCGCGCCGGGCGAGGTTGCCGTCGGGGAAGTCCCACAGCGGGCGCTCGCCCTTGACCGGTTTGTACACGCAGTCGGCGCTCGCACCCCCGTGCGTGACGTTGCACAGCAGGACGGCGTTGGACGCCTCCCGGATCTGGCCGACGACGGCGAGTTCCCCGTGGGCCAGCAGTTCCTCCAGCTCCCCCGTGGCGTTCACGCCTGGCGCCGGTAGCCGTTCTGGCGCGGGCAGACGTGCCCTTCGGGGTCCAGGGGGAGGCTGCACAGCGGGCACGGCGGGCGGCCCGCGTTGACCACGTCCAGGGCCCGCTTGGTGAAGGCCCGGGCCTGGGCGCCGGTGAGGCGGACGCGCAGCATCGGCGGCCCGTTCTCCTCGTCCTGGAGCAGCCGCTCCTCGGCCTCGGCGAGGTCCTCGCCCGAGTCGGCGTCGAGTTCCACCAGCGCCTGCGCCTCGACGATCATGCGCTGGTCCTCGCCGTCCCAGGCCAGGGCCATGGTGCCGACGCGGAACTCCTCCTCGACGGGGACGTCCAGGGGTGCGGTGTCGGTCGCCTCGGCGGGGGCCACGGCCGGGACGGGGGCATTGCCCCCGGTGCGGCGTACGACCTCGTCCAGCAGTTCTTCCATCCGCTCCGCGAGCGCCGTCACCTGGGTCTTCTCCAGGGAGACGCTGGTGACGCGGGGGCCGGTGGAGGCCTGCAGGAAGAACGTACGGCGTCCAGGCAGGCCGACCGTGCCGGCCACGAAACGGTCCGGCGGGTCGTAGAGGAACACCTGACGGGGCACGTCCAGTCTCCAAGTGTCCGGGGTCCCCCGGACACGGTCCGGGGGGAGGCAGGGGCAGGACTGCGCCCATGGGTTGGCCCGCCCACCCTACTGCGCCGTTCGATCACACCGCGCCCGCACCGCCCCCCACGACCGCGTTGCCGCCGTCTTCGGCCTCTTTGTCCTCCGGCACCGTTTCGCGGGGCGCGAACGAGGCGAAGTCACCGGTGTCGCCGAGCCGGAGCAGGAAGGGCCGGGTGGGGGTGTAGCGGATCGCGGTGACCGAGCAGGGATCGACGTGGATGCGCTGGAAGAGGTCCAGGTGCATGCCGAGGGCGTCCGCGACGAGGGACTTGATGATGTCGCCGTGCGAGCACATCAGGAACACGGCGTCCGCGCCGTGTTCCTCCTCGATCCGGGCGTTCCAGTCCCGGACGGCGTCCACGGCGCGGGTCTGCATGGCCCGCATGGACTCGCCGCCGGGGAAGGCGGCGGCCGACGGGTGCTGCTGGACGATGCGCATCAGCGGTTCCGCGGACAGTTCGGAGAGTTTGCGGCCCGACCAGTCGCCGTAGTGGCACTCGCCGATCCGCTCGTCGGTGTGCAGCGCGAGACCGGGCCGGGCCGCCAGCAGCGGGGCCAGGGTCTCGGCGCACCGCTCCAGCGGGCTGGTGACGGCGGCGGCGAGGGGCACGCCGGCGAGCCGCCCGGGCAGCGCGGCGGCCTGTTCGGCTCCGTGCTCGTCGAGGGTCACCCCCGGGGTCCATCCGGCGAGCAGCCCTGCGGTGTTGGCGGTGGACCGCCCGTGTCGTACGAGGATCAGCGTGGCCATGGCCACAGCGTATGCGGTGGCGCTGGTGTGCGGACGGGGCCCCGGCAGGGAACAATGCGCGAGTGATTGTGGACTGCGCCATGTACCGCGAAGGTCGCCGCTCCGAGGCGCCCGATGACTTCTCCGATGCCCTCGACGAGGCGCGGGCGACGGGCGACGCCTTCCTCTGGGTGGGCATGCACGAGCCGACGGAGAGGGAATTCGAGCACGTCAGCCAGGAGTTCGGGCTGCATCCGCTGGCGGTGGAGGACGCGCTGACCGCGCACCAGCGGCCGAAGCTGGAGGTCTACGACGATTCGCTCTTCGTGGTGCTCAAGCCGGTGATGTACGACGACGCCTCGGACACGGTGACCACGGGCGAGCTGATGGTGTTCATCGGCGACTCCTTCGTCGTCACGGTCCGGCACGGCGAGGGGGCCGCGCTGGCCGCCGTACGCCATCGGCTGGAGCAGGATCCCGAGGTGCTCAAGCACGGCCCCACGGCGGTGCTGTACGCGGTCTCGGACGCGGTGGTCGACCACTACATCGAGGTGGCCGCCGAACTCCAGGGGGACCTGGAGGAGCTGGAGGCGGAGGTCTTCTCGCCGAATCCCTCGGACAGCAAGAACACCGCCGCCCGGATCTACGGGTTCAAGCGCCAGGTGCTCGAGTTCCGCCGGGCCACGAGTCCGCTGCTCCAGCCGATGGACCGGCTCGCCTTCGGGAACGTGCCCTTCGTGCACGGGCACGCCCAGCCGTTCTTCCGCGATGTCGCCGACCACCTGACGAAGGCGAACGAGTACATCGAGGGCCTGGACCGGCTGCTCTCGGACGCGCTGTCCGCACACCTGGCGCAGATGGGCGTCCGGCAGAACGACGACATGCGCAAGATCTCGGCCTGGGCGGCCATGGCGGCGGTCCCGACCATGGTGGCGGGGATCTACGGGATGAACTTCGAGCACATGCCGGAGCTCAAGCACCGCTGGGGCTACCCGGCGGTGGTCGTCGTGATGGTGGTCCTGTGCCTCGGACTGCACCGGATGTTCAAACGCCGCGGCTGGCTGTAGCCGGGGCGAGGCCCTACGCGAACTCGGGCGCCGAGGTCGGCGCGCCGCCCAGCGCGTCGCGGCGGGGCGGCTGGCGCAGGTCGACCATCCGGTGCCAGCCCGCGAGCCGCTCGTACGCGTACGTCCCCCGGATCCCGGCGGCCAGCACGGCCGCCTTCGGCGCGGGCCAGTCCAGCAGCCGTCCCATGCGGGCCATGACGGCGAGGCTCACGTCGCGGTAGACGCCGATCTCGGCGAGGGCGCTCTCGCGCAGGACCCGGTGGATGGTGCGGGCGTGACCGGCGCGGGCGAGACGCAGCAGCTCCTCGTGGCAGTAGGCGAGGTGGTTGTCCTCGTCGGCGCTGATCATGCGGACGGCCTTGCCGAGGTCGGGGTGGTCCCCGAAGTGGCGCAGGAGCATCAGCATCTGCTCGGAGGCACGCTGCTCGGTGACCCGGCTGTGCGCGAGGTAGACGACGATGTCGTCCTCGGTCAGGGCCCGCTCGCCGCGCAGCTTCTCGTGACTCAGTCCGATCCCGCGCCGTTCCAGCAGCATCGTGTAGTCGGTCTCCGGGGGAACCGGGACGGGGGCCAGCCCGCGCTTGCGGAGCAGCGCGTTGAAGATCCGGCCGTGCTTGTCCTCGTCGGCGCCGTGCCGGGTGATCTTGGGTGCGAGGTCGCGCATGGAATCGGGCACCAGGGCCGCGATCCGGGCGTTCTCCCAGCCGCCCTGGGACTCGCCGCCGGCGGCGATGGAGCAGAACAGCTGGAAGGACGCGTCGTGGTCGACGATCTCCCGGAACAGGCTGCGCGCAGAGAGCATGAGTCGAGTCAAGAGCCGAATCGCGGACCGGGCAACCGGGTGCGGCCCACGACTCGGCCGAATGAACGAGCGCGACCCGTGACGCCGGGGGCGTAACCCCGCGGGCGCCCCGCACGTTGTTGGCTGTGTCGGCCGTGGCGGGGAAGACCCCCCGAGCCCCCACCACGGCCGCAGAACCTCTCTCCACGCAGCCCCCGCACCGCTTCGGCGGCCGCGGGCCCGGCCTCCCCGCGTCGACCGGTCAGGCCAGGCCGGCCAGCTCCATGGCCTCGACGCCGGCCCGCAGGGCGGCTGTCCGCTCCGCCAGGGTGAAGCCGGCCGGGGCGAGCGTCAGGGTGGTGACCCCGGCCTCCGCGTAGGCCTTCATCCCGTCGGCGATGCGCTCCACCGGGCCCAGCAGCGTGGTGGAGTCGATCAGCGAGTGCGGGACCGCGGCGGCCGCGCCCTGCTTGTCGCCGGCCAGGTACTTGTCCTGGATCTCGGCGGCTTCCTTCTCGTAGCCCATGCGCTGGGCCAGCTGGTTGTAGAAGTTCTGCTTGCGGCTGCCCATTCCGCCCACGTACAGCGCGGTGTACGGGCGGAACATGTCCGCGAGCCCGGTCACGTCCTCGCCGAGGGCCAGCGGCACGGTCGGGCAGACGTCGAAGCCGTCCATCGTCAGCCCGGCCTTCTCGCGGCCCGCCCGGATGTGGGTGAGGGCGGTGGCCTCCAGGTGCTCGGCGGCCGGGAAGATCAGCAGGGCGCCGTCGGCGATCTCGCCGGTCTGCTCCAGGTTCTTCGGCCCGATCGCGGCGATGTAGAGCGGGATGTGCTCGCGCTCGGGGTGCACGGTCAGCTTGAGCGGCTTGCCCGGCCCGCCGGGCAGCGGCAGGGTCCAGTGCTCGCCCTCGTAGCTGAGGCGCTCGCGGGTCATCGCCTTGCGGACGATCTCCACGTACTCGCGGGTCCGCGCGAGCGGCTTGTCGAACTTCACCCCGTACCAGCCCTCGGAGACCTGGGGGCCGGACACCCCGAGGCCGAGCCGGAAGCGGCCCTTGGTGAGGGAGTCGAGGGTGGCCGCCGTCATGGCCGTCATCGCGGGCTGGCGGGCCGGAATCTGCAGGATGGCGGACCCGACGTCGATGCGCTCGGTCTGGGCGGCGACCCAGGCGAGCACGGTCGGGGCGTCGGAGCCGTAGGCCTCCGCGGCCCAGCAGACGTCGTAGCCGAGGCGGTCGGCCTCCTGCGCGACGGCCAGGTTGTCGGCGTCCATGCCAGCGCCCCAGTAGCCGAGATTGATGCCGAGCCGCATGTGTCGTCCCCTTGCCTGTTTACCGATCAGTAACGTGGGTCTGCGGGGACTGTAGCGCGCCAGGCTGCCCCGCGTCAGTGCCGCAGTAGTCTCAGCCCTCATGGAGCAGAGGCATCTCGGCCGCACCGGACTGCGCGTCTCCCGGATCGGTCTCGGCACACTGACCTGGGGCCGGTCGGCGGGCGGACCGGACGAGGCGGAAGCGGCCGCGCAGTTGAAAACGTTCTGGAACGCGGGCGGCACGCTCGTCGACACCGCGGACGTGTACGGGGGCGGGGAGGCGGAGTACCTCCTCGGGCAGTTGATCGGTTCCGTCGTTCCGCGGCGCGACCTGGTGATCGCGACGAAGGCGGGCGGGGTCGCGGGGCCGGACCGGCGCTTCGACGGTTCACGCGGCCACCTCCTCTCCGCCCTGGACGACTCCCTGGCCCGCCTGGACACGGACTACGTCGACCTCTGGCAGGTCCACGCCTTCGATCCGTGGACCCCTTTGGAGGAAACCCTCCAGGCCCTGGACATCGCGGTGAGCAGCGGCCGGGCACGGTACGCGGGCGTGTCGAACTTCAGTGGCTGGCAGCTCGCGAAGGCGGCGACCTGGCAGCTCGCGGCGCCGGGAGTGCGGACCCGGCTGGCGTCGACCCAGATGGAGTACTCCCTGCTCCAGCGCGGCGTGGAACGGGAGGTGGTCCCGGCCGCCCTGGACCTGGGGCTCTCCCTCCTGCCCTCCTCCCCGCTCGGCCGGGGCGTCCTGACCGGCAAGTACCGGGCCGGCATCCCGGCGGACTCCCGGGGCGCCTCGGAAACCCTGGCCGCCTTCGTGGACCCGTACCTGGACGAGGCGGCGGGCCGGATCGTGGACGCGGTCGCGACGGCCGCCCACGGCCTGGCGGTGACCCCGCTCCAGGTGGCCCTGGCCTGGGTCCGGGACCGGCCGGGGGTGGCCGCGCCGATCGTCGGCGCGCGCACGTCGGCGCAGCTCGGGGCGGCCCTGTCGGTGGAGGCCCTTAGTCTTCCGGAGGAGATCCGCCAAGCGCTGGACGACGTCTCGGCGCCCGTCCACCGCTACCCCGATCACGACTGGAGCACCTTGTGAGCGACACCGCCGCCGCGGCAGAACCGGCCGACCCGGCCCGGGAAGAAAGCCCCGCCGCCGCGGAAGCCACCCCGGCCCCGGAGCCCGCCACGAGCACCACCGCAAAACCCCCGACACCCGCCGAAGCCGAGGCCGAGGACACCTCCGCCCCGGCCGAGCCCGAGGACAACACCCCGCAGGCCGAGCCCGCACCGTCCGCCGAAGCCGAAGCCGAGGTCGAGGACACGGACGCAGACGCGGATCCGGCGCCGCCCGGCGAAGCAGGGAGCGGGGACGAGGGGCCGCAGGCCGAAGCCACGCCTGCCGGCGAAGCCGAGGACACCGACGCGGACCCCGCACCGTCCGGCGAAGCGGAGGACACCGACGAGGACCCGCAGGCCGAAGCCACGCCTGCCGGCGAAGCAGGGAGCGGGGACGGGGGGCCGGGGGCGGAGCCCCCGGTTTCGGGAAGGGGCGGGGTGGGGGGAAGCCCCGCAGGGCCCGCCACCGACACGGAGGCAACCGAGGCCACCGAGGCCACCGAGGCCAAGCCTCAGCTCAGCGAAGCGGCGGCGGAACTGGCCGCGCAGAAGATCGAGCGGGAGCGCATCGCCCGCCGCAAGGCGGACCGCGAGGCCCCGGTGGAGGCCGGCGCCAAGCTCAGCGGCACGGCTGCCGACCTGCTGGCCGCCGTACGGGCCGTGGAGAGCGGCGGCCGGCCCTCCGCGGTCTTCACCGCGCCCCCGGCGCCCCCGGCACCCCGCCGGCCGGCCCCCGAGCCCGCACCCGCCCGCGCCCCCGCCCCCTCACCGGCGACGCAGACCGCGGCCGCCCCCTCCGCGGACGCCGTCCAGGCCCTCCGCGCCGTACTGGCCAGGGGCGGCGCCCCGGAGACCCTCGCTCCGCAGGCCGCCGCCGCCCTCGGCGAGGACGCCGCCGCGCAGCTCACCGAGTCCCCCTGGCGGCTGCTGGCCGTCGCCGGGGTCCGCCCGACGCAGGCCGACGGGTTCGCCCGCGCCCTGCTCGGCGCCGAGGCGACCGGCCCCGGGGACGAGCGGCGGTCCGCCGCCCTGGTGGGCTGGCTGCTGGCGCAGGCCGCCGCCAAGGGTCACACCGTGCTGGAAGCGCCCACCCTGGAGTCCGCCCTCGCCCAGTACGGCGTACCGGACCCCGCCGAGGCGCTGGAGGCGGCCGTCGGGGACGGGGCCGCGCTGGCCTTCGAGGAGCCGGTCGGTCCGCCGGTGGGCGAGGACGAGGAGCAGCCCGTACGCATCCTCGTGGGCCTGGAGGGCTCCGCCATGGCCGAGGAGAGCCTCGCCGAGGGGCTGGCCCGCCTCGCCAACACCTTCACGGACCCCGCCGACTGGGACAAGGCCGCCACCGGCCCCGGCGGCGAGCTGATCCGCGCCGCCGCCGGGCACGGCCTGGTCACCCACACCGGCGGCGAGGCCGCCCGCGCCGAACCCCGCGCGCTCCTCGCGGCCGCCCGGGAGTTCGGCCTGCGTGCCTGCCTGGCCGCGCACGCCCCGGCCGAGGGAGCGGTCACCGTGGCGGGCCTGCTGGCCGGCGCGGAGGGCCCCGGGCGCGACGCGGACGGGCAGTTCGCACTGGATCTGCTCATCGTCCTGGACGCCCCGCAGCTGGACGTGGAGACGGCCGCCGCACTGGTGGAGTCCGTGCCCGACGGGGCCCGTCTGGTGCTGTCCGGCGACCCCGCCGTGCTCGGCTCGGCCGGACCCGGCCGGGTCTTCGCCGATGTGCTCGCGGCCCGTACCTGCCCGCAGCTCGTCTCCCGGGTCCCGGACCCGGGCCCGATCGGGGAACTGGTCTCCGGAGTCGGCGTCGGGGAACTGAACCAGGTCGACGCCCCCGGCAAGGAGGTCGTCATCGTCCCGGTCCGCGACGCCGGGGAGGCCGTGCACCGCACCGTGCAGCTGGTGGCCGAGTCGGTGCCCCGCGCCTTCGGGATCCCGGCGGACGCCGTCCAGGTGATCACCACGGGCCACGGGGGCGCGGCGGGCACCCGCGCGCTCAACGCGGCCCTCAAGGAGCGGCTGAACCCGGGCCCCGGCCGGTTCGGCGGCTTCGACCCCGGTGACCGGGTGGTCCACGTGCCCTGCGCCGGGCGGGCGCTGCCCGCCCGGGTCGTGTCGGCCGACGCGCAGGGGCTGCACCTGGCCGGAGCCGCGGGCGCGCGGATCGTCGTACCGAAGGAGCAGGTGGAGTCCCAGGTGCGGCACGGCTGGGCCGTGACGGCGCACCAGGCCGTCGGCTCGCGCTGGCCCGCGGCAGTCGTCGTACTGCCCGGGGACGCGGCTCAGGCCCTGTCGCGGGACTGGGTGTACACGGCGTTCGGGCGGGCCGAGCGGCACCTGTCGGTGGTGCACGGAGTGGACCAGGCGCTGCCGCGCGCGGTCGCGGAGGTACCGGCGAAGCCCCGTACGACCCGGCTGGCGGGTCTGCTGCGGGCACTCGTGGCCTCGGCCGCGCCGCAGCCCCAGTAGCGGACGCGCCGCGGCCCCCGTCCCGGGCGGGGCGGGGGCCGCGGTGTGTTCCGTACGAGGAGTCGGGCGGGCCGGGGTCAGGCGGTGGTCAGACCCCGCTCGGCCGGCTCGGCCCCGGCTTCCGCCTCGTCCGCGTCGTCGTCCGCGTCGTCGTCCTCGTCGTCGTCCTCGTCCTCATCGAAGACCGAACTGACGTCGAACCGGTGCATCACGTCCTGCGGATCGATGTGTGTGAAGGGCGAACCCAGCCACTCCCCCGGTTCCGCGACGTCCTCCGAAGCGGCGATCCACAGCGTGGAATCACCCTCTTCCAGCCCGAAGTCCTTGGCACGGGAGGCGATTTCGTCCGGCTCGTACTCGCCGAAGAGCACGCCGAGCGCCTCGGCGGTGCCGCCGTCGTGGCCGAGTTCCGCCTCGCGGTCGTGCGCGACGACACGTTCGGCCTGGGCGATCAGGCGCGCCGGTTCGACGACGGCGTAGTCACGGCGGATGAGCACGCTGAAGGCGGCGGGTTCGGCGGGGCCGGTGTACGGGAGCCCGTCCTCGGGACTGGGAATCTCGAACGGGGTGACCTCGTCGTGGCGGTCGTAGAGGAGCTCGTCGTACTCCTCGGCGGCGGCGGCGAGTTCGTTGAACGCGGCGTAGACGTCCGGATCATCGTCCCCGATCCTGCTCTCGACCGCGGCGAGGTGACGGTCGAGCGCGGCCTTGACCGCCTCGGCGGCGGCGCGTACCTCGGCAACAGTGGGCAGAGCGGCATCAGACATAGTGCAGACGCTATCCGTAGCGGGGCTCTCGCGGCACAATAGATGCGATGCCGGAATACGAATTTGTCGACTTGTACGTGCCCCGCGGGGTTCCACGTCAGGAAACGACCCGCCTGCTGACCGAACACGCCGAGTACGGGCATTGGGAGCTCGACCGGCTGACACTGTTTCGGGACGGCAGTCGCCGCGTGCGACTGCGCCGCCGGATCATCCGACAGGTCCGCGCGACCTGGTGACGCGAGCCCCGGGGGGCGGGGCCCGCGTCATGAGGAACCCTCAGGCCGCGCTGCGCGCCCGGCGGTAGAGCACGGCGCCGGCCAGCAGCATGGCCGCCGCCAAGGGCACTCCGGCGGTGAGCACGTCACCGGAGCCGGTCGCGGCCAGCGCCCCGGCCGGGGTTGAACCAGTACCAGTACCGGTCCCCTGGGCGGGGTGCGTCACCGGAGTCACCGCTCCGGTGCCGGGGCCCGTACCGGGGCCAGTACCGGGGCTGGTCCCAGGGCCGTTGGGAGTCCCGGGCTGCCCGGTACCCGGACCGCCGGGATTGCCGTGGTCACCGGGACCGCCCGGGTTCCCGTGGTCACCCGGACCACCCGGGTTCCCGTGGTCACCGGGGCCACCAGGGTTTCCATGGTCGCCCGGACCGCCCGGGTGTTCCGGGTGGTCCGGGCCGGTGTCCTCGTCGCACGGTTCGTGCGGGTTGCCCGGGTTGCCCGGGTGCTCGGGGTGGTTCGGGTGCTGCGGGTGTCCGGGTCGGCCCGGGAGGTTCGCGCAGCGGTTCCCGAAGGCCGGATTGAGGGCCCCCACCACCGTCACCGTGTTCCCGCAGGCTTGCACCGGCACGTCCACGGGTGCCTGGAGGGCGTTCCCGGACAGCAGCCCCGGTGAGTGCGCGGCCTGGCCGGAGGCGCCGGAGTCCGCGTGGGCGTGACCCCCTCCGAGCGCGATCAGACCCCCCGCGGCTGCCATGGTGATCAAGGTCTTCTTGCCGGTGACCTGTACCTGTCGTCGCATCTGTACTTCGTCCCCTGTTGTGTGCGTCGTGCACGCGCACGTGCACGCCCGGTCGGCGCACTGGCCGCACAGGCTCCCCCGCCTGGTACGCCGAAAGATCGTCATCGGGCCCGTAAAGCCCGGCAGCCCCGGAGCGCTGGAATGCGCTCCGGGGCCGAGAACTTCAGAAACGTCAGGCGTTGACGCAGGTGTTGCCGAAGGCCGGGTTCAGCAGGCCGATCACGGAGACCGTGTTACCGCAGACGTTCACGGGAACGTGGACCGGGACCTGGATGACGTTGCCGGACGCAACACCGGGGGAGCCGATGGCCGCACCCTGGGCACCAGCGTCGGCGACAGCCAGACCCGCTCCCGCGAGAACCAGACCACCGGTAGCAGCCGCAGCAGCGACAACCTTCTTGAGCATTGTTCCTCCTAGTAGGCAAGTGCGGTCCCAGCCGCGGACCGCACCACTTGTAACGAGGAGGGATCACCGGGGCTACGAGCGTATGAGCGCATTCACTCTTCTCAGTGGAATCCGCACACCCTCCCGATTCCGCGGCGTTAGCTACGCCCGGTTCCGCGCCCGGCCCGTCTCAGGACTCGTCGATGAACCGGTCGAGCACCCGCACACCGAACTTCAGGCCCTCCACGGGCACCCGCTCGTCGACCCCGTGGAACATCCCGGCGAAGTCCAGCTCCGGCGGAAGCTGCAGCGGCGCGAAGCCGAAGCAGCGGATGCCGAGGTCGTCGAAGGACTTGGCGTCCGTACCGCCGGAGAGCATGTACGGGACCGCGTGCGCGATCGGGTCGTGCGCCTTGAGGGCCGTCTGCATGGCGTCCACGAGCTTGCCGTCGAAGTCCGTCTCCAGCGCCTTGTCCGCGTGGACGTCCTCCCGCTTCACGCGCGGGCCGAGGATCCGGTCGAGGTCGGCGAAGAACTCGTCCTCGTAGCCCGGCAGGAAGCGGCCGTCGACGTGGGCGGTGGCCTGGCCGGGGATGACGTTGACCTTGTAGCCGGCGCCGAGCATGGTCGGAGCGGCCGAGTTGCGCAGGGTCGCGCCGACCATCTTGGCGATGCCGCCGAGCTTGGCGAGCGTGGCGTCCATGTCGTCCGGGTCGAGCGGGGTGCCCAGCGCGTCCGAGAGCTCGTCCAGGAAGCTCCGTACGGTCTTGGTGACGCGTACCGGCCACGTGTGGCGGCCCAGCCGCCCCACGGCCTCGCAGAGCTCCGTGATGGCGTTGTCGTTGTTGGTCATGGACCCGTGGCCGGCGGTGCCCTCGACCGTGAGCCGCATCCAGTGCATGCCCTTCTGGGCGGTCTCCACCAGGTACAGCCGCAGGTTCTCGTTGACGGTGAAGGAGAAGCCGCCGACCTCGCCGATCGCCTCGGTGACCCCCTCGAACAGCCCGGGGTGCTTGTCGACGAGGTGCCGGGCGCCGTAGATGCCGCCGGCCTCCTCGTCGGCGAGGAAGGCCAGCACGATGTCGCGCGGGGGCTTGCGGCCGCTGCGCATGCGGTCGCGCACGACGGCCAGCGTCATCGCGTCCATGTCCTTCATGTCGACCGCGCCGCGGCCCCACACGCAGCCGTCGGCGATCTCGCCCGCGAAGGGGTCGTAGGTCCAGTCCGCGGCGTTGGCCGGGACCACGTCGGTGTGCCCGTGGATCAGCAGCGCCGGCCGCGAGGGGTCCTCGCCCTCGATCCGCGCCACGGTCGAGGCGCGCCCCTTGTGCGATTCGAAGATCTGCGGCTCCAGCCCGACCTCGGCGAGCTGCTCGGCGACCCACTCGGCCGCCTTGCGCTCGCCGGGGCCGGAGTGGTCCCCGTAGTTGCTGGTGTCGATCCGGATGAGGTCCCGGCAGAGGTCGACGACCTCGTCCTCGCCGGAGACTTTCCTGCCCGCGCCCGATTCGCTCACGCTGCTTCCTCCCACTGATCAGTACCGAACTGCCTCCATCCTCGCGCCCCGGGCCGCTTCGCCCAAGGGCGATCCCCGGCCGCCGGGGGGTGTGATCGATGACCCTGGAATGTTTGGTAATGTTTTCCACGTCGGAACGGCCCGCGAGGGGCGCGAGACAGACACCTTGTCCGGGTGGCGGAATGGCAGACGCGCTAGCTTGAGGTGCTAGTGCCCTTCGGGGCGTGGGGGTTCAAGTCCCCCCTCGGACACCAAACGAAAACCCCACTTCGCGTGGGGTTTTCTGCGTTTTGCGAGGGGCGGGGCGGGCGAGTTCCCGCTGGAGATATTCTGGGGAAGTGAATGAGAATCTTCCCCCTTGTCCCAAATGTTCCTGCGCGTACACCTACGAGGTGAACGCGCTCGTGGTGTGCCCCGAGTGCGGTCACGAGTGGGTGCCCGCCGAAGACGGAGCGCAGGCCGCGTCGGGCTCCGGGGAGCGGGTCGTGAAGGACGCCGTGGGCAATGTGCTCAGCGACGGCGATACCGTGACGGTGGCCAAGGCGCTCAAGGTCAAGGGCAGCCCGTCGGGAATCAAGGCCGGCACCAAGGTGCGCAACATCCGCCTTGTCGACGGGGTCGACGGGCACGACATCGACTGCAAGATCGACGGCTTCGGCGCGATGCAGCTGAAGTCGAGCGTGGTCAAGAAGGCCTGACCCCGTCCCGTACCGGGCACACGAAGGAGGGGCCCCGCCGCGGCGGGGCCCCTCCTTCGTGTGCCCGGTACGGGTCAGCCGCGCGGCTGGGGCACGGAGGCCTCGGCGGTGTCGGCCGACTCGGCCGCCTGGTCGAGGCGGAAGGCCTCGTTGCCCAGGCCGATGCGGGCGTGGACCTCGGGGCGGGTGGAGCGCAGGAAGAGGCCGTACGCCAGGCCCACCACGGCGGCGGCGGCGATGATGCCGGGCAGGGCCCAGCTGAGCACGGAGCCTTCCTCGGCGCCGACCAGGACGCCGAAGTCCTTGACCGTGTAGACGGCGATGGCGAGCAGGGCGATCCCGGCGAGGCCCGCGGCGGCGAGGCGCCAGACCTGGGCGCCGGCGGTGCCGCGGCGGACGAAGAAGGCGATGACCGCGAAAGAGGCGGTGGCCATCAGGAGGGTCACGCCCAGGGCGCCGACGCTGCCCATCCAGGTGAACAGGTGCAGGACGGGCGCGGTGGGGTCGCCGGCCGGCGTGTCGTCGGTGAACGCGAAGGCCAGGACGACCACGACGGAGATCGCGGTCTGCAGGAGCGAGCCGGTGCCGGGGGCGCCGGTACCCGCGTTCGTGCGGCCGAAGGCGGCCGGGAGCAGGCCCTCGCGGCCCATGGCGAAGGCGTAGCGGGAGACGACGTTGTGGAAGCTGAGCATCGCCGCGAACATGCCGGTCACGAACAGGATGTGCAGGGCGTCGGTGAAGGCGCCGCCCAGGCGGCTCTCGGTGAGCTGGAAGAGCAGCCCGGGGCCGGCCTCGGCGGAGGCCTTGACCACCTCGCCGGGGCCGGTGGCGACGGTGAGGGCCCAGGCGCTGAAGGCGAAGAAGAGGGCGACGAAGCCGACGGCGAGGAACATCACCCGGGAGACGACGATGTGCGGCTTGCTGGTCTCCTCGGCGTACACAGGGGACTGCTCGAAGCCGACGAAGGCGGCGATGCAGAAGCACAGGGCGGTGCCGAGGCCGGCGCCGGTGAGGGTCTCCGGGTTGAAGGCGTGGAGGGAGAGGCCGGCGGGGCCGGGATCGCCGAGGGCGGCGGCGTCGAAGATGACGACGAGGACGACCTCGATGAGCAGGAGGACGCCGAGGACCTTCGCGTTGAGGTCGATCTTCAGCCAGCCGAGCGCGCCGGTGAGGGCGACGGCGGCCAGGGCCGGTATCCACCAGGCGAGTTCGGTGTCGAGGTAGGTGGCGAAGAGGCCGGAGATCTCGAAGCCGAGGATGCCGTAGACGCCGACCTGCATGGCGCTGTAGGCGACGAGGGCGACGAGCGAGGCACCGGCGCCGGCGGTGGGACCGAGTCCGCGCGCGATGTAGGCGTAGAAGGCGCCGGCGTTGTGGACGTGCCGGCTCATCTCGGCGTAGCCGACGCTGAAGAGGGCGAGGACGGCGCCGAGGATCACGAACAGCAGGGGCTGTCCGACGATGCCCATGACCCCGAAGGTGGTGGGCATGACACCCGCGACGACCATCAGGGGCGCGCTCGCGGCGAGTACGGAGAGCAGCAGGCCGGCGGTGCCGAGGCGGTCGGCGCGCAGGGCGCGGTCCTGGCCCTTGTACGTACGGATCTCGGCGCGGTCGGCCGGGTCTTTGACCGTGGTGGATCTGCCCGTCGGCATGGCGGGGTGTCCTTTCGGGGCGGGGACTGGGCGGGGTTCTTGCTGAGCGGGACTGGCTACGAGCTGGCTGAGCGGGACGGGCTGAGCGGTTTTGGCTGGGGGTCTGGCCGGGCGGTTCTGGCCGGGCGGGGCTCAGGCGGTGCCGAGTGCGGCGCTGCGTGCGGCGAGGAAGGCCTTGTGCGGGTCGAGGTCCGGGTAGGACCAGGGGGCCGGGGTGGCGTGGCTGCCGATGCGCTGGAAGAGGGCGGCCGCCTCGGCGGGGCGGCCCTCGCAGAGCTTGGCGTGGGCGAGGAAGTTGAGGTCGACCCTGTTGCGGGGGTGGTCCTCGCGCTCCCACTCCAGCCACCAGTCGAAGGCGGAGCGCAGCACCTGGCGGGCGCGGCGGCCGGACCAGTGCTCGGCTCCGGCGTCGCGGCTGTGGCCCTGTCCGGCGGCGAGCACGCGGTAGCGCTCGGCGTGGGCGATGACGGGGAGGACGGCGAGCGGGGAGTCGGCCGGGGACTCCTCGGCAGCCCAGGCGGCGAAGTCGTAGACCTCGTGGAGCGGGTCGCGGCCGGACGCGGGTGCCCGCTCGGCCAGCCGGGAGACCATCAGGTGGTGGGCGTGGTGGTGTTCGCGGTGGCGGGCCCTGACCTGGTCGAAGTGGCGGCTGAACTCCTCTTCGGTGCCGAAGGCGCGGGTCAGGAGCAGCAGTCCGAGCCAGGGCGTCGGGTCGGCCGGGAGCAGGGCCGCGGCCCGGCGGCAGGCTTCCTCGGCGGCCTCGGGGGTGCCCTTGCGGCGCAGGGCGCCGAAGACGGCCGCGCAGGCGAGGAGGGTGACGGCGTCGGCGCTCTCCGGTTCGGCGAGGAGCCATTCGCGCGCCCACGCGGTCGCGGCCGGGGTTTCGGCGAGGACGACGAGGCGGTGGCCCCGGCGGTCCCAGTCGTCGCCGGTGGTGACGAGGAGGGTGCGGGCCTTGGCCCAGCGGCCCTGGGTGAACTGGGCGCGCACGTCGACGAGTTCCGCGTCGCACAGGGCGGGGTCGAAGAGCTGGGCGTCCCGCTTGCGGGCGCGGCCGAGGGGCGGCGGAGGGGGCGACATCCGCGGGTTTCCCTCCAGGACGCGGGCGGTTGGACGGTGTGGCTGGAAGATCACGCACAGCAAAGCGGTAGGCGCAGCTCCGCGTCAAGGTCCGATCCACTGCGTGGCCTGTTTCAACTGGTCTATCGGAGGAGTGAGTTGGTAGGGTTCCTCCGTTTCACAGACGGTACGCGGACAGTACGGGGACGGCACGGGGACGGCACGGGGACGGTGCGCCGCCGGGCGCCGGGCCGCGGTGCGCGCAGGATCGTAGGGTGGTGTCCGTGACCGCCTACGAGAACCTCCCGCCCGTCGAGTTCGCCTTCCCGGGACCCCTGCGGGACCAGCTGGTTGAGGCCGTACTGAGTGGCGCCAAGACCACGACGACCGCGGTCCTCGCCGACTACGAGGCCTGCGGGGACCCGCTGCCGGTGGTGGGTGAGCTGATGGCGGTCCTGGACTCCGCCGGACGTCCGGTGGGCGTCCTGGAGGTGACGGACGTACGGGTGCTGCGGCTGGCGGACGTGGGACTGCGCCACGCACTGGACGAGGGCGAGGGATTCGCGTCAGTGGCCGAATGGCGATCCGCCCGCGAGGGGTTCTGGCACGGCCCCCAGATGCGGGAGGTCATCGGCGACCCGCAGTTCACGGTCGACGACGACACCCCGGTGGTGGCGGAGCGGTTCCGCCTGGTGACCCGGCTGCCCGTGCCCGCGCCGTAGGGCAGGGGCCCGGGCGGCCGGGCCGGGGCGGGAGCCCGGTCAGGAGACGGCCGCGGCCGCCGCGCGGCCGGCGGCGCGGCCCGAGAAGATGCAGCCGCCGAGGAAGGTGCCCTCCAGGGCCCGGTAGCCGTGGACGCCGCCGCCGCCGAAGCCGGCCGCCTCGCCCGCCGCGTAGAGGCCCGGCAGGGGTTCGCCCGTGGCGGTCAGGACGCGGGAGGAGAGGTCGGTCTCCAGGCCGCCCAGGGACTTGCGGGTCAGGATGGACAGCCGGACGGCGATCAGCGGGCCCGCCGCGGGGTCCAGGATCCGGTGCGGGGCGGCGGTGCGGATCAGTTTGTCGCCGAGGTACTTGCGGGCCCCGTGGATCGCCGTGACCTGGAGGTCCTTGGTGAACGGGTTGGCGATCTCCCGGTCCCGGGCGACGATTTCACGCCGGACCGTCTCCTCGTCGAGGAGTCCGTCCTTGGTGATGGCGTTCATGCCGCGCACCAGGGCGGAGAGGTCCTTCTCGACCACGAAGTCGGCGCCGTTGTCCATGAAGGCCTTCACCGGTCCGGGGACGGCCTGGCGCGCCCGGTCGATGACCCCGCGGACCGACTTGCCCGTCAGGTCCGGGTTCTGCTCGGAGCCCGAGAGCCCGAACTCCTTGCCGATGATGCGCTGGTTGAGGACGAACCAGGTGTGGTCGTGGCCCGTCTTCATGATGTGGTCGAGGGTGCCGAGGGTGTCGAAGCCGGGGAAGAGCGGTACGGGCAGCCGCTTGCCGGTGGCGTCCAGCCAGAGCGAGGACGGGCCGGGCAGGATGCGGATGCCGTGCTTGGACCAGATCGGGTTCCAGTTCTCGATGCCCTCGGTGTAGTGCCACATCCGGTCCTTGTTGATGTGGCTCGCGCCCGCCCCCTCCGCGATGCCCAGCATCAGGCCGTCCACGTGGGCCGGGACCCCGGAGAGCATCCGTGCGGGCGGGGCGGCGAGCCGGGCCGGCCACTGGGCCCGTACGAGGTCGTGGTTGCCGCCGATGCCGCCGCTGGTCACGATCACGGCCTGGGCCCGCAGGGAGAACTCCCCGGTGGCCTCGCGGCCGCTCGCGGTGCCCCGTACGGCGTCGGAGGGGGACAGGACCTCGCCGGTCACGGTGTCGAGGGTGCCCGCGGTGCGGGTGAGCCCGGTGACCCGGTGGCGGAACCGCAGCTGGACCAGCCCCCGGGCCACCCCGGCCCGTACGCGGCGCTCGAAGGGCTCCACCAGGCCGGGGCCGGTGCCCCAGGTGATGTGGAAGCGGGGGACGGAGTTGCCGTGGCCGTTCGCGTCGTAGCCGCCGCGCTCCGCCCAGCCGACGACAGGGAAGAAGCGGACGCCCTGGGCGTGCAGCCAGGGGCGCTTCTCGTCGGCCGCGAAGTCCACGTAGGCCTCGGCCCAGCGGCGCGGCCAGGCGTCCTCCTCGCGGTCGAAGCCGGCGGTGCCCGCCCAGTCCTGGAGGGCCAGCTCGCGGGTGTCCTTGATCCGCATGCGGCGCTGCTCGGGCGAGTCGACGAAGAACAGGCCGCCGAAGGACCAGTGGGCCTGGCCGCCGAGGGACTGTTCGGGCTCCTGGTCCAGAAGGATGACCCTGCGGCCGGCGTCGACGAGCTCGGCGGTGGCCACGAGGCCCGCGAGCCCGGCCCCGATCACGATCACGTCTGCGTCGTACGTCATGCGAAACCCGTCCTCCGTCGGTGGTGGGGCGATCCTTTGCTACGGAGCGGTAACCAGTCAACAGGAGCGGAGGGACCAGCTCATGGGCGCGGCCGACGAGGTACTGGACGTGGTGGACCGGGAGGACCGGGTGACGGGGCGCGCCCCACGGGGCGAGGTGTACGCGGCGGGGCTCGTCCACCGCTGCGTGTTCGTACTGGCCAGGGACGGGCAGGGGCGGATCTTCACGCACCGGCGGACGGATTCGAAGCTCGTCTTCCCCTCGCACTACGACATGTTCGTGGGCGGGGTGGTCGGCGCCGGCGAGAGCTACGCCCGGGCGGCCCTGCGGGAGGCGGAGGAGGAGCTGGGGGTGAGCGGGCTGGGGCAGCCCGAGCCGCTGTTCAAGTTCCTGTACGAGGGTGCTGGCGGGGCCTGGTGGAGCTACGTGCACGAGGTGCGCTGCGAGCTGCCGGTCCGACCGCAGGCCTCGGAGGTGGCCTGGCACGCGTGGCTGCCCGAGGAGGAGGTGGCGCAGCGGGTCTCGGACGGCTCCTGGCCGTGGGTCCCGGACGGGCTGGAGGCCTACCGCAGGCTGCTGGAGTTCCGCCCGGGAGGCCGCTGAGGCAGTTCTTTCCGGAATCGTGCGGATCGTGCCGGGCCAGTAGATTGGGCGGGTGATCGACTTCGTCAAGGACGTGCGGCTGTGGTTCGCGCCGGCTCGGGTGAGGGACGAGGGCGAGACCCCCGACTACCGCTTCTCGCTGGCCAACGAGCGGACCTTCCTCGCCTGGATCAGGACCGCCCTGGCCCTGGTCGGCGGTGGGTTCGCCGTGGACCAGTTCCTGCCCGACCTGCGGTGGGCGGTGCGCGCGGGGATGGCCTTCGCGCTGCTCGCGGTGGGCGCGGCCTGCGCGCTGCGCGCGGTGAACCACTGGGTGCGGTGCGAACGGGCCATGCGGCACGGTGAGGACCTGCCGATGTCCCGGTTCCCGGTGGTGCTGAGCCTGGGGGTGGGTCTGGTCGCGGTGGCGATGGTGGTGGTCGTCCTGCTGGGCTGGACGACGGGGCGGTGAGCATCTCGGCCGACCCCGCCGACCGCGAGGGTCCCGGCGGCCGGGACGCGGGGCTGCAGCCCGAACGGACCCGGCTCGCGTGGCGGCGCACGACGCTCTCGTGCGTGGTGACGGCCGTACTGGCCCTGCGTCAGGCCCTGCACGGACGCGGCTCGCCGGTGGAGCTGGCGGGTGTGGCCGTCATCGCGCTGCTCTGGTCGGCGTTCATGTGGGTCGCGCACCTTCGGATGCGGCAGCTGGCGGCGGCGCGGCCGGCCGGGCTCTCACCGCGTGCGGCGCTGGCCGCGACGGCGTGCACGGTGGGGCTGGCCGTCTTCGCGATGGCGGTCATCGTCTGAGGCGACGATCCGATGGTCCGATGGTCCGCCTTGTGGCCGACCCCCGGCGCGCAGCGGACATAAGGGGCGATCCAGGGCATCGCGCACTAGCGTCGGCGTCATGACGACTCTGCACCAGGAACACCCCGCGCAGGAGCACGCCCACGCCCACGGCCCCGAATGCGGCCACCGGGTGGTCGAGCACGGCGACCACGTCGACTACGCGCACGACGGCCATCTGCACCGCGCGCACTCCGGGCACTGGGACGAGTGCGAGCCGGCCGGGCACACCCCGCACACCGCCCACGAGCACGCCCACGGCACGGAGTGCGGGCACGACTCGGTCCGGCACGGAGACCACGTCGACTACCTGCACGACGGGCACCGGCACGCGGAGCACGACGGTCACTACGACGACCACTGACCGCGCCCTCCCCCCGGGCCGCCGTGACTGGCAGGATGCCGAGCGTCCGTCACCGCGACCCGGGGAGAGCCGCCGATGCCCGCCGAAGAGCCGTACCTCGTCCAGCCCGCGCCCGGGGTGTACGCCTACGTACAGCCGGACGGCGGCTGGTGCCTGAACAACGCCGGTTTCCTGACCGTCGGCGGCCGGACGCTGCTCGTCGACACGGCGGCCACCGAGCGGCGTGCGCTGGCCCTGCGCGCGGCGGTCCTGTCCGTCGGGGCCCCCCTCCCCCGCACGGTGGTCAACACCCACCACCACGGGGACCACACCTACGGCAACGGCGTGTTCGCGCCGCAGGCCCTGATCGTGGGGCACGACAACGCACGCTCCGAGCAGATCTCCGCCGGGCGCCAGCTGGAGCTGATCTGGCCGGCGACCGACTTCGGCGCGCTGGACATCACCGCGCCCGATCTGACGTACGGCGACCGGCTCACCCTGCACGTCGGGGAGACCGAGGTACAGGTCGTCCACCCGGGCGTCGCGCACACCACGGGCGACTCCATCGTGTGGCTGCCGGAGCAGCGGATCGTGTTCACCGGCGACCTGGTCTTCGCGGAGGGCACGCCTTTCCTGGCGATGGGCTCGCTGGCCGGTTCACTGCGGGCGCTGGAGCTGCTGCGCTCGCTGGGGGCGGAGACCGTCGTACCGGGGCACGGGCCGCTGACGGATCCCGGCGCGTACGTGGCCACCGAGCGCTACCTGCGGTACGTGGCCGAGCTGGCCCGGGAGGGCCGCGCGAAGGGGCTGACCCCGCTGGAGACGGCCCGGCAGGCCGATCTCGGCGAGTTCGCCGGCTGGCGGGAGAGCGAGCGGCTGGTGGCCAATCTGCACCGGGCCTACGCGGAGCTGGCCGGGGAGCCCGAAGGGGTACCGCTGGACATCCTGGCGGTACTGCGGGACATGACGGTGATGAACGGCGGGACGCCGATCCTCTGCCACGCCTGATCCGACGGGTCGGGCGGGCCTGCGGCACCGCACGCGCCCGAGGCGCCTTCGGCCCGCACACTGGACGGCATACCGACTGGTCGGCATGATGGGTCACGATCGTTCCGTCGTCGTCAACTCCGTACGGAGGCGCGCACCATGACCTCAGACCCGGGCCCAGGCCCCGTCCCGGCCGCCTCCGGCCCGCGAGGCCTCGATCTGGAGCGGCTGCGCGGTCACCTCGACCGGGCCCTGCCGGGCCTCGCGGCCGGGCCGCTGACCGGCCGGCTGATCGAAGGCGGCCGCTCGAACCTCACGTACGAGGTGGGCGACGGCAGCTCCCGGTGGGTGGTGCGCCGGCCTCCGCTGGGGCACGTACTGGCCACGGCGCACGACATGCGGCGCGAACACCGGGTCATCGAGGCGCTGCACGGCACCGCGGTGCCGGTGCCCGAGCCGCTGCTGCTGTGCGAGGACGAGGCCGTGCTGGGCGCGCCGTTCTACGTGATGGAGTACGTGGACGGGGTGCCTTTCCGGACGGCCGGCCAGCTCGCCGCACTCGGCCCCGAGCGGACCCGGCGGGTGGTGCTGGGCCTGGTGGACACCCTGGTCGACCTGCACGCGGTGGACCCGGAGGCGGTGGGCCTGGGCGATTTCGGCCGGCCCGAGGGCTTCCTGGACCGCCAGCTGCGCCGCTGGGGCAAGCAGCTCGCGGCCTCCCGGGGGCGGGAGCTCGCCGGGATCGACGAACTGCACGGCGCCCTCGGTCGCACCTTGCCCGACTCCCCCGCACCGACGGTGGTGCACGGTGACTTCCGGCTCGACAACGTGCTGATCGGCAGCTCCCCGTCCGGTACGGGCCCGTCCGGTACGGACGCCTCCGACACCGACCGGATCCGGGCGGTGCTGGACTGGGAAATGTCCACGCTCGGCGATCCGCTGACGGACCTCGGGCTGCTGGTGATGTACAGCTCCGACCTGGGTCTGACGGACTCCCCGGTCAGCACGACCAGCGGGGCCCCCGGCCATCCGGCGCCCGCCGAGCTGATCGAGCGGTACGCGGCCCGCTCGGGCCGGGACACCTCCCAGGTCGCCTGGTACACGGCCTTCGCCTGGTTCAAGCTCGCGGTGATCCTCGAGGGCATCCACTACCGCTTCACGCTCGGGCAGACCGTCGGCTCGGGCTTCGACCGGATCGGCGAGCTGGTCCCGGTCTTCATCGAACACGGTCTGACCACCCTCCAGGAAGGCTGAGGAACCCTGATGGATTTCGCATTCGACGCCCGGACCGAGGAACTGCGCGGACGGCTCCTCACGTTCATGGAGGAGTACGTCCACCCGGCGGAGCCCGTCGCCGCCGAGCAGCGCGCGCGGCTGGCCTCGCCCTGGGACACCCCGGCCGTGTTCGGTGAACTGAAGGCCGAGGCGCGCCGCCAGGGGCTGTGGAACCTCTTCTTCGTGGACCAGCACGGCCTGCCCGGCGGCGGGCACGGCGCCGGGCTGACGAACCTGCAGTACGCCCCGCTCGCCGAGATCACCGGCCGCAGTCCGCACCTCGCGCCGATGGCGACGAACTGCGCGGCTCCGGACACCGGGAACATGGAGCTGCTCGCCCAGTTCGGGAGCGAGGAGCAGAAGAAGCAGTGGCTGGAGCCGCTGCTGGCCGGGGAGATCCGGTCCGCCTTCGCCATGACCGAGCCCGAGGTGGCCTCCTCCGACGCCGCGAACATCGAGACCCGGATCGAGCGCTCCGCCGACGGCGACGAGTACGTGATCACGGGCCGCAAGTGGTTCATCTCCGGGGCCATGAACCCGGACTGCAAGGTCTTCATCGTGATGGGCAAGACCGATCCCGGGGGCGCCGACCCGCGCCGCCAGCAGTCCATGGTCCTGGTCCCCCGGGACACTCCGGGCGTCGAGATCCGGCGCGCGATGACGGTGTACGGGTACGAGGACCACGACCACGGCGGCCATGCCGAGGTCGTCTTCGACGGGGCCCGGGTACCGGCGGGGAACCTGATCGGCGAGGAGGGCGGCGGGTTCGCCATCGCGCAGGCGCGGCTGGGGCCGGGGCGGATCCACCACTGCATGCGGCTCATCGGGATGGCGGAGCGGGCGATCGAGCTGATGTGCCGGCGCGCGGTGGGACGTACCGCTTTCGGCAAGGAGCTGGCAGCGCAGGGCGTCGTACAGAACTGGATCGCGGACGCCCGGGTCACCGTGGAGCAGCTGCGGCTGCTGGTGCTGAAGACGGCCTGGCTGATGGACACGGTCGGGAACCGGGGCGCGCACACCGAGATCCAGGCCATCAAGATCGCGACCCCGCGTGCGGTGGTGCGGATCCTGGACGACGCGGTGCAGCTGCACGGCGCGGGCGGGGTGAGCCAGGACTTCCCGCTCGCCGAGCTGTGGGCGGCGGCGCGCACCCTGCGGCTGGCGGACGGGCCGGACGAGGTGCACCAGCGCTCGCTGGCACACCGGGAGCTCAAGCAGTACCGCTGACATCGCAGACCTGCGTACGCGCCGGAGTGGTCCAGACCATCAGAAAGGTCCGATATATTCGATATACACCCAAACCGAAAGCGGCCACCGTCATGTCTAGCTCCACCCTGACCCCGGCGCCGGCGACCCCGGCCACCGTCGCCCCCGCAACCGCGTCCGCGGCTCCGGCGGTCAAGGTCGCCAATCCCGGCCCGCTCGGCCTGGCGGCGTTCGCCCTCACCACCTTCGTGCTCAGCCTCTTCAACTCGGGGCTGATCTCGAACGCCGCGCTCAGCGCCGTCGTGCTGCCGCTGGCGCTGTTCTACGGCGGCCTCGCGCAGTTCGTCGCGGGCCTGCTGGAGTTCCGCCGCGGCAACACCTTCGGAACCACGGCGTTCGTCTCGTACGGCGCGTTCTGGATGTCCTTCGCCGCCTACGTGAAGTTCGTCGTCCCGACGCTGCCCGCCGACCAGGCGCACGTGGCGACCGGCTGGTTCCTCGTGGCCTGGTTCATCTTCACCGCGTACATGTCGATCGCCGCCATGAAGCTGGACGTCGCGCACCGCGTGCTCTTCGTCTCGCTGGCGCTGACCTTCCTCTTCCTCGCGCTCGGCGACCTGGCGCAGAGCACGGCGCTCGGCCACACCGGAGGCTTCCTCGGCCTCCTCACCGCGGGCGTCGCCTGGTACATCTCCTTCGCCGTCGTGGCCAAGGAGACCTGGGGCCGCGACGTCGCCCCGCTCGGCTAGGACCTTTCGACGGGCACGGGCACGGGCACGGGCACGGTCGCGGTCGTCGGCTCGGTGGTGCGACCCGCGGCCGCGTCGATGACCTCGTCCAGCACCTCGCGGGACCGGAACAGATCGGCGATCAGCCGGTCGATCCGGTCCCGTTCCGCTTTCAGCTCGCCGACGAGCGCGGGGGTGGCCCGGACGTTCGGCCCGCCGTCCGCATCTCGCATGCAGGGCAGGACCTGCCCGATCTTCGTGCTGTTCAGGCCCGCCGCGTAGAGCTCCTGGATCCGGACGACCCGGTCCACCGCCCGCTCCGCGAAGTCGCGGTGGCCGCCGGGGGTCCGGTCGGAGACCAGCAGTCCCTGCTGCTCGTAGTAGCGCAGCGAGCGCTCGCCGACCCCGGTGCGCGCCGCCAGTTCACCGATCCGCATGCCCCACCCCCGCCGTCCCAGGACTTGAATCTGACACTGATGTCAGGTTTTAGGTTACGGGCATGACGCACACACAGCAGGTCCTTCCCACCGTCTCCCGCCTCTTCGAGCCCGCCACCCTCGGCGGTCTCGAGCTCCCCAACCGCCTGGTGATGGCGCCCCTGACCCGCCACCGGGCGGACGCCGACGGAGTCCCCGGACACCTGATGGCCGTCCACTACGCGCAGCGCGCCACGGCCGGTCTGATCATCGCCGAGGGCACCGCTCCGAGCGCCGTGGGGCAGGCGTACCCACACATCCCCGGCATCCACACCCCGGCCCAGATCGCCGGCTGGCGGGAGGTCACCGACGCGGTACGGGCCGGCGCCGACGGCCTGGGCGCAGGTGCGGAGATGTTCCTCCAGCTCGAGCACGGCGGCCGGGTGGGCCACCCCGACACCAGCGGGCACGTCCCGCTCGCTCCGTCCGCCGTACGGTTCCCCGAGCAGCTGCAGACTCCCGGCGGGCCGCGGGACGGCGTCACTCCCCGCGCCATGACGGCCGAGGACATCCGGTCCACCGTCGCGGACTTCCGGGCCGCCGCCCGCAATGCCGTGGAGGCCGGTTTCGCGGGAGTGGAGGTGCATGCCGCCAACGGCTTCCTGCTCCACCAGTTCCTGGCGAAGGGCACCAACCTGCGCACCGACGAGTGGGGCGGCCCCGTGGAGAACCGGATCCGGCTCACCGTCGAGGTGGTCCGGGCCGTCGCCGAGGCCATCGGCCCGGAGCGGGTCGGCGTACGGATCTCGCCCGGAGTGGGCGTCAACGGCATCGAGGAGGGCGACACCGAGGCGATCTACCCGGCGCTGCTGGCGGCCCTGGCGGAGATCCGCCCGGTCTACCTCCACGCCATCTACACCGACCGGGAGCGGCCCCGGTTCCAGGAGCACCGCGCGGCCTGGCCGGGCACGCTGATCGCCAACCAGCTGCTCTCCCGGGAGCAGTTCGCGGCCGACGGCGGCAAGAGCGTCGCCGAACGGTTCCTGGCCGAGGGCGCCGACCTGGTCTCGCTGGGCCGGGGCTTCCTCGCCAACCCCGACTTCGTGGAGCGGCTGCGGACGGACGCCCCGCTCAACGAGATGCGCACCGAGTTCCTGATGCACGTACAGGGGGCGGAGGGGTACAACGACTACCCGGCGCTCGCTACCGCGTCGGTGTGATCGGCGGCTACGGGCGCAGGGCCCGCAGGAGCAGGTCCGCGAGGTGGTCGGCGACCTGCTGGGGGGTCATCGGGCCGTCCTCGCGGTACCAGGTCGACAGGTGGTGGACCGATCCGAAGTGGTAGTCCACCACCAGGTCGGCCGGGGTGGCGTCGGAGAACACCCCGGCGCGCTGGCCCTCCTCGACCAGTGCCCGGAAGCGCTCGTGGTAGCGCCGGCGCTCCGCCCGCACCTGCTTGAACTTCTCCGGGCTCAGCTGGTGCATGGAGCGGAAGAAGATCGCCGCGTCGTCCAGGTTCTCGATCGTGGTGACCACCACGTCGGCGGCCGCGGCGCGCAGCCGCTCCTCCACCGGCGCGTCGGAACCGGCCACCGCGTCGAGCCGCTGCTGCTGGAGCCGCAGCATGCGCGCGTACACCTCGTGCAGCAGATCGTCCTTGGACCCGAAGTAGTGGTAGAGCGCGCCCTTGGTCACTCCGGCGGCCTCGACGATCTCCTGGACCGAGGTCCGGTCGTAGCCGCGCTCGGCGAACAGCCTGGTGGCGACGGCCAGCAGCCGCTGCGGTACCGGGGCCTCGTGCGCCCCGACGGTCTCCGTCGTGGTCTTGGCGGCCATGGCTCCCGCCTCCTTTTCTTGGTCCTCGCGTGTGCGGTCCCGTACGGACGCGGTCCGGCCGGTTTCAGCCGTGGTCGCGTTCGCGCAGCTCCCGTCGCAGGATCTTGCCACTGGTCGTCTTCGGAAGGACAGGCAGGATCTCCACCCGGCGCGGGTACTTGTAGGCGGCGAGGCGCTCGGCGCAGTACGCGGATAGTTCCGCCGGGTCGGCCACGGTCCCGGGGCGCAGGCTGACGTAGGCCTTCACGCTCTCGCCGCGGTAGGCGTCCGGGATGCCGACGACGGCCGCCTCGCGGACGGCGGGGTGGGTGTAGAGCACGTCCTCGACCTCGCGCGGCCAGACCTTGAACCCGGAGGCGTTGATCATGTCCTTCTTGCGGTCGACCACGTAGAGCCAGCCCTCGGGGTCCATGAACCCCACGTCCCCGGTGCGCAGTTCGCCGTCCGGGAAGGCCTTGGCGGAGTCGGCGGGCAGACCCCAGTAGCCGGGGACGACCTGCGGTCCGCGGACGGCTATCTCCCCGGTCTCGCCGAAGGGCACCTCGGCGCCGCTCCCGTCGAGGATCCGTACGAGGGTGTCGGCGCCGGGCACGCCCACGGAGAGGGTGCCGGAGGCCGGGTCCACGGGGGCTTCGCGGTGCACGGGCACCGAGGCGCAGGGGGCGGTGCACTCGGTGAGGCCGTAGCCGTTGCGCAGGTAGAAGCCGAAGGCGGTGCGCAGCCTCTCGACCAGGGCGGGCGGCAGCGGGGCGCCGCCGGAGGAGACCACCTGGAAGGAGGCGAAGTGGTCCGGGGTGGCCCCGGGGTGGGCGGCGAGCGCCATGAAGGCGGTGGCCGGGCCCACGGTGTAGGCGGGGCGGTGTTCGAGGAAGGCGTCGAGTACGGCTCCGGCGTCGAAGCGGTGGGCCAGGACCAGGGTGCCCGCGTTGGTGAGGCAGGCGGCGAGCTCGCACACCATGCCGGTGATGTGGAAGAGCGGGGCGAGGGCGAAGTAGCCGGCTCCTGCGGGGACCGGGTGGCCGGTCACCTGGCGCAGGGCGTTGTGGGTGAGCGCGCCGTGGGGGTTCATCGCGCCCTTGGGGGTTCCGCTGGTGCCGGAGGTGTAGCTGATGAGGGCGGTGTCGGTGGCCCGGAGGCCCGGGTCGGGCGGGGCGGGGCGGCCCCGGCGGGCCACGGTGGCGAGGTCGGCGGCGTCGGTCGCCTGCTCCGGGCGGTCCGGCGCGAGGACGCGTACGTCGTCGCGGGTCTGGAAGTCCAGGTCGCAGGCGGTCAGGACGGTGTGTACGGCGGTCCCGTGCGCGGCCCCGCGCAGGTACGCGGACCAGGCGCCGGCCTCGCAGACCAGTGCGGTGGACCCGGAGTCGCGCAGGATGTGGCCGACCTCGCCGGACTTGTACATGGGGTTGAGCGGGACCACGACGGCCCCGGCCTTCCAGGCGGCCAGGACGGCGAGCACGAAGTGCGGGGTGTTCTGGAGCATGACGGCGACCCGGTCCCCGCGGCCGGTGCCCTGGGCGGCGAGGTGGCCGGCGAGGGAGTCGGAGAGCGCGTCGGCCTCGGCGTAGGTGAGGCGGCCGTCGAAGTAGGCGAGCGCCGTGCGCCCGGGGGCCCTGGCGACGGCGGCGCGAAAGGCGTGCAGCACGCTGGGCGGGGGTGCGATCGGGGCCCGCTGGACCGGGCTGAGGAGGCCGAGCCAGGGCTTGGCGGCGTATCCGGCGGGCGGGGCCGGGGGCGGGGTCTGCGCGGTCACCGGGATTCCCACTTGCGCTGGAGGTGGTTCATTCCGCTGAGCCAGCGGTCCGGGTCGGCGGCGCGGGACGCGTAGAACTCCGCGACCTCGGGGTGCGGGAGGATCAAGAACCGGCCCTTCTCCATACCGTCGAACAGTGCGTCCACGACCGCTTCCGGCTCGATCGCGGTCGGCGCGAGGACCAGCTCGCCCGCCGATCCGGCGGCGGTGAGCATGTCGGTCCGGACCCCCTGCGGGCAGATGGCGTGGACCTGGAGTCCGCGGTGGCGGTAGGTCAGCGAGAGCCATTCCGCGAAGGCGAGCGCGCCGTGCTTGGTGACACTGTACGGGGCCGCTCCGATCATGGTCAGCAGTCCGGCGGCCGAGACGGTGGACACGAAACGGCCGCTGCCGCGCTCCAGCCAGTCGGGCAGCAGCAGCCGGGCGGCGCGGACGTGGGCCATGACATTGACGTCCCAGGCCGCCTCCCAGACGGCCTCGTCGGCGAAGGCGTCGCCGCCGGAGGCGAGGCCCGCGTTGGCGCAGTAGACGTCCACGGCGCCGCCGAGCGCCTCGCGGGCCTCCGCGACCACGGCCGAGGCGTCGCCGGGCACGGCGACGGCGCGGGCGCCGATCGCGCCCGCGACGGCGGCGGCCTTGGCGGGGTCGAGGTCGTTGACCACGACGGTGGCCCCCTCGGCGGCGAAGCGGTGGGCGAGGGCGGCGCCGATGCCGCCGCCCGCGCCGGTGACGACGACTCGCTGGTCCTGGAACGCGTTCACGTGTCCGCCCTTCGCCCTCCGTGCCCGCGCGGCCTGCTGCCGCCCGCCGGATCACCGGCAGACTAACCAGTCGGTATGTCAGGGTGGAAGGGTGCGGCGCCCTACTTTGGCGCGATGACGCTGTCGCGACGCGGGTTGCTGGGTCTGGCCGGGGCGGCGGGAGCCGCGGGAGCCTGGGGGGCGGGAACCCCGGGGGCGGTCGCCCTGAATGCTCCGGGGCCCGGTGCGGGTCTCGGTGGGGCTTCCGGTGCGGATCCCGGTGCGGTGGCCGAAACGGAGGGCGCGCCCGCCGGCCGGGTGCGGACCGGATTCGAGCGGCTCGCCGCGGACGGGTACGCCGTGCTGGCCGGGCAGCGGGTCGGGGTGGTCACCAACCCGACGGGGATCACTGCGGACGCCCGCCACCTGGTCGACGTACTGCACGCCGACGAACGCGTGGACCTGGTCGCGGTATTCGGCCCCGAGCACGGCTTCCGGGGCACGGCCCAGGCGGGCGGTTCGGAGGGGGCCGGGCGGGATCCGGCGACCGGCCTGCCCGTGTACGACACGTACGACAAGAGCGGGCAGCCCCTGGCCGACACCTTCACGGCGGCCGGGGTCGACACCGTCGTCTTCGACATCCAGGACGTCGGCGCCCGCTTCTACACCTACATCTGGACCCTCTACGACTGCATGCGCGCGGCCGCGCTCGCCGGCAAGGCCGTGGTGGTGCTGGACCGCCCCAACCCCGTCGGCGCCCGGCGGGCGGCCGGGCCCGTCCTGCAGCGCCCGTACGCGAGCTTCGTGGGCCGGGAGCCGATCGCGCTGGCGCACGGGATGACGGCGGGCGAGCTGGCCGGGCTCTTCGCGGGCGAGTTCCTCCGGGCGAGCGGCCCGGCCGGGGAGGCGGTGCGGCTGCGGGTGGTGCGGATGGCCGGCTGGCGGCGGGAGTCCTTCTTCGACGCGACCGGGCTGCCCTGGGTCCCGCCGAGCCCGAACATGCCGACGCCGGGCACGGCCCTGGCGTACGCAGGGACCTGCCTGTTCGAGGGGACGAACCTGTCGGAGGGGCGCGGTACCACCACGCCCTTCGAGCTGATCGGCGCGGAGGGCGTGGACCGGCGGTGGGCGCAGGCGGCGAACGCGCTGGAGCTGCCCGGGGTGTGGTTCCGGGAGGCCTATTTCACGCCGTCCTTCTCCAAGCACGCCGGGAAGACCTGCGGCGGGGTCCGGCTGCTCGTCCACGACCGGGAGGCCTTCGATCCGGTACGGGCCGGGATCGGGCTGCTGGTGACCGCGCGGCGGGTGTGGAGCGGTTTCGCGTGGCGCTCGGACCATTGGATCGACCGGCTGACGGGCTCGGACCGGGTCCGGCTGATGGTCGACGCGGGAGCGGGCGTGGAGGAGATCGCGGGCGACTGGGCGGCGGGGCTGGCGGAGTTCGCGGCGGTACGGGAGAAGTACCTGCTGTATCCGTGAGCCGGTGGCGCCGAGGGGCTGGCCGGGGGGCCTGGTCCGCAGGATGCTGTGGGCAGGACACGGCGTGGAGGGGGGCGTCATGGTGCACATCGGTGGGACGGTGCCTGCGGCGGGGACGGGGTCGGGGACGGCGGGGATCGGGGTCCGGCCGTACGTGCAGTTGACCTTCGACGCGCAGGGCGACGCGGCCCCGGGCGCGCGTGAGGCGGCCTTCGGGATGGAGGCCACCGACCTGCTCGTCTTCGCCCACGGGTGGAACTCCGACCGGTCCACGGCGATCCGCCTCTTCGACCGGTTCTACGCTCCCTTCGCGGATCTGGTGGGGACCGGGGTACGGCTGGGGTACATGGGGGTCGTGTGGCCATCGATCCGGTTCTCGGACGAGCCGATACCCGACTTCGACGCCCGTGGCGTGCTGGGCGGAACGGGAGACGGGGCGGGAGGCGACGCCCCGGGCACGGAAGGGCTGGGGGGTGTCGGGCCGGGCGGTGTCGGGGAACCGGGCCACGGAACGGCCCTGGACCCGGCCACCCGGCAGGCCCTCGGCGCGTTCTGGCCGGGCCGGGGGGCGGAGCTGGACCGGATCGCCGAGCTGCTGGAGGAACGGCCCACGCACGAGGGCGGCTTCGCCGAGTTCGGCGCGCTGGTCCGGGAGCTGGCCGGGGTCGACGGGGTGGGCACCGGCGACGATCTGGCGGCGGCCTTCGCCCCGCGCGAGGTACCGGACTTCCTCACCGGGGACATCCTTCGGGTGTGCCGGGAGTTCGCCGGGGCCCTGGCGGAGGCGGGCGCCACGTTCCCCGGCGACCGCGCGGGCGCCGGGGATTCCCCCCGTCCCGGTTTCTCGGCCGGCGGCGGGGCGCGGACACTGTGGAGCGGCGCCAAAGAGGTGCTGCGCCAGGCCACGTATTACCAGATGAAGGCGCGGGCCGGGGTGGTCGGCGAGCACGGCCTCGGGCCGCTGCTGGCGGAGCTGGCCGGCCGCCGCCCGGCCCTGCGCGTGCACCTCATCGGCCACAGCTTCGGCGGCCGGGTGGTGTCCTTCGCGCTGCGCGCACTGCCGGACGGGGCGCGGAACGTGAAGTCCCTGACCATCCTCCAGGGGGCCTTCTCCCACTACGCGTTCGCCGACAGCCTGCCGCACGACCGGGGGCGCGGGGGCGCCCTGCGCGGACTGCAGGCCAGGATCGACGGCCCGCTGACGGCCTGCCACTCCCCCTACGACTCCTCCCTCAAGGTCTTCTACCCCCTGGCCTCCCGGATGGCCGGCGATTCGGCCGGTCTGCTGGGTTTCGACGAGCGGTGGGGCGCGATCGGGCACGACGGGGTACGGGGCGTGCCGGGAACACCGCGCCTGACGCTGGACGCGGCCCTGCGCGGCGGCCTGCCCGCCACGGGCTGCGTGAGCGTGGACGCGGGCTCCGTGGTCCGGCGCGGCGGCGCCCCCTCGGGGGCGCACAGCGACATCTGCCACGAGGAGCTGGCCCGTCTGGTGGTGGCCGCGGGGCGCATGGGGCGCTGAGTTCCGGCCAAGTGCCACCCGTACGCCTCGACCGCCCCCGCATGCGCCCGCACCGGGCCGGGCATGTTGGGCACACGGAGCCCGTCCTGTGGAGAACACAGTGCGGCGGGCCCGGCGCCCTGCGCTGGGCGCTCGGCGGAGGTGAAGGTGTGATGGCGGGATTCCGGAGTTTGGCCCATCAGGTGCGCGATACGCACAACGACCGGGCCCTGCGGCGCCATTCGCTGCGCCGCTGCCTGGAGCGGTTCGCCCCCTACGGGCATCGAGCGACCTGGTGGCACCTGTGCGACCGGCACGGGATCGGCCCCGAGGACCGGGCGGCGGACCCGTCGCGGCTGGTGGCCGCGCTGGAGGAGCTGGAAGACGCTCGGGCGGTCTGGCTGGAGTACGAACGGCAGTTCGCGGAGCGTAGACGCCGCGAGAAGCACGACGGGCTGCGCCGGCCCGACTGGGCGTGGGGCGGCGGCGGAGAGGCGGTGGTGCGCTGCGCCGATCCGGGGGTGCGGCCGCAGGGGACGCTGGGCGAGGTACTGAGGCGGCTGGTGGAGGCGCTGGAGTCCGAACCGGGTACGGAATGCCCCGTGTGCGGGACGCGGGAGTTGCACTGGCCGGCGGCGGCGGCCCGGGCCGCCGCCGGCAGACCCGGCAGACCCGGCGGCGTCCCGGCGGGCGCCGCGTGGGCGTGGGACGGGCCGGTGTGCGCGGGCTGCGGAATCGTGGTGCCCAGACCGGCGCTCGCGGACCCGGCGCTGCCGGGGGCCGATCTGGCGGGCGCGGCGTGAGCCCGACGCCGCCGTGGCCGGCGCAGGAGCTGGGGCCGACGCTGGTGGTGTCACTGAACGGCTCCCGGGACGCCGCCGACGGGGCGGCCGTGCCGATGAGCCCCGACGACCTGGTGGAGGCCGCGCTGGCGGCGGTGGATGCCGGAGCCCGGGAGGTACTGGTCCATCCGCGTACCCCGTGCGGCCGCGAGAGCCTCTCGCCCCGGGTGGTCGGACCGCTCCTGGAGGCCCTGGGGAACGCGGGCATCGGGGCCGGGGCCCGCACCCTGCCGGACGCCGCCGGGCCCGGGGAGGCGGGCCGGGTGGCCGTCAGCGTGGGTGCGGGTGCGGGCGCGGGCGCGGGTTTGGGTGCGGGGGCCGAGCCGGATCACGGGGGGTGGCCGGCGCGGGTGCGGAGTTGGACGGTGCTGCCCGACCGGGCGGTGGTGCGGTTCGCGGAGCCGGGAGCGCGGGAGCTCGCCGAGGCGCTGCTGGAGCGCGGGGTGGCGGTGGATGCGGAAGTCGCGGTCGGCGCGGAAGCCCGGCCGGGCGGCTTGCCCGGTCCGCTGGCGCGGTTCCTCGCCTGGCCGGTACGGGATCCCGCGCGGGTCCGGCTCGTGGCCGAGCTGTCCTGCGCCGACCCGGGGCCGGCCGCCGAGTTGCTGCGCCGGCTGCCGCCGGTGCCGGTGGTGCTGTTCGGGCGGGAGGCGGCGGCCTGGCCGGTGCTGCGGCTGGCCGCACGGTACGGCACCGGCGCGCGGATCGGCATAGGAGACGTGCTGCACCTGCCGGACGGGCGGGCGGCGCGGTCGAACGCCGAACTGGTCGCGGCGGCGGCCCGGGCGCGAGGCGTTACAACAGCCGGGAACCGGTGAGGCGTTCGCCGAAGACGTCATCCGGGTTGGACAGCGCGCAATTCTCCAGCGAGAGGCATCCGCAGCCGATGCAGTCGGTCAAATGGTCCCGGAGCCGACCGAGTTGGGCTATGCGGTGATCGAGCTCGGCGCGCCAGCTCTCGGAAAGGCGGGCCCAGTCCTCACGGTTGGGAGTGCGCCCTTCGGGGAGTTGGGCGAGTGCGTCGCGGATGCTGGCGAGGGGGATGCCGACGCGCTGGGCGGCCCGGACGAATGCCACGCGGCGTAGCGCGTCGCGGGTGTAGCGGCGCTGGTTTCCCGAGGTGCGGCGGCTACTGATCAAGCCCTTGGCCTCGTAGAAGTGCAGTGCGGAGACGGCCGCGCCGCTGCGGGCGGACAGCTGGCCGACGGTGAGCTCGTGGACCTTCTCGGGAATCTGCGGCACACCGCCGAGGGTAATCGGCCGGGCGGCCACGCGCGGTCAGGTCCGGCCAGACCGGGCAGGCGCGGGCAGAGGCGGTCAGGAGAGGCCAGGAGTGTCGTTGACAGATCCGTCGCGCCGACAGCATGCTGAGCAAGCGCTTATTCGCCAGGGAGAGGTACGGGTATGTCCGAGCCGAGGATCTTCACGTCCGCCGAGGAGCTCACCGCCGGGATCGGCGCACCGCTCGGCCCGAGCGAATGGCTGGAGGTGGACCAGAAGCGGATCGACCTCTTCGCGGACGCCACCGGGGACCACCAGTGGATCCACGTGGACCCGCGGCGGGCGGCGGACGGACCCTTCGGTTCCACGATCGCGCACGGATACCTCACACTGTCGCTGCTGCCGAGCCTGGTGCCGCAGATCATGCGGGTCGAGGGCATGCGCATGGGCATCAACTACGGGGTGAACAAGGTGCGTTTCCCGGCGCCGGTGCCGGTCGGGTCGCGACTGCGGGCGACCGTGCTGATCACCGAGGTCGTGGAGGCGGGCGGCGGCGTTCAGGTGTCGGCCACCGTGACCGTCGAGCGCGAGGGCGGCGAGAAGCCCGTGTGCGTGGCGGAGTCGGTGTCCCGCTACTACTTCTGATCCGCTACTTCCGCGCTGCTCTGCGCCGATACTTCCGCGCCGCTGCTTCCGCGCCGCCCGTTCGGCGCCGCTACTTGCGGGCCGCTAATTCCGAGCCGCGCCCGGCGCACTCGCGGCGTCCGGGCGGGCGCCCACCATGCGGAGCACGAGGCCCGAGTAGAGCGCGCCGACCTCGTCGGGCGTGCGGCGGCCGTCCGCGCTGAACCAGCGGGCGACGTCGATGCACAGCGACAGCACGGCGAGGGTGGTGCCGGATACGTCGGGGACGAAGAACTCCCCGGCGGCCACACCGTCGGCGAGGATGCGGCGGATGGCCGCGTCGCTCTGCCGGCGCAGGGCCACGATTTCGGAGCGGTGCTCCGGAGCGAGAGCATCGAGCTCGTACTGGACCACTCGCGCGGTGGTGTGATGTGCCGCGTGCCATCGCACGAAGGACCGTACGGCCGCGTCCAGCCGCTCGGCTGCGCTGCCGGGGCCGGAGGCGGCGATGTCCAGGATCTCCAGGGCCTTGTCGTGGCCGATCCGGCTGATCCGGTGGAGCAGCTCTTCCTTGGTCTTGTAGTGGATGTAGAGCGCGGCCGGGCTCATGCCGGCCCGGCCTGCGATGTCCCGCGTGGTGGTGGCGTGGTAACCGCGCTCCGCGAAAGCCTCCACGGCGGCGACGAGCAGCCGCCGCGCGGCGTCGGGAGTGACCTCCGACCACGGCCGGTAGCCGCCGATCTCCTCCGCGCTGTCCATCGCTCGCCCACCTTCTTCGGCCCGTAGGAATGAAAACCTCGGAATGAACACCTTACCGGAGGGGTGAGCAAGCGCTTAGCGATCCTGCGGGGCCGGCTGCTTCGGGGTGGCGAAGGGGTCGTAGCTCGTCATGATCTTCTCCATCCTGGCCTGGTCGACCCGGGTGACGATCTGGGTGACCTCCTGGCGGTCGCGGATCACCTTGGCGAGGGTGAAGGCCGAGGTGGTGAGGTACAGGACCGCGATGCCGAGGAAGGCGCGGACCCAGCCGTTGGCCTCGAGGTTGTAGATCCCCAGGGCCACCGCGCCGATGGCGACGCCGAAGGAGGCGACGGCCTGGCCGTAGTAGGCGCTCGTGTTCTGCTGCTTGACCGGTGTCTCGTTCATGGGTCCAGCTTCGGGCGGGCCGGGCCGCGGCACATCCGCGCACGTACTCACGTACGTACTCAGAAGGCGGAAACCCCCGTACGGGCACGGCCGATGAGGAGTTTCTGGATCTGGCTGGTGCCCTCGTACAGGGTCATCACGCGGGCGTCGCGCAGCAGCTTGCCGGCCGGGTACTCGTCGATGTAGCCGTAACCGCCGTGCACCTGGCTGGCGTTGCTCGCGGCGCGGACGGCGGCCTCGGAGGCGAAGAGCTTGGCGGTGGAGGACTCGGTGGCGAAGGGCTGCCCGCGGTCGATCAGGTCGGCGACCCGCCAGGTCAGGAGCCGGGCCGCGTCCACGTCGACGGAGATGTCGGCGATCAGCTCCTGGACCAGCTGGTGGTGGGCGATCGGCTTGCCGAACTGCTCGCGCTGGGCGGCGTAGGAGACGGCCGCGTCCAGCGCGGCCTGGGCGATGCCGACACAGCCCGCCGCCACCGACATCCGGCCCTTGGCGAGGGCCGACATGGCGACGGAGAAGCCCTTTCCCTCGGGGCCGAGCATCGCGGAGGCGGGCACGCGCACGCCGTCGAGGGCGAGTTCGGCGGTGGCCTGGCCGCGCAGGCCCAGCTTGCCGTGGATCTCGCGGCGGGTCAGGCCCGGGGTGTCGGTGGGCACGAGGAACGCGGAGATTCCGCGGTGGCCGGGCTCCTCGTTCGTGCGGGCGAAGAGCAGGACCACGTCGGCCCAGGTGCCGTTGGTGATGAACATCTTGCTGCCGCTGATCACGTACGCGTCGCCCTCGCGCCGGGCGCGGGTGGTGAGGGCGGCGGCGTCGGAGCCGGTGCCGGGTTCGGTGAGCCCGAAGCAGCCGAGGGCTTCGCCGGAGCACAGGCGAGGCAGCCAGGCGTGCTTCTGCTCCTCGCTCCCCCAGGCGGCGATGGTCTTGGCGACCAGGCCCAGGGAGACGGAGACGATGCCGCGCACGGCGGAGTCCCCGCGGCCGAGCTCCTCGGTGACCAGGACGTAGGAGAGGTGGTCGCCGCCGGAGCCGCCGTACTCCTCGGGGACGGTGAGGCCGAGGAAGCCGACGGAGCCGAGCTTCTTCACGATGGCCCGGTCCACGCTCTCGGCGCGGTCCCAGTCGGCCGCGTACGGGGCGACCTCGCGCTCTGTGAACGCACGGGCGAGATCGCGGACGGCGGACTGCTCGTCGCTGAGTTCCAGGTTCACCGGGCACCTCCGGGGCAGGACGGGGACGGGCGGACGGGGATGGACGGGCGCATGGGAACGGCCCGTTAATTAGCACCGCTAGTTTAAATCCGGCAGGCCTTACTATGTGGCGCATGGCCAGACCGCGCAAGCCCCTCCTCAGCAGATCCCGCATCGTCGAGGCGGCGGGCGCCCTGGTGGACGACGAGGGGCTCGAAGCCGTCTCGACGCGGCGGCTGGCGGCTGCGCTGGGAGTCAGCGGACCTTCGCTGTACAACCACTTCCGCACGAAGGACGAGATCCTGGACGCGGTCGCGGACGCGGTGAGCGCGCGGGTCGACCTGTCGATGTTCGAGGCCGGCGACGGCCGGGAGTGGCAGGTCGCGCTGCGCGACTGGGCCCACTCCTACCGGGCCGCCCTGTCCGACCATCCCAACATCGTGCCGGTGCTGGCGCGCGGACCGGGCCGCAGGCCGGCCGGGCTGCGGGTGGCGGACGCCGTCTACGGCGCGATGACCGCGGCCGGCTGGCCGCCGGCCCAGGCGACCCGGATCGGCGCACTGATGCGGTACTTCATCCTCGGCTCGGCGGTGGGTTCCTTCGCCCGGGGTTTCGTGGACGACGAGACGGCATACGACCCGTCGCACTACCCGCACCTGGGCCAGGCCCACCTTTTGGCGGAGCGGCAGCACGAGGTGGACGAGGGGGCCTTCGAGACGGGCCTGGCGGCGCTGCTGGACGGCCTGGCCCTTCAGTACGAGGCGCTGCGGGAGATCGCCTGAGGGGCGGGCCGCCCTGAGCGGTCCGCCAGGGGCCCGCGACAGGGGCGGGCCCCAATTGGCGGGCCCGCTGCAGAGGCGGCCCGACCGGAGGCGGGCGGCAGCAGGCGGGCGGCAGCAGGCGGGCCGCCAAACGCAGGGCACCCGGGGCAGGTCGCCCGAGGACGGATCCCAAGGGGAGCCCGCCCCGGACGGACGGTCCTAGAAGATCACCAGCGAGCGGCCGCCCTTGCCCGCCAGCATGGCGTCGAAGGCGGCCGGGATGCCGTCGAGGGTGATCCGATCGGTGACCAGGGCTCCGAGGTCGAGCCGGCCCGCGCGGACGTGGGCGGCGATCACCGGGAGGTCGCGGGCGGGGTCGCTGTTGCCGTAGACGCAGCCGGTGAGGGTGCGGGCGAAGTGGAAGATCTCCAGGGCGTGGAAGGTGACCTGCTGCTCCTTGCCGCCGATGCCGACGACCGTCGTACGGCCGCCGCGCCGGGTGGATTCCCAGGCGCCCCGGATGCTCGCGGCCCGGCCGACGCACTCGATGGCCACGTCCGCGCCGTGGCCGCCCGTGAGGGCGCGGATGTCCTTGGCCGTGGTCTCCGAGGCGAGCAGGAACTCCGTGGCCCCGGCCGCCCTGGCCAGTTCCTCCTTGTCCGGGGAGACGTCCACGGCCACGATCGGGCCCGCCATCGCGATACGGGCCGCTTGGAGGGCGACCAGACCCACGCCGCCGACTCCGAAGACCGCCACCGACTCGCCCGGGCGGACCTGGGCGCTGTGGTGCACGGCTCCGTAGCCGGTGAGGACCGCGCAGCCGAGCAGTGCGGCCTCGGCCAGCGGGATCCCTGCGGGGGCGGGCAGTACGCAGTTGGCCGCGACGACCGTCTCCTCGGCGAAGGCGGCCACGTTCAGCCCGGGATGGAGCTCGGTGCCCCGGGCGTCGTGGGCGTACACCGCCCCGACCCCGGTGAGGGCCTTGGCACAGAGCCAGACCTCCCCGATCGAGCAGTGGTGGCACTGCCCGCAGGAGGGGGCCCAGTTGAGCACCACCCCGTCTCCGGGCGCCACATGGGTGACCCCTTCGCCGACGGCGAGGACCGTGCCCGCCCCCTCGTGGCCGAGGACGGCGGGTACGGGAACCCGCATGGTGCCGTTGGTGAGGGAGAGGTCGGAGTGGCAGACCCCGGCGGCGGCGAGCCGCACCCGGACCTGGCCGGGGCCGGGATCGGGCAGCACGATGTCCCGTATCTCCAGGGGGGCTCCGACGGCGGGCAGGATGGCGGCGCGGACCATGATCGTCGTCTCCGTGTGTGCGGGGTCGTGGGGCGGGGCGGTGCGGTGCCGGGCGGCGGTGCCGAGCCGTGCGGTGGGCTGCGGCGGTGGGCCGGAGGGCTGCGGGGCTAGAACTGCAGGGACTTGGTCTGGAGGTACTCGGCGAGGCCGTGCGGGCCCAACTCGCGGCCCACGCCGGACTTCTTGTACCCGCCGAAGGGCGCGAGCGGGTTGAAGCGGCCGCCGTTGATGTCCACCTGACCGGTGTCCATCCGGCGGGCGAAGGCAACGGCCGTCTGTTCGTCGGCCGCCCAGACTGCGCCGCCCAGCCCGTAGTCGGTGCCGTTCGCGATGGCCAGGGCCTCGTCCTGGTCGTCGTAGGGCAGGATCGACAGCACCGGGCCGAAGATCTCCTCCTGGGCGATCGTCATATCGGGCGTGACGTCGGCGAACACGGTCGGGGCGATGAAGTACCCCTGCTCGTGCGGCGCCTCGGGCCCGCCCGCGACGAGGCGCGCGCCCTCCTCGACGCCCTTGGTGATGAAGCCGCGGACGCGGTCGCGCTGCTTGGCGCTGACGACCGGGCCCAGGCGGGTGGCCGGGTCGAGGGGGTCGCCGGAGGCGTACTTGGCCGCGGCGGCGGCCGCGAGCAGGACCGCCTCCTCGTAATCGTCGCGGTGGACGAGCATGCGAGTGAGCGCGTTGCAGCTCTGGCCGGCGTTGTTCATGACGTGGCCCACGCCCGCCGCGACGGCCTTGGCGAGGTCGGCGCCGGGCAGGATGACATTGGCCGACTTGCCGCCCAGTTCCAGGGCGACCCGCTTGACGGCGGCGCCGGCCGTGGCGCCGATCTGCTTGCCGACGGCGGTGGACCCGGTGAAGGAGACGAGGTCGACTCCCTCGTGCGCGGCCAGTGCCTGGCCGGCGACCAGGCCGGTGCCGGTCACCAGGTTGAAGACTCCGGCCGGGATCCCCGCCTCGTGCACGGCTTCGGCGAAGAGCTGTGCGGTCAGCGGGGTGTCCTCTGCGGGCTTGAGGACGAGGGTGCAGCCGGCGGCGAGAGCGGGTGCCACCTTGGCAACGATCTGGTGCAGCGGGTAGTTCCAGGGAGTGATCGCCCCGACGACGCCGACCGGCTCCAGCAGCACGGTCGAGTTCCCGATCCGCTCCTCGAAGGCGTACGAGGCCCCCAGCTCGGCGAAGGAGGAGGCCACGGCGATCGGCGCCCCGACGTGGACCATCTCCGAGAACCCCAGCGGCGAACCCAGCTCGGCGGTGATCGTCTCCGCCATCTCCCCCTTGCGGGCGACGAGCACGTCGCGCAGGGCGCCGATGAGGGCGGCCCGCTCGGCCGGAGCCGTGGCCGCCCAGGCCGGAAAGGCCAGGCGGGCCGCGCGTACGGCCGCGTCCACGTCCTGCGCCGTACCGTCCGGGACCGAGGCGATGGGCCGCTCGTCGGCCGGGTTGAGGACCTCGATGCGGCCGTGGCCGAGGGCGGCCCGCCACTCGCCGCCGATGTACATCCCGTCGTGGGCCTTCATGGCAATCCTCCCGAGCACGCGCGAACGCGTGGACCTGTGGACCTGTGGACCTGTGACGTCTGGTGCCGGACACCGGACGTGTGACGCCTGACGCGTGACGTGCGGTCGTACCGGACCCGACGTCGCCAACAGCCTACAAACTAGCGTCGGTAGTTTTGTGTGCGCCAGGGGCGGACGGGGTCAGATGATGCCGAAAAGCATCCCTGCCGCCAGGACCACCAAGGAGGTCAGGGCCGCCCATTTCACGGTGAAACGGGTGTGGTCGCCGAACTCGACCTTGGCCATGCCCACGAGGACGTAGACGGCCGGAACGAGCGGGCTCGACATGTGCAGGGCCTGCCCGACCAGGGAGGCGCGGGCGATCTCGAGCGGGGAGACCCCGTGGGCGGCGCCCGCCTCGGCGAGGACGGGCAGGACGCCGAAGTAGAAGCCGTCGTTGGACATGAAGTAGGTGAGCGGGAGGCTGAGCAGGCCGGTGACCAGGGCCATGTGCGGGCCCATGCCCTCGGGGATGGCGCCGACGAGCCAGTCGGCCATGTGCTTGACCATGCCGGTGCCGGTGAGGACACCGGTGAAGACGGCGGCGGCGAAGACCATTCCGGCGACGTTCAGGACATTGTCGGCGTGGGCTGCGATCCGGGCCCTCTGGTCAGGCATGTGGGGGAAGTTGACGGTGAGGGCGAGGGCGGCCCCGAGGAGGAAGAGCACCGGGATCGGGAGCAATTCCATGATCATGGAGGTGAGCAGGGCGACGGTGAGGCCGGCGTTGAACCAGTAGAGGCGGGGGCGCAGGGTCGAGCGGTGCGGGTCGAGACCCTGGAAGCCACCCTCGCCGGGGGTGGCGCCCTCGGAAGGGACGGGCGGGTTGGGCGGGGTGGACGCCACGGACCCCGCGGGCTGGTTGGGCGGGGTGGAACCGGCGAGCGGGGTGGACGGGGTGGAACCGGCAGCGGCCGTACGCGTACCCCCGGCGGCCGGGCCCGCACCGGTCACGACCAGGAGTTCCTCGGCGGGCTCCGCCGACCGGTCGATGCCGGTGCCGATGCCTGCGTCGGCGTCGGCGTCGGCATGGGTCTCGCCGGGGAGGGTCAGCAGACCGAGGCGGCGGCGTTCCTTGAGGCCGAGGACGTAGGCCAGGGCGAAGACGAAGAGCAGGCCCGCCGCGAGCGCGGGGATCATCGGCACGAAGATGTCGGCGGCGTCGAGTTTGAGCGCGGTGGCGGCGCGGGCCGTGGGGCCGCCCCAGGGCAGGGTGTTCATGACCCCGTTGGCGGTGGCCGCGACTCCGGTCATCACCACCAGGCTCATGCCCAGGCGCTTGTAGAGCGGGTACATCGCCGAAACGGTGATCATGAAGGTGGTCGAGCCGTCACCGTCGAGCGAGACGATGGCGGCGAGGACGGCGGTGCCGAGCACGACGCGCATCGGGTCGGCTTTGCAGAAGCGCAGGATGCCGCGCACGATCGGGTCGAAGAGCCCGACGTCGATCATCACGCCGAAATAGACGATGGCGAACATCAGCATGGCGGCGGTCGGCGCGAGCTTGCCGACTCCGTCGATGACGTAGTCGCCGAGCTGCGCGCCCTGGCCGGCGAACACGCAGAAGAGCGCGGGGATGAGGACGAGCGCCGCGATGGGCGACATTTTCTTCAGCATGATCAGGACCAGGAAGGTCGCGATCATGGCGAAGCCGAGGAAGGTCAGCATGGGGGGAACCTAGGTGCCGCCTCCCGGGCTCAACAAGATGTCCACCCGTGAGCAATACGAGCAAAACCCCAGCTCAGGGGATGGGTGTCAGTTCGACGGGGAAGCCGTTGAGCACGGCCGTGCCGGAGAGCGGGTCGAGCCGGGTGCCGTCGAGGAGCTGGTTGACGTTGACTCCCGGCTCGGCCGCGGCCACCGAGAGGCGGGTGCCGGGGCGGTCGTGGCCCCAGCCGTGCGGGAGGCTCACGACTCCGGCACGGAGGGTGTCGGTGACCTCTACGGGAACCTCCAGGCTGCCGCCGTCGGCGGTGACCCGGGCCAGGCGCCCGTCGGTGAGGCCGAGCCGGGCGGCGTCGTCCGGGTGGACCTGGAGGGTGCAGCGGTTGGAACCTCCGGTGAGGGCCGGAACGTTGTGCAACCAGCTGTTGTTGGACCGCAGATGGCGGCGGCCCACGAGCACCAGGGCGGCGGGGCGGTCGGCGAGCGTCCCGCGCAGCCTGGGGAGCTCGGCCGCGATCGGGTCCGGCAGGAGCTCGATCCTGCCGCTGCGCGTCCTCAGCAGGCCCGGTAGACGGGGCCGCAGCGGGCCCAGGTCGATTCCGTGCGGGTGCGCGCGCAGCCGCTCCAGCCCGAGGCCGCCCGGGCCGGAGTCCGGGGCCGCGCCGAACCGGTCTCCGTACGGTCCGACCCGGAGCATCAGGTCGAGGCGGCGCTCGGGGCCGCTGTCGCCCGCGAGCTGCGCGGCGAGGCGCGCCGGATCCTGTCCGCGCAGGGGAGAGTCCGGGTCGGCGCACTCCCTGGCGAGGACGGCCCCGATGGCCAGTTCGTCCACGGCTGCCGGGTCGGTTCCGTGCATGCCGGAGACGGCGAGTACGAGACGCGCGTGGATCTCGCACTCGTCCATGCGCCCGTCTTCGAGCGGGACTGCGGGCGGCGAGTAGCGGACCTGGTTGCGGATGGCGAAGGTGTTGAAGGAGAAGTCGAAGTGGGCACTCTGCGAGGGCGGCGCAGGTGGCAGCACGACGTGGGCGTGGCGTGAGGTCTCGTTGAGGTAGGGATCGATGCTGACCATGAAGTCGAGGCCGGCCAGGGCCGCGTCGAGGCGCCGGCCGTCGGGGGCCGACAGCACGGGGTTCGCCGCGATGGAGACGACGGCCCGGATCCGCCCCTCTCCCGGGGTCTCGATCTCCTCCGCCAGCGCGGACAGCGGGAGTTCGCCCTTGGCCTCGGGGTGGCCGCTGACCCTGCTGTGCCAGCGCCCGAGGCTGAAGCCCTTGCCGGGCCCGGCCGGCCGGGGTGCACGGTCGGTCGCGGACAGCGGGAACAGGGCTCCGCCGGGCCGGTCGAGATTGCCGGTGAGGATGTTCAGCACGTCTACGAGCCAGCTGGTGAGCGTGCCGTATTCGACGGTGCAGCTGCCGATCCGCCCGTAGACGGCGGCGCTCGGCGCGGCCGCGAGGTCGCGGGCGAGGTCGCGGATCTCTTCGGCCGGGAGGTCGCAGGCGGGGGCAACGGCCTCGGGAGTGAAACTACCGAGCGCTTCGGCGAGTTCCCCGATTCCCTGGGTGTGTTCCGCGAGCGCGCCCGGATCGGCCAGCTCCTCGGTGAGCAGGGTGTGGGCGAGGGCGGCGAGGAGCAGCGCGTCACTGCCGGGGCGCGGCGCGAGGTGGCGGTCGGCGAGCTTGGCGGTGCGGGTGCGGCGCGGGTCGACGACGACGAGGGTGCCGCCCCGTGCGCGCAGTGCTTTGAGCCGGCCGGGGAAGTCGGGCGCCGTGCACAGGGAACCGTTGGACTCGACCGGGTTCGCCCCCAGGAGCAGGAGGAAGTCCGTGCGGTCCAGGTCCGGGACCGGGATGGCGAAGGGATCCCCGAAGAGCAGCCCGCTGGAGACGTGTTTGGGCATCTGGTCGAGGGTGCTGGCGGTGAACAGGTTTCGGGTGCCGAGGGCTTTGAGGAGCATCGGCGGGTAGAGCTGGCCGGCCATGGTGTGGACGTTCGGGTTGCCGAGGACCACGCCGACGGACTGGGGCCCGTACTCGCGGACGAGGGCGGGTACGGCGGCGGCGATGGCCTCGTAGGCCTCCTCCCAGGTGGCCTCGCGGAGCCGGCCGTCGCGTCGCACGAGGGGGCTCCGCAAGCGGTCTGGGTCGGCGTCGATTCCACCGAAGGCGGCGCCCTTGGGGCAGATGAAACCGCGGCTGAACACGTCGTCGCGGTCCCCTCGGGCGCCGGTGACGGTGGCGCCTTCGATGGTGAGCGTGAGGCCGCAAGTGGCTTCGCAGAGGGGGCAGATGCGCAGGGCGGTGCGGGGCATGGGCCCTCCAGGGGCAGCGGGCTGCGGCGCGGGGCGTGAGCGGCACTGAGCATACCGACCGGTTGGGACGGTGGGGAGAGCCCCGCACCACCGGAATCGACGGGCAGCCGCCGCGCGGAGGGCCGCGGGCCGGCCGAGCAGTCCCGGACGGCCGACTGCGGGCCGGGCCGCTTCGAGTGGGGGTGGTGCCAGGCCACAGGCCGAGTCGACCCGGCTCTCTCCCCCGCCTCAATGCCGGTCGGACGCCGCTCCGAGAAGCCCGAACGCGCCGTGGATACCCTCGGCACCCGCCGCGGAAAACACTCCCGCCACCCCGAACCCCGGCCGTTCCCGCTGGTCAGCGGCGCCCATTGGTCCTTCTGCTGATGGAATTCGGCGCCCTTGGTCCGGAAAGCGCATTGCCCCTGGAGGTAGGGACGGATTGGATTGCCAAGATCAAGACGGCGGGGTGGATCTCCGCGCGGAGGAGGGGTCGACAGGCGGCCGGCTGGGCGAAAGGCCTCCCCCACCCCTCCGCACGGCGAACGACAACCCGTACGGCTTCCCGTTCAGAAGCCGGTACCGAAGGAACCGAATGACATCCACGCTCGACGGCTGTACGCCCTGGCCCGAGGAATTCGTCGACTACTACTGGGCGGCCGGCCACTGGCGGGGCACCACGCTGGACAACCTGCTGCGCGGCTGGGCCGTGCAGTTCGGTCCGCGGACCGCGCTCGTCCAGGGCGACACCCGCATCACGTACGCGGCCCTGAACCGCCGTGTGAGCCGGATGGCCGCCGGGTTCCGTCTGCGCGGCCTCCGGCCCGGGCAACGGGTCGTCGTGCAGCTGCCCGGCATCTCCGAGTTCGTCGTCACCGTGTTCGCCCTGATGCGCGCCGGCGCGACCCCCGTGCTCTGCCCGATCTCGCACCGGGCGCCCGAGGTGTCCCACGTCGTCCAGGTCACCGAGGCCGTCGGCTACATCGGGCCCTCGACCTACCAGGGCTTCGAACACACGGCGATGGCCGCCGGCATCGCGGCCCGAGGTCCCTTCCTGCGCCGGGTGTTCACCTACGAGGCTCCGGGCACCTCGTCCCCGTACGGCGGCTTCACGACCGACCCGTCGGGCTGCCACTACTTCCCGCTGCACTCCCTCGATTCCCCGCCCGATGCGGCGCTGACGCCGAGCGCCGGCCAGGTCGCCTTCTTCCTGCTCTCCGAAGGCGGCGCCGGGGCTCCCGAGCTGGTTCCGCGCACCCACAACGACTACGCCTACCAGGCGCGGGCCGCGGCCGAGCTGGTGTCCCTGAACCAGAACGACGTGTACCTCGCCGCGCTGCCGGCCGGCCTCAACCTCGCCTTCGGCGGCCCCGGCATCCTCGGCACCCTCACCGTCGGCGGCACCGTCGTCCTGGTCGAGGACCCGGACCCCGCCGCGTGCCTGGCGGCCGTCGAACGCGAGCGGGTCACCGTCACCTCGCTGACGCCGGCCACCGCCCGTCTCTGGCTCGACGCCCGTGCCGAGGCCCGGACGGATGTGAGCAGCCTGCGTCTCGTACAGATCGGCGGCGCGCCCTTGGACCGGGCGACCGCCGAGCGGGTGGGCCCCGAGTGGGGCTGCGGTCTGCAGCAGGTCTTCGGCACGGCCGAGGGGCTGCTCACCCTCACCCGGCCCGACGACCCGGACGAGACCGTGCTCACCACGCAGGGCCGTCCGCTCTCCCCCGACGATCAGATCCGCATCGTCGACGCATGCGGCGACGACGTGCCCGACGGAGAGCCCGGCGAACTCCTGGCCCGCGGCCCCTACACCGTGCGCGGCTATTACCGGGCGCCCGGCCGCAATGCCCGCTCCTTCACCGCCGACGGCTACCTGCGCACCGGCACGCTCGCCCGGCGCACGCCGGACGGCAACCTGGTGGTGACGGGCCGCCTCGCGGGCGCCGCCCGGTAGCTCGAGCAGCGGGACCGGTCAGTCCAGAACGCGTGCGAGGTAGGCGTGCATCATCGCGCGGGTTTCGGCGACGATGCCGGGGTCGCCGGCCGGGTCGGTGCGGAAGGCGAGCTGGATCAGGGCGTCGGTGGCCTCGACCGCGACGAGGACGGCCCGTTCCAAGGTGGCGTCGGGGGTGAGATCGAGGTGGGCGCCGAGGAGTTCGGTGAGGCGGACGGCGACAAGGTGGTTGGGGTCGGAGGCGGGCCCCTCGGGCGGCGGCGCCGGCACTCCGAAGTCGACGAGGGCGAAGCCGGGCACGCTGCGCTTCATGACCAGGTACTCGTCCAGCACCGCGTCGACGACCGGGCCCCAGTGGGTGCCCGGGAGGTCCGCGAGCCGCTGCTCGATGCCGTCGGCGTAACGGTCGAGGTTGCGGTGGGCCAGGGCGATGGCCATGGCCCGCTTGTTGCCGAAGAAGCGGTAGACCGAGCCGATCGGCACGCCGGCCCGCAGGGCCACGGCCCGGGTACTGAGGTTCTCGTACCCGGTCTCGTCGAGTAGCTCCGCGCAGGCGTCGAGGATCCGCGCGAGGCGGTCGGCGCTGCGCTGCTGGATCGGCGTCCGGCGCAGGGGATGGGCTGGGGGCACGGGGTCCATCATGCCGCTCCTGGGTTCACGGGTCGGCGGCGGTACCGGTTCGCCCGCCTCAGTTCAGCAGCAGGCTGAGGCCACCCACCGTGTAAGTGATCATCAGCGCGAGGAGCGGTAGTTGCCCGGCGACGGCTTTGGCGGGCGGGAAGAGGCGTACGGAGCGGTCGTGCGCGGCGATCACGCCGAGCACGTGGCCGGTGACGACGGCGATCACCTGCAGGGCGGCGAGCCCGCCGGGGCCCAAGGGCGGCAAGGGTTCTGGGGCGTTGTCAGTGCTCACTGCCATGATTACCGTGCGTGGTCCTTCGGTTACCAGGAGGGAGAAGTGGTGGGCGACGAGATAGCCGAGAGCGATCGGTACGAGTGAGTGCGCGAAGGCGGTCAGCGGGCCGGGGTGCGGGCCGCAGACGAAGCGGGTGACCGCCGCGCAGAGGCAGTAGAGGGCGGCGACGAGGGCGATGGAGCCGACGAGTCCGAGGGTGGCCGCCGCGGTGCGGCCGAGGGGGGAGGTCTGGATCGCGTTGATCCACGAGGGGTTGTCGGAGAAGCCGTCGTAAGCGGTGGATCCGAGCAGGACGCAGACGGTGGCGACGAGTCCGGGCCGCTCGGGTGTCGCGTCGAGTCCGTGGAAGGGATTACGGAGAACCAGGCGGCCGTCGCTGCGACGGCCGAGGGGGGAGAGCCGGGCGAAGAGGGCGGAGTACGCCTCGAAGGCGTCTCCATCTGCGAACCAGCGCTCGCCGTAGCGGGCGGCGAGCAGGAGTTGGACGGCGGCGTAACCGGTCAGGGCGATCAGGAGGGTGGTGGTGGACGCGGGATCGGGAGAGACGAGTTCGAGCCAGGTGAAGGCGAAGAGCCCGGCGGCGGCCGGCCATTGCCCGAGCCGGGCGGGGAGCGGGCGGGGTGTCCCGGGCTCCGGGCCCGGGGATGCCGGGCCCGGGGATGCCGGGCCCGGGGATTGCGGCACCACAGCAAGGCGCGGGGCCGGGCCTCGCGGGCTCCGGGAGGAGCGCGCGGTGGCATGGGCGCTGGCGGTATCGGCGGCTGCTGGATCCGCGGCCGTACGGAGCTTCGCCGACCGGGTGAGCAGTCGGTGCAGGGCACGGAGCGGACTGAGGAGGCGCCAGACGGGACCGAAGAGGAGGGAGGCGGGGACGAGGCCGACCCAGAGCAGGACGTAGACGGCGCCGGGAGCGGGGTTGCGGGCGGGGTCGTCGGGGCCGAGGAGGAGGTTCAGGAGGACGGCGAGCGCGGCCGCGAGGCCGAGCCCGCGCAGGGCGGTGCGGGTGGCCGGCGCGTCGGCCACCCGCTGGAACCCGGCGGGCAGGGCCATGCCGGAGCGGTCGCCGCGGAAGCGGGAGGCGGACCAGAGGAGACCCAGCGCGAGGAAGGAGACGAAAAGCGCGGTGAAGGCACCGGCGAAGGCGTAGAAGGGGGAGATCGGGAGATCGTGCTGCGATCCGATGCCGTGCGCGAGCGAGGTCAACGGATCGGCCGGGTGAAGGACCACGCCCTGGCCGGACCCGCCACCGGACGCCCCGTACGGGACGGCCGCCGGCCCGTACCCCGAACCAGGTAGGGGTACGGGGACGGGCGACAGCCCGTACGACGGGGGCAGCAGCGGAGACACGGCCGCCCGCACCGCGAGCGCCGCCGACGCGAGTCCGGTCACCGCCGAACCGCCGGGGTCGGGGCCGGAGCCGGAGCCGGAGCCGCAGCCCAGGGCGGGGTCGGGGCCGGCGTCAGGGGCCGGTCCGAAGCCGGCACTTGGGTCGGAGTCGAGTTCGGGCTCGGGCTCGGGGTCAGAGGCCGGTCCGAAGCCGGAGCTCGGGTCGGCGTCGGCGTCGGCATCGGCGTCGGCGTCGGCGTCGGCGTCGGCGTCGGCGTCGGCGTCGGGGGCAGAGTCCGGGTCTGGGGCAGAGTCCGGGTCGGGATCGGCGCCGCGGGCGTGGGCGTGGGGGGTTGGGTCATCGGACGAGGAGTTGGGTCAGGACGAGGTCGGACTCGTGGGTCTCGACCTCGAAGAGGCCCGCGTGGTCGGCCGTCAGGATCAGGGTGGCCTCCTGGCCTGCCGGCAGGGCGAGTTCCTTGTCGAAGCCGTGGACGTGCAGGGTGTCCGCGCGGTCGCTGGTGATCCGCAGGGCGACGCGTTCGCCGCGCGTCACCTCCACCCGGCCCGGGGCCGGGCTGACCTTGCCGTCCCGCACGGTGATGGTCACCGTGCGGTCGGCCTGCACCGATTCCGAGGGTGTGGGTGACGGTGCGGCCGGGGAGTGGGCGTGGGTGGACTGGGCCGGTCCGGCGGCGAGTTCGAGGGTCGCTTCGACCGGCTTGCCCGCCACCGCCCAGGCCGTGTGGTCGTCCGCGTACAGGCGGACGGTCAGGGTGCGTGTGCCGGTCTCCGGCACCTGTGCGGCGGGCAGGTGGAACCAGCTGCCGTACAGGCGGGCCAGTTTGCGGCCGTTCAACTCCAGGTGCGCGTGGCCGGCGCCCGGGAGGGCGGCGCCGCCGGTGCTGTCGGGGGTGAAGCGGAAGTTCGTCACCGCCAGTTGGAGGTTCCAGCCGTCCTCGGAGTCCGGGCGGGCGGTGAGCCGGACCTCCGGCGCGCCCTCGGCCGGGACCTCGCGGAGCCGGTGGCCCGCGCCGTCGTCGGCGGCGAGCAGGGTGCCGACGTTCCCGGAGGCCTGCTCGTGGCTGGTGCCGGGCTTGTGGTGGGTGGTGGCCCTCCCCCCACAGCCCGTCGCCGCTCCGCCCGCCAGCAGCAGGGCCAGGACGAGCAGCGCCGCGGCGCGGCCCGGCCGCCGGGTCCGGCGCGGCACCGTACCGCAGGCGTCGCACCAGGTCCGGCGCTCGGGGCGGTCGCCCGGGTGGCCGGTCACCGCGGGTCTCCGCCGGCCGCGCCCCGCTCCGGCCCGGCCTCGGGCTGCGTCGCGGGCTGCGCCTCGGACTCTGCCCCGGCGCGCAGGGTCGGTGCCGGGCCGGCCGGCACGGGGACTCGGTCGTCGGCCGGGCCTGCGCCCGGGCCGGCCGGTCGCGCCGGGCTGCCGCCGGGGCGGGCGGCGGCGACGGCCCAGAGGACCCAGATCACCGCGACGAGGGACCGGATCCAGGCGGGGCTGAGCGGGATCCAGGGGATCATCAGCACGGCCTTGTCGAAGGCGTCGAGGAGCGTGAGCCCGCCCAGGAGCAGGGTCAGCCGGGCCAGCCACGGCCTGGTGGGGCGCAGGGCGATGCCGATGCCGGTCCACCACAGGCCGAGGCACAGCAGTGCCAGGGCCGGGACGAAGGTGCCGACCAGGCCCATGGTGGAGCCGGCCACGTCCAGGGCCAGGCCCGCGAGGCCGAGGAGCGTGGCCGCCGTCCCCAGCCGGGAGGTGCGCAGCCGGCGCCACCACAGGAGGCCGCCGACCAGGAGCAGTACCGCCGCGACGGCAAGGGCGAGCTGGGTCTCCACCCGCTGGAGGCCCCGGGAGCCGTACCAGTCGCAGCCGGCCGGGAGCTTGCGCGCCTGGACGCTGTAGTCGGCGCAGACGAGGAGCTGGGCCAGCTTCACCGGTTCGCCGGCCAGCCGGGCCGAACCGCCGGAGACCGCGCCGCGGCGCTCACCGCATTCCGGGAGCGTGCCGGGGGTGGAGCCGTCCGGGCCCTGCTGCCAGCAGTTGCCCCGGCCCTGGCCGTCCCACCACACGTCCATGCCGTTGGGGCGGGAGGCGCCGGACTTGTCCTTGCCCATGACGTTGCCGGCATAGCGGTTGTGGTGGGAGGTGTCGGCCTGCTTTGACAGCTCCTCCTCGCCGCGGATGAAGGCGGGTACGGCCGAGAGGAAGAAACCCGCACGCCGGTGGCCGTACACCCAGTTGTTCTCGTAGAGGTTCCAGTTGCCGCCGGCGGTGATGATGCCGGTGCCGGGGGGCATGGAGATCTGCGGGCAGACCACCCCCTCCTCGTAGCCGCGCTCGACGGGCGGTTTGGCGCAGGTGCCGTCCGCGACGTAGCGGTAGTAGTCGGCGTTGTTGTCGTGGATCAGGTTGCGTTCGAAGTAAGCGTGGTTCTGCGGGAGTCCGGGGTGTCCGGGGAAGGCGCTGTCCATCGAGGCGCCGCCCATGTTCTGGTCGAACTCGTTGTCGTGCACCCACACGGAGTCACCCGCGGTGCCGGAGTAGCCGACCATGTTGTGGTGGCTGCGGCAGCCGGTGATCTCGATGGAGTGGCGGGGGACGTCGTAGCCGCGGCCGTCGTTGATGTCGGAGGCGCTGCCGGGGTAGATGCCGGAGTCGCCGTTTCCGTACGACTCGCAGTTCTTGTAGAGCCCGTGGTCGCTGGCGAAGGTCAGGAAGCCGTACTCGTCGTTCCAGCGGGTCAGGACGTCGTCGATGACGAAGCCGTCGCCCGCGAGGACGTACAGCGAGTTGAAGGTGGTGCGCTGGGCGGTGAAGTTCCGGAAGTAGACGCCGTTGGACTTGTCCGCGCGGATCCCGTTCAGCTTCTGGTACTTGGCGTCGATGACCACGTCCTGCCGCGAGGCCCCGGTGCCTTCGATCTGGAGGTCGGTCTTGCCGAGGATGGCGACGAGGTTCTGGTTGTGGCGGCAGGCCACCTGCTGCTCGTACGTCAGGATCTGGTAGCCGAGCGAGGAGTTGGGCGCCTTGAGCGAGGCGCACTCGCCGGTCGGCTTGGGGAGCGAGGGCTCCTCCTCGTAGAGGCCGGGGAGGATCGCGATGTTCACGCCCGGGCGGTCCACGGCGTCGACGGCCGCCTGGAGGTCGCGGAAGCCGTTCTTCTCGCAGCGTTCGTAGAGGACGAGGTTGCGCTGCTTGAGGGCGTCCGGGAAGGCGGATATCCGGCGCTCGAAGGCGGGCCGGTCCGTCTTGCAGACGATCAGGTCGGGCTCGCCGGTCCGATAGACGGGGACGGACCCGGTGCCGTCGGGGAGTTCGACGGGGCGCTCCTCGTGCGCGCTCGCGGCGGGCGCGGCGACGAGGAGTGACAGAAGCGCTAGGAGGGCGGCGAGCAGCACCGCCGGCACGGCAGGAAACCTGCGGGTCCACGACATGCGCGTGAGAGTAGAGCAATGTTCACCTTTTGGGATCCCCCCTTGCACGAATAGGCCCCCGGCGGGCGGGATCGCCGCGACGGGAGTCCTACGGGGTGTGCGTCCACGGGGGCCGCGCTGGGGTGCACGGGGTGCACGGGGTGCACGGGGATCCGGGGACAGGGGTACGACAGGGGGTGGGCCGGAGAGGCATGAGCCAGGCGGACGCCCGTCCGGGCATCCGGGCGGGCCGGCTTCAGGGCGCGCGAGTGCACGGGGCGGGCAAGCGCGAGCCGGGCGGGTTCCCGGGGTGCCGGACGTCGGGGCGCTCGCATCGGGCCGGCTGGGCGGCTGGGCGCCCTGCCGCCCTCGCGGACCGAGCACCCCCGACCTGCCACCTCCGGCCGAGCACCCCGGACCGAGCACCCCTCCGGCCGAGCACCCCTCCGGCCCAGCACCCCTCCGGCCCAGCACCCCTCCGGCCGGGCGAGCCTGCGCGGACGGGCGGGCAGACAGGCAGGCGGACATCGAACCCGGTTCGGCCGGGGTTGGCCCGGATCCCCCGTTGACGCACGCCTCCAGGAATCCTACTGTCAGGCATAGGATTCCTTCGGCAGACCGGGAGCGTGCAATGAGCGGCGGCAGCGAGCAGGCCAGGAAGACGGCGGAGGCGCTGGAGTACCTCACCGGCTTCGGCAATGAGCACAGCTCGGAGGCGGTGCCCGGCGCGCTGCCGCTCGGGCGGAACTCGCCGCAGCGCTCCCCCCTCGGCCTCTACGCGGAGCAGCTCAGCGGCAGCGCGTTCACCGAGCCGCGCTCCCACAACCGCCGCTCCTGGCTCTACCGGATCCGCCCCTCGGCCGCGCACCCGCCCTTCACCCGGACCGGCAACGGCGCCCTGCGCACCGCGCCCTTCACGGAGGCCCCGGCCGACCCGAACCGGCTCCGATGGAACCCGCTGCCCGACCCGGTGCCCGGCACCGACTTCCTGGCCGGCCTGTGGACCCTCGGCGGCAATGGCGACGCCACGCAGCGCTCCGGCATGGCCATCCACCTCTACTCCGCCGACTCCTCCATGACCGACCGGGTGTTCAGCGACTCCGACGGCGAACTGCTGATCGTCCCCGAGCGCGGCGGCCTGCTCCTGCGCACCGAGTTCGGCCTGCTGAGCGCCCGTCCGGGCGAGATGGCCCTGATCCCGCGCGGGGTCCGCTTCCGTGTGGAGCTCCAGGACGAGACCGCCCGCGGGTACGTCTGCGAGAACTACGGCCGGCCCTTCGAGCTCCCGGACCTCGGCCCCATCGGCGCCAACGGCCTGGCCGCCGCCCGCGACTTCCGGGCGCCGCTGGCCTCGTACGAGGACGACGAGCGGCCGACCGAGGTGGTCAACAAGTTCTGCGGCAACCTCTGGACCGCCACCTACGACCACTCCCCGCTCGACGTGGTCGCCTGGCACGGCACGCACGTCCCGTACGTCTACGACCTGCGCAGCTTCAACGTCCTGGGCTCGATCAGCTACGACCACCCCGACCCGTCCATCTTCACCGTGCTGACCTCCCCCTCCGACACCGCCGGGCTGGCGGGCGTGGACTTCGTGGTGTTCGCGCCGCGCTGGCTGGTCGGCGAGGACACCTTCCGCCCGCCCTACTTCCACCGCAACGTGATGAGCGAGTACATGGGGCTCATCGACGGCGCCTACGACGCCAAGGCGGAGGGTTTCGTGCCCGGAGGGGGCTCGCTGCACAACATGATGTCCGCGCACGGCCCCGACCGGGAGACCTTCGACCGGGCGAGCGCCGCCGAGCTGAAGCCGCAGAAGATCGAAGACGGCCTGGCCTTCATGTTCGAGACCCGCTGGCCGATCACCACCACCGCCCAGGCGGCCGGCGCCGACCACCTTCAGCACGGATACGACGAGGTCTGGGAGGGGCTCCAGCGCCATTTCCGCGCCTAACATCACCAAGCACGCCGCGCGGCCCGGCCGCCGCGCCCACCCCGTCCTACGGAGAACCACCTCGTGACCGCCTTCGCCCCCGACTCGCTGGTACTGAACCGGAAGCTGCCGCTCTGGTACCAGGTCTCCCAGTCGCTGCGCGCCTCGATACTCGGGCGCACCGCGGACGCCTCGCTGCGCCTGCCCACCGAGGAGCAGCTCGCCGAGCACTACGGGGTGAGCGTGCTGACCATGCGGCAGGCGCTCAAGGAACTGGAGACCGAAGGCCTCATCAGCCGCCACCGGCGGCGCGGGACCTTCATCGAGCCGACGGCGTTGCGCGGGGCCCCGGTCCGGCTGCTCGGCTCGGTCGACGCGATCGTGGCGCAGCAGTCCGGTGACCGTACGACGATCCTCGGCCACGAGCGGACGCCGGTGTCCGGGGAGCTGCTGGAGCACTTCCCGGACACCGCCGAGGTGGTCACCTACCGCAGGCTGCGGCACGACAGCGAGAGCGGTGAGCCGACCAACTGGGCGGAGAACGCGGTCCTTCCGGAGCTCGCGGACTCCATCGACCTTGCGGATCTGGTGCGTTGGCCTATGACGAAAGTGCTGCGGGACATCGTGAAGGTGGACATCAGCCGGATCACGGACACGGTGGAGGCGCGGCTCGCGGATCCGCTCACGGCCGATCTGCTCCAAGTGCCGCTGTTGAGCCCGATCCTGCACTACACGGGCGTCACGTACGACGGCTCCGGCCGGGTGGTCGACGTGGCCCGGATCCGGTACCGCGGGGACCGGTTCTCCTTCACCGTGACCGTCGACGCCCACTGACGCCGACACCTAGACCGACGGCGACAGCGACGCCCACTGATCACCCGGCCGCTCGGGGCGGGGCGCCTGCGGACACCTACTTCCCCTCCTCCTCCTCCGTTCCCCGCTCACCCTCCGCCTGGGACGGTGTGGTCCGCATCGTCTGGGCGTGGCGTTCCTTCTTCTGCTTGTCGTCCATGTCCTCGTCGAGCCGCTCACCCTCGGCCTGCGACGGGGTCGAGTACTCGTCGTACTGGCTCATGACCGCCTCCCGGGTCACCTGGTTCGGCCCGGCGCAGTCCGCATCCGGGCAGATCCCTACATAGCGAGCCTAACTCTCCGGCCTGGACGCGGCCCGGTCACCGGGTGGCATCGCTACCATCGGCCGGGTGAGCGCTGACGCACCCTCCCGGGACCCGCTGCTGGACGATCTGATGCCCTGGGGCGTGGGCTCCCTGCGCCTGGGCCGGGCCTGGGTCGCGGCCCCCGATCCGGCGATCCTGCGTGCCCGGTGGGCCGCGCTGGCCGCCGCCGACGGCCCGGAGCGGGAGCGGCTGTTCCGCCCGACCCGGACGCGGACCGCAGGTGCCGGGGCGGCCGCACTGCCGGGACAGCGTGCGGGTTCCACGACCCGCTTCGCGGACACGCCCGGGCCGCGCCCCGAGCCGGTACGGATCCTGCGCGATCCCTTCGACGAGCAGTGGCTGCTGCCTGACCAGCGGCTCATCGACCGGGCCCGCCCGGAGCTGTGGCGGGTGCTGGACGAGCACCAGCTGTTCGCCGTGGAGCCCGCGCAGAGCTCCGGACTGCTGGTCACCGCGCACCTCCCGGCGGGGCGGCTCGGCCGGATCCGCCCCCTGCACCGGCGCCCCGGCGGCGCCGAGCCCAATCTCGCGCCCGGCCTGCTGCCGCTGCTCGGCGACCGCTACGGAACCTGGGTCACCCCCGAGGACGTGCTCTGCTGGATCCTCGCCGCCGGACGCCCGGGGCCCCGGGGGTACGAGGTCCCGCTCACGGCCGACCCCGAGCGCTGGCGGGCCGGCCTGGAGCTCGGCCACCGGCTGCTGTCCGTGCAACTGCGCGGGGCACGCGGCGGCGAGGCACCGCGGCTGCCGGGCGGACGCCGGCCCTACGTCCGGGCCGCGCTGCCGGCCTGGCCGCGCGAGCTCTCGTACGACCCGGAGAGCGAGACCCTGAGCATCGGGGGCGGGACCGTCTCCCCCGTCCCGGCCGAGGCGTGGGGGTACGAGGTCCAGGGCGTCCGCGTCCTGGAGGCCTGGTTCGGTGCCCGGCTGGCACACCGGGACCCGGAGGCCGACGGACTGGAGGCGCTGGGCCCGGCCGAGTGGCCGCAGGGCTGGACCTCCGAGCTGCTGGACCTGGTGACGACCTTGGCGCTGCTGGCCGAACTGGATCCGCAGCGGGCCGCGTTCGAGCCCGGACCACCCCTGGCCGCCGCCGAACTCCACACGGCCGGGGTCCTGCCGCCACCGCCCTGGACCCGCCGCCCGGCCTCGGTCCTGGACCACCAGGAGGAGGGGCCGGGCGGCCAGTTCGCGCTGCTCTGAGCCGATACGAGGCCGCGCGAGGCCACACAAGGCCACACAAGGCAGCACAAGGCGCACGAGCACCGCGCCGCCCCTCGTCGGACCGGGATCACCCCGGGCCGCACCGGGTGGCCGCTTCCAGGGTGGCCTACTCCCCCCAGGCCCCCAGCAGTCGCGCCACCGACCGCTCGAACACCTCGGCAGGCTCGGCCAGTTCGCCCGGGACACCCGGCGCGTTCGCGAGTACGCCCGCCAGCATCGGGTACTCCCCTGTCGCCAGCCGGGAGCCGAGCCAGGCCGCCCGTACGCCCTGTTCGGCGGCCTCGCTCCAGGGGAGTTGACGGGCCCGCTCGGCCAGGGCCAGCTCGCTCGCCACGAAGGTGGCGACCGTCCCGTTGATCGCGGCGATCAGTTCCAGCTTCTCCCCTCCCGGAGCGTCGAGCGGCGCCAGCAAGGCGAGGCTGTGCTCCAGGTACCGCAGGACGTTCGGGCCGAATCCGTAGACCGGGCTCAGCAGCCGGGGCAGCCAGGGGTGCCGGTGCATGAGGGCCCGGGTCTGGCGGGCCAGCGCGAGCTGGTCGGCCCGCCAGTCGCCGGTCGGCGGCGCGAGGCTGTACTCGCCGCTGACCGCGTCGACCATCAGCTCGTACAGGTCCTCCTTGCGCGGCACGTAGTTGTACAGGGACATGGTCCCGGCGCCGATCCCGGCCGCCACGCGCCGCATGGAGACGGCTTCGATCCCCTCCTCGTCGGCGATCCGCACCGCCTCGGCGGCGATCGAGTCGCGGCTGTGTGCGGGCCGGGGGCCGCGGCCGGCCCGCGAGGGGCGGGCCCAGATCACTTCGGGTTCAGCGGAGCGGCCGCTGGGTGTCATCACTCATCACCTCGTCCATCACCCACCATCGTAGTTACGTACGCCGTACGTAGTGAGGTAGGGTGCACCGTATGACTACTACGTACGCCGTACTTAGTGACGGTCTGGAAAAGAGCTACGGTGAGGTCCACGCCCTGCGCGGTTTCGATCTCGCCGTTCCGGAGGGCTCGGTCTGCGGACTCCTCGGCCCCAACGGCGCGGGCAAGACCACCGCCGTCCGGATCCTCACCACCCTCACGACGCCCACCGGCGGCCGCGCCCTCGTCGCCGGTCACGACGTCGCCCGGGACCCGTCCGCCGTTCGCCGCGCCATCGGGTCGACCGGCCAATTCGCCTCGGTCGACGGGGACTTGACCGGCCGCGAAAACCTCCGACTGTTCGCCCGGCTGGCCGGACTGCGCGGACGGGCCGCCCGGGACCGCGCCGACGAGCTGCTGGAGGGCTTCGGCCTCACCGAGGCGGCCGGCCGGGTGGCGAGCACCTGGTCGGGCGGTATGCGCCGGCGACTCGACCTGGCCGCCGGACTGGTCACCCGGCCCCGCGTACTGTTCCTCGACGAGCCCACCACCGGCCTCGACCCGGCGGCCCGCGACCAGATCTGGACGGCCGTACGGGCCCTCGCGCGGGAGGGCACGAGCGTGCTGCTCACCACCCAGTACCTGGAAGAGGCCGACCGGCTCGCCGACGACATCGTGGTCATGGACCACGGCCGGGCCGCCGCCACCGGCACCCCGGCCGACCTCAAGGCCCGGATCGGCGCCTACGCCGAGGTCTGCGTCGCCGGGGTCGAGGCCCTCGCAGGCGCGGCCGCCGTACTCGACCAGCTGACGGGGGGCCTGCCCGCCCTGGACCGGGAACGCCTCACCGTCGGCGTGACCGTCCTCGACTCCGGGCTCACGCTGCCGCGGATCATCCGCGCACTCGACACGGCCGGGATCGCCGTCACCGACGCGAGCCTGCGACCACCCACCCTCGACGAGGTGTTCCTGCGCCTCACCGGGGCCCCCCGGACCTCCGACGCCTCCCGGGACCCCCTGGTCCCCCAGGATCCCCGCGACGCCCGGGCCTGCGAGAACCCCGCCGGAGCGAAGGAGAACGCGGCATGAGCACCCTGCTGTCCGACGGCGGCGCCGTCCTCACCCGCCAGCTGCAGAAGGCCCGGCACGCCCCGGCCCTGCTGATCCTCACCCAGACCATGCCGATCACCATGCTGCTGTTCTTCGGCTACGTCTTCGGCAGCGCGCTCGCCATGCCGGGCTCCGAGTACCGGCAGTTCCTGGTGCCGGGACTGCTGGCCGCCACCGCCGCGAACGGGCTGATGACCGGCATGTTCGCGGCCGCGCAGGACGCGCACCGCGGGGTGATGGACCGCTTCCGGACGCTGCCGATGAGCCGGAGCGCGGTGCCGTTCGGGCAGACGGCGGCGGATCTGCTGACCACCGGCGTCTCGATGGTTCCGCTGATGCTGGTGGGGCTGGCGATGGGCTGGCGGGCCGAGAACGGTCTCGCGGGAGCGATCGGAGCCCTCGGCGTCCTCCTGCTGTTCCGCTTCGCCACCGCATGGGCGGGGACATACCTCGGCCTGCTGAGCAAGAGCGAGGAGGCGGCAGGGCAGCTCGGCAGCGCCACCTTCATCCTGCCGCTCCTCTCCAGCGCGTACCTGCCGACGGCCGGGCTGCCCGGGTGGCTGCGCACGGTCGCCGAGTGGAACCCGGTCAGCTCCGTCGCCACCGCCGTGCGCGCGCTGTGCGGGAACGCGGGCGGCGAGGTCGCGGCCGGGGCCGCGTGGCCGGCCGCGCACCCGGTCGCCGGGGCGCTGCTGTGGTCGCTGGCCCTGCTGGTCCTCTTCGTGCCGGCGGCCACGCGCCGGTTCGCGCGCGGCCTCGGCTGAGCACGGGCCCGCCCTACGGGACCGGGACCGAGACCGGGACCAGGACCGGGACCGGGGCGACCGGCGACCGCGGCCGGGGAGCGAGGGGCCGGGTAAGGGGATCCCCCCGTTCCCATCCGTTGCCTCGCCAGGTATCTTGCATCGCATGGAACCAGGTGACTCGACCAAGCAGGCCCGGGCAGCCGCCCAGCTGCGCAAGGGCGTCCTGGAGTACTGCGTGCTCGCCCTGATGCGGGACCGCCCCCGCTACGGCGTGGAACTCCTCCACGCCCTCGAGGAGTCCGGCGCCCTGGCCACCAGCCAGGGCACGGTCTACCCGCTGCTCTCCCGGCTCCGCCGCGACGACCTGGTCACCACCACCTGGCAGGAGTCCACCTCGGGACCGCCCCGTCGCTACTACGCGCTCACCGACAGCGGCCGGGCCGCGCTCGAGGAGTTCACCCGCGTCTGGCCCGGCTTCCGCAACGCCGTCGACGCCTTCCTGACCACCCCCAACCCCGCCACCGGAGACCTCGTATGAAGACCTCTGCCGACCCCGTACGCGACTACCTCTCCGCCGTCGAGCGCGAGGGCTCCGCGCTCCCCGCCGACCGTCGCCAGGAACTCCTCGCCGATCTCGCCGAACACATCGAGGTGGCGCGCGCGGAACGCCCCGACACCGCGATAGGCAAGATCCTCGCGGAGCTGGGCGACCCCCGCACGATCGCGGCAACGGCCCTGGCCGAGGCAGGAATCGGGGCCGCTACCGGGGCCGGCGGGGCCCCGGGCTGGGACGGGCCCGCCGGCGCCCCGGCGTGGAACGGGCCCGCCGGACCCCCGGCCTGGAGCGACGCCGGCGCACCCGCCCGGCGCGGCAAGGTGCACCCCCTGGTCCCGCTCCTGATGCTCACCCTCTCGCTGGCCTTCATCATGGTCTTCCCCGACGGCCTCGGGCCGCTGGTCGGCGTCCTGTTCCGCATCACCGGCGCGGTACTCCTGTGCACCTCGGTGCACTGGACCGCCATCCAGAAGACCACCGGCGTCCTGGTCACCGCCATCCTGCCGACCGCCGTCATCGGCATCTACAACGAGTCCGGCGGCCCGGCCGGCACCCCGGCCCTGCTCGCCAACCTGGTGACGCTCGCCCTGTTGGCCGGCACGGCGGTATGGCTCTGGCGAGTCCGCCGCTCCTGAGGCCGTTTCCGGTCCGCGGGGCCCGGCACGGGCCGGCCACCGGCCGGCGCTCAGCCCGTCCGCCCGCCGCCCCCGAGATCGGCGGGGTGACAATCCGGCGCCGGGCCGGTAGGCAGGCCGTCATGGAATCCGATACGCACCCCACCGACCCGCTCCCGCTCGACGGGATCACCGTCGTCGCCGTGGAGCAGGCCGTCTCCGCACCCTTCGCCACCCGTCAGCTCGCCGACCTCGGCGCCCGGGTGATCAAGGTCGAGCGGCCCGACGGCGGCGACTTCGCACGCGGCTACGACACCGCCGCGCACGGTCTCGCCTCGCATTTCGTGTGGGCCAACCGGGGGAAGGAGTCGATCGCGCTCGACCTCAAGGACCCGCGCGGCCGGGAGGTCCTGCACGGACTGCTCGACGGGGCCGACGTGTTCGTGCAGAACCTCGCCCAGGGGGCCGCCGCCCGGCTCGGGTTCGACTCGGCCGCGCTGTGCGCCCGGTACCCCAGGCTGGTGGCCGTGGACGTCTCGGGCTACGGACCCGAAGGCCCGTACGCCCACAAGCGCGCCTACGACATGCTCGTCCAGTGCGAGGCCGGCCTCGTCTCGGTGACCGGCACCCCGGAGCGGCCGGTCAAGGCGGGGATTCCGGCGGCGGACATCGCGGCCGCCATGTACGCCTTCTCCGGCGTGCTCGCGGCCCTGCTTCGGCGCGGGATCACCGGGCGCGGCGGCAGGGTGGAGGTGTCGATGCTGGACGCGCTCGCCGAGTGGATGGGGCATCCGCTGCACCACACCATGCACGGCGGGGAGCAGCCGGTGCGCACCGGTCTCGCACACGCCGTGATCGCGCCCTACGACGCCTACGAGACGGCGGACGGGGACCGGGTACTACTGTCGGTGCAGAACGACCGCGAATGGCGACGACTGGCCGAACAGGTGCTGGAGCAGCCGGAGTTGGCTGATGATCCGGGGTACGCGACGAACGCCGCACGCACCGCGAACCGGGAGAAGACCGACGCGGTGGTCGCCGGCGCGCTGGGCCGGCTCGGCGCGGACGCGGCGATCGAGCGGCTGGAGGCGGCGGGCATCGCCTGCGCGCGACTGAACTCAGTGGCGCAGCTCGCGGCACACCCGCAGCTCGAGGCCCGGGACCGCTGGCGGGAGGTGGGCTCACCCGCGGGCCCGCTGCGGGCCCTGCTGCCGCCGATCGGGCTGCCCGGCGGCGCGGCACCGCACATGGGTGCGGTGCCCGCGCTCGGCGAACACACCGAAATCCTGCTGCACGCCCTGGGGATGACGGGCGAACAGATCACGACATTGCGCCGGGATGGAGTGGTTAGCTGACTGGGCAGGGTCGACCGGGCCGGGAACGAAGCGGTGGCGCTACGGGAACGGCCGGACCGGAAGGGACGCTGACAGACCGGGACCGCTACGAACGGCGGCTGCCGAAGAGGGTCCGCCGCAGCCTCCGCAGCGGCGCGAAGAGCGATACTCGCGCACTGCGGCTCCGCAGCCGGTGCGTGTGATCGCGCGAGGTGAGCTCGCGCATGAGCAGCGTCGCCTCGGCGGTCTCGCGGTGCGGAAGGGCGGGACCGCCCAGCACAGCGAGATGGCGGTCGAGGCGCGAACTGGTCGCACCGCTCCCACACGTGATGGCAGGCACGCGAGGCGGCCTGCTGCGCATTGCTATCTGTTCCATGTCTCTCCCCACCCGTACGAGGGCACCCGGCCCACCGGGCAGAGTAACCCTACCGCCCCCGCGTCGCGCACGGGTATCCCGGTGGTGTGAATTGCCCGTGTGGCGAGCGGGAGTTGACGATTACTCAGCGGAGTCGCTCGTCACTCTCCGCGAAATCCGTTGGGGCTCCTGGGCACTTGGAGTCGCACCTGGGGTGACCCCTCGACTCCTGTCGCGACCGGAGTCACACCGCACACTCTGCGCTAACTTGGAGTGATCGCCTGGTAACGCTCTTGGGGGCGCTCGTGAATGAGGCTTTCGGTGACTGAGTCCGCGTCGAACGGGGACGGCGACGGCGAGCGGGTCATCGCCGGACGCTACCGCCTGCTGGGCCCGCTCGGCCGCGGCGGGATGGGAATGGTGTGGCAGGCCCGGGACGAGGTCCTGGGGCGCGAGGTCGCCGTCAAGGAAGTGCGCGCCCCGGCCGGGATGGACGAGGCCGAGGTGACCCGGATGTACCGGCGCCTGGAGCGGGAGGCCTGGGCCGCGGCCCGCGTCTCGCACCGGGGCGTGGTCACCGTCTACGACGTGGCCACCGAGGACGGCCGGCCCTGGATCGTGATGGAGATCGTACGAGGGCTCTCGCTCGCGGACGTCCTGGAGGGCGAAGGCACGCTCACCCCGCAGCGGACCGCGCACATCGGCGAGCAGGTACTGGCCGCGCTGCGCTCCGCGCACGAGGCGGGGGTGCTGCACCGGGACGTCAAACCGGGCAACGTGCTGATCGCCAACGACGGCCGGGTGGTGCTCGGCGACTTCGGGATCGCGAGCCTGGAGGGCTCAACCTCCATCACCATGACGGGCGAGGTGGTCGGCTCCCCCGAATTCCTGCCCCCGGAGCGGGCGTTGGGGCACGAACCGGGTCCCGGGTCGGACCTGTGGGCGCTCGGGGTGATGCTGTACCTGGCCGTGGAGGGGGTCTCGCCGTTCCGCAGGGAGTCCCCGGTGGGCACACTGCGGGCGGTGGTGGAGGAGGAGTTCCCGCCGCCGCTGCGGGCCGGGCCGCTGGCGCCCGTACTGGTGGGGCTGCTGGTCAAAGACCCGGAGGAGCGGCTGCCCGCGGACGAGGCGGCCCGGATGCTGCGCATCGTCGGCGCGGGCGGAACCGTACGGGCCTCCGGCGGGCCGGTGTCGGGTTCCGCTTCGGGTCCGGTGCCCGGGGCGGACGGCCCGGCCTCCGTGGCGCAGCACCGGTACGGCCACCCCACCCCGCCACTGTCGGCGCCCGCCCCCGGGCCGGGGCGGACACCTCCCCCGGAGTCCGGGCGGAACGGCGCCGGGCTGGTCCTGACCGGCGGGATCGTGGTGCTGCTCGTGGTGGTGGCGCTGCTGGGGTGGCTGTTGCTGAAGGACCGCGGGACGGGCGGGGACGGTGGAGACGGCGCGACGGCCACCCCGACCGCCACACAGGGCGTTTCGCAGTCCCCGTCCCCCTCACCGAGCGCATCCCCCTCACCCTCGCCGACCCCCTCGCCTTCTCCTTCGGCCACGCCGCCGCCGGCCATCACCGTGTCCGCCGTCGAGGCCGTTCGGGACTCCTACCGAGGGGCCTGTCCGGCGTCCGCCGCCGAGGCACCCGCCTTCACGGCCACCCTCGCGGTGGACCGCACCCCGGCGGTGGTCGAGTACCGGTGGGCCACGCGTACCGGGGAGACCTCCGGCCCCGGCTGGCGGACCCTCGCGTACCCGGCGGGCGGGCCGCTCAGCGTGCGGCTGGACCACACGGAGCTGACGCACCGTCCGGACGCGGTCTTCGAGGACGCGGTGCGGCTGGAGGTCCGCGCACCGGCGCAGACGGCTTCCGCCTGGAGGGAGTTCTCGGTGACGTGCGAGGAGGAGACCCCGACGGGCGGGGTCTCCTCCCCCGGCACTCCCGGACCGAGCGGCTCCCCGTCACCGGAGCCGGGTCCGACCGGCAGCCCCTGAGCGCCGCCGGCACGCGGGTACCGCCGGTACCCGCGTGCCGTGGTCCCGTGTCAGGCCGCGCCGGTGAAGACGGGCAGGTAGCCGCCGGACTGTCCGGCGGCGGTCGGGTGGTAGGACTCGCCGATGTTCAGCCAGTTGAGGCTGTGCAGCCACTCGCTGCCGGAGCAGATCTCGTGCCCGGTGAAGGCGCCGGCGACGGAGGCGAAGGCGAAGCCGTGGTCGGCGGCGCGTTTGGCGATGGCGGCGTTGAGGTAGTCGGAGGCTCCGTTGATGGCCGTGCGCTCGCCTTCGGACAGTCCGGCCACGCAGTTGCCGTTCAGCTTGTAGAAGCGGGGATAGCCGATGACGACCACGCGGGCGCCCGGGGACCGGCTGTGGATGGCGTTGTAGACCTGGTCGAGCTGGCCGGGGAGGGTGGAGTCGACGTACGCCTTGGCCTGGTTGACCCGGCTGACGCAGGTGGATTCGGACTGGAGCACGCAGGTGGTCATGACGTCGGAGAATCCGGCGTCGTTGCCGCCGATGGTGATGCTGACCAGGTCGGTGCCGGAGTTCAGCGGTGCGAGCTGGCCGCTCATCACATCACCCGTACGAGCGCCCGAGCAGGCGGCGAAGGAGAACGTCTGCGGGGAGTGCGCGGCGGCCCAGAGGGCCGGGTAGGCGCGGGGGGTGCGCTTGCAGTTGCCGCTGGCGCTGTCGTAGTTGCCGGCGCCGACGCCGGAGGAGTAGGAGTCGCCGAGGGCGACGTAGCCGAAGTCGGCGGCGGCGGTTGCCTGACCGGCTCCGAACAGGGCGGCGCCGACGGCGAGTAACAGGGCAGAGGCCGAGGCGGCGAGACGAGGCATTCTCATGCTCATGTGTGCGGCTCCTTGTGGGGGGTTACTCCGGAGTTACTCCTGAGTCCGTGATACAAGGAGCAGAGGCCTTCTGGAAGTGTTCATGTCAAGAATGTTCGGGGTAGGGATACGGTCCGAATCTTCACCCGCATGGCGTTTGAAGAGGGAATCCCGCCACTCGATCCGGCGAAACACGGGTGCATGAGGGCAGTTCGTGCCGGATCATGGGCGCCATGCCAGCCAACCCTCAAGACGCACTGCCGATCCGGCTCAACGTCGACGACAGCGACTCCCCCTCGGACGTCGTCGACGCGCTGTTCCTCGGCCGCTTCGCGTCCGGCGAGCAGCCCCATTCGCACAGCGTGTCGATCGACCGGGTCAAGCACGGCGCGACCCTGCTGCCGTCCGGGGCAACCGTGTTGCGCTCCGCCCGCGACAGCGACCGCAGCGCGATGCTCGCCGAGGGCGAGGGGTGGACCCTGCTCGTCTCCCGCTGGAGCCGTGGCGCGGACGTCACGGTGACGGCGGTCAGCGAGGAACTCGCCGCCGGCGTGCTCGGCGAAGCCACGGAGGGTGCGCAGGACGAGCCCGAACCGCAGCCCGAGAACGTCTCGATGGGGTTCTGGTACGTCTCCCCGCGCCGCGGCCCGTACCGCACGACCCGGCAGATCGCGGCCGGCACGTGGGAGGAGGTGCGGCCCAACTACACGGCTCCGGTGGCCGGGGCGATGGACCGGCTGATGAAGGTCACCCCGGACGACATCGCCGGCCGGCTGCTCCTGCTCCACGGCCCTCCGGGCACCGGGAAGACCTCGGCCCTGCGCACGCTCGCCCGGTCCTGGCGGGACTGGTGCCAGGTGGACTGCGTACTGGACCCGGAGCGGCTGTTCAACGACATCGGCTACCTGATGGACATCGCGATCGGCGAGGACGAGGGCACGGCCAAGAGCCGCTGGCGGCTGCTGCTACTCGAGGACTGCGACGAACTGATCCGCGGCGAGGCCCGGCACACAGCCGGGCAAGCGTTGTCACGGCTGCTGAACCTCACGGACGGCCTGCTCGGGCAGGGCCGCAACGTCCTGGTGGGCGTCACGACCAACGAGGACCTGGAGCGGCTCCACCCGGCGGTGGTCCGGCCGGGGCGCTGCCTCGCGCGCATCGAGATCGGCCGGCTGACGCACCGTGAGTCGGTGGACTGGCTCGGCACCGACGAGGGCATCTCCCGCGAGGGCGCGACGCTGGCGGAGCTCTACGCCCTGCGCCGCGGCGCGTCGGGCCCCGCCGCCCTGCTGCCGCCGCAGGGCCACGACTCCGAGGCCGGGATGTACCTGTAGGAGCGGCGCGGCCCGCGGGTCCCGCCGCACGGGGCGCGCACCGGTCCGGCGTGCACGGCGACGACAATGGGGGCGCGGCCGAAGGCCCCCACCGGCCGTGCGCACCCCCGGGGGACCCACGAACAGGAGAACGCACCGTGCTCGAACCGGCGCAGGAGAACCCCTTCCCCGACAGCCACGTCCTCGGCGAAGGCCCCGAGCCGCACCCGCAGCTCCAGCCCGTGCTCGGCCTCATCGGGCGCTGTCACGGCCGGGGCAGCGGCGAGTACCCGACCCTGGAGCACGGGTTCCGCTACGAGCAGGAGATCACCTTCAGCCACGACGGCCGGCCCTTCCTGCGCTACGAGTCCCGCGCGTGGCTGATCGACGGCTCCGGAACGGCCCTGCGCCCCGCGGGGCGCGAATCCGGCTGGTGGCGGATCCTCCCGGACGCCTCGGTGGAGGTCACACTCGCCCACCCGACGGGCATCGTCGAGACGTACGTCGGCCAGGTCTCCGGTACGGAGATCGACATGGCCACCGACACGGTGGGGCTGACCCCGCGCGCCAAAGAGGTCACCGGCATGCGGCGCCGGTACGCGCTCCAGGACGGCGGGCTGACGATCGTGCAGGAGATGGCCGCGGTGGGCCAGCCCATGCAGCACCACCTCCAGGCCCGGCTGTTCCCGCGCAAGGACTGACCGGCGGGGCACTGACCGGCGGGGCACCGGCCGACGGGGCACCGGCCGGCGCGGCGGAGGACCAGGCGCGGCGGAGCCGACCGGGCACAGCTGAACTCCGACCGGGCACGGCGGGCTGCACCGGCCCGCGGAGCCGGATCCGGCCCCGGGGTCAGTCCGCGTACCGCGCGCGCAGGGCGTCCAGCGCCGCCGCGGTCGCCTCCTCGAAGGTCAGGCCCAGCCGCCGCGCCCGCTCCGCGTAGGCCTGCGCGGCGGTGGCCGCCTCCCGGGCGGGTCCGTCGCCCTCCGCCGCCACGAAGCTGCCCGCCCGGCCGCGCGTCTCGATCACGCCGTCGGACTCAAGCGCCCGGTAGGCCTTGGCGACCGTGTTCGCCGCCAGTCCCAGATCCTCCGCGAGCCCACGGACCGTCGGCAGCTTGAACCCGGCGGGCAGCCGGCCCGCCCGCGCCCCTTCGGCGATCTGGGCGCGCAGCTGCTCGTACGGGGCGACGGCGCCCGCCGCGCCGTCGATGCGGATCTTCAGGTGCGGAGAAGTCGAGGTCACGCGGCCGATTGTCCCCCATCCGGTGGGAAATTCGCAGGCGCTCGCCCCCCTGCCGCCCATACCGTCGCGCAGGTGACAACAACCATCCGGGATCTGCGCCCGAACGACCCGGCCGACACCGAGTCCGTCGTACGGGTGCGCCGCGCATCCCTCCCCTTCATGATCAGCACCGCCCGCGGGGTGGCCTTCGAGGTGACCTCCGCCCACCCCGACAAGCGCTACCGCCTCCTCGTCGCCGAGAACGGCGACGGCCTGGTCATCGGCACCGCCCAGGTCGGCATCACCTACGACAGCCCCGAACCCGGCCAGGGGTTCGTCAACGCCTACGTCGACCCCGCCCACCGCGGCCACGGCGCCGGAACCGCACTGCTGGGCGCCGCCGAGGAGCATCTGGGAACCGAGCGCGCGAAGGACTCGTACGCCTGGGTCCTCGACGAGCCGCCGCATCGCGCCTTCGCCGAGCGGCAGGGCTACCGCGCCTCGCGCTCCGCGCACTTCCTGCGCCTCGACCTCACCACGGCCGGCCTGCCCGCCGCCCCCGGGAACCTGCCGGCCGGAGCCGAGCTGTGCTCCGGCGCGGAGTTCGCCGCCGACCCGCGGGCGCTCTTCGAGGCCGACGCGGCGGTGAGCCTCGACGAACCGGGCGACGTACCGCGGGACTTCGACGACTACGAGGACTGGCTGCGGCACACCTGGAACAACCCGTACCTCGACCTGGACCTCACCACCGTGGCCCTGGTCGACGGCACGGTGGCCGCCTTCACGGCCGCCCACACGGACGGAGCCACCCGCTACTCCTCCGCGATGACCGGCACCCTGCGCGGGTTCCGCGGCCTGGGACTGGCCCGGGCCGCCAAGATCGACTCGCTGCTGCGGGCCCGTGCGGCGGGCTACACGGAGGCATTCACCGGCAACGACACCGGCAACGCCCCGATGCTCGCCGTCAACACCCGGCTCGGGTACGAGATCTGCGCGACCGAGACCCACTTCACCAAGCGGCTGCCCACATCGGACAATTGACCGAAACCAAGAGAACCGGAGACACCCCGATGACCGACCGGCCGACCGACCAGCTGACCGTCACCCTCACCAAAGCGGGCCGTACGAAGATCCGTTACCCGGCCGAGCTGGTGGCCGACACCGGCACCCGGATCACCGTACGGGCCCCCTGGTCCGCCCCCGGGGTACGGGACTTCGGGTTCGTCCGCTTCGAGCCGGGCGACGTGTTCACCGAGCACTTCTGGCGCGACCGGTGGTACGCGGTCAAGGAGGTCCGGAACGGCGAGGGCGTCCTCAAGGGCTGGTACTGCGACGTCACCCGCCCGGCGTCGGTGGAGGACGGGGTGATCCTGATCGAGGACCTCGACCTCGACCTGTGGGTGTCGGCCGACGGAAGCTCCGTACTGCGGCTCGACGAGGACGAGTTCGCCGAGAGCGGGCTCGCCGACACCGATCCGGAGGCGGCCGCCCAGGCGGTACGGGCCCTCGACACCCTCGACACCCAGGCCCGCTCGGCCGCCGGCCTGTCCGCACTGCTGGCCTGACGCACCGGGGCCCGGCCCGCCCGGGCGCCCTGCGGCGCCCTGCGGCGCCCTGTGGCTCCCTGTGGCTCCCTGTGGCACACGACCGGAGGAGTGCGGGTGTCGACCGAACGGCAGCCCATGGATCTTGACGCCTACGTGGACCGTGCGCGACACGGCCCGTGCTTCGTCTGCGCGTTCTTGCGCGGGCACCCGGACTATCGGCACGAGGTGGTCTTCGAGGACGAGGATCACGTGGCGTTCCTCGACAGGTGGCCGACCCTGCCCGGGAAGGTCCTCGTCGCACCGAAGGCGCACATCGAGCACGTCGTCCGCGACCTGGACGAGGCGGCGTACACCCGGCTCATGCTGGTCGTGCGCGAGATCGCCCTGGCCGTCGAGGCCGTCTGCGGTTCCGAGCGGACGTACCTGTACTCCCTGGGGAGCCAACAGGGCAACGCGCATCTGCACTGGCACGTCGCCGGCCTGCCGCCCCGCACCGCCTATCAGCAGCAGCAGTTCCACGCGCTGATGACCGAGAACGGCGTGGTGTCCGTGCCCCCGGAGGAAGCAGCCGACACGGCCGCACGCCTTCGCGAGGCCGTTACCACCCGGGGAATCCTCCGCGGACAGGCCTGACCCCGCGGCGGCAGGGCTCCGCGAGGCCGCTTCCTGAGCCCCCTCTTAGACCGTCCTTAACTGCGTCCTAAGGATCGGCTTCCGGGCTCCGAACCCGGTGGAACGCGGGGTTCGGGCGGCTAGTTTGGCGGGGCCAGGGAGGGCCGGAGGCGGCGCCGCGGACCCGTGAGGGGGCGGCGCCGCACAGCCTCGGCCTTCCGGTGCACCCACCACTCGCGCTGCCATTGCCGTGCCCAGAGGAGATCCACCATGCCCGCACGCCGTACCGCCGCCCGCATCGCCGCCGGTCTCGCCCCGCTCGCCGTGGTCGCGTACGCCGCGGTTCCCGCGGCCGCCCACGGTTCGATGACGGACCCGGTCAGCCGGGTCGCGGCGTGCTACGCGGAGGGACCGGAATCCCCGAAGTCGGCGGCCTGCAAGGCGGCGGTCACGGCGAGCGGTGCGCAGGCGTTCTACGACTGGAACGCGGTGAACATCGCCAACGCGGCCGGACAGAGCAAGTCGCTGATCCCCGACGGACAGCTGTGCTCGGCGGGCAACGACAAGTACAAGGGACTGGACCTGGCGCGCGCCGACTGGCCGGCGAGCCCGCTGGCCTCGGGCGCGCACACCTTCCGCTACAAGGGGACCGCCCCGCACAAGGGCTCCTTCGAGCTGTACGTGACGAAGGACGGCTACGACCCGTCGAAGCCCCTGAAGTGGTCCGACCTGGAACCGGCGCCCTTCGTGAAGGTCACCGACCCGGGGATGCGGAACGGCGACTACGTCTTCTCCGGCACCGTCCCGAACAAGACCGGCCGGCACCTGATCTACAGCGTCTGGCAGCGCTCCGACAGCCCGGAGGCCTTCTACAGCTGCTCGGACGTGGTCTTCGGGAAGGACAATGGCGGGAGCGGTACGGGTGGCGGCGGGGGCACGCCCAGCACGCAGCCCAGTGCGAAGCCGACCTCGAAGCCCGGTACGAGGCCCAGCTCGCGGCCGAGCTCGAAGCCGGGTCACAGGCCCTCGGAGGAGCCCGCGCAGCGCCCTTCGGCCCCCACCGACCAGCAGATCTCCGAAGGGGCCGGCAAGTCCACGGTGGAGCATCACGGGCACGGGGACAACGACCCCAAGACGAACGGCGGCGCCTCCCCGTCCCCGATCCCCTCGCAGGGCGGGAGGGACCTCGCGGAGACCGGCGGGAGCAGCACCACCCCGGCGATCGCGATGGCCGGGGCCGGTGTGCTGGCCGTCGGCGCGGCCGTGCTGTTCGGGCTGGCCCGCCGCCGTGCGAACCCGGGCCGCCACGGCCGCTGACCGGCCGACCGGCCGACCGGCCGACCGGCTGCCACCGACCGGCTGCCAACGACCGAGGACGGGCGGCCCGCCGGACGGGCCGCCCGTCGCCGTCAGTCGAAGACCGACGCGCAAGTGGTCCGTTCGGCGTGCGCCGGGTCGAGGGCGTTGACTGCCTCGTGCCAGGCGATCCGGTCGGTGAGTCCGATGGCCACGTGCTCCGAGAGGTCCACCGCGCACAGGTCCTGGAGCAGCACGTTGCGGACGTTCGGCCCGTCGAGGAACTGGCTCCGGTACGGGGTCACCACCTCGTCGTACCGGGTGGCGATCACCGTGTAGTTGACCCCGGGGACGGTGTCCCCGCCCGCGTTCAGCTTGTTCTGGAAGGGCGATCCGGCGATCTGGTCGGCGAGCCCCGGGGTGGCGGCGCTGATCAGGTCCTCGGCTCCGGGGAAGTACGGCAGGAGCCGGGTCAGCCCGAGGAGGGTCGTCCCGTGGTTGTCGGGGGCGAGCCCGACCAGGGCGTTGACCTTGGCGGCGCCGCCGAGGAACTTCAGGTAGTAGTTCGGCATCATGCCGCCCTGGGAGTGGCCGACGATGTCCGTCTCGGCCGTCCCGGTGGAAGCGAGGACCCTGTCCACGAAGGTGGCTAGCTGCCCGGCCGACTTGTCAATGGGGCCGAGGCCGTTGAAGAGGGGGACACCGGGCAGTTGCCCGTAGTCGAGGGAGTAGACGCAGTAGCCCCGGTGGACGAGGTACGGCGCGAAGCCGAGCCAGTTGTCCACGGAGTTCCCGAAGGTTCCGTGGACCAGGACGACGGGCCGGGGGTGGGCGGCGGAGGGTTTGCAGGACCAGTTGTTCCAGCCGCTGCTCGGCGCCGAGGCGGCCTGGGCCGCTCCGGTGGGGGCGACGAGCGCGGCGGCGGTCAGGGTGAGGACGGCAAGCGGGCGGAGCAGGCGTCTCCAGGGCAGCATCGTGTGATCTCCTTGCGGGTCAAGGGGAGTAACGAGGGATGGCGCGGGAAGTACGTGGGGGTGCATCCCGTGATCCGGATCACAAGGGGGTGCTGCAGCCGCTAAATTACGGGCGGGTAGCAAAACTGGGAAGTTACGCGTCGGTAAAAAATGTGCGGGCTGCCCACCTGGCCGTCATCCGTTCGGCCCTCCCCTGCTGCGCACGCCGCCCGGTAGGCCGAGCGTGTGAGACATGACCCAGCCCACCCACACAGACCCAGGGCAGTCCGGCGGGTTCCTCGCCGAGATCAAGGACGCCGTCACCACCCGGGCCGCTCTGCTGGTCCTGGGCGTACTGGCGCTCCAGCTCGCCTTCATCACCTCGTACGTCGGGGCCTTCCATCACCCCAAGCCCCGCGAGATCCCGATCGCCGTCACCGCGCCCGCCGCGCCGGTCGCCGAGCAGACCGCGAAGCAGCTCGACGCACTGCCCGGCACACCGCTCGACCCCCGCGCCGTTCAGGACGAGGCGGAGGCGCTGCGGCAGATCCAGAACCGGGACGTGGACGGCGCGCTGATCATCGACCCGGCCGGCAAGACCGACAAGCTGCTGGTCGCGAGCGGCGCCGGGGCCTCGCTGGCCCAGGCCGTCGAGGAGGTCGTCGGCCTCGTCGAGAAGACCCAGGGCCGTACGGTCCGTGTCGTGGACGTGGCCCCGGCCGCCGCCGGCGACGGGCGCGGCCTGAGCTCGTTCTACCTGGTCGTGGGCTGGTGCGTGGGCGGCTACCTGTGCGCCGCGATCCTCGCGATCAGCGCCGGCGCCCGCCCCGCCAACTCCGCCCGCGCCGTCATCCGGCTCGGCGCGCTGGCGGTGTACGCCATCGCGGCCGGACTGCTCGGCGCGGTCATCGCGGGCCCCGTCCTCGGCGCGCTGCCCGGCAGCGTCATGGCTCTGTGGGGGCTCGGCGCCCTGGTCGTCTTCGCCGTCGGCGCGATCACCCTGGCCTTCCAGGGCCTGGCGGGCGTGGTGGGCATCGGCCTGGCGATCCTGCTGGTGGTGGTACTCGGCAACCCGAGCGCCGGCGGCGCCTATCCGTACCCGCTGCTGCCGCCGTTCTGGAAGGACATCGGCCCCTGGCTGCCGCCGGGCGCGGGCACGTACGCCGCGCGCTCGATCGCGTACTTCAAGGGCAATGACATCACCGGTCCGCTGCTGGTCCTGAGCGGCTGGGCGGTACTCGGCTCGGCCGTCACCCTGGCGTGCGCCGCATCGCGCAGGGGCCGGACCGGGGCGGCGGTGGGCAGCGGGCTCCCCGACGGACCCGAGGGCCCGGACCTCGCCGACTCGGCCGCGAAGGCGGCCGGCCGATGAACAATCCCATCGTCCGCAACCGCCAGGGACCCGCCGAACAGGCCGTCTCCGTCAAGCGGATGGAGCCCAGCGCGCAGGCGCAGCTGGGCGCCCTCGGCCTCACCGGCTTCATCGTCGTCACCACCATCGCCACCGGTATCGACGCGGGCATCTTCCCCGAGAAGCTCGGCCACTCCGTGCTGCCGCTGGTCGGGTTCTTCATCGGCGGGCTCGCCCAGCTCCTGGCCGGCCTCTTCCAGGCGCAGCGCGGCGACACCTGGCACGCCACGGTCTTCGGCGGGTTCGGGCTGTTCTGGATGGCGAAGGCCTGCCTGCTCCAGTGGGTGCTGCCGGCCACCGATCCGGCGCTGCGCGGGGATGTGAGCGGGCTGTTCACGCTGCCGTGGGTGTTCGTGGTGTTCGTCCTGTGGATCGGCAGCTGGCGGATCCACCTGGTGCTGCTGTCCACTTTCACGTGCGTGCTGGTGGTCTTCGTCGCCATGACCGTGAGCGGGTTCACCGGTTCCGTGATCTGGAACCGGATCACGGGCTGGAGCGGGCTGCTGGCCGCTCTCGGCGCCACCTATCTGCTCGCCGGGCAGATCATGGCGAGCACCTGGGGCCGGCAGGTGCTCCCGATGGGCCGCTTCCTGGCACCCGAGGAGCACCCCGAGGCATGACGGGAACGCCGAGCGCTGGACGACGGGGCCGGGGCGCCAAGACCGGGCCGCCGACGTGGACCGGACCGACGTGGACCGGACCGACCTGGACCGGGCCGGAGTGGAGCGGACCGGCGTGGAGCGGACCGGCGTGGATCGGGCAGGCGTGATCACGACGCTCGCGGTCGAGAACTACCGCTCCCTGCGCAAGCTGATCGTCCCGCTCGGCCGGCTCACGGTGGTGACGGGCGCCTGGGGGTCCCCCCGGACGGAGTCTGGGGGATGGCACCGGCAAGTCCAGCCTGTACCGGTCGCTGCGGCTGCTGGCCGACTCCGCGCGGGGCGGCGCCGTCGCGGCGCTGGCCCGGGAGGGCGGACTGCCCTCCACCCTGTGGGCGGGCCCCGAGACGACCGGGCGGGCGGTGCGGGAGGGGCGGTACGCCGTCCAGGCGACCGTTCGCTCCGAACCGGTCAGCCTGCGGCTCGGCTTCGCCGGGGACGAGTTCGGGTACGCGGTGGACTTCGGCCATCCCGTGCCGGTCCACGGCTCGCTCTTCGCCCTGGACCCCGAGATCAAGCGGGAGTGCACCTGGGCGGGTCCCGTCCTGCGCCCGGCCGCGCTGCTCTCGGACCGCGCGGGCCCGGCCGTGCGCACCCGGACCGCGGACGGCGGCTGGCACCGCACCCAGGGCGCCCTGCGGCCGTACGACTCCATGCTCAGCGAGCTCGCGGACCCGCAGCTCGCCCCCGACCTGCTCGCCCTGCGCGAGCTGATCCGCTCCTGGCGGTTCTACGACCACGTCCGAACGGACGCCGAGGCGCCGGCCCGCACCCCGCGCGTGGGGACCCGTACGCCGGTACTCGCCGCAGACGGCTCCGACCTGCCCGCAGCCCTCCAGACGATCCGGGAGACCGGCGACGACGCGGCGCTCGACGCGGCCGTCGAGGCGGCCTTCCCCGGCAGCCGCGTGGCGGTCGCGGAACGGGACGGCCGCTTCGAGCTGGAGCTGCACCAGCACGGGCTGCTACGTCCGCTGGGCGCGGCGGAGCTCTCCGACGGGACCCTGCGCTACCTGCTGTGGACGGCCGCCCTGCTGACCCCGCGCCCGCCCGCCCTGATGGTGCTCAACGAGCCGGAGACCAGCCTCCACCCCGATCTGCTGGCCCCTCTCGCCGACCTGATCCTGACGGTGGCCCAGGACACCCAGACGGTGGTGGTCACGCACGCCGCCCCGCTGGCGGACGCCCTGGCCGCGGGCGTCCGCCGGCACCGGGTGGACCTGCAGACGATCACCCTGGTCAAGGACTTCGGCCAGACCGAGGTCGCGGGCCGCGAGGGCCCGCTGGACGAACCCCTCTGGTACTGGCCCAAGGGCTAGTCCGGCCTTCCGGCCCGGACCGGGCACAGCACTAGCCGATCTCCACCACGCGCGCCCAGTCGGGCGGCGCGTCCGGTACGTAATGGCCCTCGTCCTCGTCCCAGGACCCGGCCGACCGCCGCTCCCGGGGGAACAGCCCCACCACCGTCCGGCACGGCGGCCGTGTGCTCGGCCAGGGCGTCTGTCCGTCCGTCAGAACCACGATGACGTCCGGCCGGGCCCCCGACCGCAGCGCCGTGGCGAAGCCCGTGCGCAGATCCGTACCCCCGCCGCCGATCAGGACGATTCCTTCGGCCTGGCACAGCGGCTGCGCGATCCGCGCCGACGCGTCGCAGGGGACCACGGTGACCAGGTCCCGACGGCCGCCCACGGCGCGGGAGATCGCGGCGACCTCGAGCAACGCGCTGCCCAGTTCGCCGTCGCTCACCGATCCGGAGGTGTCGATGACCACGCAGACCCGGGGCGGCCTGCGCCGCAGGCTCGGCAGGACGGCTCCGGGCACCCCCGCCGAGCGCCGCGACGGCCGGCTGTAGGTGTAGTCGTCGCCGGCGCCCGAGCCGGAGGTCGCCGAGCGGACCGCCGCGCCCAGCAACTCCCGCCATGGCTGCGGCGGGTGGAACGCCTCCTGCGCCCACCGCTTCCACCCGCTCGGGGCGTTTCCCGGGCGGCCGGTGAGGCCCTGCGCCACCCGGAACCGGACCGCGTCGCGTTCCTGCTCGCTGAGCCCGTGCGCGCCGTCCTCTCCGAGGTCCCAGTCCCGTTCCAGCCCGTCGGCGCCGCTGCCGCAGTCCAGCCAGGCCATGTGCTGGGTGTGCGGCCCGAGCCCGAACCGGCGGAGGTAGTCCTCCATGAGCTGCCCTTCCGGCAGCCCCACGGCCGCCGGCTGGACGGCGTGCTCGGGCCGGACCAGCCCGTCGCCGAACACGTCGTCGTTGATCTCGAAGTCCGCCGCGATGTTGATCCGCAGCCGCTCCCCCGGACCGTGGAGCCCGCGTTCGCGCGCGACCCGGTCGCCGCGCCCGTGGTGGTCGCGCAGCAGGTGGGACACCTCGTGCACCCAGACCGCGGCCAGTTCCTCCTCGGACGTACGCTCCACGAACCCCGGCGAGACGTAGCACCGCCAGTGCCGGTCGACGGCCATCGTCGGCACCCGCCGCGACTCCACGACGTACAGGGCGAACAGTGCGGTGGCCAGGTAGGGCCGTACGCGTACGGCGAGCAGCCGGGCGGCGAAGAGCTTGTCGAGGTCCAGGGCGCCCGTGGCCTTCGGTGTCACCGCCGTCACAGCCGTCACAGCCGTCATCGGCCCGCCTCGACGGGTACGCGGGACCGGGCGGCCGCCCGGTCGGCGCGCCGGGACAGGGCCACCGCTCCGGCGAGCCGCTCGATCGAGGCGGGCACGTCCCAGTCCTCGCGGCGCAGCGCGGCGAGCGTGCTCGCGGGGACGACGACCAGGTCCGGGGCCCCGGTGTCGAGCGCCCGGACCAGGAGCGACCAGGCCGCGTCCCAGCGGGACTTCTCGGGCCGTCCCCGGACCGCCTCCACCACGCCCTCGAGTACGGCCTGGCGCAGATCACCCCGCTCGGGCAGGACGGCTCCTGCCGGATCGGCGAGCAGTGCCTCGGGATCCGGCAGGTCCATCCGGTCCAGGCTCGCCAGCAGCTCCAGTCCCGGTCCGTCCCCCACCGTGCCCCTGACCAGCAGGGAGAGCACGTCCCGGGAAGAGCCGGCGGCTGTCGCGAAGGCGATCAGGCGCAGGGTCATTTCCCAGCTCCTGGGGGACGGCCAGGGTCCGCCCCGGCGGGTTTCGCCGGAGGGCAACTGGTGGACGAGTTTGGGGCGGGCGGCGAGCAGCCCGCACACGGCCCGGCGGGCGAAGTCCACGGCCTGCGGCAGCCGTTCGGGGTCGAGCCGGGGCAGGGTCGCCCGGGGCCAGGTGCCGCCGAGGCCGCGTACCACGACCTCGTGGTCGTGCGTCCACTCCAGGTGCACGAACCGGTTGGCCAGCGGCGGACTCAGCTCCCAGCCGTCGGCCGCCGAGGACCTCGGGTTGGCGGCGGCCACGATCCGGACCTCGGGCGGCAGTCGCAGGGCGCCGATCCGCCGCTCGAGTACGAGGCGCAGCAGCGCGGCTTGGACGGCGGGCGGGGCGGTGGACAGTTCGTCCAGGAACAGCAGCCCCCGGCCGGCCCGCACCAAGCGCACGGCCCAGTCCGGCGGGGCCATCGGAACGCCCTGCTCCGCGGGGTCGTCTCCGACGATGGGCAGCCCCGAGAAGTCGGACGGCTCGTGCACGCTGGCGATCACGGTGGTCAGCGGAAGGTCCAGGGATTCGGCGAGCTGTGTCAGGGCCGCGGTCTTGCCGATCCCGGGCTCGCCCCACAGGAGGACGGGCAGATCGGCGGCCACGGCCAGGGTCAGGGCCTCCAGCTGCTTGTCGGGGCGCAGTTCGGTGGTCGTATCGCGCAGCAGGCCCAACAGATGTCCCGCGACGTCGAGTTGGGTGGTATCGGCCTCGGGAGAGGAAGTGGAGATGGGAGCAAGTGGCGTACAAGCGGGCATGTTTGATCACCTTGGGGGTTCGTCATGGGCAGAACGGGGGCGTGGAACAGGGGGCAGAGCGGGCAGGCGGAGGTCCGGGTCAGCGACCGGTCGTGTGCCGCGGGTGCGAGCGATGTCCCTTGGGGCGGCGCGGACCGGCCTCGACGCGACCGGGCCCCGGTCCGACCAGGCCGGCCCTGAACAGCCCGTAGGTGATCCGCCGGAGCGCGGCCGCCTGCAGTTCGTCCCGCAGGGGGCCGGCGCGCAGCAGTGCGCCGGGGCCCAAGAGTCCCTCTACGACTGCCAGCGCACCGGCGGTGTCGCCGTGGTCCAGGCGTTCGCGGACGCCGGACAGCGAGTCCGGGCGACGGTGCGCCTCGTCGATGGCCCGCAGGCAGGGAAGCGGTGTGCCGCTGAGCGCGACCAGCAGCTCCTCCCGGCGGATCTCGGCCGGGTCGTGGTCCAGCGGGGCCAGCGCCCCGTCGACCATGCCGATCCGGTGCCGGGCCCCCCGGCACTCCACGAGGCGCGGCTCCGCCGGCCGGCCGCCACCCCCGGCAGGCCCGGCCGGCGACCAGTCCGGTACGAGGGCCCGGGCGACGAGCGGGTGCAGCCGATCGGCCTCGATCGCACCGGTGCGGAGCAGTTCGAGGTCGGGCAGCGTCCAGGTCGCCGCGTCGGGCAGGACCAGCGGCGGGGAAACCCCCGCGTCCGTGGCCGCCGGTGCGATCCGGAGCGCGGGCGACCGGGCACCGGCCCCGTCCCCGGCCCCATCCCCGTTCGCATCCGCGATCAGGTCCAGGTCCAGCCGGTGCCCGGCCCCGAGCCGCACGGCGACCGTCCCGGTGGACCGGCCCTGGGCACCGAGCACGATCGCCACCTCGGCCGCCCACCGGTCGATGGCGCAGCGGACTCCCGGCGGCAGCGCCTGCACCAGGTCCGGATCCGGGCACGGATCCACGTCGGGCTCCAGGAACGGGCGGTCGCCGCGGGCCGGCCGGTCGGCGCCGGATCTGAACCGCAGGTCGCCGCTCCTGCGCGCGTCCCACAGGTGGCGGTGCAGGTCGAGGCGGTACCGCGGGTGGGGATGGGGATGCGGGTGCCGGAGGGCGCCGGGCTCGGAACGGGAACCGTCCCACAGCGCGAGGCCGATCCGCTGACCGGCGTCCGCCCAGGCCGGTGGCGTGCGGGCCACGAGGTGCACCGGCGGTCCGCCGCCGGGCCCTGCGGGCTCGTACCGGGCCAGCGCGAGGGTCAGCCCCGGGCGCAGCAGTCCGTCGGGGGCGATCCTCGGCATGTGCCAGCGCAGGAGGTCGGGAGCCAGGTGGCGGAGGTCCGCCCGGATGCGGGTGGCGAGTTCACGGCCTCGCGTACGCGCCACGAAACGCAGGTTGAAATCGACGTCGACGCCTGCGGCGGCGCACGCCCCCGCCCAGTCCCCGGCGTGTCGCCGGGCGGTCGCGGTCTCGATCATGGAGGGCGGCACGGCGAACTCGCGCACGCGCAGCCAGAGGGAAAGGCGGGAATCCCCGTTCACGGTCCGAGTGAGCATCAGCGCTCACCTTGCGTGGACGGGACCCCCATTCTGTGAATGCAAGAAGTCGTCATCGAGGCGAGGTTAACGCCCCTCCCCACGGCCTGCCAGGCATTTTCCGCCCCGCCGGCGGACAGCGGCGACTGCCCTCCGTCCACCGCCGCGGACCGGCTCCGGTCAGCGTCGAGATCGCCTACACACCGACCAACAGCTCCTGGCTCAACCGGATCGAAGCCCAGTTCACCGCCCTACGCCACTTCACCCTCGACGGCACCGATCACACCGACCACGAGAAACAGGGCAGCATGATTCGCCGCTACATCATCCGGCGAATCCGCCACGCCGACGACCAGGGCCTCCGCAAGGTCGTGGCCAGGGCGAACGTCGCCTGAATCCGACCGCGTCGGCGTTCACGGGTGTCGGCCAGGCCGTAACTCTTCCGGCATCAGGATGCCCTGGCCTGACCGGCCAGCCACTGCTTCACTTCATGCCAGGCGGCCTGCTCTGCCGTCTCGGTGCCCCACCACCATGTGAAAGGCGAGTTGTCGGACGTCAGCTCCTCCCGCCACCAGCCAAGGCTCTCAGCCAGGTGACGGCGGCCTACAGGGCCCGTCTCCGCCTCCCAGCGGGCAAGCCACGGGGTGACCGCGGAACTTGCGGTCACGCAGCTCTCGAACACGGCACACGCCGCAATGGGCGGCGACTTCGTCCGCAGGGTCTGCGTCCACCACGCGTCCAGGAATCCGGCCACTGCCCCAGCCTGCTCGCGGGGCCACCGTGACCAGCCTGCCGCGGCCAGTCCACGGGCCATGAGATCGGACTCATCCTCGCCCTCGGCGAGCGCCACGACGAGCTGCGGCAGAACCCGACGGATGATCGCGGGCTGGTCGTCCCAGTGGAAAGGATCTTTCTGTGCGACCCGGCGGACAAGGTCCGCCGGAAGCGGAGCGCCGGGAGTCCGCAGCAGCTCGACCTCGCCCTCATCGAAGCACCGGCCGCAGCCGACCTCGCCCGCTTGGGCCGTCATGCCGGCGAAGGTCTTCGCGACCCTCGTCGTCGCAGCGGCAAGAGCACTGTCTTCTGGAGAAGCCACCATGTATCCCGTCAAGACTCCAGCAGGCTGACCCAGCCGAAGAGCGCGACGCTACCAGGCCAGAACTCAGCCATCAGAACAGGGCGAACGTTGCCTGACGTGGCACTCGCCAGCTCCTGTTCCGCCGCGCAATGGCCCTTACCCGCTTGAGCCGTTCAGCCACACCTGGAGTCCACCGTCCATGGTCGCGTTACACGCGGCGGCCCGGACGGCCGGCCAGAGCCAGTCCGCCGGGTCCGCGGCCCGCGGAAGCGGCCGCCCTGCCCGGCTTCGGCGTCGCACACGCGGAAGCCGGGCCGCCCGCCCGGGGACGGGGGCACGCGCACAGCGCGCGCCCATACGGCCCCGGGAGATCCGCGCCGAAGGCGCCGCCGGGCTACGAGGCCCGGTGGACGACGTCCCCGGCGACCACGACCACCTGCGCCACCGTCCCCGGGATCCGGTCCGGGGCCACCGCGAGGATGTCCCGGGACAGGATCACGAAGTCGGCCGCCTTGCCGACGGTGAGGGAACCGCGCTCGTCTTCGAGGAAGTTGGCGTAGGCGGAGCCCATCGTGTAGCCGTACACGGCCGTGCGCGCGTCCACCGTCTCCTGCTCCTGCCACGGCTCGCCGCCACCCAGGGGGCGCCGGGTCATCGCCGTGTAGATGCCGATCATCGGGTCCATCTCGGCGACGTTCCAGTCGCTGGAGAAGGCCAGTACCGCCCCCGCCTCGGCGAGGCTGCGCATGGGCCACGCCTTGTGCCAGCGGCCCTCCCCCACGTTCTCCGCCCAGTCCTGGCCCGGGCCGGCGATCTCCGGCGCGCAGTGCCGGGGCTGCATGCAGGCCACCACCCCGAGCTGCTCGAAGCGCGGTACGTCCTCGGGGTCCAAACATTCCACGTGCACCACCTGGTGCCGGGCGTCGCGCGGCCCGTTCACCGCCCGCGCGTGCTCGACGGCGTCGAGGACGGTACGGATGCCCCGGTCGCCGGTGGCGTGGACGAAGCACTGGAATCCGCGTGCGTCCAGCCGGGCGAGGAGCTCCGCGAACTCCTCCGCCGGGTAGAAGGTGTCGCCCCGGTGGGAGCCGCAGCCGGTGTAGGGCTCGAGCAGTGCGGCCGTGCGCGGCTCCACCACGTCGTCGATGTAGAGCTTGAGGGGGCCGACCCGGAACCGGTCTCCCGAGTGCACCCGGGCCGCCGCCTCGAAGTGGTCGAGGTCCTCCTCGGTCGTACCGCGCGGGTGGAACAGTGCGGCGACGATCCGGGAGCGCAGCCGGCCCTCGGCGCGTGCCCGGTCGTAGAGTTCGAGGTCGTCCAGGGAGTTCTGCGGTTCCACGACCGTGGTGATGCCGAAGCGGATCGCATCGTCGAGGCTCTGGGCGAGGCGCCCGTACTGCCGGTCCGGGGAGGCCCACGGCACGCCCAGGTCGCGCAGGGCCCGGTGGCCGTCGCGGGACAGCCCCTTGATGGCGAAGTCCTTGACGAATCCGGTGGGTTCACCGGTCTCGGGGTCCACCGCGGCCGTGCCGAAGGGGAGGTCGGTACGGTCCTTCGCGACTCCGAGGCGGCGCATCGCCGCCGTGTTCAGCCAGGCCGTGTGGACGTCGTAGGAGAGCACGATCGCGGGGGTGTCCCCGGTGACCGGGTCCAGGTCGGCGGCGGTGGGCATGCGCCCGCCGGGGATCGCGGAGTAGTCGAAGGCCTCGGCCTCGACCCACTCCGCGTCCGGGTTGGCCTCCCGCCACGCGCCGATCCGGTCGAGGATGGCGTCGAGGGTCCGCACCCCCGCGAGCTGCACGCACGCGTCGTCGGAGCCGAGCCGGACGTGGTTGTGGGCGTCGATGAACCCCGGCAGCACGAGCCGGCCGCCCGCGTCGATCCGCTCGGTGTCCGGGCCCGACCAGTCGGCGGCCTCCGCGTCCGGGCCGACCCAGACGATCCGCCCGTCGCGCACGGCGAGGGCCTCGGCCTCGGGCAGGTCCGGGTCCACGGTGTGGATGCGGGCTCCGGTGAGCAGCAGGTCGGCGGGGGTGGGGTGGGGCATGGGTGGTGCTCCTGTGCAGAGGGGGTGCGGAGGAAGGGGGGCCTCAGGCGGCCGGGGCGCGGGCGGGCACCCGCCGGGCGAGCGCCCAGTACGTGAGCCCGGCGACGACCGAGCCGAGCAGGGTGAGGTCGGCGCCGCCGAGCGGGGCCACGAGTGGACCGGTCCACAGCTCGGAGTCGCAGGTCAGGGCGGCGAAGGCCATGCCGGCGAGCAGGGCGGTCATGCCGGCCGGGTGATAGCCGGAGCGGTACCAGTAGGCGCCTTCGCTCCCGGCGTGCAGGGCGTCGGAGTCGTAGCGGCAGCGGCGCATCAGCATGTCGGCGAGGAAGACCCCGCCCCACGGGGCGAACACGATGATCAGGAGGGAGAGGAACGAGAGCAGCGAGGTGGTGAAGTCGGTCAGGAAGAGCGCGGCGAGCGATCCGACGGCTGTCACGCCGGCGCTGATCACGATGGCGCGGGCCCGGCTCCACGGGATGCCGAGGACCTGGAGGTTCAGGCTGGAGGAGTAGAGCGTGATGATCGAGTTGGTGACGGAGCCGCCCAGGACCAGGGCCAGGAACAGCGGCTGGAACCAGCCCGGCAGCAGGCTCTCGGCTCCGGCGACCGCGTCGGTCATGTCCGTCTGGGTGGCGGCGGCGACGCCCCCGATCCCGAGGGCCACGGAGGAGACGAACCCGCCCAGCGCGCCCATCCACGTGATCGACTTAAGCGAGGTGGTGCGGGGCAGGTAGCGGGTGTAGTCCGCGGGCATGGGCAGGTACGAGAACGGCCCCGCGAGCATCACCACGAAGGCCAGGCTCCAGCCGGACAGGCCGGGGGCCGCGACGACCGTGGTCTGGGCGCCGGGCAGGATGAAGACGAGCAGGGCGCCGAAGCCGATGGCCAGGATGTACGCCATCCAGCGCTCGGCGAACTGGACTGTGGCGTGGCCCCACATGGCGACGGCGAAGGTGAGCGCGAGGGTGATGCCGAGGGCGAGGGCCCTTGTCAAGGTGCCGCTGCCCAGGCCGATTTCGTCGAAGAAGACCTCCAGCGCCAGGGTGCCGACGACGGTGTTGACGATGGTGTAGCCGATGCTCACCACCCAGTTGAGGACACCGGCCGGCCAGTTGCCGCGTACGCCGAAGGCCGCGCGGGAGATGACCAGGGTTGCGGTTCCGGTCCGGATGCCGCTGAGCCCGGCGGCGCTGATCGCGAAGAAGGAGAGTCCGCTGAGCACGACCACGGCGGTGGCCTGCCAGAAGGAGAGGCCGAAGGCCACGGCGAGCGCGCCGTTGATCACGTAGGTGAAGGTGAGGTTGGAGCCGAACCAGAGCCAGAAGAGGTCCTTGGCCCCACCGTGGCGCTCGGCGTCGGGGATGGGGTCGATGCCGTGCGTCTCGACTCTGAAGACCTCGTCGACGTCGGCCGTCGTCTCCTGCTGCGTCATGTGTGCGTCCCTGACCTTCGACCCGGTGAACCGCCGCGCCCGACATTGAATGGCGTTCTAGGTTCTTGAATGGCATTCAAGATGCGCTCCCGACCAGGGCCCCGTCAAGACCCTGTCCGGGATAAGGTCGGCCCACGAAGATGGGGAAGGCGGCACGGGGTGTCGGGAGCAGCGGGCGGGGCGGGCGCGGCACGGCGGCGCGACGGGCAGATCGCCCAGGAGCGGATGCTGGAAGAGGCCATGACGGCCATCGCCGAGGACGGGCTGGCCACGCTCACCATGTCCGCGCTCGCCGAACGGCTCGGCACCAGCGGCGGCCACATCCTGTACTACTTCGGCAGCAAGGACCGGCTGCTGCTGGCCGCCCTGCGCTGGAGCGAGCAGCAGCTGGCCACGGAACGGGCGGAGCTGCTGAGCCGCCGGGTCACCGCCCACCGCAAGCTCGCGCTCTTCGTGGAGCTGTACCTGCCGCGCGGCCCCCGGGACCCCCGCTGGACGCTCTGGATCGAGCTGTGGGCCCGTACCGCGTCGAACGAGGCGCTGCGCGCCGCGCAGCAGGAGATCGACGACGGCTGGCAGGGCGACCTGGAGGCACTGCTCGCCAAGGGCGTGGACCAGGGGCGCTTCGCCGCCGGCCTGGACGTCCCCGCCCGCGCCTCGGAGCTGCTCGCCCTGCTCGACGGGCTGAGCACCCGCGTGGTGCTCGGGCAGCGCGACGCCGACCGGACCACGTCCCTGGAGCGCGCCCGCACGGCGGCGGCCCTGCTGATCCCGCACACGTAGGCGGGAAACCGGGCGCCCCCGGGGCGCCACCCGATCACCGGATCACTTGGCCTCCATCAACTCCTCGGCCGGGGTCGAGCTGCAGCCGACGAGCAGCACCCCGGCAGCGAGGGTCGCGGTGGCGACGTTGAGTAAGCGGACGCGCAAACGCATGGGACCCCGGCCCCCTTGTTCGGATCCCGCCGATGCTGCCAGGAACCACCTGGCCGGGGGGCCAACGCCGGAGCTGCCGGCCGCAGCCACCCGCCCGGACATGTGGAGAGCCCGCCCGGGTCTTGGCGTCCCGGGCGGGCCCTTCCGCTCCTCAGCGGAGGTTCTCGGTAGGAAGAAGGGCTACTTCTTCTTGGCGGCGGCCTTCTTGGCGGGGGCGCCCTCGGCGTTGCCGTAGTACGCCTGGCGCATGAGCTGCTTCAGGTCGTCGATCATCGGCATCCGCGGGTTGGCGGGGGCGCACTGGTCGGCGTAGGCGTTCATGGCCTGGGTCGGCAGCGCCTCGATGAAGGCCTGCTCGTCCACGCCCTCCTCGGCGAAGGAGGAGGTGATCCCGCACTTACTGCGGAGCTCCTCGACGGCCTTGGCGTAGGACTCGACGCCCTCGGCGGCGGTGGCGGCCGGCAGGCCCAGCATCTTCGCGATCTCCTGGAAGCGCTCCGGCGCCCGGTAGACCTCGGCCTTCGGCCACGGGGTGGCCTTGTGGGTGACCGTGCCGTTGTGGCGGATCACGTGCGGCAGGAGCAGTGCGTTGGTGCGGCCGTGGGCGACGTGGAAGGTGTTGCCCAGGGTGTGCGCCATGGCATGGACCATGCCCAGGAAGGCGTTGGCGAAGGCCATGCCCGCCACCGTGGAGGCGTTGTGCATCTTCTCGCGGGCCTCGGGGTCGTTCGGGCCGTCGACCACGCAGCGCTGCAGGTTTTCGAAGATGAGCTTGATCGCCTGGAGGCACAGGCCGTCGGTGTAGTCGTTCGAGTACGCGGAGACGTAGGCCTCGGTGGCGTGCGTCAGGGCGTCGAAGCCGGAGTCGGCGGTCACCTTGGGCGGGAGGCCCATCGGCAGCATCGGGTCGACGATGGCGACGTTCGGGGTCAGCGCGTAGTCGGCGAGCGGGTACTTCTGGGCCGCGGCCGGGTCGGAGATGACGGCGAACGGGGTGACCTCGGAGCCGGTGCCGGAGGTGGTCGGGATGGCGACCATCCTGGCCTTCTCGCCGAGCGAGGGGAACTTGTAGGCGCGCTTGCGGACGTCGAAGAACTTCTCCTTCGTGTCGGCGAACTCCACCTCCGGGCGCTCGTACATCAGCCACATGATCTTCGCGGCGTCCATCGGCGATCCGCCACCGAGGCCGATGATCGTGTCGGGCTTGAAGTCGCGCATCATCGCGGCGCCGGCCTGGACGGTGGTGAGCTCCGGGTTGGGCTCGACGTTGTCGATGATCTGGATCGACACGGCGCCCTCGCGGGCCTGGAGGATGTCCACGACCTTCTGCACGAAGCCGATGGAGACCATCGTCTTGTCGGTGACGATCGAGACGCGGCTGATGCCCTCCATCTCACCGAGGTAGCGGATGGAGTTGCGCTCGAAGTAGATCTTCTGCGGGACCTTGAACCACTGCATGTTGGTGTTGCGCCGTCCGATCCGCTTGACGTTGATCAGGTTGACGGCGGTGACGTTGTTCGACACCGAGTTGTGTCCGTACGAGCCGCAGCCGAGCGTGAGCGAGGGGAGGAAGGCGTTGTAGACGTCGCCGATCCCACCGAAGGTGGAGGGCGAGTTGGCGATGACTCGGATCGCCTTGACCTTCTTGCCGAACTCCTCGACGAGCTCCTCGTCCTCGGCATGGATGGCGGCGCTGTGGCCCAGGCCGTGGAACTCGACCATCGCGGCGGCCAGTTCGAGGCCGTGCTCGGTGTCGGAGGCCTTCAGGGCGGCGAGGACCGGGGAGAGCTTCTCGCGGGTCAGCGGCTCGTTCTCGCCGACCTCGTTGCACTCCGCGAGGAGGATGGAGGCCTCGGCGGGGACGGCGAAGCCGGCCTGCTCGGCGATCCACTGCGGGGACTTGCCGACGACCGCCGGGTTCAGCTTGGCGCCGGAGGCGTCGGCCGCGTAGGCGGTGGTTCCGAAGACGAACTGCTCCAGCTTGGTCTTCTCGGCGGCGGTGACCACGTGGGCGCCGAGCCGCTTGAACTCGGCGAGGCCCTTCTCGTAGATCTCGGCGTCGAGGATGACGGCCTGCTCGGAGGCGCAGATCATGCCGTTGTCGAAGGCCTTGGAGAGCACGATGTCGTGGATCGCGCGGCCGAGCTTGGCGCTCTTGTGGACGTACGCCGGGACATTGCCCGCGCCGACGCCCAGGGCCGGCTTGCCGCACGAGTAGGCGGCCTTGACCATGGCGTTTCCGCCGGTCGCGAGGATGGTGGAGACGCCCGGGTGGTTCATGAGGGCGCCGGTGGCCTCCATGGAGGGGGCGGTGACCCACTGGACGCAGTTCTCGGGGGCGCCCGCGGCGACGGCGGCGTCGCGGATGATGCGGGCGGCCTCGGCCGAGCAGTTCTGCGCGGAGGGGTGGAAGGCGAAGATGATGGGATTGCGGGTCTTCAGGGCGATCAGCGCCTTGAAGAGCGTGGTGGAGGTCGGGTTGGTGACCGGGGTCATCGCGCAGACGACGCCTACGGGCTCGGCTATCTCCGTGATGCCGTTCAACTCGTCACGGCGGATGACGCCGGCCGTCTTCAGCCCGCGCATCGAGTTCACGACGTGCTCGCAGGCGAAGAGGTTCTTGACGGCCTTGTCCTCGAACAGACCGCGGCCGGTCTCCTCGACGGCGAGCTGGGCGAGCTCGCCGTGCTGGCTCAGCGCGGCCAGCGAGGCCTTCTTGACGATGTGGTCGACCTGCTCCTGGTTGAACGACGAGAACTGGTCGAGAGCCTTGAGCGCCCCCTGGACCAGTCCATCCACCATCTCGTTCGCCTGCATGGCAGGAACTCCTTCATTTCGACTCAACCCGAACCGCTTTCCTGATGACTCAATTCGACACCCAAAAGCGGAAGCCGTGCCGCCGAAAAAGCCCTTTCCCGCCGGGCCGAAGGGCCGTTCACGCCCGTTCACCACCCGCCGATCGCCCGTCTGACCTGTGCGAATACCTCGGGACCTAAGACCCCTGCGTGCTTGTGAAAACTTTCACAAGAATTTCTGACGAAGTGCGCCCTACCGCGCTCCTCCCCCAGCGAGCACAATCACCGTGACGAGTCGCGTCGACCGTGAGGGAGGGAGCGCGTGCGCAGTCAGGTGCGCGTCGCGGACGGACGGAATCTGACGGTCGAGCGCTGGGGCGACCCGGACGGCAAACCCGTTTTCCTGCTCCACGGAATGCCCGGCAGCAGACTGGGCCCCGCTCCCCGGGGCATGGTCCTCTACCAGCGCCGGATGCAGCTCATCGCCTACGACCGGCCGGGCTACGGGGGCTCCGACCGCCATCCGGGCCGCACCGTCGCCGACGTTGCCGCCGAGGTGGCCGCGATCGCCGACTCCCTGGGCCTGGACGCCTTCGCCGTGGCCGGCCGCTCCGGCGGCGGCCCCGGAGCGCTGGCCTGCGCCGCCCTGCTCCCCGACCGGGTCACCCGGACCGCCGCGCTGGTCTCCCTGGCCCCCCGGGACGCGGAGAACCTGGACTGGTTCGAGGGCATGTCCCCCTCCAACGTCCGGGAGCACTCCACGGCCGGCCGGGACCCCGAGGAGCTCGCCGCCCGGCTGATCCCGCGCGCCGCCGGGATCGCCGAGGACCCCGGCCGGCTCCTGGACGAGCTGCGCCGCGAGCTCACCGAGAGCGACCGCATGATCGTCGCGGACGCGGGGTTACGGGCCATGCTGCTGCGCAATTACCGCGAGGGGGTCCGCACCTCCGCCTACGGCTGGATCGACGACGCCATCGCCTTCAGCGGCCCCTGGGGCTTCGACCCGGCGGACATCCGCTGCCCGGTGCTGATCTGGCACGGCGAACTCGACGTGTTCTCGCCCGTGGGCCACTCCCGCTGGCTGGCCAGCCGGATCCCGGGCGCCACCACGAACATCGACCCGGCCGCCGCGCACTTCGCGGCCCTGCGCGCCCTGCCCGACATACTGACGTGGCTGCTCAGAGAGGTGCCCGCACCTCCCGTCAACGAGCAGCAGCCGGCCTAAGAGGGGCCCGGGAAGCGGCCCGGAAGGCCGCCGGGCGGGAAATCGATCTTGCATTCAATTGACGTCCTCCCCTCCCTAAAGGGAGGAGATTCCTACGACTCGCGCCGTGGGGCTTTCTGCTTCGTCGCCGACTGCCCGCCCGGAGAACTCCGTTGAGGTCTTACACCAGCTCCACAGACTGTCACGGCCAGCCCGGCCGCCAGAAGGTTCTTCGCCGCGTTCACGTCCCTGTCGTGGGTCGTGCCGCAGTCGCACGTCCACGTGCGGACGTGCAGGGGCATCTTCGATGCGATGGTTCCGCAGGTGGAGCACAGCTTAGACGAGGGGAACCACCGGTCGACGGCGACCACGTCCCGCCCGTACCAGGCGGCCTTGTACTCCAGCATGCTCCTGAAGTCGGCCCATGCCGCGTCGCTGATGGCGCGGGCCAGGCTCTGGTTCTTGACCATGTTGCGGACGGTGAGGTCCTCGATCACGAGCGTTTGGTTTTCGCGCACGAGTCGGGTGGTCAGCTTGTGCAGGTGGTCGCGGCGCCGGTCGGTGATCCGGGCGTAGACCTTGGCTGCCGTGCGCCGGGCCTTGGCCCGGTTGGCGCCGTCGCCCTTGGCCTTCTTCGCCAGACGGCGCTGGGCCAGGGCGAGGCGGGCACGGTCCTTGCGTTCGTGCCTCGGGTTGGCGATCTTCTCCCCAGTGGAGAGGGTCAGCAGGTGGGTCAGGCCCACGTCGATGCCGACCGCCGTCGTGGTGGCGGGCAGCGGCACGACGGTGGAGTCTTCGCACAGCATCGAGACGAACCAGCGGCCGGCCGCGTCCTGCGACACGGTCACGGTGGACGGGCTGACGCCCTCGGGCAAAGCCCGGGACCACACGATGTCCAGCGGTTCGGACATCTTGGCCAGAGTCAGACCGCCGTCCCGGTAGCGGAACGCACTGGTCGTGTACTCGACACTGCGGCGGGACTTCTTCCGCGACTTGAACCGCGGGTACTTCGCCCGCTTCCCGAAGAAGTTCGTGAACGCCACCTGCAAGTGCCGCAGCGTCTGCTGCAACGGAACCGAGGACACCTCGGACAAGTAGGCCAGCTCCTCGGTCTTCTTCCACACGGTCAGCAGCGCCGAGGTCTGGTTGTAGTTGACCCGCTCACCCCGTGCCCACGCCTCGGTACGGGCCGCGAGCGCCATGTTGTAGACCTTCCGCACGCATCCGAAGGTGCGCGACAGCTCGGCGGCCTGCGCATCCGTCGGATAGAAGCGGTACTTGAACGCCCGCTTCGCGTGAGTCACGGTCATGGCTCACAAACTAGCCTCACAACAGGTGAAGATCAAACCTGCCGGTCAGAGCGCTACGGTCCACCCAGAGGGCGAATCGCAGCCCATTGCCCCGCTCCGCAGGTGCTTCGTTTCCTCCCCCACCTAAAGGTGGGGGTATCCACGAAGGAGTCAGGATGAACGGCCGGGGCGGAACCCCATTGAATTCGGTCACATATGCCACGGGCACGTGACCGTTCGTCACAATCGTTCGATCGAGAGGGCAGTTTGCAGAAACCGCCGGACCGGTTTAGCGAGCCGATGGGCGGTCAGCCAGGTAAAGTCCGCGCCAGGCACTGGCTCCTCGCCGATGTCAACCCTTCCCATTCCCCATGACCTCCCCGAGGACGGCGTCATGAACACCTCCGCAACCCCCCCGACCAGCACCGTCACGGCACGCCGCGTCCCGCTCGACCGGATCGACGTCCGCGGTGCGCGCGCGTCCGCGACCCTGGGCCGCGTGCTTCCGACGGAATCCGGTCGAAAGGTTCAGACGCCCATCTTCAACTCTGCACTCTGACCCCGAAGTCACCGCTCTAGACTGGCGGAATGACCGGCCTGATCGCTTTTCGCGAGATCGTCCTTAAAGTTCACAGCAGATGTGATCTTGCTTGTGATCATTGCTATGTCTACGAACATGCAGATCAGAGCTGGCGTGACCGGCCGAAAGTGATCTCCCCCGAGGCCGTTGCACAGACTGCGTCGCGGCTCGCCGAACATGCGAGGACACACGCACTCCCCTCCGTCACGGTCATCCTTCACGGAGGGGAACCGCTTCTCGCGGGCCCCGCCCGCCTCCGGCTCGTGTGCGAGGAATTCACCCGCGCCCTCGACGGCGTCGCCGCCCTCGACCTGCGCATCCACACCAACGGCCTCCAGCTCAGCACCCGTTACCTGGACCTCTTCGCGGAATACGGCGTCAGCGTCAGCGTCTCCCTCGACGGCGACCGCGCGGCCAACGACCGTCACCGCCGCTTCGCCGACGGACGCACCAGCCACCCCCTGGTCCTGGCCGCAGTGGACCTCCTGCGCACCGAGCCCTACCGCCACCTCTACCAGGGCCTGCTCTGCACCGTCGACGTGGCCAACGATCCCGTCGCCGTGCTCGACGCCCTCGTCGAACTGGCCCCGCCGCGCGTGGACTTCCTCCTTCCGCACGCCACCTGGCAGACGCCCCCGGTCCGCCCGGACGAGGCCCCCGACACCTACGCGCGCTGGCTGCTGCGGGTCTTCGACCACTGGGACCACCGCGGACGCCCGGTCCCGGTACGGCTCTTCGACTCGCTGTTCTCCACGCTGGCCGGCGGCCCCAGCCTCACCGAGGCCCTCGGCCTCGCACCCACCGATCTCGTGGTGGTGGAGACCGACGGGAGCCTGGAGCAGGTGGATTCCCTGAAGAGCGCCTTCGAGGGGGCCGCCGCCACCGGGTTCAACGTCTTCGATCACCCCTTTGACCTGGTCGCGGCCCATCCCGGGGTCCGAGCCCGGCAGCTGGGCCTGGCCGGTGTCAGCGATGCGTGCCGCCGGTGCCCCGTCGTACGTTCGTGCGGAGGCGGGCTCTACACGCACCGCTACAAGGCGGATCCGGCCGATGCCCCGGGCACCGGGGCCCCCGGGAACTTCGACAACCCCTCCGTCTACTGCACCGATCTGCGCGAGCTCGTCGACGGCGTGGAGGGGCGTACGAGTGCCGGCGCGAGCGCGCCGGAACTGTCCGACCCGGCCGAGCTGGCCGCCTCCCAGGAGCAGCTCACCCGGGACCTGCTAGCCCTCTTGAACGACCGCCGAACGGGTGATTGCGACTGGGAGCGCGCCTGGCGGGTGCTGGGCGCCGTGGAGCGTGCCGGACAGGGGGGCGCGGACGCGCTGGACGCCGTACTGGCCCACCCCTTCACCCGGACCTGGGTCATGGCCTGCCTCGACCCCGGGCTCGAGGGCCGCACCGACGCCTCCGAGGCGGCCCGCCGGCTGACCGCGCTGGCCGCCGCCGCCGTCCTGCGCGGCGGGCTCGACCTGCCCGCCGAGGTCCTCTACCGGGACGGCGAGGTGTACCTCCCGACGCTCGGCCTGCTGCGCCTGGGCGAGCCCGGCACCGACGGGCGGGCCACCCTGCACGCCGCCGACGGCGGGTACGCCGTCCGCGAGGAGGGCCGCCCCGGGCACCGCTTCGGGCCCGCGGCGGGTGACGCGCGCTGGCAGCCCGTACGCACCTGGTCGCCGGGGCCGCACGGGGCCCCGGTCGCGCTGGAGGACCTGGATCCCCACCGCAACTGCTTCGCCCGCCCGCCCAGGCTGCGGCTCGGCGCCGGGGAGGCCCAGGAATGGCGCGATCGCCTCGACGCGGCGTGGGCGCTGCTGCACTCCTCGGTGCCCGAGTTCGCGCGGGCGGCCGGCAGCGGGCTGACCACGCTGACCCCGCTCGCGGGCGGCCCCCGGGCCCGCGGCTGGGGCGAGGCCGGGCGCCACGGTCCGGGCGCGCTCGGAGTGCCGTACGCGGCGGGGGTGGCGGAGACCGCGCTCGCGCTGCTGACCGGGCGGCGGCGGGCCGGGCTCCAGGCACTGACCGAGGTGGCCGACCTGTACGCGCTGGACGGGGAGTGGCAGCACCCCTCGCCGTGGCGGGAGCGCCCGGTCCCGGTGTCCCGGCTGCTGGCCGACGTACACGAGCGGGTGGCCGTGGAGGCCTACCAGCGGGCGACCGCCGCCGCGGAGCCGGGCGGGCTGGACCGGATCAACCGGGCGCTGGACCGGCTGTCGGGGGCGGCGGAGCTGACGAGCACCGGGAAGCGGCTGGTGGAGCAGCTGCGCTGGGCACTGAAGGCGGTCGACGCGTGACAGGGCGCGCGGACCCCGGGGCAGCCCGCCCCGGCCCCGCCGGCCCCCTCGGCTCCCCCGACCCCGGCCCCGACCCCGGCCCCGACT